>NZ_JBITLM010000002.1:0-1320405 GCF_044465295.1 Nonomuraea sp. NPDC049714 | reverse complement strand
CGGTAGACGACCGGGTTGATAGGCCGGAGGTGGAAGCACGGTAACGTGTGGAGCTGACCGGTACTAATAGGCCGAGGACTTGACCACAAAGCATTGTTGCTCAGGTGTGTGCTGCGTTCTGTACTCTTCGCCGGGTCCGGAACAGCGCCGTACTTGGGGGATCCTGTTGCTCGCGTCCACTACGCAATTCTGAGACAACAAGCAGTTGTTCAGGCAATCGGTGACGGTTGGCTGAGTGTTGTTTGTGTGTTTCATAGGGTTACGGCGGTTATGGCGGGAAGGAAACACCCGGTTACATTCCGAACCCGGAAGTTAAGCTTCTCAGCGCCGATGGTACTGCACTCGGGAGGGTGTGGGAGAGTAGGTCACCGCCGGACAATCTTTCAGGTAGGGCTTCGACACTTTGGCTGTCGGGGCCCTTCCTGCATTTCCGCGGAATTCTCACGTCTACGGACGTGAGACGCACGTATGACAGGAAGGCCACGCCTTACGGCGATGCCACCTGGATAATAGGGGGTTCCCAGCCTACGAGGCATGGGGACCCCCTATTTTGCGTTCCCCAGCCCTCGAAGCCCTCCGCAAACCCCCAAGACGCCGCCGGCATCCCCATGCCATCCGACCTCGCTCCGCCATCCTGCCTCGCCCCGCGTGGGAAGCGGTCGCGGTGGTCAGTAGGGTTGAGGGGTGGACTTTCGTGCGGTTGAACGCGCGATCATGGAGCGTGGCGTCGAGTGGGATTTCGAGCCGACGCTGGACCGGATCGCGGCCCTGGTGGATCTGCTCGGCTCCCCGCAGCGGGCCTATCCCGTCATTCACATAGCGGGCACCAACGGCAAGACGAGCACGGCGCGACTGACCGAGGCCCTGCTCAAGGAGCGCAATCTGCGGGTGGGCCGGTTCACGAGCCCGCACCTGGAGTCGATGCGCGAGCGGATCACGGTCGACGGTGAGCCGCTGAGCGAGGAGCGTTTCGCCGAGGTTTATGAGGAGATCGCGCCCTACGTCGAGTTGGCCGACACGCAGGGGCGGCGGATCCAGTTCTTCGAGCTCCTCACGGCCATGGCGTTCGCCGCCTTCGCCGACACGCCGATCGATGTGGCGGTCGTCGAGGCCGGCATGGGCGGCTCCTGGGACGCCACGAACGTCGCCGACGGGACCGTGGCCGTCATCACCCCGATCTCGCTGGATCACACCGACCGGCTGGGGCCCGACATCCCGAGCATCGCGGGCGAGAAGGCGGGCATCATCAAGGCCGGCAGCACCGCCGTGCTGGCGCAGCAGCAGTTGCCCGCCGCCGAGGTGCTGATGCGGCGGGCCGCCGCAGAGGGCGCGGTGGTGGCCCGTGAGGGGCTGGAGTTCGGCGTACTGAGCCGTGAGGTGGCGCTGGGCGGCCAGCTGCTGACCCTGCGAGGCTTGAAGGGCGTGTACGACGAGGTCTTCCTGCCGCTCTACGGCACCCATCAGGCGAGCAACGCGGTGTGCGCGCTGGCCGCGGTGGAGGCGCTGACCGGTGGTGACGATCCGCTGGACGTGGAGCTGGTGCGGCAGGCGTTCGCCCAGGTGACCTCGCCCGGCCGGATGGAGGTCGTACGCCGTAATCCGACCGTCGTGGTGGACGCCGCGCACAATCCGGGTGGCATGGAGGCGACTCTGGAGTCGCTGCAGGAGGCGTTCGGCTTCGCCAAGGTCATCGCCGTCATGGGGGTCATGTCGGACAAGGATGTCGACGGGCTGCTGGAGTTGCTGGAGCCGATGGTCGACGAGATCGTCGTCACGCGTAACTCGTCGCCCAGGTCCCTGTCTCCCGGTGAGCTGGCGGCGCTGGCCGTGCCGCTCTTCGGTGAGGACCGGGTGCATGTTGTGGAGCGGCTGGACGAGGCCATCGACCAGGCGATCGGCATGGCCGACGCCGAAGGGGAGTTCAGCGGGACCGGGGTGCTGATCACCGGGTCCGTGGTCACGGCGGGGGATGCCCGCCATCTGCTGAAGGCGGAAGGCTCCTGATGGGCTCGCTGCTGTCGTTCCAGGTCACGCCTGGCATGCGCAGGCTGGGGTCGAGCGTGCTCGGGATGGAGGCGATCGTCGCCGCGCTGGTGACTCCGGTGGCGATCTCCGTCGGCGGGGTCGCGCCGGCGCTGGCGGTGACGGTCGGCATCGGGCTGGCCGTGCTGTGCGTGGTATCGGCGGGGCTGCTCAAGCGCCCGGCCGGGTACATCATGGGCAGTGTCGTGCAGGTCCTGGCGATCTGCACCGGGTTCATGGTGTCGGCGATGTTCTTCCTGGGTGCGCTCTTCACGGCGTTGTGGATCACCGCGATATTCGTCGCTCGCCGTGTCGAGGGCGTGACTTCCCGCTAAAGTCGAGCCTCATGGCCGTCCCCTCAAATCATCGGTCCGCGGATGCGGCTGTGTCCGGCGCAAAGCTCGGGTGGTTCTCCGACGCCGTGCTCGCGCTGCTCATCGTGGCCGCGCTGCCGCTGGCGATCGTCGCCATCCCCAACACCGTGTCCGTCGTCGCGGCGCTGCTGCCCGACGGGATCGACCGCGTGGAGCTGATGCGGGCCCACGGGCTCGCCCTTCCGGCGATGATGCTGACCGTCCCGCTCGCCGCCATGGCGCTGCGCCGGGTCAAGGCCGCTCATCTCCTGCTCGGCGGCCTGGCGCTGCTGGCCGTCGCCGACGCGGCGGGTGGTTACGCCGGGTCGGTCTTCGTGGTCGGCGTGCTGCGCGTGGCGCACGGCATCGGTGCGGGGCTGCTGCTGCCCGCCACGCTGTTCGCCGTCTGGGATCGGGCGCCCGTGCTGCGCGGCCTGTGGGCCGGCATGCTGGCGCTGAGCCTGCTGGGCGCCCAGGCCCTGGCGTTGTGGCCGCTCGACGGGGTGACGCGCTGGCAGGTCACGCTGCAGCCGTTCCCGCTGCTGACCGGCATCGCGCTCGCGCTCGCCGCCGTCTACTTGGTGCTGTGGATGGCCGCCGGGCGGCCCGCGGCGCCGGGCGTGCGTTTCCAGGAGCGCGGCCGGTTGCTGAAGGCCACCGCGCCGGCGGCCGGCATCGCGGTGCTCGCGATCAGCACCGCGAGCCAGGACTGGCGTGCCGACCTGGTGATCCTCCTGGCTGTGCTGGCCATCGCCGGGCTGCTCGCGCTGGCGTCCACGGGCAGCCGCGAGAGCCGCGCGTTGTCGTACACGATGGTGGCCGTCGGGGTGGTGCTGCTGCCCAGCATCGCTCAGGTGACGTACGTGGAGATGCGCGGGCTCGGCGGGCCCGGTCTGTCGGGGCTGTGGCTGCCGTTCTGTGTGGCCGGGCTGGCGGCGGTGGCGGCCGCGGTCCTGGTGTGGCGGTTCGCCGCCTCGAACAGGTGGGTCACATCGCTCGGCCTGCTGGCGATGGTGGCGGGGCTCTCCTCGGTGCGGTTCCTGACGCCGTCGCCGGAGGGGCTGGTGCTGGTCGTGCCGTTCGCCCTGCTCGCGGTCGGCGCGTCGGTGGCGCTGACCGCGGCGCTCACGGCGGCGTCCGGCCAGGCGGAGGTGGGGGCGGCGATGTTCGCGCTGGCGTTGTGCCTGCCCGCCGTGCTCGCCGGCTATCTGCTGGGCACCGGTGTGCAGCTGACGATGGTGCGGGGCGTCAGCTCGGCGCAGGAGCTCGTCGACGGCTTCGTCTCCGCGCTGCACCTGTGGGCGCTGGTGGGCGGGTTCCTCGTGGTGGTGGTGATCGTCCTGGGCGCGGTGCTGTCCCGCCGTGCCCGCGCCACGGAGGAGGAGGCCGACAGCGTGCGGCGCGATGACGTACGGGAGAACAGTGCGGTCTCCTCGGTGCCGGCGCCCGCGCAGTCGCCGGAGGACGGCGCCCCGGCGTAGGAGCCGAAGCTGGAGGACCGCCGCGGGACGGTAAGCTGAGCCGCAGTTTCAGCGACGCGGCGGGGCGTTCCTCAGAGCCGGCCGCGACCATCTCAAAGGAGAATCCCACGTGTCCGAGCGCACTCTTGTCCTGATCAAGCCCGACGGGGTCAAGCGCGGCCTCATCGGCGACGTGATCGCCCGTGTGGAGCGCAAGGGCCTCAAGGTCGTGGCGATGGACCTGCGCACCCTCGACGTCGACACCGCCAAGGCGCACTACGCCGAGCACTCCGAGCGGCCGTTCTTCGGCGAGCTCGTCGAGTTCATCACCTCTGCCCCGCTGGTCGCGCTGGTGCTCGAGGGTCCCCGGGCCGTCGAGGCGTTCCGCGCGCTGGCCGGTCTGACCGACCCGGTCAAGTCCGCTCCCGGCACGATCCGCGGCGACCACGCCCTCGAGATCGGCGAGAACGTCGTCCACGGCTCCGACTCGCCCGAGTCGGCCGCCAGGGAGATCAAGATCTTCTTCCCCGACCGCTTCTGAGCCTCGCGGGGAGTACTCTCTCCCCGCCGTATGTGGTGCCCGCCGGCCTCGTGCCGAGCGGGCACTTCTCGTTTTCGGCCGAGAACTGCCCAGCTGACGCATTCCGGGCAAAGCTGGAGTTGGCTGAGGGGCGCGAGAATTTTGTGGGGCACACGGGCTCATTGCGTGGCCTGGTGGGTACGTCACGTTACGATTCGAATTCGATCCGTAGTCATTCGGCGAACGACGTCACGGAAGGCTCCGTTCCCCATGGGCAGCAAGCTCGCCTTTCTCGGCCGTGACATGGCGGTCGATCTCGGCACCGCAAACACACTGGTCTACGTCCGCGGTCGCGGCATCGTGCTCAACGAGCCGTCGGTCGTCGCGATCAACACCGCCAGCGGCAGGATCGTCGCGGTCGGCATCGAGGCCAAACGCATGATCGGCCGGACGCCCGGCAACATCGTCGCCGTACGACCGCTCAAGGACGGGGTGATCGCCGACTTCGACGTCACCGAGCGAATGCTGCGATATTTCATCCAGCGCGTGCACAAACGGCGTCATTTCGCCAAGCCGCGCATCATCATCGCCGTGCCCAGCGGCATCACGAGCGTGGAGCAGCGGGCCGTCAAGGAGGCGGGCTACCAGGCGGGGGCGCGCAAGGTCTACATCGTCGAGGAGCCGATGGCCGCGGCGATCGGGGCCGGCCTGCCGGTGCACGAGCCGACCGGCAACATGGTGGTGGACATCGGGGGCGGCACCACCGAGGTGGCGATCATCTCCATGGGCGGCGTGGTGACCAGCCAGTCGATCAGGGTCGGCGGCGACGAGCTGGACCAGGCGGTGATCACTTTCGTGAAGAAGGAGTTCTCGCTCATGCTCGGCGAGCGCACCGCCGAGGAGATCAAGATGGCGATCGGCTCGGCCTTCCCCTGTGACGGTGACGCGCATGCCGAGATCCGTGGGCGTGACCTGGTCAGCGGCCTGCCCAAGACGATCGTGGTGTCCGGGGAGGAGATCCGCAAGGCCACCGAGGAGCCGGTCAACGCGATCGTGGACGCGGTCAAGACGACGCTCGACAGATGCCCGCCGGAGCTGTCCGGCGATCTGATGGACCGCGGCATCGCCCTCACAGGCGGCGGCGCGCTGCTCAGAGGCATGGACGAGCGGGTCAAGGCGGAAACGGGCATGCCGGTGCATCTGGTGGAGAACGCGCTCGACTCCGTCGCGCTCGGCTCGGGCAGATGTGTGGAGGACTTCGAGGCGCTGCAGCAGGTGCTGGTGCCGGAGTCGCGACGCTGATGAGGGACTCGCGCCACGCACGGCTGATCCTGGGAATGCTACTGACGGCGGCGCTGGTCATCCTGACCGTGGACCACCGCACCGGCGAGGGCTCGCCGATGCGCCAGCTGCGCGCCGCCGGTGCGTGGGTGTTCGGTACGGCGGAGCAGGTGGGCGGAGCCGTGACCCGTTCCGTGGGCGGGTTCGTGCACGGGGTCGTCACCGCTCCTCACGCCCGTGAGGACATCGAGCGGCTCAAGAAGGAGAACGCCAAGCTGCGCGCCGGCCTGGCGGCCAACAAGCTCGACGAGACCCGCTCCACCGAGCTCAGGCGGCTGCTGGGACTCGCCGGGCTCGGTGGCTACCAAGTCCTCCCGGCCAACGTGATCGCCAGGCGCGGCGAGCCGGGCTTCGAGGACGCCATCGAGCTCGACGCCGGCACGGACGACGGCGTGCGCGCCGACATGACCGTGCTCAACGGCGACGGGCTGATCGGCCGGGTCGTCCGTGCGTCCAGTCGTACGTCGACCGTGGTGTTGCTGAGCGACCCGGCGTCCGCCGCGGGCGCGCGGCTGGAGGGCGGGCAGGAGATCGGCGTCGTGCACGGGGTGGGGGAGAACGGCCGGCTCCTGCGCTTCCGGCTGCTCGACTCGACGGCGCCGATGACCAGAGGCGGGCGCCTGGTCAGCTTCGGCTCGCATCATGGCGCTCCGTACGTGCCGGGGGTGCCGATCGGGGTGATCGAACGGGTGGAGGCGACGCCGGGCGCGCTGACCAGGATCGCTTACGCCAAGCCGTTCGCGGACCTCACGGCGCTGGACGTGGTCGGCGTGGTGGTACGGGGCCCCGCGCGTGACCCGAGGGACGCGGTGCTGCCGCGCAGGGAGGGAGCTCGATGACAGGGGCCGTGGTCATAGTCGCGGCGGTGCTGGCGCAGGTCATGCTGGTGAACCGGCTGCCGTTGCCGGCCGGGGGCGCGCCGGACCTGGTGCTGCTGGCCGTGGTGGGCGTGGCGCTGCAGCGCGGGCCGGCGGCCGGGGCGGTGATCGGGTTCTGCACGGGGCTGCTGGTGGACGTCGTGCCGCCGACGGCGCATCTGGCGGGGCTGTACGCGTTCGTCTTCGCGCTGGTCGGTTACCTGGCGGGGCGTGGGGCGGGCGGCCGGGTCACCACCGTCGTGCTGTGCGTGCTGCTCGCGCCGGTGCTGGCCGCGGCGGTCGGCGGATTGCTCTCCGATCCGAGGGTGACGGTCAGCACGCTGACCGAGCAGGTGCCCGTGACCGTCGTGTACACACTCGTGCTGGCTCCCGTGGTGATCTGGCTGACCGCGCGGGCCGGGCAGCAGCAGCCGAGGTACACGATATGACCAGGATGCGGACCAGGTTGATCGTGCTGCAGGCGCTGGTGCTGATCCTGCTCGCGGCGCTGACCGTACGGCTGTGGCAGGTTCAGGTCGTACGCGGGCCGGAGCTGGTGAACCGGGCGACCGAGACCAGGACGAGAGTCGTGATCGTGCCGGCCGTCAGGGGGCAGATCCTCGACTCGTCGGGCCGCCCGCTGGTGCGCAACAAGACCGCGCTGGTCGTCTCGGTGGACCGGACCGGCCTCACCAGGATGAAGGACCAGGGGCTGAAGGTGCTGAGCAAGCTGTCGCAGGTGCTCGGCAGGCCGGTCGCCCACCTGAGCAAGCGGATCACGCCCTGCGGGCCGAAGGTGCCCAAGCCCTGCTGGACCGGCTCCCCGTACCAACCCGTCCCGCTCGACGAAAAGGTCGACACCCGTGAGGCGCTGCAGATCCTGGAGCGGCAGGAGGAGTTTCCCGGGATCTCGGCGGAGATCCACGCGGTCAGGGAGTATCCGGGCGGCCGGGCGGGTGCGCAGATGCTCGGCTACCTGTCTCCGGTCACCCAGGACGAGCTGGAGAAGCGCGTCGGGCTGAAGGCCACGTTCTCCGGTGTGGACCTGGCCGGGCGCGACGGCATCGAGTACGTCTACGACGAGGAGCTGCGGGGCAAGGCGGGGCTGCGCCGGGTGCAGGTGGACCGGATGGGCAAGGCCCTCGGCGTGGAGCAGGAGGTCGAGCCGGTCGCCGGGGATCACCTCGTGACCAGCATCGACGCCCGCATCCAGGCCGTGACGGAGCAGGCGCTGCAGAAGGCGATGAAGTCCGCGCCGCAGGCCGACGGCGGCGCCGCGGTGGTGCTCGATCCGCGGACCGGGCGGGTGCTGGCGCTGTCCAGTGCCCCCGACTACGACCCGGCGGTCTGGGCGGGCGGCATCTCCGAGCGGATGTACCGTCACCTGCTGTCGGACAAGTCGGGCAAGCCGCTGGTGTCGCGGGCGATCAACGGCCAGTTCGCGCCCGGTTCGACGTTCAAGGTGTCGTCGGTGGCGTCGATGCTGCGGGCCGGCTACCCGCTGAACGGGAAGTACAGCTGCCCCGGCTCGGTCAACGTGGGCGGCCGGGCCTTCAACAACTTCCGCGGCATCCCTCTCGGCACGCTGTCGCTGCACCTGGCGCTGGTGAAGTCGTGCGACACGATCTTCTACCGGGCGGCCTTCGAGCAGTATCTGCGCGACGGCGGTCGCACCCCGAAGAAGAACGCCCAGGAGGTGTTCGCCAACACGGCCAGGAAATTCGGGTTCGGCAGCCCGACCGGGATCGACCTGCCGGGGGAGTCGGCGGGGCGCATCCCCGACCGCCGCTGGAAGAAGGAGATGTGGGCGCAGACCAGCGCCACCAACTGCAAGCGCGCGAGCACCGGCTATCCGGAGGTGAAAGACGCCGCGCGGGCGGCCTTCCTCAAGCGCCTGGCGCACGAGAACTGCACCGAAGGCTTCGTGCTGCGGCCCGGTGACTCGGCCAACTTCTCCATCGGGCAGGGTGACGTGCTGGTGACGCCGCTGCAGCTCGCCCGGGCGTACGCGGCGCTGGTGACCGACGGCCAGGTGCGCAGCCCGCGCATCGGGTGGGCGCTGGTGCGACCGGACGGCAAGGTGGTCAAGAAGGTCCCCGTGCCGGTGGTGGGCAAGCTGCCGCTCAAGGAGAACGAGCGGCTCTACATCAAGAACGCGCTGAGCCAGGTGGCCTCCGACGGCACCGCGGCCGGGGCGTTCAGCGGCTTCCCGATGGACAAGGTGCGCATCGGCGGCAAGACCGGTACGGCGGAGGTCTGGGGCAAGCAGGACACTTCCTGGTTCGCCTCCTTCGCGCCCACCAAGAACCCGCGCTTCGTCGTGGTCGTCATGGTCTCGCAAGGCGGGATGGGCGCCCAGACCGCCGCCCCCGCCGCCCGCGCGATCTACGAGGGCATCTTCGGCATCAAGAGGCCGGCCGCGCTGCCGGGCGGCAAGCCCGTGTCGAAGCTGCCGAAGTTCGCTCCCGACGGAACGGTGATCAGGGAATGACCACCGGGGCGCTGAGGGGGAGGCGGCGCTCGCTCGCCCGGCGGGCGTTCGGCCCGGAGTCGATCGTGTGGCGGCTGGACGGGGTGCTGCTGGTCGCGGTCATCGCGCTGTCGGTGATCGGCGCTCTGCTGGTGTGGTCGTCGACCAGGACGTGGGCCCCCGGCTCCACGGGGCTGCTGAAGAAGCACCTGCTCAACCAGGGCATCGGCGTGTTCCTGTGCGCAGCGGTCTCGATGATGGACCATCGGGCGGTGCGGGCGTACGCGCCCCTGGTGTTCCTGGTCTCGCTGATCGGGCTGGGCCTGGTGCTCACGCCGCTGGGGGCGACGATCAACGGCTCGCATTCGTGGATCCTGCTGGGCGGCGGGTTCGCGGTGCAGCCCTCGGAGTTCGCCAAGGTCGGCCTGCTGCTGATCACGGCCATGCTGCTCGCCCAGCCGGTCGAGGGCACAGATCGGCCGCGCGGCCTCGACGTGCTGCTGGCGCTGGTGGTGGCGGCGATGTCACTGGCGCTGGTCATGCTGCAGCCCGACCTCGGCACCGCGCTGGTGCTGGCGGCGATCTCGGCCTCCGCGTTGATGATCTCGGGAGTACGCAAGCGGGTCATCGCCTTGCTGACGCTGGTCGGCGCGGCCGGGGTGTTCAGCGTGTT
The DNA here is from genome assembly GCF_044465295.1 of Nonomuraea sp. NPDC049714. NCBI lineage: Bacteria > Bacillati > Actinomycetota > Actinomycetes > Streptosporangiales > Streptosporangiaceae > Nonomuraea > Nonomuraea sp. NPDC049714. The sequence continues at coordinate 1,310,709 of NZ_JBITLM010000002.1, read as the reverse complement.
CTACTTCGAGATGCTGGAGCCGTACCAGCTCGCGCGGTTCACCGCCTTCCTCGACCCGAACGTCGACCCGCGCGGGGTCGGCTACAACAGCACGCAGTCGCTCATCGCGATCGGCTCCGGGCAACTGTTCGGCAAAGGTCTGCTCGGGGGCGGGCAGACGACCGGCCGGTTCGTGCCGGAGCAGCACACCGACTTCATCTTCACCGTGGCGGGCGAGGAGTTCGGCTTCCTGGGGGCGGCGACGGTCGTGCTGCTGCTCGGCGTGGTCCTGCTGCGCGGGCTGAAGATCGCCAGGCAGTGTGAGGACAGGTTCGGGACGCTGGTCGCGGGCACGATCGTGTGCTGGTTCGCGTTCCAGATGTTTGTGAATGTGGGGATGACGATCGGCATCATGCCGATCACCGGCCTGCCGTTGCCGTTCGTCTCCTACGGTGGCACCGCCACGTTCGCGAACCTGATCGCGGTGGGGTTGCTGCAGGGAATCCGGGTGCGCAGGCAGCCGTCGTACGCCTAGAAGTACCGGTCACGTGACGGGCGCCGCTAGTGTGGGGCGTATGCCTGTCGAGTCGATTTTTCCCCGCCTGGAAGCGCTGCTGCCGAAGGTGCAGAAGCCCATCCAGTATGTCGGGGGTGAGCTCAACTCGACGGTGAAGGACTGGGACGCGGCCGACGTGCGCTGGGCGCTGATGTACCCGGACGCGTACGAGGTCGGGCTGCCCAACCAGGGGGTCGCGATCCTCTACGAGATCCTCAACGAGCTGCCCGCGACGCTGGCCGAGCGCACCTACGCGGTCTGGCCCGACCTTGAGGCGCTGATGCGCGCCGAGGGCGTGCCGCAGTTCACCGTCGACGCGCACCGGCCGGTGCGCGCCTTCGACGTGCTCGGCCTGTCGTTCTCCACCGAGCTCGGCTACACCAACATGCTGACCGCGCTGGATCTGGCCGGCATCCCGTTGCTGGCCGCCGATCGGGGCGAGGACGATCCGATCGTGCTCGCGGGCGGGCACGCCGCCTTCAATCCCGAGCCGATCGCCGACTTCCTGGACGCGGCGGTGCTGGGCGACGGCGAGCAGATCGCGATCGCCATCTCCGAGGTCATCCGGGAGTGGAAGGCCGAGGGCGAGCCCGGCGGGCGGGACGAGCTGCTGATGCGGCTGGCCGAGTCCGGCGGGGTCTATGTGCCGAAGTTCTTCGACGTGGACTATCACCCCGACGGTCGCATCAAGCGGGTCGCGCCCAACCGGGCCGACGTGCCGTGGCGGGTGCACAAGCACACGGTCATGGACCTCGACGAGTGGCCGTACCCGAAGAAGCCGCTGGTCCCGCTGGCCGAGACGGTGCACGAGCGGTTCAGCGTGGAGATCTTCCGCGGCTGCACCCGCGGCTGCCGGTTCTGCCAGGCCGGGATGATCACCCGGCCGGTTCGCGAACGCTCGATCACCACGATCGGCGCCATGGTCGAGAACGGCATCAAGGAGTCCGGCTTCACCGAGGTCGGCCTGCTGTCGCTGTCGTCCGCCGACCACAGCGAGATCGGCGAGGTCGCCAAGGGCCTGGCCGACCAGTACGAAGGCACCAACACCTCGCTGTCGCTGCCCTCGACCCGCGTTGACGCCTTCAACATCGACCTGGCCAACGAGTTCTCCCGCAACGGCAGGCGCTCCGGCCTCACCTTCGCTCCCGAAGGCGGCTCCGAGCGGCTGCGCAAGGTGATCAACAAGATGGTCACCGAGGAAGACCTCATCCGCACCGTCACCGCCGCTTACTCCCAGGGCTGGCGGCAGGTGAAGCTCTACTTCATGTGCGGCCTGCCCACCGAGACCGACGAGGACGTGCTCGGCATCGCCGACCTGGCCAAGAAGGTCATCAAGGCGGGCCGTGAGGCCAGCGGCTCGCGCGACATCCGCTGCACCGTCTCCATCGGCGGGTTCGTGCCCAAGCCGCACACCCCGTTCCAGTGGGCGGGTCAGACCGACCACGAGACCGTCGACAGGCGGCTCAAGGCGCTGCGCGACTCCTTCAGGGGAGACAGGGAGTACAGCCGGGCCATCGGCTTCCGCTACCACGACGGCAAGCCGTCGATCATCGAGGGCATGCTCTCGCGCGGTGACCGCCGGATCGGCGCCGTCATCCGCAACGTCTGGGAGGACGGCGGGCGGTTCGACGGCTGGAGCGAGCACTTCTCCTACGAGCGGTGGATGGCGGCCGCGGCCAAGGCCGGCATCGACGTCGACTGGTACACCGTGCGCGAACGCGGAGAGAACGAGGTCCTGCCCTGGGACCACCTCGACGCGGGGCTCGATCGCGAATGGCTCTGGCAGGACTGGCAGGAGGCCGTCAACGGCGGCGAGGTCGAGGACTGCCGCTGGACCCCCTGCTACGACTGCGGCGTCTGCCCCACCATGGGGACGGAGATCCAGATCGGTCCGACCGGCAGGAAACTTCTTCCCCTCACCGTCGTCTAGCGGCTCTGAGTGCGCGCCCGGTGTCTCGCCGTACATGATCCTGAGCCGGGCAGGCCTCGGGGCGGCATATCCTGAAGGAACCTGGGACGAAAGAACTCTGATAAGGGAAGGACGACAAGGCTCTGAAACCTGTTCCCGATGGGCCCCCGCCCGCGCCAACGGTGCAGCGCCTGCGTGTGCGCTACGCCAAGCGCGGACGCCTGCGCTTCACCAGTCACCGCGACATCTCGCGGGCCGTCGAAAGAGCGGTCCGCCGTGCCGGCATTCCGGTGGCCTACAGCGCGGGTTTCTCGCCTCATCCGAAGATCTCCTACGCGGGAGCGGCGCCGACCGGCGTTGCCAGCGAAGCCGAATACCTCGAGATCGGCGTCACGACGCCGTGCGATCCGCAGCAGGTCAGGACCGATCTTGACGGATCGCTGCCGCCGGGCCTGGATGTGCTCGACGTTGTCGAGGCCGGCCCCGGCGCGCTGGCCGACCGCCTGGAAGTCTCCGAGTGGGAGGTGCGCCTGCCCGGTGCCGATCGCGACCTCGCCGTGACAGCGGTGGAGAAGTTTCTCGCGGCCGGCACCGTGGAGGTCGAGCGCCTCATGAAGAAGGGTCCGCGCCGCTTCGACGCGCGGGAGGCCGTGCTGAGGCTCACGGTGCCCGAGGGGACAGAGAGAACTGCAGCTCAGGTGGCTGGACAGTCGTGTGTCATACTGCGCATGGTTGTTCGGCACATGACGCCTGCCGTTCGACCCGACGATGTGCTCACAGGGCTGCGCCTTGTGGCCGACTTCGCGCCGCCGGTCCCCCCCGAGGTGACCAGGCTGGCGCAGGGGCCGCTGGACGATAGCACCGGTGCGCTTGCCGACCCGCTCGACCTGGACCGCGAGACTACGCGCGGCGGCGAGGCGGGACCGGCGGGTGAGCACGACGTCGGTTGAGGAAGGCGCCCCGCGGGGCGCTACCACTGACAGGACTTGGCGCCATGCCCTCGAAAGGGGGCGTGGCGGACAACGAGACACGATGGCTCCTGCGCGGCGCGGCGACGCGCCCGGGGGCTGACGGGAGAGCGCCCGCATGCTCGACGAGAACGAGCCCAACGCCGGGGCCATTGGCCCTGACGGGGAGACAACAGAACAGACCACGGTGACCAGGCGCCGCCGCGCGGCCAGCCGACCGGCCGGTCCGCCACCCGAGCTGCCCGAGCAGCCGGTTTCGGCCCCGGTCACCGCGCCGGCCGCACAGGCCGCTCCCTCGGTGACCGAGGGACGGTCCGTGCCCAGCACGGCGGCGCAGCGCGCCGCCGGAACCCCGGACGAGCCCCCCGCGGGCGTGTCCGGGGAGGCGTCCGACGTCTCGCCTGAGGTGGTGGGGACCCGGGTCGAGGAGGCCGTGACCGCCGCCGTTGAGGTGGACAAGCCGAAGCGTGGCGCGCGGACCCGGTCGACCGTGACCACGACGCGTCGCCGTACCAGCAAGAAGGCCGAGGAGGCCGCCGCTTCCGGGGCGGCGGACAGTGCCGCCGAGGCCGCCGAGGTCACCGGTGGGGCGCAGGGCGCCCTGAGCGGCGCGGACAGCGCCGCGGGAGCCACCGGCGTGGCGGAGAGCCCGGCGGACGCCGGCGCCGCCGTGGGTGGCGAGCAGGCCGCTGAGGAGGCCCCTGTCAAGCGGCGCCGCACCCGGAAGAAGTCGGAGGCCGAGCAGGAGGCGACGCGCCCGTCGGCCGGTGCCGCCGAGGCGGACCTGGCAGGCGCCGAGCCCGCACCGGCAGCCTCCGGGCAGGTCGGCGAAGGGGTGGCGGCGCAGGCCGCTGCCAGTGTCGGTGAGGCGGCCGCGCAGCGGGCCGGCGCAGCCGACGCCGACGAGGACATCCTGGAGATCCTGCCCGAGGACGAGCCGCTCGACGACGAGCCCGCCGGGGAGGACCTGGACGAAGAGGACAAGCCGAGTCTGCTGGCCGACCCGTTCGGGCTGACCGTGCGCAGGCAGGACCACCCGGGGACGGCCTTCCAGCGGCCCGCGGCCATCTTCGCGCCGCTGTTCCAGGCGCCCGACCCGACGCAGGCCAAGCCGGTGCGTCCCGAGCCGCAGCCCCAGCCGCAGCCCGAGCCGGTCGCCGAGGTGATCGAGGAGGCGGCCGAGGAGGCCGTCACCGAGGACGACGTCGATGACGGCTCCGACGAGCAGGACGACGAGGGCGGCAGCCGCCGCCGGCGTCGCCGCAGGGGTGGCCGGGGCCGTGGCAAGTCGCGCGAGCGTGACGACGCCGACGACGGCGAGGACACCGAGGAGGAGGGCGAGGAGGAGCAGCCCGAGGAGTCCCAGGATGAGGGCACCGGCTCCCGTCGCCGCCGCCGCAGGCGCAGGCGCGGCACCGACGAGGAGGTCGCCGAGCCCGCCGGGGACGACCCGCCCAACACGGTCGTCCGCATCCGCGCGCCCCGCTCGGGACGCGCCGCCGCGCACGACATCGCCACCGACGGCGTGCAGAGCGTGCGTGGCTCCACCCGGCTGGAGGCCAAGAAGCAGCGCCGCCGCGAGGGCCGTGAGCTCGGCCGCAGGCGTCCGCCGATCATCACCGAGTCGGAGTTCCTGGCCCGCCGGGAGTCCGTCGACCGGATGATGGTGGTGCGCCGCACGGGCGACCGTACGCAGATCGCGGTGCTGGAGGACGGCGTCCTCGTCGAGCACTACGTCAACCGCGAGGCCAGCCAGTCCTACGTCGGCAACGTCTACCTGGGCAAGGTCCAGAACGTGCTGCCGTCGATGGAGGCCGCCTTCATCGACATCGGCAAGGGCCGCAACGCCGTCCTGTACGCCGGTGAGGTCAACTTCGACACCGCCGGCATGGAAGGCCAGCCCAAGCGCATCGAGTCGGCGCTGAAGTCCGGTCAGTCGGTGCTGGTGCAGGTCACCAAGGACCCGATCGGTCACAAGGGCGCCCGCCTGACCTCGCAGATCAGCCTGCCCGGCCGCTACCTGGTCTACGTGCCCGACGGCTCGATGACCGGCATCAGCCGCAAGCTGCCCGACAAGGAGCGCACCCGGCTCAAGAGCATCCTGAAGAAGGTCATGCCCGAGAACGCCGGCGTGATCGTGCGTACGGCGGCGGAGGGCGCCTCGGAGGAGGAGCTGGCCCGCGACGTGGCCCGCCTGTCGGCGCAGTGGGAGGCCATCCAGAAGAAGGCCAAGAACGCCAGCCCGCCCGAACTGCTCTCGGCCGAGCCGGACCTGACCGTCCGGGTGGTCCGTGACGTCTTCAACGAGGACTTCACCTCGCTGGTCGTGCAGGGTGAGGGCGCCTGGGAGACGGTCGACGAGTACGTGCAGTACGTCGCGCCGCACCTGGGCGAGCGGCTGTCGAAGTGGGACGGCGAGCAGGGCGACGTGTTCGAGTCGTACCGGATCGACGAGCAGCTCGGCAAGGCGATGGAGCGCAAGGTGTGGCTGCCGAGCGGCGGCTCCCTGGTGATCGACCGGACCGAGGCGATGACCGTCGTCGACGTCAACACCGGCAAGTTCACCGGCCAGGGCGGCAACCTGGAGGAGACCGTCACCCGCAACAACCTGGAGGCGGCCGAGGAGATCGTCCGCCAGCTCAGGTTGCGCGACATCGGCGGCATCATCGTCATCGACTTCATCGACATGGTGCTGGAGTCCAACCGCGACCTGGTGCTGCGGCGGATGCTGGAGTGCCTGGCGCGCGACAGGACCAAGCACCAGGTGGCCGAGGTGACGTCGCTGGGTCTGGTGCAGATGACGCGTAAGCGGGTCGGTCAGGGGCTCCTGGAGGCGTTCTCGACGCCGTGTGACTGCTGCAACGGGCGCGGCCTGATCGTCTCCACGGAGCCGGTCGAGCACAAGCCCGAGCCGCGTGGCACCCAGGGCAAGATGGCAGTGGAGAAGGCGGTCTCGGAGAAGGTTTCCGCGGCCAAGGACTCCGCCGGTCGTGATACCGTGACCGATGCGCTTGAAGACGTCCCGACCGAGGACGACCAGGCCGGCCAGACATCCGGCAGGGGGCGGCGACGCTCCCGCCGAGCCAGGTCCGGCGAGTAGCAGCGCTGCTCGGTGGACTGTCCGATGAATCGTCCGGTTCGCCTAGGGCGCCGTTAATCCGGTACCCTAGACAACCGGTGCGTCAGGTGACGTGCCCTGTTGGCGCGCCCCACGGTTCGTCGGTTCCAGATGGGCCGAATGACGGGCGCAGCATTCGGAGTCAGCGGCCATTCCGCAGGGGATGGCCGATGGATCGCAACAGTGAGTCAGTAGAAGGGTTCCGCGGTGTACGCGATCGTTCGTTGCGGCGGCAGGCAGCAGAAGGTCTCCGTCGGTGACGTCCTCGAGGTGGACAAGGTCGCCGGCGAGGTCGGCTCTTCGGTTTCGCTGCCGACGGTGCTCGTCGTCAACGACGGCGATGTGACCACGGAGGCGGGCAAGTTCATGGTCAGCGCCGAGATTCTCGGTGAGACCAAGGGCCCCAAGATCCGCATCCTCAAGTACAAGAACAAGACCGGTTACAAGAAGCGCCAGGGTCACCGTCAGCGGTACACCCAGGTGAAGATCACCGGTATCGACCAGGCCTGATCGGGAGTTAGAGATGGCACACAAGAAGGGCGCGTCGTCCACCCGGAACGGCCGCGACTCCAACGCTCAGCGCCTGGGCGTCAAGCGCTTCGGCGGCCAGCTGGTCAACGCGGGCGAGATCATCGTCCGTCAGCGTGGCACCCACTTCCACCCCGGCGACAACGTCGGCCGTGGTGGCGATGACACGCTGTTCGCGCTGTCCGCGGGCCACGTGCAGTTCGGCACCAAGCGCGGTCGTCGCGCCGTGAGCATCGTCCCCGTCGCGGAGTAAATACGCCGCGTCGCGGGTTGTAGAAAGGGTGGATCGCCTGCCGATCCACCCTTTCGCTGTTTGTGGCGCGGCGCCGTGACCGGTGCCGCGCCTGATGTTTGAGGCAGGACTCGCCATCGGCGAGGATCGCATGAGGGCCCCAGGGGCCGATGGAGGAGAAGCGGAAATGCCGGACTTCGTGGACCAGGTGATCCTGCATGTCAGGGCCGGTGACGGGGGGAACGGCTGCGCCTCCGTGCACCGGGAGAAGTTCAAGCCGCTGGGCGGCCCCGACGGCGGCAACGGCGGGCGCGGCGGCGACGTGATCCTCGAAGTGGATCCCAACACCGCCACACTGCTCGAGTACCACCACCGCCCGCACCGCAAGGCCGACAGCGGCAAGCAGGGCCAGGGCTCCAACCGGGACGGGGCCAACGGCGGCGACGTGGTCCTGCCGGTGCCCAGCGGCACCGTCGTCAAGGACGCCCAGAGCGGCGAGGTGCTGGTCGACCTGGTGGGCGTGGGGACCCGTTACGTGATCGCCCAGGGCGGGCACGGCGGGCTCGGCAACGCCGCACTGGCCAGCGCCAAGCGGAAGGCTCCGGGGTTCGCGCTGCTCGGCGAGCCCGGTGACGCGCTGGACGTCATGCTGGAGCTCAAGAGCGTCGCCGACGTGGCGCTGGTCGGCTTCCCCAGCGCGGGCAAGTCGTCGCTGATCGCGGCGCTGAGCGCGGCCAAGCCCAAGATCGCCGATTATCCGTTCACCACCCTGATCCCCAACCTGGGCGTGGTGACGGCGGGCGACCACATCTTCACCGTCGCCGACGTGCCGGGGCTGATCCCCGGCGCCTCCGAGGGCAAGGGGCTGGGCCACGAGTTCCTGCGCCACGTCGAGCGGTGCGACATGCTGCTGCACGTCATCGACTGCGCCACCATGGAGCCGGGGCGCGACCCCGTCACCGACTACGAGGTGATCGAGGCCGAGCTGCGGGCGTACGGCAAGCTCGAAGGCCGCCCGCGCATGGTCGTGCTGAACAAGTCGGACGTGCCCGACGCCCGCGAGCTGGCCGAGCTGGTACGCCCCGAGTTCGAGGAGCGGGGGCTGCGGGTCTTCACCGTGTCCGCCGCCACCCACGACGGGCTGCGCGAGCTGACCTTCGCGATGGGGGAGTGGGTGGCCGCCGCCCGCGCCAACCGGCCGGTCGAGGAGCCGACGCGGCTGGTCATCAGGCCCAAGCAGCTCGGCGAGGCCGGATTCCAGGTGCGCCGGGTGAACGACACCATCTTCCAGGTGACCGGCGAGAAGCCGGAGCGGTGGATCAGGCAGACCGACTTCACCAACGACGAGGCCGTGGGCTATCTCGCCGACCGGCTGGAGCGGCTCGGGGTGGAGCAGGAGCTGGTCAAGGCCGGTGCCACCGCCGGGGCGGAGGTCGTGATCGGGCCGATGGAGGGCGGGTACGTCTTCGACTGGCAGCCCACGCTCAACGCCGAGGCGGTGCGGCAGGGGCCACGCGGCTCCGACAACCGGCTGGTGTGACCGCAGCGGCAAAGCCGTCAGAAAGGCTCGGATAAGCTTTGGACGTGCGCGAACAGCTGAGGTCAGCGTCCAAGGTCGTCGTCAAGGTCGGATCGTCCTCGCTCACCACCCCAGAGGGCACGATCGACGTGGACCGGGTCGACGCGCTCGTGGACGTGCTCGCGACGCGCCGGCGCGCGGGCACGCAGATCGTCCTGGTCTCCTCAGGTGCGATCGCGGCGGGTCTCGGCCCGCTCGGGCTGGCCTCGCGACCTCGCGACCTCGCCACGCAGCAGGCCGCCGCGTCGGTCGGCCAGGGCGTGCTGGTCGCCCGCTACACCTCCTCCTTCGCCCGGTACGGTTTGCGCGTCGGGCAGGTGCTGCTGACCGCCGACGACATGATGCGCCGGGCCCACCACGCCAACGCCCAGCGCACCCTGGACCGGCTGCTGGACCTCGGCATCGTGCCGATCGTCAACGAGAACGACACCGTCGCCACCGACGAGATCCGCTTCGGCGACAACGACCGGCTGGCGGCCCTGGTCAGCCATCTCATCAGGGCCGACGCGCTGGTGCTGCTCTCCGACGTGGACGCACTGTACGACGGCCCGCCCAGCCGGGCCGGGTCGCGGCGGCTGGCGGAGATCCGCGGGCCGGAGGACCTGGTCGGTGTCGAGCTGGGCAGGAGCGCCGGCCGGGTCGGCACCGGCGGCATGATCACCAAGGTGCAGGCGGCCAAGATCGCCACCGGCGCGGGCGTGCCGGTGATGCTGACCGCCGCCGCGCACGCCGCCCAGGCGCTGGCCGGGGCCGACGTCGGCACCTTCTTCCACCCGGGCGGCCGGCATCCGGGCACCCGGCTGCTGTGGCTGGCCCACGCGGCCACCGGGCGCGGGCGGCTGCATCTCGACGCGGGCGCGGTCGAGGCCGTCGTCACCCGGCGCAAGTCGCTGCTGCCCGCCGGGGTCACCTCGGTCGAGGGCGAGTTCGCCGCCGGTGACCCAGTCGACCTGTGCGGACCGCGTGGGCGGGTGCTGGCGCGCGGACTGGTCAACTTCGACGCCGGTGAGATCCCCGAGCTGCTCGGGCGCTCCACCAGGGAGCTGGCCGTCGCACTCGGTCCGGAATATGAACGCGAGCTGATTCACCGTGACGACATCGTCATACTGGAGTCCCACAGCTGAGGTCCGACGACGAGCACGCGGAGTGAAGGCATGACAACAGAGTTCCTACGGGTCGCCCACGCCGCACGGGAGGCCGCCGCCGAGCTGGCCCCGCTGCCGCGGGCGCCCAAGGACCGGGCGCTGCGTGCCGTCGCCGATGCGCTGGTCGCGCACGCCGCCGAGATCGTCGAGGCCAACGCCGAGGACGTCGAGCGGGCCAGGGCGCAGGGCACCTCCGAGGCCATGGTCGACCGGCTCCGGCTCGACGAGGCCCGGATCGGCGCCATCGCCGAGGCGGTGCGGCAGGTGGCCGACCTGCCCGATCCCGTGGGCGAGGTGGTGCGCGGCTCCACCCTGCCCAACGGGCTGGAGCTGCGCCAGCTGAGGGTGCCGATGGGCGTCATCGGGATCATCTACGAGGGCCGCCCCAACGTCACCGTCGACGCCGCCGCGCTCTGCCTCAAGAGCGGCAACGCGGTGCTGCTGCGGGGCTCCTCCAGCGCCTACTCCTCCAACACCACGCTGGTGCGCGTCATGCAGGAGGCGCTGGCGGGCACCGAGGTCCCGGCCGGGGCCGTGCAGCTCGTCCCGGGCCTCACCCGGGACTCCGTCAAGGAGCTGATGCGCGCTCGCGGGCTGGTCGACGTGCTGATCCCGCGCGGCGGCGCGTCGCTCATCAACTCGGTGGTCGAGGAGTCGACCGTGCCGGTGATCGAGACCGGCGTCGGCAACTGCCACGTCTACGTCGACGCCGAGGCCGACCAGGGGCTGGCCGTGGAGATCCTGGTCAACGCCAAGGCGCAGCGGCCCTCGGTGTGCAACGCGGCCGAGACGTTCCTGGTGCACGCCGACGTGGCAGGGGACTTCGTGCCGAAGGCGCTCGACGCGCTCAAGGCGGCGGGCGTGACGGTGCACGGCGACGAGGCGATCGCCCGCCACGGCGAGGTGGTGCCCGCCACCGAGGAGGACTTCTTCGCCGAATACCTCTCCTACGACATCGCCGCCGCCGTCGTCGGCTCCCTGGAGGAGGCCGTGGCGCACATCAGGCGTTACGGCTCCGGCCACACCGAGGCGATCGTGACCCGCTCCCAGCAGGCGGCCCGCAGGTTCGTGTCGCTGGTGGACTCGGCGGCGGTCGCGGTCAACGCCTCCACCCGGTTCACCGACGGCGGCGAGTTCGGCTTCGGCGCGGAGATCGGCATCTCCACCCAGAAGCTGCACGCGCGCGGCCCGCTGGGCCTGCCCGAGCTGACCTCCACCAAGTGGGTCTACACCGGCGACGGCCACCTGCGCACGTCAGAGGGCACGGTCATCGCGGGGTCAGGCAGCTGACCGGATCGGCGGACAGGACCCGGCACCGTAGGAGGCAGGGTCGTAAGAGGCTGGGCCGTAGGAGGCAGGAGCGGGGCTCGACGGTCTGTGGGCGAGGCTCGACGGTCTGCGGGCGGGGCTCGACGGTCTGCGGGCGGGGCGTTCCCACCTTCGCGGCCGAGCCTTCGGCGCGCCGCGGCCGTCTTTCCCCGTCTCGGCGCTAGGGTTGTGTCCCTTATGGGCGCGCCGAGCGGGGAGGGACGGTGAGCAAGCTCGGCAAGGTCGGGCCTTACACCCTGCTTGAGCGGCTTGGCCGTGGCGGCATGGGCGAGGTCTACCTCGCGAGCGCTCGCCGTGGTGAGCGTGTCGCACTCAAGGTGCTGCACGACCTCAGCGAGGACGATTCCTCACGCATCAGGCTCGAACGCGAGGTCCGCGCACTGCGCAGGGTCGAGAGCCCGTACGTGGCGAAGGTCCTCGACGCCGACCTGTCGTGCGCTCGCCCCTACCTGGTCATGGACCACATCGAGGGCGCCACGCTGCTGGACCTCGTGCGCAAGCAGGGGTCGCTGGACCTGGCGCAGCTCGTCGATCTCGCCCACGGCATCGCCACCGCGCTCGCCATCATCCACGCGGCCGGGATCGTGCACCGCGACCTCAAGCCCGGCAACATCATCATGGGCGCCGACGGCCCGGTGCTCATCGACTTCGGCATCGCGCAGGTGATCGACGCCACCCGGCTCACCATGACCGGCACGTTCCTCGGCACGCCCGGCTACACCGCGCCGGAGATCTTCGCCGACGAGCAGGTGGAGTCGCCCGCCGACGTGCACGCCTGGGCGGCCACGGTGGCGTTCGCCGCCACCGGCCGGCCGACGTTCGGGCGCGGCACGCCCGAGGCGCAGATGTACGCGGTGCTGAACGGCCAGGCCGACCTCAAGGGCGTCCCGGTGGCGCTGCTGCCGCTGGTGCGGGCGGCGCTCAACCGCGAGCCGGGCAAACGGCCCACCGCGGCGCTGCTGGCCGACCGCCTGGCCCGGCTGGCCAAGGCGACCAGCACCTCCGAGGCCGAGCCCAGGGCCGGGGCCGCCGAGGAGGAGGCGCGGGGCCGTACGGTGGAGGACGCCAAGTCCGTGCCGCCGCGCGGGCGCGCCGGTGAGGAGCCCGTGACGCCGCGCCCGCGCGCTGACGGCAAGGTGCCCTCGCCTCGCTCCCGTACGGCCGCTGACGGCAAGGCACAGCCCCGCGCCCGCGCGACCACCGACGGGAAGGTGCCGCCGCCACGGGGCCGCGCCGTGGACGACGGCAAGCCGACGCCCCGGAGCCGGGGTGACGACGGCAAGGCGCCGCTGTCCCGGAGCCGTGGCGAGGACGTGAAGGCGCGGGCACGGGGCGACGACGGCAAGGTGCCGCCGGCTCGGAGCCGTGGCGACGACGTCAAGGCCCGGGGACGTGTCGACGACGGCCAGGCGTCACCGTCCCGGGTGCGCGGGGATGACGGCAAGACGCCCTTGTCACGGGCGCGCGGGGACGACGGCAAGACGCCGTCGTCGCGGGCGCGCGGTGAGGACGGCAAGACGACGGCGCGGAGCCGGGTGGGCGCCGACGGCAGGGGCGCGGCGGTGCGCAGCCGCGTCCGTGAGGGCGCTCAGACGGCCGTACGGGCCCGTACCAGGTCCCAGACGACCGCCCGCGAGGCCAGGCTCAGGTCCGAGGCCACCACGCTGCCGGCCGGCAACACGGCGCTGGTGCTGCTCGCCGTGCTGGCCGTGCCGTGTGTGGTGGCGTCGGTGATGTGGCCGATCGCCTCCATCGGCATCACGGCCGTGTTCGTGGTGCTGACCAGGACGCTCTGGATGGGCCACTGGATGGTCAGGAAACGCACCTCGCGGCGGGTCCGGGTGACGTTGCGGGTGCTGTTGTTCCCGTTCGCGCTGGTGGGCGCGGCCACGACGGCGGTCGTGTGGCCCGGCGCGCCCGTCGCGGTGGCGGCGGGCGGAGCGCTCTGGATCACCGGCGGCGGCGTGATCGATTCGTCCTGGTGGCAGCAGCCCGCGCCGGTCACCGTGGCGGGCGTGGTGTTCGGCATGCTGTGCGGGGGCATCACCGGCCGGGAGATCGAGCGGGTCGGCTCCCGGCTGCCGGAGCTGCGCAGGGAAGGGCTGCGCGCACTGGCCGTGCTGGGCGGCTTCGTCGCCCTGTGCGCGGCTGCCGTGCGCGCGATCGCCCTGCTGCTCTGACCCCGTCAGCTCAGACTGTCAGCTCGGACTGGCGGCTCAGACTGTCAGCTCTGGCCGTCGCGGCGCGCGAACCTGTTGAAGATGCGCTCGCCCGCGCCGACGGCGCCTTCGGCCACGTCACGCAGTACGCCGATGAACGGGTCCTGGGACTCCGACCAGGACCTGCGGTAGGAATCGGCGGCCGCCTTCATCTCGTCGGTGACCCTGGCGCTGGCGTCGTCCTCCCTGCGTGGGTAGTCGCCGCCGATGATGCGGTCGTACTCGCCGCTGCGCTGCCACTTGTCCAGCTCGGCCACGCGCACCACGGCGAACGGGTGGGTGGTGCCGAGCAGGTTGAGCACCTTGAGGAAGCCGTCGCGCAGGTCGCCCGCGGTGTCGTACTCCTGGTACTGGGCGAGGAAGGCCTCGATGTTCATCTCGTGGGTGTAGTCGCCGCCGGCGAGCTTCATCAGCGCGCGCTTGGCCGCCTCGGGGTCCTGGCCGGTGAGCAGGCCGCCGCGGTCGGAGGAGAGCTCCGACTTGCGGTACCACTCCTCCAGGCCGGCCACGATGGCGCGCAGGCCGATGTAGCCGAGCGGGATCCAGGCCACGCGGGTGGCCAGGCGGGTGAGGATGTCGAGCATCGTCCGGTAGACGGCGTGGCCCGACAGGATGTGCGAGGTCTCGTGCCCGATGACGAAGCGCTGCTCCTCCTCGTTCATGAGGTTGAGCAGGCCGGTGGTCACGACGATGAACGGGTCGTCGAAGCCGATGGCCTTGGCCTGGACCTGCGGGTCCTGCTGGACGTAGATCTCGGGAATGCGGTGCAGGTCAAGGGTGTAGGCGGCGTCGCGGCCCATGTCGTAGAGGGAGCGGAACTGGGTCTCGCTCACGCGCACGGCCGACGCGAGGTACATCAGGCGCAGGCGGCGCTCGCTGATGAGGCCGGACATTTGCTTGAGAACCGTGTCGAACCCGCTCAACTTCCGCAGAGCGACCAGGGCCGACCGGTCTGCGGGGTGTTCGTAGGCACGGGACGAGATGCCGGGCAATTGGACGCGGTTGCGGTCCGGGGTGGTCGTCATGCCCGGCATGCTACGTCCGCAACGGGAGTGATGCGCGGACATCACCGAGGGGGGTCCTGTCATGTTGTGATAAGGCCTCCGCGTAAGGTCCGTTTCATGATGAACGCGCCTGGTATCCAGGGGAAGCGACGTGTGGGAGTGATGGGAGGCACATTCGATCCCATCCATCACGGCCACCTGGTCGCCGCCAGCGAGGTGGCCCACCACTTCGAGCTCGACGAGGTCGTCTTCGTCCCCACGGGCCGCCCGTACCAGAAGGCGGAGCGCGAGGTCTCCGCGCCCGAGGACCGCTACCTGATGACGGTGATCGCCACCGCGTCCAACCCCCGCTTCTCCGTCAGCAGGGTGGACGTGGACCGGCCGGGACCGACCTTCACCATCGACACGTTGCGGGACATCTCGGAGAAGTACGGCCCCGAGGCCGAGCTGTACTTCATCACCGGGGCGGACGCCCTCGGCGCCATACTCGACTGGCAGAACGCCGAGGAGCTGTTCGAGCTCGCCCACTTCGTCGGCTGCACCCGGCCCGGTCACACGCTCCATGACCCAGGGCTGCCCGAGGGCAGGGTGACGCTGCTGGAGATCCCCGCGCTGGCCATCTCCTCCTCGGAGTGCAGACAGCGGGTGGAGAAGGGGGAGCCCATCTGGTATCTCGTGCCCGACGGGATCGTGCAGTACATCAACAAGCGCGGCCTGTATCACGCCCATGCCTGAACGAATCGCGTCACACGTGGGGCGTCACGGTCGTAACGGGTACCCTCAACATGAGGGAGTGTTGTCGACACAGGAGGACCGACCCGCATCGTGACAGCAACCGACAGAGCCGTCCAGCTCGTGAGAATCGCCGCAGAGGCCGCGGCGGACAAGCTGGCCGACGACATCCTCGCCTATGACGTCAGCGAGCAGCTCGTCATCACCGACGCTTTCCTGCTCTGCTCCGCAACCAACGATCGTCAGGTCCGCGCCATCGTCGACGAGATCGAGGACAGGCTGCGCGCCGAGGCGGACGCCAAGCCGGTGCGCCGGGAGGGCGAGCGCGAAGGCCGCTGGGTGCTTCTCGACTACATCGACATCGTCGTGCACGTCCAGCATGAGGAGGACCGCACCTTCTACGCGCTGGAGCGCCTCTGGAAGGACTGCCCGGCGATCAGCCTGCCGGAGAGCGTCATGCAGGCCAACATCCAGAGGGCCCGCACTTGAGCAAGCGGATCGTCTGCCTCAGACATGGGCAGACCCTGTGGAACGTCGAGCAGCGCTTTCAGGGCCACTCCGACATTCAGCTCAACGAGCAGGGCATCGCCCAGGCGGCGCGGGCGGCCTCGCTGCTCGCCGCGCTGCGGCCCACCCTCATCGTCTCCTCCGACCTCCAGCGGGCCAACGACACCGCCCTCGCGCTCGGCCGCCTCGCCGGGCTCGACGTGGCGGTGGACAAGGACTTCCGCGAGCGCGGCGGCGGCCAGTGGGAGGGCCTCACCCGCGCGGAGATCGCCGAGCGCTGGCCCCAGGAGTACGTCGCCTGGGAGGCGCCCGACGGAGAGCCCGTGACGGAGGTGGCCGCCCGGGTCGCCGCGGCCATGCGGCGCTGGGCGGCCAAACTCGACGATGACGGGCTGCTGGTCGTCGCCTCCCACGGCGCGGCGCTGCGGCTGGGCATCTGCGAGCTGCTCGGGCTGCCGCAGGAGACGTGGTCCGCCATCGGCGGGCTGAGCAACTGCTCGTGGTCCGTGCTGGAGCAGGGACGGCGAGGGTGGCGGCTGCTGGAGCACAACGCCGGCACCCTGCCCGAGCCGATCAGCGGCGACGACAGTCCTGACGCCGAAGGGCGCCAGTGAAGGCTCCGACCAGCCCGTACGGCCCGCGCCGTACGGGCTGATCGGCTGCCGATTAGGCGAATCCTCTGGATGGCTATATGCTCTCCGAGCGCCGCAAAGAGCATGCTCCACGCGGTGACCAGGGGCTATGGCGCAGTTGGTAGCGCGCCTCCATGGCATGGAGGAGGTCTAGGGTTCGAATCCCTATAGCTCCACCCCTTTGAAGAAGGCCTGCGGGAAACATCCCGCAGGCCTTTTTCGGTTCAGCGCCCCAGGTGCGCCAGGGCCGTGCGCGCGTTGTCCGCCGGCGAGGCGATGGAGTCCAGGATCAGGCGATCCGCACGCCAGTTCGTGAAGGCGGCGCGGCGGGCCTGCACCGAGGCCCAGGTCGGCTCCGGGAAGCCGTCAAGGCCGCGCCGGCGGTCCGCCAGCCGTCGCCGGTGCACGTCCGGGTCGGAGCAGATCACCTCGATCAGGCGCAGCGCGGCGCCACTGCGGCGGGCCAGGGCCCGCCACTGCTCCCTGGCCTCCTCAGCGTCGTTCACCGCGTCCACGATCACCCGCTGGCCGAGCGCGAGGATCTCACCGGCGAGCGCCTCGACCACGACGTAGGCCGCCAGACCGGTCGGCTGGCCGCGGTCGATCCCCGCGCGCCACATCGCGGCCTCGACCGGGTCGACCGACAGCACCGGCGCGGGGATGCGGCGGCCCAGCTCCTCCGCCACCGCACTCTTGCCAGCGCCCGGCAGTCCGCTCATCACGATCAGCATGACCGCCACCCTGCCATGCCGTCCTGGCGGAGTGGAGTTCGGGCGCGAGCCGTCTTTCAGGGGTGGTGTTCGGGCGTGGGCCGTCTCTAAGGAGTGAAGTTCTGGCGCGACTCCCAGCCGCGCTGGTGTTAGATCTCGAAGGGTCATTATTTCTCCGCTCATGCCACCACGCCGACATGAGCGAAGCCCGGGGGAGGAACAGCGGTGGAGAATCAGCCGGACGAGGCGAGACTGCACGAGGTCGCGCCGGGGGTGTTCGCCTGGGTGCAGCCGGACGGCACCTGGTGGGTCAACAACGCCGGGGTGGTGACCGGCGACGAGGGGACCGTGCTGGTCGACACCTGCGCGACCGAGCCGCGCACCCGCAGGTTCCTGGCGGCGGTCGCGGAGGCCACCGGCGGCGCCCCGGTGCGGATGGCGGTGAACACCCACCAGCACGGCGACCACACCTACGGCAACAGCTTGCTGCCTGACGAGACGGTCATCTTCGGGCATACGGCGATGCGGGACGCGCTGCTCGCCGACCCGTTGATCGACGGGTGCCCGCCGGTCTGGGAGCCGGTGCCCGACTGGGGGAACGTGACGCGCCGTACCCCGTCGGTGGTCTTCTCGTCGGAGCTGACGCTCTTCACCGGCGGGCGGCGGATCGAGTTGCGGCACCCCGGTCATGCCGCGCACACGCCCGGGGACGTGGTGGCGTGGTTGCCGGAGGAGCGGGTGCTGTTCGCCGGTGACCTGCTGTTCCACGGGCTGACCCCGATGCTGCTGATGGGGTCGGTGGAAGGGGCGCTGAGGTCGCTGGACTGGCTGGCGGCCTTCGAGCCCGAGCACGTCGTCCCCGGTCATGGGCCGCTGGCCGACGCGAGCGCCCTGCCCGGTGTCCTGGCGGCGCACGAGCGCTACTACCGGTTCGTGGCCGACGTCGCGCGCAGGGGGCGGCAGGACGGGCTCACGCCGCTGCAGGCGGCGCAGGGGGCCGACCTGGGGGAGTTCGTGAAGTGGGCGGACGCCGAGAGGGTGGTGCTCAACCTCCACCGGGCGTACGCGGACGCCGCCGGCACCGAGGTGGACCTCGTGAGCGCCTTCCTGGACGCCATGACCTACAACGGCGGGCCGATGCCGACCTCCGTCTGAGGGGTGGACGCGGGGCGTCCCTATCATGGCCGGATGTCGCATCTCGATCGCGCCCGTCGGTTGTGGGCCGACCTGGCTCGTGTTCCGGTGAGCTTTCCCGAGCCGGGGCAGGTGCGGGTGGTCGTCTCGGCCGGGTCGTGGCTGTGCCCGGCCGGATGGGCGGGGGTCGTCGCGATCTGCGGGGCGGTGCTCGCGACGGTGCCCGACGAGGCCTCGGCCGTCCCCCTGCGGGCGGCGCTCACCGGCCCCACCGACCCTGGGCGGTCCGCGCGAGCGCTCACGGGACGCACGGGCCGCACCGGCCGGCGGCCGTCGCCCGGCGCGCTGCCCGGCCTTGCCGACCTCCTCGCCGACCTCGGGCGGCTGCCTGGGGCGCTGCCTGTCGACGATGTCCTCGGGCCGGCGTCGCTGGCCTACGTCGACGCCGGCGGGTTCGTCGCCGCGCAGGGGAGCGCCGCGGTGGAGCGGCTTCAGGCGGGGGACGCGGGTGTGCGGGCCCTGCTGGACGCGGCCGACGAGGCGGAGACCGGTGAGAGCGGGCTCCGGGAGATCCTTTCGGACGCGTTCGTGCTGCGCGAGGGGCAGGAGGTGGTCGCCGTGGCCGGGTATCGGCCGTGGCTCAACACGGCGGCGCATGTGTCGGTGCTGACCGCCGCCCACCGCCGGGGCGAGGGGCTGGCCAAGGCCGTGGCGTCCGCGGCGGTCGCGGACGCGCTGGAGCGCGGGCTGCTCCCGCAGTGGCGGGCCCGGCCGGAGGCTTCCCGCCGGGTGGCTCGGGCGCTCGGCTTCGACGAGGTGGGCGCTCAGGTCAGCGTCAGGCTCCGCGACTGAAGGATTTTTTCGGTACGTGCACGTACGGGGAAAATCGTTGCCCGGAACGGCTTGACCACGGTGGGCGGGTGCCGGGAGGCTGGCCGGAAAGCCAGGGGAAGGAGCCGGTGATGGTGACTGTCCGCGCGTTCACGGCGGGGGACGAGACCGCCCTCGTGGACGCCTGGAACAGGAGCATGCCGGGTGACCCCACGACCGCCGTGTGGCTGCGCGACTGCGTGCTGCTCGACCCCAACTTCGACCCGGCAGGGCTGCGGGTCGCGGTGGTGGACGGCCGGGTGGCGGGATGCGCGTACGGCGTCCGCAGGCTGACCCCGCAGGCGCCGGGGGCCGATCTGGAGCCGGACACGGGCTGGATCCCGTTCTTCTTCGTCGTGCCGGAGCAGCGGGGGCGCGGCCTGGGGCGGCGGCTTCTCGGCGAGGCGCTGGAGTTCCTGCGGCAGCGGGGCAGGACGCGCGTCGACTTCGCCTCCTACACGCCTCATTACGTGCTGCCCGGGGTGGACGTGGAGCTGTATCCCGACGGGTTCGGGCTGCTGCGGGGGCTCGGCTTCGAGACCCGCTCCTCGCCGGTCGCCATGGGCCGCACGCTGGTCGGTCATGTGCCGCCTGACGAGGTGGGGAGGCTGCGGGCCGCGCGGGAGAGCGAGGGGTACGTCTTCCGCCCGCCGGTGGACGGTGAGCTGCCGGAGCTCATCAGGTTCGCGGCGGGGGCCTTCAACCCCGACTGGGGTGAGGCGATCAGGCGGCACGCCGACCCGCAGCGGATGGTCATCGCGAAAAAAGAGTGCATAGTGGGGTTCGCGATGTTCGGGGCTTACCGGGGGATCCGGGAGAGGTTCGGGCCGTTCGGGGTGGACGCGGGGGAGCGTGGCACCGGGCTCGGCAGGATCCTGCTCCACCTGACCATGGCCAGGATGCGCGCCGAAGGGCTGCACTCGTCGTGGTTCCTGTGGGCGGACGAGGCGAGCCCGGCGGGTCACCTCTACCGCAAGGCCGGATACGAGGTCACCCGTCGGTTCCAGGTGATGACCCGTACAGCAGGGTGAGCTCCTCGGCGGTGGCGGCCACGCGCTCGCGCAGCTCGGCCGGGGAGAGCACCTCGGCGTCGGCGCCCAGCCGGAGGAACTCGCCCACCGCGTGGTCGACCGACTCGATGGGCACCGTCACCCGCGTCCAGCCCCGCGCGTCCGGCGGCTCCGCGCTCTGCCGCGCCGCCGTCACCACACCGGGCGTCATGAGGTCGGGCAGGCGCTCCAGCCCGCGCGGCGACAGCCGCACCACCGCCTCCCCGCGCCGCAGCCGGGCCTCGAACTCCGCCAGGTAGGACTGCCAGTAGGCCGCCAGGTCGAAGTCGCCCGGCCTGGTGAAGCGCTCGGGCAGCGGGTGCAGGTCGAGGATCTGCGACACCCGGTAGGTGCGCACGTCCTCGCCGCTGCGGGCCACCAGATACCACCGCCCGGCCTTGACGACCAGCCCGTACGGCTCCAGGCGGCGCTCAACCTCCTGAGGCGCCTTCCAGCGGCGGTAACGCACCTGGAGCCGGTGCTCGTTCCAGACGGCGTCGGCCACGGCGGGCAGATGGGTGACCGGCTCGGGGTCCCGGTACCACGTCGGGGCGTCCAGGTGGAAGCGCTCCTGGATCCGCCCGGCCCGGTCACGCAGCTCGACCGGCAGCGCCGCCATCAGCTTGAGCTGCGCCGCCGTCACCACCGCGCCCAGCCCCAGCTCGGCGGCGGGCCCCGGCAGCCCGGCCAGGAACAGCGACTCGGCTTCGTCGGTCGTCAGCCCGGTGAGCCTGGTCCGGTAGCCGTCGAGCAGCCGGTAGCCGCCCCGGGGGCCGGCGTCGCCGTAGAGCGGGATCCCGGCGGCGTGCAGCGACTCCATGTCGCGGTAGATGGTCCGCACCGAGACCTCCAGCCTGCCGGCGAGCTCCTGGGCGGTCATCAGGCCCCGCGTCTGCAGCAGCAGCAAGATCGAGACCAGTCGGGAGGCGCGCATCACACTGACACTACCTGTCAGTGACCCTGCCCTACGGTCCTCCCATGAACGACTTCGACTTCCTCGTAGGCACCTGGAACGTGACCAACCGCCGGCTGGCCAAGGCCCTGGCCGGCAGCGACGACTGGGAGGAGTTCCCCGGCCGGTCCGTCGCCACCCGCCACTTCGACGGCGCCGCGAACTTCGACGAGATCGCCTTCCCCACCAAGGGGTTCAGCGGGCTGACCCTGCGCGTCTTCAACCCCGGCACGCGGCTGTGGTCCATCTACTGGTCGAGCAGCGCCCGGGGCGTGCTCGACCTGCCGCCCCTGGTCGGCGCCTTCGACGGGGACCGGGGGGAGTTCTACGCCGACGACTCCTACGAGGGCACGCCGGTGCGCTGCCGGTTCATCTGGACCGTGCTCGGTGCGGACTCCTGCCGCTGGGAGCAGGCCTTCTCGGTGGACGGCGAGCAGAGCTGGGAGACGAACTGGACCATGGACTTCATCAGGGCGTGAACGGAGCCGCCGGGGCGGCGGGTCAGCTGTTGCCGCTGCTCCACAGCACGACGCCCACCGCCAGCGCCGCCACCAGGAGCGCGATGCCGCCCACGACGACGAACCACCACCAGCCCGACCGCGGCTGCTTCGCCTCGTAGACGGGCACGTCGGGGAGCATGTCGGGGGTGTACGGCAGGCGTTGCGTGTAGGAGGGGTCCGGGGACCCGGCTGGGGGGGACGGGGGTGCCGGCCGGCGCTGTTGCGGCTGGGGGGTGGCGCGCCGGGGATGCATGATGGTCTGCTCTGGGTCGGGCTGCTCTGGATTCATGATCCCCTCAGGCTATGAGTGGATATTTCCGTTAACAGTGTCACATTTCCTGTCGGCATTTCGGGAAGCGCCCGGCGCGGGACCAGGTCAGCCCTGACCACCGTGGGGCGGCTGCCAACCGGGCTGCTGCCCCTGCTGCCCCTGCTGTCCCTGCTGGGGCTGCTCGCCTGACGGCTGCTGGGGCCAGCCGGACTGCTGCCCGTGCTGCGGCTGCCAGCCCTGCTGCTGGCCCTGGGGTTGCTGATCGTTGGGTCGCTGGCCGTACGGCTGCGGGTTGCTGGCTTGCTGGCCGTACGGCTGCGGGTTGCTGGGTTGCTGGGCGTGGGGCTGCCAGGGCGGCTGCTGGGGCTGGGGCTGCTGCCAGGGGGACTGCCGGCCGGGCTGCTGCCAGGCCGGTTGCTGCGGCTGCTGCTGCGGCTGGCCGGCCGGGCGGCGGGCCACCACACCCCAGATCAGCAGACTGACGCCCGTGAGGGTGAGCACGGTCATGACCAGCGACATGATCGTGACGAAGGTGAGAACGTCCCTGGGGGACATGGTCGACAGGAGGATGAGCTGCACGACCTGTGCCAGCGCGCTGAGCAGCAGCGCGACGCAGCCCATCATGCCGATGACCGCCGCGCGCCCATGGGTGCGCCGCGTCATCGCCGTCGCCACGATGCCGAGGACGGGCACCAGGCACAGGAAGAAGGAGGGGATCAGACTGACGACATTCATGGGGCAGGTCTCCAGACGGTCGGGGACGTCTTACGGTTGGGGCCGCGCTCGATCCACTGCCTTGCTGATCGACTCCAGGTCCAGTCCGCCCTGATAGCGCACGCCGTTGATGAAGAGCGTGGGGGTGCCGCGCACCCCGCTGGCGCGGCCGGACGCCTCGTCCCGCCCGACCCTGGCCGTGTGGAGCCGGATGTCGGACCATGGGTCCACGTCGAGCTGGGCGGCATAGCGGTTCAGGTCCTCGTCGGTGAGGAAGCGCTGGTTGTCGAAGAGCATGTCATGCATCTCCCAGAACCTGCCGGCGTCGGCGGCCGCCTGCGCGGCCATCGCGGCGGGCACGGCACGGGGGTGCAGCGTGCGCAGCGGGAAGTGTCTGAAGACGATCCGCAGGTCCTTGTGCCGGTGGCGCAGCGACTCAAGGATGGGGTGGAGCCGTCCGCAGTAGGGGCATTCGAAGTCTCCGTACTCCACGATGGTGACGGCCGGGTTCTTCGGCCCGCGCACGTGGTCGTCGGGCCCGACGGGCTCGCTGAGCAGCACGGGCAGCTCTTCCTCGGGCTCGGCTTCGGGCGGGGCGCAGACGCCGCCCCGGTCCCAGGCCAGCTTGAAGACGATCCAGCCGAGCAGTGCCGCGAGCAGTGACCCGGCCAGGATGCCGATCTTGGCCTCGCTGTGCAGTCGCGGGTCCTCGAAGGCCAGGTCCACGATGAACAGCGCGACCGTGAACCCGATGCCGGACACCGCCGCACCGCCCAGGAGTTGGCCCCACACCAGGTTGCCGGGCAGCACGCCCCAGTTGAGCCGGAGCGGCAGCCAGGTGCCGATGGTGATGCCGATGAGCTTGCCGACCAGCAGCCCGAGCGCCACGCCGATGGCGATGGGGGAGGTGGCGGCATTGCGCAGCGTCTCGGCGTCCAGCCGGATCCCGGCGTTGGCCAGCGCGAAGACGGGCACGATCACGAACGCGGTCCACGGGTGGAGCCGCATCTGCAGCCGTTCGTTGACGGACACGGCCATCCGCACCAGCCGGGTCGCCTGGGCGGCGGCCCTGGGGCTGGGGGAGCTGGTGAACTCCTGCACCGCCTCCCCGGCCCGCAGCAGCTTGTGGTCGCTGGGCGCGTACACGAACACCAGGACGCCCAGCGCGATGCCCACCAGGGTGGGGTGCACGCCGCTCTCCAGCGTCGCCAGCCACAGCCCGAACCCCAGCACGATGTACGCGGGCGCGCGCCAGATCTTCAGCCACCGCAGCGTCATGATCGCGGCCAGCAGCGCGACGGCGGTGAGCAGCGACGGGATGGACAGGCTCTCCGTGTAGAAGATCGCCACGACCATGATGGCCAGGATGTCGTCCACGATGGCCAGCGTGAGCAGGAACGCCCGCAGCGGCTCGGGGCAGCGGGCGCCCACCACGGCCAGCAGGCCGAGCACGAACGCGGTGTCGGTGGCGATCGGCACGCCCCAGCCGACGGCGCCGGGCCCGCCCGCGTTGAAGGCGAGGTAGATGGCCGCGGGGACGAGCAGTCCGCCGAGCGCCGCGATGGCGGGCACCGCGATCAGCCGGCGGTCGCGCAGCTGCCCCATCCGGACCTCGTACGAGACCTCCAGCCCGATGACGAAGAAGAAGAGCGTCATCAGCCCGTCGTTGACCCAGTGGCGCAGGTCGAGGGAGAAGGTGGCGTCGCCGAACGACAGCCCCATGCTGGTGTGCCAGAAGGCCTCGTAGGTCTCGCCCCAGGGGGAGTTGGCCCAGAGCATCGCCAGGACCGTCGCGGCGAGCAGCGCGGTGGTGCTGCTCGCCTCATTTTTGAAAAAAGCCCGCAACATGGTCTTTTCGCCCCCCTCAGCACTCGATCTTAGAGCGGGCTCTCAGAGAGGGGCATGCACCCGTGACCCCTGTCGACCGGTCCCAGACGAGTCGAATATATGGGTCTGTTCACAGTGCTTCGCGCTCGTTACGTTCCAACCGCGCCCATCGATCCCGCGGAGGAGCCACATGCGCTTTCACCTCCCCCAAGGCATGGCCCGTGCCGGCACCCTAGCAGCGGCCTTCGTCCTCCCCCTCGCCCTGGTCCTGACCTCACCCACGGCTTCACCCATGGCCTCGGCCGCCGGCCTGTCACCCCCGGACATCCCGCTGGCGAACGTCAAGGCCCATCTCACCGAGCTGCAGTCGATCGCCACCGCCAACGGCGGCTCCCGGGCACACGGCCGGCCCGGCTACCTGGCCTCCGCCACCTATGTCCAGGACCTGCTCGACGCGGCCGGCTACAGCACTACCCTGCAGCCGTTCACCTACAACGGCGCCACCGGCTACAACGTGATCGCCGACTGGCCCGGCGGCGACCCGGACGACGTCCTGATGACCGGCGCCCACCTCGACAGCGTCACCGCCGGGGCGGGCATCAACGACAACGGCTCGGGGTCGGCGGCGATCCTGGAGGTGGCGCTGGAGGTCTCGCGGCAAGGGCTGCAGCCGGGCAAGCACCTGAGGTTCGCCTGGTGGGGCGCGGAGGAGCTGGGCCTGCGCGGGTCCCGGTTCTACGTCAACGGCCTGTCGGCCGCCGAGCGCGCCAGGATCACGGCGTATCTGAACTTCGACATGGTCGGCTCGCCCAACGCCGGATATTTCCTCTATGACGGCGACGACTCCGACGGCGTGGGCTCCGGCCCCGGCCCTTCCGGCTCGGCGGAGCTTGAGCAGACCCTGCAGAGCTACTTCACCTCCATCGGCGTCCCCACCCGGGGCACCGACTTCGACGGCCGCTCCGACTACGGGCCGTTCATCAGCGCGGGCATCCCGGCGGGCGGCACGTTCACCGGGGCGGAGGGCGTCAAGACCAGCGCGCAGGCGGCGCTCTGGGGCGGCACCGCGGGTCAGGCGTTCGACCCGTGCTACCACCGCTCGTGCGACACGATCTCCAACATCGACGACACGGCGCTGGACCGCAACACGGACGCCATCGCGCACGCCGTCTGGACGATCGGCACCGCCGCGGCACCCGAGACGGTGTGGTCGGACACCTTCGAGAGCGCCGGCGGCTGGACGGTGGACCCGGACGGCGCCGACACCGCCGCCACCGGCCAGTGGGAGCGCGGCGACCCGCAGGCCACCGACTCCAGCGGGCCCAAGCAGCTCGGCACCACCCTGAGCGGCGCCAACGGGCTGGTCACCGGCCGGCTCGCGGGCTCCAGCGCCGGTGCGAACGACATCGACGGCGGCGTGACCTCGATCCGGTCACCGGTGATCGCCCTGCCGGCGGACGGGGCGCTGAACCTGTCGCTGGGGTGGTATCTCGCGCACGGCAGCAACTCCTCCAGCGCCGACTTCCTCCGGGTGAAGGTCGTGGGGAACACCACGAGCACGGTGTTCCAGCGGCTCGGCTCGGCCGCCGACCGTGACGGCGCGTGGGGCACGGCCGGTGCCGACCTCTCCGCGTTCGCCGGCCAGAGCGTGCGGATCCTCGTGGAAGCGGCGGACGAGTCGACCGCGAGCCTGGTGGAGGCGGGTGTGGACGATGTCGTGATCACCCGCCGGTGAGCGGCGGGCGCGCGGGACCGGGGATCCCGCGCGCCCCTGATCACAGTGCGCGCAGATAGGCGAGGGACGGCATGAAGAAGTACTCGCCGCCCTTCATGGTGACGGTCTGGGCCACCTGCGTCTGCGGCGGCGACATCCCGGGCTTGCCCCACACCTTGGGGTAGGTGACCTTGATGTCCCGATCGCCCTGGCCGATGACCGGGTCGTGGCCGGTCTCGGAGACCTCGAAGTCGGGGTTGTTCGCCCAACTCTGCTGGGTGAACTCGAACTGGCTCTGCAGGCTGCTGTTGAACGCCATGAACAACAGGCCCACCTCGCCGCTGGGCCGGGTCTCCGGTGGTGAGTCGTCCCACGCGTCGTCGTCGCGCCGCCCGTACGTCTGGCCGCGCCTGGCCATGATCACTTCGCGGCTGTGCGAGCGCGGGTTGGTCTTCCTGATGTGGCCGCTGAACGGGCACTTGCTGCCCTCGTCGGCGTCGAAGGCGAAGTCGTTGACGACCGTGCCGCCGGCGGCCTCGCTCTTGAGCGTCACGGGCGTGCCGTCCTTGAACCGGCCGACGAGCATGGCGCCCGCGCGGGCGCGGTCGGCGTCCGCCAGGCCCAGGTTGTCGGCCAGCTCCTGCTCGATCTCCTTGAAGGCGCGGACGTTCTGCTCCAGTTTGCGGAAGACGAAGTAGCTGCCGAAGTGGCGGGCGGGGTCGGCCGCCAGCGGGTCGGCGACCAGGACGTTGCTCAGCGGGAACGCCGGGTTCCAGTGCTCCTTGGGCTCCTTGTCCACTTCGTCCTTGAGGAACAGCGGCTGGCTGCGGCCGTCGACGTAGCCGAAGTGCTCGATGCCGTCGCCGGCCGGGTTGTGCATGCCCTGGCCCGTCTCCTCGCCCAGCAGCCTGGCACCGGGGGGCAGGTCGTTCAGCAGCTCCTCGCGCAGCGCCTCGACGGGCTCGCGCTCGGCGTCACCGATCAGGATGACGGCGTGGATCTCACGCTGGTAGCAGTTGTCCCACTCCGCCACGGGCGGGTCCAGGACCTCGGCGACACGGCGCTTCATGCCGTCGCGGAAAGCCTGGTCGCCGAACCTGCGCAGGTCCTCGACCGAGTGGCCGAGGTCGCGGTAGCCGGCCTTGCTGATGCCGATGCCCACATAAGGCGTGCCGCGGTGGCCCGTCGCGGCGAAGTCCCGGACCTCTTCGAGGTGCCGGCGCGCCGACTTCATCTTCGTGTCGGCGATCCGCCTCAGGTAGCGCCGGCCCGCGGCGACGTCGTTGAAGCGGACGAACAGGACGGACAGGTGGTCGCGCACGTGCGCCTTCAGAATGTTCGGCTGCAAGTGGTCGAGCATCTTCTTGGTGTCCGCGTCGAGCTTGGCCGAATCCCAGGCCAGGGGTCGTTCGTTGGTCAGATCGACTGGCATCGCCGAGTGTCCTCTCCCCGTGTTCCGATGGTCTGCTCCGGGCCCCATCTCTAAGACTTCGCACGCGGCCCGTCGGTTCTCGATGTGAGGAACTTTTCTGTTCGGCTACCACCGTCGGTGTACCGGGACCGTCGCCTCAGGGGTGATTCGGCGCGCCGTACCGGGTGTCACGGTGAGGGTATGGACGTGTTGCGCAGGGCCCTGGGCGTCGCCTCCCTCGCCTATGGCCTGATCTTCTCGCTGGCGGCGCTGCTGCACGCCGGGTTCGCGTTCGGGCCGGTGGCCGAGCCGGTGATCGTCCCGGCCGTGATCGTGGAGACGATCTGCGCCGTGGCGACGCTCGCCGGAGGATACGGCGCGCTGGCCGGGCGGGCGCGGGCCTGGGACGGGCTGATCTACGCGCACGCGGTCGCGCTGGCCGGGGTGCTGCTCGGGATCCTGGCGCTCGCGCTGGGCGGCGGCGAGGCCACTGTGCTCAACACGTGGTATCACCGCTCGATGGCGACCCTGCTCGCGCTCGGCCTGGGCGGCGCGTTCTACGTTTCGAGAGTGCGCAGATAGGCGGCCGCGTCGTCGACCCGCTCCTCGGTGAACACCCGGACGCCCGCGCTCTCCAGCAGCGCGGTCGTGACGCCCCGGCCAGGAGTGCGCCGTCCGCTGAACGTACCGTCATAGATCGTCAGGGCGCCGCACGACGGGCTGCCCTCCTTCAGCACCGCGAGCCGGGCGCCGCAGGCGCGGGCGGCCTCCAGCGCGGCCCGCGCGCCCGCCACGAACGCGGCCGTGACGTCGGAGCCGTCGGCGGCGAGCACCCGGGCCGTCCCGGACAGCACCGCCGCGCCGCCCGCGCCGCCCTCGATCTCGGCGGCGGGCCGGGGAATGGCCAGCCCGCCCTCCACCTCGGGGCAGAACGGCACCAACCGGCCCTCCCGCAGCCAGGCGGCGAGCCGCTCGTCGGAGCTGGTCTTGGCGCCGCCGTCATAGCGGACCCGGCGGCCCATCAGGCAGGCGCTGACGAGGATCCTTTCCACGCCTTCGATCCTACGAGCGCGATCGGCACCAGCGCGCCTGTGGCCAGCCCGATCGCGCAGCCGAACGCCCAGGTGAACGGCTGGGCCACGGCCGCCCTGTCGAACACCTGCAGGAGCACGGCCAGCAACGCGACCCCGAACGGCGCGGCCACCCGCACCACGATGGTGCTGAGCGTGGTCGCGGCCGGTATCGCGGCGTGGTCCAGGGTCCGGAAGGCGGCGGCCATGACGGAGGGCGCGACCAGCCCGTGCCCGAGCCCCAGCACGAGCATCGAGGCGAGCATCGGCACCAGCGCCCCGGAGGCGGCGAACCCGGTGATGCCGGCCACCGCCACGACGATCCCCACGGTGGCGACGCCCCGTGGGCCACGGCTGTCGGTGAGCTTGCCGGCGACCGGCATGGTGATCGCCGCGCCGAGCCCCATCGGCGCCAGCAGCAGGCCCGCGTCCAGGGCGCTGCCGCCCTGGACGAGCTGGCTGTAGAGCGGGACGAGCACGGTCACGCCGAACATCGCCGCCGAGTAGCAGGCCAGCGCGCCCACGGCGGCGGCGAACCCGCGGTCGCCGAACGACCGCAGGTCCACCAGCGTCCCCGGGGTCCGCAGTCCGCGCACGGTGAACCCGGCCACCAGCGCGAGCCCCGCCCACAGGGCCGGATGCGCGAGCGAGGCGCCGTCACCGACCTCCGACAGGCCGAAGACCAGGGCCGCCAGGCCGGGTGACAGCAGCGCGAGCCCGGTCACGTCCAGCCGCATCCCGCCCCCGCCCGTGCCCCCGCCCGTGCCCCCGCCCGTGCCCCCGCCCGTGCCTGGGTCGCGGGGGAGCAGCCGGACGGCCGCGAGCAGCGCGAGCGCGCAGACGGGCAGGTTCACCAGGAACAGCCAGCGCCAGCCGGGGCCGTCCACGAGCAGGCCGCCCACCACCGGGCCGAGCACCGGCGCCAGCATCGCGGGAACGGAGATCAGGGCCATCGCCCGGCCCATCCGCTCCCGGCCCGCCGCCTGGGCGAGCATCACCTGCCCGACCGGCAGCAGCAGCCCGCCGCCGAGTCCCTGTACGGCCCGGAAGGCGACCAGGCTGCCCACCGACCAGGCGGCCGCGCTGAGCGCCGACCCGGCGGCGAACAGCAGGAGGGCGGCCGGCCAGACCTTCCCGGCGCCGAACCGGCCGACGGCCCAGCCGGTGATCGGCACCGTCATCGACAGTGCCAGCAGGTAGCCGGTGACCACCCACTGCATGGTCGCCGGGGTGACCCCGAACTCGTGGCCCAGGGAGTGGATCGCGACGTTGACGATCGTGGTGTCGAGCATCGTCATGACCACGCCGAGCAGCACCACGAGCCCGGTGGCCTTCAGGGGATCGCGCATGCCGTACAGCGTAGCATTTAGCGTACACTGTATCGCCTGGCTTAGAATGAGCCCGTGAGTTCCGTCTGGTCACGCCCCGCGCCGCAGCGGCGTCCCGCGCTGACCCGCGAGGCGATCGTGGCCGCAGCCGTGTCGATCGCCGACGCCGAGGGGCTGGGCGCGGTCTCCATCCGCCGCGTCGCCGCCGAGCTCGGCGCCCGCGCGATGAGCCTCTACACCTACATCGAGCGCAAGGAGGACCTGCTCGCCCTGATGCTCGACGAGGTGGCCGGCGAGCTCCTCGCCGCCGAGCCCCAGCCCGGCGAACGGCAGTCCGAGGAAGGGCAGCCCGGCGAAGGGCGGGCCGACGATGGGCAGCCCGGCGAAGGGCAGCCCGGCGAGCGGCCGCCCGGCGGCTGGCGGGAGGCGCTGCTGCTGACCGCCGGTCGTGAGCGTGACCTGGTCCGGCGGCATCCCTGGCGGGTCGAGCTGATCTCCCAGCGCGTCGCCGTAGGGCCCAACGGGCTGCGCCACGTGGAGCGCAAGCTGTCGGCGCTCGACGGTCTCGGCGTGGACCGGCTGGGCGCCTGGCGGATCCTGGCCGCCGTCGACGACTACGTGACGGGCTTCGTCGTACGCGAGGCCGCCGAGCGCGCCGCTCCACGCCGGGAGGGCGTCAACGACGCCGAGCGGGCGGCCATGGCGGAGCCGTACATCCGGGACCTCGTCGCGAGCGGCGAGTTCCCGAGGCTCGCGCCCATGCTGGAGCAGGGCGTGCGCGGCGCGGACGACAATTTCGAGCGCGGGCTGCGCTGGGTGCTGGACGGGATCGAGGGCGACCTGCCCGGGCGATAGCCTTTCCTCCGATGAACACCACCGTCGCCACGATCGTCATCGCCGGCTCGCTGCTGCTCGCGCTGGCGAGCCTGATCACCGCGATCCGCGACCGGACCATGGGCATGATCCTGCTCGTCTCGTTCGCCGTGCTCGAAGTGGCCGTCCTGGTGCAGGCGGGCCTGGTGATCGCGGCGATGGCCGGTGGGCAGGAGCCGGCCGAGGGCGCCGCCACGCTGTTCGGCTACCTCGCCGGCGTGGCCCTCATCCCGCCCGCGGGCGTCGGGCTGGCGCTGGCCGAGCGGAGCAGGTGGGGCCCGGCGATCCTGGTCGTGGCCGGCTTCGCCGTCGCGGTGATGACAGGGCGGCTGCTGCAGATCTGGCAGGGGGCCGGGTGAGCGACGCCCTCGGCAAGGGGCCCGGACGCGCCCTCGTCGCCGTCTACGGGCTGTTCGCGCTGGCCGCCGGCGCGCGTGCCACCGTGCAGATCCTCACCAGGTTCGGCGAGGCGCCGCTGGCCTACGCGCTGTCGGCGTTCGCCGCGCTGGTCTACGTGCTGCTCACCGTCGCGCTGGCGCGCGGGGCGCGCCGGGTGGCGCTCGTGGCGCTGGGCATCGAGCTGGCCGGGGTGCTCGTCATCGGCACGGTCAGCCTGCTCGACCCGGCGGCCTTCCCCGACGACACCGTCTGGTCGGGCTACGGCAGCGGCTACCTGTACATTCCCCTGGTGCTGCCTCTCGTGGGCCTCTACTGGCTGCTGCGCCGACGTTAACGGCGCGTTCGCGAGGGCAGCCGACTCTCATGAGTACGATCGAACACTCCGTAGACGTCAACGTCCCTGTCAAGGTCACATACGACCAGTGGACCCAGTTCGAGAGCTTTCCCGAGTTCATGGAAGGCGTCGAATCCATCAAGCAGGTCACCGACACGCGCACGCACTGGATCACCGAGATCGCCGGTGTGAAGCGTGAGTTCGAGGCCGAGATCACGGAGCAGCACCCGGACGAGCGCATCGCCTGGCGGTCGATCGACAAGCCGCACCAGTCGGGTGTGGTCACCTTCCACCGGCTCACCCCCGAGACCACCAGGGTCACGCTCCAGATGGAGTACGACCCCGAGGGGTTCGTGGAGAAGGCCGGCGACTGGCTGCAGATCGTCAAGCTGCGCGTCAAGGGCGACATGGAACGCTTCAAGGCGTTCATCGAGTCGCGCGGCGGCGAGACCGGCGCGTGGCGTGGCGACGTGCCCGGCCCGCACCAGCGGGGCTCCAGCAGCGGTGTCACCGACCGCCCCGTGCCGCCCGGCACGATCGGCGGCAGCGGCTTTCCCCAGGAAGGCACGCTTCCGCCTCCGGGCCCGGTGTCTCCGCGCGACGAGCCGCCCCAGGGCCCCAGACCGGTCCTGTAGGCCGACCCGAAGCCCCCGGCACCTGCCGGGGGCTTCGTCATGTTCCGGGAATATATGTCGCTTTTGCGGCTGTTAGACTAGCGATTCATCCCATGATTTGATGAGTGGAGGACGCTGACCCGGCATGACCGTGCTCACCCAAGCCTCACGAGGCAGAACCAACTCCCTCGCCTGGCTCCTCGTGCTGGGAATCGTCCTCGCCGCGCTCAACCTGCGCACCGCCGTGACCAGCGTCGGCCCGCTGCTCGACCACCTGTCCGCCGCGCTGGGCATGACCAGCGTCGGATCCGGCCTGCTGACCACCCTGCCGGTGCTGGCCTTCGCCACCGTTGGCGCGGTGACGCCCACGCTGGCCCGCCGCATCGGCGAGCACCGGCTGCTGCTGCTCGCGCTCGTCACCCTCGGCGCCGGCACGCTCGTCCGATCGCTCGTCGACTCCGCGCCGGTGTTCCTGATGGGCAGCGCCGTCGCGCTGTCGGGCGGCGCCGTCGGCAACGTGCTCATCCCCACCCTGATCAAGCGCCACTTCCCGGCCCGCACCGGGACGATGACCACCGTGTACACCACGGCGCTGGCCGTCGGCACCATGCTCGCCGCCGCGGCCACCGTGCCGATCGAGCGTGCCTCCGGTGACTGGCACATCGCCCTCGGGGTGTGGGCCGCGCTGGCCGCCGTCGCCGCCGTTCCCTGGCTCCTGCTGCTGCGCAGTGAGCCGGAACGTCGCGCCGCCCAGCCGGAGTCGGGCATGCGCCGGCTCGCCAGGAGCAAGCTGGCCTGGACGGTCGCGATCTACTTCGGCACCCAGTCCATGATCGCCTACATCATGTTCGGCTGGCTCGCCACCATTCTCACCGACGGCGGCTTCACCGTCGACCAGGCCGGGGTGATCCTCGGCGGGTTCACCGCGCTGAACATCCCCGTCTCCATCCTGGTCCCGGTCATCGCCGCACGCTTCCGCGACCAGCGGCCCGTCGTCGTCGGCCTCGTCGTCGCGTACACCATCGGCTTCGCCGGCCTGTGGGCCGCGCCCGCCTCCACTGCGCCGATCTGGGTGGTGTTCGTGGCGATCGGCATGGGCTCGTTCCCGCTGGCGCTCATGATGCTCGCGCTGCGCACCCGGACGCCCGAGGCGACGGCCGGCCTGTCCGCCTTCGGGCAGAGCGCCGGCTATCTCATCGCCGGCGCCGGGCCGCTGCTCGTGGGCGTGCTCAGGGAGGTCAGCGGCGGCTGGGCGGCGCCGTACACACTGATCTTCAGTGTGCTCGTCGCACAGCTTCTGACGGGCCTGTACGCGGGACGCGAGCGTTATCTGGAGGACGAGCGGAAAGCGCCTCTGCCAGGATGACACCGTGAAATCGACAGTCGTCACCTTTCCCCACGGTCATGTCACGGGCCGTTCACAGATCGTCGGGACCGTGCCGGTGGGGGCCCGGCACGGCCTCGTCGTCAGCGAGACGCCGTTCCATCCCCTCGACCACACCTGGCCCGACCAGCCCGCCGACCGCGGCGCCATCGGGGGACTGCCCGTCCTCGACTGCGTGACGGGCGCGCGCGCCGCCGACGGCGCGATCCTCCTGGGGAGCGACATCCCGGTACGACGCGGCGCGGACGGCTGGGACTGGCTGGTCGTGCACGTGACCGGCAGCCCGCTGGCCGTCGGCGCGGACGTGGAGCTGGAGGTCGACGCCGCCCACCGGGCCGCCCTGTCGGCCGGTCACACCGCCTGCCACCTCGCCGCCCTGGCCCTCAACGCCGCCCTGGCCGGGCGATGGCGCAAGGAGGCGGCGCTCGACGGGCTCGGGCACCCCGACTTCGACCAGAGCGCGATCACCTCCTCGCGGATCACGCCGCACGCCAGCCTGGACGAGTACCGGCTCGGCAAGTCGTTGCGCAAGAAGGGGTTCACGGCCGACGGGCTGGACGTCGCCGAGGCCGCGCATGCGGTCAACGAGCGGCTCAAGGCGTGGGTGACGGCGGGCGCGGCGATCCGGCTCGACGTGCCGGGGCCGGAGCTCACCGCCCGCCGCACCTGGCACTGCGCCCTGCCGGAAGGCGAGGCGTCGATCCCGTGCGGCGGCACCCACGTGCGCGACGCCGCGGAGCTGGGCGAGGTGACGGTGGAACTGACCCTGGCCGAACAGTCGCTCACCATGCGCACCACCGTGACGCCTCAGGCCTGAGGCGGGTGTGACACGACGGTGTGGAGATTCCGATACACTTGGCGACGCATCGCAAGGGGCTATGGCGCAGTTGGTAGCGCGCCTCCATGGCATGGAGGAGGTCTGGGGTTCGAATCCCCATAGCTCCACCTCTCGCTGGTGTCCGCTGGGCGATCTTGCTATGAATGAACCCTCGTAGCCGAGGGAGGCCGGACACAATGGATCTCATTCCCGTGGAGTTCGAGGCACTCGACAAGCGCGTCGCCGCCATCAGCGGAGACAAGCAGGTCGAGCGCCTCTATCGGGGCACCCGCTGGGCGGAGGGGCCGGTCTACTTCCCGGCCGGCCGCTTCCTGGTGTGGAGCGACATCCCCAATGACCGGCTGTTGCGCTGGGACGAGCAGACGGGCGCGGTGGCGCCGTTCCGGCAGCCGTCCGGCTACGTCAACGGCAACACTCTCGACCTGCAGGGCAGGCTGATCTCCTGCGAGCACGGCGCGCGCCGGGTGACCAGGACCGAGCACGACGGGTCGGTCACCACGCTGGCCGACCGCTGGCGGGGCGACCGCCTCAACAGCCCCAACGACGTCGTGGTCCGCTCCGACGGGTCGATCTGGTTCACCGACCCGCCCTACGGCATCTTGAGCGACTACGAAGGGCACCGGGCCGAGCAGGAGATCGACGGCTGCCACGTCTACCGCATCGACCCGATCTCCGGCGAGACGAGCATGGTCGTGGACGATTTCACCAGGCCCAACGGCCTGGCCTTCTCCCCGGACGAGCGGAGCCTGTTCGTCGCCGACACCGAGGAGCGCCACGTACGGGTCTTCGACGTGCGCGACGACGGCACGCTGGCGGGCGGCCGGGTGTTCGCCGAGCACCCCGGCAAGGGCGGCTTCGACGGCCTGCGCCTGGACGACGCGGGCCGCCTGTGGGCCGCGGTGGGCTCCTCGGTGCACTGCTACGACCCGGACGGGACGCTCCTCGGCAGGCTGATCCTGCCGGAGAGCGTCTCCAACCTGGTCTTCGGCGGTCCCAAGCGCAACCGGATGTTCATCACGGCGACCACGTCCCTCTACTCCGTCATGCTGAACATCCGCGGCGCCCGTCCCGTCTGGGCCTCCTGACCGTCAGGAGAAGGCCCAGGCGAAGATGTGCAGCTCGCCGTCCTCCGCCGGGGCGAAGGTCAGACTGGCCACCTTCTTGGCCGGATCCAGCGCGATCGGCTGCGCCGCGAACACGTGCGCGCCGATCGGCTGGAGCGCCCAGGAGCCCCAGAACAGCCGGTGCGGTGTGCTGGCCACGATCTCGTTGCCGAACGCGGGCTCCTCGCCGCCGAAGTCCAGGATCCACTCGCTGAGCCCCAGCGTGCCGGTGCTCGTCGAGCCGTCCGTGTACGTGATCGTGACCTTCGACTCGGGCCAGCCGTTGACGCCCGCGCCGAGGAAGGCGAGCTTGCTCGCCCCTTCGGGCGCGGCCACCTCGATCGGCGCGGTGCCCGGCCGCAGGTTGTCCCACTCGCCCGGCTTACGGTCCGGCCAGGTGAAGGTGAAGTCCTTCCAGATGACGTCGCCGCCGGGCTCGATCCCCTCGTCGGCCAGCGCCTGCGCCGAGTAGCTGAATCCGGGCCCGTCGATGTTGGCCTCGTCGGCGGCCGTGGCGTCGCCGATCCCGGCGTTGTTCTGGTGCCACGCCAGCGTGCCGCGCTCGGCCACGTTGAGCCGGATGGCGCCGGTGGCCTCGCCCGCGACGATCGGGACGGTGTGGAAACCGAGCGCCACGTCCGGGCCCACGGTGATCTTGACCTTGGCGCTCACGGCGCCCTTGGCGGGGACGCGCAGGGTGCCGCTCGACGGTGAGACGGTGACGCCCGCGGGCGGTGCGGCCCGCCACTCGACTGTGGCGGCCTGGTCCAGGGACCGTACGGTGAGGTCGGCGTCGAGCGTGCCGCCCGGCTCCACCGGGCCGCTCCCCGGGTCCGCGCCGAGCAGGTACGGCTCGGAGCCCTCGTCGAACGACGGTGGCGCGTCGGCGGGGTTTGCCCCGAAAGCCCGATTCGGCGTGCTGCCCACCCTGAAGTCCAGCCGCCCGCCCCGGGTGGCGAACGTCTCCGGCAGCCACGCCCGGGAGGTCGGGGCCCCGTTCACCCGCAGCGCCTGGACGTAACCGCCCTCGGCGCCCGGCGCGTTGATCACGATGTCGCCGCCGGGCCGGTCGATGGTGACGCGGTCGAACAGCGGCGTGTGCACCAGCAGCTCGGCCCGGCCGGGGATCGCCGGGAACAGGCCCATGGCCGACCACACGTACCAGGCGCCCATCGTGCCCAGGTCGTCGTTGCCGACCAGCCCGTCAGGACCGGGTCCGAACAGCTCCTTCTGCGTCCGCCGCACGACTTCCTGCGTCTTGTACGGCCGGCCGGCCCACGCGTACAGCCACGGCGACTGCAGCGCGACCTCGTTGCCGAGGTAGGCGTACGCCCGGTGCGGCCCGGCGTTCAGCTCGGTGAAGTACTCGTCCAGCCTGGACACCGCCTCGCCGGGGCCGCCCATCGCGGTGAACAGCCCGCGCGCGTTGTGCGGCACCATCCAGTGGTACTGCGCCCCGTTGCCCTCCATGTAGACGTCCGCGGCGGCCGGGTCGAAGGGCGCCTTGAACGAGCCGTCGCCCGTCCGGGGCTGGATCCAGTCGTTGCCCGGGTTGTACAGGTGCTGCCACGCCTGCGCGCGCCGCATGAACTCCGTGTGCGTCGTCCGGTCGCCGATCCGGGAGGCGAGCTGCGCGATGCCGAAGTCGGCCACGCCGTACTCCAGGGTCGAGGACGGGTCCGACGGTACGTACCCCTTGGCCATGTAGGCGGCGTTGCCGGGCCGCTCGTCGTAGCCGAGCAGCGGGTGGCCGATGTCCATCGGGCCGCTGCGCCGGGCGGCGGCGGCCATCGCCTTGAGCGCCTCGGCGGCCTCGAAGTCACGCGCCCCGAAGGCGTACATGGTGGAGAGGATCACATGGTACGGATCGCCCGTCATGACGCCGGTGACCGCGTTCTGGTGCGACCAGCGGTCCCACACGTTGCCGAGCGCCTGCGCGTTGGCGTACATCGACTGCGCGATGTCGGCGGCCACGTCCGGTGCGAGCAGCGCCAGCAGCTGGACCTCGCTGCGGTAGACGTCCCAGCCGGAGAAGGTCGCGTAGTGGTGGTGGCCCGGTTTCACGGTGCGGGTCTCGTAGTCGGAGCCGACGTAGGTGCCGTCGGCGTCGTCGAAGACGTACGGCTGGAGCAGCGCGTGGTAGAGGTTGCTGTAGAAGGTGCGTCGCTGGGCGTCGGTCCCGCCCGTGATCGCCACCTGGCCGAGACGCCTGTTCCAGACGGCGTCGGCCTCGTCCGCCACCTGCTCCAGGTTCTTGGCGGCGATCTCCGTCCGCAGGTTGTTCCTGGCGCCGTCGACGCTGACGTACGACAGGCCGACGCGCATCTGCACCGGCGCGGCGGAGTCGAACTCCAGGTACGCCCCCGAGCCCGGCCCGTTCACCACGACGTCGTCGGAGGTGACGACGTGGCCCCGCACCTTGGCCTTGGAGGCGTTCTCGACGGTCCGCGAGCCCGGCATCACCTGGTCGTCCTTCCAGGTGCCGAAGCCGGTGACCGGCCGGTCGAAGGTGGCGTGGAAGTAGACCTTGTAGCGCGTCGGCGGGCCGCAGAAGCCGCCGGTCTGCACCCAGCCCTCGACGGTGTCGCCGCTGATGCGGGTCTCGCCGTCGTCCACGCCGTTGATCGAGCCGCTGG
Organism: Nonomuraea sp. NPDC049714; assembly: GCF_044465295.1. Taxonomy (NCBI): domain Bacteria; kingdom Bacillati; phylum Actinomycetota; class Actinomycetes; order Streptosporangiales; family Streptosporangiaceae; genus Nonomuraea; species Nonomuraea sp. NPDC049714. The sequence continues at coordinate 1,272,541 of NZ_JBITLM010000002.1, read as the reverse complement.
TGTTCAGCAGCAGCGTGGCGGGCTTGTCCTGGGGAAAGGTGAAGCGGCCGACGCCCGCCCGCATGCTGACCGACAGGTCGGCCTTGACGCCGGAGTCCATGGTGACGGAGTACGAACCGGGCGAGGCCTGCTCGTTGGCGTGCTTGAAGGTCTGGACGTAGTCCATCCCGTGCGTCGCCGGTGATCGGCCGATCTTCCCGGAGAAGGGCATCACCGGGAAGTCCTGCGCGCCGGTGCATCCGGGCCCGGAGATGTGGGTCATGGAGAAGCCGCGCAACCGGTCGTCCTCCCAGCGGTAGCCGCCGCCGGCGTCCTCCACCGTGTCAGGGCTCCACTGCATCATGCCGAACGGCAGAACCGCGCCGGGGAAGGTCATGCCTCCTCCGCCGCCGTGGCCGAAGTCGGAGGCGGCCTCCTTCGTGCCGTGGAAGACGTTGACGAGGGCGGCCGGGTCGTGCGCCGTCGAGGCGACGGGATCGGCCGTCGCCGCGGCTCCAGGAGGGAGCACCGTGGCGATCAGCAGCGTGGTGACGATCGGTAACGACCATGGGGACATGCCGCACACCTTTCGGAAGTCAGATCGTGACATCGAATCCCGCCCCCGCGACCCCGGTCAACGAGCGGAAACGGCGTGCACAAGTTGCCATCGCCGCAGGTGCGAATAGGGGTTGGCGGATGCCGGGACCGTTGACAGATTCGGTGGATGCCATGAGGACCACCGAGCAGCAGGGACCAGAGATGACCGTCTTACCGACCATGCCGCACGCGCAGGCGGACGAGCGGCCCGCCGCCGACCCGCGTGCCCCGCTGACCAGGCTGGCCCGGCTGCTCGACCCCGGAACGCCCGCCGCCCTGCACGCCGAGGACGACAGCGGCGTGACGGCCGTGCGGGGGCGGGTGGACGGCCGGCCCGTCATCGCCTTCTGCACCGACGCCAGGCGGATGGGCGGCGCGCTCGGCGCGGCAGGCGCGATGCACGTCGTGGCCGCCACCGACGCCGCCGCGGCCGAGGGCTGCCCGGTGATCGGCCTGTGGCACTCCGGAGGCGCCAGGCTCGCCGACGGCGTCGAGTCGATGGACGGCGTGGGGCGCATGTTCGCCGCCATGACCAGGGCCTCGGGCGTGGTCCCGCAGATCTCGGTCGTGCTCGGGCCGGCCGCCGGGGCCGCCGCGTACGGACCGGCCCTGACTGACGTCGTGATCATGACCGGCGCCGGGCGCGTCTTCGTGACCGGCCCGGACATCGTCCGCAGCGTCACCGGTGAGCGGATCGACATGGCCGCGCTCGGCGGCCCCGACGCGCACGGCCCGAGATCCGGGGTCGTGCACGTGCCGGCCGCCGACGAGGACGACGCCTGCTTCCGTGCCCGCCGCCTCGCCGGGCTGCTCCGCGACGCGCCGGGCCGGTTCGACCTGGCCGCGCTGCGCGCGCCGAGGGACCTGCGCGCGCTGCTGCCGGACTCGCCGCGGCGCGCGTACGACGTGCGTCCTCTCGTGCACGCCATCCTGGACGGCGACGTCCACGGGCCGGTCTTCCAGGAGCTGCAGCCTCGCTGGGCGGCCAACGTCCTGATCGGCCTGGGCAGGCTCGGTGGCCGTCCGGTCGGGGTGCTGGCCAACAACCCCATCCGCAAGGGCGGCTGCCTGGACTCCCTGTCGGCGGAGAAGAGCGCCCGGTTCGTCCGCATGTGCGATTCGCTGGGGGTGCCCCTGGTGGTCCTGGTCGACGTCCCCGGCTACCTGCCCGGGGTGGGCCAGGAGTGGGGCGGCGTCGTGCGGCGGGGGGCCAAGCTCCTGCACGCCTTCGCCGAGTCCGTGGTGCCGCGCGTCACCCTGATCACCCGCAAGGCGTACGGCGGGGCGTACATCGCGATGAACTCCCGCTCGCTCGGCGCCACCGCGATCTTCGCCTGGCCGGACGCGGAGGTGGCCGTGATGGGCGCGGAGAGCGCGGTCGGCGTCCTGCACCGCAAGGCCCTGGCCGCGGCACCCGACGAGGAACGCGAGGAGTTGCGCGCCCGCCTGGCCGAGGAGCAGCGGCGGACCGCCGGCGGGGTGGCTCGGGCGATGGCCCTGGGCGTGGTCGACGAGGTGATCGCGCCGGAGACCACGCGGTTCCGGCTGGCCCAGGCGCTGGACCGGGCGCCGCGAGCACGCGGACGGCACTCCAACATCCCGCTGTGAAAGCGTCCTACAGCGCGCCCTGTCCTACAGCGCGCCCTGTCCTACAGCGCGCCCTGTCCTACAGCGCGCCCTGTCCTACGGCGCCCCTGTCCTACGGCGCCCTGTCCTATAGCGCCCTGTCGGCCAGGCTGGGTGGCAGGTCGTCGCGCCGGGAGACGTTGAGCTTGCGGTAGATCCGCGTCAGGTGCTGCTCCACGGTGCTGACGGTGATGAAGAGCTTGCCGGAGATCTCCCGGTTGGAGTATCCGTCGGCCGCCAGCGCCGCCACCCGCTGCTCGGCGTCGCTGAGGGGCGGCGGCGTCATGGCCCGCGCGGCTTCGATGACGTGCCCGTCGGCCGGCTGGTCGAGCTGCTCGCCGGACCGCCCGTTGGACCGCCCGTTGGACTGGCCATTGAGGCGGCCGTTCGGGCCGGCGCCGTTCCGGTGGCCGCGCGGCGGCGTTCCGCCCAGGGCGCCGGCGTGGCACTCCTCGGCCAGCGCGCGGGCCCGGCCGCCCAGCATCCCGGCCCTGCGATGCTCGCCGATCACGTGGTAGGCGTCGATGAGGTCGTACAGCGCCCTGGCGTGCTCGTACCTGTCGCCGCAGTCCTGGAGCAGGTCGGCGGCGCGGCGCAGCAGCACGGCGCGGTGCCGCCGATCGGCTGTCGCGGCCAGCGCGCGCAGGGCCATGCCGTGCACCCGCCGGGACCGCTTGCCGGACCCGGCGAGCTGCTTCTCGATCAGCGCGCGCGCCTCGTCGACCTCGCCGAGCCGGATCAGCGCCTCGGCCGCGTCCACCCGCCACGGGATGAACTCCGGGACGTCCAGCCCCCACGCGCCCAGCAGCTCGCCGCACAGCCGCAGATCGCGCAGCGCCTGCTGAGGCTGGCCGGAGACGAGCGCGAAGCGGCCCTTGCCGTAGAGGTACTGCGGGCCGAACCGGGTCTCCAGCATCGCCTCCGGCACCGGCTGGGCCGCCTGCCGCTGATGGTCCAGGTGACGGCCCATCGCCGCGCCGGCCATCAGCAGGACGCTCAGGGGCGCGCCGACGGCCACCCCCCAGCTCTCCGGCGAGATGAGGTCGAGAGCCCGCTGGGCGTCGCGCGCCGCCGCCGCCAGGTCGCCACGGCGCAGCGCGATCTCCGCCCGGATCGCCGAGAGCCGGGCCTGGCGGCTCGGCGCGTGCCGGCTGGCCGCCTCCGCGACGAAGGCGTCACACCAGGGGGCGGCCCGATCGGCGCGATCGGTGTAGGTCAGGGTCAGCAGCGCGCACTCCACCGCGTCCATGGACATCTCGTCCAGGCGGGAGCCGCGCAGGATGCGCTCGGCCGTGTGCGCGATCTCCGCGCTCGGGCCATCGCTCAGCGCCGAGGCGAGCGCGTCGGCCGACTCCAGACGGCGGTCGGTCGCGAGGGCGCGGGCCGCGGCGCTCACATCCGCGGCGGGCGAGTCCGGCAGGTGCGGCAGGAAGGCGGGCCAGCTGCCGCGGCACCAGGCGCGCGTCGCGGCGAGCTCCGCCAGGGCCTCCCGGTCCAGCTCGCCCTGATCCCGTAGATGGGACAGCACGTCCTTGGCGTCGGCGACGTGGCCGTGCCAGAGCAGCGCCCTGGCCAGCACGATGGCGTCGGCGCCGCCCAGGTCGCCGTTGTGCAGGGCCTCGGTCAGCTCGGCCAGGTGCCCGGTCGGCGTGCTCGGGTCGATCCGCCAGATGGCCCGGACCAGGGTGGTGGCGATCCGCGCCCGGCGCGGCCCGTCGTCGCACGCCCGTAGGGCCAGTTTGAGATACTCGATCGCCGCCTCGACCCCGTCGTCGCGCAGCGCCTGCCTGGCGGCCTCCTCCAGCACCGACAGCGCCCACGGGTCGCCCGCGTGGCTCGCCGTGAGGAGATGGCCGGCCACCACGGGGGCGGGCGCGCCCTCCTCGTAGGTCAGCTCGGCGGCCCGGCGGTGGAGGTCGATCAGCTCCGCGCCGTCCAGCCCGGCCAGCACGGCGGACGCGGTGGCCTCGTGCCGGAAGCGGCCCTCGGCGAGCAGGCCGGCCCCGGTCAGCGCCTGGGCGGCCCGGTTCGTGGTCGCCTCGCCCTGGCCGAGCAGCCGCCCGGCGGTGCCGGGCTCGCCCAAAACGGCCAGGGCGCGGGCGACGGGAAGCAGACTCGGATCCGCCCGGTGCAGGCAGGCCAGCACCGCGTCGGCGTACCTCTCCCCGGGCTCGCCGGTGGCCTGCAGGTCCTCCAGCAGCGCGTCCACCAGCAGCCGGTTGCCGCCGGTCAGTTCGTGACACCGCTCGGCGAACCGGTCGGCCGCCTGCGCCCCGGCCCGCTGCCGCACCCGTTCGGCCACGCCCTCGGCCGGCAGGTGCGCCAGCCGCAGCGTGTGACAGTGCGGCTGGCGCACCATCTCGGTGTGCAGCAGCGTCCGCAGGTGCGCGTGATGGTCCGGGGCGCTGAAGATGAGCATGATCCGGGCGTACCTCACCCGCCGCGCGAGGTAGGACAGGCACAGCTGCGAGGCGCGGTCGGCATGGTGCACGTCGTCCACCGCGATGACCAGCGGGCGGCGCTCCGCCTGCTTCAGCAGCGCCGTGCAGAGCGCGTCCACGATCTGCACGTCCACATGCTCGAAGGACTCGGCGCCCGGATCCCGTGACATCCGCGCGCGGGAGCCCTCACGCAGCAGGTCCAGCGTGACCGCGCGGTGCTCGTCGGCCGGCGTGTTGTGCACAAGCTGCGAGAGCACGCCGAGCGGCAGGTCACGCTCCGCCCGCGAGCCCGTCGCGGACAGCGGGAGCGCGCCCTGTTCGAGTGCCTGGTCGGCGAAGCCGTGCAGCAGCTCGCTCTTGCCGGTGGCGACGGCGCCCGTCACCATCGCGATCCGGCCCCGGCCGCCGAGCGTCTCCTCCAGTAGCTTCCCGAGATGGGCCATGTCCTGCCGTTGGTCGTCCACAGCCAGGGTCCTCCTCATGCGGCTCGTGGCGGTCTGGTCGTCACTCTCCGGCGGCCACCAGGCGGGGGCGCGCGGCGGGCACGCCTGGCCGGCCCGGCGCCGGACGGTTGGGCCGGCCGGTCTGCCGGCGGTTCGCCGCACGCACCGCCGACAGGGCCGCCTCCGCCAGGTCCCCGCCGATCCCGGCGCCCCACGCCGTGCTCGTCCCCATGCCCGTCCCCGTCCCCGTCCCCGTGCCCGTCCCCGTCCCCGTGTCCAGGCGGCACTCGGCGTACACCACGACGTCTCCCGGCGCGCGTCCGGCGAGCACGGGCCGCTCCGGCGTCAGCCCTTCGTCCAGCGGCGGCGCCGTGCGGTGCACCGCACGCACCTGGACGCCCCACGGGGCGAGCACCGAGCCGAGCGTGCGTACGGCGTCCGCGCGCGGCCCGCTCATCTCGCCCATCTGCGCGCCGCCGTCCACATACAGAGTGGCCACGAGCGGCGTCCTGCCGATCGGGAGCGGCGCGGCGGGGTCGCCCCGGTACAGGTACTCCTCGTGGAACAGGGCCCCGATCCGGCTGGGGGACAGCTCGCCGCCCAGCGCCTCGGCCTGCGCCTGCACCCGGGCGGCCAGGTCCGCCTGTAACCCGCGCGGCAGGTTGAGCCCGTGCCAGGCGCTCATCACGTAGGCCACGCCGCCCTTGCCCGACTGGCTGTTGACCCGCACCACCGCCTCGTAGGTGCGGCCCACGTCCTTGGGGTCCACCGGCAGGTACGGCATGCGCCACGGCAGCTCGGACGGCGCCACCCCGGTGGCGGCGGCCTGCCGCTCCCGATCGTCGAAGCCCTTCTTGATGGCGTCCTGGTGGGACCCGGAGAAGGCGGTGTAGACCAGGTCGCCGCCGTAGGGATGCCGGGGGTGCACCGGGAGCTGGTTGCATCGCTCGACCGTGCGGCGCACGGCGTTGATGTCGGAGAAGTCGATGCCGGGGTCGATGCCGTGGGAGAACAGGTTCATGCCCAGGGTGACCAGGCAGACGTTGCCCGCGCGCTCGCCGTTGCCGAACAGGCAGCCTTCGATCCGCTCGGCGCCGGCCAGCAGGGCCAGCTCCGCCGACGCCACGCCGGTGCCCCGGTCGTTGTGGGGGTGGATCGACAGGCAGACGTGCTCGCGGCGCGGCAGGTTGCGGTCCAGCCACTCGATCTGATCCGCGAAGACGTTGGGCAGCGAGCGCTCGACGGTCGTCGGGAAGTTCAGGATGATGCCCCGGCCCGCCTCGGGCTGCCAGACGTCCATGACGGCCGCGCACACCTCGAGGGAGAAGTCCAGCTCGGTCTCGTTGAACAGCTCGGGGGAGTACTGGTAGCCCACGTCGCTGCCGCCCAGCACGCGCTCGGCCTGGTCCATCATCACCTGGGTGCCGCGGACCGCGAGCTCCCGGCAGCCGGCCCGGTCGAGGTCGAAGACCAGCCGCCGGAACAGCGGGGAGGTGGCGTTGTAGATGTGGACCATCGCCCGGCGCACGCCCTTGAGGCAGTCGACGGTGTCGCGGATCAGCTCCTCGCGGGCCTGGGTCAGCACGGTGATCCGCACGTCGTCGGGGACGAGGTCGCGCTCGATGAGCAACCGGACGAAATCGTGGTCGTCGCGGCTGGCGGCGGGGAAACCGACCTCGATCTCCTTGTAGCCCATGGCCACCAGGAGGTCGAACATCATGAGCTTGCGCTCCGGGGTCATCGGGCGGGCCAGGGACTGGTTGCCGTCCCGCAGGTCGGTCGAGAGCCAGCGAGGGGCCGAGCGGAGGCGCCTGCTGGGCCAGGTCCGGTCGGTCAGGTCGAGCGGGGTGAATCCGGTATAGCGTTCGGCGCCCTGCATGGTAGGAATTCCTTCCTGATGAATGTCCTGTTCTGGTTCGCTCCGGAGGAGGTGGCCGCCGCGCGGCGATGGTCCCGTGTCGGGTGAGTTTCCGATATCAGCACTGCGCAGGTTTCATCGGGGAAAGCCTCCCCTGCGGGATTCTCAGGGGGTCGGTGTGCGGGTCGGATCCGGGACGCCGGTGAATATCTGGTGGCGAGGCCGAAACTATAGGGGTCGCCAGGGCGGGACAAGAAGGTGCACCATGAGTTCGTACCTGAAATCCAAGGGGGCAGGCCGGGGTATCGAAAGGCGTAGTGCCGCTACAACTTCCGGGGTGGCCCCCTTATCAGCGGGCACGGCGCTGATGACAATCCGGCTATGCCAGGTAAATGGACTCCCTCGGCCCCGTTCCCCGCTGATGTCCTCGCCGGCGTGCGGGTCGTCGTGCTGTGCCTAGCCGAAGCCCGCCCGGCCGTGCTGGCCGTCTCGTCGCTCCGTTACCTGACCGGGGTCGCCCTGGCGCTGCCGATCACCTCGCTCGCCGAGCCCGCCAAGGTCCTGCAGGGAGGCGTCGCCTGGGTGACGTCGATCTTCGCGATCTACCTCTTCAACGGCGTCACCGACATCACCGAGGACCGCGTCAACGGCTCCGCCCGGCCGATCGCCAGGGGCGACCTGCATCCCCGCACCGCCACGGGGGTGGCCGCCGGGGCGGCCGTCCTGGCGCTCGTCGCCACGGTGGGACTGCCCGGCCCGATGGGCTGGATCATCGCCGTCAACCTCGGGCTCGGCTACCTCTACTCGGGGCCGCCCGCCGCCCTGAAGAGCAGTTCGAGCGGCACGGTGGCGGTGCTCGTGCTGTCGGGGCTGCTGTCCTACCTCGCCGGGTTCACCGTCGCGACGGCCGGCTCCGGCGGGGTCGCGCCGACCGGGCTGATCGTGTTCGCCGCCGCCGCGACCTGCTGGATGGTGATGGTCGGCGTGCCGGCGAAGGACCTGTCCGACATCCCGGGGGACGCGGCGGCCGGCCGGCGCACGGTGGGCGTCCTGCTCGGCGAGCGGGTGTCGCGCCGGCTGATGGTCGTGACCGCGCCGGCGCTGCTGGCCGGCTTCTGCGTGGCCGTGGCGGTCTTCGAGGCCCGGCTCGCCGGCGTGCTGGCGGCGATGGCGGCCGGGGTCGCGGCGGTGGTCTGGGCGGTGGCGTGGGCGGGGACGCGCGTCGGTGTCCGGGCGGCTGAGCAGGGACGCAGAGCGCGCCGACGCCCTTACGAAACGTTTATGGCGACGCAACACCTGGTTCACATTACGGCTGTCTTGTCGAACATATGACGCTAAATGTTGCGGTGATCTTGTCGATGATCGATAGTGGGAGGCGTGCTTGTACTCGGCCCACGGCCGGAGGGGACGTCAGTGGAGGGGGCTTACAAAGCGACGGATGATCCGGCGAGATGTGTCGAGTCGTGTCGCGACGAAATACTCGCGGAATTCGAGTCGGCCCTGCTGACCACGGGCAACGCCGTATTCGCTGCTTCCCAGGCCAGGCGCCAGGCCTTATTGACCGCGCAGTACGTTCTGGAGGACGTGGCCGCTACGCTACGCGCCGGAAAGGTTCAGGTAAGTAATCGGCACAAACTCCACGCGCGCGAAGTCGGAAACGCCAGAGCCGCGGAAGGAGTTCATCCCGCCGCCTCTCTTGAGGCGGGCTCGCTTTTTTTCCGGACCGCCGTCAACCATCTCGCCCGGAGAATGGCGGCCGAGTTCGACGCGCCCGCCGAGGCGCTGGCGCTGGCCGTCACCGGCATGGAGGAGAGCCTGTCGCGGCGGGTCCGTGACGCGTCGGAGAGCTACAACGGCTTTCTGCTCAACCAGGTGCACCAGGCCCAGGAGGACGAGCGCCGGCGCATCGCGCGCGAACTCCACGACCGGATAGGGCACGGCATCAGCGTCGCCCACCAGCAACTGGCCCTGTCGGAGGTCTACCACGCCACCGACCCGGCGCGCGCCCTGGCCAAGATCGCGGTCGTGCAGCAGGCCGTACAGGAGATCATGGAGAACCTGCGGCAGATCACCTCCGAGCTGCACCCGGCCACCCCTGCCGGTGACCTGGAGAAGTCCCTGCTGAGCTTCCTGGAGACGGCCGAGGACGCCGAGGTCTGCATCGGCCTCGACGTCAACGGCGACGAGTCCTGGGCGGATCCGGCGAGCATCGGTGAGGCGTTCCTCATCGTCCGCGAGGCGGCGCGCAACGCGCTCACCCACGCCGGCGCGGCGTCGGTGTTCATCCGGGTGGACATCGCCCCGCACGCGCTGATCGCGTCGGTGCAGGACGACGGCCGGGGCTTCGACCCGGCGAGCGCCCGCGAGCAGGGCGGCGTGGGCCTGGCCTCCATGCGGGAGCGGGCCGCGCTGCTCGGCGGGCGGGTCGTGATCTCCAGCACGCCTCGCGGCGGATGTCTGGTCGAGGTGTTCATCCCACTCAAAAGGCAAAACGGTGGACCCGACGACGGCTGAGGCGAGCATCTCCATCGCGCTGGTGGACGACCACGCGCTGTTCCGGGAGGGGCTGCGCGAGATCCTCGAGTCCGTCGGCGACATGCGGATCGTCGGCGAGGCCGGCGACTCGATGGCCGCCGTCGCCCTGGTCACCGGCGCCCGCCCCGACGTCGTGCTGCTGGACGTGGAGATCCCCGGCGACGAGGTCACCGAGACCGTCTCCCGGATCCGCTCCATGTCGCCGGAGACCCGGATCATCATCCTGAGCATGTACGACGGTCCGCAGCTGCTCAGCAGGCTGCTGGCCGCGGGGATCCGCGGTTACCTGCTCAAGAGCGTGCACCGGCACGAGCTGATCGCGGCGGTGCGCAGCGTGCACGAGGATCCCTCCAGGGTGGTGCTCGCCGTCTCGCGCAACAGCGTCGCCCAGGTGGAGGCCGCGGCCGCGCCGACGCTGTCGGAGAAGGAGCTGGAGGTGCTCCAGCTCGCGGCGCAGGCGCTGAGCAACAGCCAGATCGCCCGCAGGCTCGGCCTGGCCGAGGCGACGGTGAAGCGCCACATGCGCAACATCTTCGTGAAGCTCAACGCGGTCTCGCGGATCGACGCGGTGAACAAGGCGCTGGCCGCCTCCCTGATCACGCCGCAGAGCAGGGCCGACCTGGACTGACTCGCCGTGTCAGATCAGCGGGACGGGTGAGTGCGCCAGCTCGGCGGGGAAGCGCCCGGGGAACAGGCCGGTCAGCCGCTCGCGGACCTCCGGCGGCAACTCGACCGCCGAGGCCGCGATGTTCATCTCCAGGTGCACCTGGTCACGGGTGCTGGGCACCGGCACGATGTGCTCGTCGCGCGTCAGCAGCCAGGCCAGCGCGAGCCGGCCCGTGCCCAGGTCGAGCCGTGCGGCCACGGTTTCGAGCCGCTGGAGAGGCCCGACGTGCAGCCGCAGCCGCTCGGGCCTGAACCTGGGGTCGGAGCGCCGCCAGTCGCCCGGGGCGAGCCGGTCGTGGGTCCTGATCCGGCCGGTCAGGAAGCCCCGGCCGAGCGGGCGGACCGCCACGATGGAGACGCCCAGCTCGCGCGCCGTGGCCAGCAGTGACGCGTCGATGCAGGTGCCCCAGAGGGAGTATTCGATGGCGAGCGCGGCGATCGGGTGCACGGCGCAGGCCCGCCGGAGCTGCTCGGGCGTGGCGTTGGACAGCCCGATGTGCCGGATCTTGCCGGCCCGCACCAGCTCGGCCAGCCGGGCCACGCTGTCCTCGATCGGCACGTGGGAGCCGCGGCACTGCAGGTAGTAGAGCCCGATGTGGTCGATGCCGAGGCGGCGGAGCGACGACTCGCAGGCGCGTTCGAGGCAGCCTGGCCGGTCGTCGAACTCCACCGGCTCCTTGGGGCCGCGTACGCGCACCCCGCCGCGGGTGGCCACCACGATCTCCGCGGACCGCCCGGCGACGGCCCGGCCGACCAGCCGCTCCACCTCGCCGGCCGCGTAGAAGTCGGCCGTGTCGAAGAAGGTGACGCCCGCGTCGAGCGCCCGGCGGACCAGCCGGCTCGCCTCGGTGGCGTCGACGTGGCCGTAGGCGCCGCTCAGAGCCATCGAGCCGAGTCCGATTGCTGAAATGACCGGCCCGGTTCGGCCTAGCCTCGTGTAACGCACCGAATTCCCTTCACGAGTCCCCCCGGCTGTTGACTGCTCCAGTCAAAGTGCGTTGAGCCGTCAAGTCAAATGGGACTGTTTCGATGGGTGCCTTGCCGACGAACCCGCTGTCATGATACGGCCGTGATGTGCAAAAGCACGATTTCCCCCTACGTCGTCGTAGGGGTTCCAGGGGTACTACGTAGATTGTCATGGGTCCGGACCCCTGGTGACCCTTAATTCCCGCAAGAGTGGCCCGCGTATTTCTTTCAGGGCGACATGGAATTGTGGAAATTAGTTACTGTGCGAGTGAATCCCGCACGAGGAGACGCATGGTGAACGCGGAGATCCTGCCCGTGACGGTCCCGTCCTTCCGGTTCGGCGTGGTGCTCATCACCGAGGACTGCCCCAGGGCCGAGTGGGTGGCCAAGTGCCGCCGGGCGGAGGCGCTGGGTTACGACGTGATCGCCGTGCCCGACCATCTGAACCTGCTCTCGCCCTTCCCGTCGGCGATCCTGGCCGCCGAGGCCACCGAGCGGGCGACCATCGGCACCTACGTGCTCAACGCCGCGTTCCACCACCCCGTCCTGCTGGCCAGGGACGTCACCACCACCGACCGGCTCATCGGCGGACGGCTGGAGCTCGGACTCGGCACCGGCTACGTCCGATCCGAATTCGCCGCCCTGGGCCTGCCCGACGATCCGGCCTCGCGCACCCGCCGCCTGGTGGAGCTGGTCGGCGCGCTGGAGACGCTGCTGACGCACAAGGGGCCACCGCTCATGATCGGCGGCCACGGCGACCGCGTGCTCCGGCTGGCCGCCCGGCGGGCCGAGATCGTCAGCTTCACCGGCGCCCCCTACCGGGCGGAGTACGGCAGGACCGCCCTGGTCGACGCGGAGGAGCTGCTCGGGCGGGTCGAGTTCGTCCGCGCCGCGGCCGGGCCGCGCGCCGCGCGGATCGAGCTGAACGTGCTGTCCAAGGCCACGGTGCTGACCGGCGACCGGCGGGCCGGCGCCGAGAGCCTCCGCCGATACGCCCCGGATCTGGCGCCCGAGCGGCTGCTGGAGCTGCCGACGCTGTTCGTGGGGACACCGGCGCAGATCGCGGAGCAGGTGCGCGGGCACCGGGAGAGGTTCGGCCTGTCCTACTTCACCGTGATGGAGTCGGCCATGGAGGACTTCGGCAGGGTCATCGAGCTGCTGCGGTGAGCCGGTCGGCGTGCGCCAGGCCGTGCAGGCAGCTGACCAGGGTGCGCGCCTCGACGTTCAGGTAGTAGCTGTGCCGGAGCAGCTCGTCCAGCTGGTGCAGCGCCACCCAGCGGAAGCCGGGGTGGCCGGGCAGCGGGTCCTCGGCGGTCTCCACCACGAGGTAGCGGTTGCGCGCGTGGTAGAAGCGCCCGCCCTCCTCCGCCAGCACCGTGTCGAAGCGCACGCTGTCCGGCCCGGCGCCCAGCACCTCCGCCAGCAGCGGCGGCCTGGCCCGGGGCGGCAGGTGGTCGTAGTTGCCGGGGGTGCACTGCACGGTCGGCGCCAGCTCCACCACGTCGGTGTAGCCGGGATCGACGCGCGCGTGCGCCAGGGCGTGCAGCACCCCGCCGATCCGCCTGACCAGGAACGCGGCCACCCCGATGCCCACGGGCGCGATCATCGGCTGGTCCCACCCGCCGACCTCGCGCCCGCGCGCCCGCACGCGTACGCCGATGACCTCGAAGAACCTGCCGGTGTCGTGCGTGATGCGGCCCTCGGCCCGCCGCCACGCGCGCAGCCGCCCGAGCGCGAGCGGCCGGGCCTGGATGTCGACCGTGGAGCGCAGGCCGCTCAGCCAGCTCAGGATCTCGCCCGTGGCGTGCACGGCGGGGCCGCCGGGCAGGCGGGAACGGGCTACGAGCGCGCCGAAGCCCCTGAGGCCATCGGACGGCGGTCGGGGCTGGGGCGGCAGGCAGGCCAGCACCGTACGGGCGTCCATGTTCACCAGCTCCGGCACGGACAGCAGCTCGTGCACCCGCCGCAGCGGCAGCCAGCGGAACCCCTCGGCCGCCTCGACGTGCGCGCCGACCTCGACCACCATGTTGCGGTTGCGCTTGCGGTAGAACCACGCCCCCTGCTCGGACTGGCGCACGTCGGCGAGCACCCGGCCGCGCGGCTCCCGGAAGAAGTCGAGGTACGGCACCGGCCGCCCCTCGTGCACCCGCGTGTAGTTGCTCCTGGTGGCCTGCACGGTGGGCGAGAGCTGCGGCCCGTCGGGATTGCCCGGCTCGTTCTTGGCCTGCATCAGCAGGTACGGCTCGCCGTCCACCCGCTTGAGCAGGATGCCGAGGATGCCCGCCTCGGGCTGGTTGATGATGGGCTGCGTCCAGGCGGTCACCGGCCCCGCGGGATGCCGGACGTCGAGGCCCTCGACGGTGAAGAACCGCCCGCTCCGGTGCCGGATGTCGCCCGTCACCGGGTCCGCCCGCCACCCGGCCAGCTCCTCCAGGGGCACCCGCGTCACTTCCATGAAGGTGTGGCCGGCGACCTCGTCGAGCCAACCGCGAACGTCGATGATGGCAGCCTCCTCAGGGCTCCTGATCACGGTCCGTCATGGCCGAACCTGCCACGGGGCCGCCACCCCGCTCAACCCCTGCCCCCGGCCTGGAACCCCTGTGGAATAGGGGTTTCTGCGCCGGTACGACCTTCATAGGCTTCTAGGGTGGACGCCATGACCGAGCAGCCGGACATGCGAGCAAGTGACCAGGATCGCGAGAGGGTGGCCGAGATGCTCCGCGTCGCGGTCAGCGACGGGCGGATCACCCTCGACGAGTTCAACGAGCGGGTCGACCGCACCTTCACCGCCCGCACCCGAGGGCAGCTGGACGTGCTGGTGGCGGACCTGTGGCAGACCAGGGCCTTGCCCCCCATGGCCCCGGCCGTCCCCACGGCCGCCATGGCCGTGCCCAGCGCCACCGGCGCGCTGGAGCTGCACACCCGCAGCGGCAAGGTCGTGCACGACGGGCGCTGGACGGTGCCGCCGTACATCAGCGCCAGGGCGGGCCGGTTCGGCACGGTGAGGATCGACTTCACCAGGGCGGACTGCCCGCACCAGGAGGTCGTGATCGACATCGGGGTCACCTCCTGGTTCGGCGACGTCATCCTCATCGTCCCGCCCGGCTGGATCGTCCGCGACGACGAGGTCGTGCGGCGCTGGATGGGCGCGGTCTTCAACCGCCCGCCCGTGGCGCTGGCCCCCGACGGCGTGGTGATCCGGCTCACCGGATACGTGAAGACCGGTGACGTATGGGTGAGGTACCGCCACCCCTGACGCGGGCCGCACGCTCTAGGAGGATCGCATGGAGTGCCGGATCTGCTCCGGAACGCTGCACCAGGTCGCCGACTTCGGGCGGCAACCGATCTCCGACGCCTTCGTCGCCCCCGGCGACACGGCGCCGGAATTCTTCTTCCACCTGGCCGTGGGGGTCTGCGCGGACTGCTCGATGGCGCAGCTCCTGCACGAGGTGGACAGGGAGCGGATGTTCCACGACGACTACCCGTACCTCTCCTCCGGGTCGGCGGTGATGCGCGCGCACTTCGAGGCCATGGCCAAGCGCCTGCTCGCCACCGAGCTGGCCGGGCCCGACCCGTTCGTGGTCGAGCTGGGCTGCAACGACGGCACCATGCTCACGACCATCGCCGACGAGGGCGTCCGGCACCTCGGCGTCGAGCCCTCCGGCGGCGTGGCGGACGTGGCGGCGGCCCGGGGCGTGCGCGTGCGCAAGGACTTCTTCGAGGCCGGCGTCGCAGCCGAGATCCGCGCCGCCGACGGCCCCGCCGACGTCGTCTACGCGGCCAACACGCTGTGCCACATCCCCTACCTGGACTCCATCATGAGCGGGGTGGACACGCTGCTGCGGCCCGGCGGCGTGTTCGTCTTCGAGGACCCCTACCTCGGCGACATCGTCGAGCGGGCCTCCTTCGACCAGATCTACGACGAGCACTTCTACTTCTTCTGCGCCACCTCGGTCCGCGCCATGGCCCGCCGCCACGGGTTCGAGCTGGTGGACGTGGAGCGGCTGCCGGTGCACGGCGGCGAGGTCCGGTACACGCTGGCCCGGCGCGGCACTCGCACGCCGAGCGCGGCGGTGGCGAGCCTGCTGGCGGCGGAGGAGGCCGGAAGCCTGACGGAGCCGGCGACGCTGCGCGACTTCGCGGCGCGGGTCGCCGCCAACCGCGACGACCTGGTGGCGCTGCTGACGAGCCTGCGCGAGCAGGGCGCGCGGGTGTACGGCTACGGGGCCACCGCCAAGAGCGCCACCGTGCTCAACTACTGCGGCATCGGGCCGGACCTCGTCTCCCTCGTCTGCGACACGACCCCCGCCAAACAGGGCAAGCTCACGCCCGGCTCGCACATCCCGGTGCGCGGGCCCGAGGCGTTCGCCGCCCCCTACCCCGACTACGCCCTGCTGCTCGCCTGGAACCACGCCGAGGAGATCATGGCCAAGGAGACGGCGTTCCGCGAGGCGGGCGGCAACTGGATCCTGTACGTCCCCGAGGTCCACACCGTAGGGCACTGACGGCCATGACCGGTTCCAGCGGGGCGCGGCCGTGAAGCACCGCGAGCTGGCCGTGACCGGCGCGTACGCCTTCGACCCCGCCGTCTTCGGCGACGAGCGCGGCACCTTCGCCTCGCCGTACCAGGAGAGGGCGTTCGTGGCGGCGGTCGGGCGGCCGCTGTTCCCCGTCGCGCAGGCAAGCCGGAACGTCTCCCGGCGCGGCGTGGTGCGCGGCATCCACTACACGCTCACGCCGCCCGGCACCGCGAAGTACGTCTACTGCTCGGGCGGCCGGGTCCTCGACCTGGTGGTGGACCTGCGCGTCGGATCGCCGACGTTCGCCCGGTGGGACGCGGTGGAGCTGGCCGCCGACACCGGCCGGGCCGTCTACTTCCCGCCCGGTGTCGGCCACGCCTTCGTCGCGCTGGAGGACGACAGCGTGGTGTGCTACCTGCTCTCGGCGGAGTACCGGGCCGAGAACGAGCTGACGCTGTCGGTGTTCGACGAGGAGATCGGGCTGCGGCTGCCCGGCGGGCCGCCGCCGATCCTGTCGGAGCGCGACCGGACCGCGCGCACGCTGGGCGAGGCCGCCGCGTGCGGCCTCCTGCCCGAGTACGTCCGCTGAGCCGGACGGCCGGTCACAGCACCTCGCGGAGCGCGGCGATGACCTTCTCCTGGACGCCGAGCGGCAGCGACGGGTACATCGGCAGCGAGAAGATCTCCCCGGCCAGCGCCTCGGTGACCGGCAGGCTGCCCGGGGCGTAGCCCAGACGCGCGAAGCCCGTCATGGTGTGCACCGGCCACGGATAGCTGATGTTGAGGTGGATGTCGTGCTCGCGCAGCGCCTCGATGATCTCGTCGCGGCGCGGATGCCGCACCACGTACAGGTAGTAGGCGTGCTCGTTGCCCTCGGCGGTCTCGGGCAGCACCAGGCCGGTGCCGGCCAGGCCGTCGGCGTAGCGGGCGGCCACCGCGCGCCGCCCCGCGACGTAGTCGTCGAGCCGGGTCAGCTTGCGGCGCAGGATCTCGGCCTGCACCTCGTCCAGCCGCGCGTTGTGGCCGGGCGTCTCCACCACGTAGTAGGTCCGCTCCATGCCGTAGTAGCGCAGCCGCCGCAGCGCGCGCTCCACCTCGTCGTCGGAGGTGATCGCCGCGCCGCCGTCGCCGTACGCGCCCAGCACCTTGGTCGGATAGAACGAGAACGCCGCCGCGTGCCCCATCGACCCGGCCGTCCGCCCGTGGTGGCGGGCGCCGTGGGCCTGCGCGCAGTCCTCCAGGATCACCAGGTCGTGCCGGGCCGCCAGCCGCTCCAGCGGCGCCATGTCCACGCACTGGCCGTACAGGTGGACGGGCAGCAGGCACCGCGTCCGCGGCGTGATGGCGGCCGCCACCTGGGCCACGTCCATCAGGTACGTGCGCGGGTCGACATCGGTGAAGACCGGCGTCGCCCCCACGGCGTCGATGGCCACCACGGTGGGCGCGGCGGTGTTGGAGACGGTGACGACCTCGTCGCCCCTGCCCACGCCGAGCGCCTGCAGGGCCAGCTTGATGGCGTTGGTGCCGTTGTCCACGCCCACGCAGTGGCGCACCCCGTGGTAGGCGGCGAACTCCGCCTCGAAGGAGCGCACGCTCTCTCCCAGGATGAGCTGCCCGGAACGGAACACGGTCTCGACCGCATCGAGAATGTCCTGGCGCTCGGATTCGTATTCGGGCAGATAGTCCCAGACGCGCGTGGGCATCGTCGTCCTCCTCATGATTGCCGCCAGGGTAGGCATGGCCGGCCAGCGCGCGAAACCCCTAGAACGGACACCGGATCAGGGGGAGATTAGGGGTCCTTCATCGCGGCCGCCGTTAATAGTTTGAGGTGGCTACCTATACGTGGATCCAGCGAAAGACTTCACATGACACGACACTATCTTTTTATGTGTCAGCCCGATCACGGCCATGTCATTCCGCATCTCGCCGTGGTCGCAGAATTGGTTCGCAGGGGAAACCGGGTCACCTATTTGACCGCGCCCGCGACGGCGCGGCACGCCGAGGGCGCGGGCGCGACCGTGCTCAGCTACGACTCGGCCTATCAGTCCGTGGACCTGCGCAAGCTGGAGGACGACCCGCTGGGGCTGCTCTCTCTGTTCCTGGACGAGAGCGCGGCGATGCTGCGGGCGGCCGAAGGGCTGCGCGACCGGCCGGACCTGATCGTCTACGACATCTCGATCCTGCACGCCGGGCGCATCCTGGCCAGGAAGTGGGGGCTGCCGGCCACGCAGCTCATCCCCGTGTTCGCCTCCAACGAGCACTTCTCGTACCTGTCCGCCATCTACGGCGGGCAGGAAGCCGCCCGCGAGTTGCCCGGCTGGGTGGACGGGATGCTCGCCAGGACCCGGGAGCTGGCCCTCGCGCACGGGGTGCGGGCGGACCCGGCCGAGCTGTGGTGGGAGGTCCAGGACTCCAACCTGGTCAACCTGCCGCGCTCGTTCCAGTTCGCCGGCGAGACCTTCGACGAGCGCTTCGCCTTCGTCGGCCCGTGCCTGGGCGAACGCGCCTTCCTGTCCGGATGGGAGCCGCCGGGCGACGGGCTGCCGGTGGCGCTGCTGTCCTTCGGCACTGTCGCCAGCGGGCGGCCCGACCTGGTGCGTACCTGCGTGCGGGCCTTCGCGGAGCTGCCCTGGCACGGCGTGGTCACGCTGGGCGACGGCATGGACCCCGCCGACCTCGGCCCGCTGCCGCCCACGATCGAGGTCCACCGGTGGGTGTCCCACATGGCGGTGCTGGCGCACGCCTCGGCGTCGGTCACCCACGGCGGCATGGGCACCGCCATGGAAGCCCTCTACTGGGGCTGCCCGATGGTCGTGGTGCCCGCCACCGCCATCGACCGGCCGCCCGCCCGCCGGATCGCCGAGCTGGGGCTGGGCCGGGTCGTCGAGCCGGCCGAGCTGACCGCGCGGCGCCTGGTCGACTCGGTGCTCGCGGTGGCCGCAGACCCGGAGGTGCGGCGGAGCGCCGAGGCGATGCGCGCCGACGTCCGGGCCGCCGGCGGCACCCCGCGGGCCGCCGACGAGCTCGAACGCCACCTGGCACGGGCGGCCTGATGAGCGCGCCGACCACCGGGCAGGCGCCGGGATCCGTCTTCGAGTTCCACGTCCTGGGGCCGCTCAAGGTGCTCAAGGACGGCGCCGAGCTGCCGATGAGCGCCAACAGGGAGCTGGCCATCCTGGCCTGCCTGCTGCTGAACGCCAACCGGGTGATGAGCGTGGAGCGGCTCGTCGAGGCGGTGTGGGCCGGCTCCGCCCCGAGCAGCGCCTGGCGGCAGATCGCCATCTGCGTGTCGCGGCTGCGCCGCAGGCTCGGCGCGGGCGTGATCGAGACCTCCAGTCCCGGCTACCTCCTGCGTGCCCCCGCCGACAGCATCGACTGGCTCAGGTTCAGCGCCATGGTGACGCGGGCGCGCGAGCAGGCCGCCCACGACCAGGAGGGCGCCGTCGCGCTGCTGCGCGAGGCGCTCGCGCTGTGGAGCGGCACCCCGTTCGAGGACCTCAGAGGCCTGCGGTACGACGTGGCGCGGATGGCCGAATGCCGGCTGGAGGCGCTGGAGACCTGCCTGGAGCTGGAGATCGGGCTGGGCAGGCACCACCAGGTGATCCCCGAGCTGCTGGCCCTGGTGGCCGAGTCGCCGTTCCGCGAGCGGGTACGCGCCCAGCTCATGCTGGCCCAGTACCGTGCCGGCCGCCGGGCCGAGGCGCTGCGCACCTACCAGGAGACGCGGCGGTTCCTGCTGGAGCAGATCGGCCTGGAGCCCGGACCCGCGCTGCGCCGGCTGCACGAGCAGATCCTGCGCGACGAGGCCGTGCTGATGCGCTCGCCCACGTCTCGGCCCGCGCCGCCCGCCCTGGTGGTGCCGTGCCAGCTGCCGCCGCAGGTCCTGCCGTTCGTGGGGCGCGCCGCTGAGCTGGCCGGGCTCGACACCGCCCTGCGGCCCGACCCGGAGACCGCGACGCCCGGCGCCATGGTGCTCAGCGGCGCGCCGGGTGTCGGCAAGACCACGCTGGCGCTGCGGTGGGCGCACGCCCGGATCGACTGGTTCCCCGACGGGCAGCTCTTCGCGGACCTCGACGGCATCGAGCCGCACGCCGTGTTGGACCGTTTCCTGCGGGCGCTCGGCGAGCAGGACCTGCCCGCCGACCACGCCGAGAAGCTGGCCCTGTACCGCAGCCGGACCGCCCGCCGCCGGATGCTCGTGGTGCTGGACAACGCCCGCGACGGTGACGAGGTGGCGTCCCTGCTGCCGGGCGGGCCGGGCTGCCGGGTCGTGGTGACCAGCGCCGATCCCCTGGACGAGCTGGTGGCCAGGCAGGGCGCGCACCGCGCGTTCCTCGCGCCGCTGGAGGAGGACGCGGCCCGGGAGCTGGCCGACATGCTCGTGGGCGCGGCGGGCCCCGCCCTCGGACCGCAGGCGGTGACCGACCTGGTGGCGACCTCCTGCGGTAACCCACTCTCCCTCCGCCTGGGCGCCGCCCGCCTCCGCTCCCGCGTCGCCCACGCCTGACCCCCGGCCGGCCCCTCACCCCCCGGGGGCCGGCCGGGCCTCCCGCCGTCAGTTGCTGGTCGACCTGCCGCCGTCAAAAGCTCGTCGACCTGCTGGTCAGCTGGGCGGCCGGTGGGTCAGCGGGTGGCGAGGACGGTGGCCAGGGCTGTGGTCAGGTCGTGTTCGGGGGTGGTGGAGGGGAGCGGGGCGCGCCAGGCGACGTGGCCGTCCGGGCGTACCAGGACCGCGCCCGCCGCGCCGACGCCGTACTCCACGGCCCAGGTCGGGGAGGTGTACGTGCCCCCGTCGGGGAGGATCTCGACCGCCGTCAGGTCGCACCCGGTGCGGTGGGCCGCCGGGAGGGCGGCGCGCGCCCAGGCGGGGCTCGCCGTCATGAGGGTGAAGCGGGGACCGAGCAGGTCCAGGGTGGACACGGGACCGTCCGGGCCCGCCAGCCACACGTGCGGGGCGCGGTGGCCGGGCCGGGCGGACGGGACGTAGACGCGGTAGGGGTCGCCGGGGGCGGGGGCCGGCGTGCCGTCCGGGATGACCGCGGCGGACTCGTAGCCGAAGCCGAGGACCAGCCCCTCGCAGCTGCGCCGGCCCGCCTGCTGGTCGACGGCCTCCCGCATGGACAGCCGCCCCTCCATCATCCGGAAGGTGATCAGCGCGTTGTTCAGGCTCTCGTCCACGGTACGGACGGCGATCGGCCGCCGCTCGGCGGTGTAGGTGTCCAGCAGCGCGGGCCCGGCCGCGTCGCGCAGGACGGCGGCCAGTTTCCAGGCCAGGTTGTGGGCGTCCTGAATGCCGCAGTTCATGCCGAACCCGCCCTGCGGGGTGGCCACATGCGCGGCGTCCCCGGCCAGGAAGACCCGGCCCGACTGGAAGCCGTCGGCGACCTTGGCCTGCTGCAGCCAGGGCAGCACGCCGAGGATGCGGATGGGCAGGTCCGGCACCCCGACGGCGGCGCGCACGGCGGCCAGGCACGCCTCCTCGGTGAAGTCGGCCGGGCTGCCGCCCTCCTCGGGCTCGTACCCGGTCTGCACCATCCACCGCCGCCCGTGATCGACCGCTTCCACGGCGCACGGCGGATCGCGCAGGAAGGACAGCGCGGCCCGCCGCTCGGGCGGCAGGAAGCCCAGGTCGGCCTCGAACATGATGCTGATCATGTGGCCGAGCACCGGCGGCCCTTCGACCTTGATGCCGAGCCGCTCGCGGACCCCGCCGCGGCTGCCGTCGGCGGCCACCAGATAGCGGCAGCGCACCAGGACCTCCCGGCCCTCGGCGGACACGACGGCCTCGACGCCGCCCGCGACCTCGCGCATGGCGGTCATGGTGGCCCCGAACCTGACGTCCGCGGCCGGGCCCGCCTCGGCGCGCCGGCGCAGGATGACCTCCAGCAGGTCCTGGGAGCAGAGGAAGGTGTAAGTGGGGCTGTGCGGGGCGTCGCGGTGCAGCGCCGCCGCCGACCTGACGAAGTCGTCCGCCGTCAGGGAGCTCCCGACGCCCACCGCGAGGAACTCCTCGCGCGGCATTCCGGCGCTCTCCACCTCGTCCTGAATTCCCCAGGACCGGAGAATCTCCATGGTCCGGGTGGTGATGAGCCGGGCTTTCGGGAAAATCGCCGTGCCCGCATGCTTTTCGACCAGCAGTGTGGATATTCCGTGGCGGGAAAGTTCGATGGCGGTGGACAGCCCGACGGGCCCGCCCCCGACCACCAATACATCCACCTCATGCTGATCCATGGCGTCAGCATCGAATATGCCGATTACCTCAGTCAATACGAGGATATCCGCATGATGTAGGCGTGATATCCCGACTTAGTAGCTTATGTAGGGAAGATCCAGATAAGTCATTTCTGCGCTTGCCGAATTCCTGGAGACGCTGATGCTGTTCACCCAAGGCTCCGTGGCCCTGGTCACCGGCGGGTCGCGCGGGATCGGCCGGGCCGTCGCGCTCGACCTGGCCAGGGAGGGCGCCCACGTCATCGTCAACTACGCCAACTCTGAGCAGGACGCCAAGGAGGTCGTCGCCCGGATCGAGGAAGCGGGCGGCAGCGCGACGAGCGTGCGGGCGGACGTCACGGACGAGGAGTCCGTACGCCGCGTGTTCCGCGACATCCGGGCCGACCACGGCCGCCTCGACGTGCTGGTGACCAGCGCCGGCATCACCCAGGACCGCTTCCTCATCGCCATGAGCCTGGAACAGTTCCGGGCCCCGGTGGACACCAACCTCGTCGGCACCTTCCTCGCCTGCCGGGAGGCGCTGAAGCTGATGCAGCACCAGCGCAGCGGATCCATCGTGACCCTGTCGTCCTCCAGCGGCCTGGACGGCGGCTTCCCCGGCCAGACCAACTACGTGGCGTCCAAGGGCGCGATCATCGCCTTCACGCACGCGCTGTCCAACGAGGCGGCCCCGCACGGGGTGCGGGCCAACGTGGTCGCGCCCGGGTTCGTCGCCACCGACATGACCCGCAGGGTTCCCGCCGACATCAGGAAGCAGTACGAGTCGCGCATCCGCCTCGGCCGGATGGGACGCCCCGAGGAGATCGCCTCGATCGTCACCTTCCTGGCCTCCGACAAGGCGTCGTACATGTCCGGCTCGGTGGTGGTCGCCCACGGCGGCGGCCTCGGGTGAACCACCCACCTCTCCCTCTCGCAAGCCCCGAGGCACCAGGAGGAATCATGACCATCGACGAGCTGCGCGCGAAGGCCGCCGAACGGCAGCAGACCTGCAGCCAGATCAAGAAGATGATCGTCTCCCGGCTCGACCTGGAGATCGAGCCGGACTGGATCACCGACGACCAGCCGCTGTTCGGCCGCGGCCTGGAGCTGGACAGCCTCGACGTGCTGGAGCTCTACGTGGCCATCGAGGCGGAGTTCGGGGTCGCGCTCTACGACAGTGAGATGGCCGTCTTCGGCTCGGTCTCGCGACTCGCGGACGAGGTCAACCCCGCCCTGCGGGCCCAGGGATGACCGTCACGCAGGCACAGCCCACCGCCCTGCCGGTCGTCTCCGGGCTGACCCACGACCAGGTGCGCGCGGTCCTGCCGCACCGCTGGCCGATGCTGCTGCTGGACCGGGTCGGCAAGGTCGAACCCGGCGTGAAGGGCACGGCCACCAAGAACGTCGCCGGCACCGAGCTGTGGTTCCAGGGCCACTTCCCGAACGAGGCGGTGCTGCCCGGCGTCGTCATCACCGAGGCGCTGGCCCAGCTCGCCGGCGTGGTCTTCGCCCTGGCCGGGGCCAGCGAGATCAGCTACCTGGCGGGGATCAAGTCGATGCGCTTCCGGCGCCCGGTCGTCCCCGGCGACCAGCTCACCCTCACGGCCGAACGCGCCGGAGGCGGCGGCGGATTCGCGGAGTTCCGCGTGTCGGCCCGGGTGGCGGGCCAGGTGGCCGCCGAAGGAATCCTCACGATCGCCGATCCGGCCGGTCAACGTTCTGTGCGAAAGGTGTGAACCATGGTCAACGTCCTCGCGGCCACCCATCCTGAGGGAACCGTCTACGGCGAGGTCGGCGATGTGACCGTACCGCTGCGTTTCTCTGCCGCGCCCGGCGCGCTGTCGGAGGAGTACGCGGCACTCAGGGAACGCGCCGCCGTGATCGACCTCAGCGGGCACCGGCTCATCGAGGTCACCGGCCCCGACGCGCTCGGGTACGCGCAGCGGGTGCTGGCCCGCGACGTGGAGTACCTCACCTCCGACCGCTGCATGATGAGCCTCGTCCTGGACGACGCCGGGCAGGTCGTGGACCAGGTGCTCGCCTTCGGCCGGGAGGACGGCATCCTCCTGGCCAGCTCGTGCGGCGCCGGGACGCGTCTGCTGGAGCACCTGCGGGCGCAGGCCGGCGACGGCATCGAGATCGCCGACCGCTCCCCGGAGCTGGTGCTCGTCGGCCTGGAGGGCCCGTACGCCTGGGGCGTGGTCGGCCGGCTGATCGACGGCGAGCTGGCCTCGCTGCCGTTCGAGTCCGTGGTGGAGACCACCTGGGACGACGTGGACATCGTCTTCGCCAGGACGGGCTTCACCGGCGAGTACGGCTACCAGATGATCGTCCCCCGGGAGGCGGCAGCCGGTCTGTGGCGGCTGTCCCTGGAGCACGCCCGCCCGGCCGGCCAGGAAGCCCTGGAACTGGCGATGCTGGAGGTGCGCCAGCCGATGCCACGCCACGAGGCCACCCCGGGCGCCACGGTGATCGAGATCGGCGCCAACTGGCTCGTCGACGTCACCAAGGAGGCGTTCGTGGGCCGCGAGGCCGTGCTGGAGGCGTTCGAGTCGGGGACCGGGCGGCGCACCGTCGGATTCACCTGCTCCGACGGCGTGCCTCTGGCCGGCACCCGGGTCATGGCCGGCGACCAGGTCGTCGGCGAGGTCGTGCACGCCGTGCACAGCGTCGGCCTCGGCACCACGCTCGGCCTGGCCCGCGTGGACCGCGACCTGGCCGCCGCCGGGCTGGAGCTGTCGGCCGGCGGCGTCGGGGTCACCACGCTGACCAGCCCCTACATCGTGCCCAAGAGCTGGAGCATCCCGATCATCTGATCGGCCTGCCCGCTTCTCGCGAGAAGGAGACAAGCATGGCGCTGCGGCCCGTCGTCGTCACCGGCCTGGGCATCATCTGCGCGGCCGGCCGCGACCCCGCGGACTTCTGGTCGCGGCTCACCACCGGCCAGGGGGGCCTCACCCCGGTGCTGGACGAGGCGTACGCGGTCTTCGAGGCCAGGCACGCCGGCCAGGTGCCCGAGGAGTGGATCACCTCCCAGCTGCCCGGCGCCGACGCCGGGCTCGACCGGACGGCCAAGCTGGCGCTCGTCGCCGCGCGCCAGGCGATCGCACAGGCGGGCACGGTGACCGCCGACCCCGAGCGGTTCGGGATCATCCTCGGCAAGTGCCAGGCGACCCCGGACGTCGCGGGCCGCTACCAGCCCATGCACCGCACCGGCGACGTGCTGGCCGAGCGGCTGGAGCTGCGCGGGCCCCGCATCCTCGTCTCCACCGCGTGCGCGGCCGGCGGGAACGCGGTCGGCCTCGCCATGGACAAGATCCTGACCGGCGAGGCGGACGCCGTCCTGGCCGGTGGCGTGGACCCGCTGCTGTTCGGCACCTACGCGGGCTTCGCCGGGCTGCAGGCGCTCAGCACCGGCCCGTGCCGCCCCTACAGCCGCTCCGACGGGCTGAACCTGGGCGAAGGGGCCGCCTTCCTGCTCCTCGAACCGCTGGACCTGGCCCTGGCGCGGGGCGCGGTCCCGCTGGCCGAGGTCGCGGGTTACGGCCTGTCGGCCGACGCCTACCACGCGACCGCGCCCGACCCGACCGGCAGGGGAGGGGCCGCGGCCGTGCGCCGCGCGCTCGCCGCCGCGGGCCTGTCACCGCAGGACGTGCACTACGTCAGCGGCCACGGCACCGGCACCCCGGCCAACGACGCCATGGAGGCCAAGGTCATGCGCCTGGCCTTCGGCGAGCGTGCCGGGCAGGTGCCCACCAGCAGCATCAAGTCCTTCCTCGGCCACACGCTGGGGGCGGCGGGCGCGGTCGAGGCGGTGGCCGCAGTGCTGGCGCTGCGCCACGGCGTCGCCCCGCCCACGATCGGCTTCGACACCGAGCCGTCCGCCCCCGACCTGGACTTCGTGCCGAACGTGGCCCGCCCCATGACCATCGAGACGGTCGTGTCCAACAACTACGCGTTCGGCGGCAACAACGTCTCCCTCGTGCTGACCCGGCCACGTGATCTGCGCGGTCCGCGCCCGTACGAGGATCTGCCGCGCCGTGACGCGGTGATCACCGGGCTCGGGCCGGTCACCGGCGCGGGCACCGGCATCGCCGAGGTGAGCGCGGCCATCGCCGCCGGACGGCGGGCCGCCGGGCGCGCGCCCTCGCTGGACGGCCGGACGTACGCGCCCCGCTCGCTGTGGCGGCACATGAACCACCTGTCCCGCATGGCGATCGCCGCCTCCCGCCTGGCCTGGGAGGACGCCGGGCTGAAGCTGCCCAGGAAGGCGCTGGACGACGTCGGGCTGATCTTCGCCACCGGCGCCGGCTCGACCGAGAGCACCGGCGGCTTCGACCAGAGCATCGCGCTCAACCCGAACAAGCCGGCCGTGCTGAGCTTCTCCAACGTCGTGCTGAACGCCACCGGCGGGGCCGTCTGCCAGACGCTGGGCCTGCGCGGGCCGACCACCACGATCTGCAACGGCGGCGCCTCGGCCTCGATCGCGCTCGACTGCGCCCTGGAGCTGATCAGGGCGGGCAAGGCCGAGGTGGTCCTGGTGGTCGCGGCCGACGAGCGAGCCGGCGGCATGCCCGCGTACGAGGACCAGGAGAACGTGCCGACCCCGTACGAGACGGGCACGGCGGAGCCGGTGCCGGGGTCCGCCGCGGTGGCCTTCGTGGTCGAGTCGGCCGACCACTGCGCGGAACGCGGCGGCCGGGCGTACGCCCGGGTGCTCGGCACCGCCCACGCCACCCACCACCCAGCGGTTCGTCACGCGGTGGCGCGGGGCATCGCGGCGCTGCCGGAGGCGGCTCCTGGGGTGGTGGTCGGTGCGGGTCAGGACGGGGAGGCGGCGGCCGTGCTGGCGATGGCCTCCAGCGCGGCGCTCACCTCGTCCGCTGCCCTGATCGGCGACTGCCAGGCGGCGAGCGGGGCGATGAACATCGCCCTGGGCGCGCTGGCCGTACGCGACGGGATCGCGCCCGCGCTCGACGGGCTCACCCGGCCGGTCGCCGGCGACCCCGGCCACTATCTGACCGACCCCACCCTGCCCGAGCCGGTGGCGCAGGCGCTCGCGCTGACCGCCGCGCCCGGCTCGGTGTGCGGCGCCGTCCTGCTGGGGGCGGCATGAGCACCATGCCCTTCGACGTCGCCGAGACCGACCGCCTGCTGACGACCACGCGATCCGTGCGCCGCCGGCTCGACCTGGACCGGCCGGTCCCGCGCGAGGTCATCCTGGAAGCGCTGGAGGTCGCCGTCCAGGCGCCGACGGCCAACAACCACCAGAACTGGCGCTGGCTGGTGATCACCGACCCGGCCGTCAAGCTGAAGCTGGCCGAGATGATCCGCTCGTCCTGGACGTTCCACCGCAACGACATCTGGACCAACGCGGGCCGCCGCCGCAACGACGCGCAGGCCAAGCGCAACTACGCCTCGGCGCACGCCCTCACCGAAACGCTGGAGGCGGTGCCGGCGCTGGTCATCCCGTGCGTGCTGGGCCGCCCGCCGGACGTCACGGCCATCAACGAGGCGTGGCGGACACGGATGGCGGACAAGCCCGACGAGGACCCCGGTCACCTGGTGCGCCACGGCGAGACCAGGGCCAGCATCTTCTACGGCTCGATCTTCCCCGCCATCTGGTCCTTCCAGCTCGCGCTGCGCAGCCGGGGCCTCGGCAGCACCATCACCTGCCTGCACGTCCCCCACGAACGGCAGGTCGGACAGCTGCTCGGCATCCCCTCGGGGGTCACGCAGGTGTGCATGATCCCGGTCGCCTACACGCTGGGGACCGACTTTCGCCCGGCCGACCGCTACAGCGCGGAAGAGCGCACCTACTGGGAGAGGTGGGGGAGTTGACGCAAGTGTTCGAGCAGCCCGACGTCGTCATCGTCGGCGGCGGCATCGCGGGCGCCTCGGCGGCCTGCAAGCTGGCCGCGGGCGGACTGTCCGTGGTGCTGCTGGAGAAGCAGGACGCCTACAAGGATCTGGTACGCGGTGAGTGGCTGGCGCCCTGGGGCATCCGGGAGGCCGGTCGCCTGGGCGTGGACGAGTGCTTCTGGAACGGCGGCGGCTGGGAGATCCGTGAGTGGATGACCTGGGACGAGGCCGTCACCGAGGACGAGGTCGAGGCCGTGGACATGACCGGGTTCATCCCCGGCATCGGCGGCCCGATGTCCTTCCCGCACCACGCCGTGTGCGAGCTGATGTCGGAGCAGGCCGTACGGAGCGGCGCCCGCCTGGAGATGGCCGCCTCGAAGATCGACGTGACGCCGGGCCCGCGCCCGGTCGTCTCCTACCGCACCCCCGACGGCCCGCGCGAGCTGCGCCCCCGGATCGTGCTCGGCGCGACCGGCAGGGGCTGCACGGTCGGCCGCCAGGTGGGCATCACGATGCGCAACTCCATGCACCACTGGGGCGGCGGCATGATGGTCGAGGGCCTGGACGCCTGGCCGCCCGACGTGCAAGCCATGGGCACCGAGGGTGACCGGATGTTCATGGTCTTCCCCCAGGGCTACGGCCGGGCCCGGCTCTACCTCAACTTCCCCACCGTGAACAAGCACCGCTACCGGGGCCCCGGCGGCGTGGCGCGGTTCCTGGCCGCCTTCGAGCTGGAGTGCCTGCCCGACCGGGGCAAGGCGGTGACCGAGGCGATCCCGGCCGGGCCGCTGTCGGTGTGGCCCTCGGTGTCGAGCGTCCCCGAGGGGCCGCCGATGACCGAGGGCGTGGTGCTGATCGGCGACGAGGCGGGTAACGCCGACACCGTGCTCGGCACCGGCCTGTCGTGCGCGCTGCGCGACTCCAGGACCGTCTGCGACATCCTGCTCGGCTCCGCCGACTGGTCGCCGTCGGCGTTCACGCCGTACGCCGAGGAGCGGGCCTTCCGGATCGAGCGGCTCGACTTCGGCGCCTCCATCATCAGCAGGCTGCACGTCGAGTTCGGGCCCGCCGCCGTCGAGCGCAGACGCCGGGTCCGCAAGCTGATGGCCAAGAACTTCGCCGCGCAGGTGACCGGGCTGCTCAACATGGTCGCCCCCGAAGAGGTACCCGAGTTCGGCTTCAGCGAGTTCTTCGCTGAGCGGTTGTTCAGGGAGACGGCATGATCGAGAAGAAGACGGTTCACGTCAACGGCGTCGACATCGCCTACGTCGACGAGGGCGAAGGCGACCCGGTCGTCCTGCTGCACGGCTTCCCCGACTCCTCCTACCTGTGGCGGAACCAGATCCCCGCGCTGGTCGAGGGTGGCTTCCGCGTCATCGCGCCCGACATGCGGGGCTTCGGCGACTCCGGCAAGCCGCAGGAGGTCGAGGCGTACGGGATGCAGACGATCGTCAACGACATCGTGGCGCTGACCATCGAGCTCGGCGTCAGGCGGCCGCACCTCGTCGGCCACGACTGGGGGGCGGCCATCGCCTGGATGTACGCCTTCCTCATGCCGCGCAGGCTCGATCACCTGGTGGCGCTGTCGGTCGGGCATCCCGGTGTCTTCGCCACGCCGTCGATCGAGCAGCGGGCGGCCTCGTGGTACATGCTCTTCTACCAGTTCCCCGGCGTGAGCGAGGAGCTGCTGCGCCGCAACGGCTGGCGGCTGTTCAAGGAGATCATGGGGCGCGACGGCGACCATGACCGCTACGTACGCGACCTGGCCAGGCCGGGCGCCCTGACCGCCGGACTCAACTGGTACCGCGCCAACCGCTCGCCCGCCGCCGAGCTGCGTACCTCCCGCCCCTTCCCGCCGGTCCTGGCGCCGGCGCTGGGCATCTGGGGCGCGGGCGACAAGGCCCTGCTGGAGGAGGGCATGGCCGGGTCCGGCAAGTTCGTCAAGGGCCCGTGGCGCTACGAGCGGATCGAGGACGCCGGCCACTGGCTGCCCCTCGACGCCCCCGACGAGGTCAACAAGCTGCTGCTCGGCTTCCTCGGCACCGAGCGCCCGGCACACGAGGAACGCCGGCCGCGCCGCCGCCTGTGAGCGAAAGGGAGTGCATGTCATGTTCGGCTATCTCTTCCCCGGCCAAGGCACCGTGCGCGTCGGCCTGGGCGCCTGGCTGCGCCGCAGGCCGGTGGCCCGCGACCGGCTCGACGAGATCGACGCCCTGCTGTCGCGGCCGATCTCGCCGCTGTGCGCGCACGGCCCGCTCGACCGCCTGGTGTCCACCGAGCACGCCCAGGTGGCGGTGACCGCCTGCAACCTCGCGGCCCTGGCCGTGCTGACCGAGGAGGGGTACGAGCCCGCCGTCGTGGCCGGGCACAGCGTGGGCGAACTGACCGCGCTGCACGCGGCGGGCGTGCTCGACCTGGCCGGGACCGTACGGCTGGTGGAGACGCGCTCGCGGCTCATGGCGGCCGCCGCCGGGGCCGGCGGCGGCATGCGCGCGGTGATGGGCCTGGCCGTCGAACGGGTGGAGGAGCTGGCCGCCGACGCCACCGCGCCCGGCGAGCCCGTCGTGGTGGGGCTGGAGAACGCGCCCGGCCACGTGGTCGTCTCCGGCGCGGCCCCTGCCCTGGACCGTTTCGAGAAACTCGCCACCGCTGCCACCAAGATCATTGCGCTCAAGGTGGGGGACGCCTACCACTCCCCGCTCATGGCCGGCGCGGTCCCCGCGTGGGCGGCGGAGGTCGCGGCGGCCGCGATGCGCGAGCCCCGCGTCCCCGTCGTGCCGAACGTCACCGGCGAGCCCACCACCGACCTCCACATCCTCCGCGAGGCGCTGGTCGCCCAGCTCACCGGCAGGGTCCGATGGACCCGTACGATCGGCGCGGTCGACGCGATCGCCCCCGGGGTCGAGGTCGGCGACAGCAAGGTGCTGGCCGGGCTGTCCCGCCGGGCCGGGGCCCGGTGCCTGAGCATGGCCGATCCCGGCACCCTCCGCCGCCTGGCCAAGCAGGTGGCCGCGTGAACCGCTGGGGCAGCGCCGCCGTCGCCTACACCGGGCTGACGCGGCCGGTCGAGCTGCTCGGCGGGCTGCGGGTGGCGGACGTCTTCACCCCTGCCGAACGCGTCAGGTCCACGGCGGGCACGCTGGAGCACTGGGCCGGGCGGCTGGCCGGCAAGCGAGCGGTGCTGCGCCTGCTCGGCCTGCCGCCCACCGCCGGGCACCTCGGCCGGGTCGAGATCCTGCCGCACCCCACCCCGGCCTGCCGGGGCGACGCCGCCTGCCTCGACGGCCACCCACCGGCCGTACACCTGAGCGGGGCCCCCGCCACCCGGGCCGACCCCCACCGGCACATCCGCGTGTCGATCACCCACACCCGCGACCACGCCCTGGCCGTAGCCCTGGCCTCCGCCCTCCTCCCAGAAGACGCACAGTGTGCTGTGGTCCTTTCCTCTTCTCACCTCTCCGAGGGTGCGGTGGGCGTGCGGGGTCGGATGGGGCATGGGGGAGGGCGTCGTGGGTGACCTGGACGTACGGAAGATCGCGGAAGAGCACCTGGCGGCGTGGAGCGCCGGCGACCCGGACGGGGTGGCGGCGAGTGTCGCGTCCTACGCCGACCCCGACTCCGGGGGCGTGCTGGCCGGTGACGCGCTGGTGGCGTACGCGGCGGGTGTGCTGGCACGTTTCGCGGGGCCGCGCTTTCTCGTGGACAGGGTGACGGGCGGGGAGGACGCGGTCACCGTCTCGTGGACGCTGCGGGCCGACCACCGGGGCGCGTATCTGGGCATGCCGGCGACGGGCGGGACCGTCGCGGTGTCCGGCACCGACCTGGTGACGCTCGCCCGGGACGGCGCGCACGTCCATCGGACCTACGACAGGCTGGCGCTCGCCGAGGCGCTGGGGTACGCGGCGCGGTTCGTGCCGGCCGCCGACGAGACGCGCGAGTACGGACTGAGCGCCCGGGTCGCCGCCGGGCGCACCGAGCGTCCCGGCGCAATGGTGCTGACCTGGCTGGAGATCCGCGACGACGCCGAGGCCGCCGACGTGGACCTGCTCAGCGTGGAGATCGTCAAGTCGCTACGGGCGTCCCGCGGCTTCCTCGGCGCGACGACCTTCGACGCCGGGGACCGCAAGTTCACGCTGAGCGCCTATGACCGGCCGGAGTCGCTGCGCGCGGTCCATGCCCGGCCGCATCAGCGGGCCATGCGCCGCTTCTTCAAGGGGGGCCTGTGCACCCGCGTGCACACCAGTGTCTGGTACCCCGCCTCCGCCCGCGACTACGCCCGCTGCCCCACCTGCGCCACCGTCATCGCCACCGGCACCGACACCACGTGTCCATGTGGCTGGACCCCCGAAGACGCCGCCACCCTATGACCCCGCCCCCGCCCCGCCCCGCCGCCCTCCTGCCCACCGAGCCTCTGTGATCCGCCCATCGAGCCCTCGCGATCTGTGACCCCGAAGACGTAAGTGACTGGAGCGTTGATGATCGACTTCACCGCTGAGCATCGGCTCGGCGACAGCGCCAGGCCGGCCGTGGTGTTCATGTCCGCGCTGTTCGCGGGTGGCTGGATCTGGGAGCACCCCTACCGCCGGCTGGAGGCGGCCGGCCGGCCGGTCTTGCGTACCAATGAGGCGATCTGCGCGCTCGACCGCCGGGTCGCCGGCTCGATCGAGCAGCTCGGCGACGCGCTGCTGCGCGCGTGTGACGCGGCCGGGGTGGCGGAGATCGTGCTGTGCGCGAACTCGCTGGGCGGCCTGGTGGCCATCGACCTGGCGGGCCGCCGCCCCGATCGGGTGCTCGGCATCGTGGTCAGCGGCGCGCCCGGCCTGACCGCCGACCCCGACGTCGGGCTCAGCTTCGACCGGAGGGGGAGCGTGCGGCCGTTCGGTGACGAGTTCGGCGAGCGGATGATGGCCGCGCTGTTCCACGGCGGGCAGAGCCTGTTCTCGGCCGAGCGCATGACGGAGGTCGGCGACATGCTGCGGCGTCCGGAGTCGATGGTGAGCATGGCCCGCAGCCTCAAGGCGACCCGCCGGTACCAGGTCAGGGCCGCGCTGGACCGGGTGGCCT
The DNA here is from genome assembly GCF_044465295.1 of Nonomuraea sp. NPDC049714. Taxonomy (NCBI): domain Bacteria; kingdom Bacillati; phylum Actinomycetota; class Actinomycetes; order Streptosporangiales; family Streptosporangiaceae; genus Nonomuraea; species Nonomuraea sp. NPDC049714. The sequence goes on along the minus strand of NZ_JBITLM010000002.1, from coordinate 1,239,774 downwards.
GCCCCGCCATGTACGTCTGGGGCAGGCACGACCGGATGACGCCCGTGGATCCGTGGCTGGAGGTGCTGGCCGAGTACCCGCGCAACGAGGTGCTGCTCGTGGAGGACAGCGGGCACATCCCGATGGTCGAGCGGGCCGAGGAGTACACCGCCGTGCTGGAGCCCTTCGTGGCCCGCTGCGCCGGAGCGCCGGTGTGAACGCCGCCGTGGCCTTGGGCGCGAACGGCGCGGTGCCGGTGGGTGTGGACGGTGGCGTGGTCCTCGGCGTGGACGGTGCGGTGCTGGTGGGTGTGGACATCGTGGAGGTGGATCGGATCGTCCGGGCGGGCCGGCGGGGCGGTGGCGTGTTCGACCGCCGCCTCACCACCGCCGCCGAACGTGACCTGGGCCCCGGGCCGGCCGCGTTCTCGGTGAAGGAGAGCCTGATCAAGGCCGTGGGGGGCCGCCCGCCGGGGTTCGCCTGGCACGACTTCGAGGCCGAGTCCCGGCCGCCCGCCGGTCGGGGCGCTTCGCTGCTGGAGGAGGCAGCCGGGGAGCTGGCCGCTTCGACCGGGCTGCCGTTGACCGAGGGCGCCGCGTACACCGTGCGTGGCGCGAGCGGCCGGGCGGCCCTGCGCCGGTTGCGTCCCGAGGGCGGCGCGGACGGGACTGTGGCCGGCGCCGCCCGCTGGGGGATCGGCGACGGCCTGTTCGTTTCGCTGGCGATCGTGTACGTGGAGGGGAGCGTGTGATGTCGCGGATGGTGACCGTACGACCCGGAGAGTCGATCCAGCGGGCGCTGGACGAGGCGGGCCCGGGGGCGCGCATCGTGCTGGAAGAGGGCGTCTACTCGCAGAACGTGTGGATCCGGCACTCGGGCGTGACCCTGGTCGGCGCCGGACCGGAGCGGACCGTGCTGGTCCCCGGCGAAGGCGGGCCCGCGGGCGTGCCCCGGCTGCACGACGCGGCCGAGGACGTGGTCAGCGGCGTGACGGTGCACGGCGAGGGCACAGGCGAGGGCACAGGCGGAGGCACAGGCGGGGGCATCGGTGACGTGCGCGTGGAGGGGCTGTCCGTGCGCGGCTTCTCCGGCGCGGGGATCTACGCCCACACCGTCGCCGGCGTCACCGTGCGCGAGGTGACCGCCGAGGAGAACGCCGTCTGGGGCGTCTACCTGCGCGAGTCGAGCGGCTGCGAGGTGGTGGGCTGCCGGGCCTCGGGCAGCCAGTACGGCGGCGTCGCCCTCAGCTTCTGCGCCCGCTCCGGCGGCCTGATCTCCGGCAACGAGACCTTCGCCAACGCCTTCGGCATCTTCGTGGACAACTCCTCCGGCGCGCGCGTCGTACGCAACGACTGCCACGGCAACGCGATCGGCGTGCTGCTGCTCAACCAGGTGTACGAGGGCGAGCCCGAGGGCGGGGTGCGCGACTGCCTGGTCGCCGGCAACGAGCTGCACGGCAACGACCTGGCGAGCGGCGCCGAGCCGGACGGGCTCGGCGCGGCGGGGCCGCCGATCTCCGGCGTCGGCCTGGCGCTGATCGGCACCCACCGGGTCAGCGTCGTCGACAACCACATCCACGACAACCACCCCAGCGGCGAGTCCGTGATGGGCGCCGGCTTCGTGATCGGCTCCTCCAAGGAGTGGGGCGGCGACGACGCTCTGGACAACCACGTGCTGTGGAACCGGATCACCGGGAACAGCCCGCTGGACTTCCAGCTCGGCGCCGACCTGACACGCCAGGCGTTCGCCGGCAACATCGCCGACAAGGGCGACCCGCCGGGGCTGACGGCCGCAGCGGGCTGGGGCCCGCGATGACGCCCACGCTGGCCTGCGAGGGCCTGTCCAAGAGGTACGGCGACGTGGTCGCGGTCGATGACGTCGGCTTCGCGATAGCGCCGGGCCAGGCGTACGGACTGCTGGGACCGAACGGCGCGGGCAAGACGACGACGATCTCCATGCTCGTCGGGCTGCTGCGCCCGGACGCCGGGACCGTCCTGGTCGGCGGCACGGACCTGGCGGCCGACCCGAGGCGGGCCAAGGCCCGGATCGGGTACGTGCCGCAGGAGATCGCCCTGTACCCGGAGCTGACCGGCCGCGAGAACCTGCGCTTCTTCGGCAGGCTGTTCGGCCTGCCGCGACGCCGGCTGGCCGGGCGGATCGAGGAGGTGCTGGACCTGATCGGGCTGACCGACCGGGCGGACGGCCGGCTGGACACCTACTCCGGCGGCATGCGGCGGCGGATCAACATCGGCGCCGCCCTCCTGCACCGCCCCGACGTGCTGATCCTGGACGAGCCGACCGTCGGGGTGGACCCGCAGAGCCGCAAGGCGATCCTGGACGGGCTGGAGCTCCTGGTTCAGGACGGCATGTCCCTGCTGTACACCTCCCACTACATGGAGGAGGTCGAGCGGGTCTGTGAGCGGGTCGCGATCATCGACCACGGGCGGATCGTCGCCGACGGAACCAGGCGCGAGCTGGTCGCCATGGTCGGCAGCGCCGACAAGATCGAGCTGGTGCTCGACGGCGACGTGGAGGCGGCCTTCGCCAAGCTCCGCACCGTCGAGGGCGTCATCGAGGCGGCCAGGACCGGCGCCGGCTCCGTACGGCTGATCGCCGAAGGCGGCAGATACCTGCTGCCCGCGCTGATCACCGCCGTGGAGGGCAGCGCCACGGTCACCGCCACCCAGGTCATCGAGCCCGACCTCGAGGCGACCTTCCTGCACCTCACCGGCACCACCTTGCGGGATTGACATGTGGCGGGCGATTGTCACGGTGAGCGCGCTCGAACTGCGCACCCGGCTGCGGGACGGCACCGCGATCGTCATCGCGCTGATCGTGCCGGTGACCCTGGCCACCCTCTTCGGCCTCGCGCTCGGCGGCGACGACCCGCCGTTGCGCGCCACCGTGGGCTTCGTGGACCTGGACGGCGGCGAGTTCCCCGCCTCCGTGCGCCGTGAGGTGCTGGCCTCCGACGAGCTGAAGGAGGCGGTGACCCTGCGCGACCTGCCCGGACAGGAGCAGGCGCGCCGGGCGCTGGACGCGGGCGAGATCGGCTCGGCCATCGTGTTCCCCGCCGGGTTCAGCCAGAGCGTGGGCGCCGGGCGCGGCGGTGGCGTCTCGGTGCTGACCTCCCCGGAGGCGCCGCTGGCCGGGGTGGTGGCGAGCGCCATCGTGGACCGGATCTCGGCGGTGGTGGACGCCAGGACCCTCGCCGTCCGCGCGGTCCTGCGCGCCGGAGTGCCCGGCGAGGAGGTCAAGGAGCTGGTGGAGCGCAACGGCGCGGCCGGCCCCGCCCTCACCCTCGCGGAGGACCCGCTCTCCGGCGGCAAGGTGGATCTGTCGGTCTACTACGGCTCCGGCATGGCGGCGCTGTTCGCCTTCTTCGTCGTCGGCGCTTCTTTCCGGGGCCTGCTCACCGAGCGCAAGCTCGGCACCCTCGACCGCATCCGCGCGGGCCCGGTCGCCGCCTGGGTGCCGGTGGCCGGCAAGGGGGTCGTCGGGTTCGCGCTGGCGGTGGTCAGCGTCTGCGTCTGCTGGGGCTCCTCCACGCTCATCTTCGGCACCACCTGGGGCCAGCCCGTCGCGGTGTTCGCGGTGCTGGTCGCGCACGTGCTGGCCGCCGCCGCGATCACCATGCTGGTGGCCAGCCGGGTGCGGACCGACGCCCAGGCCGACGGCGTGATCATGGTCGTCTCCTTCGTGGCGGCGTTCTTCGGCGGCAGCCTGGTCCCGCTCTACGACCTGCCCGAGCCGCTGCGCGCGGTGGCCATGCTCACCCCGAACGGCTGGACCTCCACGGCGCTGACCGAGCTGGCCGGCTCGGGCGCGGCGGGGTCCGTCGGCGCGGTGGCCGGGCCGATCGGCGTGCTGTGCGCCATCACGCTGGTGGCGGGCGGGCTGGCCGTCGCCGGGTTCAAGAAGGGACTGCTGCTTTGAGCCCGTTCCCCGGAGGCAGGCCCCGGCCGGTGCTGGCGCTGGTGGCCGCCAACCTGCGACGTCACACGCGTGACCGGGTCGGCCTGTTCTTCATGGTGATCATGCCGTTCGTGTCCATCGTCTTCGTCGGGATGGCGCTCGGCGGTGGCACCACCGGCTCCGCCCGGCTGCCCGTGGGGGTCGTCGCCGGGGGCTCCGACCCGATCACCACGGCCGTGCTGGCCGAACTGCGGCGCCACCCGGACCTGGAGGTCCTGCCGATGGACACGGCGGCCGAGCTGCGCTCCGGCGTACGCGAGGGCGCCCTGGCCGCCGGCCTGGTCATCCCCGCGGCCTCGACCCGGCTGGAGCTGGTCATGACGCAGACCAACGGCAGCGGCATGGCGGCCCGCAGTGCCGTGGACGTCGCGGTGGGCAAGGTGGCGGCGGTCCTGGAGGCCACCCGGGCGGCCGGCGTCGCGGGCGCCACCCCCGCGCAGGCCGCGGAGTACGTGCGCCAGGCCCAGGCCGAGGGGGGCAGGGTCGCGGTGACCGACTCCGCGACGACCGCCGGCGACCCGCACGGCTTCGCCTACACCGCCCCGGCCAACCTGCTGCTGTTCACCTTCATCAACTCCATGGCGGTCGCCGCGGCGCTGGTGGAGAGCCGCAGGCTGGGCATGCTGCAGCGCTCGCTGACCGCACCCGTGCACCAGCGGTCGGTGCTGCTCGGGGAAGCGCTGAGCAGGTTCCTGGTCGCGGCCGCCCAGGCCGTGCTGATCATGGTGGTGAGCTCGCTGGCGTTCGGCGTGACGTGGGGCGACCCGCTCGCGGTGGCCGTCGTCGTGGGCGTGTTCGCGCTGGTCGCCACCGGTGCCGCGATCCTGGTCGGCACCCTGCTGCGCTCGCCGGACCAGGCACCGGCGATCGGCCCGCCGCTCGGGGTCGTCCTGGGCATGCTGGGCGGCTGCCTGTGGCCGCGCGAGGCCTCCGGCGAGCTCATCAACGCCATCGGCCACGCCTTCCCGCACGCCTGGGGCATGGACGCGCTGCTCGCGCTCACCAAGCCCGGCACCGGGCTCGGCACGGTCCTGCCCGAGGTGGCCGTGCTCTCGGGGATGGCCGTCCTGCTGCTGGGCGGCTCGCTGATCCTGTTCGACCGGCGCACTCGGGTCACCTGATCGCCACAAGGGGGATGGTACGGATGAAGGGGATACTTCTCGCGGGAGGGCGCGGCACCCGGTTGCTGCCGGCGACGCTGGCGGTCTCCAAGCAACTCCTGCCCGTCAACGACAAGCCGCTGATCTACTTCCCGCTGTCGGTGCTGATGCTGGCCGGGATCCGCGACATCCTGCTGATCACCACGCCGGAGGACCTGTCGCAGATCCGCCGCCTGCTGGGCGACGGCTCCCGGCTCGGGCTGCGCCTGGACTACGCCGAGCAGGCCGAGCCCAACGGCATCGCCGAGGCGCTGGTGCTCGGCGCCGACCACATCGGGGACGACCCGGTCGCGCTGATCCTGGGGGACAACGTCTTCCACGGCTACTCCTTCCAGGAGCGGCTGCGCCAGGAGTGCGACACCGTCGACGGCTGCGTGCTGTTCGGCTATCCGGTACGCGATCCGCACCGGTACGGCATCGCCGAGACCGACGCCGACGGCCGCCTGCTGTCCATCGAAGAGAAGCCGCGCACACCCCGGTCCAACCGGGCGATCGTCGGCCTCTACCTCTACGACCCCGACGTCGTGGACATCGTCAAGAACATCACCCCTTCGGCGCGCGGCGAGCTGGAGATCACCGACGTCAACCGCGCCTATCTGGAACGGGGGAGGGCGAGAGTGGTCGACCTCGGCCGCGGCTTCGCCTGGCTGGACGCCGGCACCCCCGAGTCGCTGCTGCAGGCGAGCCAGTACGTCCAACTGCTGGAGCAGCGGCAGGGCGTACGCATCGCCTGCCTTGAGGAGATCGCCCTGCGAATGGGCTACATAGACGCCGAGGCCTGTCACCGGCTCGGCGTCGAACTCGAGAAGTCCACCTACGGCCAGTACGTCATCTCGGTGGCCGAGCAGTTCATGAACAGGTGAGAGGAAGACCGACCCATGAGTGTGACCACATTATTCACCGGCAGATCGCCCGCCGACGGCGACCCTGTGACGGACATTTACCGCTATGCCGCGCGCAAAGGTGTGATCGAGGCGGTCGAGGTGGCCGCCGAGGATCTCGGCCTGAGCCTGCGCGAGGCGCACGAGGCGGTGGCCAACCTGGTGGAGAGCCGGCTGCTCAGAGTGGACGACAGCGAGGGCCGCCGGTTCGTGCCGGTCGATCCCGAACTGGCCTCCGCCTCCCTCGTGTCCTCCGTGGAACGTGAGATCTACCAGCGCCGCGAGCTGATCGACCAGATCCGCGAGCGGATGGGGGCCTTCCGCTCGGAGTACGGGGACGCCGGCCGGAGCTCGGCCGCCAGCGCCGTGGAGTACCTCGTGGGCGCCATGGAGGTGCGCGGCTTCCTGAAGATGGCCGGGGACGCCTGCCGCGACGAGGTGCTGGCCATGCAGGCCGCCGGCGGCGACGTCGAGGACCTGTCGCAGATGTACCTGACATTGCTGGCCAGAGGTGTCACGGTGCGCATCATCTGCCAGCACCGCAGCCGCGCCGACGTGTCCACCCGCATGCTGCTGAAGCGGCTGACCGACGCGGGCGCGGCCGTCTTCACCGTCAGCCACGTGCCCAGGTCGGCGGTCGTCTTCGACCGGGCGCTCGTCGTCATGTTCGGCGTGGAGGGCGACGGGGAGGACGGTGTGGAGGACAACGGGGAGGCCAGCGTCGCCCGCGTGCACAACCACGGCATCGCCAAGTTCCTGCTGGACCTGTTCAACCACCTGTGGGAGACGGCCACGCCGCTGGAAGGCGTCGAGGTCGGCTACGCCAACGTGGCCGACGACCTCCAGCAGGCGATCGCCTCGCTGATGGCCAAGGGCTACACCGACGAGGTCGTGGCCAGGAAGCTCGGCATGTCGGTGCGCAGCTGCCGCCGGCACATCGCCATGCTGATGCGCGACCTGGACGCGACCAGCAGGTTCCAGGCCGGCGTGCAGGCGGCCCGCCGATATCTCGGGGCCGCCGGATGATCCCGCGTCCCCCGCGTCCCGCGAGCGGGACGCGGGGGAACCCGCTAGACGAGCGTTTCCGGTACGCGGTGTCCGTGCATCGCCACGACCACGTCGGCGAGGGCACGGGCCCGCTCCAGGACCAGCTCGACGCCCAGCACCAGGTCCTCGGTGGCCATCCCGGGGTCCAGGCAGAACCGCACGGAGCTGTTGGCGTCCTCGGCGGCCAGGCCGATGGCGGTCAGCACGTAGGAGGGCTCCTGGGAGCCGGAGTTGCACGCCGACCCGGTGGACAGCGCCACCGTGCGCAGGCTCGACACCAGGCTCTCCCCGCGCACGCCGGGCAGCACGACGTTCAGCACGTGGGGCACGCCGCCCTCCGGGTCGCCGTTCACCCGGACGCCGGGGAAACCGGCCATGAGCAGGTCCAGTGCCGTCGCGCGCAGCTCACGCGCCCGCCGCCACCCGGCCTCCAGCCCGGCCAGCGCCAGCTCGCACGCCTTGCCCATGCCGACGACCAGATGGGTCGGGATCGTCCCGCTGCGCAGCGCGTACTGCCCGCCCCCGAACAGCACCGGCCGCAGCCGGTGCCGGATCTCCGGCCGTACGTACAGCGCGCCGACGCCCTTGGGACCGTGCACCTTGTGCGCCGAGACCGACATCGTGTCGACGCCCGCCTTCCGCACGTCGATCGGGATCCGGCCCGCCGCCTGGGCGCCGTCGACGTGCAGCATGGCGCCGGCGTCGTGGCAGAGCGCGGCCATCCGCGCGACGGGCTGGACCGTGCCGATCTCACTGTTCACCCAGGCGGCGGTGGCCACCCGGGAGAACGGGTCCAGCAGGCCGGCCAGGTGGCCGAGGTCGACCCGGCCGTCCGGGCCCACCCGCATCGTCCCGACGTCCAGGCCACGGGCGGCCAGGGCCCGGCCGATGGACAGCGAGGACTTGTGGTCGGTCGGGCAGACGGCGGCGTTGACCGGGGAGCGCTCGTCGTGGCCGAACATGCCCAGCAGCGCCAGGTTGTTGCTCTCGGTCGCGCCGGAGGTGAACACGAGGCTCTCGGGGTCGGCGCCGATCAGCCGGGCCACCGACTCGGTGGCGGCGTCCACCGCCCTGCGGGCGCGCTTGCCGAGCAGGTGAGGGGACGACGGGTTGCCGAAGTCCTCGCGCAGGAAGGGCAGCATCGCGTCGACCACCTCGTCGTCGACGCGGGTCGTGGCGCAGTTGTCCAGGTAGATGACTTTCATGGCGGTCAGCTCTTGTAGGTACTGACTGAGACGAGATTGTGGTAGATCTCGTCCTGGGACATCTCCCCGCTGCCACCGGGGGCCGCGACGACCACCCGCATGCCGCGCAGGTCGTACAGATTGAGCGCGATCTCCACGCCCGTCTGCACCGGCACCAGGCACTCACCCGGCGCGAAGATCAGGATCGAACGGTGACCCGCCCGGTGCACCTCGGAGATCATCTCGGTGATCTCGCCCGCGCAGCCGGTGATCCCGCAGCTGATCAGCGTGCGGTAGTTGCCCTCGGCGTCGAGGAAGGCCACCTCGGTGTCCCGGCCGGACTCCCCGGTGTCGAGGAAGCGCTTCTCCAGGAGGCCCTGCTTGACGAACTTGTCGGCCGCCTTCTGGAACCGGTACTTCAGCCACGTCTCGGGGAAGGCGAGCGGGTGCTTGCGGCTGGGCAGCACGATGTCGGGGGACAGGCCCGCCTCGTCCAGGGCGCTCAGGTAGCCGGCGGGCAGCGCGGTGAACCCCTCGAAGAACTCGGCGCGCAGCGCGGAGGCCGGCCGGTCGGTCTTGGGCACGTACTGCCAGTCGTTGACCAGCAGCAGGAGGCGGATCGCGGCGCCCGCGTCGGTGTAGGCCCTGGCCAGGTCCGCCGCCAGGCGCCAGGTGTAGCCGGGGAAGACGCCCACGCGGCCGGCGACGCGGCGGCGCATGATGTCGTCCCGCTGTTCCTCGATGATGCCGGGGACCAGGCGGCCCGTGGCGTCGTCCTCGAAGAGCATGAAATGGCCACCCATGATGACCAGCTCGCCGAGGCCCGCGCCGGGCAGCTCGCGGCCGATCACCTCGCGGAGCTCCTGCTCCGAGGCCACGAGCCGGTGCGCCTTGGTCACCCGGTCGCTGACAACGTTACCCATGGTTCTTCACACTCCGAGTTTCTGGTTGGTCGTGAGGTCGGGCTCGGCGGTGCCGGTGGCAGGGGGGTGGGCCGGGGCCAGCAGGCCGGCCAGGACCTTCAGCGGCGTGGGCGCGGCGAGCAGGCGGGGCGTCAGGCCCTCCCAGCCTCGTTCGCCGAGCTCGGCCAGCACCTCGGGGGCGCGCAGGACGCGCCCTCCGGCGAGGACGTAACTGTCCGACGGATCGAGACGGGCGAGCCCGTGCACCCGGCACACCGCCTCCGCCAACGCCCGCACGGCGGCCTCGGCCGCCTCCGGGATGACGGCGGCGGGTGGCACCGCGGCGGGCAGGGCCGGGGGGTTGAAGCCGGCCAGCGCGGCCACCTGGCTGATCCGCAGGTCGGCCGCCGGGTCGTCGTGCGCGAGCACCAGGGCCTCGTGGCCGCGCAGGAACGCCTCCACCGTCCCGGCGTCCATGACCGAGGACGCCGCCTGGAGCGCGAGCACGACCGCGTCCCGCCACTCGTCGATCCGCAGGTACGTGTCGCCGCCGTGATGCGCCCACGCCTCCGGCGGCCGGTTCCAGGTGAAGGTGGTCCGCTTGCCCCGGTAGGTCAGGGTGCGCTGGTTGAGGAAGTTGACCTCCGAGCCCAGCCGTACGGGCTCGCCGCGCCGGGAACCCTCCCGGGACACGAGCTCGACCACCTCGTCGTAGGGCACGTACGAGTGCTGGGCGGCCTGCTCGGAGCCGCGCGTCACCCGCTGGATCAGCTCGCTGAACGGCGGGTCGTCCGAGCAGTCGACCCGCACCAGCATGGGGGAGAACATGCAGGTGAGCACGTCCTGGAAGGGGTGCGACTCACGGTTGCCCGAGAACGCCAGCTGGCCCACCGCCGGCTGTCCGGTGTAGGCGGCCAGCAGCGCGGTGTGCGCGGCCACGTGGACCGCCGACGGCCACACCTTGTGCCTGGCGGCGATCCGCCGGCCCGCCTCCAGCAGCGCCGGCGAGGTCAGCGTCGCGTGCCGCGCCTCGTGGGACATCGCGGCCTGCTGCTGGACGGCATCACCGGCCTGCCGCCGGGTGGCATCACCGGTCCGCCGGCGGGCGGCGAACGGGTCGGTGGGCAGGCGGGAGATCTGCTCCTCCCAGTACGCCATCGCGCGGGCGGCCAGGACGGCGGCGTCGGCCGACGTCTCCCACCGGGCCAGGTCCGTGGGCTGCTGCCGCACCGGGGGCAGCGAGGTGGGGCGGCGCGAGGTCATGCCCCGGGCCTGCGACCACAGCTCGTGCTCGAACTTCTCCAGCGTCCACATGTCGACGGCCAGATGGTTGAAGACGATGACGACCTGCTGCGGCGCGCCGTCCCGGGTGATGACGCAGGCGCGGATCGGCCACTCGGCGGCCAGGTCGAACGGCCGGGAGGCCAGCTCCTCGATGACGTCCGCCGGCCTGGGCGTCCCGTCCCGCTCCACGCTCGCCTGCACGATCGGCCAGGCGCCGGGAGCGTGCACCCGCTGCCGGGGGCCGCCGTCGAGGTGGAAGGTGGTACGCAACGCCTCGTGCCGGCGGGTCAGGGAGAGCAGTATCGCCTTGATGTTGGCGAGGGTGAGACCCGGATGTATCCGGAAGCGCAGCAGGATGTGCGACTCGTGCTGGTGCTCGGGCGGCAGCTGATTGATTCTCAGCCACATGTAGCGATGCCCCCAGCAGAGGTTCGCGGACTTCACAGCGGACAATTGGGGCCTCCACCGCCGCGTATGCGAGGACAGGTCGACAATATTGAGCATTGGCTTTCCGCCCACGTATGACAACCTGTCCACGCTGGCCGGAACAGGCCGCTATTTCCTGCCAGTGGGGTGCTGGGGGGCCGCCTTGACCGGTGCGGCGGGTGGCCGCGAAAATCGTTACGAGTACGCTCTTCTATGAGGTGCCTGGTGACGATGCTCGAAATACCTCACGAATTCCAGAATATTTTGCGGCCGCATTTGCCCTTCGCCGATTCCGGGATGCTGGCCGCGTTCGACGAGCTGGCCGGCCTCGGGCTCGACTCCATGGGCGTGGTGCGGCTGCTCGTGGACATCGAGGACGCCTACGGCGTGCAGGTGCCTGACGAGATCCTGGACGAGGCGACGTTCGCCACGGTGGGCTCACTGTGGGCGGCGGTGGCCCCCCTCGTGGCCCGCAGCTGATCCCGGCCCCGCCCGATCCGGCCCAGTCCTATCCCGGCCCAGTCCTATCCCGGCCCAGTCCTATCCGGCCTGTTCCGCCCGCATTGCCTGATCTCTGTGGGTCGTCAGCCGCGCAGGGCGCCCGCGATGGCTCGACGGTCCACCTTGCCGTTCGCGTTGAGCGGCAGCGCCTCCAGCACCGTCACCGTGCGCGGCACCATGTACCCCGGCAGCACCTCGGCGACCCCCTTGGCCAGGGCCACGCCGTCCAGCCCGTGCCCGGTGCAGGCCGCCTCCAGCGCCGGCTCACCGTCCCGGTCCGGCAGCGCGAGCACGACGGCCTCGTGCACGCCGGGCAGCCCGCGCAGGGTCGCCTCGATCTCGCCCAGCTCCACCCGGTGACCGGAGATCTTCACCTGCTGGTCCAGCCGGCCGAGGTGCACCAGCACGCCGTCCCGCCAGGCGACCCGGTCGCCCGTCCGGTACCAGGACTCCTCCGTCACCGCCTCGCCGTCGCGGGCCCGTACTCCGTCGAAGGAGACGAACCGGCCGGCGTCGTCGGCCGGGTCGGCGTAGCCGGGAAAGCGCTGCACCCCGCGCAGGCACAGCTCGCCCTCCCCGGCGGGCCGCCCGTCGCCGTCGAGCACCACGTGCTCGACCCCCGGGTACGGCAGGCCGATGGGCACGGTGCCGTTGGCCGTGCTCGGCCAGGCGGCCGGATCGGCGGGCAGCCGGTACTGGGTGCAGCTGATGGTCAGCTCGGTCGGGCCGTACAGGTTCTCCAGCACGCTTCCCGGCGCGGCCGCCCGCCACGCGCCCGCCTGCCGCAGCGACAGCGGCTCCCCGCAGAACAGGCTCCAGCGCAGCGACGGCATGGACCCCGGCGCGAGGCGGCGCAGCCGCATGGCCAGCGACACCACCGAGGGCACCGAGAACCAGTGGGTCAGCCGCTCCCGGTTCACGAACGCCACCGGCTTGAGCAGGTCGTACCTGCCGGGGACGACCAGCGTCGCCCCGCCGCCCCAGGCGGCGAACATGTCGAAGACGGACAGGTCGAAGGTCAGGTCGAAGGTCTGGGAGACCCGGCAGCCGGGCGCCAGCTCGTAGCGCGGGACGACGTGCGAGAGGTAGGCGTCCACGCTGCGGTGGCGCACCGGCACGCCCTTGGGCGCGCCGGTCGAGCCCGAGGTGAACAGCACGTACGCCGGCTCACCCGGGTCCACCGGACCGGCGGGGAGCGGTCCCGGCGCGGGCGGGTCGGCCAGGCTCACTGCCAGCACGGGGGCGGGAAGGTCCGGCGGCGGGCGCAGGTCCGCGTCGGCGAGCACCACGTCGAGCCCGGCGGTGGCGGCCACCGTGCGGTTGCGCGCGTCCGGCACGGCGGGGTTCAGCGGGACCGCGGTCGCGCCGACCCGCTGGATCGCCAGGTATCCGGCGAACGCGAGAGGTGTACGCGCCGCGTACAGTCCGGCCCTGGCCGGGGGGCCGCCGCAGGCGCGGACCAGCTCCGCCGCCAGACGCGCGGACAGTGTCTCCAGCTCGGCGTAGGTGAGCCGGACGCCGCCCGCCTCAAGCGCGATCCGGTCGCCGTGACGTGCCGCGGAGTCGGCGAACCACTGGTACAGGGTGCGTGCCACGGTCTCTCCCATCGTCGGTCGGGCTCGCGTACGTCATCGGTGCGGTAACCACCCGCTCGGGGAGGTCGCGGGGGAACAGCGCCGGTGGGAGGTCCCGGGCGTGCCCGTTCCACAGGTCCTTCAGGCCGCGGCCGGGATCGGTCACCGCGAGCTGGACGCCGAGCGCCAGCGTGCGCATGATGTCGATCATCGCCTCGGCGGACAGCACGTCGGGGTCGGCCAGCATCAGCACCCGGGTCTCGCCGCCGTCCACCTCGACGCGCACCCGGAACGCCTGCCCGTAGCTCTGCGCCAGCGGCGTCCACGCCAGCGTCGCCGGGCTCTGGTCGGCGGGGTCGGCCGGCCGCCGGTCCACCTGGACGTAGTTGAACCAGGCCCGGAACAGGTGGTTGACCCAGCAGTCGTGGCCGGGATCCTCCCCGGCGGCCGCGGCCATGGCCGTGACCCGGTCGAAGTCGTAGGAGGAGTAGCGGTAGGCCTTGGCGCCGGCCCAGTGCAGGCGCTTGATGTGCTCGCCGAGCGTGGCGCCACGGTCCACGGCGGTGACGAAGGGGATGAGCTGGTTCATCGTGCCGATGTTGTGCTGGTCCTCCTGGGCGAACCTGTTGGAGGACATCAGGCTCATCGTGACCCGGTCGGTGTCCAGGTGGCGGGCCAGACCGGCGGCGACGAAGGCCATGATCACGGCCGGAGGGGTGACACCGTGCGTCCGGCCGGCCTGCGCGGCCAGCCCGCCCAGGCGGCGGGAGGTCAGCGTCAGCTCCAGCCGTTCGCGCTCGACCCGTGACGGCAGCGTCGGCAACCGGTCCATCAGACCGTCCGCGAGCACGCCGCGCCAGTAGCGCTCGGACGCGGCCTGCCTGGGCTGCCAGGACGCCGTCCGCTGCCGCCGCGCCAGCTCGCGCGGGGTGAAGCCGAGCTCGGCCACGCCCGGACGGCCGGCCACCAGGGCCTTGAACTGGTCCTGCAGATGATGGATCGACCACACGTCCACGATCAGGTGCGAGAAGGTCAGGCTCAGGTACATCGGCGCGCCCTCGGAGCTGACCATCAGGGCCCGCCAGTTGAGGTCGCCGGTCATCGGGAACGGGATCGCCAGTCGCTCCCGCTTGACCCGCTCGTGCTCGTGGGGGTCGGTGACCAGGCGGTCCACCCGCTCGACCGGCAGCCGCACGCTCTCGTGGATCCGCTGGACCGGCAGCCCGTCGCACACCTCGTAGGTGGTGCGCAGCGTCTCGTGCCGGTCGACGAGCCGCCCGAGCGCCCGGTCCACCTGCGCCGGGGTCAGGCCGCGCAGGTCCCACGTCGCCGGGAGGTTCGCCTCGTGGCCCCAGCCCTGCGGATAACGCTCGATCTCCCGCCAGCTGAAGAGCTGGCCGTGACTCAAGTGTGCCTCGACCGTCATGTGATCTCCTCGAGCCGGCTTTCTCCGCTCGTTATTCATCGCGGACGGGAAGCGCGCGGGTCAAGGCCACCGCCTCTCTCCGCGATGGCAACTAATGGCGGTAACTACGTGCCAGCAGCGGACCATGGGCCGGAACCGGAGTCGCCCCTAAAGTCGCAATAACTGAGCAACGGCCCGAGTATCGGCAACGCAATAAAGCCGAACAGGCGGGCTTCATGAAAGTCGTTCCAGACAAAGCGGCGGCGTCAAGATGCCAGAGGCTTGGGGTGGCGAATTGATGGGTGACGAGTCGATGCGGCCGGTGGTCACCGGCGGTCCGGACGCGATCGCCGTCGTCGGCATGGCCTGCCGTCTGCCCGGGGCCGCCGACCCCGCAGCGTTGTGGCGGCTGCTCCGCGACGGCGTGGACGCGGTCACCGAGGCGCCCGAGGGCCGGTGGCCGGAGGCGGCGGACTACCGCCGAGGCGGCTTCCTCCAGGACGTCGACGGCTTCGACGCGGCCTTCTTCGGCATCTCGCCGAACGAGGCGGCGGCGATGGACCCGCACCAGCGCCTGGTCCTGGAGCTCGCCTGGGAGGCTCTGGAGAACGCCCGTACCGCGCCCACCGGGCTGCGCGGCAGCGCCGGCGGCGTGTTCCTGGGCGCCATCTCGAACGACCACGCCGCGCTGCTGGCCCAGGCCGGCGCCGAGCCGGGCAGGCACGCCTACACCGGGGCGAACCGCGCCATGATCGCGAACCGGATCTCCTACTTCCTCGGCCTGCGCGGCCCCAGCCTCACCCTCGACGCGGGACAGTCGTCCTCGCTGGTCGCGGTGCAGATGGCCTGCGAGAGCCTGCGCCACGGCGAGACCGCGCTGGCGCTGGCCGGCGGCGTCAACCTCAACCTGAGCGGCGCGACCACCGACGCCATCGGCAGCTTCGGCGCCCTGTCGCCGGACGGCCGCTGCCACGTCTTCGACAGTCGCGCCAACGGGTACGTGCGCGGCGAGGGCGGCGCGCTGGTGGTGCTGAAGCGGCTCGCGGACGCGGTGGCCGCCGGCGACGCGGTGCACGCCGTCATCCTCGGCGGGGCGGTCAACAACGACGGCGGCGGCGAAGGGCTCACCGTGCCCAGCCGGCGGGCGCAGGAGGAGGCCATCAGGCTGGCCTGCGCCCGCGCCGGCGTGGCGCCGGGCGACGTCGGCTACGTCGAGCTGCACGGCACCGGCACCAAGGTCGGCGATCCGGTGGAGGCAGCGGCGCTCGGCGCGGCGTACGGCTCGGCCCGGCCGGAGAGCGAGCCGCTGCCCGTCGGCTCGGTCAAGACCAACATCGGCCACCTGGAAGGCGCGGCGGGCATCGCCGGGCTGCTCAAGGTGGTGCTCGCCATCAAGCACCGCGAACTGCCCGCCAGTCTGCACTTCGAGTCGCCGCCGCCGGAGATCCCGCTGCCGGACCTGCGCCTGCGCGTCGTACGCGAGACCGCCCCCTGGCCCGCGGCCGATCGCCCCCTGGTGGCGGGCGTCAGCGCCTTCGGCATGGGCGGCACCAACTGCCACCTCCTCCTCACCGAAGCACCACCCACGCCATCGCCCGCGCAGTCGGTTGCCGCTGGGGTTTCCGGCGCTGGACTGCCCTGGGTGGTGTCGGGGCGGAGTCCGGGGGCGTTGCGGGAGGCGGCGGCGCGGCTGGCCGAGGTGGTGGCGGAGCCGGAGGCCGACCTCGCGGCCGTCGCGGCCAGCCTGGTTCGGAGCCGGGCGGTCTTCGAGCATCGCGCGGTGGTGCTGGGCCCGGACCCGCAGGCCAGGGTGGCGGGGCTGCGGGCGCTGGCCGACGGCCGGCCGCACGACGACGTCCTGCTCGGTGCCGCGGCGAGCGGTCGGCGGGTGTTCGTCTTCCCCGGTCAGGGATCGCAGTGGCCCGGCATGGCCCGCGAGCTGCTGGCCGCGTCGCCGGTCTTCGCCGCGCGCGTCGCCGAGTGCGCGGACGCCCTCGCGCCCCACACCGGCTACTCCCTCGTCGACGTGCTGAACGAGCGGCCCGGCGCCCCCGGCCTGGACCGGGTGGACGTCGTCCAGCCGGCGCTCTGGGCGGTCATGGTCGCCCTGGCCGGGATGTGGCGCGCTCACGGCGTCGAGCCGGACGTGGTCGTCGGCCACTCGCAGGGCGAGATCGCCGCCGCCACCGTCATCGGCGCCCTCACCCTGCCCGACGCGGCCCGCGTCGTGGCCCTGCGCAGCCGCGCCATCGCCGGCATCGCGGGCCGGGGCGGCATGATGTCGGTCGCGGCCCCCCTCGACGTGGTCGAGCGAGCCATCGGCGACCAGGCGGACCACCTCTCCGTGGCGGCCTTCAACGGGCCGCACTCGCTGGTCGTCGCAGGCCCTCGCGAGCTGCTCACCGAGCTGGCCGAGCGGCTGCCCGACCACCGCACCAAGCTCATCCCGGTCGATTACGCCTCCCACACCGCCGAGGTCGCGCAGGTACGCGACGACGTGCTCGCCGCGCTGGCCCCGATCCGGCCGGTGAGCGTGCCGACGGCGTTCGTCTCCACCCTCACGGGCGAGCTGATGGACACCGCCGGGCTCGACGCCGGCTACTGGTACCGCAGCCTGCGCCACCCGGTCCGCTTCGCCCAGGCCGTACGGGTGGCGGCCGAAGAGCGCTGCGAGCTGTTCGTGGAGTGCAGCCCGCACCCGGTGCTGGCCACGGCCGTGGAGGAGACGGCGGAGGACGCAGAGGTCGACGTGTCCGTGATCGGCACGCTGCGCCGTGGCGAGGGCGGGCCGGACCGCGTGCTGCGCTCGCTCGCCCAGGCGTACGCCGCGGGCGCTCCGGTCGAGTGGCCGGCCGTGCGCGAGACGCCACGCGCCCACCTGGTGGACCTGCCCACCTACCCCTTCCAGCGGCGCCCGTACCCCCCGGCAGGAACGACCGCGGTCCCCGCGCGGCCCTCACCAGCAGCCGCCGAGCGGGAACCCCGCGCCGACGGTGGCGAGGCGAGGTCGGGGTGGGCGTTGGACGAGGTGCGTGGTCTGGTGCGGAACGCCGCGGCCAAGCTGCTCGGGTATGAGGACGCCGCCGCGGTGGAGCTCGGCCGTACCTTCAAGGATCTGGGCTTCGACTCGGCGGCCTCCGTCGAGTTGCGCGACAGGCTGCGTACGGCGACGGGGCTGAAGCTGCCGACCGGACTGCTGTTCGATCACCCGACGCCTGCTCGGCTCGCCGGCCACCTGCACGCCCTGCTCACCGGCTCGACGCCGGACCTGGCCGCCGGGCCCGCTCGGGCGGCCGGGCGGCAGGCGGAGGCGGACGACCCGATCGTGGTGGTCGGGATGGGATGCCGCTATCCCGGCGGCGTCTCCTCGCCGGCGGACCTGTGGCGGCTGGCCAGCACCGGAGCCGACGCGATCGGTGAGTTCCCCGCGAACCGCGGCTGGGACGTCGACGCCCTCTTCGCCACCGGCCCCGACCGCTCCGGCACCAGCGACACCAGGTACGGCGGATTCCTGCACGACGCCGACCGGTTCGACGCGGCCTTCTTCGGGATCAGCCCGCGCGAGGCGGCGGCCATGGACCCGCAGCAGCGGCTCCTGCTGGAGATCTGCTGGGAGAGCATCGAGCGGGCCGGGATCGACCCCGCCGACCTGCGCGGCTCGGCCACCGGCGTGTTCATGGGCGCGATGGCCCCCGACTACGGCCCCCGCCTGTACCGCACCGGCGGTGTCGCCGACGGCCACCTGCTGACCGGCACCGCGCTCAGCGTCGTCTCCGGCCGCATCGCGTACACGCTGGGCCTGTGCGGCCCGGCGATCACCACGGACACGGCCTGTTCGTCGTCGCTGGTCTCCATCGTCCTGGCGGTCCAGGCGCTGCGACGCGGCGAGTGCGCGATGGCGCTGGCGGGCGGCGCGACCGTGATGTCCAGCCCGGGAATGTTCGTGGAGTTCAGCAGGCAGGGCGGGCTGGCCGCCGACGGCCGCTGCAAGGCGTTCTCCGCCGAGGCGGACGGCACGGGATGGGCCGAGGGCGCGGGTGTGCTGCTGCTGGAGCGGCTCTCCGACGCCCGCCGCCTGGGCCATCCGGTACGCGCGGTGATCCGTGGCGGCGCGGTCAACCAGGACGGCGCCAGCAACGGCCTCACCGCCCCCAGCGGTCCCGCCCAGGAGCGCGTCATCCAGCAGGCGCTGGCCGACGCGATGCTGAACGCGGGCGACGTGGACGTGGTGGAGGCGCACGGCACCGGGACCACGCTCGGTGACCCGATCGAGGCCCAAGCACTGCTGGCCACCTATGGCAGCGCCCGCACCGCCGACCGTCCGGTGTGGCTGGGCTCGCTGAAGTCGAACATCGGCCACACGCAGGCGGCTGCCGGGGTGGCGGGTGTGATCAAGATGGTCAAGGCGCTGGAGCATCGGACGCTTCCGCCGACGTTGCATGTGAAGGAGCCGACGCCGCACGTCGACTGGTCGGCGGGGGGTGTCCGGCTGCTGACGGAGGCGGTGAGGCTGCCGGGTGATCGGCCGTTGAGGGCCGGGGTGTCGAGTTTCGGGGTCAGTGGTACGAACGCGCATGTCATCGTGGAGGGCGCGGCTGGGCCGGAGCGGGTGGCGCCCGCAGCGGGGGAGCCGCTGGTGTGGCCGGTGTCGGCCAAGTCCGCGGAGTCTCTGCGGGCTCAGGCGGCGCGGTTGCTCGCCTATGCCGGGGACGTCGCCGTTGACGAGCTTGCTGGTGCCGGCCGG
This sequence comes from Nonomuraea sp. NPDC049714, assembly GCF_044465295.1. Taxonomy (NCBI): domain Bacteria; kingdom Bacillati; phylum Actinomycetota; class Actinomycetes; order Streptosporangiales; family Streptosporangiaceae; genus Nonomuraea; species Nonomuraea sp. NPDC049714. Next base: position 1,220,712 of record NZ_JBITLM010000002.1, on the reverse strand, counting down.
GTGCTGGCTCGGCGTGCCGTGTTCGAGCATCGCGCGGTGGTGGTGGCGCAGGACCGGGAGGAGTTGCTGGCCGGGCTGACCGCGCTGGCCGAGGGCGCGCCGCACGCCGCCGTCGCCACCGGTGTCGCGTACGCCGATGCCCGGCCGGTGTTCGTCTTCCCCGGCCAGGGCTCACAGTGGGCCGGCATGGCCGTCGACCTGCTCGGCTCCAACGCCGCCTTCCGCGAGCAACTGGAGCGCTGCGACCGCGCCTTGGCGCGGCACACCGGCTGGTCGGTCGTGGACGTGCTGCGCGGCGCGGAGAGCGCGCCCGCGCTGGAGGGCTCGGACGTGATCCAGCCGGTGCTGTTCGCGGTCATGGTCTCCCTCGCCGAGGTCTGGCGCTCGCTCGGCGTGCGGCCCGACGCGGTGCTCGGCCACTCCCAGGGCGAGATCACCGCCGCGTGCGTCGCCGGGGCGCTGCCTCTGGACGACGCCGCGCGGGTGGTCGTCCTGCGCAGCCGGGCGCTGATGCGCCTCGGCGACCGGGGCGGCATGCTCGCCCTGCCCGTCGACACCGAGCAGGCCACCCGGATGCTGGAGCCGTGGGCCGGCAGGCTCTGGCTCGCGATCCACAGCGGACCGGCCAGCTCGGTCGTGGCGGGCGACGCCGACGCGCTGAACGAGTTCGCCGCCGCCTGCGGTGACACGATGCGGGTCCGGCGGGTCGCCATCGGCTACGCCGCGCACACCCCGCACATCGACGCCCTGCGCGAGGAACTGCTGGAGACGCTCGACGGACTCCGGCCCCGCCCTGTAGACGTCACGTTCTGCTCGTCGCTGGCGGGCGGCCCCATCGACGTCGCCAGGCTGACCGGCGACTACTGGTTCACCGGCCTGCGGCAACCGGTGCTGTTCCGGCAGGCGGTGGAGTCGCTCACCGGCTCCGGCGTCCCGGTGTTCCTGGAGGTCAGCCCACACCCCGTGCTCACCGGGCACGTCGAGGACACGCTGGCCGCCACGGGAGCGCCCGGCGGCGCCACCGGCACGCTGCGGCGCGCCGACGGCGGCGCGGCCCGCCTGTTCAAGGCCGCCGCCCAGGCCTGGGTGCTCGGCGTGGACGTGAGCTGGCCGGCGGTGCTCGGCCCGGCGGCGAGCCACGACGACGCGCTGCCGACCTACGCCTTCAAGGGCCTGCGGCACTGGCTCGACGCCGAATCGGCCGCCGCCGGTGGCGGGCTCGCGCCCTCACGCCACCCGCTGCTCGGGGCGAGCGTCCCGCTCGCCGCCGAGGACGGGTTCCTGCTGGCCGGGCAGCTGTCCCTGGCGAGCTCGCCGTGGCTGGCCGACCACGCGGTGGACGGTACGGTGCTGCTGCCGGGCACGGCCTTCGTCGAGCTGGCGCTGGAGGCGGCGGCCGCGACCGGGTGCGCCGAGGTCGAGGACCTGACCCTGGAAGCCCCGTTGCTCCTGCCCGATACGGGAGCCGTACACCTGCAGATCGCGGTCGGCGGGCCGGACGAGCAGGGGCGCCGGGCCGTGACCGTGCACAGTCGTCCGGCCGGCGACGCCGAGGCGGGCTGGACCCGCCACGCGACCGGCCTGCTCGGCGACGACCCCGGCACCGGACCGGTGGCGCCGATCAGCTGGCCGCCCGCCGCCGAACCGGTGGACCTGGACGACCCGTACAGTCGCCTGGCCGCGCGCGGTTACGCGTACGGCCCGGCGTTCCAGGGGCTGCGAGCCGCCTGGCGAGCGGACGACGCGGCGTACGCCGAGGTGGCCCTGCCCGAGCCGGTGCGCGGTGACGCCGGTCGCTTCACGCTGCATCCCGCGCTGCTGGACGCGGCGCTGCACCTGGTGGTGCTGGAGTCGGCGGACGACGCCGGGCTGCTGCTGCCGTTCTCCTGGAGCGGGGTGCGGGTGGCCGCGGTCGGCGCGCAGACGCTGCGGGTCAGGCTCGAATGGCTGGGCGACGATCGCGTGTCGCTGACCGTCTTCGACGGCGCCGGGCAGTGGATCGCCGACGTGGACACGCTGGTGCTGCGCCGGATGTCCAGGAACGACGCCGCCGGGCCCGCCGACTCCCTCGCGCACGCCGTCGAGTGGACCGGGTTCGCCGGGGCCCCGGCCGACAGGTCGGGGCTGCGCTGGGCGCTGGTCGGCGCCGACGAGCTGACCGACGAGATCGGCGCCGAGCTGGCGGCGGCCGGGATCGACCCGCCGCGCTACTACGACCTTGCCTCGCTCGCCGAGATGACCGCGGACCGCGTCCCCGACCTGGTCCTGGCCCCCTGTCACGCCGACCCCGGTGACCTGCCGTACTCCGCGCACGACGCGGTGGGGCAGGCGCTCGACCTGGTGCAGGGCTGGCTCGGTGACGAGCGGTTCGCCGGGTCGCGGCTGGTCTGCCTCACCCGGGCAGGGGAGCCGGCGGTCACGGCGGTACGCGGGCTGGTGCGGTCGGCGCAGAGCGAGCAGCCGGGCCGGTTCGTGCTGGCCGAGGTGGGAGCGGGGTTCTCCGGCTGGGGCCTGGTGGCCGCCGCCATCGCGGCCGGCGAGACGGAGCTGACCGCACGGGACGACACCGTCCTCGTGCCCCGCCTGGTCCGCCGCGCCCTCCCGACTCCCCCTCCCACCTCCGTCCCAGCTGGGGATGGGGCGGTGCTGGTGACCGGCGGGACCGGTGGGCTGGGTGCGCTGGTGGCGCGTCGGCTGGTGGAGCGTCACGGGGTTCGGGATCTGGTGCTGGTGTCGCGTCGTGGGGTGGCGGCGGCGGACCTGGTCGCCGGCCTGGAAGGGGCTGGGGCGCGGGTGCGGGTGCTGGCCTGTGACGTGTCGGACCGGCGGGCGCTGGCTGACGTGGTCGGATCGGTGGGGCCGCTGGCGGGTGTGGTGCACGCGGCCGGGGTCCTGGACGACGGCGTGGTGGGGAGTCTGACGCCGGAGCGGGTGGACGTGGTGCTGGGGCCGAAGGCGGACGCGGCCTGGTTCTTACACGAGCTGACCAAGGGGATGCCGTTGCGGTTCTTCGTCCTTTTCTCGTCGCTCGCCGGAGTGGTGGGCAATGCGGGGCAGGGTAACTACGCCGCCGCGAACGCCTTTCTGGACGGGTTGGCTGTTCATCGGCGGGATGCGGGGTTGCCGGCGGTTTCGGTGGCCTGGGGCCTGTGGGACGTCGAGTCGGGGATGACCGGTGGCCTGGACGTCGCCAGGCTGGCCCGCGCCGGGATCGCCCCGCTGCGGGTGGAAGAGGGACTGGGCCTGTTCGACGGCGTCCTGGACGGCGAGGTGGAACCGGTCGTCGTCGGGGCTCGCTGGGACGCGGCCGGGCTGCGCGCTCGGGCCGAAGCGGGCGACCTGCCGGGAGTGCTGCGCGGTTTGGTACGCCTGCCGCGCCGTACAGCCGCCACGACCGTCCGCGCCGCGGCCGGTCCGGCGGGACCGGCGGGCCTGACCGAGCGCCTGGCCGTGCTCGGCGAGGCCGGTGCGCTGGCCCACCTGACCGAGCTGGTCCGCTCGCACGTCGCCGCCGTCCTCGCGCACGGCGACCCCGACCAGGTCGACCCCGACCTGGCCTTCAACGATCTCGGCTTCGACTCGCTGACCGCCGTCGAGCTGCGCAACCGGCTCACCACGGGCACCGGGTTGCGGCTGCCGTCCACCCTGATCTTCGACCACCCGACGATCCGCTCGCTGGCCGAATACCTGCTCCGCACCCTCGCCCCCGAGACACCCTCCGCCGAGGACGCCCTCCGGACGGCGGTGGACCAGGCCGAATCCATGATGCAGGCCGCCAACGGCGAAGCGGACGCCGTACGTGGCCGGCTCGTCGCCATCCTGCAGAGCGCGCTCACCAGGATCGGCACCTCACCTGTCAGCGTCGCCGCGCCGAACGGTTCCAACGGCGCCGCTGAGGAGATCGTTTCCGCCTCCGACGAGGAGATCTTCGCCCTGATCGACAACCGGGCGATGACGTCTCCCCTGAGGTCACCGCAGGAAAGGCCAGACCATGGCGAATGAAGACAAGCTGCGAGCGTATTTGAAGAAGGTCATGGTGGAGCTGGCGGAGGCTCGTCAGCGTCTGTCTGAGGATCAGGGGCGTAGGCATGAGCCGATCGCGATCGTCGGTATGGCGTGCCGGTATCCGGGTGGGGTGGGGAGTCCGGAGGAGTTGTGGGATCTGGTGGTGTCGGGTGGGGATGCCATCGGGGAGTTTCCGGTTGATCGTGGGTGGGATCTGGAGGGGTTGTTCGATCCGGATCCGGAGGTGGCGGGGAAGTCGTATACGCGTCATGGGGGGTTTGTTTATGACGCGGGGGAGTTCGACGCGGCGTTCTTCGGGATGAGTCCGCGCAGTGCGCTGGCGACGGATCCGCAGCATCGGTTGTTCCTGGAGTCGTGCTGGGAGGCGTTGGAGCGGGCGGGGATCGATCCGGGGACGCTGCGCGGCAGCCGCACCGGCGTCTACGCCGGCAACATGTTCAACGACTACTCCTCCCGGTTCGTGCACGGCGCGATACCGCCCGAGGTCGAGGGCGTGCTCCTGTCCGGCAGCACCCCCAGTGTGCTGTCCGGCCGGGTCTCCTACACCCTCGGGCTCGAAGGCCCCTCGCTCACCGTGGACACCGCCTGCTCCTCGTCCCTGGTCGCGCTGCACCTGGCCGTGCGCGCGCTGCGCGACGAGGAGTGCGCCATCGCGCTCGCGGGCGGCGTCACCGTACTGGCCTCGCCCGACGCCTTCGTGGAGTTCTCGCGCCAGCGCGCGCTGGCTCCCGACGGGCGGTGCAAGTCGTTCTCCTCGACCGCCGACGGGGCCGCGTGGTCCGAGGGCGTCGGTGTGCTCGCGCTGGAGAGGGTGTCCGACGCCCGGCGCAACGGCCGGCACATCCTGGCGGTGATCCGCGGCTCGGCGGTGAACCAGGACGGCGCCAGCAACGGCATGACCGCGCCGAGCGGCCCGGCCCAGGAGCGCGTGATCCAGCAAGCACTGAATGACGCGATGCTCGACGCGGGCGACGTGGACGTGGTGGAGGCGCACGGCACCGGCACCACGCTCGGCGACCCGATCGAGGCCCAAGCACTGCTGGCCACCTACGGCCGCACCCGCACGGACGACGACCCGATCTGGCTCGGCTCGCTCAAGTCGAACATCGGCCACACCCAGGCCGCCGCCGGGGTGGCCGGCGTGATCAAGGCGGTCAAGGCGCTGGAGCACGGGACGCTCCCGCCGACGATGCACGTCAAGGAGCCGACACCGCACGTCGACTGGTCCGCGGGCGGCGTCCGGCTGCTCACCGAGCCGCGCGACTGGCCGCGCGGCGAGCGCCCCCGCCGCGCCGCCGTCTCCTCCTTCGGCATCAGCGGTACGAACGCGCACGCCATCATCGAGGAGTACGTCCCCGAACCGGCCCCTGAGCCGCCCCCCGCCGAACCGGTCTTCACCGGCCCGCTCGCCTGGATCGTCAGCGCCCACACCGAGCAGGCGCTGCGCGGGCAGGCCGAACGGCTGCACGCGCACGTCACCACGTACGACGGGCTTCACCCGGCCGACGTGGCCCACTCCCTGGTCACCACCCGATCCGTGCACCCGCACCGCGCGGTCGTGCTCGGCCGCGACCGCGCGGCCCTGGTCGCCGGCCTCGGCGACCACCTGGGCCACCCGCCCATGGTCGAGGCGGTCGAGATGGTCGAGGCGGCCGAGGTGGTCGAAGGCGTGGCGGCCGAGCGCACCCGCACCGCCTTCCTGTTCACCGGACAGGGCGGGCAGCGGCCCGGCATGGGGCGCGAGCTGGCCGCCGCCTCGCCGGTGTTCGCCGCCGCCCTCGACGAAGCGTGCGCGGCGCTCGACCCCCACCTCGACCGGCCGCTGCGCGAGGTGATGTGGTCGGAGCCCGGCACCCCCGAAGCCGCCCTGCTCGACGAGACCGCCTACACCCAGCCGGCCCTGTTCGCCTTCGAGGTGGCCGCCTTCCGGCTGCTGGAGTCGCTCGGGCTCACGCCCGCGCACGTCGCCGGGCACTCGGTCGGCGAGTTCGCCGCCGCGCACGTCGCCGGACTGTGGTCGCTGCCGGACGCCGCCCGCCTGATCGCCGCCCGAGGCCGGCTCATGCAGGGGTTGCGCGCACCGGGCGCCATGATCGCGGTGGCCGCCACGCCGGAAGAGGTCCGGCCCACCCTGGCCGGGCTGGAGGACAAGGCCGGCATCGCCGCCGTCAACGGACCGGCCGGCGTGGTGATCTCCGGCGACGAGCGGACGTGCCTCGCCGTCGCCGCCCACTGGCGCGAACTCGGCCGCCGCACCCGGCGGCTGACCGTCAGCCACGCCTTCCACTCCCCGCTGATGGAACCCATGATCGCCGAGTTCGCCGCCGAGCTGGAGTCGGTGACGTTCGCCCGGCCCCGGATCGCGAGCGTCACCGGCCTCACCGGCGTCCTCGACACCCCGTGGACCAGCCCCGAGTACTGGCTGCGGCAGATCAGGCAGCCCGTCATGTTCCAGCAGATGATCGCCCGGCTGGAGGAGCTGGGCGTGCACCTCTACCTGGAGGTCGGGCCGCAGGCCGTGCTCGCCGGCATGGCACACGACTGCGTCACCGGAGAGGGCGCCACGATCCTGTCCCTGCAGCGCCGCGACAGCGCCGAACCCGACGCGCTGGCCGCCTGCCTGGCCGCCGCCTGGGTGGCCGGGGCCCCCGTCGACTGGCCGGCACTGCTCCCGCAGGGGAACCGGGTGGACCTGCCGACCTACGCCTTCGACCGCGAGCGGTACTGGCTCGGCCCGCCCGCCCGCGCCGCGAACCTGCCCGCCGTGGGCCTGCGCGAGGTCGCCCACCCCCTGCTGGGCGCCGAGGTCGAGCTCGCCGAGGGCGGCCCGACCATGCTCACCGGCCGCCTGTCGATCACGGACACGCCATGGCTCGCCGAGCACGTCGTCGCCGGGGCCGTGGTGCTGCCCGGCGCGGTCCTGGCGGATCTGGCGCTGGAGGCCGCCGCACGGACCGGCCTCGGCCTCGTCGAGGAGCTGATGTTCGAGGCGCCGCTGGTGCTGCCCCGGCACGGCGGGATCACGGTCCAGGTGATCGTGGATCCCCCGGACGACTCCGGCACGCGATCCGTACGCGTGCACTCACAGCCGGACGGTGACCACGAGGCCGGCTGGATCCGGCACGCCTGCGGTGTGCTGGGTGGTTCGGGGTCGGGTGGTGGTGTCTGGGAGTGGGCTGGGGTGTGGCCGCCGGTGGATGCGGTGGTGGTGGATCTGGAGGGTGGTTACGAGCGGTTGGCGGAGTTGGGTTACGAGTACGGTGCGGCGTTCCAGGGGTTGCGGGGGGTGTGGCGGCGTGGTGAGGAGTTGTTCGCCGAGGTGGTCGCGCCCGACGGGGTGGACGTCACCGGCTTCGGCGTCCACCCCGCGCTGTTCGACGCCGTGTTCCACCCGCTGCTCGTCGCCGATTCCTCCGACGAGCTGCGCCTGCCCTTCGAGCTGCGCGGCCTGCGCCTGCACGAGGCCGAGGCCACCGCGCTCCGGGTCCGCCTGACCACGACCGGCGCCGACGGCTGCGCCATCGAGGCGGCCGCCCCCTCGGGGCGCCCGGCCTTCTCCCTGGCCTCACTGCGCGTCCGCCCGGTACCGGCCGAATCGCTGGGCACCGGCGCGACGAGCCTGCCGCTCTACGGGGTGGAGTGGGCGGAGGCGGCTGCCGGCTCGGGTTCCGGCTCCGGTTCGGGGTCGGATGGGTTGGTGGTGGTGCGGTGTGTGAGTGGGTCGGTGGATGTGCCGGGTGCGGTGCGTGAGTTGACGTCGCGGGTGTTGGGGGCGGTTCAGGACGAGGGGTTGGCGGGGTCGCGGTTGGTGTTCGTGACGCGGTCGGGGGATGTGGCGGCTGCGGCGGTGTGGGGGTTGGTGCGGTCGGCGCAGAGTGAGCAGCCGGGTCGGTTCGTTCTGGCGGAGGTGCCGGAGGGGTTCGATGATTGGGGGTTGGTCGCGGGTTCGGGTGAGGCGCAGGTCCGTGTCGTGGACGGTCGAGTACTGGCCCCCCGCCTGGCCCGCCGCCCTCTGCCTACCCAGCCCTCCGCCCAGGCTTCCGCCTCCGCGTCCTCCTCGATCTCTGCTTCCGTCTCCGCCTTCTCTCCTGGGGCGGTGCTGGTGACCGGCGGGACCGGTGGGCTGGGTGCGCTGGTGGCGCGTCGGCTGGTGGAGCGTCACGGGGTCCGGGATCTGGTGCTGCTGTCACGTCGTGGGGTGGCGGCGGCGGGGTTGGTGGCCGGTCTGGAAGGGGCTGGGGCGCGGGTGCGGGTGCTGGCCTGTGACGTGTCGGACCGGGAGGCGCTGGCTGACGTGGTCGGGTCGGTGGGGCCGCTGGCGGGTGTGGTGCATGCGGCCGGGGTCCTGGACGACGGCGTCGTGGGGAGTCTGACGCCGGAGCGGGTGGACGTGGTGCTGGGGCCGAAGGCGGACGCGGCCTGGTTCTTGCACGAGCTGACCGAGGGGATGCCGTTGCGGTTCTTCGTCCTTTTCTCGTCGCTCGCCGGGGTGGTGGGGAACGCGGGGCAGGGTAACTACGCCGCCGCGAACGCGTTCCTGGACGGGTTGGCTGTTCATCGGCGGGATGCGGGGTTGCCGGCGGTTTCGGTGGCCTGGGGCTTGTGGGACGTCGAGTCGGGGATGACCGGTGGCTTGGACGTCGCCAGGCTGGCCCGCGCCGGGATCGCCCCGCTGGGCGAGGAGGAAGGGCTCGGCCTGTTCGACGCGCTTCTGACCGGCGAGGTGGAGCCGGTCGTCGTCGGGGCTCGCTGGGACGCGGCCGGGTTGCGTGCTCGGGCCGAAGCGGGCGACCTGCCGGGAGTGCTGCGCGGTTTGGTACGCCTGCCGCGCCGTACAGCGGGAAAGGGAGCGGCGGCGGGCCTGGTGGCCCGGCTCGCCGAGCTGAGCAAGGACGAGGCGCTGAGGCTGCTGACCGACGCGGTCCGCGACCAGGTCGCCGCCGTCCTCGCGCACGGCAGCGCGGAGAAGATCAGCGTCGACCGCGCCTTCAACCAGCTCGGCTTCGACTCCCTGACCGCCGTCGAACTGCGCAACCGGCTCAACGCCGACACCGGCCTGCGACTGCCCGCGACCCTCGTCTTCGACCATCCGACCGTGCGGGAGCTGGCCCAGCACCTGTTCGACTCGCTGGCCCCGGCGCAACCTTCGCCCGAGGACATGCTGCGCGGCGCACTGGAGCACGTGGGGTCGATGCTCACCACCGCCAAGGACGACGGCGAGATCATCCGCGGCAAGCTCGTCGCCGTGCTGAGGAGCGGCCTGGCCCGCTTCAGCGGGGAACCGGACGGCGCCGGGCAGCCCGACACGATGGTGGACAAGATCGACTCCGCCTCCGACGAGGAGATCTTCGCCCTCATCGACAACGACCTGTGACCCACTTCTGTGACTGGAAAGGCCGGAGCGATGGAGACCGAGCAGAAGCTTCGCGATTACCTGAGGCGCGCGACCGTCGAACTGGCGGAGGCTCGTCAGCGTCTGTCCGAGGATCAGGGGCGTAGGCATGAGCCGATCGCGATCGTCGGTATGGCGTGCCGGTATCCGGGTGGGGTGGGGAGTCCGGAGGAGTTGTGGGATCTGGTGGTGTCGGGTGGGGATGCCATCGGGGAGTTTCCGGTTGATCGTGGGTGGGATCTGGAGGGGTTGTTCGATCCGGATCCGGAGGTGGCGGGGAAGTCGTATACGCGTCATGGGGGGTTTGTTTATGACGCGGGGGAGTTCGACGCGGCGTTCTTCGGGATGAGTCCGCGTAGTGCGCTGGCGACGGATCCGCAGCATCGGTTGTTCCTGGAGTCGTGCTGGGAGGCGTTGGAGCGGGCGGGGATCGATCCGGGGACGCTGCGCGGCAGCCGCACCGGCGTCTACGCCGGCAGCATGTACGAGCACTACTCCACCCGCTTCCTGGACAAGGCGCCGGAATCGGTCGAGGGCACTCTGTTCACCTCCAGCGCCGCCAGCGTGCTGTCCGGCCGGGTCTCCTACACCTTCGGGTTCGAGGGCCCGTCGCTGGCGGTCGACACCGCCTGCTCCTCGTCCCTGGTCGCACTCCACCTGGCCGTGCAGGGGCTGCGGCGCGGCGAGTGCTCGCTGGCCCTGGCCGGCGGCGTGTCGGTGATGGCGTCGCCGGTGCCGTTCGTGGAGTTCTCGCGCCAGCGCGCGCTGGCTCCCGACGGGCGGTGCAAGTCGTTCTCCTCGACCGCCGACGGGGCCGCGTGGGCGGAGGGCGTCGGTGTGCTCGCGCTGGAGAGGGTGTCCGACGCCCGGCGCAACGGCCGGCACATCCTGGCGGTGATCCGCGGCTCGGCGGTGAACCAGGACGGCGCCAGCAACGGCATGACCGCGCCGAGCGGCCCGGCCCAGGAGCGCGTGATCCAGCAAGCACTGAATGACGCGATGCTCGACGTGCGCGACGTGGACGTGGTGGAGGCGCACGGCACCGGCACCACGCTCGGTGACCCGATCGAGGCGCAGGCGCTGCTGGCCACCTACGGTCGTATCCGGTCGGAGGACAACCCGGTGTGGCTGGGCTCGCTGAAGTCAAACATCGGCCACACGCAGGCGGCTGCCGGGGTGGCGGGTGTGATCAAGATGGTCAAGGCGCTGGAGCATCGGACGCTTCCGCCGACGTTGCATGTGAAGGAGCCGACGCCGCATGTCGACTGGTCGGCGGGGGGTGTCCGGCTGCTGACGGAGGCGGTGAGGCTGCCGGGTGATCGGCCGTTGAGGGCCGGGGTGTCGAGTTTCGGGGTCAGTGGTACGAACGCGCATGTCATCGTGGAGGGCGCGGCTGGGCCGGAGCGGGTGGCGTCTGTGGCGGGGGAGCCGCTGGTGTGGCCGGTGTCGGCCAAGTCCGCGGAGTCTCTGCGGGCTCAGGCTGGGCGGTTGCTCGCCTATGCCGGGGACGTCTCGGTCGACGAGCTTGCTGGTGCCGGCCGGGTGCTGGCTCGGCGTGCCGTGTTCGAGCATCGCGCGGTGGTGGTGGCGCAGGACCGGGAGGAGTTGCTGGCCGGGCTGACCGCGCTGGCCGAGGGCGCGCCGCACGCCGCCGTCGCCACCGGTGTCGCGTACGCCGATGCCCGCCCGGTGTTCGTCTTCCCCGGCCAGGGCTCACAGTGGGCGGGGATGGCGGTGGACCTCCTGGACGCCGACGAGACGTTCCGGGCAGCCCTCCTCCGCTGTGACGAGGCGCTGCGCCCGTACACCGGATGGTCGGTCGTGGACGTGCTGCGTGGCGCGCCCGGCGCGCGGGCGCTGGACGGCACCGACGTGATCCAGCCGGTGCTGTTCGCGGTCATGGTCGCGCTCGCCGAGCTGTGGCGCTCACTCGGGGTGCGGCCCGCCGCGGTGGTCGGCCACTCCCAGGGCGAGATCGCCGCCGCGTGCGTCGCGGGCGCGCTCTCGCTGGAGGACGCCGCCAAGATCGTGGCGCTGCGCAGCCGCGCGCTGATCCGGCTCGGCGGCAGCGGCGGCATGCTCGCCGTGGGGCTGCCTGCGGCGCAGGTCCAGGAGCGGATCGAGCCGTGGGCGGACCGCCTGTGGGTGGCCGTGCACAGCAGCCCCGCCGGCTCGGTCGTGGCAGGAGAGGTCGCCGCGCTGGAGGAGTTCGCCGCCGCCTGCGGTGACGAGGTGCGGGTACGCCGGATCGCCGTGGACTACGCCTCCCACACCCCGCACGTCGAGGCGCTCCGCGACGAACTGCTCGCCGTCCTCGACGGTGTACGGCCGCGCGGCACCGACGTCGGCTTCTGCTCCTCCCTCGAAGGCGAGTTCATCGACCCCGCCAAGCTGACCACTCAGTACTGGTACGACAACCTGCGCAATCCCGTACGGTTCGAGCAGGCCGTCACCGCCTTCGCCGGCACCGGCACCCCGCTGTTCGTCGAGGTCAGCCCGCATCCGGTGCTCGGACCCGACACCGAGGCCATCTGCGACGCCGCTGACGTGCCGGCGGGCGTCTGCCACACGCTGCGCCGGGACGCGGGCGACCGCCGCCGCTTCCTCACCGCGCTCGCCCACACGTGGGTCCTCGGCGCGCAGGTCGCGTGGAGCGACGCGCTGCGCCCCGCGACGCACCCCCGCCGGGAGCCGCCGACGTACGCCTTCTCCCGGCGCAGGTTCTGGCTCCTCGGCGGCGAGTCCGGCCGGATGTCCGGGGCGGACGGCTCAGCGCACCCGCTGCTCGACGCCGTCATCCCGGTGGCCGGAGACGGCTACGTGCTCACCGGCCGGATCTCCCTGCGCGGCACGCCCTGGCTGGCGGGCCACGCCGTGGCGGGACGCGTGCTGCTGCCCGGCGCCGCCTTCGCCGACCTGGCCCTGGAGGCCGGTGCCCAGGCGGGCTGCGCCCGGCTCGACGAACTGGTCATCGAGGCCCCGCTCTTCCTGCCCGACCAGGGCGCGGTCACCGTACAGGTCACCGTGGACCCGCCGGACGCGGGGCGGCGCCAGATCGCCGTGTACTCCCGCGCCGACGGCGACGAGGACGACGGCGGCTGGATCCGGCACGCCTGCGGTGTGCTGAGTGGTTCGGCGTCGGGTGGTGATGTTCGGGAGTGGGCTGGGGTGTGGCCGCCGGTGGATGCGGTGGTGGTGGATCTGGAGGGTGGTTACGAGCGGTTGGCGGAGTCAGGTTACGAGTACGGTGCGGCGTTCCAGGGGTTGCGGGGGGTGTGGCGGCGTGGTGAGGAGTTGTTCGCCGAGGTGGTCGCGCCCGACGGGGTGGACGTCACCGGCTTCGGCGTCCACCCCGCCCTGCTGGACGCGTCCTTCCACCCTCTCGTGCTGGCCGCCGGGGACGACGAGCTGCGGCTGCCGTTCGCCTTCGGGGACGTCCGGCTGCACGCCTCCGAGATCTCCACCCTGCGCCTACGGCTCACGACCACCGGCGAGGACACCGTCATCGAGGCCGCCGACGTCACCGGCGCGCCTGTCCTGTCCATCGGCTCGCTCCGCGCCCGGCCCGCCGACAGCCGCCCGTCCACCCGCACCGGCCTGCCGCCGCACGGCGTCGAATGGGTCGAGGTGCCCGTCAGCTCGGGTTCTGGCTCCGGTTCTGGCTCCGGTTCTGGCTCGGGTTCGGGTTCGGGGTCGGATGGGTTGGTGGTGGTGCGGTGTGTGAGTGGGTCGGTGGATGTGCCGGGTGCGGTGCGTGAGTTGACGTCGCGGGTGTTGGGGGCTGTTCAGGACGAGGGGTTGGCGGGGTCGCGGTTGGTGTTCGTGACGCGGTCGGGGGATGTGGCGGCTGCGGCGGTGTGGGGGTTGGTGCGGTCGGCGCAGAGTGAGCAGCCGGGTCGGTTCGTTCTGGCGGAGGTGCCGGACGGGTTCGATGATTGGGGGCTGGTCGAGGGTTCGGGTGAGGCGCAGGTCCGTGTCGTGGACGGTCGAGTACTGGCCCCCCGCCTGGCCCGCCGCCCTCTCCCTACCCAGCCCTCCGCCCAGGCTTCCGCCCCCGCGTCCTCCTCGATCTCTGCTCCCGTCTCCGCCCTCTCTCCTGGGGCGGTGCTGGTGACCGGCGGGACCGGTGGGCTGGGTGCGCTGGTGGCGCGTCGGCTGGTGGAGCGCCACGGGGTCCGGGATCTGGTGCTGCTGTCACGGCGGGGCCCCGCCGCTCCGGGGGTCTCGGACCTGGTGGCCGGCCTGGAAGAGGCCGGGGCCCGGGTTCGGGTGCTGGCCTGTGACGTGACCGATCGGGCAGCGCTGGCCGATGCGGTGGCTTCGGCCGGGCCGCTGGCGGGTGTCGTGCACGCGGCCGGGGTCCTGGACGACGGCGTCGTGGGAAGCCTCACTCCCGAGCGGGTGGACGTGGTCCTCAGACCGAAGGCGGACGCGGCCTGGTTCTTGCACGAGCTGACCAAGGACATGCCGTTGCGGTTCTTCGTCCTGTTCTCCTCGCTCGCCGGGGTGGTGGGCAACGCGGGGCAGGGTAACTACGCCGCCGCGAACGCGTTCCTGGACGGGCTGGCCGTCCACCGGCGGGATGCCGGGTTGCCGGCGGTGTCGGTGGCCTGGGGCCTGTGGGACGTCGAGTCGGACATGACCGGCGGACTGGACGTCGCCAGGCTGAGCCGCGCCGGAGTCGCCCCGCTGCGGGTGGAAGAGGGACTGGGCCTGTTCGACGGCGTCCTGACCGGCGACGCGGAGCCGGTCGTCGTCGGGGCTCGCTGGGACGCGGCCGGGTTGCGTGCTCGGGCCGAAGCCGGTGACCTGCCGGGAGTGCTGCGCGGTTTGGTACGCCTGCCGCGCCGTACAGCGGGAAAGGGAGCGGCGGCGGGCCTGGTGGCCCGGCTCGCCGAGCTGAACAGGGACGAAGCCCTGCGGTCACTGACGGACGCCGTCCGCGACCACGTGGCGGCCGTCCTCGCGCACGGCGACCCCGACCAGGTCGACGTGGACCAGGCGTTCAACCAGCTCGGCTTCGACTCCTTGACGGCCGTCGAACTGCGCAACCGGCTCAACGCCGACACCGGCCTGCGACTGCCCGCGACCCTCGTCTTCGACCATCCCACGGTCCGTCTGCTCTCGGCCTACCTCGCCGAAGTCCTCGTACCGGCGCCGCCCACGGCGGAAGAGACGCTGCGCACCGCCCTGGAACGGGTCGACGACCTGCTCACGGCGGCCAACGGCGACGCGAAGAGCATGCGCGAGCGGCTCACCGTCATCCTGCAGGGCGCGCTCACCAAGCTCGGCGGCGCCGGCCAGAACGACGTGGGCGGCGTCATGGAGAAGATCGACTCCGCCTCCGACGAGGAGATCTTCGCCCTCATCGACAACGACCTGTGACCCATGACTCCCGCGACCGGAAAGGCACCAACGATGGGGACAGAGGACAAGCTCCGCGCCTACCTCAAGCGCGCCACGGTCGAACTGGCCCAGACCCGCCGCCGTCTCACCGAGACGGAGGAGCGCGCCCACGAGCCCATCGCGATCGTCGGCATGGCCTGCCGCTACCCCGGCGGGGCGGACACGGCCGAGGGCCTCTGGGAGCTGTTGCGCGAAGGCCGCAGCGCGGTCCGCGAGGTGCCGGCGACCCGCTGGGACATCGACGACTACTACCACCCCGACCCGCGCACCCCCGGCGGCGTCTACACCAGGTACGGCACGTTCCTGGACGACATCACCGGCTGGGACGCCGAGTTCTTCGGCCTCTCACCGCGTGAGGCGCTGCGCATGGACCCCCACCAGCGCCTGCTGCTGGAGCTGGCGTGGGAGGGCCTGGAGAACGCCGGCCTGTCACCCTCGCGGCTGGCCGGCACCCGCACCGGCGTGATGGTCGGCTTCATGGACACCCTGCAGTACGGCCGGCTGCAGATCGAGCGGCAGGGCGTCGACGCTCTCGGCGACCCCTACCTCGGCCAGGGCTCGGTGGCCAGCATCGCCGCGGGGCGCATCGCCTACCAGCTCGACCTGATCGGCCCCACCATCACGGTGGACACCGCCTGCTCCTCGTCGCTCATCGCGGTCCACCTGGCCGCCGAGAGCCTGCGCCGGGGCGAGAGCGACCTGGCCATCGCCGCGGGAGCCTCGCTGACCCTGCACCCCTCCCTCTACATCCAGGCGTGCGCGGGCCTGATGATGTGCTCCGACGGGCGGTGCAAGACCTTCGACGAGGACGCTGACGGCTACGTCATGGGCGAGGGCGGCGGCCTGGTGGTGCTGGAGCGGCTGTCCAGCGCCGTCGCGAACGGCCGCCGCATCCACGCCGTGCTGCGCGGCTCCGCGGTCAACCAGGACGGGCGCAGCAACGGGCTCACCGCCCCGAGCCGGCGCGCGCAGGCCGACGTGATCGGCCGCGCGCTCGCCGCCGCCCGTCTCAGCCCCGACGACATCGCATACGTGGAGGCGCACGGGTCGGGCACCCACCTCGGCGACGCCATCGAGTTGTCCGCCCTCCACGACGTCTTCGGCCGCCGCTCGCCGGACCGGCCGCTGCGCGTCGGCGCGATCAAGACCAACATCGGCCACACCCAGGCGGCGGCGGGCGTTGCGGGCCTGATCAAGACGGTGCTGATCCTGAAAAATGGGCAGATCCCGCCCAGCCTGCACCTGACCACCCCGGCAGCCGCGTTCCCCGAGGACGGCACCGTCCGGCCGGTCACCGGCCTGGAACCGCTGCCGGAGGAGGAGGACAGGCCCAGGCTGGCCGGAGTCAGCTCGTTCGGCCTGTCCGGCACCAACGCCCACATCATCCTGGAGAGCGCCCCCGTACCGGACCCCCGGGAGGAGCCGGCGCGCGCCGGTACGCACGTCCTGCCCCTGTCCGCCGGCAGCGCCGCGGCGCTGCGCGAGCAGGCCGCCCGGCTGGCGGACTGGGTGAACGCCCACCCCGGCACGACCCTGCCCGACCTCGCCCACACGCTCCAGGCCGGGCGCGCCGAGCTGGACCACCGTCGCGCCCTCCTCTGCGACAGCCCGGACGACGCCGTACGCCGGCTGCGCGCCACCGCCGACAGCGGCGACGGCCACCGGGTGAAGGGCCGGCCACGCGTCGCGTTCCTGCTCCCCGGCGTCGGCGACCAGTACGAAGGACTCGGCCGGGAGTTGTACGCCAGGGAGCCGGTGTACGCCCAGGCGGTGGACACCTGCGTCGAGCTCGTCCGCCGCCGCTCGGGCACGGACCTGCGCCCCCTGTTCCTCCCCGAGCGGGAGACGGCCTCCGACTCCGCCGACCTCGCCGCCCTGCTGGGCCGGGGCGGCGGCGCGGCGGAGGCCTTCGGACCGCTCGACCACGCCGAGGTCGCCCACCCCTTCCTCTTCACCGCCGAGTACGCGCTGGCGCGGCTGTTCGAGCACTGGGGCGTCACCCCCGACATGCTCATCGGCTACAGCCTCGGCGAGTACGTCGCCGCCTGCCTGGCCGGGGTGTTCACCCTGGAGGACGCGCTGCACGTCGTCCTGGAGCGGGCGCACCTGATCACCGCCGTGCCCACCGGGCGCATGATCGCCGTCGCCGCCCCCGAGGAGCGCATCGCCGAGGCCCTCGCGGCAGCCGGGATCGACGTGGACGTCGCCGCCCGCAACGGCCCGTCGATGACCGTGCTGAGCGGGCCGCCCGCCGAGATCGAGGCGGCGGCCGCCCGGCTGGCCGGCGAGGGCATCGCCTGCCGGACGCTGCGCTCCGCGCACGCGTTCCACTCCAGGCTGCTGCAGCCCGCCCGGGAGAAGCTCGCCGCCGTGCTCGACACCGTGCCGAGACGCGCGCCGTCCAGCACCGTCGTCTCCAACCTCACCGGCCGCCCGCTCACCGAGGAGCAGGCCACCAGCACCTCGTACTGGACCGAGCAGCTCGTCAGCACGGTCCGCTTCGCCGACGGTGTACGGCACTGCCTGAGCCAGGACGTGGACGTGTTCGTCGAGCTGGGCCCCGGCCAGACGCTCGGCGGGCTGGTCCGGCAGAACCTCGCCGGAGGCTCCACAGCCGCCGTCCTCGGCACCCTGCCGGCCCACTGGACCGGCGGGCCCCGCCGCGACCCGTACGACGACCTGCTCCAGACGCGCGCCCGGTTGTGGGAGCTCGGCGCCCCGGTGACGTGGGAGGGCGCGCACGCCGGAGGAGGCCAGGTGCTCAGCCTGCCCACCTACCCGTTCCAGCGCACCCGCTTCTGGCCCGAGCAGACCGTGCCCACCGGCCCGGCCATCCCCGCACCGAACGCCGAGCCCGCCGACTTCACCTTCGCCCACTCGTGGCGACAGGATCCGGCGAGGTGGCGGCAGGACGCGGTGAGGTGGGGCCAGGACGCGGAGAGAGGGCTGCAGGACGGCGCGCAAGGGTCGGAGTTGGACTCTCGGCCCCAAGGACGGGTCCGTGGGGGCCACTGGGACACCTCCTCCATGGCTCTCGGTCTGCCCGGCCCCCTCGTCGTCTTCGCCGACCCCGGCGGCGTGGGCACGGCCCTCGCCGACCTGGCCGCCGCCGCCGGCACCCCCGTGCTCGAAGTGGTCGCCGGTGACGGCGCCCCGCGCCGCGAGGGCCGCCGACTGACCATCGACCCCGCCGTCCCCGCCCACTACGCCGACGTCTTCACCGCGCTCGGCGACCCGGCGTACGGACACGGCCCGGTGCACGTCGCGCACCTGTGGAGCCTGACCTCCCCCACGGGCGGGCGCCTGGACGACGCGGACCTGCGAGCAGCGGTCGCCGACGGCTTCAACAGCCTCATGCTGGCCCTGCAAGCCCTCGGCGACCTGCCCGAAGACCGGGGTGTCCGACTCCTGACGGTCACCCGGGGCGCCACCGAGATCCTCGGCGACGACATCCCGTCCCCTCACCAGGCCCTGTCCCACGGCCTCGGCCGGGCGGCCCGGCACGAGTACCCCGGCCTGACCTGGCAGGGCACCGACCTCGACCCAGCCCTCGCCTCAGACCCCGGCCCTGTCTCAGATCCCGGCCTCGCCTCAGATTCCGGTTCCGGCTCAGGCCCCGGCCTCGGCTCAGCCCCTGGCACCGGCCTGGATCTTCACTCCGGTCTCGGCCGCGAGCCCGAGTTCGAGCTTGGTGCTAGATCGGCCCTGGACGCCCTGCGGCTCGCGCAGGAGTTGCTGCACCAGCCGGACACCGACGCGGCGCCCGACGCGCCCGACCCGCTCGCCGGATGGCGGCGGGGTCGCCGCTGGGTGCGGTCCTGGGCTCCCGTCTCCACCGCCCCGCCCCCGGCCCCCGTATGGCGGGAGGACGGGACGTACCTGATCACGGGTGGGACCCGAGGGCTCGGCATGGCCCTCGCCAAGCACCTCGTACGGGCAGGTGTGCGGCGGCTCGCGCTGGTCGGCCGCACTCCGCTGCGGCGCGGCCGTGCCGACGGCGAGCGGGTGGAAGAGGCATGGGAAGGCGGCGCGGCCGACGGCGAGCGGGCGGAGCGGACCCTGCGAGATGTCGCCGAGCTGGAGGCGAGCGGCGCGGAGGTGCTGCTGCTCACCGCCGACACCGGCGTTCCCGACCAGCTCAGGGAGGTGTTGCGGCGCGGGCGGGAGCACTTCGGCGCGCTGACGGGTGTGATCCACGCCGCCGGCCTGCCGGCGGGCGGCCTGCTGCGGCGGCGGACCGTGGCCGAGGCCGCCGAGGTGCTCGCGCCCAAGGTCCTGGCGATGGGCCCGCTGGCCGAGCTGGTCGGCCCCGGGACTCCGGCCGCCGAGCGGCCGGAGCTGCTGGTGCTGTACTCGTCCGCGGTCACCGCGTTCGGCGGCATCGGCGAGGGCGACTACTGCGCCGCCAACACCGTCCTGGACGCGTACGGCGACGCGCTGGCCGCCACCAGCCCGTCGACCAGGGTCGTGTCGGTCGCCTGGGGCCCCTGGCAGCACGATGTCTGGCAGTCGGAGAACCTCAAGTCGGCGGGCGGCCTGGCCGACCGGGTGGCCGCCTACCGCGCCCGCTACGGCTTCGCCGACGACGCCGGCTGCGAGCTGCTGGACCGGATCGTGGCGGGCGGCCACGGCAGCGTGATGGCGGTGCGGCAGCCGCTGCACGAGGTGGTGCGCGCCTGGTCCGACATGCTCGATCTGGACGACCTGATCGGCGCGGCCTCCGCCGTGCCGGCGGGCGAACGGTTCCCGCGCCCGCAGCTGCGCACCGACTTCGCGGCGCCGCGGACCGAGGCGGAGACCGAGATGGCCGAGCTGTGGGGCGCCTACCTCGGCATCGACCGGGTCGGCGTGCACGACCCGTTCTTCGACCTCGGCGGCAACTCGCTGCTCGGCATGGCCATGGTGCTCGCCCTGGAGAAGAGGCTGGGCCACCCGGTCCCGCCCGCGCTGCTGTTCGAGCACCCGACCATCGCGGAGTTCGCCGCCGCCCTGGACGGTGACGGCGGCGTACAGGAATCGCTGACCACCAGTTCGGCACGGGGGCAGCGGCGGCGCCGGGCCCGTTCCAGTAACCGGAAATGAGGACGGAAGACGTGATCGACGACATCGAGGGCGAGAACTCCGGCACCGACATCGCGATCGTCGGCATGTCGGGCCGCTTCCCGGGGGCGTCCGACGTCGCCGAGCTGTGGTCCGCGATCCGGGCCGGCGCGTCCGGGATCACCCGGTTCACCGACGACGAGCTGCGTGCCGCCGGAGTCCCGGACGACCTGCTGGCCGACCCCGCGTACGTGAAGGCCGCGCCGGTGATCGAGGACGTCGAGCTGTTCGACGCCGCCTTCTTCGGGTTCAGCCCGAAGGAGGCGCAGATCCTCGACCCGCAGCACCGGCTGTTCCTGGAGCACAGCCACGCGGCGCTGGAGGACGCCGGCTGCGACCCCAAGCGCTTCGACGGCTCGATCGGCGTCTTCGGCGGCTGCGCGCACAGCTCGTACATGCAGAACAACCTGCTGCCCAGCGGTATCGGCGAGGTCATGGGCGACCTCGCGCTCGGGCTCGCGAACGACAAGGACTCGCTCACCACCCGCGTCGCGCACACGCTGGGGCTGTCCGGCCCGTCGTACGGCGTGCAGAGCTACTGCTCGACGTCGCTGGTCGCGGTCTGCGCCGCGGCCACCAGCCTGGCCGGCTTCGAGTGTGATCTCGCCCTGGCCGGCGGCGTCGCGGTCAGCGTGCCGCAGCATGTCGGCTACCTCTACCAGCAGGGCGGGATCTCGCCGCCCGACGGCGAGTGCCGCGCCTTCGACGCGGGCGGCCTCGGCGCCCCGCTCGGCAGCGGCGTCGGCGTGGTCGCGCTGCGCCGCCTGGAGGACGCGCTCGCCGACGGCGACCAGATCTACGCCGTCCTGCGCGGCTGGGCGGTCAACAACGACGGCGGCCGAAAGGTCGGCTTCACCGCGCCCGGCGTGCAGGGCCAGGCCGCGGTGATGGCCGAGGCGCTGGCCAGCGCCGACCTGACGCCCGCCGACATCGACTACATCGAGGCGCACGGCACCGGCACCGCGCTCGGCGACGCCGCCGAGCTGGCCGCGCTCCAGCAGGTGTTCCGCGGGCAGTCGCTGCTGATCGGCTCCGTCAAGACGAACCTCGGCCACCTCGACCGGGCCGCCGGAGTCACCAACCTGATCAAGGCCGCCCTCGCGCTGCGCAACGACGAGATCCCGGCGACGCTCAACCTGACGGAGCCCAACCAGCAACTCGGCGCCGGCGATGCCCAGCTGGAGGTGGTCACCTCGCTGCGCGCCTGGCCACGCGAGGCTGGACACACCCGCCGGGCGGGCGTGAGCGCGTTCGGCATCGGCGGCACCAACGCCCACGTGGTGCTGGAGGAGGCGCCGCTCGTCCCCCGGACCGAGGAGGAGCCCCGGCCCGAGCCGCTGGTGTGGTCCGCCCGCTCGGCCGCCGCCGCCGACGCGATGACCGAGCGGCTCGCCGCGCACCTCGCCGGCCCCGGCGGCGACACGCGGCTCGCCGACGTCGCCCACACGCTGCAGAGCGGGCGGCAGCTCTTCGCCCACCGCAGGATGCTGGTCGCCTCGTCCACCGCCGAGGCCGCCGCCGCCATGCGCGACGGGGCGGTGCTGCGCCGCGAGGAGGGCCGCGCCGACCGGCCCGTGGCCTTCCTCATCGCGGGAACCGGCGAGCAGTACCCCGGCATGGCCGCCGAGCTCTACCGGACCGAGCCCGTCTTCCGCAAGGTGCTCGACGAGTGCCGCGCCGTCCTGCGCCGCCGGATGGGCGGGGACGACCCGCTCGCCGAGATGCTCGCACCCCGCCGCACCGAGGCGACCGGCGGGCTCGGCGCGCTGCTCGGTCGCGGCCCGGCCGCCGACGCGACCCCGACCGCCGTCCTCCAGCCCGCGCTGTTCTCGGTCGAGTACGCGCTCGCCCGCCTGGTGCTGACATGGGGCGTCGAGCCCGCCATCCTGGCCGGATACAGCCTGGGCGAGTACGTCGCCGCCTGCCTTGCCGGCGTGCTGTCGCTGGAGTCGGCGCTCGCCCTGGTGGCGCACCGCGCGAGCCTTATCGGCGCGCTGCCCGAAGGCTCGATGAGCGCCGTTCCGCTGTCCGCCGCCGACGCGGTCGAACGCCTCCGGCGCGCCGGGATCTCCGGCGTGGACGTCGCCGCGGTGAGCGGCCCCGACCTCACCGTGCTGGCCGGCGAACCGCAGGCCATGGTGGCGGTGCGCGCGCTGCTGGAGGCCGACGCGGTGCCGTGCCGCCCGCTGGCCACCACCCACGCCTTCCACTCGGCCATGATGGAGCCGATCCGCGAGCCGCTCACCGCCTGGATAGCGGAGAACGTGCCGCTGAACGCGCCCCGCGTGCCGTACGTCTCCAACGTGACCGGCATCCTGGCCACCGCCGAGCAGGTGACGGACCCGGCCTACTGGGCCGAGCACATGTGCGCGCCGGTCCAGTTCGACGCCGTGCTGGCCACCGTGCTGCGGGAGGAGGGCGACGCGGCGCTGCTGGAGATCGGGCCCGGCCAGTCGCTCGGCGCGATGGCGCGCGGACACCGGGACTGCGCCCGTGAGCGCTGGCCGCTGATCGTCGGCACCCTGCCGGGCGCCCAGGACCCCCGCCCGGCCGGCGCCGCCCTGGCCGACGCAGCCGGCCGGCTCTGGCTGGCGGGCGTGGGGCTCGACTGGCCCGGCTACCAGCAGGACCGCCCAGTGGCCAAGGCCGGCCTGCCCACCTACCCGTTCCAACGCGAACGCTACTGGGTGAACCCGCCCTCGGCCCCCGCCACCGCGCCTCCCGGCACCGGCACCGGCATCCACGCCGCAACCGACATCGGCGCTGTGGCGAGCGCCGGCGTCACGGCCGCCGCCGCTCACAGCGCGGCTTCCCGCGCCGGTGCCAACGGTGCCGGTACGGGTGCCGCACCCGGAGCCATGGGGACGCCCGCCGAGCCGCACGTACGACTCCTGAGCCCGCGCTGGACGCAGGCGGACACCCTCGGAGCGTCCGCCGACGGCATACCTGAGGCACCCGTCGCAGGCGCGCTGGGAGCGGCTGCGGTGAGTACGGCCGCTGCGGTGGACAGGCCCGAAGTATCTGCTGCCGGCACGCATAAGGCGTTCGCGTCGGTTGCCCGTTGTGTCCTGCTGGGCGGTCGTACGGAGGCCGCTGAGACCTTGGCCCGGACGCTGCGCGCCCACGGAATCGAGGTCGTGACCGTCACCCCCTCGGAAACCTTCACTCAGACCCCGCGTGGGCTGGGTGAGGCCTCGGGCGTGGTCTCGGAGACTCCGCGTGGGCTCGATGAAACCTCGGGCAAGTCGGCCGATGGGGCCGGTGCCTTCGTAGAGACTCCCGACGGCTTCGTCGTCGACCTGGATTCGGCGGCCTGTCATGCCGAGCTGGCGAGGCGGCTGGCCGGGGGTGGCCCCACGGTCCTGGTGGACCTGCGCCTCCTCGACCAGGAGGACGCCTCCACCGGCCCGAACGACGGCCGCGACGGGTTGCTTCCCCTGACCCGGCTGCTCGACGCCTGGGGTGAGGCCGGTGACGGCGTACGGATCATCGTGGCCACCTCGGGCGGACAGGCCGTGGCGGACGGCGAGGTGCCCGCGCTCCGGCAGGCCGCCGCCGCGACCCTGCCGATGGTCGCCAACCAGGAGTACCTGAACCTCGACTGCGCCACGGTGGACCTCGACCCGGCGGCGAGTCCCGCCGCGATCGCCGAGGCGCTCGCCGCCGAAGTGCGCCTGCCCTCCGGCGAGGTGTTCGTCGCCTACCGCGCCGGCCGCCGGCTCGTCCGCGGCTTCACCCCGGACGAGCCCATCGAAGCCGGGCCGGACGGGTCTGCCCAAGGGGTGCCGAACGGATCGGTTGAGGCTGATTCACACGGGGGCTGGGTCGGCAAGCCGCAGTCGGAGGATGTCGCCGGTGTGCGGGAGGGGGGCACCTACCTGATCACCGGTGGTCTCGGCGATGTGGGCTTGCTCGTCGCCGAGCACCTGGTCCGGGGCGGTGCCGGGCGGCTGATTCTGGCCAGTCGCGGCGGGGTGCCCGACAGCGAGGGGGACCCGCGCCGGGCAGGGGTGCGGCGGTTGCGCGAGCTCGGGGCCGAGGTGCTCACCCCCCGGGTCGACGTCACCGACGACGCCGCCATGCGCGCGCTGCTGGACGAGGCGGTCGCGGGCGGCCGGCGGCTGGATGGCGTGGTGCACGCCGCCGCCGACACCGGCCCTGACACCTTCCGCCCGCTGCGCGATCTGGACGCCACCGCCGTCGAGCGGCACTTCGCCGCCAAGGTGACCGGCGCGCTGGTTCTGGAACGGCTGCTGAGCGAGTTGCCCGCCGATCGGGCCCCGAGCTTCTGCGTGCTGTTCTCCTCCACCTCCGCCGTGCTCGGCGGCATCGCGTTCGCCAGTTACGCCGCCGCCAACGCCGCCCTGACCGCGATCGCCCTGCGCAACCACGCCCGCCGGACGCGTACCCGATGGGTGAGCGCCGGCTGGGACACCTGGTCGGTCACCCTGGGCCGGGTCGAGGGCGGGTTCGGCGCGGCCATGGCCGCGCACTCCATGACGGCCGAGCAAGCGCTCGGCGCGTTCGACGAGCTGCTGGTCGCCTCGCGGCCCAGCCTGGTGGTGGCCGCCGGCGGCCTGGACGACCGGCTGCCCCATGCCTACGCCTCCGGCGTCGGCGGCGTCGGTGGTCACGTCGGTGACGCCGTGCCCGCCGGGACCGGCGACCGGTTTCCGCGCCCGGAGCTGCCACAGCCCTACACCCCGCCGCTGTCGGCGACGGAACGCGACCTGGCCGGCCTCTGGTCAGAAGTGCTCGGCGTCGAACCGGTCGGCACCCGGGACAACTTCTTCGACCTCGGCGGCAACTCGCTGGTCGCGCTGCAGATGCTCGCGCTGGTGAAGAAGCAGTTCGGCGTGGCGGTGCCGACGGTCTCGCTGTTCGAGGCGCCGACGGTCAGCACGCTGGCCGCCACCCTGGACGAGCGCCGCGCACCGGCACCGGCGCCCGCCGGAGCGCCACAGCCCCCCGCGGCAGTCGGCGGGCCACGAACCCGCACCTCCGCCGGGACGCTTCAGGCCGTGACCGCCCGCGACCGGGATACGGGTCGTCCGGGTGACGACGACAGGCGGATCGCCATCGTCGGCATGGCCGGACGCTTCCCCGGCGCCTCCGACGTGGGCCGGTTCTGGCGCAACCTGCGCGACGGCGTCGAGTCCATCACCTTCTTCTCCGAGGAGGAGTTGCTGGCCGCAGGGGCCGACCCCGAGCAGATCAAGGATCCCGCGTACGTCCCGGCCCGGCCGGTGCTGGACGACATCAGCGGCTTCGACGCGTCCTTCTTCGGCATGAGCCCCCGGATGGCCGCGATCAACGATCCGCAGCAGCGGGCCTTCCTGGAGGTGTGCTGGGAGGCGCTGGAGCACGGGGGTTACGCGGCCCCCGATCACCGCGGCCGGGTCGGCGTGTTCGGCGGCGCCAACATCAGCACGTACCTGCTGCGGATGACCGACCATCTGCTCGGCGGCGGGCAGCAGGAGTTCAGCGACTTCGAGGTCATCATGGGCAACGACAAGGACGCCCTGACCACGACGGTCTCCTACCTGCTCGACCTGTACGGCCCGAGCGTGGCCGTCCAGACCTTCTGCTCCACGTCGCTGGTCGCCGCGCACCTGGCGGTGCAGAGCCTGCGCAACGGCGAGTGCGAGCTGGCCCTGGCGGGAGGCGTCTCGATCCGGGTGCCGGACCGGGTGGGCCACCTGTTCGGCCCCGGCGGGCAGGAGTCGCCGGACGGCCACGTGCGCGCCTTCGACGCCCAGGCCCGGGGCAGCATGTTCGGCGACGGCGCGGCCGCCGTCCTGCTCAAGCGGCTGCCCGACGCGGTGCGCGACGGCGACCACATCTGGGCGGTGATCCGCGGCTCCGCGATGAACAACGACGGCGCGCTCAAGGTCGGCTACACCGCGCCCAGCGTCGTCGGCCAGGCCAGGGTGATCGAGGACGCGATGGCCGACGCGGGCGTCACCGGCGAGGACATCAGCTACGTCGAGGCGCACGGCACCGCCACCGAGCTGGGCGACCCGATCGAGGTGGCCGCGCTGACCCGCGCGTTCGGCGCCACCCGGGACAGGGGGTACTGCCCGATCGGGTCGGTGAAGACGAACGTCGGGCACCTGGACCGGGCCGCCGGCGCGAGCGGGCTGATCAAGACGTCGTTCGCGGTGCGCGAGGGCGTGATCCCGCCCACTCTGCACTACACCAGCCCGAACCCCGAGATCGACTTCGCCGGCAGCCCGTTCTACGTCAACGCCGAGCTGTCCCCGTGGCGGACGCGCGACGGCCGCCCGCGCATCGCCGGACTCAACTCCCTCGGCATGGGAGGCACCAACGTGCACATGGTCATCGAGGAGCCACCCGTCCGTCCCGGCTCGCCGCCATCGGCCCGCCGCTTCCAGGTGCTGCCCGTCTCGGCGCGCAACGCCCCGGCGGCCGACGCCGCTGTCCGGCGGCTCGGCGAGCACCTGGCCGCCGAGCCCGGTGCGCGGCTGGCCGATGTGGCCTACACGCTCCAGGTCGGGCGCAAGACCTTCGAGCACCGTCGGGCGCTGGTCACCGGCGACGGCACGGCCGCCGCGGCCGCCCTGACCGGGACGCGCCAGGAGGGGCTGCTGGGCCGGGTCGACACCGTACAGGGCCGCCGCACCGCCTTCCTGCTGGCAGGCGTCGGCGAGCAGTACCCGGGCCTGGCCGGCGACCTGTACCGGCACGAGCCGGCCTTCCGCGCCGCGCTGGACGAGTGCCTGACGCTGCTGGCGCAGCACCTGGACGGCGCAGACGGCGCCGACCTCGTCAACCTCGCCGACCTGCTGACCGGCGAGCGCGAGGCGGGCGCGAGCCTCGCCGCCCTCCTCGGCCGGGCCCCCGCAGGTGGCGGCTCCGCAGGTGGGGCCTCCTCGGACGGGGCCTCCTCGGACGAGGCCTCCGCAGGTGGGGCCTCCTCGGCGGGCCGGGCCGCCGTGCTGCAGCGCACGGAAGTGGCTCAGCCGGCGCTGTTCGCCGTGGAGTACGCACTGGCGCGCACGCTCATGTCCTGGGGGCTGCAACCGGCGATCATGCTCGGCTACAGCCTCGGCGAGTACGTCGCCGCCTGTCTCGCCGGAGTCCTGTCGCTGCCCGACGCCGTCGCCCTGGTCACCCACCGGGCCCGGCTGATCGCGGGGATGCCGGCGGGGGCGATGCTGGCCGTCTCCCTCCCGGCGGGCGACCTGCGCAGGCGCTTCCGGCTGGAGGAACGCGAGCTGGACGTCGCCGCCGTCAACGGCCCTCAGACGGTCGTGGTCGCCGGCCCTGTCGAGGCGATCGAGACGCTGGCCGGGGAACTGCGGCAGGCCGGGATCGCGTGCCGCGCGCTGGAGACCACCCACGCCTTCCACTCCCGCATGCTGGAGCCGCTGAGCGACGAGCTCACCCAGTGGATCAAGGCCGAGGTCACGCTCAACCCGCCCGCGCTGCCGTACATCTCGAACGTGACCGGCGCGCGGGCCGACGCCGAGCTCGTGTGCGACCCCGGCTACTGGGCCCGGCACATGTGCGCGACCGTGCGCTTCCAGGCGGGGGTCGACACGCTGCTGGCCGAGCCGGAGCTCGCGATGGTGGAGATCGGCCCCGGCCAGTCGCTGGGCGCGCTGGTGCGCGGGGCGGGCTGCCCGGCGGAGCGCTGGTCGCTGATCACGCACACGCTGCCCGCCGCGAGCGACGCCACGCCGGGTGACGAGGCGCTGGCGGGCTGCCTGGCCAGGCTCTGGCTCGGCGGGGTCGCCATCGGATGGGACGCCTACCACGGACGCGTCGAGGGCGCCGACCCCGCCACGCTGCCCGGCCGTATCCCGCTGCCCACCTACCCGTTCCAGCGGCAGCGCTACTGGATCGACCCGCCCGCCCGCCGGGAGACGGCGGCCGAGCCGGAGGACCTGTTCGAGGCCATCACGAGCCTGCCCAAGCTGCCCGAGGAGCAGTGGCTCTACCTGCCCGTGTGGCGGCAGACGGCCGCGCCGGCGGAACGCCCGCCGGGCTCGTGGCTGGTCTTCACCCGCGAGGGGCTCGCCGACGAGGCGCTGGCCGGACTGCGCGAGGCCGCCGCGGCGACCGGCGCCAGCGTCACGCCGGTACGTCCCGGCGAGGCGTACGCCGTCACCGGCGACGGGCACACGGCCAGGCCCGGCAGCGTCGGCGACATGCTCGCCGTGCTGCGCGACCTGCGTACGGCGGGACGGCGGCTGGAGCGGGTCGTGCACCTGTGGACCCTGGAACCGGCGGCGCACGACGTCACCATCGCGCACGGCCTGCACACTCTCGTCGCGCTGGCGAGGGCGGCGGGGGAGTCCGGCATCGGCGACTGGTCGCTCGACGTGGCCGTCTCCGGCACCCAGCGGGTGCTGGGCGAGGAGGTGGCGTACCCGGCCGGCGCGACGCTGATGGGGCCGTCCCTGGTGATCCCGCTGGAGTATCCGGGCGTGACCACCCGGTTGATCGACCTCCCGGCCGGCCCGTCCGCGCGTGACCTGCGCGGCCTGACCGCCGAGCTGGCCCGCCCGCAGCACGACCGCACGGTGGCGCTCCGGCACGGCCGCCGCTACGTCCCCGAATACGCCCGCATGCAACCCCCGCCCCTGCCCGCCGGAACGTCTGCCCCGGTGCCCGCTCCGCCGCTGCCCGGCGGTGGCCTGGCCGCCGCCGATGTCACCGGCCTGCGCGAGGGCGGTGTCTACCTGATCACCGGCGGGCTGGGCGGCATCGCCCTCGGCCTGGCCGGGCACCTGGCCCGCGACTACCGCGCCAAGCTGGTCCTGCTGGCCCGGCGCGGCCTGCCGCCGCGCGCCGACTGGCCCGCGATCCTGGCCTCCGGCGACTCCGGCGACTCCGGCGACTCCGGCGACTCCGGTGGGAGTCCGGTCGACGAGGTCACGCGGCACAGGGTGCGGCAGGTCACCGAGCTGATCAGGCTCGGCGCCGAGGTCGAGATCGTCGCCGGTGACGTCGCCAGCGCCGGGGACGTACGCCGGGCCGTCGAGGCGGCGACCGGGCGCTTCGGGGCGCTGCACGGCGTGCTGCACGCGGCGGGCGTGCCGGCCATGGGGCTGATGCAGTTCAAGCGGCCCGAGGAGCTGGACGAGGTGCTCGCCCCCAAGGTCGGCGGCACACTGGCGCTGGCCGAGGCGTTGCGTGTCGGCCGGCCCGACGAGGTCGAGCTGGACCTGCTGGTGCTGTTCTCCTCGATCACCTCCGCGACCGGCGGCGGCCCCGGCCAGGTGGACTACTGCGCCGCCAACGCCTTCCTGGACGGCTACGCCCACGAGCTCGCCGCGACCGGGCGCCGGGTGGTGTCCGTCGGCTGGGGCGAGTGGACGTGGAACGCGTGGGAGGCCGGGCTCGCCGGGTACGAGGAGGCGCTGCGCGACTTCTTCCGGCAGAACCGGGCCCGCGTCGGCATCGACTTCGCCGACGGCTGGCGCTCGCTGCTGCGGGCGCTGGCCACCGGGGAGCCGCACGTCGTCGTGTCCACCCAGGACTTCCCCACGCTGGTGAGCGGCAGCTCCCGCTTCACCCTGGAGGCGGTGACCTCCCCCGCCATGGGCGGCGGGGGCGAGCTGCACCCCAGGCCCGAGCTGGTCACCAACTACCAGGAGCCCGCCGGCGCCACCGAGGAGGCCATCGCCGCGATCTGGGGCGAGTCGCTGCGGCTGGACCGGGTCGGCGTGCTGGACAACTACTTCGAGCTGGGCGGCAACTCGCTGCTCGGCGTCGCCATCGTGGCCGCGGTCCGGCGCGCGTTCAAGCTGCCGGAACTGCCGCCGCACATCCTCTACGAGTCGCCGACCGTGGCCGCGCTGAGCCGCACCGTCGAGGCGCTCGCCTCGGGCGAGGCGCCGGCCGTCGCCGACGGCGGCAGCCAGGTGCGAGCCCAGCTCCGGCGCTCGGGATTGGAGGCCGCCGCGCGCAGGCGCGGGAGGTGACGGCCAACACGGTCAACACGGCCAACACGGACCAACGCGGACCGACCCGGACCGACAAGGACCGACGCCGGGAACGTCGCGATCAAGGAGCGGAACGATGAAGGGAACGGAGATGACATGTCTGTTATCGGGGTGATCGGCGCCGGCGTCATGGGAGTCGGCGTCGCCCAGAACCTAGCCTCGACCGGGCACGACGTGGTGCTGGTCGACAAGGACGAGAAGACGCTGACCGCAGCGCTGGCGACCATCGAGCGCAACAGCCGGATGAGCCGCCTCATGGGCGGCCCCGCCCTGGACGCCGACGAGATCCTGTCCAGGATCACCACGGCCGTCGGAGCGGCGGGCGCGGCCAAGGCCGAGATCGTCATCGAGAACGTGACCGAGAACTGGGACGTCAAGCGGGAGGTGTACGAGACGCTCGACGCCGAGTGCGGTCCCGACACCGTCTTCGTCGTCAACACCTCGGCCATCCCGATCACCAAGGTCGCCGCCGTCACCGGCCGCCCGGACAAGGTGGTCGGCGTGCACTTCATGAACCCGGTGCCGGCCAAGCCGGTCGTCGAGCTGATCCCGGGCTTCCACACCTCAGCGGAGACGGTCGAGCGCACCAAGGACCTGCTGCACGCCATGGGCAAGAAGGCCGTGCACGTCAAGGACTCGTGCGGCTTCATCTCCAACCGGGTGCTGATGCTCACCGTCAACGAGGCGGCCTTCCTCGTGCACGAGGGCGTGGCGGACGCCGCGTCGGTGGACGAGGTGTTCCGCGGCTGCTTCGGCCACCCGATGGGACCGCTGGAGACGGCCGACCTGATCGGCGTCGACACGATCCTCTACAGCGTGGAGGTGCTCTACGAGCACTACGCCGACAGCAAGTACCGCCCGTGCCCGCTGCTGAAGCAGATGACCGACGCCGGACTGCACGGCCGTAAGACCGGCCGTGGCTTCTACACCTACGACTCGAACTGAAGACGAACTGAAACGGAGCAATGCCCATGTCCACCACCGCAAGGGATCAGATTCTCACCTTCGTCCGCGAGCGCTACCCGCAGGCGGAGATCGACGCGTCGCAGGACATCTTCGCCCTCGGCTTCGTCAACTCGCTGTTCGCGATGGAGCTGGTGATGTTCGTGGAGAAGACGTTCGAGGTCACCATCCCCAACGAGGAGCTGCGGATCGACAACTTCCGCACCGCCGACTCGATGGCGAGCCTGGTGGCGAGGCTCTCGGCCGACCTGGCCGTGGCGTGACCCTCACCGACCCGGCACCCCCCACCCGGACCGCGGACCGGGGCACGGATCGGGTCACCGACCAGGTCACTGATCGGGGCTCGGCCCGCGCCTTCGTCGACACCCACGTCGTGCCGTACGCCGACGCCTACGACCGGGCCGGCCGGGTGCCGGAGGACCTGCTGGTGCGGGTCGCCGAGGCGGGCCTGTGGGCGCCGTTCCTGCCGCCCGGCTCGGGCGGCGCCGGGATGGACATGGTCACGCTCGGGGAGGTGCACGAGGAGGTGGGGCGCGGCTGCTCCTCCCTCCGCAGCCTGCTCACCGTCCACACGATGGTGTCGTGGACGGTGCAGCGGTGGGGCACCCCGGCCCAGCGCGAGCGGTGGACGCCGGTGCTCGGCAGCGGGCAGGTGCTCGGCGCCTTCTGCCTGTCCGAGCCCGGCGCCGGCAGCGACACCTCGGGGATCACCACGACCGCCGTCGAGTCCGGCGGCGGCTGGGTGCTCAACGGGGTCAAGACGTGGACCACGGGCGGCCAGCGGGCGGACCTGTTCCTGGTGTTCGCCCGCACGGCCGCCAGCATCGGCGCCTTCCTCGTGCCGAGGGACGCGCCGGGCGTCCGGGTCCGTCCCATCGACGACATGCTGGGCACCCGCGCCTCCATGCTGGCGCAGATCTCCTTCGACGACGTCGTCCTCGGGCCCGACGCGCTGCTCGGCCCGAGCGGGTTCACCGCCGGCATGGTGCTCACGGGCACCCTCGACCTCGGCCGCTACAGCGTGGCGGCCGGCTCGCTGGGCATCCTCCAGGCCTGCCTGGAGGCGTCCTCCGCGTACGCCGCGCACCGCAGGGTGGGCGGCTCGGCGCTGCGCGAGCTGCCGCTGATCCAGGCGAAGCTCTCCGACATGGTCACCGACGCGCGGGCGGCCCGGCTGCTGGTCGCCGAGGCCGGCCGGCTCAAGGACGCCGGGGAGTCGGCGACGCTCATGGCCACCTGGGTCGCGAAGTACTTCGCCTCCACGGCCGCCGTCCGCCACGCGGCCGAGGCCGTGCAGATCCACGGCGCCAACGGGTGCAGCCCGGACTACCCGGTGGCCCGGCTGTACCGCGACGCCAAGGTGATGGAGATCATCGAAGGCAGCAACGAGATCCAGCGGATCACCATCGCCGGCCAGGCGGAAAGGGAGAGAACGCCGTGACCGTGACAACCTCGGCCACCCCGGCCGTCCCGCTCCCGGAGAAGCCGAAGCGGGGCCGGATCAAGTGCATCGTGTGGGACCTCGACAACACCCTGTGGAACGGGGTGCTCCTGGAGGACGGCGACGTCACCGTACGACCCGCCGTGGTCGAGCGGATCCACGAGCTGGACCGCAAGGGCGTCCTGCACTCCATCGCCAGCAAGAACGACAGGGACGCGGCCATGGAGAAGCTGCGCGCCCTCGGGCTGGAGGAGATGTTCCTGCACCCGCAGATCAACTGGAACCCCAAGTCGGACTCCATCCGGCACATCGCCAAGGCGCTCAACCTCGGCCTGGACGCCTTCGCGTTCGTCGACGACCAGGAGTTCGAGCGCGCCGAGGTGGCCCACGGCGTCCCCGAGGTGACCTGCGTGGACATCCTGGAGCTGGAGGAGGCGCTGGCGCGGCCGGAGTTCCGGCCGCGCTTCGTCACCGACGAGTCGGCGCTGCGGCGCGAGATGTACCGCAGCCAGATCGCCAGGGAGGAGCTGGAAGGCGAGTTCGTCGGCACGAACGAGGAGTTCCTGGCCGGCCTGGAGATGTCCTTCACCATCTCCCCCGCCAGAAGGGAGGACCTGCAGCGCGCCGAGGAACTCACCGTCCGCACCAACCAGCTCAACTCCACCGGGCGCACCTACTCCTACGAGGAGCTGGACGCGCTGCGGGAGTCGCCGGACCACCTGCTCCTGGTCGCCTCGCTCACCGACCGGTTCGGCGGCTACGGCAAGATCGGGCTGGCCCTGGTGGAGAAGGGCGAGGACGCCTGGTGGCTGCGCATGATGCTGATGTCGTGCCGGGTGATGTCCCGCGGGGTCGGCATGGTGCTGCTCAACCACATCATGCGGCTGGCCGTGGAGGCGGGCGCGACCGTCCGGGCGGACTTCGTGGAGACCGGGCGCAACCGCATGATGCAGGTGACGTACGCCTTCGCCGGGTTCCACGAGGCGAGCAGGGAGGGCGCGCACGTCGTCCTGGAAGCCGACCTGACCGCCGTACAGCCCCCGCCGGCGTACGTGAGACTCGAGATCGTCGAGTAAGGGACCGAGATGACCGTCTACGACGAGACAAGCGACGCCCTGCTGACCCAATGGCTGCCGTTCCGGGCCCTGACCGGCGCCGAGCCGGGCGCGCTGCCGCTGTACTGCCTGCCGCACGCGGGCGGCGCGGCGTCGGCGTTCCGGCTGTGGCAGGGCAAACTGCCGGGCATCGCGGTGCAGCCGGTGCAGCTCCCCGGCAGGGAGAGCCGGCACCGGGAGCCGCCCTACCTGCGGATGGAGCCGCTGGTCTCCGACCTGGCCGACGCGGTGCTCGCCGACGTGGCGCAGTCCGCCGCCGGGCACAGGTACGCCCTGTACGGGCACAGCCTCGGCGGCCTCGTGGCCTTCGAGCTGGTCAGGGAGGTCAGGCGGCGCGGCGGCCCGGAGCCGGTGCACCTGTTCGTCTCCGGCTCCGACGCCCCGCACGTCACCTACGAGGACGGGCCGCCGGTGCGCGGGATGTCCAGGAAGGAAGTGGTGGGGCTCCTGCGCGACCTGGGCGGCACGCCGGAGTGGCTGCTGGCCGACCCGGGGGCGCTGGAGATGATCCTGCCGGCCGTGCAGGCCGACTTCACCGTCAAGGAGAGCTACGGCTACACGCCGGAGCCGCCGCTGGCCGTGCCGATCTCGGTGCTGCCCAGCGGCTCCGACCCGCGGGTGGCGCCGGAGAAGGTGGCGGCCTGGCGGGAGCAGACCGCGGGCGCGTTCGCGCTGCACCCGTTCGACGGCGGCCACTTCGCGGTGTTCGAGCAGGCGGACCGCACCCGCGCGATCGTGGCGGAGGCGCTGCGCCCATGGGCGTGAGGCTGTGGCGGGTCCACCTGGACCGGCCGGAGCGGGCAGGGGGGCCGGGGCGGTGGCACTGCCTGTCCGGCGCCGAACGCGACAAGGCCGCCGCCTTCGCGGACCCCCTCGCCCGGCGCCGGTACGTGGCCGCCCACGCCGCCCTGCGCCACGTCCTCGGCCGGCTGTGCGGCGTCCCCGCCGCCCGGCTCGCCTTCGGCGCCGAGGAGTCGGGCCGCCCGTGCCTGCTGCCCCCGGCGGGACGGCCGCGGCCCGACTTCAACCTGTCCCATTCGGCGGAGTGGGCGCTGATCGCGGTGGCCGCGCCGGGCACACGGGTGGGCGTCGACGTCGAACGCGTCCGCGCCGACCTCGACCACCTGGAGATGGCCAGGCGGATGTACCAGCCCGAGGAGGCCGCGAGGGTGCGCGAGGCGGGCCTGGGGGAGTACTTCCGGCTGTGGACGGCCAAGGAGGCGTACGTCAAGGCGAGCGGGGCCGGGCTGGCCGGTCTGCGCGACGTCCTGGTACGCCCGGCCGCCGCCACCTGCGAACAGAGCCGGGGAGGGAGCGCGGTCTCCCGCTCCCTCCCCGGCTCCCGGGCCCCGGTCCGCTGGCTGGACGTCGCCCCCGGCTACGCCGCCGCGCTGGTCACGACCGCTTCGACACCGGCACCACGTACCGGCTGAAGACCAGATCGCGCAGCACGTCGTCGCCGCCCTCCACGATCGACACGTACCTCATGTCGCGCAGCAGCTTGCCGATCACCGCCTCGTGGGTGTAGCCGAGGCCGCCGAACATCTCCGACGCCGTCGAGGCGATCTGCCAGCCGGTCTGGCCGCAGAACATCTTCGTGGTGAGAGCGGACTTCAGCGTGCCCACCCGCATGAACTCCTCGCCCGCGTCGGGCCGGGCCGCGATGGCGTCGTAGGCGCGCGCGGCGGCCAGGCACTGGTTCGTCATGACCTCGATCTGCATCTCGAACTGGCCGAGCCGGCCGGCGAAGACCGCGTTCGCCGACAGCGGCGCGCCCTTGACCGACTTGGACTTGCCGTACTCCATGCACACGTCCCGGATGCGGCGGGCGATGCCCAGCGCCGTCGTGGCGATCAGCACCCGGCTGGCGTTCAGCCCGATCTCCAGCAGGCGCAGCCCGTTCCCGCGCAGCACGTTGCCGGCCGGGACGCGGACGCCGGACAGCGACACCTGGTAGGTCGCCGAGGAGCGCAGCCCGATCACGTCCCAGCGCTTGTCCACCGTGACGCCGGGCGCGTCGCCCGGCACCAGCACCGCCAGGTAGCCCGACGGGTCGTCCTCGGCGCGCGCGATCACCACGAGGAACTTCGCGAAGCCGGTGTTGGTGGAGAACGCCTTCTGCCCGTCCAGGACGATCATGTCGCCCTCGCGCCCCGCGGTCGTGCCGATCCTGGCCAGTTCGCTGCCCGCGGCGTGCTCGCTGCCCAGCGTGGCGGCGAAGCCGCCGGCGGCCAGCCCGCCGAGGTGCTCCTTGCGCAGCTCCTCGCCGCCGTACCACTGGACCATGCTCGTGGTCAGCACCGGGATGAACAGGGTGAAGGCCACACCGGCGTCGGCGTAGGCCAGCTCGGAGACGATGCGGACGCTCTCCTCCAGACCGAGACCCAGCCCGCCGTACTCCTCGGGCAGCCACCAGCCGGACAGCCCGGTGTCGGCGAACCGCTCATAGAGCGGCAGCGGCGCCTCGGCCAGCGAGTCCAGGTAGGCGTCCCTGCCGGTCAGCTCGCGGCGGACGAAACCCTGCAGGGCCCGCAGATGCTCGGGACGGTTCATCGCTCAGCCCTCCTCGTCGCGGGAGTCGAGCAGCTCGGCGAGCTGGCGCACCGTCGGGCACTCCAGGAGTCCGGTCACCGGCACGGAGGCGTTCAGCGCCTTGCGGATGCGGGTGGTCAGCTCGATCGCCAGCAGCGAGTGCCCGCCCAGCTCGAAGAAGTTGTCCAGCGCGCCGATCGGCTCGATGGCGAGCACCCGCGACCAGATCGCGGCGAGCGTGGCCTCGGTCCCCTCGCGCGGCTCGACGTAGGGGTTGTTCAGCTCGGGACGCGGGTGCCGCTCCTGGTCGTCGGCCTCGTCCCCGGCCTCGTGGATGTCGCCGGTGACCCACTGCGCCACCCGGCCGTCCAGCGAGCCGGTGGAGATCACCAGGTGCCCGACCCGGTCGGCGGCCGACAGCGCCCGCTCGAACACGTCCACACCCTCGGCGGGCGCCATCGCGAAGTCGATGACCGCGCCGCTGTGCCCCTCGACCCGGTCGGGGTCGATGTTCCAGGTGTCCCAGTCGACGGTGACCCATCGGCCCCGGCCCGCCGCGCGGGCGACCCGCACGTAGGCGTCCAGCGCGGCGTTGGCGGCCGCGTACGGCGCCAGCGTCATCCCGCCGAGCACGGCCGCGATCGACGACAGCGTGATCCGGCGATCCGGGCAGTGGCCGCCGAGCACCTTCTGCAGCACGTGGAACCCGGTCACCTTGGCGGCCAGGTGCGCCTCGCACTGCTGCCGGTCCATGAGATGGGCGAAGTTGAAGTACGCCCCGTCCTGCACGCCCGCGCCGTGCACCGCCACGTCGATGCCGCCGAAGCGGGCCACCGCCTGCTCGACCACGGCCCGCATCGCGTCCTCGTCCGCCACGTCGGCGGACAGGGCGAGCACCGTGGCGCCGCGCTCCTCCAGGTCCCTGATGTTGCGGATGTGCCGGGCAGCGCGCTCCCCGCCGGGCGGCGTGGCGGCGAGGTAGCCGTCCCAGTCCTGCCGGGGCGGCAGCTCGCTGCGCGCGGTGAGGACCAGGCGGCAGCCGTACGCGCCGGCCAGGTGCCGGGACAAGACCAGGCCGACGTCGCCGAGGCCGCCGGTGATGAGTACGGTGTCGCCGTCGCGGAACGGCCGCTCCTCCTGCGCCGGCGCCTCGATCGGGTACTGCTCGTAGTGCCGCACCCAGGTCTCGCCGGCGCGGATCGCCACCGGCCCCTCGTACGGGCAGACGGCCGCCGCCAGGATGCGGGCGGCGTCGGCCTCGTCGTCCACGTCGATGGCGCGGCAGCGCAGCCGCGGGTTCTCCTGGGCCAGGCTCGGCGCGAGCGTCCCGAGGGTGGAGTGCTCGGGGTGGCGCAGGTCGGCCCCGGCCACGCTCACCGCCTCGGGGGTGAGCAGGACCAGCTCGGCGCGGGGGGCCGAGCCGGTGTTGTCGATCAGCTCCCTGGCCAGCGCCAGCACCGAGTAGAAGCCGCGCCGCTGCTCGGCGGCGAAGTGCGCCACCGGGTCCGCGCCGGGGTCAGCCTCGGCGGCGGCCAGGCTGAAACCGTGCACGATCGCGCGCGGCGCCGCCACCAGGGAGAACATCACCTCGGCGATGTCATCGGCGGTGCCGACCCGGACCGTGTAGTCACCGGCGTCGTCCTGCTCGAAGCGGTCGCCGGGACGCACGGCCGTCACCTCGGCCCCGGCCTCGACCAGCCGCTCGACCAGCTTCTCGGCGCGCGGGTCGGCGGCGAACACCAGCCACGGCCCGGCCTCGCGCAGCCGCTCGTCCAGGCCGGTGACGGTCAGCGGGCGCTGCCGCCAGCCCGGCAGGTACGTCCACTGCGCCCGGTCGAAGGTCTTGCCGGCGCCCAGCTGCGGCTGCGCCTGGTCCTCCGGCGGGTTGACCCAGTACCTGCGCCGCTGGAACGGGTAGGTCGGCAGCTCCACCCGGCGTCCCGCGCCGCCGTGCAGCGGCGTCCAGTCGATCGCGCTGCCGGCCAGCCAGAGCCGCGCCACGGTGGCGAGCAGCCACTCGGCGGCGGCGGTGCCCTCCTCCGGCGCGACGGTGACCGTCTCGGCGCCGTCCTCCTCGCCGGTGACGGTCACGCCGATCCCGCGCAGGCCGTCGGCCAGCGCGGTGAGCGCCTCCGCACGCCCGGCCGCGTCCTGTACGGCATCGACGGCCGCGTGCGAGCCCGGGCGGAGGACGGCGTCGACGGGCGCGTGCGAACCCGGGCGGAGGACGGCCTTGACGGCCGCGTGCAGCTCGGCCCACCACCCGTCGGGCACACCGGAGTCCGGTACGGCCAGCCGTACCTTGGGGTTGCGCCGCTGGGTCTTGCCGTCGATCCAGCGCGAGGAGTCGCCGAGCGCGGCGATGGCGTCCTCGCGGTCCCGGCACACCACCGCCCGCCGCAGCGCGAAGCCGCTGCGGGAGACCTGCAGCGTGAACGCCACGTCCGCGAAGTCCTCGGCGCCGTCCGCATCTCCCAGATGGGTGCGGAGCCGCTCGGTGAGCGCCGTCAGCGCCCGGTCGTCGGCGGCGGAGAACACCAGCAGGTGCGGGCCGGGCCGCGCCGGGCGGGCCGGCCTCGGCGGGGCCTGCTCCAGCACGACGTGCGCGTTGGTGCCGCCGAGCCCGAACGAGCTGACCCCGGCGCGGCGCGGATGCGGTCCCGCGGGCCAGGCCCGGTCCTCCCGCAGGACGGTGAAGCGGTCGTGCGCGGTGGCCAGCGCCGGGTTCGGCGTCTCGTAGCCGGGCGTGCCGGGCAGCACCTCGTGCTTGAGGTTGAGCGCCGCCCGCATCAGCCCGGTGACGCCGGAGGCGCGGTCGAGGTGACCCAGGCTCGGCTTGACCGACCCGAGCACGCACGGAGTGTCGCGAGCCTGGGTGAACACCCGGTTCATCGCCGCCAGCTCGATGGAGTCGCCCAGCATGGTGCCCGTGGCGTGACACTCGACGTAACCGACGGTCTCCGGCTTGACCCCGGCCACGCCGAGCGCCGAATCGATCACCTCGGCCTGGCCGTCCACACCGGGCGCGGTGTAGCCCGCGCGCAGCCGGCCGTCGTTGTTGGACGCCGAGCCGAGGATCACCGCGTGGATGACGTCACCGTCGGCGAGCGCGTCGGACATCCGCTTGAGCGCGACCGCGCCCGCGCCGCTGCCCATCACGGTGCCGCCCGCCTCGGCGTCGAAGCTGCGGACCACCCCGTCGGGCGACAGGATGCCGCCCTGTTCGTACAGGTAGCCGGACGGCTGGGGGAGCGGCGTGAACGCGCCGCCCGCCACCGCTATGTCGCACTCGTAGGTCAGCAGGCTCTGGCAGGCCAGGTGCACCGACACCAGCGAGGTCGAGCAGAACGTCTGCACCGACACGGCAGGCCCGCGCAGACCCAGCTTGTAGGAGACCAGCGAGGCCAGCGAGTCACGCTCGTTGCCGATCGCCGCCAGCAGCGCCCCGCCCGGCTGGGCGGTGAGGTGCCGGATGTTCCGCACGATGTAGTCGGGGAAGCCGCAGCCGCCGAACACCGCGACCTGGCCCGGCACGTCCGTCGGGCAGTAGCCGGCGCCCTCCAGGGCCTCCCACGAGCATTCCAGGAACAGCCGGTGCTGCGGGTCCATCATCTCCGCCTCGCGCGGGTTGACCCCGAAGACGGCGGCGTCGAAGGTGTCCAGGCCGTCCAGCGGCCCGCCGACGCGGACGTACCGCGGGTCCGCCATGGTCCCCGGGTCGACGCCCGCCTCGCGCAGCTCCTCGTCGGTGATCGTACGCAGGCCCCTGACCCCGGCCAGCAGGTTGCGCCACAGATCCGCGACGCTGCCGGCGCCGGGGAAGCGTCCGGACATGCCGATCAGCGCGACCGCCGAGTCGTAGTCGGTTTCAGTCATCGAATCTCCTTGAGCGTGAAGCCCCGTTCCTTCAGGGCCGGGAAGAAACGCGGAACAGTGCCGCGGGATCGAACATGCGCAGGATTCTTATGTGGAGTCGTCGGCTCGGCCTGCGGCGCGACCCACGACAGGGACGTGAACGCTGCGAAGAACGTCCTCGCCGCCGGGCCGGCCCGCGTTCTACGACGGGGAGAATGTCAAGACGTCCTTCCGCTCTTGAGCATGTTGCGTCGCTGGGCGATGCGGGATCGCTGCTGTTCGCGCGCCTCGGCCGGCTCCTCGCCCGCCTCCTGGCCCGCCCGGGCCGCCTCGGCGAGGGAGGCGATCGTGGGCGCCTGGTAGAGGATGTGCGGGGGCAGGTACGGCAGCTCCAGCGCCCGCCGGACCTCGGCGATGATCTCCATGCCGAGCAGTGAGTTGCCGCCGAGCTCGAAGAAGTTGTCGTGCACGCCGACCTGTTCCAGGCCGAGCGCCTCGGACCAGACGCCGGCGATGGCCTCCTCGGCGGGCGACTGCGGCTCGACGTACGCGGTCGACAGGTCCGGCCTCGGGTGCCGTCCGAACGCGTCGCGGAGCTTCTTCACCGTCGCCTGGTGGCTCTCGATGGAGGACTTGCGGCTCATCGCCACCATGGGGGCGAAGTCCTGGGTGGAGGCCACCACGTGCCGCTCGCCGCTGGCCAGCACCCGCAGCAGTGTCTGCCAGCCCTGGTCGAAGGTGAGGCCGAAGTTCTCGCGGTACCACTCGAAGTACTGCTTGGAGCCCTCGTCGTAGTTGTCCAGGCCGTCGGTCCACCCGTTGTAGGTCCACTCGCACCAGTCGATGGAGGTGACGGCCACGCCGGGCAGCGCGTCGGCCAGCGCGAAGCTGTCCAGGAAGGCGTTCGCGGCGCAGTAGTCGACCTGGCCCGCGCCGCCGCCCGTCGCCGAGGTGGTGGAGGAGAACAGCGCCAGGAAGTCCACCGGCACCTCGCGCAGCACCTCCGCGAGGGCGAGGGTGCCGCCGACCTTGGGGGCCAGCACCCGGTCCATGTCGGCGACGGTCTTGAACTGCATCAGGCCGACGGCGGGCACTCCGGCGCAGTGCAGCACGCCGTTCAGCTCGCCGAACCGCTCGATCGCGGCGTCGACCGCGCGGCGTACGTCCTCGGCGCGGGAGACGTCGCCGGCGACGGTCAGCACCTCGATGCCGGCCGCCTCCAGGCGGCGCAGGCCCTCCAGCCGCCTGCGGACCTCGCCCACGGCGGTCTCCGAGTTCAGGATCTGGTCCCACTGGTCGCGCGGCGGGACCGGCGTACGGCCCAGCAGCACCAGGCGGGCCCGGTAGTCCTCGGCCAGCCGCTCGGCCATCGCCAGGCCGATGCCGCCGAGACCGCCGGTCACCAGGTACACGCCGCCCTGCCGGACGCTCGCGGCGGGGGGTGCCGCCTCGATCACCGAGGCGTCCAGCGCCTCGTAGTCGGGGATCCAGCGGTGGCCGCCGCGCAGCGCGACGACCTGGTCCTCGGGCTCGGCGCGCAGCTCGGCCAGCAGCGCCGAGGGCGCGCCGCCGGCTCGCGTGTCGAGGTCGATCAGCCGGGTCCTGACCTTCGGGTACTCCACCGGGATCAGCCGGGTGGGGCCGAGCAGGGTGCCGCGCTCGGCGTGCACCGCCTCGCCGGGGTGCACCCGGTGGCTGCCGGCGGTGACGATGTCCAGCGTCCAGCCGGGCAGGCCGAGGTCGCCGGCGGCGCGGGCCAGCGCCACCAGGGCGTGCAGGCCACGCCGCAGGCACTCCTCGGTCGGCGGGTCCTCCGGGCGCGGCGGCGCGTCGTCCGCCGTCCACAGGTGCACGACCCGCTCGGGGAACCAGTCGCGGCCAGCCAGTTCGCGCAGCGCCGCCAGGGTGTCGTCCGGTGAGCCCGGCCGCAGCCGGAAGCCGTCGGGGCCGCTCTCGAAGCCCTCGCCGGGTCGGACCAGCACGACCTCGTGGCCGGCGGCCGCCAGGTGGGTCAGCAGCGGCGCGGCCAGCGTGTCGGCGAACCCGGCGTCGGTGTAGACCAGCCAGCGGGTGGCCTCGTCGGCGCGGGCCGGCCGGAGGGTGGTCTGCCGCCAGGTCGGCAGGTGGATCCAGCGGGTGTCGGGCAGCCGGGGGTACGCCTTGGCGATGCTCGTCGGGTCGCTCTCGTCGAACGCCGGTGTCCCGGAGCCCAGGGCGCTCTCGTCGATCTCCAGCCAGTATTCCTGGTGCTCGAACGGGTAGGTCGGCAGCGGCACGCGGCCCGGCGTCCAGCCCGGGTCGTCGTGCAGCGCCGCCCAGTCGATCGGCACGCCGGTCAGCCAGAGCTTGCCGACGGCGGTGGCCAGCGCGGTGTCGGCGTCCTGCGGGTCGTTGGCGGCCGGGAGCGTGGTCACGATCAGCGGCCACTGGGCGCGGTCGCAGCCGGGGTGACCGCGGGTCAGCGCGCCGAGCGACTGCCCGGGGCCGATCTCGGCCAGGGCCAGATCGGCGATGCCGAGCACGTGGCCCAGCCCGGCGCCGAACTCGACCGTCTCGCACATGTGCCTGGCCCAGTAGCCGGGGTCGCCGACCAGCTCGGCGGTGGCGAGTTCGCCGGTGACGTTGCTGAGGTAAGGCAGTTCGGGCGGGCGCAGCGTGACGTTGTCCTTGATCCAGGTGGTCAGCTCCTCAGCGACGGCCGTCAGCATCCGGGAGTGGAAGGCGTGCGTGGTCTCCAGCCTGCGGTGGCCGATCCGCGCCTCCAGCAGCAGCGCGGCAGCCGCCTCCACGATCTCGGTGGGGCCCGCGAGCACCACCTGCGAGCCGG
Organism: Nonomuraea sp. NPDC049714; assembly: GCF_044465295.1. Lineage (NCBI taxonomy): Bacteria > Bacillati > Actinomycetota > Actinomycetes > Streptosporangiales > Streptosporangiaceae > Nonomuraea > Nonomuraea sp. NPDC049714. Next base: position 1,178,081 of record NZ_JBITLM010000002.1, on the reverse strand, counting down.
TGCGTACGGCGACGTCGAGGTCGCGGGTGATCGGCTCGCCCAGCACCACGCGCAGCCGGCGCTCGTCGGCGGAGATCGCGATCATCGCGCCCTCGGGCTGTGAGGTGATCAGCTTGGCGCGGTAGGCGACCAGCCGCAGCGCGTCGGGCAGGGACAGCACGCCGGCCAGGCACGCGGCGACGTACTCGCCGAGGCTGTAGCCGATCATGATCTCCGGGTGCACGCCCCAGCGGACGAGCTGGCGGGCCAGCGCGTACTCCGCCACGAAGATGGCCGGCTGGACCAGGTGGGCGTCGGTCGTGGACGCGGGCCCGGCGGGCGCGGCCCGGCCGAGCAACCCGGCCAGGTCACCCGCTGGGGCCTGGGCGCGCTCCACGGGCACGAACACGTCGGACAGCTGGGCGGCCTCGGTGAGGCCGAGCACGGTCAGGCACTCGTCCACGTCGGCGCGGAAGCCCGGCTCCGACGCGTACAGGGAGGCCACCATGCCGGGGTACTGCTCGCCCACCCCGGCGATCAGGAAGCCCACCTTCCGGCCCGTCGTCGCGTCGTTGCGCCCCAGCGGCCCCGCCGGGTCGGCGAGCCGGGCCGCGGCCTCGCCGGTGGAGTCGGCCACCACGAACCGGCGGTGGTTGAAGACCTTGCGCCCGGCCTGCAGCGTGAAGGCCACGTCGCCGAGGTCGTCGGAGGAGTCGGCCAGCCGTCCGGCGAGCCTGGCGCAGGCCTGGTCGGCGGCGGCCGCGGAGCGCGCCGAGACCGGCAGGATCTGCCGGCGGCGCGAGCGCGCGCGGCGCTCGGCGGGCCGGGGCGCCTCGGTGACGATGGCGTGCGCGTTGGTGCCGCCCATGCCGAGCGAGCTGATGCCGGCGATGCGCGGCCGGTCGGGGTCCGATCGCCAGGGGGTGGTCTCGGCGGTGACCCGGAACGGGCTGCCGGCGAAGTCGATCTCGGGGTTCGGCTTGTTGTAGTGCAGGGTCCCCGGGATGAGCTCGTGCCGCAGCGACTGGACCACCTTGATCAGGCCGGTCACGCCGGAGGCCCGGTCGAGGTGGCCGACGTTGGGCTTGATCGAGCCGAGCACGCAGTACTGCTTGTCCTTGGTCGCGCCGAAGGCCCGGCTCAGCGCCGCCACCTCCATGGGGTCGCCGACCTCGGTGGCGGTGCCGTGCGCCTCGACGTACGAGATCTCCGACGGATCCACGCCCGCCTTGGCGAGGGCGGCGGAGACGCAGCGGCGCTGGCCGTCGATGCTGGGCGCCAGGTAGCTGAACTTCATCGCGCCGTCGTTGTTGATGGCCGAGGCTCGGATCACGGCGAGCACGGTGTCGCGGTCGGCCACCGCGTCGGACAGGCGCTTGAGCACGACGACGGCCGCGCCGTCGCCGAACATGCTGCCCCGGCCCTGGGCGTCGAAGGTCCGCACATGCCCGTCGGGGGACTCCTGCCCGCCCTCCTCCCACAGGTAGCCGGTGCGGTCCGGGATGCGCACGGACACGCCGCCGGCCAGCGCCATGTCGCACTCGCCGCGGCGCAGGCTCTCGCTCGCCAGGTGCACCGCCACCAGGGACGTGGAGCAGAACGTCTGCACGGTGACGCTCGGCCCGCCGAGGTCCAGCCGGAAGGAGACGTTCGTGGCCAGCGAGTCCTTGTCGTTGCCGATCATCAGGGCGGAGGTGTCGATGCCCATGGTGAAGGCCCGCAGGCGGGTCAGCAGGTAGCCGCTGATGTTCATGCCGGCGAACACGCCGACGTCGCCGCGGCCCGTGGAGGCGGCGTACCCGGCCGACTCCAGCGCCTCCCACACACACTCCAGGAAGATGCGCTGCTGGGGGTCGGCCAGCGTCGCCTCGCGCGGGTTGTAGCCGAAGAACCCGGCGTCGAAGCCCCGGATGTCGTCGAGGATCGGCCGGGACCGTACGTAGTTGGGCTGCTGGAAGGTCGCCGGGTCGACCCCGGCGGCGGTCAGCTCCTCGTCGGAGAACCGCGTGAAGGACTCCACACCGGTGCTGATGTTGCGCCAGAACGTCTCGACATCGGCCGCGCCGGGGAAGCGACCGGCCATCCCGATGATCGCCACCTCTTCCGCGCCCGGTGGTCGCTGCTCATCCATCGACGTGCCCCTCTTCACTGAAGTCGCCATTGCTTACTCCGCGCCTGCTCCAGGCCTGCTCCAGGCCTGCTCCGCGCTTGCCCCGCCTCAGATCAGCCCGCCGCGGCCCCAGCCGCGCGCCAGCCGCCGGGCCGCGAACGCGCCCGCCAGCAGGCCCAGCGCCAGCAGGACCCCGGCGGACGGCAGCATCCCGGCCAGGTCGCCGCGTACCGCGGACTGCATCAGGGTCAGCGCCCAGTAGCCGGGCGAGACGTACGCGGTCATCTGCGCCCACTCGGGCATGATGCTGAGCGGCACCAGGGCGCCGCCCAGCGAGCTGATGGTCAGCGCTCCCACGTCGCAGATCACGCTCAGCTCGCCGTGGCTGCGCACGATCGCGGCGAGCAGCGCGCCGAGCGAGAGCAGGGCGAAGGCCCAGATCACGATCGCCAGCAGCACGTAGTGCGGCGCGCCCGGCACCGGCAGCCCGATGACCAGGACGCCGTAGATCAGGAGCACCGACTGCTGCACCACCATGATCACGAAGATCGGCAGGATCTTGCCCAGCAGCAGCTCCGCGGAGGCGGCCTTGCTCACCCGCAGCCGGTCCCAGGTGCGCCAGGTGCGCTCGGACAGGATCGCGTTGCCCGCCAGGGAGATCGCGAACACCGAGAACATCACCATGAGGCCGGTGGACACCTGGGCCGCGCCGCCGTCCACCGCCCGCACGTAGAGAGGCTTGAGGACCAGCATGAGCACCATCGGCATGACGATGTAGCTGATCGCCTGCCCCGGGTCGCGCAACCGGATGATCATGTTGTGCCTGGCCACGGCGGCGATCCGGTAGAGCGCGTCGAACGCGCCCGCCGCGCGTGGCGCGCGTGGCCGGGTGTCAGCGAGCGTGGTGTCAGCGAGCATGGTGGACCGCCAGGGAGTTGTAGAGGTCGTCCAGGGACGGGTGGCGCACCTCGACCGAGCTGATCGGGCGGTCGAGGCGGCCCAGCAGGTCCACCAGGGTCGCGGTGGGCTCGGTGGTGGACATGACGATCTCTTCCTCGTCCTCCAGGACGACCCGCACCTCGCCCGGCAGATCCTTGGCCAGCTCCTCGTAGGTGCCCCTGGCGATGACCCGGCCGTTCTGCGCCACCGCGATCGTGGCCTGCAGCTCGGTCAGTTCGGGCAGGTAGTGGGTGGTGTAGACGACGGCCGCGCCCTCGCCCGCTCGCTGTTTGACCACGTCGAGCATGGCCTGCCGGGTCTCCAGGTCCGCGCCCGCGGTCGGCTCGTCGAGCAGCAGCAGCGCCGGCCGGTGGACGAGCGCGGTCGCGGCCTGGGTGCGCCGTTGCTGGCCGCCGGAGAGCTTCCCGGTCCTCCTGTCCATGATCTCGGAGAGCCGCAGGATGCCGGCGAGGTCGTCGATGGCCGCCTGCAGCGCGGCCGGTCGCAGCCCGGCGAGCCTGCCGTAGAGCTCCAGGTGCTCGCGCACCGTGACGGAGGGGTAGAGCGCGATGTGCTGGGGCGCGACGCCGACCTGCCCGCGCGTGGCGGACGGCGGTCTGCCGTCGATGGTCACGTGACCGCTGTCCGGGCGGATCAGGTCGGACACGATTTCCACAAAGGTCGTCTTGCCCGCGCCATTGTGCCCGACCAGCCCGACGATTTCACCGGCCGCGACGTTCAGCGAGAATCCGTCAAGCGCTTGTACTGTGCCGTACCGTTTGACGAGATCGGTTACCACCAGCAATGTGTCACCTCCTCGGATGCCACACATTCGCAATTGAATAATGCCGATATGCGCGATGTTCTCCATACGATAGCGATGAACTCCCATGTGGCCGGTGGCAACAAGTTGCGGGAAAAAGCGGCCAATGGCCTTCCATTCCGGTCGGACATCCTTACTGCCTAATCTGACAAATATGCGCGTGGGTACTTTGATCGCATCCGGGCTCGACTGCCTCGTCTTCGAGGCGGGCGCCGGCAAGGTCGTCAAGCGCTCGCGCGACGGCCGCAGTCTGGAGCGCGAGGCGTCCGTCATGCGGCACGCGCGCAGGCACGGGTTCCCCACGCCGGAGGTCTTCGACGCCGACGGGCCCGACCTCCTGATGGAACGTCTGGAGGGGCCGAGCCTGAAGGATCTGGCGCTCCAGCGGCCCGGCGACGTCGCGGAGTACGGCCGGCTCCTGGCCGAGCTGCTGCGGGCACTGGCGGCCGTACGCGCGCCCGGCTGGCTCCAGGCGGCCGAGGGCTGCCCCGGCAACCGCCTGCTCCACCTGGACCTGCACCCGGCCAACGTGATCAGCACCGGTGACGGGCCGCGGGTCGTCGACTGGGCCAACGCCGCCAGGGGCGCGCCGGCCGCGGACGTGGCCTGCACCTGGCTCATCCTGGCCACCGCCCCCGTGCCCGAGGCGCCGGGGCCACAGTGGCGGCAGGACATGGTCGGCGGGTTCACGGCCGGCTCCGACATCGACGCCGCGCGACCGTATCTGCCCGTTATCGCCGAACGGTGGCGCGCGGACCGCCCCGTCGATCCGGCGGAGCAGAGCGCGATCGACGCCTTCCTGGCCGGCGAGCGGCACGAGGCCGCCGGATGACCGTTGAGCACCGCTGACAGAGGGGGGAGCACGATGGACGAACAGCCCGAGGTACGGGCATCGGACGGCGACCGGGAGTCCGCCGCCCGCAGGCTCCGCCTGGCGGTGGAGGACGGCTCCCTCGACTTCACCGAGTTCGACGACCGGCTGGGCCTGGCCTTCCAGGCCGTGACCCGCCGCGAGCTGGACCACCTGACGGCGGATCTGCCGCCCGCCGCCCCGGCGGCTACCGGGATGGTCGCGCCGCTTCCGGCCGCGGTGCCCCGCTGGCTCAGGCTGGGCTGGGCGGTGTGGGGCGCGGCCGCCGCCATCGGGGTGGTGAGCTGGGTGGTGGCGAGCGTCCAGGCGGCCTGCCCGCTGGAGTTCTGGCCCAAGGACCTGCTCGGTCCGGGGCTCGTCCTGCTCATCGTGACCGTGGTGGCCGCGCGCCGCCGCGAAGCCCCCGGCCGATGATCGTCGACCCGCGCCCGGCCGCGTCCCCGGAAGAAACCGGCCCGGCCCCCGCCACCCGCCGGAGCGAGCTGGACTCCATCCGGGTGCTGGTGGTCGTCGGGCTGGTGTTCTTCCACTCCGCGCTGGTCTTCGCCGCCGACGACGACTTCTACGTGCGCAACGCCGAGACCACGGGCGCGACGTTCGTGCTGTCCGCGCTCGGGGTGGTGTGGGCGATGCCGATGCTCTTCCTCATCGCGGGCCTCGGCGCCTGGCACTCCCTGCGCCGCCGCGGCCCGGCGGGCTTCGCCGCCGAGCGGCTGCTGCGGCTCGGCGTGCCGCTGGTCTTCGGCACGCTCGCCCTCGCCCCGCTGCCGCAGTGGCTACGGCTGCGGGCCGATCCCGGCTACCACGAGTCCTACCCGGCCTTCCTGCCGCGCTTCTTCGACGTGCGGCTCGACCTGGCCGAATACCCCTTCGTGCTGCAGGGCGAGCACTTCGAGACCGGGCACCTGTGGTTCATGGTGCTGTTGCTGGTGTTCGCCCTCATGCTCGCGCCCGTGGTGCGCTGGTTCCCCGCGGCCGGCGCCCGCCGGATCGGCGACCGGCTCGTCGCCGCGGCGGCCCACCGGGGCGCGGCGCTGCTGCCCGCCGTACCGGTGTCGCTGCTGTGCGCGCTGGCCGGGCTGGAGGAGGAGTACGCCGGGTGGAGCCGCTGGGCCTACCTGCTGTTCTTCTGCTACGGCTTCGTGTTCGCCGCCGACGCCGGCTTCCGGGCCGCGATGCGCCGCGACGCGCGGCCGGCCGCCCTCGCCGGCCTGGCGCTGCTCCTGGTCGGGTTCCCGCTGTTCCTGCTCGCCGGGGGCGACCCCTTCACCGACATGACGCTCCAGGCGATCATCGCGCGGGCGATGTACGGCGCGGCGGGGTGGTCGGTGCTGGTCGCGATCCTCGGCCTGCTCGACCGCCGCGCCGCCGCCCCCAGCGCCTCGCCCCCGCGCCCCGGCGCCCGCCGCAGGGTGTACGCCTACCTGGCGGCGGCCGTGCTGCCGCTGTACATCCTGCACCAGCCGGTCGTGGTCGCGGTCGCGTACGGGGTGGTCAGGCTGGACGCGCCGATCGCGGTCAAGTACCCGCTGATCGTGGCGGCCTCCCTCCTGCTCACCGTCGCCGCCTACGACCTGCTGGTACGGCGCACCCGGATCACCCGCTTCCTGTTCGGCATGCGCGACGGCCACTGACGGGCGCCTGCGAGCTCAGGCGCGGGCAGGGAAGAACTCGGCGCTCTGGACGTACTCCATCGCCTTGGTGAAGACCGGGTCGGTGAGGCGGCGCTCCAGCTCCTCCGCGCTCACGTCCTCGATCCTCGTATGGATCCACCACAGGTTGCCCAGCGGGTCGCGGACCCGGCCGGCGCGGTCGCCGAAGTACAGGTGGGTGACCTCGGTGACCGAGGTGCCGCCGGCCGCGACGGCCTGCTGGTGCACGGCGTCGGCGTCGTCCACGTACAGGCGCAGGAAGCCGGGCGTCGGCGGCCACTCCGGAGGCGAGTCGAACATCATCACGATCGCGTTCCCGATGCGGACCTCCGCGTGTTCGATGGCGCCGCTCTCGCCGGCGAGGCGGAAGAGCTCCTCGGCCCCGAAGGCCGCCCTGACGTAGTCGATGAGCCGGGCGGTGTCCGGGGAGATGAGCCACGGAGTGACGGTGGTGTAGCCCTCGGGAATCATGACTGCCTCCTGTGTCGGTGGTGTGTTGCTGGTCTCGACCGTAGAGGCGGTATAGGTCAGTTTCTGGCCTATTGGTACGGCATTCTTGGCGTCATGGCCGACACCTCGTCCCGCTTGCTCAACCTGCTGTCGTTGCTGCAGACCTCGCGCGAGTGGCCCGGCGGGGAGCTGGCCGAGCGGCTGGGGATCAGCCGGCGTACGGTCCGGCGCGACGTCGAGCGGCTGCGCGAGCTGGGATATCCGGTGGAGGCGACGCGGGGGGCCGACGGCGGGTATCGCCTGGTCGCGGGCACCGCCATGCCGCCGCTGCTGCTGGACGACGAGGAGGCCGTGGCCATCACGGTCGGGCTGGCCACGGCGGCGCGCAATCCGGTGCGGGGGATCGAGGAGGCGTCGGTGCGGGCGCTGGCCAAGCTGGAGCGGGTGCTGCCCGCGCGGCTGCGGTATCGGGTGAGCTCGCTGGGTGGCGCGACCGTATCGCTGCCCGGTTCGACGGGGGCCGACGTGGACCCCGAGGTGCTGACGGCGCTGGCCGGTGCGATCGCCAACCGGGAGCGGGTGCGGTTCGGCTATCGGACGGGGGACGGGACCGGCAGCGCCCGCCACGTCGATCCCCACCGCCTCGTCTCCGCCGGGCGGCGGTGGTACCTGCTCGGCCACGACCGCGACCGCGACGACTGGCGGATCTTCCGCATCGACCGGATCAGGCAGGTCACGCCCACGGGCGGCCGCAGCACGCCACGCGACCTGCCCGCCGAGGACGCGGGGGAGTACGTCGCCGCCAAGCTCTACTCGCTGCTGCCCACCTATACCGCCGTCGTCACCCTGCACGCGCCGATGGCGGAGCTGTCCCGCCGCATCGGCGCGGACGTGGGCGAGCTGTCGGAGCTCGACGAGCGCACGTGCCTGCTGCGCTGCCACGGCGACACCCTGGAGTGGCTCGCGCTGCGGCTGACCGGGCTCGGCTGCGAGTTCGAGGTACGCGAGCCGCCCGAACTCGTCGAGCACCTGCGCTCCCTCGCCGCCCGCCTCGTCCGCGCCACGTCGCCGGACGCTCGCTGACCAGGGCGGCGGGGAGACGCACGAAAGCCGGTGGGGACACCTCGGAGGAGGTGTCCCCGGCCTGGGAAAGAAGGCTCAGCCCCGTGAGCGGCTGCTGAGGTGTTTGCGCCAGTGGAAGCCGCCCGGCAGGTTGACCGACAGCGTGCGCCGGCCGTCCGGCCCGTGCGTGATGCGGAACAGCCGGTTGCCCCAGCTGTGTCCCACGCCGCGGCGGGACAGGTTCAGCCGGAACGGCCCCTTTTTGATTGACTTTCGGTAGCTCCAGCCCATGGTCGCATTCCTCCAAGAGATCGCGAGGAACAACGACTACCCAGATCTATGCCCTTTATTGACCTTTTCGAAGGACTCAGCGGGCCGACAATGAGCGGCGTTCGCCGAAAGACTTGCCCCCTGGAAGCCTCTGCAAGGTCAGTTCCCGTTGCCCTTGTTGCCGGGGGTGATGTTGATGTTGCCGCTGTCGGAGACGATGACCTGGATCCGGCCGTCCTTGATCGCCTGCCACATCACCGCGCCCTGCGCGCCGAGCACGTCCTTGAGCGCCTTGATCGCCTCCAGTTCCGTACGGGCCTTCTCGTTCTTCGCCTTCTGAGCCGTGTTCTCCTCCTCGGCCTGCTGCACCGCGGCCATCGCCTCGCGCACCTTGATCGGGGGCTGCGGCTGCTGGAGGGTGACGGAGAACTTCTCGAAGTAGGCGGCGCCGCCCTGCTCGCGCAGGAACTGGGTCATGAACTCGGCGACCTTCGTCTCCCATTGCTGCTTGGCCTGCGGGTCGACGTAGGTGAGGTCGCGCCAGGCGAACTCCTTGCTGGCCGCGTCCAGGGCCCGGTCGAGCGGCTGGCTCACGTACACGCTGAGCAGCCGGGTCCACCCCTCGTCGGTGTAGGCCTCGTACTTCAGCCCGATCTGCTCGTGGAAACGTTGTAACGTCTTGCAGTCGCTGGTGAGCGAGAACGTGACCACGCCCGAGACCCGCATCTCCAGCGGGTCCTTGGTCCACATGCTCAGCGGTCCGGACTCGGCCCCGGGCTTGGTCTTGGCCCCGTCGGGGTCGTTCGGGTCGGCGGCGAACTCGAAGGTCCGCTGCCCGGCCGGATACACGAACCCCTGGTCGCCCGGGCCGGAGACGTCGCGCACCCCCGGGTTGACGCAGTTCTGGAATGTGGTGTCCGAGAACAGGCCGGCGTCGTACACGATGCCCTTCTGGTCCGGCTCCGGGATGGTGATCGAGCAACCGGTCAGCAGCACGGCGGCGAGGGACATGCCGGCGGTCGTACGTTTCATGGAGATCCTTTCGGCGTCACCGATCACGCTATGGCAGAACAAGGAACGAACATGGAGTTCGCCCAGAAACCAGCCAGTAGCCCGGCGGCCATGACCCGCAGCGACGCGGCGAGCCGCGTTCCCAGCCAGGCCGCGACCTCCGCGTGCCGTGAGTCCCCCAAGACCGGCCTGAAGGGTGTGGACCCTCAGTAATGCCGGTAGCGGCGGCGCTTGCCGAAGGACTTGCCCACCTGGAAGCCGCCCGGAAGGCGTACCGTCACGTGGCGGCGGCCGTCGGGTGCTGTCGTGACGTGAAAGCGGCGGTTGCCGAAGCTGTGGCTGACACCGTGCCGCGACAGGTTGACGCGGAACGGGCCCACCTTGATCGACTTCCTGTAGTGCCAGCCCATGGTCCTCCTTCGGCTCCAGATCGTCTACTGGGTGAACGACCGGAGGGCGGGGGAGGTTCCCTGGGCTGGGTCGGCGGCCTTTCCGTTGTTTTCACGAAATTTCATGACACGCGGCTCGGTTTCGTGGCCGTGTCTGACCTGGTCGGTGGCGACTCTGGGAGATCACGCCAGATCTTTTCGCCCGGACTCTCCGACGCGTTCGGTTGACGGTGAGTGTTGCCTCCGGTGAAGGTAGCGGTCAGACCACTCGCCAGAGGCGGTGGTTGGGAGCGCTCCCAAACCCGGAACCCCCCAAGCCGGAAAGACGGAGACCGCACAATGCGACATCACGAGCCCGCCGGTGCCACCCGCCGAGCACTGCGTGTCCTGACCATCGTGGCCACGGCCATGCTCTGCCTGCTCCCGTGGGCGGAGTCCGCTTCCGCCCACGGGTCGATCATCAACCCCGCCTCCCGCAACTACAGCTGCTGGGACCGCTGGGGCGACGACCACCTCAACCCGAACATGCAGCAGCAGGACCCCATGTGCTGGCAGGCATGGCAGGACAACCCGAACGCCATGTGGAACTGGAACGGCCTGTACCGCAACAACGTCGGCGGCAACCACCAGGCCGCGGTCCCCGACGGGCAACTCTGCAGCGGCGGCCGGACCGAGGGCGGGCGCTACCGCTCCCTGGACGCCGTCGGCGCGTGGCAGATGACCAACATCGGCACCAACTTCACCGCGCACCTGTACGACCAGGCCAGCCACGGTGCCGACTACTTCCGGATCTACGTCACCCGCCAGGGTTTCAACGCCGCCACGCAGCCGTTGACCTGGGGCAGCCTGGAACTGGTCCGCCAGACCGGCAGGTACGCCCCCAGCCAGAACATCAACATCGACGTGAGCGCGCCGGGACGCAGCGGACGGCACGTGGTGTTCACCATCTGGCAGGCCTCGCACATGGACCAGGCCTACTACATCTGCAGCGACGTCAACTTCACCTGACGACCGGCGCCGTCAGCGAGCCCGGCCCCGCCCATCCCCGGCGGGGCCGTCCCGGTCGGCGACGGGCAGCCAGACGCGCATGGTGGCGGGGCCGCGGTTGCCCCAGCGGTGGTAGGGGATCAGCCGCAGCGCCGTCCCGGCCTCGCTCGCGGCCCGCTGCCGGTACGGCTCGCCGTCCCGCTCCGAGCCGTACGGCCACGCGCCCGAGTCCGGCGACCCGGCGACCCCCTCGACCTCCAGCTCCACCGCCCCCTCCGCCAGGCCCTCGGCGAGCGGCGACGCCGGTACGACGGCGGCGTCGCCGGGCGATGACGTCGGCACGACGGTCACCTCGGCGGGCGGTGACGCGGGCACGACGGCCATCTCGGCGAGAGGAGGCTCGTCGCCGACGGACTCCGCGCAGTAGACGAGCGGCCCACGCTCCACGGCCGCGCACCCGCGAAGCGCGTCGATCCGCCGGTCCGGATACGTCCACCGCGCCGTCATCGGCAACTCCAGCCGCAGCTCGTCACCCGCCCGCCAGTCCCGCTCGACCACGACATAACCGGGCTCGACCAGCCGCACGCCCTCCGAACCGCCGTCACGCCGCCCGGCCTCCGAGCCGCCGTCCCGCCCGGCGTCCGAACCGTCGATCCCGCCACGTCCTCCGAGGTCTCCGCCGTCGCCGGTGACGGCCGGCGTGCCGGACCAGAGGGTGGCGCCCGCCGCCCAGGCGGGGACGCGCAGGGAGATGCGCGCGCTGCCGCCCTCCAGGACCCGCACCCGCACCCCGCCCGTCCACGGGTACCCGGTCTCCACCCGCAGGGCCAGGTCGCCGTGCCGGATCTCGCCCGGCGTGTACTGGTGGATCTGGACCCCGCCGGCCGAGCCGGTGGCCACGTAGGCGGCCAGCGAGGCGAGGGTGCGGGCGATGTTGTTCGGGCAGCACGACACGTCGAACCACGGCGAGCGCAGCCCGCCCCCCGCCGCGTGGCTGGCGACCCCTGCGAGCGGCTCGGCGGGCACCCGTACGGCCAGTGGGTTGGCGTAGAAGAAGGAGCGGCCGTCCAGCGCCACCGAGGTGGCCAGCACGTTGTACAGGGTCCGCTCGGCCAGGTCGGCGTAACGGGCGTCGCCGGTGGCCAGGAGCAGCCGGTGCGACAGCATGACGGAGGCGATGCCCGCGCACGTCTCGGCGTAGGCCCGGTCCGGCGGCAGCTCGAAGTCGTCGCCGTACGCCTCGTCGGCGTGGCGTGAGCCCATCCCGCCGGTCAGGTGGGTGCGCCGGGCGACGGTCCGCTCCCACTGCGTCTCGACCGACTTCAGCAGCTCCTCGTCGCCGGTCTCCACGGCCACGTCCACCGCGCCGCACGCCAGGTAGAGGGCGCGTACGGCGTGCCCGCGCAAGACCGGCGCCCGCCGGACGGGGACGTCGTCCTGGAAGTACGCGCGCCCGAGGTGGATCTCGCCGAGGGCGGGCAGGCCGCGGCGCTCGACGAAGCGGCGGGCCATCTCCAGGTAGCGTTCGGCGCCGGTGGCCCGGTAGAGCTCCACCAGCGCCATCTCGATCTCGGGGTGCCCGCACGTCTGGGCGCCGGTCATGAAGCGGCGGCAGACGTGGTCGGCCGCCCGCACGGCCACCTCGGTCAGCTGGTCGGGGCCGTGGGTGCGGAGCCGGGCCACGCCCGCCTGGATGAGGTGGCCGTAGCAGTAGAGCTCGTGGCCCCACTCCAGGTCGGTGTAGCGGCTGCCGCTCCAGCGGGTGTTGAGGTAGCCGTCGCCCTCCTGCGCCCTGGCCACCGTCTCGGCCAGCGCCGGCAGCTCGGGGTGGCCGGCCCAGGCCATCGCCTCCAGCAGCTTGTAGATCTCCGAATCGCTGAACTCGCGGCCCCGGCGCGGGCGCTCGCCCCGGAAGTTGCCGATCCAGCCTTCGCGTTCCATCCATTCCTGGCAGTGGGCGATGGTGACCTCGCGGTTGAGCGCGACGCGGTCGCCCCAGAATCCGGGCGACAGGCGTACCGCGTCGAGGCCGAGCGGGGACAGCGCGCCCGAGGAGGGCAGGACGGGGTTAGCCACGCAGAGCTCCTGACATGAATCCGCGCACATAGTGGCGCTGCAGCACGATGAAGAGGACGAGACAGGGGATGGCCATGACCATGACGCCGGCCTGGAGCATGCCGTAGTCGACGGTGCCGAACGTGCCCGACGTCATGCTGACCACGGCCACCGGCAGGGTGAACGACGCGCCGTCGTTGAGCAGGATGAGCGGCGCGAAGAAGTCGTTCCAGGAGGCGAGGAAGGCGAACAGGCCGACCGTGATCAGCGCGGGGCGAACGGCGTGGAGCAGGATCCGGGAGAACGCCCGGAACGTGCCGCAGCCGTCCACCAGCGCCGCCTCCTCCAGCTCGCGCGGGACGGACTCGAACGCGTTGCGCATCATGAACAGCGCGAACGGGAGCTGGAACATCACGAACACCAGCGACAGCCCCACCAGCGAGTTCTGCAGCCCGAGATAGCCGAGCAGCACGTACAGCGGGATGAGGATGGTCGCGTACGGCACCATGAGGATCGCCAGCGTGGCCAGAAACAGCAGGTTCTTGCCGGGGAAGTCGAAGCGGGCGAAGGCGTAGCCGCCGAGCGCCGACACCAGGAGCGTGCCGCCGACGGTCATCACCGAGACCAGCACGCTGTTGGTCGCGTAGGTGCCGATCCCCTCGCCGTAGGCGGCCATCTTGAGATAGTTCGACGGTTTCTCCAGCGAGGCGTAACCGCTCCACAGCAGCGGGAACAGGAACAGCACGGCCAGCGCCGAAAGCGTGGTGTACCTCCTCATCGCAGTCTCCGCATCATGAGGGTGTTGAGCCCGACCAGGCCGGCCAGCAGCACGACCGACAGGGCCGCGGCGCCGCCGAGGTCGAAGCGGAAGAAGGCGTCCCGGTAGACGACCATGACCATGGACACCGTGCTGTTGTCCGGGCCGCCGTTGGTGAAGATGAAGAACTGGTCGAAGGCGAGCAGGGAGCCGGTGACGCTGAGGATGAGCATCAGGGCCAGCGTCGGGCGCAGCAGCGGCAGGGTGATCCTGGTGAAGATCTGCCACCGGTTCGCCCCGTCGCTCCTGGCCGCCTCGTACACCTCGACCGGGATCGCCTGCAGGCCGGTCAGCAGGATGAGCATGTTGAACCCGGCGAAGCGCCACAGCACCAGCGTGATCGTGGAGAACAGCGCCATGTTCGGCGTGCCGATCCACTTCACCGGCTCGTCGATGAGCCCCAGCGTCCGCAGGATCGGGTCGATGGGGCCGAAGTCGGCGTTCAGCATGCCGTAGAAGAGCAGCGCGGCGGCGGCGAAGCCGACCGCGCCCGGCAGGAAGAACGCGGTGCGGAAGAAGCCGACGCCCGGCCTGCGCTCCTGCACGAGCAGGGCCAGGCCGAGCGCGACCGCCGACAGCAGGACGGTGGTGATCGCGGTGTACTTGAGCGTGAAGAGCACCGAGTCGACGAAGAGCGGGTTCCCGGCGATCTTGGTGTAGTTGTCCGGGGCGTTGAAGGTCGCCGGCCCCAGCAGGGGCCAGCGGTTCAGCGACATCCAGACCACCAGCACCAGCGGCGCGACGAACAGCACGCCGACGATCACCGCGGTGGGCGCGGCGTAGAGCCAGCCCTGGGCTTTCCTGCTGTGCCGGAGGGAGGTGGGCCGGAAGGAGACGGTCATTGCGTCAAGGACTTCGTGACCTCGGCGTTGAGCTGGGTGACCTTCGCGGCGTCACCGAACACCGCCTCACGGGCCAGCCGCAGCCACGGTCCCTGCGGGTCGTTGAAGGTCTGGCCGAAGCGCAGCGCGTACGGCGTCTCGCCCTTGGCCACCAGCGAGTTCATCAGCACCACGCGGGGGTCCTCGGCGGAGTACTTGTTGCTGGACAGGTCCGTACGGGCGAGCACGTCCTTGTTCTTGGCCATGACCTCCACCTGAGCCTCGTCGGAGACGGTCCAGGACAGGAACTCCCAGGCGGCGTCCGCGTGCTGGGTGGTGGAGGAGACCCCGATCGAGTCGCCGCCGACGAAGGTGGACTCGCCGCCGTCGGGGCCGGAGATGGGCGCGACGCCGATCTTCATGTCGGCGGGCATCAGGCCGAGCGTGGTCGACGGCATCGGCATGACGCCGATCTCGCCCTTGGGGAAGAAGCCGGCCCAGGTGGGCCCCTGCTCCTCCTTGGCGGTCGGGCCGGTGACGCCCTTGTCGTAGAGGTCGCGCCAGATCGCGAACACGTCCGTCATCGCCCGCTGGTCGTTCAGCGAGGCGGTGCCCTCGGGGTTCATGACCTGGCCGCCGGCGGCCCAGACGGACGGCCAGAAGGTGAAGACGTAGCAGCCGCCGCAGTTGCCGCCGAAGAAGGTGCCGTGCACCTTGCCGTCCTCGCCGAGTTTCTCGTCGATCGTGGTGGCGTGCTCGGCGAACTCCTTGAGCGTCTTGGGCCCCTGCTCGGGGTCCAGCCCGGCCTTGGCGTAGAGATCCTTGTTCCAGAACCAGACGGACAGGTCGAGCGTGTGCGGCAGCGTGTACTGCCGGCCGTCCATCGTGCCCAGCCGCATGTGCGAGGGCGCGAGCTTGTCCTTGTACGGCAGCGCGGCGATCCGGTCGGTGATGTCCAGGAACAGGCCCTGGGAGGTGTAGTTGGGGACGAAGATGACGTCCGAGGCGAACAGGTCGGGCAGTTGCTTGGCACCCGCGGCGGCCGCGATGCGCGGCTGGTAGTTGTCCGTTGGGATGACGGTCAGCTTCACCTGATTCTTGTGACCGCTGTTGTAGGCCTTGACCAGCCGTTCGCTCTGCGCCTGCGTGGCGGCTCTGGTCCACATGGTGATCGTGACGGGCCCGTCGGCGGGTTGCTGCGCCCCGCTACCTCCACAGGCTGTTGTTAGCGCTAACAGGGTGACGATGGCCATCCCGGCGAGCCGTGGTCTCATGGTTGACTCCTTCGGTCCCCCGTGTGGACTAAAAGGTTTTCGGAAACGTAAGAGAAACCTGCGGGCATGTCAATGGCTGTTAGGGTTTGCTCTGGCCTTCAGGTGACCGAAAAGGGTTTCGATAGTGGTGGACAAACGGGCGACCATCAGAGACGTGGCATCCCTGGCGGGGGTGTCGATCGCCACGGCGTCCAAGGCGCTCAACGGGCGGCAGGACGTACGCGACTCGACCCGGCAGCGGGTGCTGGCCGCCGCCGAGCAGCTCGCCTTCCAGCCCAATGCGCTGGCCAGGGGGCTGCTGTCGGGGCAGACGCGCACGGTCGGGCTGCTCACCTCCGACAGCGCCGGCCGGTTCGGCATCCCGGTGCTGCTCGGCGCGGAGGACGCGTTCGGCGCGGGCGAGATGGCGGTGCTGCTCTGCGACGCCCGCGGTGACGCGATCAGGGAGCAGCATCACCTGCGCGCGCTGCTGTCGCGGCGGGTGGACGGGCTGATCGTCGTGGGGGAGTCGACCGATCCGCGGCCGTCGCTGAGCAAGGACCTGCCGGTGCCGGTGGTGTACGCCTACGGGCCCTCCGACGACCCGTCGGACGTCTCGTTCGTGCCCGACGACGTGGGCGGCGCGATGCTGGCCGTGCGGCACCTGCTCGCGCTGGGCCGGCGCAGGATCGCGCACGTCACCGGGCCGGTCGACTACAAGGCCGCCCGCGACCGGGCCGAAGGGCTGGCGGAGGCGCTGGCCGAGGCGGGCGTGCCGCAGACCGG
This sequence comes from Nonomuraea sp. NPDC049714, assembly GCF_044465295.1. NCBI lineage: Bacteria > Bacillati > Actinomycetota > Actinomycetes > Streptosporangiales > Streptosporangiaceae > Nonomuraea > Nonomuraea sp. NPDC049714. The sequence goes on along the minus strand of NZ_JBITLM010000002.1, from coordinate 1,161,806 downwards.
GCAGACGCTGTGGGGCACCTGGTCCCAGCGGTGGGGCCGGCACGCGGCGGAGATGCTGCTGCGTGCCGAGCCCGAGCTGGACGCGGTGTTCTGCGGCAGCGACCAGATCGCCGCCGGGTTCGTGGAGGCGGCCCGTGAGCTGGGCAGGCGGGTGCCCGACGACCTCGCGGTGGTCGGCTACGACAACTGGGAGGTGCTGGCCGCCGAGACCCGCCCGCCGCTCACCACCGTGGACCCCGACCTGGAGCGGCTCGGCAGGACGGCCGCCCAGCACCTGTTCGCGGCGATGGGCGGCAAGGCCACGCCGGGCGTGCACCGGATGACCTGCCGCCTGGTGATCCGGGACTCCACCGCGACGATGTGACAGGGGAGGACCGCCGCGAAGGGCCGTCGCGTAACGCGACCGTAATCGGAGCGCCCCTTGACGGGACCCTTTGTTAACGTTCACAGTCGTCCCAAGCGCGGAAAGGGGCGGCGGTGACAGCCATCCAGAAGCAGCGTCAGCCGGTCATGGCGGACGTGGCGAAGGAGGCCGGAGTGTCTCACCAGACGGTCTCCCGCGTGCTCAACGACCACCCCAACGTGCGCGGCGCAACCCGCGCCCGGGTGCTGGCAGCGATCGGCAAGCTCGGCTACCGCCGCAACCTCGTCGCTCGCGCCCTGGTCACCAGGCACTCCAGGACCCTCGGCGTGGTCAGCTTCGACACCACCCTGTACGGCCCCGCCAGCACGGTGTACGGCATCGAGCAGGCGGCCAGGGCGGCCGGCTACTTCATCAGCATCGTCAGCCTCACCTCCATCGACAGGGCCGGCGTCCGTGACGCCCTCGACTACCTGGCGGACCAGGGCGTCGACGGCATCGTGGTGGTCGCGCCGCAGCGCTCGGCGGCCCAGGCGCTGGCCGATCTGGCGGTCGACGTCCCGGCGGTCGCGGTCGAGGGCGGCCAGGCCGGCGACGTGGCGGTGGTCTGCGTGGACCAGGTCGAGGGGGGCAGGCTCGCCACCGAGCACCTGCTCTCCCTGGGACACGAGACCGTGTGGCACGTCCGCGGCCCCGCCGACTGGCTGGAGGCCGGGGGTCGGGTGGCCGGCTGGCGGGCCGCGCTGGCGCGGGCGGGCCGCCGGGCGCCGGAGCCGCTGGCCGGAGACTGGAGCCCGCGCTCGGGCTACGAGGCCGGGCGCAGTCTGGCGAGCATGGCGGACGTCACGGCGGTCTTCGTGGCCAACGACCAGATGGCGCTGGGCGTGCTGCGCGCCTTCGCCGAGCAGGGGGTGAAGGTGCCCGAGCAGGTGAGCGTCGTCGGCTTCGACGACATCCCCGAGTCGGAGTTCTTCTCGCCCCCGCTCACCACCGTCCGGCAGGACTTCGGCGCGGTCGGCCGGCACAGCATCGGGGTGCTGCTGCGGCAGATCGAGGGAGACGGGCCCCGGGAGCCCGAGCGGCTCGTGGTCCCTCCCATGTTCGTCCCACGAGTCAGTACGGCCAGGCGCTAGCAGGGCACGGCGAGGCGGTTTCCGCCCGGTCGCTTGTTAACGCTCACATTGAAGAAAGGACACCCCCCACATGATGAAGAGGATCTCGGCGTTGGTGATCGCCGGGCTGACGGCGGTGGCGCTGACCGGATGCGGCACCAGTAGCAGCAGCGGCGGCGGTACCGAAAGCGGCGGAGGCGGCGGCGATGACACCATCGTCATGGGCTTCTCCCAGGTCGGCGCGGAGAGCGGCTGGCGGACCGCGAACACCAAGTCCGTGCAGAGCGCGGCCGAGAAGAGCGGGATCACGCTGCGCTTCTCCGACGCCCAGCAGAAGCAGGAGAACCAGATCAAGGCGATCCGCTCCTTCGTCCAGCAGAAGGTGGACATCATCGCCTTCTCGCCGGTGGTGGAGTCCGGCTGGGACACCGTGCTCAAGGAGGCCCAGAACGCGAAGATCCCGGTCATCCTCACCGACCGGGCGGTGGACTCCAAGGACACCACCCTCTACAAGACCTTCCTCGGCTCCGACTTCGTCGAAGAGGGCAAGAAGGCCGGCCAGTGGCTGGTCGAGGAGTACAAGGACGCCAAGGACACCGTCAACATCGTCGAGCTGCAGGGCACGACGGGCTCCGCGCCGGCCAACGACCGCAAGGCGGGTTTCGCCGAGGTCATCGCCGCCGACCCCAAGTTCAAGATCGTGGCCTCGCAGACCGGCGACTTCACCAGGGCCAAGGGCAAGGAGGTCATGGAGGCGTTCCTGAAGTCCACCCCGGACATCGACGTGCTGTACGCGCACAATGACGACATGGGTCTGGGCGCGATCGAGGCGATCGAGGGCGCGGGCAAGGTGCCCGGCAAGGACATCAAGATCATCACGGTGGATGCGGTCAAGGACGGGATGCAGGCCCTGGCCGACGGCAAGATCAACTTCATCGTGGAGTGCTCGCCGCTGCTCGGCCCGCAGCTCATGGACCTGGCCCAGAAGGTCATCAAGGGCGAGAGCATCCCGGCCCGCGTGGTGACAGAGGAGACGACGTTCACCCAGGAGCAGGCCAAGGCCGCGCTGCCCACCCGCGAGTACTGACCGGCGAGAGGACCGGGCCGGTCGTGACGGCCGGCCCGGTCGGACAGAAGGGAAGGGGCGCCGGATGGACGCACCCGCGCCGATCCTGCGGATGAGCGGAATCGGCAAACAGTTCCCGGGCGTGCGCGCCCTGGACGGCGTGGACCTGCGGCTGCTGCCCGGGGAGGTGCACGCGCTCATGGGCGAGAACGGCGCGGGCAAGTCGACCCTGATCAAGGTGCTGACCGGCGTCCACCCGGCCGACGCCGGAGACATCGAGCTGGCCGGCCGGTCCGTGGCGTTCGGCAGCCCGCTGGAGGCCCGGCAGGCCGGGATCAGCACCGTCTACCAGGAGGTCAACCTCTGCACGAACCTGTCGGTGGCGGAGAACATCCTCATCGGCCGTGAGCCGCGCCGTCTGGGGCGCATCGACTGGAAACGGATGCGAGCCAGGGCCAGGGAGCTGCTCGCCCGGCTGGAGCTCGACCTCGACGTCTCCGCGCCGCTGTCGTCCTACTCGCTGGCCATCCAGCAGATGGTCGCCATCGCCCGCGCGCTGGACGTCGACGCCCAGGTGCTCATCCTGGACGAGCCCACATCCAGCCTGGACGCCGACGAGGTCGACCGCCTCTTCGGGGTGATGAAACGGCTCAAGGACGAGGGCATCGCGATCCTGTTCGTGTCGCACTTCCTCGACCAGGTCTACGCGATATCCGACCGGATGACGATCCTGCGCAACGGGCGGCTGGTGGGCGAGTTCCTCACCAGCGAGCTCGGCCAGGTGGAGCTGGTGGCCAAGATGATCGGCCAGGAGCTCGAAGCCCTGGACAAGCTGCACGGCGAGGCGAAGGTCTTCGACCGGCCGCTGGTCGAGGCCCGCGAGCTGGGACGCACCGGCGCCATCGAGCCGTTCACGCTCACCGTCCACGAGGGCGAGGTCGTGGGGCTGGCCGGGCTGCTGGGTTCGGGCCGTACGGAGATCGCCCGGTTGCTGTTCGGCGCCGACCACGCCGGGACCGGGCAGGTGGCCATCGGCGGCGAGCCCACGCCGCTGCGCACGCCCCGGGCGGCGATGACCCACAAGATCGCCTTCTGCTCGGAGAACCGCAAGGCCGACGGGCTCGTCCCGGACCTCACCGTGCGCGAGAACATCATCCTCGCCCTGCAGGCGACCAGAGGCTGGACCAGGCCGGTGCCGCGCGAGCAGCAGGACGAGCTGGTCGGCAAGTACGTCAAGGCGCTGAAGATCAGCCCGCCGAACCCCGAGCACCTGGTGCGCGACCTGAGCGGTGGCAACCAGCAGAAGGTGCTGCTGGCCAGGTGGCTCATCCTGGAGCCGAGGCTGCTCATCCTCGACGAGCCCACCCGGGGCATCGACGTGGGGGCCAAGGCGGAGATCCAGCGCCTGGTGGCGGAGCTGTCCGGCGGTGGCGTGGCGGTGCTGTTCATCTCCGCCGAGCTGGAGGAGGTGCTGCGGCTCAGCCACAAGGTCGCCGTGCTGCGCGACCGCAGACTCGTCGCCGAGCTGCCCAACGACGACGCGCTCACCACCGACGTGCTGATGGAGACGATCGCGAGCGGAGGGCGAGCCTCATGAGACGCCTGCTCTGGCCGGTCCTGATCCTGGCCGTGCTGTTACTGGTCAACGTGCTGTTCACGCCCGGCTTCTTCAGCGTCCAGGTCCGCGACGGGCACCTGTACGGGAGCCTGATCGACATCCTGCGGTTCGGCGCCCCGCTGATCCTGGTGTCGCTCGGCATGACGCTGGTCATCGCGACCGGCGGCATCGACCTGTCGGTGGGCTCGGTGGTGGCCATCTCGGGGGCGCTGGCCTGCCTGCAGATCAGCCAGGACGCGGGCGTGTTCACCGCCGTGGTGCTCGCGCTCGGCCTGAGCGTGCTGCTCGGCGCGTGGAACGGGTTCCTGGTGGCGGGCGTCGGCATCCAGCCGATCATCGCCACGCTGATCCTCATGGTGGCCGGGCGCGGCCTGGCCCAGCTGATCACCGACGGGCAGATCATCACCGTCAACGACCCCGCCTACAAGCTGATCGGCGGCGGCTACTGGCTGACGGTGCCGTTCGGCATCCTGATCGTGCTGGTGGTGCTGGCGGTCACCGCGTTCCTGACCCGGCGGCTCGCGCTCGGGCTGCTCATCGAGTCGGTGGGGGGCAACGCCGAGGCGAGCCGGCTGGCCGGCATCAGGGCGCGCGGGATCATCGTCATGGTCTACGCGTTCGCCGCGCTGTGCGCGGGCATCGCCGGACTGATGATCAGCTCGAACGTCTCCAGCGCCGACGGCAACAACGCCGGGCTCTGGATCGAGCTGGACGCGATCCTGGCCGTGGTGATCGGCGGCACGTCGCTGGCGGGCGGGCGCTTCTCGCTCGGCGGCACGGTGCTCGGCGCGCTCATCATCCAGACGCTGACCACGACGATCTACTCGATCGGCGTGCCGCCGGAGACCACGTTGCTGTTCAAGGCGCTCGTGGTGACCGTGGTCTGCCTGATCCAGTCCAAGGCCTTCCGCGACAAGGTGTTCCATCGCCGCCGGACGGCGGCGCCGCCCGCCCCCTCCGGGCCGGCGACCGAGGAGAAGGCGCGGGTGACGGCATGACGACGCTGACGCTGGGCGGTGGCCGGACCATCCCGGCCAAGTACGTGCCGGTCCTGGTGACCGCGTGCCTGTTCGTGGCCATGTTCGTGGTGGGCGGGATCCGCTACGAAGGGTTCGCCAGCGGGCAGGTCATTCTCAACGTCTTCATCGACAACGGGTTCCTGCTGGTCGTGGCCGTCGGCATGACGTTCGTGATCCTCACCGGCGGGATCGACCTGTCGGTGGGGTCGGTGGTGGCGCTGTCCACGATGATCTCGGCCAGTCTGATGGCCGGGCCGGGCTGGCCGGCGTACGTCGTGATCCCGCTCGTGCTGCTCGTCGGCTCCACCCTGGGGCTGATCATGGGCTATCTGATCCACGCCTTCGACATCCAGCCGTTCATCGCCACGCTGGCCGGGATGTTCCTGGCCCGGGGCCTGTGCTACACGATCGGCACGGAGTCGATCCCGATCGAGGACCCGACGTTCACCGCGTTCGCGCAGACCAGGATCGACCTGTTCGCCGATCTGTGGATCTCGCCGAGCGTGGTCATCGCCGTGGTCGTGGTGCTGGCCGCCGCCTACGTGCTGCACTACACGCGCCTGGGCCGGGCGGTCTACGCCACCGGCGGGAGCGAGCAGTCGGCGGTGCTGATGGGCCTGCCGGTGGGCCGGACGAAGATCACGGTCTACACGATCTCGGGCTTCTGCTCCGCGCTCGGCGGGGTCCTGCTGTCGTTCTACATGCTCTCGGGATACGGCCTGCACGCGGTCGGCATGGAGCTGGACGCCATCGCGGCGGTCGTGATCGGCGGCACGATGCTGATGGGGGGCACCGGGTTCCTGTTCGGCACCGTGCTGGGCGTGCTGGTGCTGGGCCTGATCCAGACGATCATCAGCTACCAGGGCACGCTGAGTCCCTGGTGGACGAAGATCTTCATCGGGATGCTGCTGTTCGCCTTCATCCTTTTGCAGCGCCTGTTCTCAGCCAGGTCCCGCCGCTGACCTGGGACCGGACGTTACCCGAACGTTTCATGGAGGTGACCGACAGGCATTGACAGCCCCGTTGTTAGCGATAACAATCTGCGAGAACGTACGCGAGTTTTGTTCTGATTTATCACTGTTTGTGATCAATCCCCTGTATCGACGGCAGCCAGGGCGACCGGTGCTGCCGTGACCCCATGTGCGAGGAGAAACCCGATGAGGTTGGCCCGGATCGGCGGACTGGTGTCCGCCATCGCGCTCGCCGCGACCATGACGGCCTGCGGCTCCAGCCAGAAGACGGTAGACGTTCAGCCCTCGGCGGGGGCCGAGGGCGGCAACGCCGGCGCGCTGATCGGCGTCACGATGCCGACCAAGTCGTCCGAGCGGTGGATCCACGACGGCGACAACGTCAAGTCGCAGCTGGAGAAGCTCGGCTACAAGGTCGACCTGCAGTACGCCGAGAACGACATCCCCACGCAGGCGAACCAGATCGAGAACCAGATCACCAAGGGCGCCAAGCTCCTGATCATCGCCTCGATCGACGGCACCGCGATCACCTCTCAGCTGCAGCAGGCGGCGGACAACAAGATCCCGGTCATCGCCTACGACCGCCTGATCCGCAACAGCCCGAACGTCGACTACTACGCCACCTTCGACAACTTCAAGGTCGGCGTGCAGCAGGCGACCTCGCTCCTGGCCGGCCTCGGCGTCGACAAGGGCGAGAAGGGGCCGTTCAACGTCGAGCTGTTCGGCGGCTCGCCTGACGACAACAACGCCACGTTCTTCTGGAACGGCGCCATGTCGATCCTCCAGCCGAAGATCGACGACGGCACCCTGGTGGTCAAGAGCGGCCAGACCGACTTCAAGACCGCCGCCATCCTCCGCTGGGACCCGGCCACCGCGCAGAAGCGGATGGAGGACATCATCACCAAGACCTACACCGGCGACACCAAGGTCGACGGTGTCCTGTCGCCGTACGACGGCCTGTCCATCGGCATCCTGTCGGCGCTCAAGAGCAGCGGCTACGGCACCAGCTCCCAGCCGTACCCGATCGTGACCGGCCAGGACGCCGAGCTCGCCTCGGTCAAGTCGATCGTCGCCGACGAGCAGTACTCCACCATTTTCAAGGACACCCGCACGCTCGCGGAGACCACCGTGAAGATGGCCGACGCGGTGCTCAAGGGCGGCAAGCCCGAGGTGAACAACACCAAGGACTACGACAACGGCAACAAGGTCGTCCCCTCGTTCCTGCTCGACCCGGTCATCGTCGACAAGAGCAACTACAAGGACGTCATCATCGGCGCCAACTACTACACCGAGGACCAGCTCAAGTAAGGGCGCGCTCCGGGGGCGGTCCGCCGCCCCCGGAGCCCCTGACCGAGGGGCTTGAGACATGACCGATCACATCTTGCGGATGAGCGGGATCACCAAGACGTTCCCCGGCGTGAAGGCGCTGCAGGACGTCACCCTGTCCGTGCGGCGGGGCGAGATCCACGCCATCTGCGGCGAGAACGGCGCCGGCAAGTCGACGCTGATGAAGGTGCTGTCCGGCGTCTATCCGCACGGGACCTACGACGGCGAGATCACCTTCGAGGGCGAGCGGAGCCGGTTCGGCAGCATCCGCGACAGCGAGCACGCCGGCATCGTCATCATCCACCAGGAGCTCGCGCTCAGCCCGCAGCTGTCGATCGCCGAGAACATCTTCCTCGGCAACGAACGGGCCAGGCGCGGCATCATCGACTGGAACCGTACCAACTACGAGGCCGCCCAGCTCATGGAGCGGGTCGGCCTGCGGGAGAACCCGACGACCGTCGTCGCCGACGTCGGCGTCGGCAAGCAGCAGCTCGTCGAGATCGCCAAGGCGCTGTCGAAGGAGGTCAAGCTCCTCATCCTCGACGAGCCGACCGCGGCGCTCAACGACGACGACTCCGCGCACCTGCTCGACCTGCTGCGCGGGCTGCGGGACGGGGGCATCACCTGCGTGATCATCTCCCACAAGCTCAACGAGGTCACCGCCATCGCCGACTCCGTCACGATCATCCGCGACGGCCGGACGATCGAGACGCTCGACATGGCTGGCGACGCCGTGACCGAGGACCGGATCATCTCCGGGATGGTCGGCCGCGCCCTCGACAGCCGCTTCCCTCCGCACCAGCCGACGATCGGCGAGGAGGCGCTGCGCATCGAGGACTGGACGGTCTACAGCCCGAGCCAGCCCGGCAGGAAGGTCGTCGACGGCGCCTCGCTCAACGTGCGCCGGGGTGAGATCGTCGGGCTCGCCGGGCTCATGGGCGCAGGCCGTACCGAGCTGGCCATGAGCGTGTTCGGCCGGGCCTACGGCGTGCACATCTCCGGCAAGATCTTCAAGAACGGCCGGCCGATCGAGATCCGCACCGTGCAGGACGCGATCAAGCACGGCCTCGCCTACGCCACCGAGGACCGCAAGAGATACGGCCTCAACCTCATCGAGGACATCAAGCGCAACGTCTCCGCCGCTGGGCTGAGCGGCCTGTCCCGGCACGGCTGGGTGAACGAGCACGAGGAGTACCGGGTCGCCGAGGGCTTCCACAAGAGCATGAACATCAAGGCACCCAGCGTGTCGAGCGTCGTCGGCAAGCTCAGCGGCGGCAACCAGCAGAAGGTCGTGCTCTCCAAGTGGATCCTCACCGAGCCCGACGTGCTCATCCTCGACGAGCCCACCAGAGGCATCGACGTCGGCGCCAAGTACGAGATCTACACGATCATCAATCGCCTGGCGGACGAGGGCAAGGCGGTGCTGGTGATCTCCTCGGAGCTGCCTGAGCTGCTCGGCCTGTGCGACCGCGTCTACGCGCTCTGCGAAGGCCGGATCACCGGCGAACTGCCGCGCGCGGACGCCACGCAGGAACGCCTCATGCATCTCATGACCAAGGGACAGGAGTAGCTCCAATGAGCAGCATCACGCCCGCCGAGGTGAAGGTCGGCGCGAAGGGCGGCGGATCGGACGGGCCCCGGCGGCCCGGCCAGGTGTCACTGGGCGGACTCTCGCTCAACCTGCGCGCGAGCGGCATCTACATCGCCTTCGCCTTGATCGTCGCGCTGTTCTGGGTGCTGACGGACGGGGCCCTACTCCAGCCGCAGAACATCTCCAACATCATCGTCCAGAACTCCTACGTGCTGATCCTGGCGATCGGCATGATCCTGGTCATCATCGCCGGGCACATCGACCTGTCGGTGGGCTCGGTGGTGGCGGTCACCGGGGCGCTGGCCGCGGTGCTCATGGTGAACATGGGCCTGCCGTGGCCGCTCGCCCTGGTGATCACGGTCATCGCCGGCGGCCTCATCGGCGCCTGGCAGGGCTACTGGATCGCCTACTTCGGCATCCCGGCGTTCATCGTGACGCTGGCCGGCATGCTGTTGTTCCGCGCGCTCACCATGACCGTGCTGGGCAACCAGGGCATCGGCCCGTTCCCCGACCAGGTCCGCACCCTGGCCAACGGCTTCACCAGCGGCTACCTCGGCAACATCGGCCTCGGCCCGCTGGGTGGCGCCGACCTGTTCAGCCTGCTGATCGGCGTGGCCGCCGTCGCCGGCATGGTCACCTCGCAGTGGCGCAGCCGCGCCGGCCGGATCGGCTACGGCCAGGTCGTGGAGCCGATGGCGGTGTTCGTGCTGAAGATGGCCGCCGGCGCCGGGCTGATCCTCTTCCTGGTGGTGCAGCTGGCCCGCTTCAACAACCTGCCCTGGGTGCTGGTGCTGCTGGCGATCCTGGTGCTGGCCTACTCCCTGATGGCCAACCGCACGGTCTTCGGCCGCCAGATCTACGCCATCGGCGGCAACCTGCAGGCGGCCGTCATGTCCGGCGTCAAGGTGAAGAAGGTCGTCTTCTGGATCTTCGTCAACATGGGCGTCCTGTCGGCCATCGCCGGCATCATCTTCGCCGGTCGGCTCAACCAGGCGGGCCCGACGGCGGGCAACGCCTTCGAGCTGGACGCCATCGCCGCCGCCTTCATCGGTGGCGCCGCCGTACAGGGTGGTGTCGGCAAGGTCGTCGGCGCGCTCACCGGCGGGCTGATCATGGCGGTGATCAACAACGGCATGTCCCTGATCGGTTCGCCGAGCGAGCGGGTCATGCTCGTCAAGGGCGCGGTGCTGCTGGCAGCGGTCGCCTTCGACGTGTGGACCAAGCGCAGGGCGGGCGCGGCGGGCTGACCGCCACGCAATACGATCTCGGTGCCGAGGAGAGGAGAGACCGTGACGACCACCCCCAAACGCCGCCTGCCGGTCATGGCCGACGTGGCCAAGGAGGCCGGCGTGTCACATCAGACGGTCTCCCGCGTGCTCAACGACCACCCCAACGTCCGGGCCGACACCCGGGCGCGGGTGGAGGAGGCGATCCTCCGGCTCGGCTACCGCCGCAACCTGGTCGCGCGCGCCCTGGTCACCAAGCGCTCGCGGATGCTCGGGGTGGTGAGCTTCGACACCACGCTGTACGGCCCGGCCAGCACGATCTACGGCATCGAGCAGGCGGCCAGGACGGCCGGCTACTTCGTCAGCATCGTCAGCCTGAAGTCCATCGACGCCACCAGCGTGCGCGAGGCCATCGACTACCTCACCGAGCAGGGCGTCGACGGGGTCGTGGTGGTCGCGCCGCAGCGCTCGGCCGGCCGCGCACTGGAGAGCCTGCCCTCCGGCACGCCGGCGGTGGCCGTCGAAGGCACCCACAGGGCCGACGTGTCGGTGGTCTGCATCGACCAGTTCGAGGGCGCCAGGCTCGCCACCCGGCACCTGCTGGAGCTCGGCCACGAGACGGTCTGGCACGTCAGCGGCCCGTCCGACTGGCTGGAGACCGAGGGCAGGCTCGCCGGCTGGCGCTCGACGCTGGAGGCGGCGGGCCGCCCGGTGCCGCCCCCGCTGCCCGGCGACTGGAGCCCGCGCACGGGCTACGAGGCCGGCCGGCGCCTGGCCGCGATGGACGGGGTCACGGCCGTCTTCGCGGCCAACGACCAGATGGCGCTCGGCGTGCTGCGGGCGTTGTCGGAGGAAGGAGTGAAGGTCCCCGACCGGATCAGCGTCGTGGGCTTCGACGACATCCCCGAGTCGGAGTTCTTCTCGCCCCCGCTCACCACGGTCCGGCAGGACTTCGACGCGGTGGGCAGACACTGCATCGAGGCGCTGCTCCGGCAGATCGACTCGGGGCCGGTCGCCTACGAGCGGCTGGTCGTGCCGCCCGGCTTCATCGTCAGATCCAGCACGGCTCCCGCACGATAGAGGCACGCCCCGCCCGCACAACCCCCAGGAGTCAAGTGTGAACGTTAACAAATTCGTGGTCGGCGTGGACTTCGGCACGTTGTCCGGCCGTGCCGTGGTGGTCCGCGTCGCCGACGGCGCCGAGCTGGGCAGCGCCGTGCACGAGTACGCGCACGGCGTGATCGAGCGCACGCTCCCCGACTCTGACGTGCGGCTGGGCCCCGACTGGGCGCTGCAGTCGCCGCAGGACTGGATCGACGTGCTGCGCGTGGCCGTGCCGCAGGCCGTCGCCGCCTCGGGCGTCTCGCCCGAGCAGGTGATCGGCATCGGCACGGACTTCACCGCCTGTACCGTGCTGCCGGCCACCGCCGACGGCACGCCCCTGTGCTTCGAGACGCCGTCGCGCCCGCACGCGTGGCCCAAGCTGTGGAAGCACCACGCCGCGCAGCCGCACGCCGACCGGATCAACCAGGTGGCCGCCCGCCGCGGCGAGGCCTGGCTGCCGCGCTACGGCGGCAAGATCTCCTCGGAGTGGGAGTTCGCCAAGGCCCTGCAGGTCCTGGAGGAGGACCCCGAGGTCTACGCCAGGGCCGAGCGCTGGATCGAGGCCGCCGACTGGATCGTCTGGCAGCTCTGCGGCGTCGAGAGCCGCAACATCTGCACCGCCGGCTACAAGGGGATCTTCCAGGACGGAAGCTACCCGCCCCGGGACTACCTGGCCGAGCTCAACCCCGACTTCGTCGACTTCCCGGGCAAGCTCGCCACCGGTCAGGTCGGCGACACGTTCGGCGGCGTGCGGCTGGCGCCGCTCGGCGGGTCCGCGGGCACGCTGTCGGCCACCGCCGCCGCATGGACAGGACTGCCCGAGGGCATCACCGTGGCCGTCGGCAACGTCGACGCGCACGTCACCGCCGCCGCCGCCGACGCCGTGCGGCCCGGCCAGATGGTCGCCATCATGGGCACCTCGACCTGCCACATCATGCCCAGCGACCAGCTCGCCGAGGTGCCCGGCATGTGCGGCGTGGTCCGCGACGGCATCGTGCCCGGCCTGTGGGGCTACGAGGCCGGCCAGTCCGCCGTGGGCGACATCTTCGCCTGGTTCGTGGACACCTTCGTGCCCGCCTCCTACCACGAGCAGGCCGGGGAGATGGGCATGCACGCCTATCTCACCTCCCTGGCCGCCGAGCAGCCCGTGGGCCGGCACGGCCTGATCGCGCTGGACTGGTTCGGCGGCAACCGGTCGGTCCTGGTGGACCACAACCTGTCCGGCGTCATCGTCGGCCAGACGCTCGCCACCAAGCCCGAGGACGTCTACCGGGCGCTGGTCGAGTCCACCGCGTACGGCGCCCGCATGATCGTCGAGACGTTCGAGAAGTCCGGCGTCCCCGTCGAGGAGTTCGTCGTCGCGGGCGGCCTGCTGAAGAACCCCTTCCTCATGCAGGTCTACGCCGACGTGCTGCGCCGCCCCCTGTCGGTCATCGGCTCCGAGCAGGGCCCCGCGCTCGGCTCGGCGATCCACGCCGCCGTCGCGGCGGGCGCCTACGCCGACATCGAGCAGGCCGCCGCCGTCATGGGCCGGCGCACCGAGGCCGCGTACGTGCCCGACCCGGCCAGGGCCGACGCCTACGACCGGCTGTACGCCGAGTACCGGGCCCTGCACGACCACTTCGGAGACGGACGGCTGCTGCACCGGCTGCGCGCGATCAGGAACGAGGCATGACCCAGCAGATGAGAAAGATCGTCAGTGACCTGCACGCCGAGCTGGTCCGCTACAACCTGGTCGCCTGGACCGCCGGGAACGTCTCCGGCCGAGTCCCCGGCGAGGACCTGTTCGTCATCAAGCCGTCCGGCGTCTCCTACGACGAGCTGACGCCGGAGACCATGGTGCTGTGCGACCTGGACGGCAATCTGGTGGAGGGCGAGCACGCGCCGTCCAGCGACACCGCCGCGCACGCCTACGTCTACCGCCACCTGCCCGAGGTGGGCGGCGTCGTGCACACCCACTCCACCTACGCCTCGGCCTGGGCCGCGCGCGACGAGGCGATCCCGTGCGTGCTGACCGCCATGGCCGACGAGTTCGGCGGTGAGATCCCGGTCGGGCCGTTCGCGCTGATCGGCGACGACTCCATCGGCCAGGGCATCGTCGAGACGCTCAAGGGCCACCGCTCGCCCGCCGTCCTCATGCGCAACCACGGCGTCTTCACCATCGGCAAGGACCCCAAGGCGGCGGTCAAGGCGGCGGTGATGTGCGAGGACGTCGCCCGTACCGTGCACATCGCCAGGCAACTCGGCGAGCCGCTGCCGATCCCGCAGGCCGACGTCGACCGCCTGTACGACCGCTATCAGAACGTCTACGGACAGAGGAGCCCGCGTTGAACATCTGGTTTCTGACCGGCAGCCAGGGGCTGTACGGCGAGGACACGCTGCGCCAGGTCGCCGAGCAGTCGCAGCGGATCGCCGAGGCGCTGCCCGTGCCCGTGACGTGGAAGCCCGTGCTCACCGACGCGGCCGCGATCAGGCGGATCATGCTGGAGGCCAACGCCGACGACTCCTGCGCGGGCGTGATCGCCTGGATGCACACCTTCTCCCCGGCCAAGATGTGGATCGCCGGCCTCGACGCGCTGCGCAAGCCGCTGCTGCACCTGCACACCCAGGCCAACGTGGCGCTGCCGTGGAGCTCCATCGACATGGACTTCATGAACCTCAACCAGGCCGCGCACGGCGACCGCGAGTTCGGCCACATCCAGACGAGGCTGGGCGTGCCGCGCAAGACGGTCGCCGGGCACGTCAGCGACCCGGCCGTGGCCGAGCGGATCCTCGCCTGGACCCGCGCCGCCTCCGGCGTGGCCGAGGTGCGCACACTGAAGCTGGCCCGCTTCGGCGACAACATGCGGGACGTGGCCGTCACCGAGGGCGACAAGGTGGAGGCGCAGCTCCGCTTCGGCGTCTCGGTCAACACCTACGGGGTGAACGACCTGGTCGAGGCCGTGGACGCCGCCTCCGACGCCGACGTCACCGCGCTGGTCAAGGAGTACGAGGAGCTGTACCGGGTGGCGCCCGAGCTGCTCGGCGAGCGGAGTGAGTCGCTGCGGTACGCCGCCCGGATCGAGCTGGGCCTGCGCCACTTCCTCGAAGGCGGCGGCTTCAAGGCGTTCACCACCAACTTCGAGGACCTCGGCGGTCTGCGGCAGCTCCCCGGTCTGGCCGTGCAGCGGCTGATGGCCGACGGCTACGGGTTCGGCGGGGAGGGCGACTGGAAGACCTCGGTGCTGCTGCGCACGCTGAAGGCCATGACCCCCGGCGGCACCTCGTTCATGGAGGACTACACCTACCACCTGACGCCCGGCGAGGAGCTCATCCTCGGCGCGCACATGCTGGAGGTGTGCCCGAGCATCGCTGCCGGCACCCCGTCGTGCGAGATCCACCCGCTGGGCATCGGCGGCCGGGAGGACCCGGTGCGGCTGGTGTTCGACGCCGAGCCCGGTCCCGGCATCGTGGTCGGCCTCGCCGACCTGGGCGACCGGTTCCGGCTGGTCGCCAACGAGATCGACGTGGTGTCTCCGCCCGAGCCGCTGCCCAGCCTGCCGGTGGCCCGCGCCGTCTGGCGTCCCCGCCCCGACCTGCGGACCTCGGCCGAGTCGTGGCTGACCGCCGGAGCACCGCACCACACGGTGCTGTCCACGGCCGTCGGCACGGAGGAGCTGTCCGACCTGGCCGACATGCTCGGGGTGGAGCTGGTGGTCATCGACGCCGAGACCACCACCCGCCGGCTCACCAAGGAGCTGCGCTGGAACCAGGCCTACTACCGGCTCGCCCAGGGCTTCTGACAGGCGCCTGAAAAGTCCTGCCAAGAAGCGCCATGACCGGATTGGCGGTGGTGGCCAGGGGGACGTCTACCTCGTCCAGGAGTCGTCGACGGGGGTCCTCGTGCGCGCCATCGCCATTACCGGATTCGGAGCCGATCCGGAGATCATGCAACTGCCCGCGCCCGAGCCGGGCCCGCGTGAGGTGTTCGTCCGGATGCGCGCCGCCGGTTACAACCCCGTCGACGTGAAGGTCGCGAACGGGGCCATGAAGGGCATGGTGCCGTTCACGTTCCCGCTGATCCTCGGCACGGACGGGGCGGGCGTGGTGGAGGCGACAGGGGCCGAGGTCTCCGCCTTCAGTCCGGGCGACGAGGTCTTCGGCCGCTTCGCGGACTACCCGCGTGGCCTGGGCTCCTTCGCCGAGTACGGCGTGGCCGCCGAGGACGGCGCGATCGCCCACAAGCCGCAGGGTGTGCGCTTCGAGCAGGCGGCGGCCGTGCCGACGGCCACGGGCGCGGCTCATGAGGTGGTCGAGACCGTCCGGCCGGACAGCGGCCAGACCGTGCTGATCATCGGCGCCACGGGCGGCGTGGGCCAGAGCGCCGTCCAGTTCGCCGCCCGGCGCGGGGCCCGGGTCATCGCCACCGCCGCGCCCGACGCCGAGGCGCTCACCCGCGACCTGGGGGCGTCCGACACCGTCGACCACACCGCCGCTCCCGTCGCCGACCAGGTGCTCGCGCTCTGCCCCGACGGCGTCGACGCGGTCCTGGACCTGGTGGACCCGCCCGAGGCGATCGGTGACGTGATCCGGGTGCTGCGCCCCGGCGGCATCATCGTCAGCACCGTCGGCGCCCTGGACCCCGACGAGCTCACCGAACGGGAGATCCGCGCCGTCAATCTCGTGCACCGCCCCAGTGGCCCGCTGCTGGCCGACCTCGCCGCGCAGGTCGACCGCGGCGACCTGCGCGTGCAGATCCAGGCCCAGGTGCCCTTCGACCAACTGCCCGTCAGGCTGCCCGACATCCAGTACGGTCACGCGCGCGGCAAGGTCGTCATCGAGATCTGAGGCCGACCGTCCTGATCCGCGTTCCCGGCGGTATGGCAAGGTTGGGCGGTGACGCTGACGAACTGGGCGGGAAACACCGCATTCCGGGCAACACGGCTCCACCACCCCACATCCCTCGACGAGCTCCAGCGCCTGGTCGCCGCCACCCCGAGGGTGCGGGCCCTGGGCAGCGGGCACTCCTTCAACGACATCGCCGATTCCCCCGGCGAGCTGGTCCGCCTGGACCGCATGCCGTACCGGATGGAGATCGACAGCGCGGCGGCGCGCGTGCGGGTCGGCGCGAGCACCACGTACGCCGAACTCGCCGCCGAGCTGCATGCGAGCGGGTTAGCCCTGGGCAACCTGGCCTCGCTGCCGCACATCTCGGTGGCCGGCTCGGTGGCGACCGGCACGCACGGGTCGGGGCAGCGCAACCAGAGCCTGGCGGCCGCGGTGTCGGCGCTGGAGCTGGTCACCGCCGACGGCTCCCTGCTCACCCTCGAACGCGGCGACGCCGACTTCCCCGGCGCGGTGGTGGCGCTCGGCGCGCTCGGGATCGTCACCACGCTGACGCTCGACCTGGTGCCCACCTTCGAACTGCGGCAGTACGTGCGCGAGGGCGTGCCCGACGACGCGCCGTTCGACGAGCTGATGGGCGACGGCTACAGCGTCAGCCTGTTCACCGACTGGTGCGACACCAGCGCCTGGATCAAGCGCGGCACGGAGTTGCCAGACGGTGACTGGCACGGCACCCGGGCCGCGGACGGGCCCCGGCACCCGGTCCCGGGGATGCCGCCGGACAGCTGCACCGAGCAGCTCGGCGTGCCGGGGCCGTGGCACGAGCGGCTGCCGCACTTCCGCGCGGACTCGCCGCCCAGCAGCGCGGGCGACGAGCTGCAGACGGAGTTCCTGATGGACCGGGCGCACGCGGCCGACGCGCTGCGCGAGCTGCGGGCCGTGCGGGACCGGATCCGGCCGGTGCTGCAGATCACGGAGGTACGCACGGTCGCCGCCGACGATCTCTGGCTGAGCCCGTCCTACGGCCGCGACAGCGTGGCCGTCCACTTCACCTGGGTCAAGGACACCGAGGCCGTGATACCGGTGGTCAAGCTGGTGGAGGACGTGCTGGCGCCGTTCGACCCCCGGCCGCACTGGGGCAAGGTGTTCACCCGCCGGCCGGCCTGCCCGGAGCGGTTTCGCGAGCTGGTGCGGCGGCACGACCCGGAGGGCAGGTTCGCCGGCGACTTCACCCGCCTACTGCTGGAGGAGTAGGGCCCGGCCGGGGACGTGCGTCCGGCGGCGTAGCGGGTCACCAGCCTGGCGGACGATGTGCCGGGGCGGGCCGATGGGTGATCGTTGAGGCATGATCGACCATCCCTTCCGGTTCGGCGTCGTCGCCGGACACGCCCCCGACGCCGGCGCGTGGGCCGGCCTGGCGCGCCGGGCAGAGAGCCTCGGCTACGACACCCTGCTCGTGCCCGACACGCTGGGCACCCTGTCGCCGTTCGCGGCCGCGGCGGCCGCCGCGACGGCGACCACGACCCTGCGCGTCGGCACGTACGTGCTGTGCGCCCCACTCCGCACGCCCGCGGCCGTCGCCTGGGAGGCGGCCACGCTGCGCACGCTCAGCGGCGGCCGGTTCGAGCTGGGCCTCGGCGCCGGACGGCCGGACGCCGAGGCCGACGCCGTCCGGCTCGGCGTCGGCTACGGCACCCCGAGCCGGCGGATCGACCGGCTGGAGCGGACCCTGGACGCCGTCGAGGACGTGCCGATCCTGATCGCCGCCACGGGGCCGAAGATGCTCCGGCTGGCGGCGGCCAGGGCTCGCACCGTGGCGCTCGGCCTGCCGCCGCACAGCACCGAGGAGCACCTCACGGCCAAGCTCGACGAGCTGTACGAGCTCGCCGGGGACCGCTTCGACGAGCTGGAGCTCAACATCAACCTGGCCGTGGTGGGGGACGAGCAGCCCGCCTGGATGGTGAGCCGCTTCGGCGCCCTCGACGGCACGGCCGTCGGCATGCTGTCCGGCACGGTCGAGCAGATGGTGGACAGGCTGAACAGGCGCAGGGACAAGCTCGGCGTGTCGTACGTGTCGGTCAACGGGCAGTTTCTGGAGCAGTTCGCGCCGGTGGTCGAACGGCTCGCCGGTACCTGACGGGAACTGACAGGTACGCCCGCCACCATGGACACATGATCGCAACAGGCCCTTTCGACACCGCCGACTGGAACGCCCAGCCGCCCTTCGACGACCGCGACGGCATCACGCTCGGACACGTCACCATGAGCAAGACCTTCCACGGCGACCTGACCGCGACCAGCGTCGTGCACCTCACGGTCGTGTCCACCCCGGTCGAGGAGTCCAGGGCGTACGTCGCGGTGGAGCGCGTCGAGGGCGCCCTGCACGGCCGGTCCGGCAGCTTCGTCGTCCAGCACAGCGCGGTGAGCGACCCGGCCGGGCGGTCGCTGCGCGTCACCGTCGTCCCCGACTCCGGCACCGGCGAGCTGCGCGGCCTGTGCGGCGAGATGGACATCGCCATCGCCCCGGACGGCTCCCACTCCTACACCTTCGACTACACCGTCTGAGCGATTCTGTCGCCGGTGGCTGCTCTAATGACGCCATCGACCCCGGCGATCAAGGGAACGCAATGACGTTGGTCATCTTCCGCGACGAGACCGCGACCGGCAGGACCCTCGGGGAGTTCACGCTCCCCGACCTGCCCGACAGCATCACGGCCCGCGAGCTCGTCCGGCTGCGCGTCCGCGAGGAGGTGGCGCGGCACAACGCGGCCCCGTCACCCCACTTCCGCGGCCTGGTCAAGCCCACCGACGCGGAGGCCGACCTCAACGGCTACCGGATGAGGTCCGCCCGCCCGCTCGACTGGGAGAAGCAGGCGGACGCGGCCGAGGCCGCCTTCGCCCGCAACGGATTCATCCTGCTGATCGGCGACCGGCAGATCGACGACCTCGACGAGAAGATCGCGCTCCTCGGCGACCCGGTGGTGTCCTTCATCAAGCTCGTCCCGCTGGTCGGCGGCTGACGTGCGGATCATCGACGAGCTGCCGGAGTCGCAGCGCGGCTGGCTGGACTTCCTGGACGAGGCGGCCCACGACGTCTTCGACCGGCTGGACGCCGTCTTCGACCCCCTCCGGCCCACCGTGTGGCAGCCGACGCTCGCGGCGACCCCGTTCGGGCGGGTGTCGAGGGGGTTCGGCGAGGCCGAGTGGCGGGCCATGGGCCTGTGGGCGCAGCTGCGGATGCACCTCCTCTGGCAGTCGCACGAGCACGCCTTCGTGCTGACCCCGGTGCCCGCCGCGGTGGCGCGGCGCCGGCTCCGCTGGACACCGGAGGAGATCGAGCTGCTGTGGCGCCTCACCGTCACCCCGCCGGGCGAGCGCCAGCGGCACGAGGACTTCTTCACGCTGCCCGTCGCCGTGGCCGAGGAGCTGCCGATCGCCGAGCGCGAGCCGTACGCGCACTGGTTCCGGCAAGCCAGGGCGGACCTGGGGCTGCAACGGTGGTGGCAGGTGACGGACAAGATCGTCTTACGGCTGGAGCGCCTGGTGGCCGAGCACGCCGAGACACCGGCCGAACGCGCTCGGGCGCTCGTCCCGGAGCTGGACGGCTTCGCCACGCTGCTCCGCGACGACTTCGCCGACCGGCTGGGGGCTTCCGAGGTGGTGGCGCTGCTGCGTCACTGGACGACGGCCACCAAGCCGAGGCCCGACGAGGCCTGGCTCGCCACCGCCGCCGCGCTCGTCACGCCGGAGGCGGTCACGCTGGTGCGCGATGTGCTGGCCCGCATCCCCGGCCATCGGGAGGACGTCGACCGGTCTTACCCCAGCAGGCCTATCGTCACCTACTTCCACGAACGCACCGCCGTGCTCGTCCGCGGCATGGTGTGGACCTGCGAGCAGGTCGACGAGCCCTGGGTGACGGGGCTGCTCGGCGACGTGGCGGTGGCGACCGGCACCGGTGTCGGCGGATCCGGCCCCAACGCGCGCAACGAGCGCACCACCAACGCCGCCATCGGCGTGCTGGCCAGACGCGGCGGCCTGGAGGTGGTGGCCCAGCTGGCCCGGGTCCAGGCCAAGGTCCGAAGGAAGAGCATCCTCACACTCGTCCGCAAGACCCTGGACGGGGTCGCGGAGCGCACCGGTCTGTCACCCGAGCAGCTGCTGGAGCGCACGGTCCCGGCCCACGGTCTCGGCCCCGACGGCACCCGCACCGAGCATGGCCTGCGGCTCTCCGTTGACGGCACGATCAGCTACGTCGACGACGCGGGCAAGGTTCGCAAGGCCGTCCCCAAGGCGGTGCGGGCGGCGCACGGCGAGCTGCTGGCCGAGCTCAAGGCCGCCGCCAAGGAGCTGAAGAAGACGCTGCCCGCCGAGCGTCACCGGGTCGAGCGGGCCCTGGCCACCGGGCGCGTGCTGCCCTGGAGCGATGTCCGCGCCTTCTATCTCGACCATCCCGTCACCGGGACGCACGCCAGGGCGCTGATCTGGGAGGTCGTCCAGGGACAGGCGGGGCTGCCCGTCAGGACCGCCGAAGGCTGGGAGCTGGCCGATCCGCGCGGGCGCCGCGTCAGTCCCGGACCGGAGACCCCCGTCAGGCTGTGGCACCCGATCTTCGCCACCCCGGACGAGGTGCGCGTCTGGCGTGACCACCTCATGGACACCGGCCTGCGCCAGCCGTTCAAGCAGGCCTACCGCGAGGTCTACCTGCTCACGCCTGCCGAAGAGCGGACCGGCGACCACTCGCTGCGCTTCGCCGCCCACATCCTGAAGTACGGCCAGGCCAAGGCCCTGCTGGCCGGCCGTGGCTGGACCGGCATGTCGCTCGGCTGGTGGGACGGGGCGGGCGGATCGAACCAGTGCCAGACCGTCAAGGAACTCCCCGGCGGCCTGACCGCCGACTGGGACTTCCACCTGGACTGGCACACGGCCGAGCGCGACGGCTACAGCAACTCCCACTGCGTCAGCGGCGCCCTCCGCTTCCTCGCCGACGGCCGTCCCGTTCCGCTCGCCACGGTGCCGCCCCTGGTGCTCTCGGAGACGCTGCGCGACGCCGACCTGGCCGTCGGGGTGACCTCGACCGGCCTCGACCCGCAGGGGGAGGGCGACTACTGGCACTCCTACAGCTTCGGCGGCCTGACCGAGACGGCCGAGATCCGGCGCGACGCGCTCACCCGGCTGCTCCCCAGGCTCGCCATCGCCGACCGGGCCGAGCTGATCGACCGCTTCCTGCGTGTGCGCGGTGACCTGCGCACCTACAAGATCCATCTGGGCTCGGGCAACATCCTCATGGAGCCCAACGACGCCTACCTGTGCGTCGTCCCCGGCGGCGAGGGGCCCGGCCGGGTCTTCCTGCCCTTCGAGCAGGACGGCGGGATGCTGTCGATCATCCTGTCCAAGGCCTTCCTCCTGGCGGCCGACACCGCCATCACCGACGTGTCCATCACCCGCCAGCTCACCGGCTGACGGCTCCGGCGGGTTAGCCCGCTCGTCTCAGCGGCAGAAACGGTATATGTACATATCGGGGGTGCAGACCGTCCTGCCGGAGCACCGCTATGGGCAGGAAGAGATCACCGAGGCGTTCGCCCAGCTCACCGCGGCCGACGGGGAGCTGTTGCGACGCTTTCACCTCGCCACGGGGGTGACCGGCCGCAATCTCGCGCTGCCGCTCGACGACTACGCCAAGCTCGACTCCTTCGACCGGGCCAACGAGGCGTACGTCGAGGTCGCGCTCGACCTGGGGGAGCGGGCGATCGCCGGTGCGCTGGAGAAGGCGGGGTCGCCGCCGGAGAAGGTCGATCTCCTGGTGTTCTGTTCGACCACCGGCCTGGCCACCCCGTCGCTCGACGCCCGCCTGGCACAGCGCGTGGGGCTGCGGACGGACGTCAAGCGGGTCCCGGTGTTCGGGCTGGGCTGCGCCGCCGGGGCCGCTGGGCTGTCCCGCCTGCACGACTACCTGCGCGGCTGGCCCGGCCACACGGCGCTGCTCGTCTGTGTGGAGCTGTGCTCGCTGACCGTGCAGCGCGACGACGTCTCGGTCGCCAACCTGATCGCCAGCGGCCTGTTCGGCGACGGCGCGGCGGCCGTCGTGGCGACCGGCCACGGCCAGGGGCGTGAGGTGGTCGCGACCCGGAGCAAGCTCTACCCGGACACCGAGCACCTCATGGGCTGGGACGTGGGCGGGCACGGCTTCCGCATCATGCTCGACGCCGGGCTGCCCGAGTTCGTCGACCGGGTGCTGGCCGGCGACATCAGGTCCTTCCTGGCCGACTACGGCCTGACCGCCGCCCAGGTGGGCACCTGGATCTGCCATCCCGGCGGGCCCAAGGTGATCAACCGGATAGCGGAGGTCCTGGAGCTGCCCGCCGAGGCGCTGGAGGTGACCTGGCAGTCGCTGCGCGAGCACGGCAACCTGTCGTCGGTGTCGGTGCTGCACGTCCTGCAGCAGACGCGCGGGCGCGCGGAGCAGCCCGCCCTGCTGCTAGCCCTGGGGCCGGGCTTCTCCACCGAGCTGCTCCTGCTGCACTGGTGACCGCCCGGCTACGGCTTGGACACCGGGATCTTCTCCAGGCCCTCCGGCTGCTTGCCCGGGTACGTCCCGGTCAGCAGGGTGCTGACCGTGTAGAGGTGCCAGGCGAGCCCCGGCTTCTTGGTCACCGGCTCGGCGAACAGGGCGCGTACCTCGTCCGGGTTCACGATCGGGGTGAGGACGTCGAGCCGGCCGAGCACCTGCTCACGCAGGACGTCCGTCAGCGCGGGCCCCGGGCTGGTGCGCCAGCTCCAGCCGCCGCCGGTCTTGGCCGTCGGCATGTGCTCGGCTGGGACCTGGGTCCGCGTCCACCACTTGCGCTGGGCCGCCAGCCCTTCGGCGAACCGCCACGGCTTCCCCTCGATGGGCACATCCCGCAGCTCAGGGGCGAATCGCAGAATTAGCGTATAAATCACTTCTTCTGATAGGCGCCAGCCCTGGTCCAGACTGAGCGCGGCCCGTACCACCCGGTTGTCCAGGAACGGCCGGACCGGGTCCCCCCGGCGCAGCGACCCCGCGCGGGCGCTGGCCTGCCAGCGCCCGACCTTGTACCAGATGTAGATGTGATCCAGGGCTTCCAGCCGGTTCGTCCGTGCCTGCCAGGGCTTGGCGAGCTCGCGGGCGTGCTCGTTCGCCTCGGCGGTGAACAGCTTCTCGTCCTTGTAGAACGTGTTGTTGACGCGCCGCAGCAGCGCCTTGTCGCTCAGGTCGGTCTGCAGGAGGTTGAGGCTGCCCGCCCTGAGCGTCTCGCCGCTCTGCCCGGACATGGTCGGCTTGCCGGTGTAGGGCAGGTAGCCCACGATCGACTCGTACGCCGACGTCATGCCCTCACAGGTACGCAGCGTCTCCCAGGCCCGGCTCAGCGGGTGCTCCACCAGCACGGCGTCCTGCTGGGCGGTCTGCGGCGGCGCGATCACCGTGTGCTCGACCTTGAGCAGGGCCGCGATCCGGCGGGCCAGGATCACGTCGGGGTGGGTGTCGAGCCCGTTCGTCGTCACCCGGAACGGCACCCGCGCCGCGTGCAGCAGTGCGGCCAGGATGCGGGTGTCGCGCCCGCCGGTCAGCGCGAGGTTAACCGGCTCACCGGCGTCGCGCAGCGGCGCGACGGTGGCGAGCAGCGCGTCGGCGAGGTCCGTGATCGCCGCCCGCTTGCGCCGCGCGGACTCGGGCGCGGGCGCCGCCTCCGGCAGCGGCGTCTCGGTGATCGTCCGGCGCCCGTCCCGCACGTCCAGCCGCGAGCTCGGCCGCAGTGCCGCCACGTCCTTGTACGGAGTCTCGTCCGACAGGAAGAAGCCCTGCCGGATCATCGTCTGCAGGGCGAGCACGTCATGCTCGATCCGGTCGTCCAGCCGGGCGGCCAGGTGCACCAGCAGGGCCCGGCTGCCCACGATGTGCAGCTCCGGCGTCTCGGTGTAGAAGACGGGGCAGACCCGGTTGATCGCGGTGGCGGCGGTCAGCTCGCCGTCGCGCGCCACCCAGGCGGAGAAGCAGCCGCCCACGTCGCCGCTGGAGGGATCGTCCAGCAGCCGGGTGGCCTCGCCCGGATCGGCCAGGTGGCCGTTGAGCCCGAGGACGCGGCCGCCGTGGTCGGCGATCAGCGGCGGCTGCCGGGAGTCGTCAGGCTCGTTGCTCCACCCGAACAGCGACACCCCCCTGCCATGCCATTCCTGCCCCCGGATCACGTCCGGAGGCACCGGGAACGCGGTCTCGGCAACGGATCGGACCCGGTCCAGAACATGGGTGGGAACGTCGTGGCCCTTGGCGGCCAGTCCCAGATAGACACGCACGAGGTCCATGCCTACCGGATATGACCGGTTCACCACAATCGATCACGCGTGGATAGCGGTTTGCGCTCGCTTACGTCACCGGCCCGGCCACCTGGGGGCGGGGAGCCGTCATACGGCCTGGAGGTGCATTGCGATGAAATTTCGTCCCATAGTGGCGAGTGTCGGGGTTGCGGCGCTGTTGGCGCTCGCCGCGTGCGGCGGCGGGCCTGGAGGCAACGCCACCGCTCCGGACCGCGCTCCCGAACGCGCATCCGGCAACGATCGGCCCCGCACCACCCCATCGGCGAGCCAGGCCCCAGATGATGAACAGGACACGACCCGCGCGCAGATCTCCACCTTCGCCCTCGACGTGGACACCGCCTCCTACGCCTACGCCCGCCGTACGCTTGAGGAGGGCCGCTGGCCCGAGCCGGGCCAGATCCGGCCGGAGGAGTTCGTCAACTCGTTCCGGCAGGACTATGCAGAGCCGCCCGGCGACGGCTTCGCCGTCCACGTCGACGGCGCCCGATCGGGCACCCGCGACGAGGCCGTCCTGCGGGTCGGCCTCCAGACGCGCGCCACGGCCGCCGAGGCGCGCCGCCCCGCCAACCTCACCTTCGTGGTCGACGTCTCCGGCTCGATGGCCGAGCCAGGCAGGCTCGACCTGGTCAAGCAGGCCCTGCACACCCTGCTCGACCAGCTCGCCCCCGGTGACCAGGTGTCCATCGTGGCCTTCAGCGACACCGCCGAGGCGCTGGCCTCGATGACGCCGCTCACCGCCAGGGCGGACCTGCACGCCGCCGTCGACCGGCTCGTCGTCGCGGGCGGCACCAACCTGGAGAGCGGCATGCTGCTCGGCTACGAGCACGCGGCAGAGGCCTTCCGCCCCGCCGCCACGAACAAGGTCATCCTGCTCTCCGACGGCCTGGCCAACCAGGGCAACACCGCCTGGCAGACCATCCTGGACCGGGTGAAGGAACACGCGGGCAAGCAGGTCACGCTGCTGACCGTCGGCGTCGGCAGGGAGTACGGCGACGAGCTCATGGAGCAGCTGGCCGACAACGGCGACGGCTCCGCCGTGTACGTCTCCACGCCGGAGGAGGCGGAGAAGACGTTCACCACGCAGCTCCCGGCCAACATCGAGCTGCGGGCACGGGACGCCAAGGCTCAGGTCGTGTTCAACCCGTCGGTCGTGGCGAGCCACCGGCTCCTCGGCTACGAGAACCGGGCGCTCGCCACCGAGGAGTTCCGCGACGACTCCCGCGACGGCGGCGAGGTCGGTCCCGGCCACTCCGTGACGGCCCTGTACTCCGTACGCCTCAAGCCGGGGGCGACGGGACAGCTCGCCACGGCGACCGTGCGGTGGCAGCACCCCGACACCAGGGTGGCCGCCGAGACGAGTGACTCCGTCGACGTGGACGCGCTGTCCGAGGAGCTGTGGAAGGACGCGCCCGTGCGGCTGCGGGTGGACGTGCTGGCGGCGGCCTTCGCGCTGTACATGCGCGATCGGGAGGCGTTCGGGATGGACCTCGACGCACTGGGGGAGCAGGGGAGGCGGCTGGCGAGCGAGGCGGAGGACCCGATGGTGACCGAACTGGTCACCCTCATCGACCAGGCCCGCGAGGCGGCCTGACCCTTTCCCCGGCTGGCTGATACGGCACGCCACCTGCCCCGGCGCCCCCTGGCCCGTATCCCAGGGGTGCGCCGGGCGGGCGGTGGCCGCCGGAAATGGCGTACTTGGGGGCCGGGGAAGTCCGATACACTGGGGAACACAGCACTGCACGGGGCTATGGCGCAGTTGGTAGCGCGCCTCCATGGCATGGAGGAGGTCTGGGGTTCGAATCCCCATAGCTCCACCCCTTGAGAGCCGTTATTGAACTGACCAAATCCCGTCCGATCGGACGGGATTTCGTCGTTTCCGGCCGATACGGCGCCATCGCGGCGGCGGCCGATTCGCGCCGTTCGACCTAGGATCGGGTCATGCCCTTGACCGCGAACGACGTCGACCGGTTCGAGGCCTCCCGACCACGTCTGGAGGCCATCGCCTACCGCCTCCTGGGCTCCGCCGGGGAGGCCGAGGACGTCGTGCAGGAGACGTTCCTGCGCTGGCAGCACGCCGACGTCGACCGCATCGAGGTCGTCGAGGCCTGGCTGACGAAGGTCCTCACCAACCTGTGCCTCAACCAGCTCACCTCCGCGCGGGCGCGCCGTGAGACGTATGTGGGCCAATGGCTGCCCGAGCCGCTGCTCGCCGGTGACCCGCTGCTCGGCCCGGCCGAAACCGCCGAACAGCGCGAATCGGTCTCGTACGCGGTCCTCACCCTCATGGAGCGCCTCTCTCCCAACGAACGGGCGGTGTACGTGCTCCGGGAGGCCTTCGACTGCCCGCACCGGGAGATCGCCGAGATCCTCGACATCACCGAGGCCGCCAGCCAGCAGATCTTCCACCGCGCCAAGAAGCACGTCGCGGACGGCAAGGCCCGCATCGAGGTCGACGAGGCCGCCGCCCGGCGAATCGTCGAGGAGTTCCTGGCCGCAGCCGCCGGCGGCCAGATCGAGCCGCTCGTGCGCCTGCTCACCGAGGACGCCATCTCGGTCGGCGACGGCGGCGGGAAGGTCCCGGCCCACCCCAAGGTGTTCGAGGGCGCCGTCGCGGTCGCGAAGTTCCTGCGGGGGCTGCTCAAACCCGGCGCGGCCAAGCGCGCCATCGCCGGCGGCGCGGCCGGGGTCTACGCCTGGTCCGCCAACGGCGACCCCGCCGTCGTGGCCGTCGTGGACGGCCGGGTCATCGGCGTCCTGTGCCTGGAGGTCACCGCCGACGGCATCACCGCGTTCCGCAACCAGGTCAATCCTGACAAGCTCGAACGCGCGACCGCGCGCTGGGCGGCAGCGGACCACGGGGAGCCCCTGCTCACCGTCTTCTGAGCCGTGTGAGGTGCTTCACACCGCGTTCCTGTCAGGAATCGGCGGGCCGCCCGGTTCAAGTGGCGAACCCGAACCAGACAGGAGCAAGGACATGCAGCACCGCATCGTCGTCCTCGGAGCCGGCTACACCGGAGCCATCGCCGCCGGCCGCCTCGCCAAGCGGCTGCACCGGGAGGACGTCACCATCACCCTCGTCAACGCCGAGCCCGACTTCGTCGAACGCGTCCGCATGCACCAGCTGGCGACCGGCCAAGACCTCAAGCCCCGGCCGTTCAGCGAGATGTTCGCGGGCACCGGCGTCCACCTGAGACTCGCGAAGGTCACGGGCGTCGACGTCGACCGCAAGACCGTCACCGTCACCGACGCGAACTCGATCGCGCCCGAGTCCGGCGCGGGTTTCATCGCGCCCGAGTCCGGCGCCGGAGAGCTCCCCTACGACACGCTCATCTACGCCCTCGGCAGTGGCTGGAACGCCCAAGGTGTCCCCGGGACCGCCGAGCACGCCTACGAGATCGCCGGTCGCCCCGGAGCGCTCCGGTTGCGCGAGCGCCTGGCCCGTCTCGGCGGCGGGCAGAGCGTGGTCGTCGTCGGCGGCGGTCTCACCGGCGTGGAGGCCGCGACCGAGCTCGCCGAGGCCCGCCCGGACCTCGACGTCGCCCTCGCCGCCGCCGGCGGCCTCGGCGACTGGCTCTCGCCCAAGGGCCGCGACCACCTGCGCAAGGTCCTCGGCAAGCTCGGGATCACCGTGTACGAGCACGCCCAGGTCACCGCCGTCGAAGCCGACCACGTCACCACCGCCGACGGCAAGATCATCCCGGCCGCCGTCACCGTGTGGACCGCCGGCTTCGCGGTCCACCCGATCGCGGAAGCGACCGCCCTGGAGGTCACCGGCACCGGCCAGATCGTGGTCGACGGGACCATGCGCTCGGTCTCGCACCCGGACGTGTACGCCATCGGCGACGCGGCCATGGTGATGGGCCCCGGGAACAAGCCGCTGCGGATGTCGTGCGCCTCGGGAACGCCGACCGCATGGCAGGCCGCCGACGCGATCGCGGCGCGCCTGACCGGCGGGAAGCTCCCGAACGCACCGATCCGCTACTTCAACCAGTGCATCTCACTGGGCCGCAAGGAGGGCTTGATCCAGTACGTCACCGCCGACGACCGCGCGGTGAAGGCGGTCCTGACGGGCCGGGTCGCCGCCGTCTACAAGGAGCTGGTCTGCAAGGGCGCCGCCTGGGGCGTCGCCAACCCGATGCTCGGGCTGCCGACCCGCCGCCGCCGCGTCACGGGGCGGCGGGCCACGACGGGCTCGGCCGTCAAGGAGCCGGCGTAGCGCGGCAGGCGGCGCGTCTGGCCGCCCATCAGGCCGTCTCCGCCCGGCTGTCGATGCTGAGCGACCGTCGGATCGCCGGCCTCATGGCCGCGACCACGACGCACGGCGCCGGCATCGGCGGCAGGTCGGCGGAGCTGGACGTCGACGGGAGGCGGGTCTTCGTCAAGCGGATCCCGCTGACGGACCTCGAAACCCACCTCCGCTCGACGGCCAACGTCTTCGACCTGCCCACCTTCTACCAGTACGGTCTCGGCTCGGCCGGTTTCGGCGCCTGGCGCGAGCTGGCGGCCCACACCATGACCACCGACTGGGTTCTCTCAGGCACGTTCGAGAGCTTCCCCCTGATGTACCACTGGCGGGTCATCCCCGACTCCCCGCCGGTGGGGTTCGCCGACGAGTTCGGCGGCATCGACGGCGCCGTCAGACACTGGGAGGGCTCGGCAGCCGTGCGCGAGCGCCTGAAGGCCATCGGCCGATCCACGCTCAGCCTGGTCCTCTTCCTGGAGCACATCCCCCACAGACTGAGCGCCTGGCTGGCCGAAGGCCGGGACCTCACACGGCACACGTGGGCCGAGCGGCAGCTCGCCCGAGGGGCCGCCTTCATGAGCTCGCAGGGCCTGGTCCACTTCGACGCCCATTTCCACAACGTCCTGACCGACGGCCGGCTGCTCTACTTCGCCGACTTCGGGCTCGCGCTCTCGTCCCGGTTCGCCCTTTCGCCGGCCGAGACCGCCTTCCTCACCGATCACCTCACCTACGACCGTCACTACGTCGCCGCCCACCTCCTCCGCCACCACCTGCCCGGCCTCGGCGACAACGACGCCCAGCACGAGTCGTTCCTGCGCCGCCGGCTCGCGGGCGACACCCAGCCCGTCCCGCCCGCCCTCGCCGCGATCCTCGACCGGCACGCCGGACCCGCCGTGATCCTGCACGCCTTCCACCGCCGGCTCACGACCGACACCAAACGAACCCCGTACCCCGTCGATGAACTCCGCCGAGTCGCGGCGGACGTCTCACCGGCCGGTCCGTGAAGCCTGCTGGGCGGCTTGGACACAGGCGGTGCAAGCTCGCGCGGCGGTAGGTGAGAAGGAAAGAGACCAACCGCAGATGGGCAGCGGATAGACCTCTTCTCCGCACAGGCTGTTCTCGGTGTCGGCTCGCACCGCATGCCGTACGGCTTCGCGGCCGGTGCCCGACAGCCCGAGGCGGTAATCATCGCCAGGAAGCCTCGACTCACTCATTCGTATCTCTCTCCCGACGCTCCGACCGACAAGGGATCACCGATGACCTCCAGGCGCGGAGTTTGTTTTCGGAGATCTGCGTAGCGGAAGGCGATCCGCCGAGCGGCCCGTGACGGTTCGATAGCCAGATGGCGGGCGTAAAGCACTCGCCTGCGCGGCTCATCCCAGCCCGCACGCCACCAGTAGCACTCGCCGTCGCACCAGACCACCAGCCCGACCCAGACCGAAACCAGGGCGAGATCGTATCCAGCGTGGGTGTCGGCTTGTATACCGTGCTCGGTCCGGAGGGCCTCGGCCAGAAGAACTGCGGACAGCTCAGCTTGCGTTTTCTTGCCGTTCTCGGGCACGGCGATAATCTGGTCCTGCATCGTTGACGCCCCAAGCTCTCGATGCTTTAGACCTCCGTCTGCGGGTGGTGTTGCAGCACCGTTCGTCCCATAGGCGGGGGTCTACTCTTCCCCTACTTTAGGGGGGCTAAAGTTGAGGGTAGGGCTCTGGCTGCACCCCCGCAATAGGGGGACTAAAGTGTGCTGAATGTCGGTTGCCGAGGAGGCTAGGCCCGGATGGACTTGAAGACGCTGAGAGAGGTCGCGCAGGTCGGCGATCCTGTGGAACGAGCCCGTCTCCTCAGCCGACTCATGACCGAGGAGCAGGGGTTGGTGGCCGAGGCGGCCAAGATGCGGCGGCAGGCGATCGCCGAGGCGCGGGAGAACGGCATGAGCCTGGAGGAGATCGCCGGGCGGTTGGGGGTCTCGCCCGGTCGCATCTCGCAGATGCGGAAAGGGCCAGCGGCTCGCGCGCCGGAAGGCCCTGCCTCGCCGGCCCCTCGCGTGCTGGTGTACCGGGCGCTGCCGACCGAGCCTGCCGTACGGGGGTCGAAGTCTCTGTTCTTGGCGGAGGCGGAGCGGCAGGGGCTCAGAGCCGGTCGGCGGATGCTCTACGTCGGATTGGAGCCTGCTGGAGATCATGTAGCGTCTTGCCTGCGGGTTGAGCCCGGTGCGGAGATCGTGGCCCGGCGCAAGATGATGACCGCGAACGACGTACCGGTGCGCATCGCGACGAGCTACTTCCGCGCGGACCTGTTCGGCGACACCAGGCTGGCCGAGCCGGAGTTCGTACAGCCGTCCCTTCAGTCCGCGTTGACCGCCCTGGGCTATTCGTTCGGCCACGCGGAGGAGCATCTGACCGCCCGGCCGCCGACGGCCTTCGAGCGCGAGACGCTGGAGCTTGAGGCCGGCGAGTGGATCGTTCAGGTGCTCCGAGCGAGCTACTCCGCCGAAGGCACGCCCGTTCACGCTCTGGAGACGATCTGTGCCGCCAACCGGCACATCTTCTCCATCGGTCAGGTCTCCGGGCACGACGAATTCTGAGGTCACAGCGGCAGTGGCTGACCGCGACGCCGCGCCAGGAAGAACAGTGACCAGGCCAGGACGCTGAGGACGGCGCAGGCGACCAGGGCCGCGCGATAGCCCAGGGCCTGGGCGACGGCCCCGGCGGCGATGCCCGACACGAGTGACCCGGCGGTCGCGGTGTTGGCGAACAGGGTGGTGCTCCGGCCCGCCGCGCCGGGCAGTTGATCCTGGAAATAGGTGATGCCCAGCGCCCCGACCACGGCGATGGCCACACCCCGGGCGAGCTGGACCAGCACCAGGGCGACGACGCCGGTGGCGGCCGCCACGAGCACGAAATACAGCACGAAGAGCCCCGGCGAGCCGAATCACGCGATCCTTGCGGACACCGGGCGGCAGCAGCATCAGGCTGAGCGCGGCCGGGATCTCGGCCAGCGCGCAGACGCTGAATATGAGCCCCACCTCGCCGGCCGGACGGCCCAGGTCCTCGGTGACGTAAAGGGGCAGGGCGACCGAGCCGGAGAACATCGCGGTTGGAACAGCGTGACGGCGATGATCGCCGGCACCAGCGGCCGCATGTGCTCTGACCGGGCCGTTCGCACCTCCCTGTCAGGGCCGAGGGACGCCGGGGGCGGTGCCTTGACCTTCAGGACGGCCACGATGACCAGCCCGAAGCCGAGCCCGGTGGCCAGGAGCAGCCCGGTGAACCCCGGAGAGAAGCGCGCCTCCCGCCAGCGGGCCGACCGCCCACGCGAGCGACCACGCCGACCGCAGGACCGGTATGCCACCGCCGGTCGCGCCCGCACCGCCGTCGGCGTGGCTCCGGCTCAGTGCGAAGAGCTGCGGGAACGCGGCGCTGCCCGCGCCGAGGAACAGCGCGCCGATGAGGAGCATCAGCGGGTAGGCGTGGTCGCCGTCAGGGAGAGGAACAGCCCGATCTCGACGGCCGACAGACGCATGCGCTGCGCGCCGTACAGCACGAGGTACGGGCCGATCATGGACTCGGTGGCGCCCAGCAGCAGCACGCCGGGCAGCGGGCGCCGATCCTTGGACCAGAACGCTGGGGAACGTGACATCTTCGCCGACTTCCCCCGGGCACGAGATATGTGGAGGCGGCTCGCGCGCCGGAGGGGCCCGCCTCGCTGCCCTCAGCTCGTCTTTCATAAGTACAGTTATGAGAGCTGTACTTATGAAAGTTCGAGGGGCGCGCCTGGCGCTTGGGCGTGTTCAGCGGGCGCGGGCCACGCCTGCCAGGATGCCCGCGCGTACCAGGTCGACCGACTCGGGGGGTGTCCGCGCGTCCCAGTCGGCGACCGGGACGACGCCCGGCGGGAGCAGGTCCATGCCGGAGAAGAAGCCGGAGATCTGGGCCAGGCCGCGCCGCGCGAGGCCGCCGGGGGCCGTTTTCCCGTAGATCCGCTGGCTCGCCTCGGCGACGTCGTCGGCGGCGTTGCCCTCGTAGATGTGGGACAGCACCAGGTGGCCGCCCGGGACCAGCCGGTCGCGGACGGTCGCGGTGATCCGGGCGGCGTCCGCGTCGTCGACGACGAAGTGCAGCACGGCGACCATGAGCACGGCGAACGGCCGGGTGAGGTCGAGGTGCCCGGTCACCTGGGGGTCGTCGAAGATCGCGTCCGGGTTCATGACGTCGCCCTGCACCGTGATGACGTCGGGGTCGCCGCCCAGCAGCGCCCGTGCGTGGATGAGCACGATCGGGTCGTTGTCCACGTACACCACCCGCGCGTCGGGGACGTGCCGCCTGGCCACCTGGTGGACGTTGTCCTGCGTCGGCAGGCCGGCGCCGAGGTCGATGAACTGGTGGACGCCGGCCTTGGCCAGCATCGTGACGGCCCGGCCGAGGAAGGCGCGGTTGGCACGGGCGATCTGGCGGGTGTCGTTGCCCATCTGGCGGCCGATTTCGATCATCTTCTCGGCGGCCTCGCGGTCGGAGGCGAAGTTGTCCTTCCCGCCGAGGTAGTAGTCGTACATGCGGGCGACGCTCGGCACGCGAGCGTCGATCCCGGCGGGCACTTCGTCGAAGCCACCCACGCGACCACCCCTCTCGTTGTGGATCTACAAAAGGGATCTTACGGGCGGCGGAACGTGTGGCGGAAGGCTACCGTCCACGCCCATCGCCTACCGAACCGGGGCATAAGCACGCATCTGTTCGGTCAGTCGCTCGAGTTCGGCCGCCGCCGCGGGCGAGGTGTCGTTGAGCCCGCTGTGTGCGACCGTCGGGCTGCGCAAGAAGCGCCGTAGCAGGGCCACGAGCAGCCCTTCCGGCAGGGTCCGCAACGCGTTGAACCCGCGGGGGACCGGCGGCATGGGCATGGCGGCCAAGTTCTGCCGCATGAGGCGGACCATGCCGCGTACCGCGTCCGGATCGCCGGCCAGCGCCAGCGGGCCGCCCGCCGCGTTCGCCGCCTGCCCGAGCGGCACCTCGAACGCGGCGTGCGTCTTGAGCCAGGCATCCATCCGCGGCTCGGCCTTGGCCTTGAGCCCGGCGGTGCCGAACGCCCGCAGGATCCGTTCCAGTCTCGGGGTGGTACGGCCGTCGGGTTCGCCGATCGTCATCGGGACCCGGCGGGTCAAGAAGCCGGCCGGGCGGTAGCGGACCACGTCGCCGTCCATCGTGCCGCCGGTCGCGCCGAAGCCGAGCAGCACCCGCTCGTGGCCGATCACCTCGCCCAGCGGCTGTGCGCCGGCCGCCCAGTTGAGCAGGAACAGCACGTCGCCGTCGACACCAGCGAGTGACTCCAGCACCGCGTCCACCTGATGGGTACGGACGAAGACGGTGATCAGGTCGTACTCGCCGGCCGGGTGCTCGACCACCGGCACCGGCACCCGCCTGACAGCCGGGCTGTCTCCCTCGGCGAGTTGCACGCCGTGCCGGCGCAGGGCGGTCAGGCGCTCGCCCCGGGCCAGGAGCGAGACGTCGTTCCCGGCGGCCTCATGCAGGTGGGCGGCGTACAGGCTACCGAGCACTCCGGCGCCGTAAACGAGCAGTTTCATGGCAACCCTCTTCCGCATATTCAATCATACGTTCGTTTTTGATCATACGCACGTATATTAGGCGCATGGCAACCCCCGATACCCGCACCCAGCTCCTCGACGCGGCCGAGCGCCTCTTCGCCGAGCGTGGTTTCCGCGGCACTTCGGTGCGCGCGATCACCGACCTGGCCGGCGCGAACCTGGCCGCTGTCGGGTATCACTTCGGCTCGAAGGCCGAGTTGCTGGCCGCGGTCGCCCGCCGCGTGATCGAGCCCATCAACGCCGCGCAGTGCGCCGGGCTGGACCGGCTGCTCGCCCGGACCCCGGACCCGACGGTCGCCGACCTGGTGGAGGTGTTCGCGGGGCCGCTGTTCGACGAGATGCCGGCCGGCGACGAGGGCGGCGCCCGGACGTCCCGGCTGATCGTGACGATCCTCAGCGACCCGGCCGAGGAGGCGCGCACCTGGACCGGCCCGGCCGAGGACGCGGTCCGCGACCGCTTCCTGGCCGCCTTCGGGCGCGCCCTGCCCGACCTTTCCCCAGAGGAACTGTGGTTCCGGATGCGGGGCATCCTCGCTGTGACGGCCGTGGACCGCGTCCAGGTCTACCAGCGCCCCCCGGACAGCCTGTCCCCGGTGGCGGGCGAGGCGGCCCGGCGCTGGGCGATCACGTATCTGACGGCGGCGATGAGCGCGCCACCGACCGGGACCTGACGACTCGCGACGTCGGGCCGGGTGAGCAGACCCGCCGGCTCCATGATCTGGATGCTGGATCGCGGGGTTGCCAGCTGTCTGCACTCTAACGTACGTTTGATTTAATCGAACGTTTGAATTGGGCGAGTACATGGGAGACGTTCCGCATGACTTCCGAACCCCTGCAGATCGCACGGAGCTGTCCTTACGCTCCGCCGGCCCAGCACGTCGAGATGCGCGACA
Organism: Nonomuraea sp. NPDC049714; assembly: GCF_044465295.1. Classification (NCBI taxonomy): domain Bacteria; kingdom Bacillati; phylum Actinomycetota; class Actinomycetes; order Streptosporangiales; family Streptosporangiaceae; genus Nonomuraea; species Nonomuraea sp. NPDC049714. The sequence goes on along the minus strand of NZ_JBITLM010000002.1, from coordinate 1,126,528 downwards.
ACGGCGGCATCGCCCGGGTGCGACTGCCCAACGGCCAGGAGGCCTGGGCGCTGAGCCGCATGGATCACCTCCGGGCCATGATGACGGACCCACGATTCAGCTCCGACCGTGACCACCCGCATTACCCTTCGTTTCGCGCCGGTGCCGTTCCCTCCTCCACCGGCGGCTCGCGCAAGATACTCATCAACATGGATCCTCCGGAGCACGGCCCCGCCCGGCGTGCGATCACCGGCGAGTTCACCGTCCGGCGCGTAGCCGAGCTCCGGCCGCGCATCCAGGAGATCGTCGACGAGCTGATCGATGCGATGCTGGCCGGTCCGCAGCCGGTCGACCTGGTGCGGGCGTTCTCCTTGCCGGTGCCCTCGCTGGTCATCTGCCAGATGCTCGGGGTGCCGTACGCCGACCATGACTTCTTCCAGGCCCACACGGCGACCCTCGTCAACCGCGATACGCCGCCCGACGAGCTGCAAGAGACGATGAAGGCGCTGTGGGTCTACCTGGCCGAGCTGGTCCACGGCAAGATCCGCGAGCCGGGCGACGACGTGCTGAGCCGGCAGCTCGCCGACGGCGCCGATCCGGAAGACGTGGTCGCGCTGGCGCTCCTGCTGCTGGTCGCGGGCCACGAGACCACGGCGAACATGATCTCGCTGGGCGTGCTGGCCCTGCTCGAACGGCCGGAGCAACTGGCCGCGCTGCTCGCCGACCCGTCGCGTACCCCGATGGCGGTCGAGGAGTTACTGCGCTACTTCACCATCGCCGAGTACGGCAACTCGCGCGTGGCCATGGACGACGTGGAGCTTGCCGGGACGACGATCCGCGCCGGCGAGGCCGTCGTCTCGCTGAGCAACACGGCCGACCACGATCCGGAGATCTTTCCCGACGCGGACCGGCTGAAGCTCGACCGCGGCGCCCGCAACCACCTGGCCTTCGGATACGGCCGGCACCAGTGCCTCGGGCAGAACCTCGCCCGGCTGGAACTGGAGATCGTCTTCAGCACCCTCTTCCGGCGGGTGCCCTCTCTGCGGCTCGCCGTGCCGGCCGGGGAACTGCCGTTCAAGAACGACGCCGAGATCTACGGTGTCCACCGGCTTCCGGTGACGTGGGACGCCTGACCGCGAAACCCGGCCATGAACTCCCGGCGATCGCGGGATCGCCGGCATCCAGGGAGGTTCAATGAGAATTCTGCTCGATGAGGAGAAGTGCGTCGGGGCCGGGCAATGTGTGCTGACCATCGGCGAGGTGTTCGATCAGCGCGACGAGGACGGCATCGCCGTACTCCTCGACGAGCGGCCCGACGAGACGAAACGGGGCGAGGTCGAGACGGCCGCACAATTGTGCCCTGGGCAGGCCATCGAGGTCAGGACTGACTGACCGACGAGGCACCTGAGGGTGGCGGGTATCCCGGCGGTGGTCTGACGGCCGCCGGGAGGCGGTCTCTCTCCGGCGGCGACTCCGCGCTCCGGGGCACCTGCCCCGGCTCCCAGGTCGAGCAGGGCGAAGCGGTCGAGCACGACGGCCGCGATCCGATGCGCCATGGCCGAATTCGTTCGCATGTTGGCCGATCGGCCACTCACACCCATATGTCCAGATAAAGCAAGATTGCTGGATGACCCTGAGCACCACCACCGAGCGTCCCCGGCTGCACAGAGCCTGGTTCGTCGCCGCCGTCGCGTTCGTGGCCATCCTGGGCGCCGCCGGCTTCCGGGCCACGCCCGGCGTGCTGATCACCCCGTTGCAGGACGAGTTCGGCTGGTCCAAGGGCACGATCTCCCTCGCCGTCTCGATCAACCTGGTGCTCTACGGCCTGACCGCGCCCTTCGCCGCCGCTCTGATGGACCGCTTCGGCATGCGCCGCGTGGTCTCCTTCGCGCTGCTGCTCGTCGCGGCGGGGAGCGGGCTCACGACCCTGATGACGGCGAGCTGGCAGCTCCAGTTGCTGTGGGGCGTGCTCGTCGGGCTCGGCACCGGGTCGATGGCCCTGGTGTTCGCCGCGACGGTGACCGATCGGTGGTTCGTCCGGCACCGGGGGCTCGTCATGGGCGTGCTGACGGCGGCCGGAGCCACTGGGCAGCTCATCTTCCTGCCCGTGCTCGCCCACCTCGCCCAGGGACCGGGCTGGCGGGTGGCCTCGCTGACCGTCGCCGGGGCGGCCCTGGCCGTGGTGCCCTTCGTCTGGTGGCTGCTGCGCGATCGTCCCGAGGACGTGGGCACCACCGCCCTGGGAGCGGATCCGGAGGCACCCCGTACCATCCCCGCCGCCACGAACGCGGCGGTGCGCGCGTTGTCCGTGCTGCGGTCGGCGGCGCGCACCCGTCCGTTCTGGTTTCTCGCCGGCGGCTTCGCGATCTGCGGAGCCAGTACGAACGGGCTGGTCAGCACCCACTTCATCCCGGCGGCGCACGACCACGGCATGGCCGAGCCGGCCGCCGCCGGGCTGCTCGCGGTCATCGGGATCTTCGACATCGTGGGCACGGTCGCCTCTGGCTGGCTCAGTGACAAGGTCGATCCCCGGATGCTGCTCGCCGTCTACTACGGGCTGCGCGGGCTGTCGCTGATGGTCCTGCCGAGCCTGTTCGCCGCCACCACCGAGCCCAGCATGCTGATCTTCATCGTGTTCTACGGCCTGGACTGGGTGGCGACCGTGCCGCCCACGGTGGCGCTGTGCCGCAGCATCTACGGCAGCGACGGGGCCGTGGTGTTCGGCTGGGTGTTCGGCTCCCACCAGGTGGGCGCGGCGATCGCCGCCGTCGCCGCCGGGGTCACCCGCGACCAGCTCGGCGTGTACGACCTCGCCTGGTACGGCGCCGGCCTGCTCTGCCTGGTCGCCACCGCCATGTCGCTGGCCATCAGGCATGCTGGGAAGCGATGAACGACTCAGAGCTGATGGTCCTGCCGCTGGTGGTCAGGATCGAGAGGGCCACCCCGCCCGAGCGCACCGACGCCATGGAAGCGGCCGCGACGGCCGTGCTCAGCCTGCTCGACGACCCCGGTGAATGGGTCGCGGAGCTGCACGGCTGGGAGGTCACCGGGAAGATCCGCAAGGTGGTGCGCCGGGCCAGGGGCGCCGAGTGGCGCAGGGCGGTCGCGCTGCCCGGCCGCACCATCGAGCACCGCACGGCCGAGGTGCGCGTGCACCCGCCCGTGCCGCTGGACGCCTGGCCGCGGGACCTGGCCCGGCTGCAGGTGTCCGGCACGGAGCTGACCGACACCGCCGAGCCGGGGCCCGCCACGCCGCCGATCCTGTGGGCCAACCCCGGCCTGTCGATGTCGGCGGGCAAGGCGATGGCCCAGGCCGGGCACGCCGCCCAGCTCGCCTGGTGGGCCAGCGACGCCGCCGAACGCGCCGCCTGGCGGGCGGCGGGGCTGGCGGTGTCCGTGCGCACGGCCGCCGGTGACGCCTTCGCGGAGAAGGTCGCGGCGGGGCTGCCGGTGGTGCGCGACGCCGGGTTCACCGAGCTCGAGCCGGGTTCGTGCACGTTCGTCGCCGAGGCCCCCTGGCTCTACGGGAGGGTCGCCCGATCCTGACCGCGATACCCCCGCAGAAGGCCGGACAAATGTCAAGATGACACTTCGGTAGCTTCTGGCGCGGAACAGGGGAATTTGTCGTACGCTCCCGTCGTGCTCGATGGGGATGATGAGACCGAAGGTTCCCTTGTGAGAACCGAAGACAGACCGGGAACCCCTGTTTCCTCGCCCCGGCGCTCCCGCATCGGTGATCTACGGATGCGGGATGTCTACCGGGGGCTCGCCGTGGTCGCCGCGCTGGCGGTCGCCGGCGTCGCGGTGGTCATGGCGCTCCCGTCGAGGCCGGACGAGGCCGGCGCCCGGCCGGTCGCCGCGCCATCGGCCGTGCCTGCCTCGTCCGGCCCACCACCGTCCGCCGGCACCGAGCCGATCTCGGCCGTCTCCGCCTCAGCCTCAGCCTCCGCCTCAGCCTCAGCCTCCGCCTCCGCGTCGGCCTCGCCGACGCCCAGCGCCAGCCCGACCGCCAAGCGGACGCCCACCCCCGGCGCGTCGCTCGCCCCCGGCTACACGGCGATGGAGGCCCTGTACGCCGACACACGCGTCCCCAGACTGACCGGCAAGGTCAAGCGCCTGTCCCTGCCCGCCGGGACCAAGCACCTGATCAAGGACAAGCGCAGCGGCCTGGCCGTGCCCAACCTCGGCAAGCCGTGGAAGACCTACCGCGCGGCGCCGTTCACCAGCCGGCAGATGCTGCCCAAGAACCGCCGCGACAGCCGGCGCGGCATGCTCCTGACCTGCCCGCTGCCCATCGAGGCGCAGGAAACCCCGCGCGACACGGCGCTGCTGGCCGCCCGGTGGACGCTCAACCACCACCCCAGGGGCGCCAAGATCCGCTGGCTGGCCTCGCAGCGCGCCAAGGACGGCTGGATGCTGCTCTATCAGGTCACTTACGGCAAGCGCAGCAGCCGGGCGGCCGTCGTGGTATCGGATGGCGGAATGGCGAAGCCGGGACTGGCGTTTGTGACAGTGCCGGACACGCAACGCAACCGCTGGCGCGAGATCAGCCGCATAGTCGCCGGGGTGCGTGACCTGGGTTAGAGCTCATCGACTGCGGCGTGACAGGGGAGTGACTGTGGAACGCGCTGGATCGCCGCAGGTGCCCAACGGCAAGAAGATCAAGCCGCCGTGGCGTGCCGAAGGGCTTCCAGGCACGCCAGGAGGGCGTCCCAAGATCAACTGGTGGCGGTTCGCCATCACGCTGCTGGCGGTCTACGCCGCCTTCTTCTTCGTCTCCTCCTTCTTCGACAGCGCCCCGGTGGAGACGGTCTCCTACACGGAGTTCACCAAGCAGGTGGACGCCAAGAACGTCAAGGAGATCTACGCCACCGGCCTGTCCGTCGAAGGCAAGCTGAAGGCCGCCGCCACCGACCCGGCCAGCGACAACCAGTCCTATACGGAGTTCCGCACCGAGATCCCCACCTTCGCCAACACCGACCAGCTCTCCCAGCGGTTGCAGTCGGCCAGTGTGGAGATCAGGGCCGAGCCGCTCGGCTCCGGCCGCGGCTTCTTCCTCAACCTGCTGCTGTCCCTGCTGCCCGTGCTGCTGCTGGCCGGGCTCTGGATCTGGATCATGCGGCGCGGCGCGAGCATGATGGGCGGCGGCGGGCTCAGCGGCCTCGGCAAGTCCAAGGCGGCCAAGCCGGTCGAGGCCGGTCAGGTGCGCGTCACGTTCGAGGACGTCGCCGGCATCGACGAGGTGGAGAACGAGCTCGTCGAGATCGTCGACTACCTCAAGGATCCCGGCAAGTACCGCAGGCTCGGCGCCAAGCTGCCCAAGGGCGTGCTGCTCGCGGGCCCTCCCGGCACCGGTAAGACGCTGCTGGCCAGGGCCGTCGCGGGCGAGGCCAACGTGCCGTTCTTCTCGGCGAGCGCGTCGGAGTTCATCGAGATGATCGTGGGCGTCGGCGCGTCCCGGGTGCGTGACCTGTTCGAGGAGGCGCGCAAGGTGGCGCCGTCGATCGTGTTCATCGACGAGATCGACGCCATCGGCCGCGCCCGTGGCGGCGCGGGCGGCATCGGCGGGCACGACGAGCGCGAGCAGACGCTCAACCAGATCCTCACCGAGATGGACGGCTTCTCCGGCACCGAAGGCGTGATCGTCATCGGCGCCACGAACCGGCCCGAGGTCCTCGACCCCGCGCTGCTGCGCCCCGGCCGCTTCGACCGCACCGTCCAGGTCGGCCTGCCCGACGCGGCGGGCCGTACCGCGATCCTTCAGGTGCACAGCAGGGGCGTGCCGCTCGAAGGCGAGATCGGCCTCGAACAGCTCGCCAAGATCACCCCCGGCATGACCGGCGCCGACCTGGCCAACCTGGTCAACGAGGCGGCCCTGCTCGCGGCCAAGCGCGGCCGGGAGAAGGTCGGCATGGGCGACTTCGCGGACGCGCTGGAGAAGCTGCAGCTCGGCGCCGCCCGCAGCATCGTGATGCCCGAGGAGGAGCGCACCAGGACGGCCTACCACGAGGCCGGTCACGCGCTGCTGGGCATGCTGCAGGCCGGCGCGGACCCGGTCAGGAAGATCTCCATCATCCCGCGCGGGCGCGCGCTCGGCGTCACACTCTCCACCCCCGACACCGACCGCTACGCCTACGACGAGCGCTATCTGCGCGGCCGCATCACCGGCGCGCTCGGCGGCATGGCGGCCGAGGACGTCATCTACGGCGTCATCACCACCGGAGCCGAGAACGACCTGGAGCAGGTCACCATGATCGCGCGCGGCATGGTCGGCCGCTGGGGGATGTCGGACAAGGTCGGGCCGCTGACCATCCTGCCGAACGACGGCCAGCCGCAGGCCTCGCCCGCCACGCTCGCCATCGTGGACGAGGAGACGCGGCGGATCGTGGACGAGTGCTACGAGCGGGCGGTGCGGATCCTCACCGACAACCGCGACAAGCTCGAAGGCATCGTCGCCGCCCTGCTGGAGCACGAGACGCTGGACGAGGAGAGCGCCTACGCCGCCGCCGGGCTGCTGGGCGCCGAGAAGAAGGCCGAGCCCTTGGCCACCGAGAAGAAGGCCGAGCCTTTGGCGAAGAGTTAGCGCAAGGCCGGAGATAGACACAGGCGGTGCTGGGCACCTTCTCCTGAACGAAGATCGGGGGGACATGCCGTGACACTGACCGACGAGCTTCTCGCAGAGCTCGGCGAACCCGGCCTGGAACAGCTCGCCGGGATGCTCGGCACCGACGTCGGCACGGCCCGCTGGGTCCTTCAGGCGGCCGGGGGGATCATCGTGGCGGGCCTGGCCCGCAGCGCCGCGTACCCGGAGGGCGCCGAGGCGCTGCGCTGCGCGCTGGACGAGCACGTGGACACCGACCCGTTCAACAGCGACGTGGCGTCGCTGACGCGCGACGGCCAGCACATCCTGGCGCACGTGCTCGGCGGCCAGGGCGTCGAGTACGCCGCCGAGGGGCTGGCGCGGCTCGCCGACGCCGACGTGGGCGCCCTCATGAAGGTGCTGCCGCTGCTCGCCCCGATGATCATGTCGCTGTTCGCCGACCGCGCGATCAAGGCCGGCATGGACACCCGCAGCATGGCCGCCGACCTGCGCCGGGAGCGTTCGGCCGGGCCCGCCGGGCTGGAGAACCTGATCGCCGGCGTACTCCAGGGCATCTTCGGCGACACCGTGGCGCCGGCCGCAGGCCGGGAGGGGGCGGGTGACCGGTAAGCTGGGGCGGTGATCGTCCTGGCCTCCGCCTCCGCCGCCCGACTGGCCCTGCTGCGCAGCGCCGGCCTCGACCCCAAGGTGATCGTGAGCGGGGTCGACGAGGAGGCGTTCACCGCCCACTCGCCCGCCGCGCTCAGCCTCGCCCTGGCCAAGGCCAAGGCCGCCGCGGTCGCCGAAGGCCTCGACGAGGGCCTGGTCATCGGCTGCGACTCCATCCTCGAGCTCGACGGCCGCCCCTACGGCAAGCCCGCCACCGCCGAGGAGGTCGTCGAGCGCTGGCGGATGATGCGCGGCAGGACCGGCCGCCTCGTCACCGGCCACTGCGTGATCGACGTGCCGTCGGGCCGGCAGGCCGCCGAGGTGGCCACCACCGTGGTGCACTTCGGGCAGCCCTCCGAGGAGGAGATCGCCGCCTACGCCGCCACCGGCGAGCCGCTCCACGTGGCGGGGGCGTTCACCCTCGACGGGCGCGGCGGCTGGTTCGTCGACGGCATCGACGGCGACCACGGCAACGTCCTCGGCATCTCGCTCCCGCTGCTGCGCACCCTGTTCGACGAGCTGGGCTACACGGTCACCGCGTTCTGGCGCTAGCCTGCCGGGCATGCGATCACTGCGCGACTTCGCCTCCGGCGTCGGTTTCTTCATGCAGGGTGTGGGCTGGGTCGCCAGGAACGGCCGCTGGTGGCTGTTCGGGCTGATCCCGGCGCTGATCGCGTTCGCCGTTTACGTGGTGGCGCTGATCCTCCTCGGCACGAACGCGTCCACACTTGCGGAGTTCCTCACCCCGTTCGCCGACTCGTGGGGCTGGCGTGAGTTCTTCCGCGCCACCATCGCCGTCGCCATCGTGCTCGGCGGCCTGGCGGTGGCGGTGCTCACCTTCGCCGCGCTGACGCTGACCATCGGCGAGCCGTTCTACGAGAAGCTGTCGGCCAAGGCCGACGTGCTGGAGCACGCCGACGAGCAGCCCTGGTGGCGGACCCTGCCGAGGTCCATCAAGGACAGCCTGATCACGCTGGCGTACGTGCTGCTGTTCACCGTCCCGCTGTTCTTCCTCGGCTTCATCCCGGTGGTCGGGCAGACCGTGGTGCCGGTGCTCGGGGCAGCCGTCTCGGGCTTCTTCCTGACGGTCGAGCTCACCACCCTGGCACTGGAGCGCCGGGGGATGGCGCGGAAGGAGCGGTTCGCTCTGCTGCGCCGGAACAAGGCCGCGGCGCTGGGCTTCGGGGTGGTGGTCTTCCTGCTGTTCCTGGTGCCGTTCGTGGCGGTCATCGCGATGCCGGCCGCCGTCGTGGGCGGCGCCCTGCTCGTCCGTGAGCGCCTGGTCCCGGCGTAGGCGGCTGTTTTCCACAGGCTGAACGTCATCGCCGCCGCTCATCCACAGACGGCGAGGTCGGCCCTCGGGGAGCTGCCCCGTTCAGGCACTCTCCTTGTCCATGACGACCAACGCTCACGAGCCCTGCCTCACCCTGACCGGCCCCGCCGACGTGCTGGCCGCCGTGCCCTATCTGGTCGGGTTCCACCCGGTGGACAGCCTCGTCGTGATCGGCCTCGATCACGGCCGGGCCAAGGTGGCGGCCCGGTGGGGGCTGCCGCTGCCGCCGGGCACGCTGGCGCCGCTCGTGCCGCTGTTCGAGCGCGAGGCGGTGAGCGAGGTCGTCGTGGTCGGCTACGGCCCCGGCGAGCACGTCACGCCCGCCGTCGACGAGGCCAGGTCGCTGGCCGCGCGGGCCGGGGTGGAGGTGGGCGAGGCGCTGCGCGCGGACGGCGGCCGGTTCTGGTCCTATGTCTGCGACAGCACCTTGTGCTGCCCGCCCGAAGGCACCGCCTACGATCCGAGGTCCAGCCGGATAGCGGCCGAGGCGACGGTGCGCGGCCTGGTCGCGCTGCCCGACCGCCGGGCCCTGGAGCACACGATCGCGCCCGTCACCGGCCCTGTCCGGGTGGCGATGCGCAGGGCGACCGCCCAGGCCGTGCGCGACCTGCGCTGCCGGCTGATCGCCTGCGCCGACGCCGACGCCTTCGCGAAGGAGTTCACCGCCGAAGCACTCGCCAGGGTCCGCGCGGCGCTGGTCGCCGATGGCCGCCTCGACGACGGGGAGGCGGCCAGGCTGGGCCTGGACCTCGCGGTGATCAGAGTGCGGGACGAGGCCTGGACGCTCCTTGAGGAGAGCCACGCCGGGCTGTGGAAGGACCTCACCCGCCGTCTGGAGCCGTCCTTCGTGCCGGCGGCGGCCTCGCTGCTCGCGATGGCCGCCTGGCGATCAGGGGACAGCATCCTGGCCACCATCGCCCTGGAGCGCGCCCTCACCGCCGACCCGCACTACTCCATGGCCAACCTGCTCATGCACGCCCTGCAGAATCTCATGTCCCCGGGCATGCTCAGCGGACGCCTGCCGACCCCGGCGGAGCTCGACAACGCCATGGGCGAGGCCCGGGCGAGCTGGCTCTTCCCGCTGCTCGACCGGATCGGCGACGACGACCCGCCACCGGGCGTCGATGTCACCTGCGGTTAGTCCAGGTTGTCCTCTTCGCGTCGGCGACGGTCGTTGTAGGCGCGCATGCGCTGGGGATAGCCCGTGAGCTGCACGTCATAGACCGGTAAGGCCAGGTCACGGGCCACCTTGCGGATCACCGCGGGGGAGCCGACCCTGCGCCTGGTCCATTCGCCGTCATCGGCGACGGCGACGGCCGTCGTGTCGGTCGCGAACGTCTCGGGCTCGACGTAGAACTCAACGCCACGCCGCGAACGGGCAAAGGCGATGAGCGCTTCGATGTCGGCGTCCGTCGCCTCTCGATCGAACTTCGCGATCTTCGGGCCACGCCGCCGCCGGAGGCCGTAGCGGTCTCGCCATCTCATGGATCCTTTTTATACCGTCAAGCGGCTCGGCGCGTCGGGGTGATCTAGGGGATACCTCCGGGATTCACCCGATGCCACATTCGCGAGTCGTCACGCAGTATGGGAGATGACTGTCCGACCGAAGGAGAGGCATGGCTCTTATGGCTGGGGTACCCACACCCCCGAAGCCGGGACAGGTGCCGCCAGCACATCTGCGCGTCACCGACCAGGACCGCGAGCACGTCGTCGAGCACGTCCAGGCGGCATACGCGGAAGGCCGCTTCGACAAGCTCGAATTCGACGAGCGCCTGGAGCGCGCCATGACGGCGCGCACGCACGGCGACCTGATGCCCATCATGTCGGAGCTGTACGGCACGAGGTCCGTGCCCCGGCTGGCTCCGCCCACGCCCCTGGCCGGCACGGAGGCGCCGCCCGAGAGCAACGAACGCCTCGGCGCGTCCGCGGCCCACCTGCTCGCCCTCCTCGGGTTCCCCATCATCGGCCCGCTCATCATGCTGCTGACGGGCGGCAAGACCTCGCCCTACATCCGGCGCCATGCCATGGAGGCACTCAACTTCCACCTCACGGTCACGGGCGCCACCTTCCTGCTGCCGTTCACCGTCATCGGCATCGTGCTCCTGCCGGTGATCTGGGTGGCCGCCATCGTCCTGTCCATCGTGGGCGGCGTCGCGGCCCTCTCCGAGACCGCCTTCCGCTACCCGCTCACGGTCCGGCTGATCAAGTAGCCACCTCTTCCGGACTCACAACCCGCCTTCACACGTTGAGGGCGGGTTCGTCGGTTTCTTCGTCGGAGAGTCGTACGCGGGTCTCACGGTCGTGGCGCGCCCGGCGCCGTCCGCGCCGGCGGTGTGGCTCCGGGTGTCCGACGATCTTGGCAGGGTAGGTATGAGCCCGGTGCCGGCCTCGGGGTTGTCCGGTCCATGACCAGTCGCCGGGGACATCCAGGGTGGGCGTCGTGACAACGGAGCGATGGGCATTGGGCGGCGATCTGAGCGTCGCGAGGATCGGGTACGGCGCGATGAAGCTGACCGGTTGGCCGAGGGGCGACAGGCCCAGCAGGGAAACAGCCCTGGCCATCCTGCGCCGGGCCGCGGCACTCGGGGTGAACCACATCGACACCTCGCACTATTACGCGCGTGACGGGGTGGCGGCCAGCGAGTTGATCCGAGAGGCGCTGCATCCCTACCCGGACGACCTGGTGATCGTGACCAAGGTGGGGGTGCTGGTCGAGGGCTCCGACCTCGACCTCCCCGCGGATGAGAAGACCGGCCTCACCCCCGGCAACCTGCGCCGTGGCATCGAGGCGAACCTGCGCACGCTCGGCGTGGACCGCCTGGACGTGGTCAACCTGCGGATGGGCGACCTCGACCGCAGCCGGACACCGCTGGCCGCGCCCCTGGAGACCTTGCTCGAGCTGCGCGAGGAGGGCCTGATCCGCCATCTGGGCATCTCCAACGTCAGCGCCGCCGAGTTCGCCGAAGCCCGCAAGATCGCGCCGATCGTGTGCGTCCAGAACCTCTACAATCTGTCCCGGCGCGATGACGACCGCCTCATCGACGCCTGTGCGGAGGACGGCATCGCCTACGTCCCCTTCTTTCCGGTCGGCGGCTTCTAGCCGCTCGCGGCCGAGCACCTGAACGCCGTCGCCGCCCGCCACCGCGCGACCGCGCCGCAGGTGGCCCTGGCCTGGCTGCTGACCCGATCTCCGAACATCCTGCTCATCCCCGGCACCGGCTCACTGGACCACCTCGAAGAGAACATCGCCGCCGGCACGCTGAGGTTGAGCAAGGAAGACATCGCCGAACTCGTCGGGTAAGGACGGGCCGGACACTCCCGGAGCCAGGCCGACGGGCTTGTGGTGTGGACGGGTCAGAGGTGCCGCACCTTGGCGTAATGGCGGGCCGCTCGTGCTCGGTTGCCGCAGCCGCCTGAGCACCACTCCCGTCGTGTCTCGCGGACGAAGTGCAGCCTGCAGCCAGGCCCCTGGCAGGCGTGCACCTTGTGTCGTGACGGTCCGCCGAACAGGATGATCGCGTCCTCGGCGATCGCGGCGAGCACGGCTGCCACCGGTCGGCCGGCGGTGCACACCACCACCTGGGGTTCGGCTTGCCCAGCAGGCCGGTCGGCGCTGTCCTCACCCGGCCCGTCTGGCCGGTCGGTGCCGTCCTCATGCGCATCGACCTGCTGGTGGGTGCTGTCCTCATGTGCATCGACCGGCTGGTGAGTGCTGTCCCTCAGCTGTTCGGCCGGGTGGGGGGTGTCCTGCTGGGCGAGGCGTAGTTCGTGCCAGCGGGGGGTGTGGCGGGCGTGGTGGTTGAGGGTCGCGACCGCGTCGGGGGCGGGGCCTCGGCCGGATGCGGCTCCGGCCGCCAGGCGGCGGATGGCTTCCCGGGACTCCAGGGCGAGGCGCAGGTCGTCGGGGGTCACGCCGAGCAGGTCGGCGTCCGTCAGGGGGATCGCCAGGCGTGGGCGTACGTCGCGCAGCCAGGCCGCGAGGTGCTCGACGGTCTCCAGGCCCTCCCTGGGATGGCCGCGTACCGCATAGGCGGTGTTGCCGAGTTCGATCGGCAGCGGCTCGCCCAGGAGTGGGGCTCCACCACTGGTGAGATCGGCGACTTCCATGCTTCTAACGGTACCGGCCGTTTGACTCCGTGAGAAACATGCGCAACTATCTAACGGAAGGCATGCACGTCATCCATTAGAAAATTTCGGAGGCTCAGTATGAGCACGCTCAAGACAGGTCATGTCGGCCTGAACGTGACCGATCTCGCCCGTTCGACCGCCTTCTACCGTCAGGTCTTCGGCTTCGAGATCCTCGGAGAGCAGATCGAGGGCGCACGCAGGTTCGCCTTCCTCGGCCGCGACGGCACCCTGCAGGTGACCTTGTGGCAGCAGAGCGAGGGAGCGTTCGCCACGAACCTGCCCGGACTGCACCATCTGTCGTTCCAGGTGCCCGACCTCGAAGCCGTGCGGCACGCCGAGGCCGTCCTGCGTGATCTGGGCGCGGAGCTGGTCTACGACGGGATCGTTCCGCATGGCGAAGGCGCGTCCTCCGGTGGTGTGTTCTTCACCGACCCCGACGGCATCCGCCTGGAGATCTACGCCCCGGCCGGCGTCGATGCCGCGCCGGCGCCCACGCAGGGCGCGCCGACCTGCGGGTTCTTCTAAAGCCAGGGATCCCGGGCCGACGCGGCCCGGCCTCGACCAAGGAGCGTCATGCGTCACGAAGGCGAACAGCTCGTGCAGCGCCGCGCCGGCGTCACCGCCGACCGCTTGGGGTCGGCCGGTGTGCGGGCCGCCATCCCGACGGTGGCCGCGGAGTTCCTCAGCCGGCAGCGCATGCTGGTGATCGCCGCGGCCGCTGACGACGGGACGGTCTGGGCCGGCCTGCTCACCGGCCCGGAAGGCTTCACCACCGCGCCCGACCCCCGTACCGTCGTCGCGAACCTGTCGCCAGGCGACGGTGATCCGCTCGCCGGGTGCTTCGACACCGAACGCGACATCGGCATGCTCGCCATCGACCCGGCCGGCCGCCGGAGGATGCGGGTCAACGGCAGAGCCCGTAAGGACGGCGACCGGCTGCTCGTGCACACCGAGCAGGTGTACGCGAACTGCCCGAAATACATCCAGACCCGTACGGTGACCGAAGAGGACCCGCCCACGGCGACCACGACGGCGCACACCACCCGCACGCTGGACGCCGACCAGCTGCGGTGGATCGGCGCGGCCGACACGTTCTTCGTCGCCACCCACGCGGCCGGGCTGGGCACAGACGTGTCACACCGCGGCGGTAACCCCGGCTTCGTCACCGTCACCGGCGACCGGCGGCTCACCTGGCCCGACTACGTCGGCAACTCGATGTACATGACGCTGGGCAATCTTGAGCTCGATGCGCGCTGTGGCCTGCTGTTCGTCGACTGGGAACGTGGTCACACGCTGCACCTGACCGGCCGTGCCCGCGTCGACTGGTCGCCGGAGCGAGCCGCGGCGGTGCCCGGCGCCCAGCGGCTGGTCGACTTCGACGTCGAACAGGTCGTCCAGGTCACGGGCGCCACCCGGCTGCGCTGGTCGTTCGGCAGCTACTCCCGCTTCAACCCCGCCCGGAAGGACTCATGATGCGCGTCGCCGTCGACAAGGCGCTCTGCCAGACCCACGCCCAGTGCGTCTTCGCCGCCCCCGAGGTGTTCTCCCTCGATGAGGACGACGAGCTGGTGTACGACGCCACGCCGGACGCCGCCGATCAGCGTGCCCTCGACGAGGCCGTCCGGGTCTGTCCCGTACAGGCGATCGTCGTGGACTGGGACTGAAAGCCGGATGACCCGCCCGGCCACTGACCGTCCGCGACCGCCTGCTCACCCTTCGCCTACGATCGTCTCAAGATCGCCCGCGCAGGCTGCCCGATCACCGCACGTTGAGCACCAAGGAGTACGCATGACGCGTCCGCCTGTCCCGCCCTTCACCGCCGAGACCGCCCAAGCCAAGGTCCAGGCCGCCGAAGACGCCTGGAACACCCGCGACCCCGAACGCGTGGCCCTGGCCTACACCCCGGAGTCGGTCTGGCGTAACCGCGACCAATTCGTCACCGGCCGCGAAGAGATCGTCGCCTTCCTGACGCGTAAATGGGAGAAGGAGCTCGACTACGCGCTCCGTAAGGAGTTGTGGGCCTTCACCGGCGACCGCATCGCCGTGCGCTTTCAGTACGAGTCGCACGACGCCGACGGGCAGTGGTGGCGCAGCTACGGCAACGAGTTGTGGGAGTTCGACGAGAACGGGCTGATGGCGCGCCGGGAGGCGAGCATCAACGATCTCCGGATCACCGCCGCGGAGCGCCGGATTCTCGGCCCACGCCCGCAGAACGAGCACGGCCTGCCGTTCCCCCTCGCCTGACCGGCCGCAGGCTGCGAGCCGAGGTCAAGGCGCGATGTGGTTGCGCAGGGCCAGCTCGTCCGGGTACGGGCGGAAGTAGGTCTGCTCTTCCAGATAGGCCGCCTTCTCGCCGCGTGCGTGGTGGCGGAGCAGCGCTGCCGGCACGCTGAGCGCCACCTGCCTGTCCCGGTACGACTCGATCACGTCGAGGAGGTCGTCACGGCGGAGGTCGTCCAGGTCGAGCATGCCGAGGCAGTGCTGCAGGGCGTTCACATGGCGTCCGACCGTCGTCCTGTGGGCCAGCGCCCGCTGGAACGCCTCGGCGTACTCTACAGCGAGCTCGTCGCGGGGACGGGTGCCGGACGCGGCGGCCAGGCGGCCCGTCTCCTGGTAGGACGTGTGGGACATGATCTGCATCTTGTGCCTGGCCTGGAAGGCCATCAGGTCGCGTGGCCGCCAGTCGCCGTCGAGAAGGGCGCGGAGCCGGGCGTGCGCGAAGACCCGCTCGACGAACGCCTCACGCAGGACCGGGTCGTGCAGCCGCCCTTCGTCCTCCACCGGCAGCAGGGGGCGGGCCTCCAACACCGCGGCGGCGAACACGCCGCGCTGCCGATGGTCGACGACGGTGCGGTCCCGGTGCAGTGCCACGCCGTGGACTCCGCAGCTCGGGCTCCTGGCCTTGAAGACGTAGCCGTCGGCGTCCAGCCGGGGGATGCGGGAGGCGGCCAGCGCGTTGATCGACTCGGTGTGGTCCTGGCGCGTCCTGCCGGCGATGAGCCGGGCGCCCTCCGGCGACTCCTCGAGGTGGAGCGTGTCTCGGGGCGTGCCCAGCCCGATCTCCATCTCCGGGCAGACGGGCACCCAGTCGACATGCTCCGAGAGCAGGTGGCGCAGGAAGCGGTCCTGGCTGTGGCCGCCGTTGTACCGCACGGGAGCGCCGAGCAGGCAGCTCGAGACGGCGATCCGCGGCCGTGAACTGTCCCCCATGTCTGCCCCCTTCCCCGAACCGCCGCGGCGACGCGACCCTGGGGCATCACCTGACCGGTGTCAGACCATCAGGGAACGGACGGTCTCCACCGTGTCGGCATCCTCGGGACGTTTGTCGGGGCGGTAGCGAAGGACACGGGCGAAGCGCAGCGCCATGCCGCCGGGATAGCGCGGCGAGCGCTGCACGCCGTCGAAGGCGATCTCCACCACCAGCTCGGGGCGGAGGGGGACCGTCCACTCGTCGGCGGGGCCGTCGGCCAGCTCGAGGAAGCGCTCGGTCTGCCAGGCGAGGAGCTCGTCCGTCAGACCCTTGAAGGTCTTGCCCAGCATGACGAAGCCGCCGGTCTCGGGGTCGCGGGCGCCGAGGTGGAGGTTGGACAGCTTGCCTTCGCGGCGGCCGTGACCCCATTCGGCGGCCAGGACGACCAGGTCGAGGGTGTGCCGGGGCTTGACCTTGATCCAGCCGGCGCCTCTGCGGCCCGCGGCGTAGAGGGAGGTGAGCGACTTGACCACCAGGCCCTCGTGGCCCGCCTTGATCACCTCGGTGAAGTATCCCTCGGCCGCCGTCACGTCGGAGGTGACCAGGCGGGGGGTGAGCAGGCCCGGCGGGACGGTCCGGGCGAGGATCGCCTGCCGCTCGGAGTAGGGGAGGTCGAGCAGGTCGGCGCCGCCGATCCGGAGCGCGTCGAAGAAGAACACGTGCAGCGGCGTCTCCTCGCGCAGCCGGACGACGTCGATCCTGCTGCGGGTGCGGGCGGCCGTCACCTGGAAGGGGTGCGGGCGGCCGTCCGGCCGCAGGGCGATCACTTCGCCGTCGAGCACCAGGTCGTCGACGGGCAGCGCCAGCACGGCCTCCACCAGCTCGGGGATCTGGGCGGTGATGTCGTCGAGGGTGCGGGTGAACACCTTGACCTCCGTGCCGGAGCGGTGGGCCTGGACCCGGATGCCGTCGAGCTTCCACTCCAGGGCCGCCGGGGCGGCGGCCTTCTCCAGCGCGGCGGCGACATTGGGGGCGCTGCCGGCGAGCATCGGGGAGACGGCACGGCCCACCTCCAGCTTGAAGGCCCGCAGCCGCTCCACCCCGCCGGCCAGCGCGGCCGCGCCGACCGCGGGCAGCCAGCCGCGCAACGTCAGCGCTCGCCGCACGTCGGCGGACGGGGCGCCGGACGCCTTGGCGATCGCCTCGATCATCACGCCGTCGAGCGCGCCCTGCCGCAGCTCGCCGCCCAGCAGCTTGAGCATGAACGCCTGCTCCTGGCTGGTGAGCCCGGCGAACAGCTGCGTCACCAGGGCCTTGCGGGCCGCCTGCGAGCCCTGGCCGGACACCGCCTTGATCTTGCTCAGCAGGGCGTCGACGTCGGTGAGCGTGGCCGTGGCGGCCAGCTTGGGGCCCGGCAGGTCCTGCAGCCCGCGCCAGCCCACGCCGACCTGGCGCTGCGGCAGCTCGCCCGACAGGTAGGCGATGGCGATCTCCGCCTCGTCGGCGCCCACCCGGCCGAGCAACTCCGCCAGGTGGCCGACCTTGCCGAGCCGTGCGGACGTGCGCGTCACCGCTTCGGACACCCGGACCACGTCGATCAGAAGCACACCGCTATGGTGCCTCACCCCGGCGACAATTCCGCAACCTGGGCAGCGCCGTAATCAAAGCGCCGTGATCGAAGCGCCGTGATCGAAAGGCCCCTGTTCGGCCCGGGGCGAAGGGGCCGGGGAGTGGGCAGGGTTTGGCACCGCAGGGGTCCGAAGGGGCCGGGGAGTGGGCAGGGCCTGGCGCCGCAGGGGTCCGGGTCCTGCCCACTGGGTGGTGGGTCAGCGTACGCCGAGGAGGTCCACGACGAAGATGAGCGTCTCACCCGGCTTGATGCGGGCGCCGGCGCCGGCGTTGCCGTAGCCGAGGTGCGGCGGGATGACGAGCTTGCGCCGGCCGCCGACCTTCATGCCCGCGACCCCCTGGTCCCAGCCCGCGATGACCCGGCCGCCGCCGAGCGGGAACTCGAAGGCCTGGCCACGGTTCCACGAGGCGTCGAACTCCTCTCCGGTGGAGAAGGCGACGCCGACGTAGTGGACGCTCACGGTGTGACCCGGCTTGGCCTCGGGGCCGTCCCCCACGACGATGTCCTCGATCTTCAGCTCGGCGGGCGGGTTGCCCTCCGGGAAGTCGATCTCCGGCTTCTCGAGTGCCACGAAGTGCTCCTGATGACGATGGGAATGAACCCGACGACTCTATGCGGTCGGGATATGGTCATCGTCCATGGCCGCCCTTTCTCCCGATGCGATCCTGCTCACCGGACGCGTAGCCGTGGTCACCGGAGCCGCCCGGGGGATCGGCCGGGCCATCGCGGAGGCGTTCGAAGCCTTCGGCGCCCAAGTCGCGGTCTGCGACCGGGACAAGCCACGCCGTGACCGGGACCAGCCACGCCGTGACCGAACGGACCAGGGCAAGGGTGGCGCCCTGGCGATGACGCTGGACGTGCGGGACCCGGTGGCGGTGGAGGTGTTCGCGCGGGCGGTGGCCGAGCGGTGGGGCCGGGTGGACGTGCTGGTCAACAACGCGGGCGGGACGTTCCACGCCCCGTTCGCGGACGTGTCGGCCAAGGGCGAGCGGACCTTGATCGAGGAGAACTTCACCCAGGTCACCGGCATGATCCGGAGCATGCTCCCGCTCATGGGCGCGGGCGCGTCGATCATCAACGTCACCTCCAGCGAGGCCCATCAGGCGGCCCCCGGGTTCGCCGTCTACGCGGCCATGAAGGCGGCGCTGGAGAGCCTGACGAGGTCGCTGGCACTGGAGCTGGCTCCGCGCGGCATCCGGGTGAACGCGATCGCCCCCGACGCCCTGCCCACGGAGGGGGAGTCGGGGGTGCGGGAGAGCATGCCGGCCGGCGAGTTCGATCCGGTACGGGTTCCGCCGCTCGGCCGGCTCGGCGACCCGGGTGACGCGGCGGGCGCGGCGGTCTTCCTGGCCGGTGACCTGGCCAGGTTCGTCACGGGCGCCACCGTGCACGTGGACGGCGGCATCCACGCGGCGGGCGGCTGGCGGCGCGTCTGACGGTCACCGGCTTCTGAGGGTCACCGGCTTCTGGCGGTCACCAGCTCTGGTGCAGCGGCATGCCCTCCGCGTAGCCGGACGATCCCTGGATGCCGACGACCGCCCGCTCGTGGAACTCCTCCAGGTCCGCGGCGCCCGCGTAGGTGCACGAGGAGCGCAGCCCGGCCACGATGGCGTCGATCTGGTCCTCCACACTGGGCCGCCGTGGGTCCAGGTACATCCGCGAGGTGGAGATGCCCTCCTCGAACAGCGCCTTCCTGGCCCGGTCGAACGGGCTGTCCTCGGCGGTGCGCAGCCGCACGGCGCGTGCGGAGGCCATGCCGAAGTTCTCCTTGTACTTGCGGCCGTCCGCGTCGGTGCGGGCGTCGCCCGGCGACTCGTAGGTGCCGGCGAACCAGGAGCCGATCATCACGTTCGCCGCTCCGGCCGCGAGCGCGAGCGCCACGTCGCGCGGGTGGCGCACGCCGCCGTCGGCCCACACGTGCCGTCCCAGCCGGCGGGCCTCGGCCGAGCACTCCAGAACGGCGGAGAACTGCGGCCGGCCGACGCCGGTCATCATCCGGGTGGTGCACATCGCGCCGGGCCCGACGCCGACCTTGATGATGTCGGCGCCCGCGTCGACCAGGTCGCGCACCCCGCCGGCGGTCACCACGTTGCCCGCCGCGACCGGCACACCGGGGTCGAGCGCGCGCACGGCCGTCAAGGCGGAGATCATCTTGTCCTGGTGGCCGTGGGCGGTGTCGACGACCAGGCAGTCGACGCCGGCTTCCAGCAGTTCCTTGGCCTTGGCGGCGACATCGCCGTTCACGCCGACGGCGGCGGCCACCCGGAGCCTGCCCTCGGAGTCGAGCGCCGGGGTGTAGAGGGTGGCACGCAGCGCGCCGGTGCGGGTGAGGATGCCGACCAGGCGGCCGTCGCCGTCCACGATGGGCGCCAGGCGGTGGCGGCCGTCGTGCAGCCGGTCGAAGGCGGCGCGCGGGTCGAGCCCGGCGGGCAGGGTCAGCAGTTCGCTGGACATCACCTGGGCGAGCTGGGTGAACATGTCCACGCCCTGGCAGTCGGCCTCGGTCACCACGCCGACCGGCCGGTTGTCCCAGTCGACGACGATGACGGCGCCGTGCGCGCGCTTGGGCAGCAGGCGCAGCGCCTCGCCGACGGTGTCGTGGGGGGTGAGGGTGAGGGGGGTGTCGTGCACCAGATCGCGCTTCTTCACCCAATCGATGACGTTGGCGACGACGTCGAAGGGGATGTCCTGCGGAATCACGGTGATGCCGCCCCTGCGCGCGACGGTCTCCGCCATCCGGCGACCGGCCACCGCGGTCATGTTGGCCACGACGAGCGGGATGGTGGTGCCCGTGCCGTCGTGGGTCGAGAGGTCCACCGCGAGCCGGGAGGTGACCGCCGAGCGCGACGGGACCATGAACACGTCGCTGTAGGTCAGGTCGTACTGCGGTTCCGTGCCGTTCAAGAATTTCACGTTCATCCATCTTATGAGGTGACAGGGTCACCAAGGGATTTCCCCCTTTCTCGGTGGCTTATGATCGGCCGGGGTACTTATGGGGGATGGAGAGGCGTGTGGACGTCACAAATCGGGACGAAGTGATCGTCGTCGGCTTTGCCGTACGGACCACGAACGCCGACGAGCTCGACCCGGCACGGGCGAAGCTGCCCCCGCTGTGGCAGCGGGCGGGGGCTCCGGGCGCGTTCGCGCACGTGGCCGGCCGCGTTGACGAGCGCCTGTACGCGGTGCTCACCGACTACGAGAGCGATCACCACGGCGCCTACACGCAGATCGTCGGCTGTGCCGTGCGCACGGTGCCGCGGCTGCCCGAGGGCATGGTCGCGGTGCGCGTGCCCGCGGCCCGGGTGCTCAAGGCCGAGGCGCGCGGGCAGATGCCGCAGGCGATCGTCGACGCCTGGCAGCGGGTGTGGAAGCACACCGAGTCCGGGGGCACGCCCGCCCGGTCCTTCACCACCGACCTGGAGGTGCACCACCCCGACGGCGCCGACCTCTACGTGGCCGTCTAGCGGCCCGTCATCCCCAGCGCGGCCAGCGCCGCCTCGACGGCGACGGGCCGCACCTCCGCCGTCGTCAGGTGCGCGTACACCACCGTGCAGTCGGCCATCCCGCCGAGCGCCACGGTCGCCCTGATGTGCTGCTCCTGTGTGATCTCGGGGCCCAGCAGCAGGGAGATGATCTCCCGCCGCCAGGCGAACATGCGCTCGGCCAGGTCGGTGTGGGACAGGACCGCCAGGTCGCGCACGAGCATGACGATGATGTCGCGGTGCTGCCAGCTGAGGTCGAAGTAGTCCTCCAGCAGCTCCCGGGCGTCACCCGGTTCGAGGTCGGCCACGAACCGGTCCATGTCGTCCACCAACGGCTGGATGATGCTCCTGACGAGGTCCTCGCGCGAGGCGAAGTGGTAGTAGAGGGCGGGCTTGGTGATGCCCAGCTCGTCGGAGATCTGGCGCAGGCTGGTCTGCTGCACGCCCTGCCGTACGAACAGCTCCCGCGCCACCGCCTGGATGCGCGCCTTGGTGTCACTGGGCCTGGCCATGGACTCACCCTAACGCTTACCTATCGTTAAGTAAGTCCTTGTGCCCGCGGCGAACCCTGGCTTACCATCCGTTAAGTAAGGGGGTTCGCCATGAACGTTCTCATCTCCGGCGCCAGTGTCGCCGGGCCCGTGCTCGCCTACTGGCTGACCAGGTACGGCTTCACCGTCACGGTGGTGGAGCGGGCGCCCGCGTTACGCAAGGCGGGCGGCCATGCCGTCGACCTGTTCAGGCCGGCCATGGACATCGTCGAGAAGATGGGCGTCCTGGACCGCGTCCAGGCCGGCAGGACCGGCACCGAGCGGCTGACCCTGTGGACACCGGGCCGCGCCCGGCCCGTGGAGCTGGAGCTGCGCAAGCTGATGCCGGCGGTCTCCTCCCGGCACGTCGAGATCATGCGCGACGACCTGAGCGAGATCTTCTACGACGCCACCCGCGACGACGTCGAGTACGTCTTCGACGACTCCATCACCTCGATCTCCGAGGCCGGCGAGGTGACCTTCGAGCGCGGCCCCGGCAGGTCCTTCGACCTGGTGATCGGCGCCGACGGCCTGCACTCGAACGTGCGCCGCCTCGTCTTCGGGCCCGAGTCCCGTTTCACCACCTGGATCGGCGCCTACCTGGCCGTGGTCTCCCTGCCCGATCACTTCGGGCGCGACGACCGGGTGGAGGGCGTGGTCGGCGTCGGCCGGATGGCGGCGTACGGCGCGGCCCGCCCGTCCGACGCGCGGGCCGCCTTCTTCTTCAGGACGCCGGAGCCGCTCGACTACCACCACCGTGACGTCCCCCGGCAGAAGGAGCTGCTCCGCGAGCACTTCGCCGACCTGGGGTGGGAGGTGCCCAGGCTGCTGCGCGAGCTGGACTCCACGCCCGCCTTCTACTTCGACTCCATCACCCAGCTCCACCTCGACACCTGGTCGCGCGGGCGGGTCACCCTGGTGGGCGACGCCGGTTACTGCCCCGGCCCCGCCGTCGGCGGCAGCACCAGCCTGGCCGTCGTCGGGGCGTACGTGCTGGCGGGTGAGCTCGCCGCGGCCGGTGGCGAGCCCGCGCGGGCCTTCCCCGCCTACGAGGCCGAGCTCGCCGCGTACGTACGGCGCAGCCGCGCGTTCGCCGTCGGGGTGGCCAAGCGGCTCGTCCCCCGCAGCCGCACGGACCTGTGGGCGCTCCTGCAGGGCATGCGGTTGATCAACCACCTCCCGGCCGGGCTGACCAGGGCCGTGAGCACGCTCGGCGCCAAGGGCGCGCGGCTGCACGACTCGTTCGCGCTCAAGGACTACGCGCGGTACGAGGTCGCGTCAGGCCAGCACTCCCTGTGAGCGCAGCTTGTCGGCCCGTTCCGCGCTGATCCCCCAGGAAGACAGGTCGTCGAGCCTGGTCGCGGGGGAGAGGTCCCGGGGCGGCGTGCCGAGCAGGCGCGGCGCGGGCGCCGGCTGGCTCCGGCCGCCGACCTCCACGAAGGCGCCCCGGGCGGTGTTGTGCGGGTGCTCCGGCGCCTCGGTCATGGACAGCACCGGCGAGACGCACGCGTCGGAGCCCTCGAACACCGCCTCCCACTCGGCGCGGGTCCTGGTCCTGAACTCCCGCGCCAGCCGCTCCTTCAGCGCCGGCCACTGCTCCCGGTCGCCCCTGTCCGGCAGGTCCGTCAGCCCCATGAGGCTCACCATGGCCTCCCAGAACTTCGGCTCCAGCGAGCCCACCGCCAGATAGAGACCGTCGGCGGTCTCGTAGGTGTCGTACATGGGGGCGCCGGTGTCGAGCAGGTTCGTGCCGCGCGGACCCCAGCCCCCGCCCTGCACTCCCTGGTAGAACATGGCGAACAGGATCGCGGCCCCGTCGACCATCGCCGCGTCGATCACCCGCCCCTGGCCGGTGCGCCCGCGCTCCAGCAGGGCGAGCAGCACGCCGTAGGCGAGCATGAGGCCGCCGCCGGCGAAGTCGCCGAGGATGTTGATCGGCGGCGTCGGCTTGTCGCCCTCGCGGCCGAGCATGGACAGCACGCCGGAGATCGCGATGTAGTCGATGTCGTGCCCGGCCGTCGGGGCCAGCGGCCCGTCCTGCCCCCATCCGGTCATCCGGCCGTAGACCAGCCGCTCGTTCACCGCGTGCAGGTCGTCGGGGCCGATGCCGAGCCGCTCGGCCACGCCGGGCCTGAAGACCTCGATGACCACGTCGGCGCCGCGGGTCAGGTCCTTGAACGCGGCCACGCCCTCCGGCGACTTCAGGTCCAGCCCGATCGTGCGCTTGCCGCGGTCCATGACGTCGGTCCTGGGCCGGTCGGAGACCGCGGCGACCCGGTCCACCCGCAGCACCTCGGCCCCGTGGTCGGCGAGCATCATCCCGGCGAACGGTCCGGGCGCGAGCCCGGCGAGCTCCAGCACGCGTATCCCGGCCAGCGGGCCCTGTCGGGCTTCGGACATGAACGACTCCTCAGATGACCTTGGGACGATCGCGACGGCATCAGTAGAACAACATTCGGTGAGTCGTGGCAAGGCGCCTTCCGGACCTGCCTTCAGACGAGCCACGGGTATGGGAAACTTGCCCACTATTGTGGGTGGTCTACAGGGGTAGGACATGGTTTCGGATAGCAGCCGGTTGATCGCCAAGCGCTACGAATTACTGCGCGAGCTTGGCCGTGGGGGAATGGGCGTGGTCTGGGAAGGCCAGGACACGTTGCTCAATCGGCAGTGTGCGATCAAAGAGGTGGTGCTGCCCGAGGGGCAGCCACGGGCCGAGCAGGAGCGGCAACTCGTCCGCACCGCGCGTGAGGCGCGGACGGCGGCCAAGCTGAACCATCCCGCCGTCGTGCAGATCTACGACGTGGTCGAGGAGGACGGCCGTCCCTGGATCATCATGGAGCTGGTGCACGCCTCCTCGGTCGAGGACGTCGTCGCCACCTCGGGCGCGCTTCCGGTACGGCAGGCGGCCGACGTGGGGCGGCAGGTGCTGTCGGCGCTGAGCGCGGCGCACGAGCTCGGCATCCTGCACCGTGACGTCAAGCCGAGCAACATCCTGCTGACCGCCGAGGGCCGGGCGGTGCTCACCGACTTCGGCATCGCCACCGCCGAAGGCGACTCCTCGCTCACCAGCACCGGCATGGTGACGGGCTCGCCGAGCTTCCTGGCCCCGGAGCGGGTGCGCGCCGCCGAGGCGGGCCCGGCCTCGGACCTGTGGTCGCTGGGCGCCACCCTCTACGCCACGCTGCTCGGCCGCTCGCCGTTCGAGCGGGGCGACCCCATGGCCACCCTCAACGCGCTGCTCAACGAGGAGCCGGACTACCGCCGGATCCCGCCGGCCATGCACCCGGTGCTCAAGGGGCTGCTGAGCAAGGAGCCCGAGGAGCGGCTGACCGCGCAGCAGGCCGACGAGATGCTGGCCGCGATCACCGCGACCAGGCCCGCCCACGTCGACCAGCTCGTGCCCGAGCCGGGACGGGCCAGGCGGCGCCGGACCAGCCGCGGCCTGATCGCCGCGGCCACGGCGGCGGTCCTGGTGGTGGCGGCCGGCACGGTCACCTACTTCAGGCTCGCCGGCCCCGCAGAGGGCGCGCCGCGGCTGACCCAGCACGTGGCGGCATCCACCAGCCCGGTGCCGAGCCCGTCGCCCACGCCCACGGTGAGCGCCACGCCCACGCCCACCCCGACGATCACGCCGGTCGTGCGGCGGGCGCCGGTACGGGCCTACACCTCGCGCGACGGCTGGTCGATCGCGCGGCCCACCGGCTGGCGGGGGGCGCGCGCCGAGTCGTACACCGAGTGGACGCGACGCGACGGGAGCGGCCATCTGGGCGTCGAGGCGGTCTACGCCAACCTCGACCCGCACCAGCTCCTGCGCGACGCCGAGGAGTCCCTCAAGCTCGACGCCGCCGAGGTGCGCAGCATCGGCCGCCGGACGGTCAGGCACCAGGGGGTCAAGGCCGTGGAGTGGGAGTTCACCTGGACCGCCGGCGCCGGCGGCGGCACGCCGTGGGCCGCGCAGGGGACGCGGTACCGCGAGGTGCGGCGCGCCGTGGCGATCGGCGACACGGCCTACGTCCTGTCCTGGACGGTCACCGAGCCTCAGTGGCGGCGTAACGCCAACCTGATGCGCAGAGTGATCGGGAGTTTTACGGTTAACGCATGAAACCGTGGCACCTCTTGGCGCTCCCGCCGCTGGACGAGGCCCTGATCCGCTCGCTGCTCAAGCCGCTCGGTGACCGGGTCGAGGTCCGCGTGCCGGCCGCCCGTGACCGTGAGTCGATGCTGGCCGCGCTGCCCTCGGCGGAGATCGTGCTCGGCGACTGGACGGGGAAGCTGGCCCTGGACGGCGAGGCGGTCGCGGCGGCGCCCTGGCTGGCGTTCGTGCAGCAGCCCTCGGTCGGCGTGGACGGCCACGACCTGACCGCCCTGACCGCGGCGGGCGTCCCGGTGGCCAACACCGCGGGCGTCAGCGCCGTCGCCGTCTCCGAATGGTGCCTGGCCGCCGCGCTGTCGCTGACGCGCAAGCTGGGCGAGGCGGACGCCGCCGTGCGCGCGGGCGACTGGCCGCAGCAGGGCCTGCGGCCGCGTGAGCTGCACGGCCAACGCGTCGGGATCGTCGGCTACGGCCCGATCGGCGTGGCCTGTGCCGCCCTGTTCCGGGCGCTCGGCTGCGAGGTGTCCTACTGGACGCGCACGCCGCGGGAGGATCCCGGTTACACCGACCTGGACACGCTGCTGGCCTCCAGCGACGTGGTGGTCGCGGTGATCGCTCTGGCGCCGGAGACACGCGGCCTGATCGACCCGGCCCGGCTCAAGCAGGGCGCGATCCTGGTCAACGCGGCCAGGGGCGAGATCGTCGACCAGCGGGCGCTGGTGGCCGCGCTGCGTGCGGGCCACCTGGCGGGAGCCGCGCTGGACGTCTTCGAGACCGAGCCGCCGCCGAGGGACGACCCGCTGCGCGAGCTGCCCGGCGTGCTGCTGTCGCCGCACGCGGCCGGAGTGACCTCAGAGTCCACCGGACGCCTGATCACGGTCACCCTGGACAACCTCACCGCCGCGCTCGACGGACGCCAGGTGGCGAACGTGGTGAACGGCGTCTCGCCGATAATCCGAAGGAAATTCGCGGATTCGTCTGTTTTGTAGTGGTGCCGGCTGGCACTATCGAGAGTTTTCGTGTCTTTAACGACCCCGGTCTGTTCCGGGTCGAGTCAGGGAGATACCGTCTTCACGACGATCTCTACCGGCTCAAGGGGGTGCTTGCGTGATGACGACGATGTCGACACACCAACGGGCAGTAGAGCACATCAGGCAGTCGTACGCCGAGATTCCCGGCGACGCCGCGCCGCGCCTGGCCAAGGCCACGTCCAACCTCTTCAGGTTCCGTGACTCGGGCAAGACGGCCAAGCTGTCGGCCAGAGACCTCGACGAGGTCATCAGCGTCGATCCCGAGACGCTCACCGCCGAGGTGCAGGGCATGACCACCTACGAGCACCTGGTGGACGCCACGCTGCCGCACGGGCTCATGCCGTACGTGGTCCCGCAGCTCAAGACCATCACCCTCGGGGGAGCGGTGACGGGACTGGGCATCGAGTCCACCAGCTTCAGGGACGGCCTGCCGCACGAGTCGGTGGAGGAGCTCGAGATCCTCACCGGCGACGGCCGGATCGTCGTGGCGCGCGCGGACAACGAGCACCAGGAGCTCTTCCGGGCGTTCCCCAACTCCTACGGCACGCTCGGCTACGCCCTGCGCATCAGGATCAAACTGCGCCGGGTCGAGCCGTACGTCCGGCTCACCCACATCCGCTTCACCGACGCCGACAAGTGCATGCTGGCCATGCAGGAGATCTGCGAGAGCCGGACGTACGACGGCGAGCCCGTCGACTTCGTGGACGGGGTCTACTTCGACCCGCAGGAGATGTACGTCACGGTCGGCCGCTTCGCCGACCGCGCGCCGTACGTCTCCGACTACACCGGCATGCGCATCTACTACCAGTCGATCCAGCAGCGCAACCGCGACTGGCTGACCGTCCGCGACTACCTGTGGCGCTGGGACACCGACTGGTTCTGGTGCTCGCGCGCCTTCGGCGTGCAGCAGCCGGTGGTCCGCTCGCTCATGCCGCGCCGCTGGATGCGCTCCGACGTCTACCGCAAGCTCGTCGCCCTCGACCGCCGCTACGGCGTGGTCGCGCGCGTCGACAGGTGGCGCGGCCAGCCGGTGCAGGAGTCGGTCATCCAGGACGTGGAGGTGCCGGTCGAGCAGGGCGCCCGGTTCCTGGAGTTCTTCCACGACAAGGTCGGCATGACGCCGGTGTGGATGTGCCCGCTGCGGGCCACCGGCAACTGGCCGCTCTATCCGCTCGAACCGGGCAAGTTGTACGTCAACTTCGGCTTCTGGGGCCTGGTCCCGTTGCCTCGGGGACAGTTCGACGGCTACTACAACCGGCTCATCGAGAGCTCAGTGCACGAGTTGGACGGGCACAAGTCTCTCTATTCGACGTCCTACTACGGCCGTGAGCAGTTCTGGCAGCTCTACAACGGCGACGCCTATTGGCCGGTCAAGCGGGAATACGACCCTCATGGTCGCCTGCTGGACCTGTACGACAAGTGTGTACGGGGAAGGTGATGAGATGGCTCTCGCGTCTCTCTTCGAGAAAATCGTCGGCTCTGACGCCAACATCGCGTTCACGGCCTACGACGGCAGCAAGGCGGGACCGGACGGCTCCGATGTCGCGCTGGAGGTGAAGTCGCCGATAGCGGTGGCCTATCTGGCACAGGCGCCCGGCGAGCTGGGGTTGTCCAGGGCGTTCGTGTCCGGTCATCTTGATGTGCGCGGCGATCTGTATACGTTGCTCGACCGCATGTGGAAAATCACCACCATCGACCTGACCGCGGCGGAGAAACTCGCCGCGGTTCGCTCGCTGGGGGTGAAGCCGCTGCTCATGCGGGTGCCGTCGCCGCCGCAGGAGATCCGCCAGAGCACGCTGGCCCGGCTCGGCTCCCAGCACGCCAAGCAGCGTGACGCCGAGGCGATCCACCACCACTACGACGTGTCCAACCGCTTCTACCGGTGGGTGCTCGGGCCGTCGATGGCCTACACCTGCGCGGTCTTCCCCGAGGAGTCCTCCTCGCTGGAGGAGGCGCAATTCGCCAAGTTCGACCTGGTGTCGCGCAAGCTCGGCCTCAAGCCCGGCATGCGGCTGCTCGACGTCGGCTGCGGCTGGGGCGGCATGGTCATCCACGCGGCCAAGCACTACGGCGTCAAGGCCCTCGGCGTGACCCTCAGCAGGCAGCAGGCCGAATGGGCGCAGAAGGCCATCGCCGAGGCGGGGCTGCAGGATCTGGCCGAAGTCCGGTTCATGGACTACCGGGACGTCACCGAGTCGGGCTTCGACGCGGTGAGTTCCATCGGCCTGACCGAGCACATCGGCAGGGCCAACCTGACCTCCTACTTCAGCTTCCTGTACGGCAAGCTCAAGCCGGGCGGCCGCATGCTCAACCACTGCATCACCCGGCCCACCGGCAAGGAGAAGACGTTCAACAAGGGCGGCTTCATCAACCGCTACGTCTTCCCCGACGGTGAGCTGGAGTCGGTCGGCGTGCTGGTCAGGGAGATGGAGGACTGCGGCTTCGAGATCCGCCACCAGGAGAACCTCAGGGAGCACTACGCCAGGACGCTCAAGTTCTGGTGCGACAACCTGGAGGCCAACTGGGACGAAGCCGTCGCCGAGGTCGGCATGGGCACGGCCCGGGTCTGGGCCCTGTACATGGCGGGCTCCATCGTCGGCTTCGAACGCAACAAGGTCCAGCTGCACCAGGTCCTCGGCGTCAAGCTGGACCAGGACGGCCGCGCGGGTGTGCCGCTGCGTCCGTCGCTCGACTGGCCCTGATCCGCGTGCGTCCCGGGACCCTCCCTGGAGAGGGTCCCGGGACGGGATCAGCGGAGTTCGCGCTTGAGGATCTTGCCGGTGGCCGTCATCGGCAGCGTGTCGCGGAACTCGACGATGCGCGGATACTTGTACGCCGCCATGTTGTCGCGGCTCCAGGCGATGAGCTCCTCCTCGGTCAGCGAGGATCCGGGGACGCGGATGACGTACACCTTGATCTCCTCGCCGTGGGTGTCGTGCGGGACGCCCACGACGGCGGCGAGCGAGACGTCCTCGTGCGTGACCAGGACCTCCTCCACCTCCCGCGGGTAGACGTTGAAGCCGCCGCGGATGATCATGTCCTTGGCCCGGTCGATGATCGAGTAGTAGCCGTCGGCGTCCCGGGTGGCGATGTCGCCGGTGCGGAACCAGCCGTTGTTCATCACCTCGGCGGTGGCCTCGGGCCGGCCGTAGTAGCCCTTCATGATGTTGTGGCCGCGGATGGCGATCTCGCCGGGGCCCTCGCCGTCGACCGTCTTCCAGTCGTTGTCGATCAGCTTCATCTCCACGCCCCAGATGGGCGTGCCGATCGTGCCGGGTTTGGTGGGCCGGCCGAGCTGGTTGAAGCTGGCGACGGGGGAGGTCTCCGACAGGCCGTAGCCCTCCAGGATGCTCAGGCCGAAGGTCTTCTCGAAGTCCTTGAGCACCTCGACGGGGGAGGCGGAGCCGCCGGCCGCGGCGATCCTGAGCGAGGTGGGCACCGTAGCGTTCTCGGCGTGGATCTTGGAGAGCAGGGCCCAGTACATGGTCGGCACGCCGGCGAAGAAGGTGACCTCCTCCCGGCTCATGAGGGCGAGCGCCTCGCCGGGCTCGAAGCGCGCCATCAGCACCAGCGTCGCGCCCCGCATGAAGCCGGTGTTCATGCAGACCGTCTGGCCGAAGCTGTGGAACAGCGGCAGGACCGCGAGGTAGGTGTCGCCGCCTTCGGTGGGCGGGAACATCTTGTCGTTGACCATGACGTTCATCAGCATGTTCTGGTGGCTGAGCTCGGCGCCCTTGGGCTGGCCGGTGGTGCCGGAGGTGTAGAGGATCACGGCGGTGTCGTCGGCCGCGGTCTGCACCGTCTCGAACTCGCCTGACATCCCGCCCAGCGCCGCCCAGAACGACTCGCCGTACTCCGACTCCGTCGCCAGCGGCGTGGCGGGCAGCACGTAGAACTGCTCACACCCCTCGGCGCCCTCGAAGCCCGCCTTGCCCCGCTCGCCCAGCGGCAGCTCGGGGGTGCCCTCGAAGCAGAACAGGGCCTTGGCGTCGCTGTCGTTGAGGTGGTAGGTGATCTCCCGGGCCTGCAGCAGCACGTTCAGCGGCACCACGGTCGCCCCGGCCTTGAGGATGCCGAAGTAGACGAACGGGAAATAGGGCAGGTTGGGACAGGCGAGCGCCACCTTGTCGCCCTTGCCGATGCCACGGGACACCAGCAGGTTCGCGACCTGGCAGGCGACAGTCTCGATCATGGAGTACGGCAGGCGCATGTCACCGAAAACGATGGCGGTGCCGTCCGGGGTGTTCCTCGCACTGTCTTCCAGGACGCTCGACAGGTTCAGCATGTGTGCCTTCCTCCCCATGTTTGGCCTTCGCGCGACATCTTCGCAGCAACCCATACCGGCCGGTAGGTGACAGAGGTCACAACTACGTATGGACGCGCCTCACCACGTGGAGTAAGCAAGTACCAGATTGCTCACCCTGGGAGGGGCAGTGGAGTACGACTACCTGATCGTCGGAGCCGGGTCGGCCGGATGCGTGCTGGCCAACAGACTCTCGGCGGACCCCGAGGTGTCCGTGGCACTGGTCGAAGCCGGCGGGAAGGACGACAAGCTGGAGATCCGCATGCCCGCGGGCTTCGCCAAGCTCTTCAAGACCGACTACGACTGGAACTTCACCACCGCCAAGCAGAGCGAGATGGCCGGCCGCGAGCTCTACTGGCCCAGAGGCCGGGTCATCGGCGGCTCCTCCTCGCTCAACGCCCAGATGTGGTTGCGCGGCTGCAGGCGCGACTACGACCAGTGGGCGGTCCCCGGCTGGTCCTACGACGAGGTCCTGCCGTACTTCGCCAGGGCCGAGCGGCGCGTCGGCAGCAACCACGGCGAGGTGTACGGCTCGGCGGGGCCGCTGTTCATCTCCGAGCTGCGCAGCCCCAACGTCACCACCGCCGCCTTCCTGCGGGCGTGTGAAGAGCTCGGCATCCCCCGGCTGACCGAGATGAACGGCCCCTCCAACGACGGCTACGGCCCCACTCCCGTCACCCAGCAGCGCGGGCGCCGCTGGAGCGCCGCCGACGGCTACCTGCGCCCCGCGCGCAAACGCCCCAACCTGACGGTGCTCACCGGCACGAACGTGGAGCGTGTGATCTTCGACGGCACCCGCGCCACCGGCGTCCAGCACAGCGGCGGCGCCGTGCTGCGGGCCAGGCGGGAGGTGATCCTGTCGGCGGGCGCGATCGGCTCGCCGTACCTGCTGCTGCGCTCGGGCGTGGGCGCGGCCGACGAGCTGCGCGACGCGGGCGTCCCCATCGTGCGCGACTCGCCGCAGGTGGGCAAGAACCTCCAGGACCACCTCTCGTCGGGGGTGTTCATCTCCTGCAAGCAGCCCGTCACCCTGACCAGGGCCGAGTCGATCGGCAACCTGCTGCGCTACCTCGTGCTGCGCTCCGGCATGCTCACCACGAACGTGGGCGAGGCCGTCGCCTTCCTCAGGACCTCGCCCGAGGAGCCGGCGCCGGACATCGAGCTGATCTTCGCGCCCGGCCCCTTCATCGACCACGGCCTCACCCCGCCCACCGCCCACGGCCTGACCGTCGGCGTCATCCTGCTGCAGCCGGAGAGCCGCGGCAGGGTCGGGCTGAACGGCCGCGAGGTGCTGATCGACCCCGGCTACCTGGCCAAGGAGGCCGACGTCAGGCGGCTGGTCGCCGGGCTGAAGGTGGCCCAGCAGGTCTTCACCACCACCGCGATGCAGCCGTACGCGGACGGTCCGATGGCGCCCTACACCGCGCCCGAGACCGACGACGAGCTGGCGCAGTGGGTGCGCGAGCGGGGCGAGACCCTCTACCACCCGGTCGGCACCTGCCGGATGGGCGCGGACGAAGAGTCCGTCGTGGACCCCACCCTGAAGGTGCGCGGTGTCCAGGGGCTCAGGGTGGTGGACGCGTCCGTCATGCCGACGCTGAATCGCGGCCACACGCACGCCCCGGCCATCATGATCGGCGAGAAGGCGGCCGACCTGATCACCCGGCACTGAGCCTGGCCCAGCGCCGGGTGCCGGGTGCCGGCTGACCGGCGTGGGCTCAGGGTCGTCGGGACCCGGTGCGGCCTTGTTCTCTGAGCACCGCGATCACCGGGTGCCGCCCCATCAGGCTCACCTCCAGCCGCCGGACCGGCGCGAACCCGGGCGGGTCCGCCGCGATGTCGTGCAGCAGGGCCACCACCAGGCCGTCGTCGGCCAGCACGCGGCGCACCTGCCGCCACAACCGCCAGGGGTCTCGCGCGAGCAGGCCCTTGGCAGGCACCTGCAGCCCCCACGGCGGGTTCACCAGCACCCGGTCCACGCTCCCGTCCGCCACCGGTATCCGCCCGGCGTCGGCCACGCCCCAGGCCGGCCGTCCGGCCGTGGGCATGCGGGCGGCGTTCGCGGCGGCGGTGGCCACCGCGCCAGGGTCGTGGTCCAGCCCGAGCAGCCGGGCGTGCGGCGCGAGCACACCCGCCTCGATCAGCGTCGTCCCGGCACCACAGCAGGGATCGAGCACCGTAAGCCGCTCATCGCGCCCGCCGCGCGCACCGAGTCCGCCCGGTCCACCGAGTCCGCTCGGCCCATCGAGCTTGCTGGGCCGGCTGAGCCCGCCGAGTTCGGCCATGGCGGCGGCCAGCGGGGGGTGCAGGGTGCCGGCGATCGAGTCGATCTTGTACGGCCTGCGATGCAACGGCCTGCCGGAGGCGCGCAGGGCGATGAGCGCCCGTTCA
Organism: Nonomuraea sp. NPDC049714; assembly: GCF_044465295.1. Lineage (NCBI taxonomy): Bacteria > Bacillati > Actinomycetota > Actinomycetes > Streptosporangiales > Streptosporangiaceae > Nonomuraea > Nonomuraea sp. NPDC049714. The sequence continues at coordinate 1,093,189 of NZ_JBITLM010000002.1, read as the reverse complement.
CCCTCGATCGTCACCCGCCAGGCCATCGACCCACGCGGCGGCACCCCGCCCCGCGCTCGCGAGTGGTACGGCAGGCACAGCCGCCCGCCGAGCTCCTCGCCAACGGCATCCTCGATCTCGAACCGCGTGTAGTTGCGCCGCCCCACGAACGACGCCGACACCTCCAGCCCCGGCACACCGCCCGGTCCCGATGAGGAGATCACCGGACCTAGCTCGCGGCCCGGTCCCGATGGCGGCGTCACCGGCCCCGGCTCGTCGTCGGATGCCCGGGTGTGCCCGGCGCGGAGGCCGGTCAAGCGCGTGGTGTCGAGGTCGCGGGCCGCCTGAGACAGGCGGCGTAGGGCCGATCGGTCGTGGCCGATGCCGTCGACGACGGCTGCCGCGAGCAGGACGTCGTCGGCGGTTCGCAGTCCCAGCAGGGCGGGGACGGGGGCGGCGGGCTCGAACCAGACCTCGCGGCGGCGAAGCTCGCGGACGGTGCCGAGCCGGCGGCGGTGGACTTCCGCGGCGACCAGTGGCTCGATGCCACGCACCGTCCTGGCGACGACAAGGGCAGGACTGACCGCGGACAGCGGAGTATGCACGTACTTTCTCCCACAAAGCGACCCGGGGCGGCGGTCGGCCGTCCCGCATCACCGGCGGTGGGGTCGTCCGCGACCCGCCGGCGGGTCGCTAGCGGAGGAAGAAGTAGTACGTCACGCGGGGAACCGTAGCGATCACCCGGCGCGCGTTTCAACAGGTTTTCCGGCCGCGTACGTACGGTGTACGTGCCAAAGCATTGACGTACGTGCCCCCGACTCCAAGGATGGCCTCATGAGCGTCGTTGACTTCGACCTGTCGGACAGCCTCTTCTGGGCCAAGCCCATGGCGGAGCGCGAGCAGGCGTTCGAGCTGCTGCGCGGGCTGCGGACGCCGGCCTTCTTCGAGGAGCCCGAGATCTCCTTCGCGCCCAGGGGCCCCGGCTACTACGCCCTGGTCAAGCACGCCGACATCCTCGAAGCCAGCCGCACCCCCGACGTCTTCAGCTCCGGCCAGGGCGGCGCGACGAACATCCCGGACATGCCGGCGGAGTTCGCCGAGTACTTCGGTTCCATGATCAACATGGACGATCCACGGCACGCGCGTCTGCGCCGGATCGTCTCCCGTGCCTTCACGCCCAAGATGATCAAGCAGTTCGAGGCCGACGTGGAGAGCGCGGCCACGAAGATCGTCGACGACCTGCTGGCCAAGGGCCCCGGCTGTGACTTCGTCACCGAGGTCGCCGCCCGCCTGCCCCTGAAGATCATCTGCGACATGATGGGCATCCCGGAGCGCGACTACGGCTTCGTCTTCGAGCGCTCCAACGTGATCCTCGGCGGGTTCGACCCCGAGTACGCCGGCACCGACCTCGACAAGATCGCCGAGCGCCTGCTCACCGCCGGCATGGAGCTGCAGCAGCTCGTCCAGGACCTGGCCGCCCAGCGTGCCGAGGACCCCACCGACGACCTGACCTCGTCACTGGTCAACGCCAACATCGACGGCGAGCGGCTGACCATGCAGGAGCTGGGCTCGTTCTTCATCCTGCTGGTCGTTGCGGGCAACGAGACCACCCGCAACGCCATCTCGTACGGACTGCGCCTGCTCACCCGCAACCCCGACCAGCGGGCGCTGTGGCTGAGCGACTTCGACCACCACACCCCCACGGCGGTCGAGGAGATCGTCCGGCTCGCCTCGCCGGTCAACTTCATGCGCCGCAAGGTCACCCGCGACCACGAGATGAACGGTCACCTCTACCGCGAGGGCGAGAAGGTCCTGCTGTACTACTGGGCTGCCAACCGGGACGCCGAGGTGTTCGCCGACCCGGGCCGGTTCGACGTCACCCGCCGGCCGAACCCGCACGTCGGGTTCGGCGGCCCCGGGCCGCACTTCTGCCTGGGCGCCCACCTGGCCCGCCGCGAGATCACCGTGATGTTCCGGGAGCTGCTGAGCCGGGTGCCGCAGATCGAGGGCGGCAGCCCCGACCGGCTGCACTCCAGCTTCATCAACGGCATCAAGCACATGGAGTGCACGTTCTGACCCGGCCGGTCAGCCCTGGCTGAGGCTGAGTCGCTTCACCACGGTGTTGATGTCGGGCAGGAGGGCCTTGCCCTCCGCCGGGATCGACATGTAGACGATCGCCGGCACCTCGCCGCCGGTGTTGATCGCGGCCGTGACGATGGTGGCCTTCTCGGTGGGGGAGGTCAGCGAGTAGGCCATCAGCCTGCCCGTGGCGTCGCCCACCTTGATCGGCTGCTGGGCGATCTTACGGACCGTGTTGCCCTCCGGGAACAAGCGCTTGCGCGCGTCCACCACGACGGCCTTGATCACCGGCTCCAGGTCGTCGGGAGTGGTGTAGTAATCGGTCAGCCGGCTGGGCAGCGGACCGGTGAGGATCTGGCCGGCGGTGTCCGAGTCGATCAGCGCGTACTGGCGGGTGTCGAAGCCGTAGGTGCCCTTGACCGTGGACCGTTGGTCGAGCCGCCAGGTGCCGCCGAGGCGCGGCACGGTGATCCCCGCCTGGGCGTTCGGCACCGTGCCGATCACCGGGGCGGCCTTGCCCCGGTACCTCGGCAGCCGGCCGATCGCGTTCACCGGCTTCTTCGTCGGTGCGGCGGGGGGTGTGGACTTGGTGACCGCCACGTTCGTCTTGGGCGGCTCCTCGCCTGCCAGCGGGCCCGCGAGGAACGCCCACAGCAGCGCGGCGACGAGCGCGATGGCCACCGAACCGGCCAGCGCGTAGATCCAGATGGGCTTGCCCGGGTCGTCCAGCGACTCGGGCTCGCCCATCGCCTGGTAGTTGTCGCCGAAGACGGTGTTCCAGAGCTCCTGCTGACGCTCGGGCGGCGGGGTGCGCGAGCCGCTGATCTGCCCCGCCGTCACGAACGGCCGGTCCGGGTCGGAGGGGTCGCGGCTCAGGTTGTGCCCCGGCCTGCCCTGCTCCGGATGCTGCTCGCCGGGCCGGCCGCCGTCCTGGCCGGGCCGCTCGTCCACCCGGCCGCCCGGCTGCCCACCCGGGTGCCCGCCTGGGTGCCCGCCCGGTTGCCCGATGTGCTGGCCGTTCTGCTGGCCGTACGTCATGGTCCGGTCATCGGCGGGACCGCCGCCCGGACCGCGCGGCGTCGCGCGGTCGTCGAGCGGGGTGGCGGCCTGGTGACGCGGCGCGGCGGCGCGCTCGTCCAACGGAGAAACTCCCTGTCCGTACACCGCTGTCCCTCTGTCGTCCAGCGGAGTCTGGTCGTGCGTCGCGTTGTAGGTGCTCGCCCGCTCGTCCCGCGGCGGCGAGGTCTGGTCGTACGGCCCGGCGCGGTCGTGCGGGGGCAAGGCGCCGGGCAGGGTCTGGTCGTGCGGCGGTGCGGGGGCCCGGTCGTAGGCGGCGCTCGCGTGGGCGGCGTCGTGCTGCGGCCAGGGGGCCGGGGAGGAGAGGTTGGCCCAGGCGGCGGCTTGCTTGGCGGGGGCTTCGGCCCAGGCCGGGACGGGGTCGTGCACGGGCGGCTCCGGCCAGGGGCCCTGGGCGGGCGACGACGCGCCGGGGCCGGGGCCGGGGGAGGTTTCGGGGCGGCCGCCTTGGGGGCCGTGCGCGGGCTGGGAGGCCTCCGGCCAGGAGGGCTGAGGCTGCGGCGAGCTCTGCGGCCAGCCGGTGGGCACCTCGTCGCGGGCGGGCTCCGGCCAGCCGGCCTGTGCCTCGCGGGATGCCGGTTCCGGCCAGGACGGGGCGGACTGCTGCGGGCCTGCGCCGGCCGAGGGCCAGGAGGTCGGGACGTCGTTCCGCGGGGGCTCCGGCCAGGCGGGGGCGTCCCGCTGCGGTGCCTCGGGCCAGGACGGCGGCAGGTGGGGTGCTCCGGAATTCTCCGTTGCCATTGCTGCCGGCCCTCCCGAGTTACTGTCCGACTTCGACGTGTCATGCATGATCTCATGGGATCTTCTAGGAGATCCTGCCGGTTCCGCAGGGAAACGGGCGAAGCCGTGCGGATCGGTCGGCGGATCCTGCATGGGCAGGTCGGCCTCCGAGCGTTCTGGCTCAGCTGGATGCACCACGGCGACGACAGTATTCTAAAGGGACATATGAGGTCACAACGGATAGATCACCATCAGATCTCACCAGACCTGAAGGATCCATTGTGCCCCCGTACCTCGATCGACCGTCTGCATTCTGCCGAAGACGTGCGCTAGGCTTGACCTATGCGTTCCGCGACCCTGCTTCTTAGCGGGCCGCGACGGCTCTGAGCATCTCGCCGTCGCGGCTACCCCTCGTTGCGCACGAGGGGTTTTCTTATGGGTCCGAGTCAATCAGAAGGACGACCGCCGTGAGTGAGTACGACCCGCAGGCGCTGCAGGCCAAGTGGCAGCAGCGATGGGAGGAGCTGGACCCGTTCCGGGCGAGCGAGGACGCCGCCGACACCCGCGAACGGCGCTACGTGTGCGACATGTTCCCCTATCCCTCGGGTGACCTCCACATGGGCCACGGCGAAGTGTTCGCCATCGCCGACGTGGTCTCGCGCTACTGGTTCCAGCAGGGCTACAACGTCCTGCACCCGATCGGCTGGGACTCCTTCGGCCTGCCCGCGGAGAACGCCGCGATCAAGCGCAACGCGCACCCCGCCGAGTGGACCTACGCCAACATCGAGACGCAGGCCAACTCCTTCAAGCGCTACGGCGTCTCCTTCGACTGGTCGCGCCGCCTGCACACCAGCGACCCCGACTACTACCGCTGGAACCAGTGGCTGTTCAACCGGTTCTTCGAGCGTGGCCTGGCCTACCGCAAGGGCGGCCTGGTCAACTGGTGCCCCAACGACCAGACGGTGCTGGCCAACGAGCAGGTCGTGGCCGGCAAGTGCGAGCGCTGCGGCGCCGACGTGATCAGGCGCGAGCTGACGCAGTGGTACTTCAAGATCACTGACTACGCGCAGCGGCTGCTGGACGACATGGACGAGCTGGAGGGCGGCTGGCCCGAGCGCGTGATGACCATGCAGCGCAACTGGATCGGCCGCTCAGAGGGCGCCGACGTGCTGTTCGAGATCGAGGGCCGCGACGAGCCGGTCCACGTCTACACCACGCGCCCCGACACCCTGTTCGGCGCCACGTTCTTCGTGGTCGCGGTGGACGCCGCGCTGGCCGAGGAGATCGTCACCGACGAGCGGCGCCCGGCCTTCGAGGCCTACCGCGCCGAGGTCGCCAAGCTGAGCGACATCGAGCGGCTGTCCACCGACAAGGACAAGTCCGGCGTCTTCCTGGGCCGCTACGCGATCAACCCGGTCAACGGCGAGCGCATCCCGGTCTGGGCCGCCGACTACGTCCTGTCCGACTACGGCCACGGCGCCATCATGGCCGTCCCCGCGCACGACCAGCGCGACCTGGACTTCGCCATGAAGTTCCGGCTGCCGGTGAAGGTCGTCGTGCACACCGGCCTGGCCGACCCGGGCGAGACCGGCGTCGCCACCCCGGGCGAGGGCAAGCTGGTCAACTCCGGCCCGCTGGACGGCCTGACCAAGACCGAGGCCATCGCCAAGATCATCGATATCCTGGAGGTCGACCGCAAGGGCGAGGGCACGGTCAACTTCCGGCTGCGCGACTGGCTGCTGTCCAGGCAGCGCTTCTGGGGTACGCCGATCCCGATCATCCACTGCCCCGACTGCGGCGAGGTGCCCGTCCCCGACGAGCAGCTGCCCGTCACCCTGCCCGACCTGCGTGGCGAGGCCCTGTCACCCAAGGGCGTCTCCCCGCTGGCCAGTGCCACCGAGTGGGTCAACGTCGAGTGCCCCAAGTGCGGCGGCGCCGCCAAGCGCGACACCGACACGATGGACACCTTCGTCGACTCCTCCTGGTACTTCCTGCGTTACTGCTCGCCCGGCTACACCGACGGCCCGTTCGACGTCGAGCAGGTCCGCAAGTGGGGCCCGATCGACCAGTACGTCGGCGGCGTCGAGCACGCGGTGCTGCACCTGCTGTACGCGCGCTTCTTCACCAAGGTCCTGCACGACATGGGCATGGTCAGCTTCACCGAGCCGTTCCGGCGGCTGCTGAACCAGGGGCAGGTGATCAACGGCGGCAAGGCCATGTCGAAGTCCCTGGGCAACGGTGTGGACCTGGGCCAGCAGATCGACGACTTCGGTGTGGACGCGGTGCGCCTGACCATGGTGTTCGCCGGGCCGCCGGAGGACGACATCGACTGGGCCGACCTGTCGCCGGCCGCGTCGCAGAAGTTCCTGGCCCGCGCCTTCCGCGTCATGGACGAGGTGGCGAGCCCGCCCGGGGTCTCCTATGACGGCGGTGACCCGGCGCTGCGCAAGGTCACCCACCACACCATCGACGAGGTCACCAAACTGCTGGACTCCTACCGCTTCAACGTCGCGGTGGCGCGCCTGATGGAGCTGACGTCGGCCGCCCGCAAGGCGATCGACTCCGGCCCCGGCGCGGCCGACCCGGCGGTGCGTGAGGCCGCGGAGGCACTGGCGGTCATGCTGTCGCTGGTGGCGCCCTACACGGCCGAGGAGGGCTGGGAGCGGCTGGGCCACACCGGCGGCACCGTCGCCAAGGCCGGCTGGCCGGCCGCCGACCCGGCGCTGCTGGTGCAGGAGTCGGTGACCTGCGTCGTGCAGGTGGCGGGCAAGGTGCGCGACCGGCTGGAGGTCGCGCCCGACGTCTCCGAGGACGCGCTGCGCGAGCTGGCGCTGGCCTCGGAGAAGGTCCAGGCCCACCTGCGGGGCACGCCTCGCAAGGTGATCGTGCGTGCCCCGAAGTTGGTCAACATCGTTCCCTGATCCCCGCGTCGCGCCGCCTCTCACAGGCGGCGCAGCGCGGGCAGCAGTTTCTCCTGCGCCCAGCCGAAGAACGGCTCCTGCTGGTCGGCGCCGATCTGCACGAGCGCGAGATGCGTGTAGCCGGCCTCGACGTACTTCCTGGCCGCCTCCACGACCGCGTCCACGTCGTCGCCGCACGGCACACTCCGTGCGACGTCGTCGGGCCGTACGGTGCCGGCGGCGGCCTCGAAGTTGACCGGGCCGGGCAGCTCGGCCATGACCTTCCAGCCGCCCACCGCCGACCAGCGCCACAGCCGGTGGGCGCGTTCCTTGGCGGCTTCGGCGTCGGTGTCGTAGGAGACGGGGAGCTGGCCGTACACCGGCTTGCCCGCGCCTCCGGCGGCCCTGAAGCGCTCCACCACGTCCGGCATCGGTTCGTTGATCACCAGACTGTCCCCGTACTCCGCGGCGAGCCGCGCCGAGGCGCCGCCGGAGGCGGCGATGCCGATCGGGACCGGTGAGTCGGGCAGGTCGTACAGTTTGGCCGAGTCCACGTCGTAGAACTCGCCCTGGAAGGTGACGTAGTCACCGCCGAACAGCTCGCGGATGATCCGTACCGCCTCGCTGAGCATGCGGTGCCGGACGTCGACGGAGGGCCAGCCCTCGCCGATCACGTGCTCGTTCAGGTTCTCGCCGGCGCCCAGGCCGAGGGTGAAGCGGCCCTGGGTGAGCTCGCCCATGGTGGCGGCCTTCTGCGCCACCACGGCCGGGTGGTAGCGCATGAGCGGGCAGGTCACGTAGGTCATCAGCGGCAGGCGCTCGGTGGCGTGCGCGGCCGCACCGAGGACCGACCAGGCGTACGGTGAGTGGCCCATCTCCTCGATCCACGGGAAGAAGTGGTCGGAGATGACCGCGTAGTCGAAGCCGGCTCGCTCCGCCATGGCGGCGAAGTCCACCAGCCGGCGGGCGGGTGTCTGTTCGCACATCAGGGTGTAGCCGAATTCTGGCATGCTGTCCGAACTACCCTGATTTGTCCTGGCTAGTTATCGCTCGGCGACGATCACCGGCCGCAGGTGGGCCTGGCGGTCGCCGAGCTCCTCCAGCACCAGGCTGAGCCCGATGCCCAGCAGCCAGATGTCCTTCGACACGGCGAGGCCCTGCTGGGTGGGCCGGATGCTGCCCTCCTCGCGCATGCCGGGCGTCCTGAGATACAGGCCGATCAGCCCGCCCGCGAACGCGGTGACCGCGGCCCCGGCCAGCAGCGGCGGCACCACCGGGATCAGCAGGGCGGTGCCGAGCGCGATCTCGGCCTTCGACAGCAGCCGGGTGAACCGCTGCGGGTCAAGCTTGGACAGGAAGGGATAGGTGTGCGAGGCCATGCCGTGCAAGCCCGCGGCGGTAGGCTCGTCGGCCTCGGCCTTGCTCAGGCCGGAGTTCAGGAAGAAGGCCCCGGTCGCCAGGCGGAGCGGGATCTGGTGGGTACGGGTGAAGAATCGCATGAAAGCCTCACATCTGTACGAAGCGGACGCGAGCCCTCTTCCCTCGCCCCTTTCTCGTATCCACGCCGGTGAGGGTCTTGACCCGCTTCCGAACCGGGCCAGGGCCGGTTTCGGCTCAGGGCGGCGAGATTTTGATGAACCCATGGCTGGGACCTGCTATTAGGGTTCAGCTGTGACAACTGGCGCTTACCTGAGATACCCCCATCTATGCGGTGACCTGGTCACCTTCGTAGCGGATGACGACGTCTGGCTCGCCCCCGTGACCGGCGGCAGGGCCTGGAGGTTCACCGCTGACCGGACCCCCGTGTCGAACCCGAGATTCTCCCCCGACGGCGGCCACCTCGCCTGGACGAGCAGCCGCGAAGGCGCCCCCGAGGTGTTCGCCGCCGAGCTCGACGGCTCGCAGGGCGAGCGGCTGACCCACTGGGGCGCCCCGACCACGCAGGTGCGCGGCTGGAGCGCCGACGGGCGGGTGCGCGCGGTCAGCGCCACCGGCCAGGGCGGGCGCATCAGGACCTGGGCCCACGAGATCCCGCTCGACGGCGGCCCCGCGACCCGCCTGCCGTACGGATGGGTGAGCGACCTGTCCACCAGCGGTGACCGTGTGGTCACCGTGTCGCCGATGTTCCGCGACCCGTCGAGCTGGAAGCGCTACCGGGGCGGCACGGCCGGCAAGATCTGGGTCGACGCCGAAGGCTCCGGCGAGTTCACCCGCCTGTTCGCCGACAACGCCGCCCAGCACTGGGCGGCCATGTGGGTGGGCGACAGGATCGCCTTCCTTGCCGACACCGACGGCATCGGCAACCTCTACTCCTGCCTGCCCGACGGCTCCGACCTGCGCCGCCACAGCACCCACGAGGAGTTCTACGCCCGCCACGCCACCACCGACGGCGAGCGGGTCATCTACGGCCACGCCGGCGACCTGTGGCTGCTGGAGAGCCTGGACGCCGAGCCGTACCCCCTGGAGGTCAACCTCAGCGGCCCCCGCCCCGCCCGCGCCAGGAAGCCCGCGCCGGCCCGCGTCGGCGCCTTCTCGCCCGACACCACCGGACGGGCCAGCGCCGTGGAGATCCGCGGCACCGCCCACTGGCTCACCCACCGCGACGGCCCCGCCGGAGCGCTGCGCGTCCAGCCCGGAGTCAGGGTACGGCTCCCGCGCGTGCTGGACGCCGACGGCCACGCCATCTGGGTGTCCGACGCCACCGGCGAGGACGGGCTGGAGATCGGCAGCCCCGGCGGCGAGATCCGCACCCTGGCCGCCGGCGAGCTCGGCCGCGTCCTCGACCTGGCCGCGGCGCCCGACGGCAAGCACGCCGCCGTCGCCACCCACGACGGGCGGCTGCTCGTCGTCGACCTGGAGAGCGGGCAGCTCCGGGAGCTCGACCGCACCGCGCACGGCGACATCAGCGGCCTGACCTTCTCACCCGACTCCGCCTGGCTGGCCTGGGTGCACCCGCACCAGGAACCGCTGTCCCAGATCAAGATCGGCCGTGTCGACGGCACCTCGTCGATCGAGGTGACCCCGCTGCGCTTCTCCGACTACGGCCCGGTCTTCACCAAGGACGGCAAGCATCTGGCGTTCCTGTCGGTCCGGACGTTCGACCCGGTCTACGACGCGCACGTGTTCGACCTGTCGTTCCCCACCGGCTGCCGGCCGTACCTCGTGCCGCTGCGCGCCACCACGCCCTCCCCGTTCGACCCCAGCCTGCAGGGGCGCGGCTTCAACGGCGAGGACGACCAGCCGCCCGCGGACGACAAGCAGAAGGACGACGCCCCGCCGCGCACCGAGGTCGACCCCGAAGGGCTGCAGTCCCGGGTGGTGCCGGTCCCGGTGCCCGCCGCCAACTACGGCAACCTGCGCACCGCCAAGGACGCGCTCGTCTGGCTCCGCCACCCGCTCACCGGCCGCCTCGGCGACGGCACCGAGAGCACCGGCGAGATCGTCCTGGAACGCTACGATTTCAAGAAGCGCGCCAAGTCCGAGCTCGGCAAGGAGTTCAAGGCCTTCGAGGTCAGCGGCGACGGCACCCGGCTCGTCGGCAACGGCAAGAACGGCATGCAGACCCGCCCCGCCACCGACGGCGACGACACGGTCGGCATCGACCTCGACCGGATCGCCGTCCAGCTCGACCCCGTCGCCGAATGGCGGCAGGGCTACCACGAAGCCGGCCGGCTCATGCGCGACCACTACTGGCGCGAGGACATGAACGGCGTCGACTGGCAGGGCGTGCTCGACCGCTACGCGCCCCTCGTCGAGCGCATCGGCACCCACTCCGAGCTGATCGACCTGCTCTGGGAGGTGCAGGGCGAGCTCGGCACCTCCCACGCCTATGCCATCGCCGGCGGCGCGCACCTCGACCCGCGCCGCCGCCAGGGCTTGCTCGGCGCCGACCTCGCCCGCGACCCCGACGGGGTGTGGCGCGTCGAACGCATCCTGCCGGGCGAGTCGTCCGACCACGACGCCCGCTCGCCGCTGCTCGCCCCCGGCGTGGCCGTACGCGAGGGTGACGCCATCACCGCTGTGAACGGCCGCCCCGTCGACGCCACCCGCGGCCCCCTGCCGCTGCTCGCGGGCACCGCCGACCACCCCATCGAGCTGACCGTGCGGCCCGCGACGGGCGGCGACCCGCGCAAGGTCGTGGTCACCCCCATCGCCGACGAGACCCGGCTGCGCTACCACGACTGGGTCGCGAGCCGCCGCGCCCATGTCAGGCAGGCGTCCGGGGGCAGGCTCGGCTACCTGCACGTCCCGGACATGGTGGCCTCCGGCTGGGCGCAGTTCCACCGCGACCTGCGTACGGAGATGGCCTTCGACGGGCTCGTCGTGGACGTACGCGAGAACGGTGGCGGGCACGTCTCCGAGCTCGTGCTGGAGAAGCTGTCGCGGCGGGTCACCGGCTGGATGCGAGCACGCGGCTACGAGCCGATGCGCTACCCCGGGGACTCACCGCGCGGCGCCATCGTCGCCGTCACCGACGAGTTCGCCGGCTCCGACGGCGACATCGTCAGCGCCGGCATCAAGAACCGCGCCATCGGCCCCCTCGTCGGCGTCCGCACCTGGGGCGGCGTGATCGGCATCGACTCGCGCTACTCCCTCGTCGACGGCACCGTCGTCACCCAGCCCCGCTACTCGTTCTGGCTGGAAGGCCACGGCTGGGGCGTGGAGAACCACGGCGTCGACCCGGACGTCGAGGTGGTCATGGCCCCGCACGACCGGGCCGCGGGGCGTGACCCACAGCTGGACAAGGCGGTCGAGCTCGCCCTCGCCGCCCTGGAGGAGCACCCCGCGGCCAGCCCTCCGGACCTCCCGCCGCTGCCGTAGGGCTGCTGCGCGGCGGTCGCCGTAGACGTCAGGCCCTCGGTGCGGATCTTCCGCACGGAGGGCCTGCGGGCGTCACGCCGTCGTGGTCGCGAGCCGCCGCAGCAGCTCGTCGAGAACGGGCTCGGTGGTGGCGAAGTTCAGCCGTACGTACGTCTCGCCGCCCGGCCCGAACGCCGCGCCGTCGCTGAGCAGCACCTTGGCCTCGTTCTCCAGGACTTCGGCCATGCCCGGCCGGCCGTAGTCGAGCCACGCCAGGTAGGTGGCCTGGGGGATCCGGTACGTCACCCCGTCGGGCAGGCGTGCGGCGATCGTGCGCCTGTTGCGGTCCAGCAGTGCGCGGGCCTCCTCCAGCCAGCCGTCACCGTGCAGCCACGCCGCGACCGTGGCCTCCACACCGAGCACGCCCGGCGAGCCGTACAGGAAGGCAGGCTGGGCGTCGAGCGCCTTACGCACCTCCGGCGCGCCGATGTGCGCCACCGAGCACCGGACGCCGCCCAGGTTGAACGCCTTGGTGGCCGACGTCAGGGTGACCGTGCGTGCCGGGAGGATGGTGGCGAAGGGGATGTGGCGCTCCGGGCCGTACACCAGATCGGCGTGGATCTCGTCGGCGATGACCATCAGGTCGTGCCGTTCAGCGTGCTCGGCCAGCTCCTCCAACTCCGCGCGGGAGAAGACCCTGCCGGTGGGGTTGTGCGGGTTGACCAGCAGCAGCACCTTGCACCCGGACAGATCCGGCACCTCGAACCGCCACGAATCGCCGTCAGGCCGGGCCTGGATGGGACGGAGCGGGCGTTCCATCGACGCCAGTGTGCCGAGGAACGGATGGTAGGCCGGGGTGTGCACGGCGACCGCGTCACCCGGCTCGGTCCAGACGTGGAGCAGCACCTGGAGTGCCTGGTTGATGTCAGAGAAGGGTCGCACCAGCCCCGGGTCCGGACTCCAGCCGTACTTCGCGGTCATCCTCGCGGCGAACGCCTCCGCCAGCGGACCGCCCGTCGGCCGGTCGAGCCAGGCGGGATAGCCGAGATCGCCGTCAGCCCGCCGGTGCAGCGCCTCGATCACCGCCGGGGCGGTGGGCAGATCCATGTCGGCGACCCAGGCCGGAATGACCTCGGGTCCGGCCTTCGCCCACTTGAGTCCATCGTTGGTTGACTTCAGGGTTGCGCCCACAAATGCGTCGCTCACCCACCCAGTCTAGAAATACCCGCCTATATCCCCCTAGGCCGCCACCCCCAACCCACGCACGCCCTGAGCTCGCGTTCGGCGTGTGCTTCGCGGGTGGGTAGCAGCAGCGTATGCCGGTCAGTTCGACCAGCACGTGAGGGCTTCGTGGCTGATGGTTGTCCGCGCGGTGGGCAGCCGTCGGTTGACTTGGCCCGACACACCATCCTCCGCCGGCCGGAGGGGCGATTCCTCCGCGCGGGCAGGGGGTGACGAGGGTAGCGATGAGTGAGATACAGGAACAGATCCAGCGTCATATCGATGCGCTGGTCGGTGCCGGCGCGGAGACCGGTGTGCAGGACGCGGTCTATCAGGATGGCGCGCTGATCGTCGACGCGGTGGCCGGTACGGCCGATCCGGCCGGCGGGCGGCCGGTCACCTCCGGTACGCCGATCTTCAGCGTGATCTGGTGTGGAACCCCGGGCGTTTACGCCCGGGAGGAAACGACAGCGCGGGAGGGCCCCCAGGCCTGAGCGGTGCTCTGACAGTCGGTCTGTGTGGGTAGCTCAGCCTGGCCGCTTCTGGTTCTCGATGTACTCCTTGATGATCGATAGGGGTGCCCCGCCGCAGGACGCGGCGAAATACGAGGGGGACCAGAAATGGCCGCCCCACAGATACCGGCGGATGTGGACTGGAAACTCCTTGCGCGGCAGCCGCGCTGAGACGCCCTTGAGAGAGTTGACCAGAGTCGAGAGCGCCGCCTTGGGCGGATGGTGCACTAGCAGGTGGACATGGTCGTGTTCGCCGTTGAACTCCACCAGCGTGGCAGCGAAGCTGTCGCACATCTCGATCATGATGTCTTCGCAGCGGCGCAGGATCTCGTCGGTGAACACCTTGCGCCGGTATGTGGGCGTGAAGACCAAATGCGCATGCAGGCTGTAGACCACGTTACGGCCCCGCCGGATATCGGGGTTGGTTCCCGACGCGGTGACATGGGCCCAAGGGTAGTGTGTTCGATTGTGAAACTGGTGGTGCAGGTGAAGCTCCTGCCGACGCCGCAGCAGGCGGCGGCCGGGCGCCGCCATGGGCTATCACTCCTACACCTTCGGCTATCTCGTCGGTGAACTGGCCCGCCGCGCGACCGGGCCGCGGATGTGCGAGCTGCTGCGTGAGTGGATCACTGCGCCGCTTGGTATCGAGGGGCGGCTCTACTTCGCCGCTCCGGAGGAGTCACTGCCGGGGTTGGCGCGTCTGGAGGAGCAGGCGCGGCCATGGCCTGCCGCCCCGGACAGCGGTGCGGTGATCCTCGCGCCGTGGGAGAACCGGCCGAGTGCCGATTTCGGCAACAACGGCGAGATCCTGGGCGCCGATATACCGTCGGTGGGTATCGCTACGGCGCATGGCCTTGCTGCGATGTACAACGCCGTGCTGCAGGGCAGGCTCGTGGACTCTGCGCGATTGGCGGAACTGTCCGCGCTCGCGTTCGAGGGGGTGGATCAGGTTTTCGGTACTCCGGCGCGGATGGCGCTGGGCTTCCCGATCGGCAGGATGGGTGCCTCTCCCGAGGAGAACCGCACGGCATTCGGATGGCCGGGTGGCGGCGGAAGCTACGCCTACGCCGACCCCGCGCGGGGTGTCGCCTTCGCGCTGACGAAAAACCGGCTCGTCCCGAACTTCGACACCGCGCTGTCGGTCACCACGATCCTGGCCGGCCATCTCACCGGGACCCGCTGAGCTTCCCTGCGGATGCGCCGGGCCAATGACGCGTCGCCGCTGGGAAGGTCCCCGCTCGATGGGCGGCGTCGTATTACCGCCGGGTGACCAGAGCCCGGAGGCGGGCGATGCTGCCTCGGCGGCCCCAGGCGATCACTGCGGACACCACGAGCAGAATCAGCGGCAGGACCACGCCGCCACCGGTCACGAACGCCTCGGTCGCGACCGCACCGGCCATCAGCACGGCGAAGGCCAGCGCGGCGAGCCCTGTCAGCAAGGGGACGAAAAGCGCTACGACCCCGACGATCTCAAGCACGCCCACCAGGTTGCGGAACCAGTCGCCCCACCCGAGCGCCTCGAAGGTGGAGGCGGACGGCTCGGCGCCGGTCAGCTTACCGGCGGCCGCCAGGAGGAAGCAGGCTGCGGCAAGCACCTGAAGCACCCAGAGAGCGATGTTGCGTGCGCGACTTTTGCGGAGGTCTTTCGCTTCGATGAGTGTCATACCGGCGACGTTACGGACCGGGCTTCACCCGAGGAATCACGCTGGGTGCAGGACAGGGTGCACCTAGGTACAGGCCTACTCCCGGAATTGCCGTACCCATGAGACCTAGCGTCGGTGCGGCGCAAAGCCGCACCGATGCTGGGTGTCAGTGGGGGAAGCCGGTCGTCAGAGGCGGCGGAGGACTGCTACGACCTTGCCCAGGACGCTGGCCTCGTCGCCGGGGATCGGCTCGTAGTTGGCGTTGTGCGGGACCAGCCAGATGTGGCCGTCCTTGCGCTTGAAGGTTTTGACCGTGGCCTCGCCCTCGATCATGGCGGCCACGATGTCACCGCTCTCGGCCACCGGCTGCTGGCGGACCACGACCCAGTCGCCGTCGGCGATGGCGGCGTCGATCATGGAGTCACCGGCGACCTGCAGGAGGAAGAGCGTGCCTTCGCCGACGAGCTGCTTGGGGAGGGCGAAGACGTCCTCCACGCTCTCCTCGGCCAAGATCGGACCACCGGCGGCGATGCGGCCGACCAGCGGAACGTACGCGGCGGTGGGCCTGCTGACCGGGGTCTCGTCGTTGCTCGCGTCGGGGTCGACCCAGAGCACCGGCTCGCCCGGCAGGCGAACCTCCAATGCGCGCGGGCGATGCGGGTCACGCCGCAGATAGCCCTTGCGCTGCAAGGCGGTCAACTGGTGCGACACGCTCGACGTGCTGGTCAACTGCACGGCCTCGCCGATCTCACGCATGGAGGGCGGATAGCCGCGCCGTTGCACCGACTCGCGGATCACCTCGAGGATCTTGCGCTGCCTGGGGGTCAACCCCAGGGAGTCACGCCGGCGCACCGCGAGGTCCGTGACCCCGTTTGCGTCATCCCGCTCGCTCATGCTCTGCCTCCTCGCCCGATGGCCCGCCTCACCGGCAGGCCTCCCGGTCCGTGGTCCCGATGTCGCACACAGCGACCGTATCGCTGTTGAAGATCAATTTCAAACAATTGTTCGAGTCTTCCTCGAAATTGCTTGCAGCGTGGTGTACAACATCGTACGGGAGTTCGATCGACATCGTGTTCGATTTGCCGATCTTTATGTGGCGTTTCTCGGGCCACGACGGCGGGAGGTCAATCGTGCGAGCGACGACAAACACAGACCCGACCAGCGACGACGTCAAGTGTCTCACCCTTGTGATGGAGGCTGTCCAGGGGAGGGACGGCCGCTCGGACATTTCCGATCAAGACCGGACGAGTGTCTGTACGGGCGATATTTCCGGTGAAGTGGCGGCGACGTGTTCGAGTCCTGTGGATGGGCGGATCCGGAGCGAAGCCGCGGGGGTCGGTGGTGCCCGCAGGAGGCGTGCGGGGGGCGATATGACTCAGGGTGACGGTCGCTGGGATGAAGGCTCTGGGAGTGGTAGCAGGGGGCGCGGCGTCCCGGGCGGGGGCCTGACCGGAGAGGTCGACCAGGGGATAACTGTCGTGAGGAGGGGCCTCTCGGAAACGGCTGGGAGCGTTTCTGCGGCGGGTACTCCGGCCGTGACAATTCCGGTCCCGTGCGTTTCGAGTGGGGGTGTTCTGGGCGAGGATGCTCCGAGTGAGGGTGTGCGTGTCACGAGCGGGGGTGCTTTGGGCAAGCGGGGGCCGAAGGGTGGCGCGGCGGGCGACGAGGTGTCGTCAGAGGAGGGTCGCCACGACGTTGCGGACGACGATGTCCCCCGTACCGGGGTTCGCGGGGCCGGGGATGGCGGTGCCGGGGAGGCCGGAAAGTCGGTAGATCGCGCGGAGAGCGTTCCGTCTGTTGGGGCACGTGCGCGCCGGACTGCTGGGGCAGGTGCCCGGCGGGCGGCATCTGCGGGGAGGTCACGCTTGCGGCTCGTGCCTCCGCCTCGCGCGGACTCTGACGCCCTCCCGCCGTCGCCGAGAGTGCGGCCTGCTCATGCTGACGAGCGGGCCGGCGTACGCGTACCGGAAAGGCGGGGCGAAGCCCGTGCGCGCGGTGATGAGCTGACAGTGCTACGCCGACAGGACGATGAACGGCCCGAGGCGCCGAGGCGTACCAATGATCAGCGGGCGAGGGTACGGGCGCGCGGAGGCGAGGCGGTCGGAAGGCGGCGTGTGGCCGGAGAAGAGCGAGCTGAGAGGCGAGCGCGCGACGGTGAGGCGGCCGGAGGCGGGGGTGAGCCTGCTGCTTCCAGGCGTGCTGGTCGGGATGAAGAGGCTGGGCTGCGGCGTGCGGTCGGGGATGAGCGTGTCGGGGTGCGGGCGCAGGACGGTGGGAAGACGACGCGGGCGCGTGACGGCGAGAGGGCCGAGATGCAGGCGCGCGACGGCGAGCGGGCCGGCGGGTGGCGTGCGGGACTGGCTGGGTGGACTGGAAAGCGCGGCTCGGGTGGGAGCGAGCGCCGTGCGGCCCAGGCCCAGCGCGGTGGGGCCCAGAGTCAGCGCGGCGTGGTCCAGGGGAAGCGTGGTGCGGCCCAGATTCAGCGTGGTGCGGTGCAGGGGGAGCGCGGCGTGGTTCAGGGTGAGGGCGGTGCGGCTCCGGGGGAGCGGGCTGGGCTGTGGGGGCGCGATGGTGGGCGAGTCGGAGGGCGGGGTGCGGCTCAGGAGGGGCGCAGCGGGGGACGGCGGGGTGGGCGGGGCGGTGAGGGGCCGTACGACCAGATGGCGGATGGCGGGCGGCCGGTGCGGGGTGCGACGCCCGTAGGACGTGGCGGTGAGACGGCGGGGGCCGGCAGGGGGCGTCGGCCGGGTGTGAAGGCTCACCGAGGGCCGTTGCGGGCCTCAGGTCAGAGCCGGGAGGGTGGGCGCGTGGCCGACTCCGGGAGTGGCGCCGAGGTCTACGACCTGATGGCGATCCGGGGGGCGGCACGCAGGAGGGGCGGCAGGCCGCATGCCGTGTCAGGGATCCGCAGGTCCGGCGCCGTCCAGAACGCGGCGCCCAAGCCGCCGCCCCAGCCGCCCCAGTCACCCAAGCCGTCCCAGGCGCCTCCGGTGCGGCTCACGCGCCGGGGCAGGGCCGTGCTGGTGTTGGCCTTGGCTCTGCTGTCGCTGGCCGGGTTCTGGCTCGGAACCCTGGCGGCGGGTCACGCGTCCGCCGGACCGGCCCGGGTGAGTCAGCCTTGGGTGGAGATCCACAAGTGGAGTGCCTGGTGATCGACTCTCCGGCCCGCCAGGGACGCCAGGTAATCGCCGCTCTTTGACAGGTGTTGAACATGACCGCCCTGTGAGTGGAGTTCACCGACGCGACGTACAGCAACGCGAGTGACACGCGAGCCCGCGAAGGGGGCGACACGCCCGAGGCGGGAGGGAAGGCTGGGGCTGATCAGCGCGTTCCGCGTTCAGGCGGTTTCCAACTTGCGTTCATGGTCGCACCCTCCTACGGTTGGACCACAACATCTAGTAGTTACACCGATGTAGTTCACCACACCTAGTGTTTCCGCGAACGCACCCTGGCGAGCCATGGCGCGTGCGAGAGCCTATGGTGACGCGGGTTTCGCGCCGGTGGTGACCCCGGTTCGAGGAGGCGTAAGCGTGCACTGTCCGTTCTGCCGCCATCCCGACACCAGGGTCATCGACAGCCGTTCCACCGAGGACGGCGCGGCCATCAGGCGTCGCCGGACGTGCTCCGAATGCGGGCG
Source organism: Nonomuraea sp. NPDC049714 (assembly GCF_044465295.1). Lineage (NCBI taxonomy): Bacteria > Bacillati > Actinomycetota > Actinomycetes > Streptosporangiales > Streptosporangiaceae > Nonomuraea > Nonomuraea sp. NPDC049714. Next base: position 1,074,621 of record NZ_JBITLM010000002.1, on the reverse strand, counting down.
GCGGTTCACCACGCAGGAGACCGTACTGCTCATGGTGAACAAGCGCAGCGGGGTGACCGAGCCCTTCTCGCGAGAGAAGGTCGTCGCGGGCGTGCGGCGGGCCTGTCAGGGCAGGCCGGTGAGCGAGGACTCCCTGGCCCAGCTCGGGCAGAGCGTCGAGGAGGCCATCCGGGCCAGGGGTGCTGCCGAGATCGCCGCCAACGAGGTGGGCCTGGCGATCCTCGGGCCGCTGCGCGAGCTCGACGAGGTGGCGTATTTGCGTTTCGCATCGGTGTATCGCGGTTTCGAGAGCCTGGCGGATTTCGAGGCCGAGATCGAACAGTTGAAGGCGGAGAAGGGGGAGTCATGACGGAGACGTCCAGTGGTTCAGTGGCGCGCGGGGGCAAGCGTCCGCGCAAGGGCCTGAAGATGAAGCGGATCTTCACCACGCCCGGCGTGCACCCGTACGACGAGATCACGTGGGAGCGCCGCGACGTTGTCATGACCAACTGGCGCGACGGATCGATCAACTTCGAACAGCGGGGCGTCGAGTTCCCCGAGTTCTGGTCGGTCAACGCGGCCAACATCGTGACCACCAAGTACTTCCGCGGCGCCGTGGGCACGCCGCAGCGCGAGTGGAGTTTGAAGCAGCTCGTCGACCGCGTGGTCGGCGTCTATACCAAGACGGGGCTGGAGCACGGCTACTTCGCCAGTGAGGAGGACGCCGAGATCTTCGACCACGAGCTGAAGCACGCCCTGGTCCACCAGGTCTTCGCCTTCAACTCCCCGGTCTGGTTCAACGTCGGCACCCAGTCGCCTCAGCAAGTGAGCGCTTGCTTCATCCTCTCCGTGGACGACCAGATGGAGTCGATCCTGGAGTGGTACAAGGAAGAGGGCGTGATCTTCAAGGGCGGCTCGGGGTCGGGGGTCAACCTCTCCCGCATCCGCTCGTCCAAGGAGCTGCTCTCCAGCGGCGGTACGGCCAGCGGCCCGGTGTCGTTCATGCGCGGCGCGGACGCTAGCGCGGGCACCATCAAGTCCGGCGGCGCCACCCGCCGGGCGGCCAAGATGGTCGTGCTCGACGTGGACCACCCGGACATCGAGGAGTTCATCGAGACCAAGGCGCGCGAGGAGGACAAGGTCCGCGCGCTGCGTGACGCCGGGTTCGACATGGACCTGGGCGGCAAGGACATCGTCTCGGTGCAGTACCAGAACGCCAACAACTCGGTGCGCGTCTCCGAGGAGTTCATGCGCGCGGTCCAGAAGGGCGACCAGTTCGGCCTGCGCGCCCGCCTGACCGGCGAGGTGATCGAGACCGTCGACGCGCGTGACCTGTTCCGCAAGATGGCCAAGGCGGCGTGGGAGTGCGCCGACCCCGGCGTGCAGTACGACGACACGATCAACGACTGGCACACCACCCCGGAAACGGGCCGCATCACCGCGAGCAACCCCTGCTCCGAGTACGTGCACCTGGACAACTCCTCGTGCAACCTGGCCAGCATCAACCTGCTGAAGTTCCTGAACGACGACAACTCCTTCGACATCGCCGGCTTCGTCAAGCTGACCGAGCTGATCATCACGGCGATGGACATCTCGATCACCTTCGCGGACTTCCCGACGGAGAAGATCGGCGAGACCACCCGCGCCTACCGCCAGCTCGGCATCGGCTACGCCAACCTGGGCGCGCTCCTCATGGCGACCGGCCACGCGTACGACTCCGACGGCGGCCGCGCGGTGGCCGGGGCGATCACGTCGTTGATGACCGGTGTGTCCTACCGCCGCAGTGCCGAACTGGCCGGGGTCGTGGGGCCGTACGACGGTTATGCCCGCAACGCCGAGCCGCACAAGCGGGTCATGCGTAAGCACGCCGCCGCCAACGACGACCTGCGCACGGTCGGCACCGTGGACGCCAAGATCCACGCCGAGGCGACGCGCCAGTGGACCGAGTGCCTCAAGGTCGGCGAGAAGAACGGCTACCGGAACGCGCAGGCGAGCCTGCTCGCGCCCACCGGGACCATCGGCCTGATGATGGACTGCGACACCACCGGGATCGAGCCGGACCTGGCGCTGGTCAAGTTCAAGAAGCTCGTCGGCGGCGGGTCGATGCAGATCGTCAACCAGACGATCCCGCGCGCGCTCAGGCAGCTGCACTACCAGCAGGAGCAGATCGAGGCCATCGTCGAGTACATCGCCGAGCACGGCCACGTCGTGGACGCCCCCAGCCTGCGGCCCGAGCACTACGAGGTGTTCGACTGCGCCATGGGCGAGCGGGCGATCGCGCCCATGGGTCACGTCCGGATGATGGCCGCCACGCAGCCGTTCCTGTCCGGCGCGATCTCGAAGACCGTCAACCTGCCCGAGTCGGCGACGATCGACGACATCGAGCAGGTCTACATGGAGGGCTGGAAGCTCGGGCTGAAGGCGCTGGCGGTCTACCGCGACAACTGCAAGGTGGGCCAGCCGCTGTCGGTCGGCGGTTCGAAGAACGAGGGGAAGAAGGCCGAGGCCGAGGCGGAGCCCGAGGTCAAGGTCATCGAGGTCAACCGGCCGACCCGGCGCCGGATGCCCAACCAGCGGCCCAGCACCACGACCCGGTTCACGGTGGGGGGCGCCAAGGGCTACATGACCGCCTCCTCCTACCCTGACGACGGGCTCGGCGAGGTCTTCCTCAAGATGTCCAAGCAGGGCTCGACGCTGGCGGGCGTCATGGACGCCTTCTCGGTGGCGATCTCGATCGGGCTGCAGTACGGCGTGCCGCTCGAGACGTACATGAGCAAGTTCGTCAACATGCGCTTCGAGCCCGCCGGCATGACGGACGATCCGGACATCCGGATGGCGACCTCGGTGATGGACTACATCTTCCGCCGCCTGGCGCTGGACCACCTGCCCTACGACGAGCGGGCGGCGCTGGGGATCTTCTCGATGACCGAGCGGGCGGCGCAGCAGCGCGGCGAGGACCCGGCGGCGCTGCAGGACACGGTCGACCGCGAGGCGCTGGCCCAGTCGGCGCCGATCGAGGAGCGGCCCAGGCCGGAGGCGGCCAAGGAGCTGGAGCTGACGCTGGAGAGCCACCAGCGCTTCACGGCGGACGCACCGCTCTGCATGACGTGCGGCACCAAGATGCGCCCGGCGGGCAGCTGCTACGTCTGCGAGGGCTGCGGCTCCACCAGCGGCTGCAGCTGAGGCTGAGCACCTTTCAGGCGCGAATCTGCTGTCGAGAGCGGTGGGACCGAGCGAATCGGCACCACCGCTCTCGGAGCGAACGGCACGACATCGTTGCGTGACGTAACACGAGCAGGCGCCCGTGACCAGGGATTCGGACCGGCGAGCGCAAGGACGGCGGTTAGTTCTGGACGGTCGGGCGGATGGTGATTTCGCCGATTTCGACGTCGGGGGGCTGTTCGATGGCGAAGGCGATGGCGCGGGCGACGGCTTCTGGCGCGATGCCGATCTTGCCCATGTTGCGGAGGATCTGCTCGCGGACCTGAGTGTTGTCGATGGAGTCGGCGAGTTCGGTGCGGACGAAGCCCGGCGACACGGCCGTCGTGCGCAGGACACCGTCGGTCGATTCCTGCCGCAGACCTTCCAGCAGGGTGCGGACGGCGTTCTTGGTCGCGGCGTAGATCGCCATCGTGGGGGTGATCGTCAGGCCGGCGGTCGACACCGTGGTCACCAGGTGGCCGTGGCCCTGCCGGCGGAACACCGGCAGGGCGGCGGCGATGCCGTTGAGCACTCCGCGGAGATTGACGTCGATCATGGCCGACCAGCCGTTGACGTCGAGGTCGGCCACGGGCCCGATCTTGGCGATGCCTGTGTTGCCCACCAACACGTCGAGCCGACCGAACTCTGCCACGGCCTCGCCGACGAGTCGTTCGAGGTCCTCCTGCCGGAGGACGTCCGTGGCACAGCCGATGGCGCGTCCGCCGCGGTCGCGGATGTCCTGGGCGAGCTCGTCGAGGCGCTGTGTCCGTCGGGCGCCGAGGACGACGGCCGCGCCTTGCTCGGCGAGCAGGCGCGCGGTGGCTTCGCCGATGCCGCTGCTCGCTCCGGTGATGGCGACGACCTGGCCGTCGATGGCTGTCATCAGGATCCCTCCATTAAAGTGGACACGTGTCCGTATGGCTGGCAGCTTACCGGACACGTGTCCGTATAGGTGAACGAGTAGAGGGACGAATGGACTCCACCCGCCGCCGCGCCGACGCCACCGACAACCGCGCACGGATCATCCAAGCCGCACGAGCGGCCATCGCGGACGCGGACGAGATCAAGCTCAATGCGATCGCCAAACAGGCGGGGGTCGGCCAGGGCACGCTCTACCGCCACTTTCCGACCCGCGAGGATCTCCTCGTCGAGGTCTATCGAGAGGACGTCGGTGAGCTCGTGGCGGCGGCTTCGGCGCTGCTCGCCGAGCACGATCCGCTCACCGCGCTGGGCCGCTGGTTTGACCGGGTGGTCGAGTACGCGCAGATCAAACGTGGAGTGTTCGCCGCCATCGAGGCATCGGTGTGGCGGGACCTCTCCGCGCACAGCCTCGGCCCGATCGGTGACGCGCTGACCATGCTCCTCGACGCCGGGAAGACCGGTGGGGTCATCCGCTCCGACGTCGACGCCCGTGACGTCATTCTGCTCATTGGCTATCTGACCCGCCTTGAGCAGGCCGAGTGGGACACCAGAGCCCGGCACCTGCTCGGCGTCATCCTCGACGGATTGCGCCGTCGTGGAGAGCCGGCTTCCCCTCCTTGAGGGCTCGGAGGCGTTGCAGCCCGTCCGCCGGCGAGGAATACCGCACCCTTCGAATAAGTGCTCTGCCCCAGTAGACGCGGGTATAGCACTGTCGGTACGGGTCGCATAGCTGACGGTCGGAGCGGTGGGTCACCAGGGTGGGTGGGCCGCGAGGCCTTCTGGGAGCAGGGCCGACGGGGACGTTTCGCCGGTGGCGTCCAGTGCGGTGCCGTACAGACGGGTGACCTGGAGGCGGATGGTCATCCGCCGGTCGTGCACCATCTGCCGGAGGAACGCCTCCTGGTCCGCGGGGGCGTTCGGCTGCATGGCGAGCAGTTCGAGGCCGGCCTCGTCGCCGGGTTCGGTGCTCACCGGGGACAGCTCGGCCTTGCCCTCGGCGACGGCGAAGGACCAGAAGTCGTCGCTGGCGACGTACAGGGCGCTGTACGGGTCCTGCTGGAGCTGGCGGACCTTGAGGCGGTCGGCGATGGTGGAGATTCTGACGACCTGCCGTTCGGGGTCCCAGGTGTAGGCGACGGTGGACAGGTGGGGGTGGCCGCTGCTCTGCTGGGTCGCGAGCGCGCCGAAGCGCTGGTGGGCGAGCAGGTCGGCGAGCTCCGCGTCCTGGAGCGCGCGGGGGGCCGGGCCTGTCCCGGGACCGTGGGTCACACATCCTCCTTTATCCCGACTTATCGACCCACAGTAGTAGGAGTAGTCAGCACGTGTGGCGTTGCCGGGGGAGGCCGGCGGTCAGGTCATGCCGAGTTGCCAGGAGAGGTGTTGGGTGTCGGAGATGACCCAGTATTCGGCGAACCTGTCGCCCTCGGCGCGGAGGATGTCGTGGCCGCTGAAGGCGATCCCGGTGCCCACCGGCGCCATCGCGCCCGGCAGGCCGCCCCGGTAGGAGCCGGCGAACGTCCACCGCGCCGCCACGGTCGCCCCGTCCACGATCGGGCCCACGTCGAGAGTCACGGTGACGCCGGTGAACGGCGCGTGCCCCTGCTCCATCGTCGCGATCAGCTCGTCGGGCCCGTGTACGTCCATCCCCGGCCAGTGGCCGACGAAGCCGGGGCCGACCAGGTCGTGCGCGAGCCGGAAGTCCCCGTTCCACATCTCGAGCAGCCAGCGCTCGTACAGTTCGGCGGTCATCTCCTCCGGGTACCCGGCAGGCGTGTCCCCTCACCTGACGGCCGCGCCGGTAGGTTGTGGGCCATGAATCTCGCGATCACCCATGGGCACGTGGTGCCCGTCGACGGCGACTCCATCGACGACGGCACCGTTCTGATCAGGGACGGGAAGATCGTCGCGGTGGGCCGCGAGGTCGAGGTGCCGGCGGGCTTCACGGTCGTGGACGCCCAAGGAGGCTGGGTGCTGCCCGGGTTCGTGGAGGCGCACGGCCATCTCGGTGTGCACGAGGAGGCCGAGGGCTGGGCCGGGCACGACACCAACGAGATGACCGACCCGAACGGCGCCCGGCTGCGCGCTCTGGACGCCATCAATCCGGCGGAGCTGGGCTTCGCCGACGCCCTGTCCGGCGGTGTCACCACGGCGGTGATCAAGCCGGGCTCCGCCAACCCGATCGGCGGGCAGACGGTCGCGATCAAGACCTGGGGCAGGACCGTCGACGAGATGCTGATCAGGGAGCCGGTGAGCGTCAAGAGCGCGCTCGGCGAGAACCCCAAGCGCGTGTACGGCGACCAGAAGAAGCTGCCGTCCACCCGGCAGGGCGTGGCGGCGGTGATCCGAGAGGCGTTCATGAAGGCCCAGGACTACCGCGCCAAGCGCGCCGCCGCCGAGGAGGAGGGCAAGCCGTTCGACCGGGACGCCACGTCGGAGGTGCTCGTCCGCGTCCTCGACGGCGAGCTGCCCTGGTGCCAGCACACGCACCGGGCCGACGACATCGCCACCGCGCTGCGGCTCGCCGACGAGTTCGGCTACCGCCTGGTGATCAACCATGGCACCGAGGGGCACCTGCTGGCCGACCTGCTGGCCGAGCGCGGTGTCCCGGTCATCATCGGCCCGCTGTTCACCAGCCGGTCGAAGGTGGAGCTGCGGCAGCGCTCGCTGCGCAACCCGGGCATCCTGGCCCGCGCCGGGGTCGAGCTGGCGATCACCACCGACCATCCCGTGGTGCCCATCCATTTCCTGGTCCACCAGGCCACGCTCGCGGTCAAGGAAGGGCTGGACGCGGCGGAGGCGCTGCGCTCGATCACCGTTCACCCGGCTCGCATCATGGGGATCGACGACCGGGTGGGCGCGCTGCGGCCGGGGCTCGACGGTGACGTGGTCATCTGGTCGGGTGATCCGCTCGACGTGATGAGCCGGGCGCTGAGGGTGTTCGTGTCGGGCCGGGCGGTGTATTCGTACCCGGAGGGGGTCGTCGATCCCTTCTACAACGAGTTTCGCAAGTGATCGGCAAGCGGGCGTCGATGCGGCTGCGTCACAGTGGGAGCCCGAGAACAAGGAAGGCTCCGCAATGACCGTTCCGGCCCGAACGTCGATGCTCGATCAACGCCCCAGCAAGGCATTGCTGATCGGCCTGGTGATCTCCAGTGTGCTGGCCCTGGTCGTGCTGGTGGCGCTGCTGCTGGACGGCGGGCCGGTCGGGTTCGGGGTGGCGGCGGCGCTGGCGGTGACGCCGCTGCCGGTGCTGCTGGCGGCGGTGCTCTCGCTGGACCGGCTGGAGCCGGAGCCGAAGCTCCACCTCCTGTTCGCGTTCGCCTGGGGCGCGGGGGTGGCGGTGGTCATCGCGATCGTGCTCACGATCGCCGGGCAGGCACTTTTCGCTCGGGCGGGCTACGGGCCTGAGCAGGTCAACGTGGTGGGCACGGTGTTCCTGGCGCCGGTGATCGAAGAGGCGCTCAAGGGCTCGGCGCTGCTGCTGCTCCTGCGCAGGAGGCGGGAGATCGACGGGCTGACCGACGGCATCGTGTACGCCTCGATGGCCGGGCTGGGCTTCGCCGTGGTGGAGAACGTCGGCTACTACCTGATCGCCTACGGGAAGGACGGCCTGGAGGCGGCCGTGCAGCTCTTCGTCGTCCGGGGGCTGATCGACCCGCTGGGCCACCCGGTCTACACCTCGCTGATCGGAGTGGGCGTCGCCTACGCGCTCACCCGCCGCAACGCCTTCCGCTTCGCCGCGATCCCGCTCGGCTACCTGGGCGCGGTCCTGCTGCACGGACTGTGGAACGGCGCGGCCACGATGGGGTCGCTGCCGGCGCTCGGCGGCGCGTACCTGGTGATCATGGTGGCGCTGATCCTGCTGATCGTGATCACCGTCAGGGAGCGCAAGCACTTCGTCGCCAAGATGGCCGTCTACCTGCCCGGATACGAGCAGACCGGACTGGTGACGCCGCCGGACATCCGCATGCTGTCCACTCTTCCGGCCCGGCGGGCGGCCCGTAAGTGGGCCAGGCGCGCCAGACTGGGCCGGGCCATGAGCGACTATCAGCAAGCGGCGACCGAGCTGACCATGCTGCACCTGCGCACCGAGCGCGAGGGCATGGACGCGGGCCGGTTCGAGGTCGAGCGTGACGCGCTGCTGGGGGCGATGGCCCAGGCCCGGCGGTGGTGACGACCCGGCGGTGGTGACGACCCGGCGGTGGCGGCGACTCGGCGGTGGCAACGGTCCGCTGTGGTGACGGCTCAGCGGTGCCGGGTGGCCGGCGCGGCGATGGCCGTGAGCGTGGTGAGCGCGACGCAGGCCGCCACGGCGACCGTCGTGCCCGCCTGCAGGCCGAACCGGATGCTGGAGCCCCTGCCCTGACATAATCGCGGCAGCCCCCGAAGGGAGTTCAGATGAGCTGGGTGGAGATCGAGTCCGAGGCCGAGCTGCGCGAGCTGCTGGGCGAGGTGATGCCCCGGGCGGTCACCAAGGAGCGGGTGCGCCTGCACGAGCGTGACCGGCAGTGGCTGGCGGCCTCACCGTTCTGCCTGATCGCGACCTCGGACGCCGACGGCGCCTGTGATGTGTCGCCCAAGGGCGACCCCGCCGGTTTCACGTACGTCATCGACGACACCACGATCGCCATCCCCGACCGGCCCGGCAATCGCAGGGCCGACGGCTTCCGCAACGTTCTGGCCAACCCGCGGGTCGGCCTGATCTTCCTCATCCCCGGCCGCGACGAGACTCTGCGCGTCAACGGGCGCGCCCGGCTGGTCAGGGAGGCGCCGTTCTTCGACGAGATGATCGTCAAGGGTCACCGGCCGCGCCTGGCGCTCGTCGTGGAGATCGAGCAGATCTTCTTCCACTGCGCCAAGGCGTTCATGCGCGGCGGGGTTTGGAAGCCCGGCACCTGGGCTCCCGACGCGTTGCCCTCGAACGCCACCCTGATCAAGGACGTTCAGGCGACCGAGGAGACCCTGTCCGAGCTGGAGGCGTACTACGCCGAGGCCGCCTACAGCAAGAAGCTCTACGGCTGAGGCCGGGCGCCCCTGAAGACGGGACGCCGACCGGCCTGGAACGTTCCTAGGCGGCGGGAGTGGGACCACCGGGAAAGCGGATGACGTTGCGGCCGCTGTAGGCGCGCAGGTCGACGACCTTCGGATCGGCGGTGGTCCTGCGCCGGTCCGCCGAGCGGATGTCGCGGACCTTGTGCCTGACGACGTGCGATGCGACTGCTACCAGCCTGTTCATGTGAGCCCCCCCGTGATAATCCTGTTACCTATGTTATCTACAGATACCCCTGTATGTTCGGTGTAAGGATCAGATCAGTAGGGAAGACGTCGGCCCGACGGAGATCGCAGGTCCAGGTCTGTTCCACGGTCCGGACGCCGCTTGCTCGTCGTCTTGACGGTTCTCACGCGTCTCATGGTCTGCCCCCTCTCAGCGCTCGCCCTGGGCCCACTCTGCGCCGCGCCGCTTGACAGCGGCTTGGCGACGGGTTGCCCTGGGCGCCAACCTAACCGGCGACACGCGGACGCTCAATGCATTTGTACGTCTTCGTACGGTGATGAGCACGGGGGATGAGCACGGGGGATGAGCAGGCTGCTGGGCCCGGTGACGGTGGGCGACACGGAGCTGTGCCGCCCACTCTCGGTCACATGGCGCCGGGAGGGGTCCTGGTCGTGACGGCGATCCGGTTCCAGGCGTTGATCATCGCGATCGCGACCACCATCGACGCGAGCTGCTGCTCGTCGTAGTGCTCGGCCGCCTCCTGCCACACCGCGTCGGGCACGGCCGCGCGGTCGGCCAGCCGGGTCGCCTCCTCGGTGAGCGCGAGCGCGGCCCGCTCCGCGGGGCTGTAGACGGTGGCCTCCCGCCAGGCGGCCACCGACCAGATCCGCTCGTCGGCCTCGCCGGACTTCTTCAGGTCACGGCTGTGCATGTCGACGCAGAAGGCGCAGCCGTTGATCTGGCTGGCGCGCAGCTTCATCAGCCCCAGCGTGCCGAGGGGCAGCCCGCAGGTGTGCAGGTACGCCTCCACGGCGATGAACGACTTGTAGGCCTCCGGAGCGAGCGCCGCCACATTGAGCCGCTGTGTCATGGGAACCTCCTTGATGTGGTGCTTACTCAAGGAGGACGGGGCAGGGCCGCTCGTTGTGACAGCTTCGGCGGAGAATCCTCTAACCCGCGCAGTTACCCCACGAGGCTCGGCCGCCCCACGCCTCCACCCGGCCGCGCGGGTCCTTGGTCCAGCCCGCGTACTTCACGCACTTCCAGGCTCCCGTGAGGTGGCCGGTCTCGGCGTAGTAGCGATACTCGCGCACGTCCACCGACTTGGCGCCGCCCCGGATGTTGAGCGCGGCGCCCGTGACCGTACGCGTCCCCCGGTAGGCCGTCTTGATCGCGGCGACGCAGTTCTTCCCGCTGCGCTTGTTGAACATGAGGTACACATGCCCGAACACCGCGCCGGCGCGGGTCTTCATCGAGCGGTGGCCGTCCGCGACCCGGTGGAAGCCGGGGCCGCAGATGCTCTCCGGAGACTGGGCCGCGGAGGAGGCGTAGGCGGGCGCGGGGGTGGCGGCGATCCCGGCGGCGACCAGAGTGGCCGCGATGACCGTTCTCGTGAGCACGAGCTTCCCTTCGCAGGGGGACTTACAGGACGTCGACCGACTTTACTGGGAACTGACCGAACAGTGGAGCGTTCGTGAAGATAAATGCCGCGCCGGAGCGGTCATGAAGATAAACGCCGCGCCGCTGATCGCCGTCTGCGCGGCCTGGGGCGTCTTCTGGGGCTCCTGGTCGGCGCTGCTGCCGGCGGTCAAGGAGCAGCTCGGGGTCTCCACCGCAGAGCTCGGGCTGGCGCTGATCGGCACGCCGGTGGGGGCGATCCCGGTGATGGCCCTGGTCGGGCGGCTGGCCTCCGGCAGGGAACGCTCCGCGCTGCTCACCTCCACGGTGGTCTTCGCGCTGAGCATCGTGGCCGTCGGCCAGGTCGCCTCGGCCCCGCAGCTGGCCGTGGCGCTGCTGGTCGTCGGCGCCACCAGCGGAGCGCTCGACGTCACGCTCAACATGGCCACCGGGCGGGCCGAGCGGGAGAGCGGGCGCAGGTTGTTCCAGCCGGTGCACGCCGCCTTCCCCGTCGCGGTCATCGCCGCCGCGCCCGCCACCGGCCTGGCCCGCGAGCAGGGCGTCGAGACGCAGGCGATACTGCTGGTGATCGGCGTGGTCGTCGTGGTCGCGGCGGCCTCGCTGACGCTCCTGCCCATGGGCCGGGGCCTGACCCCCGTGCCGGGCGACGGCGCCCGGCCGCGCCGCTGGACCGCCGCGCTGCTGCTCGGCGGGCTCCTGGCGGCTGTGCTCACGATCGAGAACGCCGTCGAGCAGTGGTCGGTGCTGCTGCTCGAGGACCACCAGGGCGCCTCGGTCCTGCTGGCCAGCGCCGCGCCCGCCGCCTACATGGCCGCGCTCACCGCCGGTCGCCTCATCGCCCAGGCGCTGCCCCGGCTGACGCCGCGCACCCTGTATCTGGTGGGGGGAGTGGGCGGCGGCGGCGGTATCGTCCTGGCGGGGCTGGCCGGCTCGCCGGGGCCCTCGCTGGCCTGGTTCGCCCTCGCCGGGCTCACGCTCGGCCCGTTGGTGCCCGCCCTGCTCAGTCGTGCCGCGGCCGGCGACCCCACCGGAGCGCTGGTGTCCAGCGTGTCGACCATCTCCTACGCCGCCTTCGTGGCCTCCCCGCTGCTCGTCGCGGCGCTGGCGGCGTGGCTCGGCCTGCCCGGCGCCCTCGCCTGCCTGGGCTTGTTCGCCCTCCCGCTGCTGGCGATGGCCGCGCTCTCGCGGCCTGAATATGGCCGTTCGTTGAGGAGATGAATCCCTGCCACCGGGTAGCCCATCGGCGAGTCCACGAAAGAGGGGATCACCATGGCCGTCTGCGAGACCTGCGGCAACGACTACGACATGGCCTTCGAGGTGCACGCTCAGGGGGCCGTCCACACCTTCGACTCCTTCCAGTGCGCCATCCAGGCCATGGCGCCGATCTGCGAGCACTGCGGCACCAAGGTCATCGGCCACGGGGTCCAGTCGGGCGAGCACTGGTACTGCTGCGCTCACTGCGCCCGCCAGGAGGGCACCCGTGGCATCGTCGACCGGATCATGGCGGGCGCGTCCGCCTGAGAACAGGTGGCAGATCTTGCCGCACAGAAGTCGGAACGCCTGGTGGAGGGCCTGTCGCGCCACCTTCCCCCTGGCGCAATCTCCCCGTTATTCCCTTTTTCCTACCTGATTAGTAGGTTGATCCCGGCAGCACAGGCGAGACGGCCGGGAGGCAGGGATGGTACGGGTGGTGGCGCGGCGGCACCGGGCCGATCGTGCCCGGCAGGTGGCCGATCTGCTGAGAAGGCAGGTCGTGCTCGGGCAGTTCCCGCACGGCCGGCTGCCGCTGGAGGCGGCGCTGGCCCGAGAGTTCCACACCTCGCGCAACACCGTGCGCGAGGCGCTCCACCTGCTGCGCGAGGAAGGGCTGGTCGAGCGGTCCCCGGGCGTGGGCACCACCGTGGCGGGCGAGAAGTATCCCCACGGCCTGCACCGGCTGCTCGGCCTGGCCGAGACCCTGCACGAGCACGGCGAGGTGACCAACCAGGTCAGGACGATGACCCTGATCGAGCCGCCCGCGACGGTCCGCCACCGGCTCGGCCTGCCCGCCGGGGAGCAGGTCATCTACCTCGAACGGCTCCGGCTGCTCAACGGCCTGCCGCTCTCCCTGGACCTGACCTACCTGGTCCGCGACGTCGGCGAGCCGCTGTTCGACGCCGATCTCGTGCACAACGACATCTTCGTGCTGCTCGAACGGATCGCGAGCCAGCCGCTCGGCACGGCCGAGCTGACCCTCGAAGCGGTCAACGCCGACCCGCACACCGCCGCCGCCCTCGACGCGCCGCGCGGCGCCGCGCTGCTCATGGTCGAGCGGCTCACCCACCTGGCCGACGGGCGGCCGGTCGACCTGGAGTTCATCCGCTTCAGAGGCGACCGGCTGACCATGCGCGGTCATCTGAACCGCGAACCGGAGGAGAAGCCATGGCACTGATCACCCAGCGGGTCGAGGTCCCCGTGACCATCGACGAGGGACTCTGCATCGACGGCTGCACGCTCTGCGTGGAGGCGTGCCCGCTCGATTCCCTGGCCATCAGCGACGAGACGGGCAAGGCGTACATGCACGTCGACGAGTGCTGGTACTGCGGCCCGTGCGCCGCCAGGTGCCCCGTCGACGCCGTCACCATCAACATCCCCTACCTGCTGCGATGAGGGAACGACCCATGCGCGTGACCCTGGCGGTCCTCACCCTGCTGGCCGCGACCGGCTGCACCGTCGCCGGTCCCGTGTCCGGCCAGGCGGGCGGGCAGGACAGGACGACGGTCGTCGTCGGCTACCAGTCCAAGACCATCAACACCGTGACCGCCGGAACGTTGTTGCGCTCGCTCGGCTACCTGGAGAAGCGGCTCGGCGACAAGTACGCCGTCGAGTGGCAGGACTTCGAGACCGGCGCCCCCATCACGGCCAAGATGGTCGCCGGGAAGATCGACATCGGCTCGATGGGCGACTACCCGCTGCTGATCAACGCCTCCCGCACCCAGCACATCCCGGCGGCCCGCACGGAGCTGGTCTCCATCACGGGCTACAACCTGCGCGGCGGCCTCAACATGGTCGTCGTCCCGCCCGGCTCCACGGCGAAGACCCTCACCGACCTGAAGGGCGCCAAGATCTCCGCCAGCGTCGGCTCCGCCGGGCACGGCACGCTCGTCCAGGCGCTGGAACGGGCGGGCCTCGATCCGGCCGCCGACACCGAGATCGTCAACCACCAGCCGGCGGTCGGCTCCTCACAGCTCGAATCCGGCGGCGTCCAGGGCTACGCGCAGTTCGTGGCCTGGCCGGGCCTGCTGGTGTTCCAGGACAAGGGCCGGCTGATCTACGACGGCTCCGCGCTGGACGTGCCCACCTTCCACGGCGTGGTGCTGCGCGAGGCGTACGCCGAGGCACACCCCGAGGTGGTGGACGCCTTCCTCAAGGCGCAGATGGACGCCACCCGCTACCTGCACGAGCACCCCCTGGAGGCCGCCGAGTCCGTGGCGCGGACGACCGGCCTGCCGGCCGAGGTCGTCTACCTCTACAACGGGCGGGGCGGCATCTCCACCTTCGACGTCACGCTCAAACCACAGCTCAAGGCCGCCCACGAGCACGACGTGCCGTTTCTCAAGCGGATCGGCACCGACTTCCCGGGAGTGGACGTCCCGGCCTTCGTCAACGACTCCTACCTGCGCAAGGCGTACGGCGCGGCCTACGACACCGACGTGGCCCGGCTGACGAACCCCGCCGCGATCACCGGCACCGACCCCGTCTGCGGCGGCCCGGTCGACGATCCGAGGACGGCCTCCGAGCTGTGGCCGGCCGGCGCCACCACGACCCGGCCCGCCGCCACGCCGACCTGCCTGCTGCGCCAGATCGCCAGGGCGGGCGACACCGTACGGGCCGCGTACGTCCCGGACACGGTCACCGGCACCAAGTGGTTCGCCGCCGACTCCGTCTGGCTCCGCGACCCCGGCGCCACGGCGAACGCCCGGTTCCTGCCCTTCACCACGCAGGACGGCGCCGACGCCTACCGCGAGGACCACCCGAAGGCCGAGCCGATCTCCTACGAGGCCGCGCTCAAGGCCGCCGAGCAGGGCGGGGACACCTGATGGGCGCCCGGCGACGGAGCGGGGTGGTCAAGGTGGCCTCGCTCCTGGCGGCGGCGGGGCTGTGGCAGCTGCTCACCGTCACCGACACACGCCTGTGGCTGACCTTCGACCGGCTGCCGACGCTGGACGAGATCGCCGGTGAGGCCGCGCGAAGGCTCGCCACCTCGGTCTACTACCTGGACCTGCTGCAGAGCCTGGTGCGCATCCTCACCGGGTTCGGCCTGGCCGCGGTCGTGGGCCTGGCCGTGGGCATCGCCGTCGCCCGCTCGGCCCCCACCCGCGACGTGGTGCTGCCGCTACTCGAAGCCCTGCGCCCGATCCCGGCCATCGCCCTGGTCCCGGTGGCGATCCTGCTCTTCCCCACCGACGAGCAGGGCATCGTGTTCATCACCTTCGTCGCCGCCTTCTTCCCGATCATGGTCAGCACCCGGCACGCCGTGCGCGCCCTGCCGACCCTGTGGGAGGACGCCGTCAGGACGCTCGGCGGCGGCCGTCGCCACGTGCTCTGGAACGTCGTGCTGCCCGGCATCCTGCCCGGCCTGTTCGGCGGGCTGTCCGTCGGCATGGGGGTGGCGTGGATCTGCGTGATCTCCGCGGAGATGATCTCCGGCGAGTTCGGCGTCGGATACCGCACCTGGCAGTCCTACACGCTCGTCGACTACCCGGCGGTGATCGTCGGGATGGCCACCATCGGCCTGCTCGGCTGGCTCACCTCGGCCGCCGTCGAACTCATCGGGCGCAAGGCCACCCGCTGGCTGCCCCGCGCGGAAGGGAGCACCGCATGACGACGCTCGCCCGGCAGGAGAGGACGGCCGGGGCGCAGGCCGGACTCGGGTTCACGCTGGAGTCGCTGACCCTGGGCTACGGGCCCGAGCTGATCCTGCGTGAGATCCAGCTGCAGGTGATCCCCGGCGAGGTGCTGGTCGTCGTCGGCTCCTCGGGGTCGGGCAAGTCCACGCTGCTCCGGTCGCTGGCGGGCCTGCTCAGGCCGTACAGCGGAAAGGTGCTGGCGGGCGGCGCGGAGGTCGCGGCCACGTCAGGTGACCGCGCGATGATCTTCCAGGACGACGGTCTGCTGCCGTGGCGGACCGTCAGGCGCAACGTCGAGCTGCCGCTGCGCATCCGCGGGATCCCCCGGCGCGAGCGCGCGGCGGCGGCGCACGCCTGGATCGGCCGGGTGGGGCTCGCCGGGTCGGAGAACAAGCTGCCGCGCGAGCTGTCCGGCGGCATGCGGCAGCGCGTCCAGCTCGCCCGCGCCCTCGTCGGCGCGCCCCGCGCCGTGCTGATGGACGAGCCGTTCGGCGCGCTCGACGCCCAGACCCGCGCCCAGATGCAGCGCCTCCTGCTCGACGTGCTGCGCGACACCCGGGCGACCGTGGTCTTCGTGACCCATGACGTGGACGAGGCCCTGCTGCTCGCCGACCGGGTGGTGGTGCTCGAACGGCAGGGCGTCCGCTCGGTGATCGAGGTGCCGGGACCGCGCGACCCCGCCGCCGACAGGGGCGAGCTGCGCGCCAGGATTCTGGAGGAGCTGTAGATGGAGATCCCCTCGATCGAGGACCGCCTGCACCTGGAGTGCGAGGTGCTCGTCGTCGGCGGCGGCACCGCCGGCACGATGGCCGCGATCACCGCCGCCGAGCAGGGCGCCCGCGTCCTGCTGCTGGAGAAGGCGCACGTACGGCACAGCGGCGCGCTGGCCATGGGCATGGACGGCGTCAACAACGCCGTCATCCCCGGCAAGGCCACGCCCGAGGACTACGTCGCCGAGATCACCCGGGCCAACGACGGGATCGTCAACCAGAAGACGATCTACCAGACGGCCACCCGGGGCCACGAGATGGTCAAGCGCCTCGAACGCTACGGCGTGAAGTTCGAGAAGGACGAGTACGGCGAGTACGCCGTGCGCAGGGTGCACCGCTCGGGCAGCTACGTCCTGCCGATGCCCGAGGGCAAGGACGTCAAGAAGGTCCTCTACCGGGTGCTGCGCCGCCGCGACATCCGGGAGAAGGTGCGCATCGAGAACCGGGTCATGCCGGTCAGAGTGCTCACCGTCGACGGCCGGGCGGCCGGGATCGCCGGGTTCGACACCCGCTCGGGCCGGTTCGTCACCGTTTCGGCCGGGGCGGTCATCCTGGCGACCGGCGCGTGCGGCCGCCTCGGCCTGCCCGCCAGCGGCTACCTGTACGGCACCTACGAGAACCCCACCAACGCCGGCGACGGATACGCCATGGCCTACCACGCGGGCGCGGAGCTCAGCGGCATCGAGTGCTTCCAGATCAACCCGCTGATCAAGGACTACAACGGCCCGGCCTGCGCGTACGTGGCCAACCCGTTCGGCGGCTACCAGGTCAACAGCAAGGGGGAGCGGTTCGTCGACTCCGACTACTGGTCGGGCCAGATGATGGCGGAGGTGGCCGCCGAGATCGACTCGGCCCGCGGCCCCATCTACCTCAAGCTCACGCACCTGCCCGAGGAGACGATCAGCGCGGTGGAGAACATCCTGCACTTCACCGAGCGGCCTACCCGCGGCACCTTCCACGCCGGGCGCGGCCACGACTACCGCACCCACGACGTGGAGATGCACATTTCCGAGATCGGCCTGTGCGGCGGCCACTCCGCCTCCGGGGTGTGGGTGGACGAGCACGGCGCGACCACGGTGCCCGGCCTGTACGCGGCGGGCGACCTCGCCTGCGTGCCGCACAACTACATGATCGGCGCGTTCGTGTTCGGCGACCTCGCCGGCGCGCACGCCGCCGCGCACAACCGGCACGACAGCACCGCCGCGGCGCTGCCGGAAGGCCAGATCGCCGACGCGCACGAGCTGATCTACCGCCCGCTGCGCCACCCCGATGGGCCGCCGCAGCAGCAGGTGGAGTACAAACTGCGGCGTTTCGTCAATGACTACATCGCCCCGCCCAAGACCGGCGCCAAGCTGGAGATCGCGCTGGAGTCCTTCGAGCGGATGCGCGACGAGATCGCCTCGATGGGCGCGCGCACCCCGCACGAGCTCATGCGCTGCGCCGAGGTCGACTTCATCCGCGACTGCGCCGAGATGGCCGCCCGCGCCTCGCTCACCCGCACCGAGAGCCGCTGGGGCCTCTACCACGAGCGCGCCGACCTGCCCGCCCGCGACGACGCCGCATGGCTGTACCACCTGAACCTGCGCAGGCGGTCCGATGGCGCGATGGAGTTCGTCAAGCGGCCGGTGGAGCCGTACCTCGTGCCCGTGCCGGAGTTCACGCCGGCCGGCGGCGAGCCGGTGCGGCTCGACGCCCAGGCCGCCACGGCGATCCGGCGCGTCACGGCCGCCCGCGCGGAGCGGACCGCGGTCGGGCGCTCGCCCCGGATCCTGGAGCTGAACCGGCTGGCCGAGGAGCAGCCCACGGTGGACCGGCTCGCCCCCTACCTGGCCGACGCCGACCCCAAGGTCCGCCGCGCGGCCATCGCCACGCTCACCGAGACCGTCCCCGAAGGCGCGGGCGCGGCCCTGGTCGCCGCGCTCGTCGACGACCACGGCACGGTACGCCGCGCCGCCGCAGCCGGCCTCCGGGAGCTGGTCGAGGTCCTGCCCGCGACCCCGGCGTTCGGCGCCGCCCTGGCCGAACGCCTGACCAGCGCCGACGCCCTGGTCAGAGCCACCGGCCTGGACGTCCTGCGCGCCCTGCGGCTCGGCGACGCGCACCTCTTCGGCGCGGGCATGGCCGACCCCGACCGCCGGGTGCGCATCGAGGCGATCCGGGGGCTGGTCTCGCTCGACGAGACCGACCGGGTGGCCGCGGCCGCCGCTGACCCGTCCCGCGAGGTCCGGGTCTGGGCCGCCAAGGGCCTCGGCCTCATCGGCAAGCCGTCCCCCGTGCTGGCCGGCCTCGCCGACGACGCCGACCCGCTGGTCAGAGCCGCCGCCCTGGAGGCGTCGGGAGCCGTCGGCGCACCGTTGGAGGAGCAGGCGCTGCGCGGGCTCACCGCTCCCGACTGGGAGGTGCGCGTCGGCGCGGCCCGCTGCCTGGCCGCCGCGGACCGGCGGACCGCGGTGGCACCGCTCGCCGCCGCGCTCGCCGACGCCAACCTCGACGTACGCAAGGCGGCCGTGCTCGCGCTCACCCGCTGGTCGACGGCGCCCCCTGCCGCCGCCGCACTCCGGGCCGCGCTGTCGGACCTGGACGCCGACGTCCGCGCCTACGCCCGCAAAGCGCTCGACGACCGGCCGGCGAACGCCGGGGCGCAGCCCTTCTCCTGATCGCCCGCACCCAGCACACTGGCGATGTGGCCGATTTCGAGGTGGTTGTCATTGGTACGGGTCCCGGCGGGCAGAAAGCGGCCATCGCCGCGGCGAAGCTCGGCAAACGAGTGGCGGTGGTCGAGAAACGCAACATGATCGGCGGGGTGTGCATCAACACCGGCACCATCCCGTCCAAGACGCTCCGCGAGGCGGTCCTCTACCTCACCGGACTCAACCAGCGGGAGCTGTACGGCGCGAGCTACCGGGTGAAGGACGAGATCACGGTCGCCGACCTCGGGATGCGCACCCAGCACGTGATCGGCCGGGAGATCCAGGTGATCCGGAGCCAGCTGGGCCGCAACCACGTCACCCTCCTGCAGGGAACCGCGCGGTTCCTGGACCCGCACACCATCGGGGTCGTCGACGACGAGGAGGAGAAGAAGATCACGGCCGACAAGATCGTGATCGCCACCGGCACCTCGCCGGCCCGCCCGGCCAGCGTGGAGTTCGACGACAAGACCGTCATCGACTCCGACGCGATCCTGCACCTGGAGAAGGTGCCCGAGACGCTCGTCGTGGTGGGCGCCGGGGTCATCGGCATCGAGTACGCCTCCATGTTCGCGGCGCTCGGCACCAAGGTCACCGTCGTGGAGCGGCGCGAGCGGATGCTGGACTTCTGCGACCTGGAGATCGTCGAAGCGCTGAAGTACCACCTGCGGGACCTCGCGGTGACCTTCCGGTTCGGCGAGACCGTGGCCGCCGTCGAGCGGCGGTCCCGGGGCGCGCTGACCGTCCTGGAGAGCGGCAAGCGCATCCCCGCCGACTGCGTCATGTACTCGGCCGGCCGCCAGGGCCGCACGGCCGAGCTGTGCCTGGAGGCCGCCGGGCTGGAGGCCGACGACCGGGGCCGGATCGCGGTGGACGAGAACTACGCCACCACGGTCCCGCACATCTACGCGGTGGGCGACGTCATCGGCTTCCCGGCGCTGGCCGCGACCTCGATGGAGCAGGGCAGGCTGGCCGCCCAGCACGCCTGCGGCGAACCGGTGGGGGAGATGCACCACCTGGCGCCGATCGGGATCTACACCATCCCGGAGATCAGCTTCGTGGGGAAGTCCGAGGACGAGCTCACCCGGGACAAGATCCCGTTCGAGGTCGGCATCTCGCGTTACCGCGAACTGGCCAGGGGACAGATCATCGGCGACTCGTACGGCATGCTCAAGCTGCTGGTCTCCACCGAGGACCGGCGGCTGCTCGGCGTGCACGTGTTCGGCACCGGGGCCACCGAGCTGGTGCACATCGGGCAGACGGTCATGGGCTGTGGCGCGACGGTCGACTACCTGGTCAACGCCGTGTTCAACTACCCGACCCTGGCGGAGTCGTACAAGGTGGCGGCGCTGGACGCGACGAACAAGATGCGGGTGATCGCCCGGCTGACCGCCGACCTGTGACAGCCGCCGCCGCGCCCGCGACCGGCTAGTCGCCGCCCGAGGTGGTGCGGCGGCCGCGGGCCGGCGGCTTCTTGCGGCCCGCCACCAGCGTGTCGCCCTGAACGGGCTCGTCGGAGGGGGTCGGGGCCGAGTCCGTACGGCGCGGCCTGGCGTGCGGAGCGGTGTCCTCCAGCGAGACGTCCGGGTCGGCCGCCTTGGCGGGCGGCTCCTTCTTGGCGGCGTCCTTGGTGGTGTCCTTGGTGGCGTCCTTCTTGGCGGCGGTCCCGGCGTCGGAGGTCTTCGTCACGGGGTCGGCGGCCGGTTTCGACGGCTCGCGCAAGGACGCGATCACCGCGTCGGCCTCATGGTCGGCCGCGAACTCGCTGGCCGCCTCCGACTCCCTGCGCCTGATCACCACCATGTGGTCCACGGAGATCCGCCCCGCGCCCACCACGGCCAGCAGCAGCGAGGCGGCGCCCAGCAGGATCAGCTCGTTGAGGGTGATGGGATTGAGCGGCGGCGCCACCCACAGGACCGCGACCGCCTCGGCGAACAGGATCAGCCCCGTCACCGACACCATCAGCCCCGCGATCAGCAGCGCGCCGCCGATCAGCTCGGTGAGCATGGTGATCGTCGCCCAGGCGCGGGGGGCGGGTGCGCCCTGCCCCTGGAACTGCACGCCGGTTTGCGTCAGGCCGATCTCGAGCTTGCGCCAGCCGTTGGCGAAGAAGATGCCGCCGACACCTAACCGGGCGACCATCGCGGCGAGATCACGCAGGGCCTGCTTCACGGTTGTTGTCTGCCCTGATCGGGACATCACACACCTCTATCACGACGGAGCAGCGTGGCCACGGCCAGGGCGGTCAGGCTGAGCAGGATGACGCTCACGACCACGGTCGTGTGCAGGGCGTTGACGAAGGCCCAGCGGGCCGCGTCGAGGAGGGCGCTGCCGGCGCTGCCGCCCACCTGGTCCGCCACGTGGGCGGCGCCGGCCAGCGACTGCCTGGCCTGGTCCATGCCGGGCTCCGGCACCCCCGGCACGGTGCGCAGGGCGGGGGCGTACACGATCGTGGTGATCGTGCCGAGGACGGCGACGCCGAGGCCGGCGCCCAGTTCGTAGGCCGTCTCCTCGATGGCGGCGGCGCCGCCGGCGTGGGACTCGGTGGCCGACGACATGATCGTGTCGGAGGCGGCGAGCAGGGAGACCTGGACGCCGAAGCCGATGCCCACGAAGCAGCACGCGAGCATGACGGGATGGCCCTCGACGCCCCAGGTCAGCGTGGGCATGAGGGAGAGCGCGACGAGGCCCAGGCCGCCGCTCATGGTGGCCCGCATGCCGATCCTGGGCAGGATGTGCGCCGCGGCCAGCCCTCCGGCGATGGCCGACAGCACCAGCGGGAGCATCCGGAGCGCGGCGCGGACCTCACTGTCGCCGAGCACGAGCTGCAGATACTGCGCCAGCATGAGCTGCAGGCCCACCAGCGCGAACACGCCGAACAGCACGCCGGCCACGCCGGTGGTGAACTCACGGCTCCGGAACAGGCCCACCTCCAGCAGCGGCGTGGTCAGCCGGGTCTGCCGCCTGACGAACCAGACCAGCAGCGCCACCCCGCTCAAGAAGACGGCCACGGCGGCGCCCAGTGGCATCAGGCTGCCCGAGCCCGCCTCCTTGAGCCCGAAGGCGAGCGCCAGGATGCCGAGCACGGACAGGACGGCGCTCAGCCCGTCCCAGGGCCGCTCGCTCCGCTCCCGCGAGTCCGGGAGCAGGCGCGCGGCGGCGGGCAGCAGCACGAGCAGGATCGGCACGTTGATCAGGAAGACCGCGCCCCACCACCAGCCGACGAGCAGGCCGCCGACCAGCGGCCCGAGCGCGGCCCCCGCGGCGGCGACCGCGCTCCAGACGCCCAGGGCGATGGCCCGTTCGCGACGGTCGGTGAACACCTGCCGGATCAGCGACAGCGTGGCCGGCATGATCATCGCGCCGCCCACGCCGAGCAGCGCCCTGGAGAGGATCAGGGCCAGCGGGGTGGTGGAGGCGGCGGCCGCCGCCGAGGCGACGCCGAACAGCACGAACCCCGCGAGGACCAGCCGTTTTCGCCCGTAGCGGTCGCCGAGCGTGCCGAACATGATCAGCAGCGGCGCCACGACCAGCGAGTAGACGTCGACGATCCACAGCAACTGGACCGCCGACGGCTCCAGGGCGGCGGTGAGGGCGGGGACCGCGATGTGCAGCACGGTGGCGTCGACGGTGATGAGCAGAAGACTCAAGCAGAGCAGAGCCAGGATGACCCAGCGGTTGTCCCGCTGCTCGGGATCGGGGCGCCGTGCGATGCGAGCGGCCTGTGTGACGGTCATGGACCTCCTTGCAGGCCGATCAGTTCACAGCAGGCCCACATGAACTTGCGTGGCAGCTTAGGCCATGTCACGCAATGGGTGTAGCGGTATCGAATGATCCACCGGCGGTCGATACCTCTCTAGAGAGATACAGCCATATGTCGGGATCTATTCAGCGTCCATCAGTCGACCGATCATGGCTGTCGTGGGGACCGACGGCACGGATGGCGAGAGAGACGCATCCGACCGGTCACCACGTGACTGGTGCGCCCAAGCCGTCACCATGTTATCCGCCGGTCGCGCGGACAGCGCCCTGGCCGCCGCCAGCGCCGCGACCCACCTCGATCCCGCCAGCGAGTGGGCCTATCGCCTGCTCAGCCTCGCGCAGGAGCGCATCGGGCGGCTGCCGGACGCCGTCGACTCCGCCGAACGGGCGGTGCTCCTCGCCCCCGGCTCGTGGGCGGCCCGCCTGCGCCTGGGCGCCGTGCTGCGCCACGTCCCCGGCCGCTGGGACGAGGCCGCCGAGCAGGCCGCGCTCGCCGCGAGGTTCGCCCCGGAAGAGCCGGACACGCACGTCCTGGTCGCCGACCTCGACCTGCTCCGCGCCGAGCACGCCGAGGCCGCCCGCGGATACCGCCAGGCACTGCGCCTGGACCCGCTGCACCCGCAGGCCCACGTCAACCTCGGCCTGACGCTGCTGCGCTGGGAGCGGTTCAGGACGCACCACGACCCGGCCTGGCCGATCGACCCCCGCGAGACCGGCTGGGCCAGGAGGGCACTGGAGGTGTGGTCCCGCCAGACCCGCCTGCTGGTCGCCGTCGCGACCGCCGCCATCGCGGTGGCCGCACTCGTCTTCGACCGGGGGCCGCAGGCGGAGCTGGGCGGCCTGGCCGTGCTCGCGCTGCTGGCCGCGCTCACGGTACGGCAGGCCCGCCGGGTCCGGGTGTGGGCCTGGGTGCCGGCCATGCTGGGGCGCGATCCGTGGTTCGGGGCGGCGGTCGCGGGCGGCGTCGTGGCGGTCGTCGCGTTCGCCGGGTGGCTGGCGCTGGCCTCGGCGCCGGCGGGGATCGCCGTGCTGCCCGGCCTGCCGGCCGGTGGGCTGCCCTGGGCGGGCCTGCTCTGGGCCGGGCTGGGCGGCCTCGCGGTGCTCGGCTGGCCGGCCCTGGCCGCCGTACGCGCACTCGCGGAAACCTGGCGCGGCCACCCCCTACGCGCCCTGACCCACTTCCACCAGGCCGCCGCCGAGCGCACGACGCCCGGGGACGAGGGAGAGCGTCCCGGGGGTCTCAGCCCGGGAGGGCGTGCAGACCTCGGGGACACGGCTGAGCGTCCTGTGGCGGTCCGAAGGCGTTTGGATGGTTCCTTGGACGTCGGTGCGGGGGAGCGTGCGGGTCGGCGGAACGCGGGGGTGACCCTGTGGGTTCTGCTCGGCCGTACCTGGTCGGTGCTGGTGCCGTTGGGGTGTGCGGCCCTGGCGGTGGAGCCGCGGGCCGCCGTCGTGACGCTGGCGGCGCCGTACCCGATGCTGCGCGCCTGGCGCGCCACCCGGCACGGGCGCGACCGCTGGCTGGCGGTCGCGGGCGGGCTGACCGTGCTGGCGGCGGTGGGGTGCGCGGCCGGGGGCGGGCTCGGGCTGGTCTGGGGGTGGCGGATGGGGTTCGGCGCGCTCGGCGCGGTGGCGGCCGTGTTCGCGCTGCGGACCGCGCGGTCCTGGTGGAAGGGGGTGCCCGGACCGTGGCGCGCCTCGCTGATCATGTGTGAGCTGCCCATGGGGGCCGAGCCGACCGTCGTGCTCACCTCGCAGGCGCGGCAGGCGTTCGGCTATGCCAGGACCGTCGTGCTGGCCTACGGCGACGCCCTGGGGCCCAGGGTGGTGGGCGCGGTGGCCACGGTCACCGCATCGGGCGAGCTCAAGGTGATCGCCGGGCCGCAGGCGTGGGAGGCGATCGAGGCGGACCCGAGCGTGTCGGTGTTCGCCGCAGACCCCCTGCAGCGCAGGCACTGGGTCGAGGTGCGGGGCGTCGCGCTGGCCGGCTCGGACGTCCTGCGCGTCACTCCCAAGAAGGTGCTCGTCGGGGAGTTCCCCGGGCGGCATCAGCGCCGCTAGCTAGAATCTTGTTCTATGCGAGTTCTGCGCACGCCCGAAGAGCGCTTCGCCAGCCTGCCCGGCTTCCCCTACGAACCCCGCTACGCCGAGGTGCCCGACGGCCTGCGGATGGCCTACGTCGAGGCCGGGCCCGCCGACGGGGAGCCGGTGGTCCTGCTGCACGGCGAGCCCTCCTGGTCGTTCCTCTACCGCGACGTCATGCGGGAGCTCGCGGCGGCCGGGCTGCGCGCGATCGCCGTCGACCTCGTGGGATTCGGCCGCTCCGACAAGCCCGCCGACGTCGGCGACCACAGCTACGCCGGGCACGTGGAGTGGACCCGCTCCCTGCTGTACGACGCGCTCGGCCTGACCGGCGTCACCCTGGTCGGCCAGGACTGGGGCGGCCTGATCGGGCTGCGCCTGGCCGCCGAGCATCCCGATCGCGTCGCCAGGATCGTCGCCGCCAACACGGGCTTGCCGACCGGTGACATTCCCATGCCCGAGGTGTGGCACCGGTTCAAGGACGCGGTGATCAGCGCGCCCGCCCTGGACATCGCCCGGTTCGTCCAGTCCGGCTGCGTCACCGAGCTGGCGCCCGAGGTCCGCGCCGCCTACGACGCCCCCTTCCCCGACGAGACGTACAAGGCGGGACCGCGAGCCATGCCGCCGCTCGTGCCCGCCACGCCCGACGACCCGGCCGCGCCCGCGAACCGCGCCGCCTGGCAGATCCTCACCACACTCGACCGGCCGTTCCTCGTCGCCTTCTCCGACAGCGACCCGATCACCGGCGGCATGGCGCCCATTCTGCGCAGGTCGATGCGGGGAGCGGCGGGCCGGGCCCACCCGGTGATCAACGGCGCGGGGCACTTCCTCCAGGAGGACGCGGGCACCGAACTCGGGCGGCACATAGCGGCTTTCGTGACCTCCACCTAGCGTGTCAGGTCCGCCCAACCGACGGTCCGGTGCGGTATAACCAGGGGCGGACCGGGGAGGCGTGATGCAGGAGTCCAGCAGGACCCGAACCGCGGGACGGGCCGCGATGCGGGATCTGTTCGAACAGGTGCGGCAGCGTTACTTCCGGCTTCCACCGGCCGTCCGGCGCGTGCTGTACGTAGCGGTCCTGATCGGCGCCGTCGGCCTGGCCGCCGCGCTCGGCGGCGACCTCGTCAACACCTTCCTGATCACCGGGGCGGTGCTCTGCTTCGTCGCGCTCACCCTGCGCTTCCCGCGTGCCGCCGCGACCGCGCTGGTCGTCGTGGGCTGGTGCGTGTTGCTCCCGGTCTTCATGATGCTCTTCCCGGTTCCGTCCATGGCCCCCACGCTGCTGCTCGTGCTGGCCCTGCCGGTGGCCGCCGGCGCCCACCTGATCCGCTGGGTGACGCCGTGGGTGTCCGCGCTGCTCGCCTTCGTGGCCGCCGGCGCGCTCGCCGCCGCGCTCTCGCTGGTCTCGGCGAACCTCGCGGTCTGGGTCGCCTACGGCGCCGCCGCCGCCGTCCTCGGCTACCGCTTCCTGCTCGCCCGCAGGGCCAGGTCCGAGATGAGCGCCGAGGAGCAGGTACGCGTACGGGCGCGTGAGGGCAGGCCGGAGCCGGCCCCCGACAAGCAGCCGGCGCTGCCCCAGATCTCCGTCGAGGAGGCGCTCGCCGAGCTCGACAGCATGATCGGTCTGGCCCCGGTCAAGGAGCAGGTCCGCTCGATCGCCGCCTCCATCGAGGCGTCCCGGCTGCGCGCCGAGGCCGGCTACACCGCTGGGCGTCCCACCAGGCACTTCGTCTTCCTCGGCCCGCCCGGCACCGGCAAGACCAGCGTGGCGCGCACCCTCGCGAAGATCTTCTACGCGTTCGGTCTGCTGGAGACGCCCTACGTGGTCGAGGGGCAGCGGGCCGACCTGGTCGGCGAGTTTCTCGGCGCGACCGCGATCAAGACCAATGAGCTGGTGGACAAGGCGCTGGGCGGCGTGCTGTTCATCGACGAGGCCTACGGCCTGGTCAACTCCGGGGACGGCCAGCCCGACCGGTTCGGCGCCGAGGCCGTGCAGACGCTGCTCAAGCGGGCCGAGGACGACCGTGACCGGCTGATCATCATCCTGGCCGGCTACGAGCAGGAGATGACCTCGTTCCTGTCCAGCAACCCCGGCCTGGCCAGCAGGTTCGCCACCAGGGTGCGCTTCCCCACCTACTCGGCGGGCGAGCTGGCCGAGATCACCGAGCTGCTCCAGCGCCGCCGTGGTGACGCGATGGGCCCCGAGGCCAAGGTCAAGCTCCTCGCCCGGTTCGAGGACGTACACCGGCGGGGGCTCGTCGACGAGCTCGGCAACGCCAGGTTCGCGCGCAGCCTCGTCGAGGCGGCCGCCCAGGCCCGCGACGTGCGGGTGGTGGGCGCGGGCGGCACGCCGACCACCGAGGACCTGGTGACGACCACGACCGCCGACGTGACCAAGGCCTTCGACGAGCTGACCGCGCGCTTCCGGGGCTACGTGGCCACCCCCACGCTGGAGGAGGCGCTGGCCGATCTCGACAGGATGGCCGGGCTCGCGCCGGTCAAGCGGCAGGTGCACGCGATCGCCGCGCAGCTCCAGGTGGCCCGCATGCGGCAGGAGCGCGGGCTGCCCACTCCGGCCCAGACCCGCCACTTCGTGTTCGTCGGCCCGCCCGGCACCGGCAAGACCACCGTCGCCAGGGTCGTCGGCCGCGTCTTCGCCGCGCTCGGCCTGCTGGCCAGGCCCGACGTGGTGGAGGCGCACCGGGCCGACCTGGTCGGCCAGCATCTCGGCGCGACCGCGATCAAGACCAACGAGCTGGTGGACCGGGCGCTGGGCGGCGTGCTGTTCATCGACGAGGCGTACAGCCTGGTCAACCCCGGCTACTCCGGGGGCGACGCGTTCGGCGCCGAGGCCGTGCAGACGCTGCTCAAGCGGGCCGAGGACGACCGAGACCGGCTCGTCATCGTGCTGGCCGGCTACCAGCGCGAGATGGACGCCTTCCTCGCCACCAACCCCGGCCTGGCCAGCAGGTTCAGCCAGCGGGTGACGTTCCCCAGCTACTCCCCGGCCGAGCTGTCGGAGATCGCCGTGCTGCTGGCCGAGGAGGCCGGTGACCGCTTCGACGACGACGCGCTGAGCGACCTCGACGAGGTCTTCGCCTGGGTGTGCGACGAGCGGCTGATCGACGGTCTCGGCAACGGCAGGTTCGCCAGGTCGCTGTTCGAGCGCGCGGCCATGCGCCGCGACGTGCGCCTGGCCGCGCTGGCCTCGACCGGCGAGTCCACCAGCTCCGCCGAGCTGACCACCATCACCAGCGACGACGTCCGCACCGCCGTGGACGAACTTTCCGGACGCTAACCAGACACCTCTTTGGCACATGCGTGCGCCCACATGCTCACTTGGTGTAGCAATATGGCGACACAGAGTGTGTGAGGAGGGGCGATGGCGGGGTTCCTGGCCCGCAGGCTGCTCGGCTCCGTGCTGCTGGTGGCCGTGGCGGTCAGCCTCGCCTACCTGCTGGCGGCCGGCGCGCTCGACCCGCGCTCCAACTACGCCGACCGCACCCCGAAGCCGCCGCCCGCCGTCGTCGACGCGCGGCTCACCGAGCTCAACCTCAACGACCGCACCCCACTGCTGGAGCGCTACCTCACCTGGGCGGGCGGGGTGCTGCGCGGCGACTTCGGCAGGAGCGTGACGGGCTCGCCGGTCAACGAGGACCTCGCGCGGCGGGCCGGCGTCACCTTCAGGCTGGTCCTGCTCGGACTGGTCTGCGGGAGCGTGCTCGGCGTGCTCTGCGGTGCGTACGCCGCGGTCAGGCAGTACGGCTGGTTCGACCGGCTGTCGACGGCCCTGGCCTTCGTGCTGCTCGCGGTGCCCGTGGTGGTGCTGGCCAATGTGGCGATCCTGGCCGGCACCTGGGCCAACGACCATGTCTTCGGCCACCGGGTGCTCCTGGTCGGCGGTGAGTACACCGCGGGGCTCGACGCCGGGTTCTGGGGCTCGCTGCTGGACCGGCTGCAGCATCTCGTGCTGCCGACGATCACGCTGTCGCTCGGGCTGGTCGCGGTGTTCAGCCGCTACCAGCGCAACATGATGCTCGACGTGCTCGGCGCCGACTTCGTCCGCACCGCCATGGCCAAAGGGCTGAGCAGGCGCAGGGCGCTCATCCGGCACGGGCTGCGGACAGCGCTGATCCCCGTGGTGACCTACTTCGCCTTCACCTTCGGCGTGCTGCTCACCGGCGCCACCTTCACCGAGAAGATCTTCGGCTGGCACGGGCTGGGGGAGCGCCTGATCAGCTCGATCTTCACCAATGACGTCAACACCGTGGCCGCCATCGCCTGCCTCGCCGCGGTCGCCGTGCTCTGCGCCTCCTTCGCCGCCGACCTGCTGCACGCCGTGCTTGATCCACGGGTGCTCGATCCCCGGGTGAGGGGCGCCGGATGACGCTGTCGGAGGAGGAACTCGCCGAGGAGCGCACCGGGGCCGCCACGGCTCGGGCCGCCCCGCCTTCCCGGCTCAGGGTGGTGGCCGGGCGGTTCTTCGCCTCCCGGCAGGGGCGGATCGGGTTCGCGGTGCTCGCCCTGATGTTCGCGCTCGCGTTCGCCGGTCCGCTGTTCAGCCCGTGGACCTACACCGACAAGGACTTCCTGGCCTTCTTGCGGCCGCCGTCGGCCGGCCACTGGTTCGGCACCTCGCAGACGGGCGCCGACGTCTACGCGATGACGTTGCGCGGCATGCAGCGGTCGCTGCTCGTCGGTCTGCTCGCGGCGCTGGTGTCCACGGCGCTGGCCGCCCTGGTGGGCGCCTTCGCCGGCTACTTCCTCGGCTGGACCGACCGGGTGCTGAGCCGGCTCACCGACCTGCTGCTCGTGCTGCCCGCCTTCCTCATCCTGGCGATGATGTCGCCGCTGTTCGGCGACGGGCAGTGGCCGCTGTTCGTGCTCATGCTGGCGCTGTTCCTGTGGATGGTCACCTCGAAGATCACCCGGGGGATGACGATCTCGCTGAAGCAGCGGGAGTTCATCCAGGCGGCGCGCTTCATGGGCGCGCCGCCGATGAAGATCATTTTCTCTCATGTGCTGCCCAACCTGTCGTCGCTGCTGATCGTCGACGCCACCCTGAACGTCAGCGCGGCCATCCTCACCGAGACCTCCCTGTCCTACTTCGGCTTCGGCATCCAGCCGCCCGACGTCTCCCTCGGCACGCTCATCGCCGACGGCTCCAGGACCGCCGTCTACGCGCCGTGGACGTTCTGGTTCGCCGCCGGGCTGCTCGTGATCACCGTGCTCGCGGTCAACCTCGTCGGTGACGCGCTGCGCGACGCGTTCGACC
Organism: Nonomuraea sp. NPDC049714; assembly: GCF_044465295.1. Lineage (NCBI taxonomy): Bacteria > Bacillati > Actinomycetota > Actinomycetes > Streptosporangiales > Streptosporangiaceae > Nonomuraea > Nonomuraea sp. NPDC049714. Next base: position 1,044,421 of record NZ_JBITLM010000002.1, on the reverse strand, counting down.
CCACCGCCAGGAGGTCACGATGAGCCCGGTCCTGGAGGTCGAGCGTCTGGAGGTCTCCTTCGGCGACGTACGCGCCGTGCGCGGGCTGAGCTACACCGTGCGGCAGGGCGAGGTGCTCGGCATCGTCGGCGAGTCCGGCTCCGGCAAGTCGGTGGCCGCCGCCGCCGTCATGGGGCTGCTGCCGCGCGGGGCCAGGGTCGGCGGCTCGGTCCGGCTGCACGGCCAGCAGCTGATCGGCGCCCCCGAACGGGAGCTGACGGCCTTCCGGGGCAAGACCGTGTCGATGGTCTTCCAGGACCCGCTGTCCGCCCTCACGCCCGTCTACCGGGTCGGCGACCAGATCGCCGAGGCCGTGCGCGTGCACCAGAAGGTCAGCAAGGAGCAAGCCCTGGTCAAGGCCGTCGACCTGCTCGACCTGGTCGGCATCCCGGACCCGGGGAAGAGGGCGCTGGCCTTCCCGCACGAGTTCTCCGGCGGCATGCGGCAGCGCGTGGTGATCGCGATGGCCATCGCCAACGACCCGGACGTCATCATCTGCGACGAGCCCACGACCGCGCTCGACGTCACCGTCCAGGCTCAGGTGCTGGAGGCGCTCAAGACGGCGCAGCGCACGACGGGCGCGGCCATCGTCATGATCACGCACGACCTCGGCGTGGTGGCCGGCTTCGCCGACCGCGTGCTCGTGATGTACGCGGGCCGCCCGGTCGAGGTGGGGGACGTGGACGACGTCTATTACCGCACCCGCATGCCGTACACCGTGGGCTTGCTCGGCTCGGTGCCGCGCGTCGACGCCGGCGGGCGGCGGGCGCTGGTGCCGATCGACGGCCACCCGCCCGCGCCCGCCGCGCTCCCGCCCGGCTGCCCGTTCGCGCCACGCTGCCCGATGCGGGTCGAGGCGTGCGACGACCGGGAGCCGCCGCTGTTCGAGGTCGGGGCGGGGCACCAGGCGGCCTGCATCCGCTGGGACGCGGTACGACCGTGGGCGGACGAAAACGACGCGGCACGACCGTGGGCGGACGAAAACGACGCGGTACGACCGTGGACGGACCGAGACGGCGCGGGGTGGCCGGTGGCGCGCGGGCGGCGGCGGGTGCTGGAGGTCGACGGCCTGGTCAAGCACTATCCGGTGGTCAAGGGCGGGATCCTCAAGCGCCGGGTCGGCACCGTGCACGCGGTGGCGGGCGTCAGCTTCGACCTTCGCGAGGGCGAGACCCTGGGCCTGGTCGGCGAGTCCGGCTCCGGCAAGACCACGGCGCTGACGCAGATCCTGGAGCTGGCCCAGCCGCAGGAGGGGCGGGTCGTGGTGCTCGGCAGGGACACCGCCCGGCTCACCCGCGAGCAGCGCACCGCGATCCGGCGTGACATGCAGGTGGTCTTCCAGGACCCGCTGGCCTCCCTCGACCCCCGCATGACGATCTACGACATCCTGGCCGAGCCGCTGCGCACGCACCGCAGGCAGGCGCCGGGGCAGCGGGTGTCCGAGTTGCTGGACCTGGTCGGCCTGGATCCCTCCCACGCCGCCCGCTACCCGCAGGACTTCTCCGGCGGCCAGCGGCAGCGGATCGGCATCGCCCGCGCGCTCGCGCTGGAGCCCCGGCTGCTGGTGCTGGACGAGCCCGTCTCCGCGCTCGACGTGTCGATCCAGGCCGGCGTGATCAACCTGCTCGACGCGCTGCGGGCGAGGCTGGGCCTGTCCTACCTGTTCGTCGCGCACGACCTGGCCGTGGTGCGCTACCTCGCCGACCGGGTGGCCGTGATGTACCTCGGCAGGATCGCCGAGATCGGCCGGGTCGAGGCCGTGTACGGGACTCCCGCCCACCCCTACACCCAGGCGCTGCTGTCGGCGATCCCGCTGCCCGACCCGGTCCGCGAACGTGCCCGCGAGCGGATCCTGCTCGAAGGCGACCTGCCGGACCCGGCCCACCCGCCGTCGGGCTGCCGCTTCCGCACCCGATGCCCGAAGTTCGCCGGGGTGCTGACCGGTGCGGAGCGCACCCTGTGCGTGGACGCCGAACCCGAGATCCGCACCCTCGGCGAGGACCAGGGCGCGGCCTGCCACTACGCCGAGAAGCTCGCAGTCGTCTAGATCCGGAGGAGCCCGCCCATGAAAGCACCTCGCCTGGCCGTCGCCGTGACCGTCGCGCTGTCCCTGACGGCATGCGGCGGAGGCGGCCCGGGAGGGGGCAGCGGCGGGCCCGGCGGCGATGAGACGATCAAGGCGTCCGACATCAACCCGCAGCCCCGTCCCCTGGTCAAGGACGGCGGGACACTGCGCTGGGGCATCAACGAGTTCCCCTCCCAGTGGAACCGCAACCACGTCGACGGCAACCTCGCGATGGCCGCCGTGATCAGCGACGCCCTGCTGCCGTCGCCGTTCGTCTCCGACGACAAGGCACGGATCACCGTCGACCGCGACTACCTCCTCGACGCCACGGTCACCCGGCGGGCTCCGAAGCAGGTCGTCACCTACCGGCTCAACCCCGAGGCCAGATGGTCCGACGGGCGGCCCATCACCTGGGCCGACTACCACACCCAGTGGCACGCGCTGAAAGGCGGCGACCCGGACTTCCACATCGTCTCCTCCACCGGCTACCAGGACATCTCGAAGGTGACGCGGGGCCGGAACGACCACGAGGTCGTGGTGACGTTCGCCAGGCCCTTCGGCGACTGGAAGGCGCTCTTCAGCCCGCTGCTGCCCGCCTCGACCAACAAGACGGCCGAGGCCTTCAACACCGCCTGGCTCAACAAGATCCCCGTGACGGCCGGGCCGTTCAGGTTCGGCGGCTTCGACCAGACCGCCAAGACCATCACCATCGTGCGCGACGACAGCTGGTGGGGCGACAGGGCCAAACTCGACCGGATCATCTACCGCGCCGCCGAGCAGGACTCGCTGATGGGCATGTTCGGCAACGGCGAACTCGACATCGCCGACGTCGGCACCTCGGCGCCCGACTACGCCCGCGCCCGGTCCACCCCGGGCGCGCAGGTGCGGCAGGCCGCGGGTCCCGACTTCCGCCACCTCACCTTCAACGCCTCCAGCGACCTGCTGCAGGACGTGCGCGTACGGCAGGCCGTCCAGCTCGGCATCGACCGGCAGGCCATCGCCCGATCCGACCTGCAGGGCCTCGACTGGCCGAGCACGCCGCTGAACAACCACTTCTTCATGAACACCCAGCAGGGCTACCAGGACAACGCCGGCGACCTCGGCGCCTACGACCCCGAACGGGCCAAGCGCCTGCTCGACCAGGCGGGCTGGAAGCTGACCGGCTCCGTACGGCAGAAGAACGGCCGCCCGCTCGACCTGCGCTTCGTCGTCCCGTCGGGGGTGCAGCTCAGCAAGGCCGAGGGCGAGCTGGCACAGAGCATGCTGACCCGGATCGGGGTGAAGCTCTCCCTCAAGGTGGTGCCGAGCGACGACTTCTTCAGCAAGTACGTGATCCCCGGCAACTTCGACATCACCCCGTTCGCCTACATCGGCACCCCGTACCCGTTGTCCAGCAGCTACGGCGTCTACGCGAACTCGCCCGACGGGACGACGTGGAACGCCAACTTCGGCCGCGTCGGGTCCGACGCCATCGACACCGCCATGGACCGGGCGGCCCAGAACCTGGACCCGGAGCAGGCGCGCGCCGAAGCCAACGCGGCCGACAAGCTCATCTGGCAGCAGGCGAGCGTCCTGCCGCTCTACCAGCGGCCGCAGCTGGTGGCGGTGAAGGAGACCCTGGCCAACGTGGGCGCCCGCGGCTTCCACCGGCTCCGCTACCAGGACATCGGCTTCCTCCGCTGACGGTCCGACCTCCCGGCGTTCCCACCGGGCTGGTCTGTCAGCGGAGCTCTCATCCGGGCTGGTCTATCGGTGTGGGCTCCACCCCTCTCCTGGTTTGTCGGTGTGGGCTTCACCCCCTCTCCTGGTTTGTCGGTGGCCGCGTGTAGAAGTGGGCGGGTGACTATTCAGGTGACCTGGCCCCAGATCCTGGCCTGGCGGCTGCGCAGGCAGTTCGTGAGCGGGCCCGGCGCCTCCGGTGCCGTGGAGGTCGCCGGCAGGTTGTGCGGTGTGCAGGCGCAGGTGCCCTCCTCCGCCCAGCTCGCCGTCGCGGTCAGGAGCGCCGAGCCCGACCCCGGCGGCGTCGACCGGGCCCTGTGGGCCGACCGTACTCTCGCCAAGACCTGGCTCATGCGCGGCGGCACCCTGCACCTCGTGCCCGCCGGCGACCTGGCCGACCATTGCGCTGCCCTCAGCACGCTCCGGTTCTGGGAGAAGGGCTCCTGGCTGCGCGGCCACGGCGTCACCGCCGCCGAGATGGCCGCGATCATCGAGGCCGTCCCGCAGGCCCTCGGCGACGTGCCGAAGACCAGGCAGGAACTGGTCGACGCGGTGGTCCGGCTGACCGGAGACGCCCATCTCCGGGAGGCGCTCACCTCCGGCTGGGGCGTGCTGCTCAAGCCACTCAGCAGGCTCGGCGAGCTGTGCTACGGCCCGCCCCGCGAGGGCAGGGTCACCTTCACCGCGCCGCGTCACTGGCTGCGCGGCTGGCCGGCGGAGCTGCCGCCGCATGAGGAGGCGGGCCTGCGGGTGGCGCGCGCGTTCCTGGCCGCCCACGGGCCGGCGACGCCCGAGATGTTCGACGCCTGGCTCTTCGGCGGCACCGCCAGGAAGGCCGTGCTCAAGGGATGGTTCCGGGACCTCGCGCCCGAGCTGACCGAGGTGGAGGCGGACGACGGCCGCACCCTGCTGGCCCTGACCGCTCACCTGGACGCGCTGGCCGCCACCCGGCCCTCGGACGAGGTGCACCTGTTGCCGGGCTTCGACCAGTTCATCCTCGCCGCGCCCCGCGCTCTGGAGGCCCTCATCCCGGCGGCGGTGAAGACGAAGGTCAGCCGACAGGCAGGCTGGATCTCCCCCGTGGTGATCTACCGGGGGAGGGTCACGGGAGTCTGGGAGGCCAAGGACGGTCAGGTCGCCACGGACCTGTTCGAGCCGGTGCCACCGGACCAGATGAAGGCGGCCGTCACCCGCATCGAGTCGCTGCTGCGGCCTCCCCACTGAGCGGAGAATGCCGGGGCCCCAGCAGGAGTCGTCCGTAGACAGGGCGGAGTTCGCCGAGGGGACCGGCGGGCGAGGTTCGTGGACCCAGCGCGGATCGCCTGGGGCCGGGAGGGCGATCGTGGGACACTTGGCCGTATGTTGCGCCCGTTCCGCCAGGTCGACGTGTTCGCTGAGACGCCCTACCACGGCAACCCGCTCGCCGTCGTGCTCGACGCCGCCGGGTTGAGCACCGAGGAGATGGCGCGGTTCGCCAACTGGACCAACCTGTCCGAGACCACGTTTCTGCTCCCGCCCACCACGCCAGAGGCGGACTACCGGGTCCGCATCTTCACCCCCTCCAGCGAGCTGCCCTTCGCCGGGCATCCCACGCTCGGCAGCTGCCACGCCTGGCTGGAGGCCGGCGGCGTCCCCCGCGACCCGCGCACGGTCGTCCAGGAGTGCGGCGCCGGGCTGGTCCGCATCCGCGACGAGGGCGCCTGGCACGCCTTCGCCGCGCCGCCGCTGCTGCGGTCGGGGCCGGTGGAGGAGGACTTCCTGGCAGAGCTCGCCCGGGCACTCGGCATCGGCAGGGACGAGATCGTCGACGCGGAGTGGGCCGACAACGGCCCCGGCTGGGTGGCGCTCCTGCTCAGGGACGCCGACGCGGTGCTCGCCCTGAAGCCGGGGTCGGTCCCGGCGGACATCGGCGTCGTCGGGCTCTACCCGCCGGGATCGCCGCACGCCTACGAGGTGCGAGCGTTCTTCCCCCTCGGGGGCAGCACGACGGAGGACCCGGTCACCGGCAGCCTGAACGCCTCCGTCGCCCAGTGGCTCCTGCGCACCGGCCGCGTCACCGCCCCCTATACCGCCCGCCAGGGCACGGCCCTCGGCCGCACCGGACAGATCCACATCACCTCAGCGGGCCAGGACGTCTGGGTGGGCGGCCCCGCCATCACCTGCGTCACCGGCCACGTCGACCTCTGACACCCGGGCCGTCGGCGGTCACGCCGGGGCCCTGACGCCGTGCCCGGCGGTGGTCGCGTCGAGTCTTGACGACGCTCGCCCGTTCAGTGGGGGAGCCGGGTGCTGAAGCGGACCTCGTCGCCCGGTCTGAGCTGGGCGGCGATGGCCAGGTCGGCCTCTGACACCACCGCGATCACCGGGTAGCCGCCCGTGGGCGGGTGGTCGGTGAGGAAGACGATCGGCTGCCCGCTCGGCGGCACCTGCACCGCGCCGGTGACCATGCCCTCGCTCGGCAGCTCGCCCTCCTTGGCCCGCGCCAGCTCGGGGCCGCGCAGCCGCACCCCCACGCGGTTGCTGTCCTGACTCACTTCGTACGGTCCCGCGCACAGGGCCGCGAGCGCGCCGGGCACGAACCAGTCCTCGCGCGGCCCCGCCAGCACCCGCAGCACCGCCGCCCCGGGGGGCCGCGGCGGCGCCAGATCCACCCGGATGTCCTCCAATCCCGCGACCGCCCCCACAGGCACCCCTCGCCGCATTCCCACCGGCACCACCATGCCGGGGCGCAGAGGCGGGGGCCCGAGGCCGGACAGCGAGTCGGTGGAGCGGCTGCCCAGCACCGGCTCCACCGCGATCCCCCCGCGAACGGCCAGGTAGGTGCGCAGCCCCCACGAAGGCGCCCCCAGCCGCACCTCACCCCCTTCCGGAACCCAGAACGGCGCCCCTATCCCCGGATCGCGGGCCGTGCTCCACACCGGGCACGGCGCCCCGGCCAGCGCCACCCACGCCCCGGCCAGGAACCGCAGCCGTGCCAGCCCGAACGTCAGCTCGATCCCCGCCAGCCCCTCGGGGTTGCCGACGAGCCGGTTCGCCAGCCGCAGGCTCGCCGCGTCGGCGGCTCCGGAGCCGGGCACGCCCAGGTGGGCGTGGCCGTGCCGCCCCAGATCCTGGACGGTCGCGTACGGACCGGGCGCGAGCACCTCGATCATGCCGCCTCGAACCGCACGCGCGTGCCGGGGCTGAACGGCGTGGGCGGGTCGGCGGTGACGTCCCAGACCCGCGATCCGGTACGGCCGAGCAGCCGCCACCCGCCGGGGGAGGCCGTCGGGTAGACGGCGGAGTAGGGGCCGGCGATCGCCACCGAACCGGCGGGCACCGACGTGCGCGGCGTCTCCAGCCGGGGCGTGTGCAGCACCGGGTCCAGGCCGATCAGGTAGGCGAACCCGGGCGAGAACCCCAGCCAGCCGACCACCAGCTCGCGGCCGGTGTGCCGGGCGATCACCTCGTCGGCGGAGATCCCGGCCATCCGGGCCACCGCCTGGAGATCCTCCCCGTCATAGATCACCGGGATCGTCACCACGTCCGCGGCGGCCTCCGCGGGTTCCCCGCCCTTCCCGCTCTCCGCGCAGCCGGCCAGCAGCTCACCCAGCCGGGTCCGCAACCGGCCCTGGTCGGCTCCCGGAGCCACCACCAGGACCGTCTCAGGGCCGGGCACGACCTCAACGACCCCCTCGGGCCGATCGGCCCGCAGCGCGGCGTCCAGGCGGTGCGACAGGTCCAGCGCCCGGGTCTCCACGAGCAGCGCATGCTCCCCGGCCCGCCGGATCACCGCCTCACCACCCGATCCCGAGCCCAGCCGGGGACCCGGCCGGAGCCTGGCCCCGCCCCGCACCCGGCCGGCGCCGGACCAGAGCCCGGTCCTGGCGCGGTGGCGTGGTCATGCGAAGGCCTGCAGCACCACTCCGGCCTCCAGCAGGCCGTCGCGCACGGCGCGGGCCAGGCTCACGGCGTCCGGGGTGTCGCCGTGCACGCAGATCGAGCGGGCCGAGACCGGAACCTGCAGGCCGTCGGCGGACGTCACCGTGTGCTCGACCGCCATCCGGACGGCGCGGGAGGAGACCGCCTCGGGGTCGTGGATCACCGCGCCGGGCTCGCGCCGCGACACCAGAGCGCCGGCCGAGGTGTAGGCGCGGTCGGCGAACGCCTCGCTGACGGTGGGGACGCCCTCGGCCGCCGCCACCTCGTGCACGACCGACGCGGGCAGGGTCAACACCGGTAGCGACAGGTCGTAGTCGGCGACCGCGTCGATCACCGCGGCGGCCTGCTCCCGGTCGCGGCAGATCCGGTTGTAGAGGGCGCCGTGCGGTTTCACGTACGAGACCCGGCCGCCCATCGCCCGCGCGATGCCGTCGACGGCGGCGAGCTGGTAGAGCACCTCGGCGCAGAGCTCCTCCGGCTCCACCTCCATCTCCCGGCGCCCGAAGTGCGCCAGGTCGCGGTAGGACACCTGCGCGCCGATCGTCACGCCGCGGTCGACGGCGGCCGCGCAGGTGCGCCTGATCGTCACCGGATCGCCGGCGTGGAATCCGCACGCGACGTTGGCGCTCGTGACGATGTCGAGCAGCGCCGTGTCGTCGCCGAGCCGCCAGATGCCGAAGCCCTCGCCGAGGTCCGCGTTGAGGTCGATCACCATGGACTCCATCATGGCGGTAGGACTACCTCGGCGCGACGAAGAGGGTCTGAGTCGCGGTGCCCACTTCACCGCTCTGGTCGTACAGGATCGAGCGGGTCAGGCCGCGGCCGGACGGGCCGATGACCGTCTCGGCGTCCAGGCACATCCACTCCCCGGCCGGTGATCTGAACAGCGAGATCGTGAGGTCGACGTTCACGAACAGGTGGGTGTCGAAGTCGAGGGCGAAGCTGATGCCGTTGCCGCTGTCGGCGAACAGCGCCAGCCGCTCCGTGGCCGTGATCTCCTCGCCCTCGACCAGCGGCATCCTGAGCCTGCCCCAGGCGGCGGCGGGCCCGACCGCCATGGGCGTGCCGCGGGCGAAGCGCCACTCGGTCGCCCTGCCGTAGCCGAAGCCGGTGGACAGCCAGCTGTCGGTGGGCGCGTCGGGGAGGGGCGGCGGGGCCTGCGCGGGGGTCGCGGGGGTGGCGGCCTCGCGGATGCGCCAGGCCGAGGCCCTGGCGTGCTCGCGTCCGCCGCAGAACACCGCCGCCGACAGGCACTGCACCCGCTTTCCATCCCGTACGACGTCGGTGCGGACCTCCAGCTCACCCACGGGCACGGGGGCGAACACGTCGACGGCGAGCCTGGACAGCTCCAGGCCGGGGCGCGGGGCGGTCATCGCCAGCTCGTGCGCGATGAGCGCGGTCACCGGTCCCATGTGCTGCGTGGCGGGGTCCCAGGGGCCCTGGGTGTGCTCGGCTGCCTGATAGCGCCTGGGGGCCAGGCGGGTGTACATCGACATGCGGTCGAATCTAGAGCTCGTCGGGAATGTCGGCGATGTCGTCGAGGGCCGCCGCCAGCTCCGCCGGATGGTCGCCGATCCGCTCGGCGATCTCCATGAGCACGTGCAGCACGTCGTGCCGGTCGTGGCCCAGGTCGAGCAGGCGCTGGGCGGCCTCCCAGAGCTGCGGCGGATCGCCCTCCCACATCCGGGTGGCGATCTCCTCGTGCCAGGCGAGGTGCTCCTCGTCGAGCGTGCCCCCGTGGTCGATCTCCAGCAGCACCCGCCTGTCGGCCTCGTCGGCGGGGTTGAGCCGGTCCAGGTCGACGCCGTTGTGCGTGCCCTGCAGGAACGGGAACGCGAAGGCCCGCCTGGCCAGCGCGGACAGGTCGCCGTCGGGCAGCAGCCGCTCCAGCAGGGGGCGGTCCAGGCCGAACGACGTCGGGTCCCGGTAGGCCTCCGGGAACTTGCCGATGGCCTCCCACACCGCGTCCAGGGTGGCCTTCAGCCCCGTCTCGGGCAGCCCGGTGCGGTGCGCGGCGAAACGGACCCAGGCGGCCAGGACGTGCGGCATGGCCTCCTGCTCGGCCACCGACAGCATCACCTTGCGGGGCAGCCAGTCGAGCAGGAACGTCTCGCACTTGGTCGGGCTGACCCGCAGCGGCCTGCTGAAGTCCCGCTCGCAGCCGTAGTCGATGATGTGGTCGGCGCACCGGGAGGCCGCCGACGGGTCCGACAGGTGCTCGGCCGCGTCGGAGGCGAGGAACTCCGCCGCCAGCATGGCCCGCCGCTCACGGCTGTACGGGGCCTCGATGTGCAGCGGCGCGGGGCGTTTGCGGCCGGGTGGCAGCGCCTTCAGCCGGGCACGGGCGAAGGCGTGGTAGGCGCTGTAGCTGTCGCTGACGGGCGGCGGCGTCTTGGGCTCCTTGGTGGCCTTCATGGCCGACTCCAGCAGCGCCCTGGCCTGCTGGGGCTCGATCTCCTCGAACAGCAGCATCGGGTTGCCGACCGCCTCGGCCCTGGCCTGCTCCAGCAGCTTGTCGACGTGGGAGGAGACCCAGGCGTCGCGCGCCATGCCGGACATGTTGTGGTCGACGACCATGACGAGCGCGTGGCGGTCCTGGCCGTGCCTCGGGGTCTCGTTCTCGTTCCAGCGGTAGGCGAACGTGCAGATCACCGTGTCCTGGTCGCCGTAGGCGTCGCGGGAGACGTAGCAGCCGGTGTGCTTGACCGCGCCGACCCGGTCCGCCCAGCCCGGCCGCGCCACGCCCGACTCCATCATCGCCAGCGCCGCGCCCTCCGCCTTGGCGCCCTGCCGCGACGTGCCGAGATAGGCCAGGCAGATCAGCAGCGTCAGCGACGCCGGGGTGCCGGCCTTGGCGGCGTAGTCGACGAGCCCCTCACCGAGGACCTGTTCGACGTCGCCGCCCCGCACCGGTCTGCCCCACCAGGCGCCGACCATGTCGGAGACCATCAGCTCCGCGTCGAGCGGGCTGCGTACGGCAAGCAGCTCGCGGGCCGCCTGCACCATCTCCTTGAACACATCGTCGGGCGGGGTGCTCTCCCGGGGGTCTCGTCGGTGTCGGCGCACGCCCTCACTCTCTCGCATTCCAGGCGTAAACGGTGCGTAGAACGCGGCCTGGTGACTTCGATGTTATCGAGGGCTCCGCGGCGGTGGCGCGGAGTTGACGATCGCGAGCAGGTGTTCGCGGGCGATCCGTTCGACGATCTCGGGCGTTGCCGTGATGCCGAGGTGATGCGCGCAGGCGCACACGTCGTCGACACACCTGTCGATCGTGTCCACGGGCACGGTCAGGAACTCTTCGGCGAGTCTGAGACTGACCGGTTCCTTGAGCAAGCGTGTGGCCAGAGCGAGCATAGATGTGAGATTCCTCCGTACGCCCGGGGCAAACCCCCAGGAATGGACGCAGGCGACTTGCGCTCCCATTTCATCTTTTCTCGGGCGACTGTCAAGCCTCCGCAACGCCTTTGTTCGCTTCTCGGGAACGGCTTTCGTGCGAAGCTGTTCCCATGCGCATCCAGCTCGCCCAGCGCGCCGAGGCCGACGACCTGCTCGGCCGCAGCCCGCTCGCCCTGCTCATCGGCATGCTGCTCGATCAGCAGGTGCCGATGGAGTGGGCGTTCACGGGGCCCTACACCATTTCTGAGCGGCTCGGGCACGAACTGACCGCCGAAGAGATAGCCTCCTATGATCCTGAGGCGTTCGTGGCGCTGCTGGCCGCAAAGCCGGCGGTCCACCGCTACCCCAAGTCGATGGCGGCGCGCGTGCAGCAACTCGCCGCCTACCTGGTCGAGCACTATGACGGCGAGGCCGAGCGGCTCTGGGAAGACGTGGCGGACGGCAAAGGGTTGCTGAAGCGGCTGCAGGAGTTGCCGGGTTACGGCAAGCAGAAGGCCCAGATCTTTCTGGCATTGCTGGGCAAACAGCTGGGGGTCCAACCGCCAGGATGGCGGGAGGCCGCCGGTCCCTACGGCGAGGAGGGCGCTTACCGGTCGGTCGCCGACGTGGTCGACGCCGACACGCTGGTCAGGGTCCGAGCCGCCAAACAGGAGGCCAAGCAGGCGGCGAAGGCCAAGTAGCCTGATCTTGCTGCGCAACGTGGAGCGATTTTGACAGGATGCGTTGACCGTATGGCGGCCGGGGCTTCCGTCCGCGCATGCCCATCGCCGATGATGTACTGCAGAATCCGGTCGCCCGGAGCTGCGCTACGCCGATACACGATTATGGAGATGTGCCGCGTGGGAGACCCTGGCACGCGACGGAGGTGCCGACCATGAGCGCCGAGACCTCCGTTCCCCGTCCCCGGGAGTCGGATGTGGACATCTCAGACTCCGCCCTCCTCAAGGGCCTGCTGTCCGAGGCAGAGTTCGCCTTTGCCTTCTTCGACGTCGACGGCCGCATCCAGCGGGTCAACGACGTGTTCACCGACGTCGTCGGTGTCCCGGCCGAGCGGCTGCTGGGCCGCGCCTCGGCCGAGGCGCTGACCGCCGAGATCGGTCAGGTCGTCACACAGAGCTTCCAGACGGTCATCGGCAGTGGCGGGCCGGTCGCGGAGCGGCGCGTGCGGGTGCGCTCGCCGGAGGGCGAGAACCGCCACTGGTCGATGTCGTTCTCCCCGGTGCACGACGAGTCCGGCGAGCTGCTGGCCGTCGCGATGCTCGGGCTCGACGTGACCGAGAGCCGCCAGGTCGAGGAGGACCTGCGCCGCAGCGAGGAGCGCTATCGCTCGCTGGTCGAGGCGCAGTCGCAGCTCGTCTGGATCACCTCCCCCACCGGCACGGTGGTCGAGGACGCGCCGCAGTGGCGCGCGATCACCGGCCAGGGCCTGGAGGAGTATCTCGCCTACGGCTGGCTGGAGGCGGTCCACCAGGAGGAGCGCCAGCAGACCGAAGAGGCCTGGAAGGAGGCGCTGCGCGGCCGGACCATGTTCGAGTGGAACTACCGCGTGCGCACCAGGGCCAGCGGTTTCCGCCACTTCGAGGTGCGCGCGGTGCCGATCATCCGGCACGGCCGGGTCGTGGAGTGGGTGGGCGCCAACACCGACGTGACGCCCCAGCGTGAGGCCGAGGAGATGCGGGGCAGGCTGACCGACCAGCTCGGCGCCGCCGCCCTGCGCACCGCCCGGCTGCAGGGCGCCACCGCCCAGCTCGCCGAGGCGCTCACGGTCGAGCAGGTGGTGCAGGTCATCATCGACGTCGGCCGCACCGCGCTGGCCGCGGACCGTTCCGCCGTGGCGCTGCTCGACACCGACCGCGCGGCGCTCAAGCTGATCAACGGCGAGGGCGTCCCCGAGGCGTCCGGGTCCTCCGGCGAGGAGATCCCGCTGTCTCACACCAGCGTGATGACCATGGCGGTCAACAGCCGCAGGCCGTTCTTCGCCGAGTCGCCCGTCAGCCTGAAGCTGCAGCTTCTCGAGGCGGGCGGCGACAAGGACGTGCTGAGCACCTACCTCGCCAACAGCGACGAGCGGGCCTGGGTGGGGCTGCCGCTGCTCGCCGCCGGCCGGGCGCTGGGCGCGCTGCGCTTCTCGTTCACCAGGCCGCAGAAGATCTCGCAGGAGGACGGCGTCTTCCTGGAGGCGCTGGCCGGCCAGTGCGCGCTGGCGGTGGAGCGCGCCACATTGTTCGAGCGCGAGCACCGCACCGCCGAGACGCTGCAGCGCAGCCTGCTGCCCGACCGCCTGCCGGTCATCAAGGGCCTTGAGCTGGCCCAGCGCTTCCGCTCGGGCAGCCGCCACGTGCAGGTCGGCGGCGACTGGTACGACGCCTTCGTGCTGCAGGACGGCCGGGTCGCGGCCGTCGTGGGCGACGTCATGGGCAAGGGCGTCAAGGCCGCGGCCGGCATGGGCCGCATCCGCAACGCCATGCGCGCGCTGGCGCTGACCAACCCGCCGCCCGCGGCCGTGCTGACGGGCCTCGACAGGGTCTTCGACGCGACCGAGGAGGAGGAGCAGGTCACCACCCTCGCCTACATGGTGGTCGAGCCGGTCACCGGCGAGGGCACACTGGCGCTCGCGGGTCACCCGCCACCCGTCCTGGTCTCTCCGCAGGGCACGGCGATTCTCTGCGACGCCGAGCCGGGCACTCCGCTAGGCTGGCCGACCAGCCGAAGGCAGTTCCGCTTCGTAGTGCCGCCCGGCCATACCGCCGTGCTCTACTCCGACGGACTGGTGGAGAACCGCAAGCGCGGGCTGGATGCCGGACTCGCAGAGATTTGCAGTGTTGTGACCGAAGCGCCGCCTGAGGTGGTCGGAAGTCCGCACATGCTGCTGGACTTCCTGGTTGACCGGATGCTGTCGGGATATGAACAGGATGATGACGTTACCGCCCTGGCCATTCACGTGCCGCCTGCCACGAAGAGTGACTGAATGAATCAGTCATAAGGGTTGCTTTCGGGTATCAGTGCCGCCCTTACGTACGCACTACTACTTGGGTCGGCCTAGGGTGGAGGTCAACCGCCGGGAGGTGGCCGTATGGATCGCAAGGTCGTGCCAGAATGCTGGGCAGGTCCGTAGCGGTCCGCACGGCCTCACCGATCTCTGAGAGAGGCAACAGCCCCCCAGCGGGCATCTGGGTCCATTGTCGCCACGCGTTCGTTCGAGAGGTGTTCGTGTCGCCTGCAAGTTCGACTCGCTCGAAGCCACAAGAGCTGAACGAGCCCGTCATTCAGCGACTGCTCGAGCGTGGGCGCTCGCAGGGTTTCCTCGAGTCTGAGGATGTCCGCCAGGCCTTCGAGGAGGCGGACATCCCCATGTCGCACGCCGCCGCGTTCTTGCGGAACCTCAGCAAAGAGGGCGTGACCGTGGTGGTGACCGCCGCGGATTCGGCTGCGCCGAAGAAGTCGCGTCCAGCAAAGCGCCGCACAGCCGCCCCCGTCAAGACCAAAGCGGCCGCAGCCGCCAAGGAGCAGCAGCCTGAGACCGTCACCGCGGTCGTGGGCACCGCCGAAGCCGAGCCGGCGGCCAAGAAGCCGACTCCTGCCAAGAAGGCCGCGCCGGCCGCCAAGAAGGCCAAGGCAGACAGTGCCGGACCGGCCAAGAAGGCCAAGCCGGACAGCGCCGGGCCTGCCGAGACCAAGCCCAAGTCGGCCGACGGTGTCGACGACGAGGACATCGAGCTCGACGCTGACGTCGAGCTGGAGGACCTCGAGGACATCGACGTCGACGATGTGGAGATCGCGGTGAGCGACTCCGACACCGAGGGCGACTCCGACGAGGAGCCCGAAGAGCCCAAGGTCGCGGAGGTCGCCGCCGCGGTGGTCGTCGAGAAGAGTGAGGACGAGGTCCTCATCCTGACCGACGACGACGATGACGCCCCGATCGCGCAGGTCGCGGCCGCGGGCGCCACCGCCGACCCCGTCAAGGACTACCTCAAGCAGATCGGCAAGGTCCCCCTGCTCAACGCCGAGCAGGAGGTCGAGCTGGCCAAGCGGATCGAGGCGGGCCTGTTCGCCGAGGAGCAGCTCGGCGGCGGCGAGATCGACAACCTGCCGGTCGACGTCAGGGCCGAGCTGGAGTGGATCGCCGAGGACGGCCGCCGGGCCAAGAACCACCTGCTGGAGGCCAACCTCCGGCTCGTGGTCTCGCTGGCCAAGCGCTACACCGGCCGCGGCATGCTCTTCCTGGACCTGATCCAGGAGGGCAACCTCGGTCTGATCCGCGCGGTCGAGAAGTTCGACTACACCAAGGGCTACAAGTTCTCCACCTACGCCACCTGGTGGATCCGGCAGGCGATCACGCGTGCCATGGCGGACCAGGCGCGGACCATCCGCATCCCGGTCCACATGGTCGAAGTGATCAACAAGCTGGCCCGCGTCCAGCGGCAGATGCTGCAGGACCTGGGCCGCGAGCCCACGCCGGAAGAGCTCGCCCGCGAGCTGGACATGACGCCCGAAAAGGTGGTCGAGGTCCAGAAGTACGGTCGCGAGCCGATCTCCCTGCACACCCCGCTGGGTGAGGAGGGCGACAGCGAGTTCGGCGACCTCATCGAGGACTCCGAGGCCATCGTCCCGGCCGACGCCGTCAGCTTCACGCTGCTGCAGGAGCAGCTGCACTCCGTTCTCGACACGTTGTCGGAGCGGGAGGCGGGTGTGGTGTCGATGCGGTTCGGTCTCACCGACGGTCAGCCCAAGACGCTGGACGAGATCGGCAAGGTCTACGGGGTGACGCGCGAGCGCATCCGGCAGATCGAGTCGAAGACCATGTCCAAGCTCCGTCACCCGTCCCGCTCGCAGGTCCTGCGCGACTACCTGGACTAGGCATCGCGGTCAAAAAGGGGGCAACTCTCGTTGCCCCCTTTTTTGTTGCTCAGATGTCGATGTCGAGCCGGCCCGGCGCGGGCCGCACCGCGTAGCCGAGATCGTCGAGCGCCTTGGCCAGCTCGTCCGGCGTCGACGGGCTCAGGCCGCTCTCCAGCAGCGCCCTGGCGATCTCGCCGCGGGTGGCCTTGGCCATGTGGCTGACGACCTTGCCCTCCTTCAGCACCCGCACCGACACGCCGCGCTCGCCTGGCCGCCACGCGCCCGCGTACGTGGCCGATCGCAGGTCCACGACCAGGCCGGGCAGCCGGTCCAGCTCGGCGGTGATCGCGGGCCGCCAGAACGCCGTCAGCCCGCCCATCGGCGGCAGGCTCACACCCATGGACAGCCGGTAGGGCGGGATCCGGTCACCGACCCGCAACACCCCCCAAAGCCCCGAGAAGATCAGCACGCTCTCCTCCGCCCTGGCCCGCGCCTCGGGGCCGAGCCCGGCCAGCGCCAGGTTGTCGTAGAGCACGCCGGTGTAGAGCTCGCCGGCGGGCAGCGTGGGCGCCTGCCGGATGGCCAGGTTCTTCGCCAGCTCGGGGCCCAGCCCCGGGGACAGGCCGAGCACCTGATGGGCGTCGCGGCGGCGTGAGGCCTTGATCAGGGCGCTCATCACCCGCTTGCGATGCCGGTCGAGCTTGGGGAAAGACAGCCCTTCGACGGCGGGACCGGCTCCCTCGGACGCCTTGCCCTCCGACGGCGGCAGCAGAATCAGCACAGTGATGCAGCCTATTGGGCAAAGCTCCTGGTCACAGCTTCGGCCCCGAAGATGCCGCTGTCCTCTGGGTGAACGGTCGGTCAGGACGCCGGCCGTACGAGTTATGAAATCTTTGTAGGCGGGCCACTGTTACGCAGGGTGATCGAATTCGGGTCGTGGCCGTGGGTGGTTCGGGCCGGATCGGGGGCTTGCCGGGGCACGTCGCGTACGCGCGTCACAGGCCATCAGGGGCGAAGAACTCGTGGACCGTTCGCGTTTCACATTTCCATGGGAATCTGACGGGAAGGTTGAAAGCGGGCGCCCCGCAGCCCAACGGCCGGCACCGCCCACCTGGACGATTCCCCTGCCCCGCCCGTCCCCTGGAAGAGGGTCGCTCGCCGTTACCGGGGTCGACTTCGCTCACCGCAGGTCAGCTAGGCTCTCGGGGTGGATTTCGACCTTCTCGTCCATGAGGCGTGGCCGGCCTACGAGCAGCGCCCGCACGACGGCTGGGTCCTGCGCCACGCCGGAGGGGTGACCAAGCGGGCCAACTCCGTGCTGCCCCTGGGCAGCCCGGCGGACCTGGCCGGGGCGATCGCGGAGGCCGAGACCTTCTACGCCGGGCGCGGGCTGCCCTGTGTCTTCTCCATCGGCCCCGGCGCCACCCCCGGCCTCGACGGTGAGCTGGCGGCGCGGGGGTACCACGTGGTCGATCCGACTGTAATCATGGCCGGGCCGGTGGTGCGCGAGCCCGTCCTGGACGAGGTGCGGGTCGAGGAACGGCCGTGGCGGGGGTGGCTGGAGACGTGGTGGGCGGTCGACGGCCGCTACGGCAGCGGGCTGGCGGAGGCGGAACGCATCTGCACGGGCGTGCCCGCCTGGTACGCCGCCGTCGAGGAGGACGGCGTGCCGGTCGCCGTGGGGCGCGGCGTGCCGCAGGGCGACACGCTGGGCGTCTACTGCATGGCCACCCTGCCCGGTGCTCGCCGGCGCGGGCTGGCTCGCAGCGTCCTGCGCGCCCTCGTCCGGCACTTCGACGGCACCTCGGCGTACCTGGTGGTCACGTCCCGCAACCAGGGCGCACGGGCGTTGTACGGCAGCGAGGGGCTAGCGGTGAAGGGCGAGTACCACTACCGCGCCCGCTGAACGCACAAGCCCTCTCACAGCCCGCAGACCCACACGCAGGGCCACCCCGGAGCCGTACGCCCCAGGACCGGAATGTTGGGCCCCACGGATTCGCAGGCTCCCGGACTCGCTCGACGGGATTGAGACCTCGTGCGGACCCGTACAGGACGCAGGAACGCACGTCGACACGGGCCCTCACGGATTTGTCAGCCCGGCGCGCGCTGGCCCGTGTGGCCTCAGACACCGCGCGCACCTATGCGCGGCTTCAGGGCCACAGATCGGTGCGGACCCGACTTTCCTGGGGTGGAACAGGCGGGTCTGGGCGTGGCTCCCGCATGTCAGTGCAGACCCGCGTGTCTTGGTGCGGCTCCCGCATGTCAGCACAGACCTGCGTGTCTCAGTACGGCATCGGCACGTCAGGTCAGACCCGTAGATCGGTATAGAACCCGCGCGTCCTGTACGGGATCCCCGTGTTGACGCTGCCGCTGCCCTAGCATGGATCTTGGTTTTAAGCAGAACGGCGACCCCGGGTTGCCGGGATCGCCGTTCTGTAACGCTATATGTGGTTATGTCATCACGACGGACGCGTTAGCGCTCGTCGTTGGGGCCGGTAAATGAAGGGGTTTCGCTGAGACGTGCCGACTCGTCCAAGATGTCGGCGCCCTTTTCGCGCAGCGCCGCGATGTGCTGACGCCCATGGTGGGCGCAGAACAGCAGCTCCCCGCCAACGGGCAGGGTCGCGCGAATGTATGCCTGGGCACCGCAACGGTCGCAGCGGTCGAGGGCCGTCAGCGGCTTAACGGGGGCAAGAGCTCCAGTCACGTATCGCCTTTCGGGTCACCCCCGCCGAAGCGAGGATCTGGCGTCAGTCACTTGGACAACATCTAACCGGACGTGGACGTTCCCAACCGCCCCCTCTCTACGCCCAGAGCAGAATGTGTCCGAAAGTATTGATGATCAGCCCGCTGGTAACGGCAAACGTGCCGTCATGGCAAGCTTGTACGCGTCCATAGGGGAAGAGCGGTAGGCTGCGCACACATGTTCGATGACCTGAGACCAGGGGAGCCGGAGTGACGCTAGTGGAGGCGGGTTACACGGCTCGTCACCTGTCGGTGCTTGAGGGCCTTGAGGCCGTACGCAAGCGACCCGGCATGTACATCGGGTCCACCGACAGCCGCGGGCTCATGCACTGCCTCTGGGAGATCGTCGACAACGGGGTGGACGAGGCGCTCGCGGGTCACTGTGACCGCATCGAGGTCGAGCTCTATCCCGACGGCTCCATCGAGGTGCGCGACAACGGCCGCGGCATCCCGGTGGACATCGAGCCCAAGAGCGGCCTGGCGGGTGTGGAGCTCGTCTACACCAAGCTCCACGCGGGCGGGAAGTTCGGCGGCGGCTCCTACGGCGCCTCCGGCGGCCTGCACGGCGTCGGCGCCTCGGTCGTCAACGCGCTGTCCGCGCGCCTCGACGTCCAGGTCGACCGCGACGGCCACATCCACGAGATCAGCTTCCGCCGCGGTGTGCCCGGCGTGTTCGACGGCGACGGGCCGACCGCCAAGTTCAAGAAGAAGTCCGGCCTGCGCGACGGCGGCGAGGTGGCCACCCGGGTCACCGGCACGCGGGTGCGCTTCTGGGTCGACAAGCAGATCTTCCTGCCCGACGCCGAGGTGTCGGTCGACGAGATCCACGTCAGGCTCCGCCAGACCGCCTTCCTGGTGCCCGGCCTCACCCTCGTCCTGATCGACGGCAGGCAGGAGGAGCGCGTCGAGGAGGAGTTCCGCTTCGACGGCGGCATCTCCGAGTTCACCGAGTTCCTGGCCCGCGACGAGGCCGTCTGCGACGTGCTCCGGCTGCAGGGCGTCGGCCACTTCCACGAGACCGTGCCGGTCCTCGACGACCAGGGCCACATGACGTCGACCGAGGTCGAGCGCGAGCTCACCGTCGACGTGGCGGTGCGCTGGGGCAAGGGCTACGAGTCCACCGTCCGCTCCTTCGTCAACGTGATCGCCACCCCCAAGGGCGGCACCCACGTCACCGGCTTCGAGCGTGCCCTGGTGCGCACCCTCAACGAGCAGCTGCGCGAGACCCGCCTGCTCAAGAACGGCGACGACCCGGTCAACAAGGAGGACATCTCCGAAGGGCTGACCGCCGTCGTCACCGTGCGGGTGCCGGAGCCGCAGTTCGAGGGCCAGACCAAGGAGGTCCTCGGCACCTCCGCCGCCACCCGCATCGTCTCCCACGTGGTCAGCCGCGAGCTCAAGGAGCTGTTCGTCAACCCGCCGCGCGGGCTCAAGCAGCAGCTGCGCGCCACGCTCGAGAAGATCGTCGCCGCCGCCAAGGCCCGCATCGCGGCCCGCGAGCACCGCGAGAACCAGCGCCGCAAGAGCGCCCTGGAAAACTCCGCCCTCCCGGCCAAGCTCGTCGACTGCCGCAACGACGACGTCGACCGCAGCGAGCTGTTCATCGTCGAGGGTGACTCCGCGCTCGGCACCGCCAAGCTGGCCCGTGACTCGGAGTTCCAGGCTCTGCTGCCGATCCGGGGCAAGATCCTCAACGTGCAGAAGGCGTCCGTGAGCGACATGCTCAAGAACGCCGAGTGCGCGGCCATCATCCAGGTGGTCGGTGCCGGGTCCGGTCGCTCCTTCGACCTCGACTCGGCCCGCTACGGCAAGATCATCCTGATGGCCGACGCCGATGTCGACGGCGCGCACATCCGCTGCCTGCTGCTCACCCTGTTCCACCGCTACATGCGGCCCATGGTGGAGGCCGGCCGCGTCTTCGCCGCCGTCCCGCCGCTGCACCGCATCGAGCTCACCAATCCGGGCCGGGGCAAGGACAAGTACATCTACTGCTATTCCGACGCCGAGCTCCAGAAGGTCCTGCGCGACCTGGAGCGGCGTAACAAGCGGTGGAAGGACCCGGTGCAGCGCTACAAGGGCCTCGGTGAGATGGACGCCGACCAGTTGGCCGAGACCACCATGGACCCGCGCCACCGCATCCTGCGCCGCGTCCGCATCGAGGACGTCCAGGAGGCGGAGAACATCTTCAGCCTGCTGATGGGCAGCGATGTGGCGCCGCGCCGCGAGTTCATCGTCAAGAGCGCCGCCGAGGTTGACCGCGACCACATCGACGCATGATCGTGCCGGCTCCCTGAGGGGCCGGTCATTCTCCAGGTGAGCGGGTGCGCTCGTGCGGGACGCCGTGGACTCCGTGACCGGGAGGCCTCTGCCGGCCGGATGCGAGAAGGCGCCCGGCAACCTTGTCAGCTCAAGTGGCGTAGCCGCTGCAGGCGTCGATCCACCGGCGTTGCCGGGTAAGGCCCGGGTCAATGATCGAATTCCTTGGTCGGTCATCGCAGGACGGCGATCAGGCTCTGGATCCGGTATGGCCGGTGTGGTGTCAAGCGGCGTCGTCCGGCTGGGCCAAGGCAGTGATCAAGCGGCGTTGCCCGGTGGGGTCAGGGCAGTGATCAAGCGGCGGCGTCGGGCTGGGCCAGGGCAGTGATCAAGTGGCGTTGTCCGGGGCAGCGATCGGGCTTCCTGGTCCGGCTGGGTCGGGTGGCCTGGCTTCGTGGTCCCGTGGAGCCGGGGCGGGATTGTGTTCCCTGTCCGCCCGCCCCGGCCGTCGTTCCCCGCTCTGTGTTATCGCAGAGAGCTGGTCAGGCTACGGGCAGGAGTTCGCCGGTGCGGACGTCGTAGATGGCGCCGGCCACGGGCAGATCTTCCGGCAGGAACGGGGACGACTTGATGCGGGTGAGGTCGTAGCGGAGGGCTGCGTCCTGGTCGGGAACGGTGTGGAACTGCAGGCTGCGCGTGTCGACACCCTTGCTCTGGGTCAGAGCGTGGACCTCGGCATCGGTGACCTTGGACATGCCGCAGTCGGTGTGGGGCATGACCAGGACTCGTTCGACGCCCAGGAGATAGACGGCCAGGACCAGGGTCCTCAGCACGTCGTCGGTGACACGGGCGCCGGCGTTACGCAGGATCTTGGCGTCACCCGGCTGCAAGCCGAGCAGGCCGAGTGGGTCGATTCGGGAGTCCATGCAGGTCACCACGGCGAGGCCGCGTGCTGCCGTGCCGGTGAGGCCGGAGTTTTCGAAGACTCCGGCGAACGTCGCATTGGCGGCAAACAGGTCGTCGAACGCATCCATGTCACAGATAATCCCTCATGCCTCCTTCGTAAGCCTGTGCGGGGTGCGACTGGCGGGACTTGGCCAACGTCCCACCAACTCTGCTAACTTTACGTGATGATGTCATAGCCCAAAGTGTTGTGCATCCCTTGAAGAAGGTCGTCTTGAGCAGGTCCGAATCGCTCGCCGCATATCTGCGCGGCCAGGCCAGGCGCCGCCTGGACCGAGTGGAGTCCAATGACGGCGGCCGTAACGCCCGAGGAGCCCTGGCCCTGCTCGACGCGGCGGCCTATGCCGCGAGCCTGCCCGACGACGACCCGGTCATCCTCATGCTCGACCAGGCCGGCTGCTACGGGCCGCTCGGTTGCGAGGACTTCGACCCGGGCGACGCGGGCAACCGCCTCATCCGCACCTGGCAGGGCGGCGAGCCCCACGACCTCCTGCTGTCCTTGCCCGCCGCCATCACCGCATCGCCGGACCGCACCGACGAGCAATACGGCAGCACGTCCTTCCGGCCCATCTGAGGACACGCCGGGGCCCGCCCGCGAGCCCGTGTGCCCGCCGCTCTCCCGGCGTCCCTCGGGTGGGGCAGGGCGGCCGAGCTCGCGCTGGAGCCCGCCATCCCGCCATCCCGGCGTCGCCGAGGTAGGGCCGAGGGGCGACGCGTCACCGAGCCCTTCCTGCACGCGCGTACTGGGGTTCGGCCCTCCCGGTGTGGTCGGAGGAGGGCCGGCGAGGGAACTGGGTGGCGCGTCTCCGCGTCTCTCTCACCCGACGCGATGTCGCCGCGCCCTCTCCTGAATGTGCCTCGAGTTCGCGCTGGAGCCCGCCCCGGGCGTCGCCGAAGTACGGCAGGCGAAAGAACTGGCGTGTCCGCGCCTCTCATCTGAGCGCGTGCCTGGTCGGCCCTCAGGTTCGCCCTTACGGTGCCGTCGGAGTAGGGCTGGTGGGGGGCTCGGTAAGTTGGCCTGCCTGTCGTACTGGAGGGGTGTGTCAGGGGCTGCGGTGAATGCCTGGGTCTGCGGCGAAAGTGCTGGGGCCGTCGCCGGAGGCGCAGGGCGGGAGGGTTTACGGGCCCTCCGCGGTCGGTCTGGTGGCCGCCGAAGGGGCCGCCGCGCCCCTCACGGCCCCGGAGAACGCCCCGCGCCCCTCGCGAGGCCCCGAGGATGCCGAGGGTTGTTTGAGGCCTCTGGGGGCGCTTGTACGGATTCCGTACGGGCGCTCTCGCAGGGGCGCGAGGCGGGTGTCAGGTGGGGTCGTTGCCGGGCTTCCACTTGATGCCGCAGCCGATGGACGGGACCTGGTCCTCGGGGACGGGGGCGCCGGAGAGTACGGCGTCGATGGCGGCTCGCAGGGAGGAGCCGGTCACCGGGACGGAGTTACGCGGGCGGGCCCCGTCGAACTCGCCACGGTAGACCAGCCGGAACTCCGCGTCGTACAGGAAGAAGTCGGGTGTGCAGGCGGCCCGGTAGGCCTTGGCGACCTCCTGCGTGTCGTCCAGCAGGTACGGGAAGGTGAAACCGGCACGGGCGGCCTGCTCGGCCAGGTGTGTCGGATCGTCGTCCGGGTAGTTCACGCTGTCGTTGCTGCAGATCGCCACGACCGACAGCCGGGAGCCGTAGCCGGCCGCCAGTTCGCCGAGGCCATGCTCGATGTGGCGGACATATGGGCAGTGATTGGACAGGAAAGCCACAAGGACGGCTGGGGAGCCCTTCAGGTCGGCGAGCGAAACGCTGCCGCCGCTGACGGCGGTGAGATCGAACGGAGGCGCAGGTGTGCCCAGAGGAACCATGAACGAGTTGGCAGCCATGCCTCCTATTGTCCCCTGTCCCCATCATTTCGGAGGTGTGTGATGAACGGTATCGCGGAGTTTCGATCGACCGTGATCGACTGCCCGGACCCGCGAGCTCTGGCCGACTTCTACTCCCGGCTCCTGGGGTGGCCCGTCGCCTACGACGAGGACGACTGGGTGGTGGTGACCGAGATCGGGTCACCGATGCGGCTGGCCTTCCAGCGGGTGGAGGGCTATCAGCCGCCGGTCTGGCCGAGCCGGGAGCGTCCCCAGCAGTCTCACATCGACACCATGGTCGAGGACCTGGACAAGGCCGAGGAGCAGGTGCTCAGGATCGGCGCGACCAAGAGCGAGGTCCAGCCGAGCGAGGACGACAACTTCCGCGTCTACCTCGACCCGGCGGGCCACCCGTTCTGCCTGACCGTCGAGGGCTGACCGTCGAGGGCTGACGGTCGGAGGATTGACGGTCGAGCGCTGACGGTCGAGCACTGGCGGTCAAGGGCCGGCCTGGAGCGGACCTCCAGGCCGGGATGCGTGAGCCGCCGGGAGAAGAGCCGGATCAGTCCTGATCGTCCTCCTGGAGAGCGGGGAGGGGTGCGGCCGAGGGGCCGGCGAGGGCGCCGCCGATCGCGCCGATGGTGTGCGTGAGGCGGACGCCGGAGCCGTCCCGGCGGCCGATCTCGTCCGGCAGCGGCACCGGCTTGCCCACCGACGAGACCGCCTTGGCGGGCGCGGCCCCCGCCCAGGCGAGCAGCAGCACGTCCTCGCCCTTGAGGAACCGCTGGGTGCGGACGCCACCCGTGGCGCGCCCCTTGGCGGGGTATTCGACGTAGTCGGAGACCTTGCCGCCACCCACCTGTGTGCCGGGAAGGGCGGTGGACGAGCCGGCCACCGTGACCACCTGGGCGGGACGGGACGGATCGACCACGCCGAACCAGACCACGTGCGCCCCGCCGTCGAGGCGGATGCCCGCCATGCCGCCCGCGGGCCTGCCCTGCGGCCTGACCAGGGCGGCCTGGAACCGCAGGAGCTGGGCGTCGGAGCTGATGAACACCAGGTCGTGCTCCTCGGAATCCAGCTCGGCCGCGCCCACCACGGTGTCGCCGTCCTTGAGGGTGATCACTTCGAAGTCGTCGCGGTTGGCAGGGTAGTCAGGCACCACGCGTTTCACGATGCCCTGGGCGGTGCCGATCGCCAGCCCCGGGCTGTCGGGATCGAGCGAGCCGAGGCCGATCACCTTCTCGTCAGGCTGGAGGGAGACGTACTCCGACACCGGATGGCCGCCAGACAGCGACGGCGGGTTGGCCGACGGCGGCAGGGTCGGCAGGTCCACCACCTGCACGCGGATCAGCCTGCCCAGCGACGTCACCACTCCGACCTCGCCCCTGACCGTCGTGCGGACCACGGAGACGAGCACGTCATGGGCCGTGCGGTCGCCCTCGCCCGGCAGCGGCGAGGCGTCGGGCGTGCGGGCCAGCAGGCCGGTGGACGACAGCAGGGCCAGGCACGGGTCGTCGGCCACCTGCAGCGTCACCGTGGCGGTGCGGGTGGCGCCGGACGCCTCCAGCAGCACGGTACGGCGCGGCGTGCCGTACTTCTTCGACACCTCGGCGAGCTCGCCCGAGACGACCTGGCGCAGCCGGGTCTCGGACGACAGGATGGCCGTCAGCGCTGCGATCTCCTCGGTCAGCGTCACCTTCTCGCTGTCGAGCTCCAGCTTGTCGTAGCGGGTCAGGCGGCGCAGCGGGGTGTCGAGGATGTAGGCGGCCTGGATGTCGGTGAGGCTGAAGACCTCCATCAGGCGGGTGCGGGCCTGGGAGGAGTCGTCCGAGGAACGGATGACCTGGATGACCTCGTCGATGTTGAGCAGTGCGACGATCAGGCCGTCGACCAGGTGCAGGCGCTCCTCGCGCTTGCGCCTGCGGTATTCGGAGCGACGGCGGACGACCTCGATCCGGTGGTCGACGTACACCTGGAGCAGTTCGCGCAGGCCCAGCGTGCGGGGCTCGCCGTCGACCAGCGCGACGTTGTTGATGCCGAAGGTCTCCTCCATCGGCGTCAGGCGGTAGAGCTCGTCGAGCACGGCCTCGGGGATGAAGCCGTTCTTGATCTCGATGACCAGGCGCAGGCCCTTGTGCCGGTCGGTGAGGTCCTTGAGGTCGGCGATGCCCTGCAGCTTCTTGCTGGTCACCAACTCCTTGATCTTGGTGACGACGCGCTCGGGGCCGACGTTGTAGGGGAGCTCGGTGACGATGATGCCCTTGCGGCGCGGCGTGATCTGCTCCACCGCGCACTTGGCCCGCATGCGGAAGGTGCCGCGCCCGGTCTCGTAGGCGTCGCGGACGCCCTGCAGGCCGGTGATCGTGCCGCCGGTCGGCAGGTCGGGGCCGGGAACGTACTTCATGAGCTCGTCGAGCGTCGCGTCCGGCTTCTTGATCAGGTGGCGGGCGGCGGCGATGACCTCGACGAGGTTGTGCGGCGCCATGTTGGTGGCCATGCCGACCGCGATGCCGGTGGTGCCGTTGACCAGGAGGTTGGGGAACGCCGACGGCATGACCGTGGGCTCGGTCTCCTGGCCGTCGTAGTTGGGCTTGAAGCCGACGGTGTCCTCGTCGAGCGACTCCACCATGAGCATCGCCGCCGGGGCCAGCCTGGCCTCGGTGTAACGCATGGCGGCCGGCAGGTCGTCGGGCGAGCCGAAGTTGCCGTGGCCGTCGGCCAGGGGCAGGCGCATGGAGAACGGCTGCGCGAGCCGTACCAGGGCGTCGTAGATCGCGGTGTCGCCGTGGGGGTGGAGCTTGCCCATCACGTCGCCGACGACGCGGGAGCACTTGACATGCCCCCGGTCGGGGCGCAGTCCCATCTCGCTCATCGAGTAGAGGATGCGACGCTGCACCGGTTTGAGCCCGTCGCGAGCGTCGGGCAGCGCTCGCTGGTAGATCACCGAATAGGCGTACTCGAGAAAGCTCGTGCGCATCTCCGAGGAGACGTCGATATCGACGATCCGCTCCTCGAAGTCCTCGGGCGGGGGTGCAGTCGTGCGTCGGGCCATGTCGAACATTGTGCCGAAGAGAGCCGGGTGCCCGCGACTTCAACACCGATCCCGACGCCTTGACCAAGCAATTGCTTGGGCGTTACGTTGCCCGGGAGGCTCCCTTCCCGCTGCCCCACGGAGGCGTCATGATCGAGTTCCATCCCGTGACGAAGCACATCGGCGCCGAGGTCACCGGGGTAGATCTGCGTAAGCCGCTGGAGCGGGAAGAGGTCGAGATCCTGCGCCAAGGCTGGTTGAAGCACCTGGTGCTGTTCTTCCGCGACCAGCACATCGACGACGAGCAGCATGTCCAGTTCGGGCTGAATTTCGGCACGCTGAACCATCCGGCGTTCAAAAAGGACGCCACCAGCCCCATCCACGTGCTCGACCAGACCGCGCCCAAGGGCGAGGGCGCCGACGAATGGCACAGCGACAACACCTTCGAGCCGACGCCGCCGATGGGCTCGCTGCTGCGCTGCCTCCAACTGCCCAGCGTGGGCGGCGACACCTGCTGGGCCAACACCTACCTGGCCTACGAGACGCTCTCACCCGCCATCCAGCGCCTGTGCGACGAGCTGACCGCGGTGCACGACATCACGATGTCCATGAAGAAGGCGATCTCCAAGGGACACCCCTTCGACCTGGCCGAGATCCAGGCGAAGTGGCCGCCGATCGAGCGCCCGGTGGTCCGCGTGCACGCCGAGACCGGGCGCAAGGCGCTGTTCGTGAACCGCGCCTCCACCACCCGACTGGTCGGCCTGACGGACCGCGAGAACGAGGCGCTGCTGCCGCTGCTCATCGACCACATCCGCTCGCCGGAGTATCAGGTCAGGCTCCGCTGGCAGGTCGGCACCCTCGCCTTCTGGGACAACCGCCCCACCCAGCACTACGCGGTGGCCGACTACACCGAGCGCCGCCGCATGCACCGGGTCACCGTCAACGCCTTCCCTGAGCACGCCGACAGCTGATCGGTTCTAGGGGAGATCCCGTGACAGGAACACCAGGATGATGAAGAGCAGCACCTCGACGCCGTAGACGATGTTGCGCCCGGTCGTGCCGGCCACCAGGAAGCCGATCGCGGCCAGGAAACAGCCGGCGGTGAGGAGCAGGTCGACCACGCCGAGGATCAGCGCCAGCACGAGCCGGATCAGAAACCAGAAGAAGCCCAGCCCGAACCACTTGTCCATGGTGGAGTCGTCGTAGGCCCACCGGGACAGGGCCATGGGGGAGTAGAAGCAGTCGTCCCAGAACTGTTGCCAGCGCAGCGCGATGCCGCTGGGCTGCTCCTGCATGACCGCCTGCGCGGCCTTGAACTCGATGACCCTGACCGAGCCGTCGGTGACATCGATGAGCACTTCCTGGTCGGCGACCTGGATCACCGCCGTGCCGTTGACCACGGCCGTGAACTGGCCGCCTCCACTCATCACCTCGAAGACCTGATCGGTGCCCACCACGGTGGAGCCGGGCAGGACCCCGTTGGCGTTGCGGAAGATGACGTAGATGACGTTCGGCTTCTTGGCCGAGAGGGCGTGCTCGGTGCCCAGCGAGAAGACGCCGATCGGCGTGACGATGGAGCTGTCGCCGGTGAGCTTCACCATCCCGTCGGGGCCCCACTCCAGCTTCACCGGCAGGAAGGCGGGGCGGTACGACGCCTTCACATCCACGCTCGAGCAACCGGCCGCGCCCACCCCCATGAGCAACATGAGCGCCGTGACGACGCGTAGGATCGCCTTCCGCCTCCGCACCGATCCGGCCAGTGGAACATGCGTCATGTGCCCTCCAGGGCCACGATCCACGGTTGATACACAGTCAACGTCCCGCCGTGGCCCGGGGTTCCGCGCCGCCGAGTGCGCGAAACGTCGGGGAAACCTGGTAACAAGGACGCATGATTGAAGCCCCGGACGCGGCGATGCTGCGCGAACAGGCCGAGGCCCGGCTGCGGGCGCTGGCCGGCGACCACGCCAAGCTCCGCGAGGACCAGTGGAAGGCCATCGAGGCCCTCGTCGTCGAGCGGAGCCGGGTGCTGGTCGTGCAGCGCACCGGCTGGGGCAAGTCGGCCGTCTACTTCGTGGCCACCGCCCTGCTGCGCGAGCTCGACGAGGGGCCCACCGTCATCATCTCGCCCCTGCTCGCTCTCATGCGCAACCAGATCGCCGCCGCCGAGCGCGCCGGCATCAAGGCCGTCACCATCAACTCCGCCAACCCCGAGGCCTGGGAGGACGTCTACGCCCAGGTGGCCGAGGGTGAGATCGACGTGCTGCTGGTCAGCCCCGAGCGGCTCAACAACCCCGACTTCCGCGACAACGTGCTGCCCGAGCTGGCCGAGAGCGCCGGCCTGGTCGTCGTCGACGAGGCCCACTGCATCTCCGACTGGGGCCACGACTTCCGGCCCGACTACCGCAGGCTCGCCACCCTGTTCGAGGAGCTGCCGCCCGGCATCCCGGTGCTGGCCACCACCGCCACGGCCAATGCCCGCGTCACCCGCGACGTGGCCGAGCAGATGGGCGAGGACACCCTGGTCCTGCGCGGCGCGCTGGAGCGTGAGAGCCTCCACCTGAGTGTCGTACGGCTTCCGACGGCGGAGCAGCGGCTGGCCTGGCTGGCGCAGACGCTGCGCGAGCTGCCCGGCTCCGGCATCGTCTACACCCTGACCGTGGCCGCCGCCCACGAGATCGTCGGCTACCTGCGCGAGCAGGGCCACGAGGTGGCCGCCTACTCCGGGCAGACGGATCCGGCCGAACGGCTGGAGGCCGAGGAGGCCCTGCTCAACAACAAGATCAAGGCGCTGGTCGCCACCAGCGCCCTCGGCATGGGCTTCGACAAGCCCGACCTCGGGTTCGTCGTCCACGTAGGCGCCCCGCAGTCGCCCGTCGCCTACTACCAGCAGGTCGGCCGTGCCGGGCGCGGCGTGGAGCGGGCCGAGGTCATCCTGCTGCCGGGCACCGAGGACCGCGAGATCTGGGCCTACTTCACCTCGCTGGCCTTCCCGCCCGAGCCGGTCGTCAGGGCCGTGCTGCAGACGCTGGAGGAGCGGGGCCTGATGTCCACCCCGGCGCTGGAGACGGCCGTCGACCTGAGCCGCAACCGCCTGGAGATGATGCTCAAGGTCCTCGACGTGGACGGCGCGGTGCGCAGGGTCAAGGGCGGCTGGGAGGCGACCGGCCGGCCGTGGGACTACGACGCCGAGCGCTACTCCCGCATCGCCGGCGAGCGCAAGGCCGAGCAGGACGCCATGCTCGGCTATCTGACGACCACCGAGTGCCGCGAGGAATACCTTCGCAAGCGGCTCGACGACGAGGCCGCCAAGCCGTGCGGGCGCTGCGACAACTGCACCGGCCTGCACCGCTCGCCGCAGATCGCGGCCCCGGCCGTGGAGAGCGCCCGCGAGCGGCTGAGCAGGCCAGGCGTCGACATCGACGCCCGCAGGCAGTGGCCGACCGGGCTGTCCGACCTGTCCGGCCGGATCAAGCCCGACCTCGGCGCCGAGCAGGGCAGGGCGCTGGGCCGGCTGACCGACATCGGCTGGGGCAACCGGCTGCGAGAGCTGTTCAACGCCCCCGACGGGCCGATGCCCGACGACATGTTCAAGGCCGTGGTGCAGGTGCTGTCCGCCTGGGACTGGCGGGAGCGGCCGGTGGGCGTCGTCAGCGTGCCCTCCTCGACGCGGCCCCAGCTCGTCCGCGGTTTCGCCGAACGGCTGTCCCAGGTCGGCCGGCTCACCTACCTGGGGGAGCTCGGCTACCGCGCGGGGCCGCCCGGCCGGCAGTTCAACAGCGCCAAGCGCGTCCAGGCCGTCAGGGGGACGCTGGCCATGCCCAAGGACGTGGGCGCCGCCGTGGCCGCGTGCGGCGGGCCGGTGCTGCTCATCGACGATCGGATCGACACCGGCTGGACCATGACCCTCGCCGCCGCCCTGATCCGCCACGCGGGCGCCCCCGCGGTCCTGCCGCTGGCTCTGGCCACCACGTCCTGATCAACGACGTACGTGCACGTGAGTGGGACGGCCCGGCAGGCAGTGGGACGGCCCGGCAGTGGGACGGCCCGGCAGGCAGTGGGACGGCCCGGCAGTGGGACGGCCCGGCAGTGGGACGGCCCGGTCACGCGGCAGGGCCGTCCGGCAGCCGGGCGTCGGAGACGTCGTCCGGAAGGCCGGGCGCTAGAGGCGCGGACGCGCTCCCAGGTGCACGATCGCCTTGGACGCCAGGCTGCAGCCGGCGCCCAGGGCCTCCGCCGGAGGCTTGCCCGCCAGCCACGGCGGCAGGAAGCCGGCGCAGAAGGCGTCGCCCGCGCCCGTGCCGTCCACGATCCGGTCCACCGGCTCGGCCGGCACCCGGACCGGCTCCGGCCGGCCGTTGCCGAACCACAGCGCGCCCTCGGCGTTCATCTTGATCACGACCTGCGGGAACCACGCCGTCAGCACCTTGGCGGCGGCCTCGGGGTCGTCCCGGCCGGTCAGCACCTTGGCCTGGTCGATGTTGGCGAACAGCAGCTTGGCGCCACTGGTCCACTCAAGGAACGGCTCGGCCCCCGTACGCTCAAGAGGCGCCGAGGAGGCGCAGTCGACGGAGATCGACATCCCGGAGTGGTGGGCCATGTCGAGCGCGGCGAGGCCGGCGTCGCGGGAGCCCTCGTTGATCAGCGTGTAGCCGGAAAGGTGCAGGTGTCCGCCGCCGCCGTTGAAGAGGTCGCGCGGCAGGTCCTCCGGCAGGAGCGCGGCGTTGGCGCCGGGATCGGACAGCATGGTGCGCTCACCCTTGTGCGTGACGAGCACCACGCAGGTGCCGGTCGGCCGCTCAGGATCCATGACGAGCCTGGCGTCCACGCCATAGCCCATCAGCTCCATGTCGCGGTTACGCCCGGTGATGTCGGCGCCTCTGCGGCCGATGAAGGCCACCTCGGCGCCTTCGACCGCGAGCCACGAGGCAATGTTGGCCCCGGAGCCGCCACCATGCATGGTCACGATCGCCGGGGTGTCGCTCGCACGGGCAAGCGCATAACGGGCGCGAGCGACCGCGTCGGTCATGAGATCGCCCACCACGACGACCCGCGTCATGATGCCACCACCTTGCTGCCTTCGGATCGAGCCTGGCCACGGCAAAACTAACAGCTTCCGGGCTGCTCGTGGGGCGGACCCAGGACACCAGGCCTGAGTCGATGCACAAGCGTTGCCCAAAACGCCCCGGAATTCTTGGCATGTGGGATGCGGGTTTACGCTCGTGACTGTGGAGGCACAATATCCGGCCCACTGGGAAGCCGACGTCGTCCTGGCCGACGGGGGCACCGCCCACGTGCGTCCGATCCGGCCCGCCGACGCCGACCGCCTGCGCGCCTTCTACTCCCGCCTGTCCGACGAGTCGATCTATTTCCGGTTCTTCGGGCCGCGCCCGCGACTGTCGGACAAGGAAGTCGCGTGGTTCACCAACGTCGACTACCTCAACCGGGTCGCCCTCATCGCCACCATCGGCACCGAGATGGTCGCGGTCATCCGCTACGACCGGACCGCGCCGGGTGAGGGCGAGGTGGCCTTCCTCGTGGAGGACGCCCACCAGGGCAGGGGAGTGGCCTCGGTGCTCCTCGAACACCTGGCCGCCACCGCCCGCGAGCGGGGCATCGAGCGGTTCGTCGCCGACGTGCTGCCCGCCAACATGAAGATGATGGGCGTGCTGCGCCAGGCCGGTTACACGGCCGAGACCCGGTTCGCCGACGGTGTCGTACGCATGACACTCGACCTGACCCCCACCGAGACCGCCGCCGAGGTGACCACCGCGCGCGAGCACCGGGCCGAGGCCCGCTCGATCGCCAGGCTCCTCACCCCAGGCTCGGTCGCCGTCATCGGCGCCTCGCGCGACCCCGGCGGCGTCGGCCACACCGCGCTGCGCAACCTGCTCGCCGCCGACTTCACCGGCCCCGTCTACCCGGTGCACCGCGAGGTGCGCGCCATGGCCGGCGTGCGCGCCTACCCGAGTGTGACCGCCATCGACGACGAGGTGGACCTGGCCGTCGTCGCCGTGCCCGCCGAAGGCGTGCTCGACGTGGTCAAGGAGTGCGCCGAGAAGGGCGTGCACGGCCTGATCGTGCTCTCCTCCGGGTTCGGCGAGACGGGCCAGGAGGGCCGGGGCAGGCAGGACGAGCTGGCCCGCATCGCCCGCTCCTACGGCCTGCGCGTGGTGGGCCCCAACTGCCTCGGCATCGCCAACACCGACCCCGCCGTCAAGCTCAACGCCACCCTCGCCGCCACCGTGCCGGGCCGGGGCCGGGTGGGCTTCTTCAGCCAGTCGGGTGCCCTCGGCACCGCGCTGCTCCAGCGGGTCAAGGAGCGCGGGATGGGCATCTCGTCGTTCGTCTCCGCGGGCAACCGGGCCGACGTGTCGGGCAACGACCTGCTGCAGTACTGGGAGGAGGACGCCTCGACCGAGGTGATCCTGCTCTACCTCGAATCGCTCGGCAACCCGCGCAAGTTCACCCGGCTGGCCAGGCGCATCTCGCGGACCAAGCCGATCGTGGTGGTCAAGAGCGGTGGCACCCCGGCCGGTCACTCCGCCGAGGAGCTCGGCCTGCCCGACTCGGCGATCAGCTCCCTGTTCGAGCAGGCCGGGCTGATCCGGGTCGACGACCTCATCCAGCTCTTCGACGTCGGCCAGCTCCTGGCCTACCAGCCGCTGCCCGCCGGACCGCGCGTCGCCCTGATCACCAACTCCGACGCGCTCGGCCTGCTCGCCGCGGACGGGTGCGTCGCGGCGGGGCTGGAGCCCCGCGCTCCGATCAACCTCGGCCCGGCGGCCGGGGCCGAGGAGTTCTGTACGGCACTCGCGGGCGAGCTGGCCGCCCCCGAGGTCGACGCGGCGGTCGTCATCTACATGCCGCCCATTCCCGGCGACGCCGCAGCCGTGGCCGCCCGGCTCCTGGAGGTCTCGCACGGCTCGGCCAAGCCCGTGCTCGCCACCTTCCAGGGGCGCCTCGGCATGCACCCCTACCTGCAGACCGGCGGCCCGGTCCCGGCACGCGGCTCCATCCCTTCCTACGCCGCGCCCGAGGAGGCGGTCAGGGCGCTGGCGCTGGCGGTCCGCTACGCCACCTGGCGAGCCCGGCCCGCCCTCCCGCCGCCGGACCTCGACGACATCGACACGGACCGCGCCCGCGCCCTCGCCAACGAAGCGCTGACTCCCGCTCAGCCGTCGACGTCCTCCACCGACAGCGCTACCGGAGAGCCGTCGACGGTCGCCGCCGACACTGGCGGCGGACAGCCGTCGACTGCCGCCACCGGCCTTGATGGCGGACAGGCTCCGTCGCAGGCCGATGCTGTCGCGGACAGCACTCCGGCCCCACCCCTGGTTCCGGGCTCGCCGGGTGTGAGCGTCGCCGAGCATGCCGGGGCCTACTCCAAGGCGCCCGTCTTCGCCGAGGCGGGGCCGCCGGTGCGGGTCGACGCCGCCGAACTGCTCGCCTGCTACGGCGTCACCGTGTGGCCCGCCGAGGTGGTGCGCTCGCCCGACGAGGCGGTCGCCGCCGCCGGACGCCTCGGCTGGCCGGCGGTGCTCAAGGTGGCCGGCCCCGACGCCTCGCGCCGCGCCGGCACCGTCAGGCTCGGGCTGCCGAACGCCGAGAGCGTACGGCACGCGTACGCCGAGTTCGCCCAGCAGTTCGGCGAGGACGTGGAGCTGGCAGTCCAGCGGATGGCCCCGCAGCCCGCCGTGCCGACCGTGGTGAGCGTCATCGAGGATCCCGCGTTCGGGCCGGTCGTGTCCTTCGGGCTGGGCGAGGTGACCGCGCGCCTCCTGCTCGACCAGGGCTTCCGCCTGGCTCCCCTCACCCGCGAGGACGCCGCCGCCCTGGTGCGGTCCGTACGCGCCGCGCCGCTGCTGTTCGGTGAGTACGGTTACCCGCCGGTCGCGGTCGACGCCCTCGAGGACCTCCTGACCAGGGTGAGCCGCCTGGGCCACGACCTGCCCGAGCTGTGCAGACTCGACCTGGACCAGGTCCTGGTGGGGGAGTCCGGGGTGATAGTCCTCGACGCGCGGGCGACCCTGCGCACCCCACCCGGCCCCCGCCTCGACGGCGGCCCCCGCAGGCTGGGTTAGCCCGGCCCCCCGCTTGTCGTGGCGCGTCCCCGGGTGGGCGGACAGCCACGACGTCAGGTTTTCGTCAGGTAAAAGACGTTATAGAGCGTTATATCCGGCGGGTGGTTGCACTGTGTCGCCCTGGCAAACTGGGTCCATGAGGGAAACCCGAGTCTCAGCCGCGGGCCTGCGTGAAGCCATCGAGCGCAGCGGCTACTATCCCGACCTCGTCTCCGATGCGGTCGAATCCGCGCTGGGCAAGGAGGCCGTGACCGCGTTCGTGGTCCACCACGAGGCCACCTTCGATCCCGCAATGGAGGTGCGCAGGCACGTCACCGTCCTGGTTCTGTCCACCTCGAGGCTCCTGGTCTGCCACACCGACGAGCACCCGGCCGTGGAGGGCGTCTCCACCGCGCACGCCTCCACCACGTCGGAGGCGGTCCGGCTCAGCCGGATCCAGTCGGTGGCGGTCACCCGGGTGGTCCCCGACCCCGCCTCCTATGTTCCCGGCGTCCCTCCGACGGAGGTGACGCTCACGATCGGCTGGGGCGCCATCTCCCACGTGGACCTGGAGCCCGCGACCTGCGGCGACGAGAACTGCGAGGCCGACCACGGCTACACCGGCGCCGTCACGGCCGACGACCTCTCGCTGCGGGTCAGCGAGGCGGCCGACGGCCCGGAGGCGGTCGCCCACGTCCTGTCGTTCGCCAAGGCCCTGTCCGAAGCCACCGCCGTGCACTGAGGTCCCGTCCCACCGATCGGAGGACCGCCTGCCCGGCCGGGCGGAGGGAACGTACGACCTGGGTGGGTTCGTGCTCATGGCCGGGGCGGGGGCGGGCCGATAGGATCGGGCCATGGAGATCGGACCGCTGGTGCCCGCGTACGACGGGGCGGCGCTGCCCGATCTCGCCCGCTCCCTGCTCGCGGCGCTGGGCCTGGACGAGCCCAATCCGCTGGCCATCGCGCCCGCCGCCCGCACCTGCCTGTTCATCGTGGACGGGCTCGGCGCGGAGCTGCTGCGCGCGCACGCCGACACCGCGCCGTTCCTGGCCGCCATCGCC
The DNA here is from genome assembly GCF_044465295.1 of Nonomuraea sp. NPDC049714. Lineage (NCBI taxonomy): Bacteria > Bacillati > Actinomycetota > Actinomycetes > Streptosporangiales > Streptosporangiaceae > Nonomuraea > Nonomuraea sp. NPDC049714. The sequence continues at coordinate 1,008,484 of NZ_JBITLM010000002.1, read as the reverse complement.
GGCCGGACGCTGAGTGCCGGGTTCCCCGCGACCACCGTCACGAGCCTGTGCTCGCTCGGCACCGGCCTGTCGCCGGGGGAGCACGGGATGATGGGCCTGATGCTCGCCGTGCCCGGCGCCGGGCGGCTGTTCAACTGCCTGCGCTGGACCGGGATGGCGATGGACCCGCTGGAGTGGCAGCCGAGCGCGACGGTCTACGAGCGGGCCGCGGCGGCGGGGATCGAGCCCGTCTACGTCGCGCCCGCCGCCTACGAGGGCACCGGGCTGACCGAGGCCGTCTATCGCGGGGTCCGTTATGTGGGGGCCGAGACGGTGGACGAGCGGGTGGCGCGGACACTCGCCGAGCTGGCGCGCCCGCGAGCCCACGTCACCGTCTACTACGGCGATCTCGACGCCACCGGTCACATGACGGGCTGGGGCAGCCCGGAGTGGCTGGCGCAGCTGGCGATCGTCGACGCCATGGCCGAGCGGCTGGCCGAGGGCCTGCCGCCGGGCACCGCGCTGTTCGTGACGGCCGACCACGGGATGGTCAACGCGCTCGACAAGCTCGACGCCGAGGCGACGCCCGAGCTGACGCGCGGGGTCGCCATGCTGGGCGGCGAGGCCAGGGCCAGGCATGTCTACGCTCAGCCGGGCGCCGCCGTGGAGGTGTTCGACGCCTGGGGCGAGATGCTGCGCGGCCGCGCCTGGGTGGTCTCCCGGCAGGAGGCGGTCGAGTCCGGCTGGTTCGGGCCGCGGGTGCGCGCCGACTGGCTGGGCCGCATCGGCGACGTCATCGCTGTCCCCTACACCAATCTGGCCATCGTCGCCCCGGCCGCGCATCCGATCGAGGCCCTGTTCACCGGCTACCACGGCTCGATGACCGTGGCCGAGCAGCACGTGCCACTTCTGGAGGTATCCACCCGATGAGCCCGCTGATCATCCCGGACGACCTGGCCGCGCTCGACGACGCGAGCGTGCTCGACGTGCGCTGGCGGCTCGGCGGGCCGCCCGGCGTCGGCATGTACCGGGAGGGGCACCTGCCCGACGCCGTCTTCTGCGACCTCGATGCCGACCTGACGGCGGCGCCCGGAGCGGCCGGCCGCCATCCCCTGCCCGACGCGGCCGCGTTCGAGCAGGCGATGCGACGGCTGGGCGTGTCCGGCGGGCGGCCGGTGGTGGTCTACGACGACTCGGGCGCGATGGCCGCCGCGCGCGCCTGGTGGCTGCTGCGCTACTACGGGCATCAGGACGTACGGGTCCTCGACGGCGGCCTGGGAGCCTGGATCGCCGCCGGCCTGCCCGTCACCAAGGAGGAGCCCGAGGTCGCCTCCGGTGACTTCACCGCCGTCCCGGGCGGGATGCCGATGCTCGACGCGGACGGGGCGGCGGCGCTGGCCGTGTCCGGCGTGCTCCTCGACGCCCGCGCCGAGGAGCGCTACCGCGGCGAGGTGGAGCCGATCGACCCGGTGGCCGGCCACATCCCGGGCGCGGTCAGCGCGCCCACCACCGCCAACGTCGGCAGCGACGGCAGGTTCCTGGCCCCGGAGACGCTGCGGGCCCGCTTCACCGAGCTCGGAGTGGGCGAGGGCGTCCCGGCCGGCGCCTACTGCGGATCCGGCGTGACGGCCGCCCACGAGGTGCTCGCCCTGGAGGTGGCGGGCCGGCCGGCCGCCCTCTACGTGGGCTCGTGGTCCAACTGGGTCGCCGACCCCTCCAGGCCGGTCGCCACCGGCTGATCGCCCGCGCCGAAACAGACGAACCCCAGCACCCCGGTCTTGGCCGAGGCGTCCGCCAGCGCCGTGGCCGGGGGGTGGCCCGCCGCGAGCAGCTCGTGGAAGCGGGTCATCAGCGCCAGCGCGTCCTCGTCGCGCACCGGCACCAGCCCGGCGACCACGCATGCCGCGCCCCGCGCCAGGAACGTGCCGGCCAGCCCGAGCGGCGCGCCGTCGGTGGGCGTGCGGGCCATCCCGGAGTCGCACGACGACAGCACGACGAGCCGGGCAGCCTGTGACATGCCCAGCAGGTCGTAGGCCATGAGCGGGCCGTCGTCCAGCGTGATGCTCGACAGCAGCGGGCTGCGCGCGTGGAACACCCCGTGGGCCGCCAGGTGCAGCACGTCGGCGGACTCCAGCGCGGCCAGCACCGGGCCGGTCCGCGCCGGCACCTCACGCGCGTGAGGATGGCAGGCGAGCACCCGCTCGACCTCCTCGCGGGCGTGCGCCAGCCCCGGCCCGACCGCCGCGATCACCGTGGTCGGCTCTGTGACGGGCGCCCGGCGGGTGGCGCCGAGCCAGGCGGCGGCGCTCGCGGCCACGCTCACCGGACGCTCGCGCAGGGCGGGCAGCGTGGCCCAGGGCAGCGTGTGCAGCACCCCGGTGGGCACCAGCACCAGCGGCCGGTCCCCGATCTCGGCGTCGATCGGCCGCAGCAGCAGCCGCTCCAACTCGGCAGCGGGCTCGGCCGTATGACGCACACTGATCGGCCGCCCGTCGTCCTCGGCGGTGGGATGCCCGGCGGCTTCGCTGCCGGTGGGACGCTCTGCGGTCTCGCCGGCCGGTCGCTCGGTGAGGAAGCCGTCTCGGAGGGTGGATCGGCGGAGTGAGTAGCGCAGGCGGATGAGGGCCTCGGTCACCGGCAGCAGGGCGCCGAGCCGCCGCAGCGTCACCCGCTCGCCGGTGACCACGACCGCGACCAGCGACTCCCCGTCGGGGACGAACTCCACCAGGGCCGCCCGGCCCAGCGCGGCCCGTACCTGGTCGAGGACCGCGGGGGAGCAGGCGTGCGCGGGAACGGCCACCGCCCGCCAGCGTTCGGCCCACTCGAACACCTCCTCGGCGCCCCCGTCACGCACCGCGAGCCGCAGCCCGAACGCCGCCAGCCGCTCACCCGCCCTGACGGCGTGCGCGCGCAGCGACGGGTCGTCGAAGGCGTCGGCTCGGTCACCCACCTCGGCCAGCCCCTCGCGAACCGCCCGGAACGCCGCAGGGACGTCCTCCTGCAGCGCCGCCTCCAGTGCGAGCGCGTGCTGGCGTACGGGAGCCGGCACCTGCGAGGCCTGGGCCAGGCGGCTGGTGTCCGAGTCGGAGAGCAGGGGCGTCAGCCGGGTGCCCGCGGGCGTCCAGCGCTCGCACCGCCTGGCGTGCGCCGTGAGCCGGGCGAGCTGGGCCGACGCGGCCGGATGGTCGTCGACGGCCAGCGCGATCTCGGCCGCCACCAGCCGCAGCGCGGCGGCCTCCGCCAGGTGGGCGGTGTCCTTCTCCAGCTCGGTCGCGCACGTGACCAGCTCGGCCAGCAGGGCGGACGTCGGCGGCTCCAGGGCCAGCCTGGCCCGCAGTACGACCTCATGGGCCAGGGGCAGCCATGTCCGCCGATCCTGCGCCGACAGCTCCCGCATGGCTCGCTCGGCCACCGCCATCGCCTCGTGCGGGTCACCGGTCAGCAACTCCACCTGGGCCAGCTTCAGCCGCGCTTCCGCCAGCGCCACGTGCGCACCGGTTCTCTCCAGATCGGGCACGGCCAGGCTGAGCAGGGCCCGGGCCTCGCCGGGCAGGTGGGCGGCCAGCAGCGCGGCGGCGAAGTCGGCGCGCATCGTGGCCAGCCGCTCAGGAAAGCCGAACAGGGTGTCCTCGGCCGCGCGGTAGTGGGTGAAGGCGCCGCCGACGTCGCCGCGCCGTACCGCGAGAAAGGGCAGGTTGGCGGCGGCCAGGCGGGTCAGGTGGCGGAGCCCGGCGTGCCGGGCGATCTCCTGGCAGGTGCTGATGTCGCGCATGGCGTCGTCCCAGTCGCCCCGGTAGGCGTGCACCAGGCCCCGGTTGAGCAGGCCGCCGGCCAGGAACCGGCGGTCGTCGACGGTGCCGGGGGCGGCGGCCAGGGCCTGCAGCGCCCGGTCGCAGGAGGCGATGGCCTCCTGATAGCGGCCCAGGTGGGCCAGGGCGACGGCCCGCTGCGTGTCGAGCTTGGCCCGGTCGAGCGGCGACAGGTAGGCCCAGGCCAGGGCGGCGACCCGGAGCGCCTGCAGGGGATGGCCGCGCTCGGTCCGTACCGTCACCAGCGAGAGTCTGGCCTGGGCGCGCCGCTCGGCGGGCGCGCCCACGGTGTGGACGGCCTGCCGGAGATACTCCTCCGCGCCCGGCAGATCGCCGAGCTCACGCGCCGCCAGCGCCATGGCCCGCAGCGCGACGACCTCCGCCTCGGCGGATCCGGCCGCCACGGCCGCCTTGAGGATGGTACGGCCCGCGTCGAGGGCCTGCCCGGGATCCACCACCGACCGCAGCACGGCCATCTCCGCGGCCCGCACGAGCAGGGCGGTGTCCGGGGAACGGCCGGGCGGTTGATGTCTCACCGGTGTCGCCATGTGTGCCTCGGTTTTGCTGGTGCGGCGGGCAGGCGCGGCCCGGCCGGGTCTCTCACGGGCGGACGCGCACCCACCTGGTCTGGACGGGCTCCTGGCCGGGGCGGTGGCAGACCACGCTGAGCCAGCCCGGTGGCAGGCCGGTGGCCGCGAACTGACCGCTGCCGGCCAGGCTCCTGGTGAGCGTCAGATGAGGGGTGCGGACCTCGACGTGGCTGCCCTCGCAGGGAGCCGGGAACACCTGACCGACCACGTCGATGAGCCCGTCGCCCACGGTCACCTCCAGGTCGAAGGTGAGCCCGGCGGCGACGAACCGGACCGACTGCGGGGCGTCCGTCCCGCGCACGCCGCGAGCCGTGGCGCCCTCGGCGGGCATGGCGGTCACCGCCCGGGGCACCCGCAGCTCGAAGACGTCACGCGCCGCGGCGGACACATGGCCCGGGATCGGATCGTTGCCGGAGGCGAGCCTGAGGGCCGCCAGAAAGTATTCGTCGTTGATCATTGCACCGTCTCCTGTAGTGAGATCAGGGTGCGCAGTTTTTCCAGGCACCGGGCCCTGGTCGGGCCGACGCTACCGACAGGGACACCCAGCCGCGTCGCCATCTGGCGGCTGCCGAGGTCGGTCGCGACGAGGTGGAGCAGGGTGCGGCACGGCTCCTGCAGGGCGGAGACCGTCTGCCAGAGCAGGCGGTTGCCGTCGGCCTCCAGCACGGCGGACGCCGGGTCGGGGGCGTCGGCCGGCTCGAAGCCGAGGCCGAGCGGCGTCTTGCGCAGCAGCAGGAGCGCTTCGCGCCGGGCGGTCGTCGCGAGCCAGGCGCCGACCAGGGCCGGCTCCCTGATGCTGTGGAGATGCTCCAGCAGGCGCAGCCAGGCGCCCTGGACCGCGTCCGCCGCGTCGGCCTCGCCCAGCCCGCACGCGCGGGTGACCGCCCACATGCGCGGGCCGAACCTGGACTCGAGCTCGTCCCAGGCCCGCTGGTCGCCGTCGGCCGCGGCTGAGAGCAGCTCCGCTGGATCGCGTGGGTCCTGCATTACGGCCTCCTTTCCGACCCGCACGGAGAGGCGAATCTGCCTCCCCGTGATCGTCCGAGGACTGAGCGTAAACTCTACAGAATCGAGGGGACGAGAACTCCCAGATCGGGAATTTGCCGGGTTTCCCGGGGGTCGAGCACCCGCAGCGCCGCCTCTTTGACCGGCAGGTCCCGGGCGGCGTCGGCGATGGCCCCGGCGACGATGGCCGTGGCGAACGACGTGCCGCTCCAGGAGGCGTAGCCGGCGAACTCGCCCCGCTCCAGGAAGCTGCTCGACAGCCATTCGCCGCGCGCGCAGGCGTCCACCCACGAGCCGTGGGCCGAGAACGGCGCGCGGCGCTCCAGCGTGTGGTCCACGGCGCCCACCGCGATCGTGCCGGCCAGCGCGGCGGGATAGAAGGGCCGCTCCGAGGCCGTGTTGCCGGCGCACGCGACGGCCACCGTGTCCTGCAGCTCGGCGAGCGCGTCGGCCAGCAGGGGCGGCGGCCTGTCGTCGAAGGTGTGGCCGCCGAAGGACAGGTTGAGCACCTGTGGCGGCCGGTCGCGCATCCGGTGCAGCGCCCGGACCACGGTGGCCTCGTCGCCCACCCCGTCGCCGTTGAGCACCCGGCTCACCTGCAGCCACGCGCCGGGCGCCCCGCGCGTCAGCAGGCCCGCCAGGAACGTGCCGTGCCCGGCCTGCGAGCCCTCGGTCGCGTCGGCGCCCTCGGCGCCCATCCGGGCGTACCAGTCGCTGTCGGCCCACCATCGGTGCGCGGCCACGCCGGTGTCGACCAGCCCCACCACCACCTGGGACCTGGCCCTGCCCGGCCGGTAGGTGACCGGCGGGCAGGGGAAGGGCCTGGTGGCCGGGCCGCCGAAGAACAGGGGCTGCCCGACGAGGACGTGATTGGGCGAGGCCCGGAAACCGTGCTCGCGCAGATCCCTGGTGAGCTCGCACGGGTCCACCCCGGACGTCAGGTGGATGACGCAGACCCCGTCGGCCTCCGAGACCGCCTGGGTCCAGCGTGCGGCGGCCGACAGCGCGCTGCGATCCGTCAGGATCTGGCCTGGGCGGATGAGCGCCTCGCCGACTGGTTCGATGTCCATGAGCGGGTATCTTTCCCAGCTTGCCCAGCTGTCACATGCCACACGCGCACCAACTTGGTATGGCCCCCCTCTGGTGTCCGATTACAACCGACGGTAGTCTCTCCCTAGTCACTTGTGATCATCCCAGGACGAGGCCGTTGGGGAAGGCGCACCTCGTACCGAATCGGGAGGTCCGGTGTCTGCTCGTGGCGTGCTGTACGTCCACTCGGCTCAGCCCGCGCTGTGCCCTCATATCGAATGGGCGGTCGCGGGCGTCCTAGGCGTGCCCGTGGACCTGACCTGGACCCCGCAACCCGCGGCACCCAACGTGGTGCGGGCGCAGGCGGAGTGGGAAGGTCGCGCGGGCATCGCGGCGGCCATCGCCTCCTCCCTGATGGGGTGGCAGCGCATCAGGTTCGAGATCACCGAGGACGCCTCGCCGGGTGTCGACGGCTCCCGGCATGCCTACACGCCGACGCTCGGCGCCTTCAGCGCGGTCATCGGCGCCGCCGGCGACATCCTGATCCCCGAGGACCGGCTGCGCGCCGTGATGCTGACGGCTGCCCAGGGGCGCTCCGTGCTGGAGGACGAGCTGGACAAACTGCTCGGCAAGCAGTGGGACGAGGAGCTGGAGCCGTTCCGCTACGCGGGCGACGGCGCTCCCGTGCGCTGGCTGCACGCCGCCGTCTGAGGTGCGCCCCTCGACCGCGACCACCCGAGCCCGCCCATGCGAAGACCCGGGCAGCCCCCTACGAGGACCCGTACGAAGATCCGAGGCCATACCGAAGGGCCCCGCACCTCTTACCGGTGCGGGGCCCTTCGTGTCACTGGATCACAGCGGGATGTTCCCGTGCGCGCCCCTGGCAGGAGTGGCCTGGGCGAGGACCTTGGCGATCGCGCCGCGGGACTCCTCCGGCTTGATGACCTCGTCGATCACGCCCAGCTCCTGCGCGCGGGTGAGCCCGCCCGCGAGCTTCTCGTGCTCCCGGGCGAGCCGCTGCTCCAGCTCGGCCCGCTCCTCCTCGGGAGCGGCGGCCAGCTCCCTGCGCTTGAGCACGCGCACCGCGGCGACCGCGCCCATGACCGCGATCTCGGCGGTCGGCCAGGCGAACACCTTGGTGGCGCCCAGGGCGCGGGAGTTCATGGCGACGTAGGCGCCGCCGTAGGCCTTACGGGTGACCAGCGTGACGCGCGGCACCGACGCCTCGGCGAACGCGTGCAGCAGCTTGGCTCCCCGCCGGACCACGCCGTCGTGCTCCTGGCCGACGCCGGGCAGATAACCCGGCACGTCCACGAGGACAACCAATGGGACTCCGAAAGCGTCACACATACGGACGAAGCGAGCGGCTTTCTCGGCGGACGTGGCGTCGAGGCAGCCGCCGAGCCGCATCGGGTTGTTGGCGATCACGCCGACCGTCCGGCCACCGAGGCGGCCCAGCGACGTGACGATGTTGGGCGCCCATTTGGGGTGCAGCTCGATGCCCGGCTCGTCCAGCAGGCCGTTGACGAGCGGCTTGACGTCGTAGGCACGCCGCGCCGACTCCGGCAGCAGCGTGGAGAAGTCCACCTCGTCCACGGCGGAAGCGCGCACCCGGCCCTGGTGGCCCAGCAGCACCGCGAGCCGGCGGGCCCGCAGCAGCGCGTCGGCCTCCGTCTCGGCGACGATGTGCACGACGCCGCTGCGCTTGCTGTGCGGCTCGGGGCCGCCCAGCGCGGCGCTGGTGACGTCCTCGCCCGTGACGCTGCGTACGACGTCGGGGCCGGTGACGAAGATGCGGCCGGAGTCGGCGAGGATCACCAGATCGGTCAGCGCCGGGCCGTAGGCGGCGCCACCGGCGGCGGCGCCGACGACCACGGAGATCTGCGGCACCACCCCCGACGCCTTGGTCATGGCGGCGAAGACCCGGCCGACGGCGTGCAGCGACTCGACGCCTTCGGCGAGTCGCGCACCGCCGGAGTGCCAGATCCCGAGGATCGGCACCCGTTCGCGGACGGCCACGTCATAGGCGTGCACGATGTGCTCGCAGCCCTCGCTGCCCATCGCGCCGCCCTGGAAACGGGCGTCACTGCTGAACGCGACGACGGGGACACCCTCGACGCGGCCCATCGCGGCGAGCACGCCGCTCTTGTCCTCAGAGGTGATCAGCCGCAGCGAGCCCTCGTCGAGCAGCGCGGCCAGGCGTACGGCCGGGTCCCGGGGATCGGCAGGCTCCGGATCGGAGCCCTCCTTCGGTGCTCGGTCGTCGAGCACGGTCATTAGGCCCCCTGGAACACGACGGTCACGTTGTGGCCGCCGAAGCCGAAGGAGTTGTTGACGGCGGCGATGTCACCTTCGGGCAGCGCCCGGTTCGCGCCGTGCACGAGATCCACCTCGATGCCGTCGTCGACGTTGCTGAGGTTGATGGTGGCGGGGACGATGCGCTCCTGGAGCGACTTGACGGTGAAGACGGACTCGATGCCACCCGCGCCGCCCAGGAGGTGGCCGGTCATGGACTTGGTCGAGGTCACCAGCGGGTGGGTGCCGATGGCCTTGGCCACGGCCTGCACCTCGATGACGTCGCCGGCGGGGGTGGAGGTGGCGTGCGCGTTGACGTGCTTGACGTCCCGGCCGGTGAGCCCGGCGTCGGTGAGCGCGTGCGTCATCGCCATGCTGATGCCCCGGCCCTCGGGCTCGGGGTTGGTGATGTGGAAGCCGTCGGACGAGTAGCCGACACCACAGGCGTAGGCGTAGATCCGCGCGCCGCGGGCCTTTGCGTACTCCTCGGACTCCAGCACCAGGATGCCGGCGCCCTCGCCGAGCACGAACCCGTCACGGTCGCGGTCCCACGGCCGCGAGGCGCCCTGCGGGTCGTCGTTGCGGGTGGACATGGCACGGGCGGCGGCGAAGGCCGCGACGTTGAGGCCGTGGATGGCGGCCTCGGTGCCGCCGGCGACGACCACGTCGGCCCGGCCGGCCCTGATCATGTCCATCGCGTAGCCGATGGCCTCTGCTCCGGAGGCGCAGGCGGACACCGTGGCGTGCACCCCCGCCTGGGCGCCCCTGTCGAGGCCGATCCAGGCGGCGGGGCCGTTGGGCATGAGCATCGGCACCGTGAAGGGCGACAGCCGGTTCCAGCCGCGCTCCTTGTAGGTGTCGTAGGCGGACAGGGTGGTGTTGATGCCGCCGATGCCGCTGGACACGACGACGCCCAGCCGCTCCGGCGCCACCTCGGGCGCACCCGCGTCCTGCCACGCCTCACGCGCGGCGACCATGGCGAACTGCTCGCTGCGGTCGAGGCGTCGTGCCTCGGGCCGCGGCAGCACCTCGGCAGGGTCGACCGCGGCCGTCCCCGCGAACGTCACGGGGACGGTGTCGATCCAGTCCTCGGTGAGGGCCCTGACACCCGACTGACCGGCGAGGAGCGCCGACCAGGATGAGTTGACGTCTCCACCGACGGGCGTCGTCGCGCCGAGCCCGGTGACGACGACACGTACCCGGTTTGCACTCACGTTTCGCACTCCTTGTCGATCAGCAGGCAGAGAGGATCACTTAGTTCTGGATGAAGGTGAGGACGTCCTTGACCGTCTTCAGGTTCTTGAGCTGGTCGTCAGGGATCTCGACGCCGAACTCGTCCTGGGCGGCCACGGCGATCTCGACCATGGACAGGGAGTCGATGTCGAGGTCGTCCACGAAGCTCTTCTCGGGGGTGACCTCGGCGGCGGGGATGCCGGTGATCTCGTTGATGATCTTGCCGAGGCCCTCGAGGATGTCCTGCTCGGTGGCAGCCATGTCGCTAGTTCTCCTTAGTTTTCCTGGGTTCTGCACGGCGTCGCCGTACAAGCTCTGACATGCGTACGGCGCGTGTGCCGTACGCGATCCTATGGAATCTCGATGACCTGTCCCGCATACGTCAGGCCGGCGCCGAAGCCGAGGATGAGCGCGAGCCCGCCCGAGCGGACCTCGCCGCGCTCCAGCATGCGCGAGAGCGCGAGCGGGACCGACGCGGCGGAGGTGTTGCCGGCCGTGACGATGTCGCGGGCGACGACGGCGTTGTCGGCGCCCAGCTTACGGGCGATGGACTCGATGATGCGCAAATTAGCCTGGTGCGGGACGAAGGCGGCAAGCTCGGACGGGTCCACGCCCGCGCGCTCGCACGCCAGCTTGGCGACCGGGTGCAGCGCGGTGGTGGCCCACCGGAACACGGTCTGGCCCTCCTGGCGCAGCGAGTCGTGGCGGTCGGGGATCCTGATGGCTTCGGACTTGTCACCCGAGCTGCCCCAGACGACCGGACCTATGCCTGGCGTGTCCGAGGGGCCGACCACCGCGGCGCCCGCGCCGTCGGCGAAGATCACCGCGGTCGACCGGTCGGTCCAGTCGAGCCACTGTGAGAGCTTCTCCGCGCCGATGACGAGGACGTTCGTGGCCGAGCCGGCGCGGACCGCGGCGTCGGCGGCGGCGAGCGCGTAGCAGAAGCCGGAGCAGGCCGCGTTGACGTCGAACGCGCCCGGGGAGTCGATGCCGAGGCGGTGGGCCACGATGGCCGAGGCGTTGGGGATCTGGCTCTCCAGCGTGCAGGTCGCCACGATCACCAGGTCGATGTCGGCGGCGGACAGGCCGCTGGCGGCCAGCGCCTTGCCGCCCGCCTGGGTGGCCATGTCCTCGAGGGTCTCGCCGTCGGGGGCGACCCGGCGCTCCTTGATGCCGACCCGTGACTGGATCCACTCGTCGTTGGTGTCCATGGTCTTGGCCAGGTCGTCGTTGGTGACGACCTGGGAGGGCTGGTAGTGGCCGAGTGCCAGCACCTTCGCACCAGGCGCGGTGTCGAGAATCCTCACTGGGTCAGCTCCCTGGCGGCGTCGAGATCATCTGGGGTCTTGAGTGCCACGGTCCGCACGCCGCGCAGGCCGCGCTTGGCGAGGCCGGTCAGCGTGCCGCCGGGCAGCAGCTCGATCATCGAGGTGACGCCCAGATCGGCCATGGAGGTCATGCAGGCGTCCCACCTGACGGGACTGCTCACCTGGGCGACCAGGCGGCGCATGAGCTCGGCGCCGTCGGTCACGACCTGGCCGTCGGCGTTGGAGAGCAGCTTGACCCGCGGGTCGGCGGGCTCGACGTGCTGTGCGGCCTCGCGCAGCTGGTCGACCGCCGGGGCCATGTGCACGGTGTGGAAGGCGCCGGCCACGGACAGCGGGATCAGGCGGGCGCGGGCGGGCGCGTCGTCCTTGAACGCGGCCAGCTGCTCCAGCGTGCCGCCGGCGACGATCTGCCCGGCGCCGTTGACGTTGGCGGGCGTCAGCCCGTGCTTGTCGAGGGCGGCGAGCACTTCGGCCTCCACCCCGCCCAGCACCGCCGTCATGCCGGTCGGGGTGACTCCGGCGGCCTTGGCCATGGCCTGGCCGCGCTCGCGCACCAGGGTCAGCGCCTGCTCCGGGGTCAGCACCCCGGCCAGGGCCGCCGTGGCGAACTCGCCGACGCTGTGGCCGGCGAGGAGGTCGGGGGTCACGCCGAGCGCCTCGGCCGACGCCAGCGCGGCGGCCACGAGCAGCGGCTGGGCGATCGCGGTGTCGCGGATCTCGTCGGCCCCGGCGGTCGTGCCGTAGGCGATCAGGTCCAGGCCGGCGACCTCGGACCAGGCGGCCAGCCGGTCGGCGAGACCGGGCAGCTCGAGCCACGGTGTGAGGAAGCCAGGAGTTTGGGCGCCTTGGCCTGGCGCGACGAGTACAAGCACGAACTCAACCCTGCCCTGTAGATGTCCGACACGCTGATGAAGATGTGAACGAACTTTGTCCACGGTGATTTGTAGGAAGCCCACAATAGGGGTTTCGGTAGTCCTACGTTAGGGCGCGCCACGTCTGCGCGCTCTCCGCGAGCCTGCCCAGGATGAGCCCCACCTGGAGGGTGAAGGCGGAGCGGCCCTCCGTCGGCTGGTAGCCGGTCAGCTCGGTGATCTTCTTGAGGCGGTAGCGGACCGTGTTCGGGTGCACGAACAGCAGGCGCGCGGTGGCCTCCAGCGAGGTGCCCTGCTCCAGGTAGGTGGCCAGGGTGTCGAGCAGCGGGGTGCCGGCGAGGGGCAGATAGACGTTCTCGATGAGCTGCTCCCGGGCGTCGCCGTCGCCGTCGAGCGCCCGCTCGGCCAGCAGGTCCTCGGCGTGCACCGGGCGGGGGGCGTCCGGCCAGCCGGAGGCGGCCTGCAGCCCGGCCAGCGCGGCCCTGGCCGACCGGGCGGCGGCGTGCAGGTCGGGCACCTCCGGGCCGATGACGATCGGGCCCTCGCCGAAGCGGGCCACGACCTGCTTGGCCGCGTCGTTCACACTGGTGGCGCCGCCTACGATCACGATCAGCCGGTCTGCCTGCACCCCGGCGAGCAGGTCCATGCCGATGCGGCGGCCCCGCTCGCGCAGCCCGTCGATCACCGCGCGCGGGTCGCCGTCGGGGGCGTGGCCGGCGATGACCACCACCGGGGAGGACGTCCAGCCGAGCGCCGCCGCCCAGGAGTGCAGGCCGTCGTCGACCTCGCCGCGCACCAGGGCGTCCACGATCAGCGCCTCCAGCCTGGCGTCCCAGGCCCCGCGCGCCTCGGCCTCGCGGGCGTAGACGTGCGCGGCGGCGAAGGCCACGTCGCGGGTGTAGCGCAGCATGGCCTGCTGGAGCTGGTCGCCGCCGCCGGGCGCCGCCAGCTCGTCGGTCTGGGCCTCCACCACCTGGACGACGACCCTGACGATGTCGACGGTCTGCTGCAGGGAGATGGACCGCTTCAGCTCGCGCGGCGCGGTGCCGAAGAACTCGATGCTGGGCGTGGGCCGGTCCTCGCCCGCGTGCTGGAACCACTCCACGAACGCGGCGATGCCGGCCTGCGCCACCAGGCCCACCCACGAGCGATCCTCGGCGCTGAGCGCTCGAAACCACGGCAACTGGTCGTCCATACGGGACATGGCCGCCGTGCCGAGCGAGCCCATGGCGCGCTCGAGCCTGCGAGTGGTGTCCTCCCGGGTCCGGTCTGTCACACCTTCTAGAGTGCCAGGTCCGGCTAGATGACCGCGACGGCGGTGATCAGCCCGATCGCCACGTGGGTGACCGCGAGCAGGCGGGCGCCGGGCTGCAGCTCGGGCTCCTTGACCAGGTCACGGACCGAGATGCCCACCACCCGGTCGAACAGCAGCATCGCCAGCGTCTGCACCACGATGCCGACCAGGCCGAACACCGCCGTGCCCGCCAGGCCCTCGGCCAGCCGGCCGCCGGACGACCAGATGGAGGCCGCCACGATCAGGCCGATCGCGGCCATCGCGGAGGCCGCCAGCAACGTGGCGTTGGGGTTGCGCTCGTTGCGGATGACCTCGCTCAGCTTTCCTGGCGTGGCGAGGTCGATCACGTAGAAGCCGACGATCAGCAGGATCACGCCGACGGCGGCGTAGGAGGCGATGGCGCCCGCGCCGCGGACGAGGATCTCCAGGAGGGCGTTCATGATTGCTCGATTCGGTGAGGTACGAAGGACGAGGTGTCGTCGGTGATCAACCCGGTGGTCTCCCTGATGCCCAGCCCCGCGGCCTCGTCGGCGATCACCCAGGCGCCGAGCACGGGTCGCTGGCCGTCGAAGTCGGGCAGCGCCTCGAAGCCCTGGAAGACGAAGCCCTCCTGGCCGTAGGAGCCGGGCGTCTCCTGGCCGCCCGACGGGGTGACGATCCGCATGGAGGAGCCCTCCCGGCCGAGCAGCGGCTTGGCGATGTAGGAGGTCAGGTCGCGGGGGCCGTCGAGGTAGGCGGGCAGCAGGTTGGGATGGCCGGGGAACAGCTCCCACAGCACGGCCAGCAGCGCCTTGTTGGACAGCAGCGCCTTCCACAGCGGCTCGATCCAGGTGCCGTGGCGCACCGCGTGGCGCCCGAAGGGCTCGGCCAGCATCCATTCCCACGGGTAGAGCTTGAAGGCCGAGCGGATCATCCGCTCCTCGACGTCGACGAAGCGGCGGTTGAGGGAGTCCCAGCCGATGTCCTCCATGGCGACCGCGACGGTCTGCAGGCCGGCCTGCTCTGCTGTCTCCTGCAGGTACGCGAGCGTCATCGCCTCCTCGCCCGACTCATCCCGGTTGGTCCAGGCGAAGTGGATCGGCCCCGGCGGCAGCGGCAGCTCCCGCCAGCGGTCGATGAGCCGCTCATGGATGGAGTTCCACTGGTCGTCGCCGGGGTGGGTGTCCTTCAGCCAGAACCACTGCACGACCGACGACTCCAGCAGCGAGGTGGGCGTGTCGGCGTTGTACTCCAGCAGCTTGGCCGGGCCGGTGCCGTCGTAGCGCAGGTCGAAGCGGGCGTACAGATAGGGGTCGCGGCGCTCCCAGGAGCGCGTCACGTCGGGGACGGCCCACTCGGGGATGGCGAAGTCGGCGAAGCGGCCCGTCGAGACGACGTGCTCGGCGGCGCTCAGGCACATGCCGTGGAGCTCCTCGACCTGCTCCTCCAGCGACTCCACCTCCTGCATGGAGAAGGCGTAGTGGACGGACTCGTCCCAGTAGGGCCTGCTCAGGCCTTCGGGGTGGGCCGCACGGTGGTAGGCGAGCCCCTGGCCTTCGATCGTCTTCTCCCAGTCGTCCCTGGGAGTGCCTCGCTCGCGCCGCACGGGTCAGCTTCCTCCGGTGCGGAAGCTGCCGAAGCCGCCTCGCTGGATCTCGCGGCCGGCGCGGGACTTGATGGCGACGTCGGAGGGGCGGTAGCTGGTGCCCGCCCGCACCCGGGTGCCGACGCGGGTGCCGCCGTAGTACCAGATGTAGGCGCCGCGCGAACCGCCGTAGTAGTGGCTGTTGCCGTCGTCGTCCTCGTCGCAGAGGTCCTCGTCCACCACCTGGTAGGAGCCGTCGTCGAACTGCGTGTTCATGTCGACGCAGTCGGCGGTGACCTCCTCGTCGTTCTGGGTGGCGGCGCAGTAGCCGACCACCATGACCGAGACGACGCCGATGACCGTGAGAGTGATCACGTTGGACGCCTTCGACCGCTTCTTCGGGCGATGGGGCTGGTGGGGTGGGGGTGGCGTGTGGGCCATCTAGCTCCTGCTCTCTCCGGCCGGACAGACTATCGGTGGTGGCCTCCGGCATCAATCGACGAGCCGAGCCTTTGGTATTCATGAACGTATGGAACCGGTCGAGGCGTTCCAGGAGATCGCCTTTCTCCTGGAACGGGCGGGAGAGCCCACTTATCGCGTGCGCGCCTTCCGCCGCGCCGCCTCGGTCGTCGCCGACCTGCCCCGCGCGGAGCTGGTACGGCTGGCGGACTCGGGCGGCCTGGCCGGCCTGCCGGGCATCGGCAAGGTGACCGCGCTGGTGATCACCGAGGCGCTGGCCGGTCAGGTGCCGACCTACCTGCGCAGGATGCGGGCCACCGAGGGGGCCGACCTCGACGACGAGACGGCCGCGCTCCTGGCCGCGCTCAAGGGTGATCTGCACAGCCATTCCGACTGGTCCGACGGCGGCTCGCCGATCGAGGAGATGGCCGGCGCCGCGATGGCGCTCGGCCACGAGTACCTGGCGCTGACCGACCACTCGCCGCGCCTGAAGGTGGCCAACGGTCTCCCGGCGGCTCGCCTGCGCGAGCAGCTCGACCGGGTGGACGAGCTCAACCGGCGGCTGGCGCCGTTCCGCGTGCTGACCGGCGTCGAGGTCGACATCGATCTCGACGGCGGCCTGGACCAGGAGCCGGAGCTGCTGGACCGGCTGGACGTGGTGGTGGCCAGCGTGCATTCCAAGCTGCGGATGCCCGGCCCCGAGATGACCCGCAGGATGGTCATGGCGATCGCCGACCCGCGGGTGGACGTGCTGGGCCACTGCACCGGGCGGGTCGTGCGGGCCGGTGGCGCGCGCGGCGAGCGCCGGCCGGAGTCGGAGTTCGACGCCGAGATCGTCTTCGAGGCGTGCCGGAGGTTCGGCGTGGCTGTCGAGATCAACTCCAGGCCCGACCGGCTCGACCCGCCCAAACGGCTGCTGCGCCAGGCCTACGAGCAGGGCTGCGTCTTCGCCGTCAACTCCGACGCGCACGCGCCGGGCCAGCTCGACTGGCAGCGGCACGGCTGCGAGCGGGCGGCGCGCTGCGGGATCGAGCCGGCGCGGATCGTCAACACCTGGCCGCTGGAGGAGCTGCTGACCTGGACGCGATGACGCTGTATCGCCTGCGCGCACGCGATTGTCGGTGGCCGGGCGTACCGTCGCAGATGTGAACCGCACCGACCGGCTCTACGCGCTCGTCGAGGACCTGCGCGCCATCGCGCCGCGCCGCCGTTCGGCCCGCGAGCTCGCCGCCCGGTTCGAGGTCAGCGTGCGCACGATCGAGCGCGACATCACCGCGCTGCAGGAGTCGGGGGTGCCGATCTACGCCGAGGCCGGGCGCACCGGCGGCTACACCCTCGACAAGAAGATGTCCCTCCCGCCGCTCAACTTCACCCCCGCCGAGGCGGTGGCCATCGCCGTGGCGCTCGGCCGGGCGGGGGACCAGCCGTTCGGCAGGCAGGCGCGCAGCGCGTTACGCAAGGTGGTCGCCGCCATGCCCGGCACCGAGGGCGAGCTCGCCAGGGAGCTGGCCCGCCGGGTGCTCGTCGCCGAGCCGCCCGAGCCGGCCGGCGGGATCCGGCCGCTCGGCGCGGAGGGCGTCTCCCGCGCGATCGAGGAGGCGCTGCTGCGCCGCCGCGTGCTCCGGCTGGAGTACGCCGACGCCAAGGGGGCGCTGACCTCCCGTGACGTCGAGCCGGGCGTGTTCCTGGGCGGCCGGGGCGGGTTCTGGTATCTGGTGGCGTGGTGCCGTCTGCGTGACGACGTGCGCGTCTTCCGGTTCGACCGGATCGCCGCGGCGGCCGTCACCGCCGAGCGCTGCCCGGAGCGGCCGCTGGAAGGGTTCGCGACCGAGGTGCCCGAGATGGTGGTGCACGGCGCCGTTCTCGATTAATTGTTCTAAAACACCGACATAGGGTTGTCGCGCCGGTGTCGCATCATGGCCTGTGTCGAACGCGTCGCGGGCCGGGGGACATGCCTTCCCCGCGCCCCGGGCCCGCTCTCGCGAGTGACCGGTCTGCTCCTGGACTCGCCGCCGACCGCCGAGCGGCGGCGCGTCCAGGGCTCACAGCGTGGCCGTCCGCAGCCACCGCTCCAGCAGCGCCCGGTCGCCGTGCACGGTCAGCCCGTCGGCCGGGCGGCGCCCGTACACCAGGAGCAGCAGGTCGGCGGCCGGCGCGGGCACCGCCGCGTCCCCCTTGGCGCGCCCGCGCTCCCAGGAGATCCCGCCGTCGGCGGCCGGGACGAACGTCCACTCGCCCGGCGTGTCCGTGGCGTGCAGGTGGAAGGTGGCGCCCGCCATGCCGTCCAGCGCGGCCAGGCGTCTGGTCACCCAGCCGGCGGACGACAGGTTGCCGAGGAATTCCTCCACGCCGTCGGCCGCGACCGCCGGCTCGACGACCGGCTCGAGGCCGGCCGCGAGCTCGGCGTCGACCCGGTGCACGACCAGCTCGTACGCCATCCGCCGGGCCCACCAGCCGGCCCGGCCGCCGGGCCCCCAGGTCCACAGCGGCGTGTCCGGGTCGGTCGCGCGCAGCGTCCGGACCATCTCCGCCATCCCGGAGGTGAGCCACGCGTGGTCGCCATGCTCGCCCTCGGCCAGGCCGTTGGGCACGTCCCGCGACCGGACGGGCTCCTGGGCGCGCGTCGTCACCAGGTGGGTCACCCACCGGTGCAGCGTGCCGAGGTGCGTGATGAGGTCCGCGAGGGTCCAGCCGGGGCAGGTCGGCAGCGGTGTCTCCGGCGCCGTGGTCAGCTCGGCCAGGCGCGCGGTCTCGTTCTCGATGAGCGCGAAGTAGTCCGTCACCCGGCCGAGCCTAGGCGGCCGCGCAACTGGCGCCTCGCTCGGGCAGCTTGCCCTTGATCAGATAGTCGTCCACGAGCCGGGCGACGCACTTGTTGCCCGACAGGTAGGCGCCGTGCCCCTCGCCCTGGTAGGTGACGAGCGTGGCCGTCTTGAGCTGGGCGGTCAGCTTGGGCGCCCACTGGAAGGGGGTGGCGGGGTCGTTCTTGCCGCCCACCACCAGGATCGGCGCCGAGCCGGTCGCGTTCACCCGGGTGGCCTCGTCGCTGCCCTTGGTCGGCCACACCCGGCACAGCCCGCCGGACCCCTCGCTGCCGAACAGCGGCGAGATCTTCATCGCGGCGTCCTGCGTGCGCCGCAGCATGGCCACGCTAGGACGCTCGGTGGTGTCCACGCAGGTGATCGCCGGGAAGCTGGTCATCTGCGTGGAGTAGGTGCCGTCCGGGCGGCGGCCGGTGTAGGAGTCGGACAGGTAGAGCAGCGCCGAGCCGTCGCCCTGGAGCGCCTGGCCGAGCGCGTTGCCCAGCAGCGGCCAGGTGAGCTCCGAGTAGAGGGCGGCCGCGACGCCGGTGACCGCCAGGCCCTGGGTGAGCTCCCGCTGTCCCACCTTGATCGGCTGCTTGGTCAGCTGGTTCATCAGCCGCTCCACGTTGGCGTTGGCGGCGGCGACGCTCTCGCCGACCTCGCACCGCTCCCTGACGCACGCCTTCAGGAAGCTCTCGTACGTCCTCTGGAAGCCACGTGTCTGGGCCAGCGTGCGCTCCCTGAACCCGACCCTCGGGTCCAGCGGCGCGTCGAGCACCATCCGGCCCACGTTGCCGGGGAACTGCGTGGCGTAGACCGCGCCGAGCTGCGTGCCGTACGACATGCCGACGTAGTTGAGCTTCTCCTCGCCGAGGGCGGCGCGGATGCGGTCCATGTCGCGGGAGGCGCTGGCAGTGCCGACGAACGGCAGGATCTCGCCCGCGTCGCGGCCGCACAGCTCGGCGAACCTCTTGTTGGCCGCGTCGACCTTCGCGCGGGTCTCCGCGTTGACGGGCAGCGTGTCCATCGCGGTGTAGGCGTCCAGGTCGGCGGGGCTGCCGCAGCGTACGCCGGAGCTGCGCTCGACGCCGCGCGGGTCGAAGCTGATCAGGTCGTAGCGGGCGCGCAGCGCCGACAGCGACTTGGCCGCCTGGTCCAGCGTGTCCACGCCGGAGGCTCCCGGGCCGCCGAAGTTGAACAGCAGCGAGCCGATCCGGTTCTTCTTGTCGGTCGCCGCTAGCTTGATCAACGCGAGGTCGATCCGCTCGCCGTCCGGCGCGCCGTAGTCCAAGGGCACCGAGAGTTTCCCGCACCGCACGGTGGGATCCTGCCGGGCCGGCGGTTCGCCGTCGGGACGGGTGAGATCCGTGCACGGACCCCAGGCGATCTTCTCCGTCTCGGGCACCACATCGGCGGCCGGCTTGGCCGGGCTCGCACAGGCGGTGGCCGTCACGGCCAGGGCGGCAGCGGCAAGGACGCGGCGCATACGACTCTTCCCCTCATCGGCACAGGGGGAGGTAGTGCCCACAATACGTGAGCGTTCACGTAAGTGAGGGTGACGACGCGTACAACAGCGGCCCCTCGCGAAGTCTCTTCGCGAGGGGCCGCCGTGACGGACGGGTCAGATGCCCATGTCAGATGCCCATCGACTGCGTGTCGTTGCTCTCGGCGCCACCGGCCTCGGTCACGCCGTTCTTGAGGTGGTAGCGGGCGATCGCCTCGCGCAGCACCTCGCCGTCGAGCTCGCCCCGCTTGACCAGGCTGGTCAGCACGGCCAGCGTGATGGAGGCGGCGTCCACGTGGAAGTGGCGGCGCAGCGCCGAGCGGGTGTCGGACAGGCCGAACCCGTCGGTGCCCAGCGAGGACCAGTCACCCGGCACCCACTGCGCGATCTGGTCCTGCACGGCCTTCATGTAGTCGCTGACGCCCACGATCGGCCCCGACGCCTGGGACAGCGCCTGGGTGACGTACGGCACCCGCGGCTCGGCGTCCGGGTTGAGCAGGTTGTGCTCGTCGCAGGCCAGCGCCTCGCGGCGCAGCTCCGCCCAGGACGTCGCCGACCAGACGGTGGCCGAAACGCCCCAGTCCTCGGCCAGCAGCCGCTGCGCCTCCATCGCCCACGGGCCCGCCACGCCCGAGGACAGGATGTTGGCCTTCGGCCCCTGCGTCTGCGGGCCCTCGGCGAACCGATAGAGGCCCTTGAGCAGCGCCTGCAGATCGAGGTCGGCGGGCTGGGCGGGCTGCAGGTAGGGCTCGTTGTAGACGGTCAGGTAGTAGAAGACGTCCTCCGGCTGCTCGCCGTACATCCGCCGCAGGCCGTCCTGGACGATGTACGCCACCTCGAACGCCCAGGACGGGTCGTAGGAGATCGCGGCCGGGTTGGTCGAGGCGATCAGCGGCGACTGGCCGTCCTCGTGCTGCAGGCCCTCGCCGTTGAGCGTGGTGCGGCCGGCGGTGGCGCCCAGCAGGAACCCGCGGGTCATCTGGTCGGCCATCTGCCACATCTGGTCGCCGGTGCGCTGCCAGCCGAACATCGAGTAGAAGATGTAGATCGGGATCATGTGCTCGCCGTGCGTGGCGTAGGCCGAGCCGGCCGCGATCGCCGAGGCCATCGAGCCCGACTCGGTGATGCCCTCGTGCAGGATCTGCCCCTGCACCGCCTCCTTGTACGACAGCAGCAGCTCCCGGTCGACGGCCTCGTAGTTCTGGCCGTGCGGGGAGTAGATCTTCGCCGTCGGGAACATCGCGTCGAGACCGAACGTGCGCGCCTCGTCCGGGATGATCGGCACGAACCGGTGGCCGATCTCCTTGTCGCGCATGAGGTCCTTCAGCACGCGGACGAAGGCCATCGTGGTGGCCACCTGCTGCTTGCCGGAGCCCTTGCGGAAGCCCTGGTAGATCTCGTCGCCGGGGAGCTTGACCGGCTTGGCGCGCATGACCCGCTTGGGCAGCACGCCGCCGAGCGCCGCGCGGCGCTCCTTCATGTACTCGATCTCGGGGTCGTGCTCGCCCGGGTGGAAGTACGGGGGCAGCTCGCCTTCGAGCGCGGAGTCGGGGATCGGCAGGTAGAGCCGGTCGCGGAACTCCTTGAGCTCGGCCTTGGTGAGCTTCTTCATCTGGTGCGTGGCGTTGCGCGCCTCGAAGTCCTTGCCGAGCGTCCAGCCCTTGATGGTCTGGGCCAGGATCACCGTCGGCTGGCCGACGTGCTCACGGGCGGCCTTGAACGCGGCGTAGACCTTGCGGTAGTCGTGACCGCCGCGCGACAGCTTGCGGATGTCGTCGTCGGTCAGGTGCTCGACCATCTTGCGCAGGCGCGGGTCGCCGCCGAAGAAGTTGTCGCGGATGTAGCCGCCCGACTCGACGGAGTAGGTCTGGAACTGGCCGTCGGGGGTGGTGTTCATCTGGTTGACCAGCACACCGTCGACGTCCGCGGCGAGCAGCGGGTCCCAGTCGCGGCCCCAGACGACCTTGATGACGTTCCAGCCGGCGCCCCGGAAGTAGGACTCCAGCTCCTGAATGATCTTGCCGTTGCCGCGTACGGGGCCGTCGAGCCGCTGCAGGTTGCAGTTGATGACGAAGGTGAGGTTGTCGAGCTCCTCGCGCGAGGCCAGGCCGATCGCGCCGAGCGACTCGGGCTCGTCCATCTCGCCGTCGCCCAGGAACGCCCAGACGTGGCTGCGGCTGGTGTCCTTGATCTGGCGGTTGAGCAGGTAGCGGTTGAACCGCGCCTGGTAGATCGCGCCGATCGGGCCCAGGCCCATCGAGACGGTCGGGAACTCCCAGAAGTCAGGCATCAGCCGCGGGTGCGGGTAGGAGGGCAGGCCGTGGAAGCCGTGCGACAGCTCCTGGCGGAAGGCGTCGAGCTGCCCCTCGTTGAGCCGGCCCTCCAGGAAGGCGCGGGCGTAGATGCCCGGCGCCGCGTGGCCCTGGAAGAAGACCTGGTCGCCCGACTCGCCGTGGTCCTTGCCGCGGAAGAAGTGGTTGAAGCCCACTTCGTAGAGCGACGCGGCCGAGGCGTAGGTGGCGATGTGGCCGCCCACGTTGGTGCGGGCGTTGGCGCGCGTCACCATGATCGCGGCATTCCAGCGGATGTAGGCCCGGATGCGCCGCTCGACGTGCTCGTCGCCGGGGAACCAGGGCTCACGCTCCGGCGGGATCGTGTTGATGTAGTCGGTGCTGCGCAGGCCCGGCACGCCGACCTGGTGCTCGCGGGCCCGCTCCAGCATGCGGAGCATCAGGTAACGGGCTCTCGTGCGGCCCTCCGTCTTGACGACGTTGTCGAGGGACTCGAGCCACTCGTTGGTCTCACTGGGGTCGACATCAGGCAGCTGGCTGGGTAGGCCGTCGCTGATGATCGAGAAACGCTGGCGTCCGGAAGCCACTGGGTCTCGCCTTCCGAGGATGACTGATGTCTGGTCTGGGTCGCTTTCCATCCTGGTCGCTAGTCGTAGAAAGTGCATCTCTACTGGCGAGTAACCAGGGTGCCCCTGCAGGCAGGGGTGTCACAGGTGGCCTAGTCCACCGATGGTAGGACGAATCACGGCCTAGGTTACCGCCGCATCTCAATTTAACAAGAACAGAAAAGCTACGAAATTTTGCCTACACGTCTTCGAGTATCCCCCGGCCCGGTTCGCGCGTCACATCCGGGCCGCCGGAGTCTAGCCGCGCCCCCGCTGATCAGGCGCTCCGGGGTGCCGCCCCGGTCGCGGGACGGCGCGGGGACGTCGTGGGGACCGGGGTCCACGGTCTCGTCCTGCCCGCGTGACGGCCCGGCATTCCGCCTTGCGCGGAACTTGCCAGCAGACTCGCAGGAATCGGCCGGCTCGGTAACGGTTTGGTCATCAATCCTTGTCGCCTCCGGGAGGGCCGGCCTCTTCTCGTACGGCACTCGACGTACGAATCTGGAGGTATGAAGGCGACGCTAGGCGACCGGCTCGTGGTGCACGGGAACACCGTCGGCGAACGGGACCGGAGCGGAATCATCATCGAGATCCAGGGCCCCGGCGGCGGGCCTCCGTACCTGGTGCGATTCGACGACGGGCACACCACGCTGGTGTTTCCCGGCCCTGACGCCGTGGTCATGCATACATAGGATCTCCGT
Organism: Nonomuraea sp. NPDC049714; assembly: GCF_044465295.1. Taxonomy (NCBI): domain Bacteria; kingdom Bacillati; phylum Actinomycetota; class Actinomycetes; order Streptosporangiales; family Streptosporangiaceae; genus Nonomuraea; species Nonomuraea sp. NPDC049714. Next base: position 985,122 of record NZ_JBITLM010000002.1, on the reverse strand, counting down.
GTGAGATCTGAACTCATCTCGGTGGCCACCGGTTCACGGGAGACGGTGCACGACATCACTCGCGAATGCGCGGAATTCGTCCGTACGCAGGGCGAGGACGGGCTGCTGCACGTCTTCGTCCCGCACGCGACGGCCGGAGTCGCGCTGCTGGAGCTCGGCTCCGGCAGCGACGACGATTTGCTTTCAGCGCTGGGCGAACTCCTGCCCGCCGACGACCGGTGGCGCCACGCCCACGGCTCGGCAGGGCACGGCAGGTCGCACGTCATGCCCGCGCTGATCCCGCCGTATGCCACGATCCCCGTCCTGGGTGGGAGACTGGCCCTGGGCACGTGGCAATCAGTGGCCCTCGTGGACCTCAATGTCGACAACCGGCAACGCCAGGTTCGGCTGTCGTTTCTGTCGGATTGATTCTGGCCGAGTACGGCCGTACCCGTGGCGACCGTTGACGACCGAGGGTCACAGCGTGTGGACTGTCCCGAAGCGATAAACCGCATAAGCGGGGCCACTCAAGCAGGAGGGATAAACGTGAGCGCGACCGCGGGTCAGGCGCAGGGCGAGCGCGGCCTGGCCGAACGACTTGGCCTCAAGGCGGGTCAGGTGGTGCAGGAGATCGGTTGGGACGAGGACGTCGACGACGAGCTTCGGGATTCCATCGAGAGCCTCACCGGCAACGATCTGCTGGACGAAGAGACCGACGACGTCGTCGACGTGGTGCTGCTGTGGTGGCGTGACGGCGACGGAGACCTCTTCGACGTTCTGACCTCCGCGATGCGAGCACTCGCCGAGGGCGGTCAGATCTGGCTGCTGACTCCAAAGGCCGGGCGTGACGGCCACGTGGAGCCGAGCGACATCGGGGAGGATGCCACGACCGCCGGTCTTTCACAGACCAGCAGCATCTCCGCCGCACCCGACTGGTCAGGGACCAGGCTCGTCGCGCCGAAGGGCCGACGGTAAGGAGCACGAGCGTCAGGCGTACGGCAGGATGAGACGCGTGAACGCGCATCCTGTCGAGGTCGGTGCCCAGGCTCCGGATTTCGAGCTGCGGGACCAGCACGGCACTCCGGTGAGACTTTCTCAGTTCCGGGGCAGGGAGGTCGTGCTGGTCTTCTACCCGCTTGCCTTCAGCGGGGTATGTCACGGTGAGCTGACAGCGCTGCGCGCGTTCCAGGCCGACGCGCAGCTGCTCACCGTCTCGGTGGACTCCCTGTTCACCCACCGTGCCTGGGCGGATCAGGAGGGTTTTTCTTTCCCTCTACTCTCCGATTTCTGGCCACATGGACAGGTCGCGCGGGCGTACGGTGTCCTCGATGAGGCGAAGGGCGTCGCGCGCCGGGGGACTTTCATCCTCGACGGCGAGGGCGTGATCCGCTGGTCGGTGGTCAACCCGACCGGCCAGGCGCGTGACGTCGCCGACTACCTCAAGGCACTCGCCGACATTTCGTAACGGAGGCAACGATGCCCTGCTACCGCTGCGGGGCCCGGCAGACCGATCCGGTCCGAGGCGCCAGTCCATGGAAGCGCGGCGTGCGCCGCGAGACGCAGGTGCTGATCTGCCCGGACTGCCAGCGACTGCACGGCCTGGACCTGGAGGCGTGCGAGACCTGCGGGTCCACGACGCTGATCTGCCGGCTCGGTGAGGTGGAGTGCCGCTCGTGCGGCTCCGTACGGCCGGCCCGCTCGGACTCCCTCGTGGGGTCGGAGATGAGCACGCCCCCGGGGCTACCGGGGCTTTCGGCCGAGGTGGAGGCCGCACTCAACAGGGTGCTCGGCCGCGCCTGACACCCCGGGCCTTTCCGGACATTTGCTGAGCTGCGATATCGTCTCGTTCCGTGTCCTCTACTTCGTTCGTCGTCGCGCTGGACGTCGGTGGCACGTCCATGAAGGGCGGCCTGGTCAGTGAGTCGGGCGCGGTGCTGCTGTCGGAGCGGCGGCACACCCCCCGCTCCGAGGGCCCGGAGGCGGTCGTCACCGCCATCCGCGACTTCATCGGCCACCTCGCCACCTCCGGCGACGGCACGCCCGCAGGCGTGGGCCTGGCCGTGCCCGGCCTGGTCTCCGAGGACACCGCCATCTACGCCGCCAACCTGGGCTGGCGCGACATCCCCGCCAAGGACTTCACCGACCTCGACGCCCCGGTCATGCTCGGCCACGACGTCCGCACCGGCGGCCTCGCCGAGAACGTCCTCGGAGCGGGACGAGGGGTCGCCGACTTCCTCTTCCTCCCCATCGGCACCGGCATCGCCGGCGCCATGATCGTGAACGGCGAGCCGTACGGCGGCACCTCCGGCTGGGGCGGCGAGATCGGGCACATCCCCGTCTTCCCCGACGGCGAGCAGTGCGCCTGCGGCCAGTTCGGCTGCCTGGAGACCTATGCCTCGGCCGCCTCCGTGGGCAGGCGCTACAGCCAGCGCGCGGGCCTGGAGGACGTACGGGCCGAGCAGGTGGTCACCTCCGACGACCCGGTGGCCATCGAGGTCTGGGACGAGGCCGTGGAGGCCCTCTCGCTCGCCCTGGCCACCTACACCCTCCTGCTGGACCCGTCCATGATCGTCCTTGGCGGAGGGCTCGCCGAGGCGGGGCCCGCGCTTTTTGACCCGGTTCGTACGCGCCTCGTCAAGCGCCTGGCCTTCCGTGACGCGCCACCGTTGCTTCCCGCCGCCCTCGGGGTGGACGCCGGGATGCTGGGGGCGGCACTGCTGGGGTGGCGGGCGGCGGGGCGGCCTGAACTGGGGGCGGGGTGGGAAGTGGAGGTGCGGTCGGCGCCCTTGGTGTCGTAAGGTGTAGTGCCGATCAGGGGCGGTTAGCTCAGGGGTAGAGCACTCGCCTTACAAGCGAGGGGTCACTGGTTCGAAACCAGTACCGCCCACCTTGGATACTCTGACCAGCCATAATCTGCTTACCTCTGGCAGATTTCTGGCTGTCATCCCGTAGTACAGCGCTTAGTGCCCCATAAACTTTCGCGCATGCTCCCGGCCTTAGAAACGGACATTGGTCCCTTCGCCCGGCACCTCCGAGCGGAAAACAAGAGCGAGAACACCGTAACGATCTACACCGGGGCGGCGCGCAAGCTCGCCCACTGGCTGTCCGACAACCGCGCCGACGAGATCACCGCGTGGGAAGACGTGCGCGCCGAACACATCCAGGACTGGATCATCTCCATCCTGGAGAAGAAATCCGCCGGCTACGCCAACAACCTCTACCGCTCCGTCCAGCAGTTCTTCAAATGGTGGGCGGCCTGGACGGAAGAGCCGAACCCGATGGCCGGACTCCGGCCGCCGATGGTCCCAGAGCAAGAGGTGCCGGTTCTACGCAAGGAGCAGCTCGGCGCGCTCCTCAAGGACTGCTCCGGCAAAAGCTTCGTGGACCGGCGAGACCTGTGCATCCTCTACCTGTTCATGGACACCGGGATCCGCCGCGCAGAGATGGCCGCCATCAAAGTGGAGGATCTCGATCTGGAGATGCGGGAGGTCACGGTCCACGGCAAAGGACGGCGGAACCGGGTGGTGAGTTACGGACGCAAGACGGCCGTCGCGCTCGACCGGTATCTGCGGGACCGGTCGAAGCAGCGGCTCGCCGACTCGCCGAAGCTGTGGCTGGCGGAGAAGCATCGGGGCTCACTCACCAGGTGGGGCATCTACGAGATGCTCAAGCGCCGCGGGCGGGCCGCTGGGGTGCCGGAGCTGTACCCGCATCTGCTGCGGCACTCGTGGGCGCATTACAAGAAGCTCTGCATTTCTGAGGAGGAGCTGATGCGGCTGGCGGGGTGGCGGTCGCGTCAGATGCTGGACCGGTACGCGGCTTCGACGGCGAGCGAGCGTGCGAGGGATGCCGGACGGCGGACGGCGCTGAGTGATGAGTTGTGATGTCTGAGTAGCTGCTGGCAATCTATGATCAGCCAGTGACACCACGCGATTGATTAGCTACGATCCGAGATCAATGACTGCCCCATCTGGGAACAAAGGGCTCACGGACGCCGCATCGGTCCAGTAGCCAGTCCCGAGGCGCAGCAAGCTGGACCGATGCGGTCCCGCAAGGGGAAAGGGGATCCCGATAGAGACGCTACCGGGATCCCCGGCCCCTCTTGGGTGCATCGTCGCACTTCCCCTCAGTTCGCGGTCTCGTCAGAACTTGGCGGTACCGACTCGGCGACGAAGCTCCCCAGGTGTGGCACGGTCGTGATCAACCCTTCCTCCCGCAGGGCCTTGATGGCCTTGCGGACAGTGTTGCGCGCAACCCCGAACTCTTCCACCAGAGTGGTCTCACTTGGCAGCACCTGGCCACTTCTGTATGTGCCCCTGGCGATGCGGGCCTTCAGTTCGTCTCGGATCTGCGCCCACACGTAGGCGTTCGGTCGGAAGTCGATCACGCGAGAACGTTAAGCGATCATGGTCACGCTTGCTCAAGCGGCTACGCGCGTGCACGAGCGCGCACGAGCGCGTACAAGCGGGTCGTACGTGCGTTCGGATCATCCGACATGCTGGCTTGAAGGTAAGGCTTGCGTCACCACGCCGCCGGGCTGCGGAAACTTAGGTAATCCTACTTTTAACTATCGCCGCAGGTGAACGTGAGGATGGGTCGAGTCAGGAAATTTGACCAGGTCGAAATGATAATGGTCAGTAAGAAACAGTCGCTCGCCTGGTTCCATAAGTCGCATACCTGACCTACAGTCACCATGCTGCCGTGAACCTCGGGAAAAGGTATGTCGCAGTATGGCCGTCGCAACTGCGTCAGGACGGGCCACGAAGGGGTGGACGTGAAAGAACGCACTACGCGTTGGAGCGTGACAGGAGCCGCCGGAGTGATGTGGGGAGCCGTCATCGCCACGGGCGCCGTGATCCAGCCGCACATCCAGGTGTACCAGACGGTATGGCTCGCGACGCTGGTCGCAAGCCTCATCGCCATCGCCTGCTGGCTGGTGCGGCCCGACCATGGCCGGCTCGCCCACCTCAGACTGGAAGGCGCGCTCCGCCGGCTAGAGAACGCAATCAAGGAAGAGCCTGAAGCGGCAAACGACGACAAGGGCGCGCGGGGGCGTAGCCGACTGGAGTCCGTCGCCTGAAGAGGGCTTTCGGTTTACCGGTCCTCGCGACTTTCTTTCCGAATTTCTTGGAGCCCCTCGGCGGCGCTTTCTTCGAGCTTGCGCCGCTGGCGGGCGGAAAGTCGCGGGGATGAGGTAATCCCTTCAAGCTCGCTATGAAAACGAGTAATTGCGTTCTTCGTGGCTTGGGGGAGGTCGCGGACCTCTAGCTCGTCGCGATCCGCCAACCCCGACTCGATGAGAAGCTCTGCCAGTGTTTGCCCGTGGTGGACGCCGATTTCTCGTAGAGCTTCGATGGACGCAGCCAGGTCTGTCAGCGACAGCTTGCGGCGACGCAGCTCCGCCAGAAACCAGCGCTGCACGCCAGGGGTCGTCTCGTCGGAGCCGGCGGCGCCGGAGAGAGAATCGCGGGTGCGATTCTCGTGGGCATCGATTGGCGGCCGGTCCTCAAGGACGAGGTCGACGCTGCCTGGTTCCCACTGGAGTGCGGTCTCGATGCCTCTCTTGGTGAGGGGCATCATGCGGCGAGTCTCCGTGCGGACGGATCTCAACCCTTCCTTGGTCAGCCCCGCCAGCTTGGCCACCTGATTCCAGGTAAGGCGAAGGTGCACGCGGCGTTTCTCCATGACGTTGTGGAGGCGTGCGCGGGCGGCCGGGTCGGTGTCACGCGGGTGCGGCACGTACGCATCATGCCTGACTGGCGATGGCAGGTCTAGGCAGATCAGGCAAGAGCAGTGCAGGTCATGTCACGTTCGTCGCTCTGACATCAGGCGCAACAGGGGCAGCTGAGGCCAGGCAAAGGGCAGATGAAGCAAAATATCTCTTGCTATCTGCCTTGATCTGCCCTAGCTTCTTGCCATGGCCCAACTGACTCAGGCCGATGGAACCAAAATCCGTCGCGAACGCGAACGCCAAGAGCTCACCGTCGATGAACTGGTGGCCAAACTCTTGGACCAGGAAGGGGTCCAGCGGCACCCCGACTACATCCGCAACATCGAACTGGGACACAAGCAGCCGTCCGTGCAACTGCTCGGCAGTATCGCCCGCGTTCTGGGAGTCCCTCGCGGAGCGCTTGAGGGTCACGAGAACCCCAAGCTGCTGCGCCGCAGGAGAGTCGCACGATGACCGCGACCCCTGCGGAGCGTTCTCTCCGAGCCCGCAAAGGCGCCCACACCTCATGGGCCAACACCTCCGACCCGGCCGCGCGCACCAAGCCCGCCCGTGATGGCTTCCTCAAGCGCTTCGAGCAGCAGGTGGACCCCAACAACGAGCTTCCCGCCGCCGAGCGCGAGCGCCGCGCTGGACACCTCCGCAAGGCACACATGCAGGAACTCGCGGCCAAGAGCGCCCAGAAGCGGCGCGAGAACCGCGAGGCCAAGGAGCGGGGGCGTGCGGCGTGACCGCCGCTGAGCGTCTCGGCGCCGCACTCATGACCGCCGGCCTGTCGTACCGACTCTCGGCGCTGTACGAGCTCGACCGTGCCGCCGACGAGGCGGTCTCCACCATCCCCACCCAGCGAGGAGCTCACCATGCTCGATGACGCCGCCCGCGTGTCCCGCTATCTGGACCAGACCAACCGTGGCGACCTCACCCCGCGTCAGCGCCGTCGGGCGGCCAAGAAGCGCCGCAGCCAGTCCAGCGCCGCGTTCGACAAGCGCGCCGTCAAGGCCGCTGAGAAGGCGGACCGGCGCGAGCAGCGCAAGGCGCGCCTGGCCGGGCTGACGCCCGCCGCTTAGACGCAGTGCGGGCCCAGCAGAGGCAACTGCCGGACCCGCGAGATCCCCGCTCAGACCTATTCGGACCACGAACAAGGAGCAGGAACCAATGACCACGATAAACGAGGCCGAGACCGGCACGACGCCGGAGACGACCCCGAAGAGCGTCGCCGAGGCGCTGGAGTACGCCCACGCCTACGGGCAGGTGGCCGCTTTCCTGGCCACGAACCCGGATCTGGCCAAGCGCGCCCACTACTACCACGGGACGGGCTTCCTCGCCTGCGTGAACTCGGCCGTGGACCCTGCGGGGACCATCACCGACGCCGCCCGTGCGGGGCGTGAGGCCGGAGCGCGGGTGGAGGAAGAGGCAAATGGCCGTCACGGCGGCGTCAAGCTGAACTTCGGCCCCATCCGCCTGAAGGTGTACGCCGACGCTGACAAGGTATGCAGCCGCGTCGTGGTCGGCGTGGTCGAGGACGTCCAGTACGCGCTCACCGTCGACCTGGACGGCACCCCGCGTAAGCAGGCGGAGGCCGCCAAGTGAGCACTCAGACGATCTCGCTGGTGGACGTCCGCCCTGCCCCGCACGAGGTGGCGATCGTCCCCACCCGGCCCGGCCAGGGAGTGCGCCTGCACCTGCCGACCGAAGGCCGCGAGCAGGTGTACGTGCCCGTCCTGGACGACGTCCCGCACTGGGTGGTGCTGCCGGGCGACCGGGCGCTGATCGGGTGGGGCTACACGGACGGCTGGCACCTGTCGCTGGCGGGCGTCCGCAACGGCCACCTCCCGATGCACCGGGACGCCTGGCACGCCGCGTGCAAAGCCGTACAGGGCGGCGGCATCGCCTACGTCACCTACGTGCTGCGGGACTACCACGGGCGGCCGAAATGGATCGCCAACGGCTACCGGTGGGAGCCGGACGCGGACGGGAGCGCGGCATGACCCCCGAGAACATCCTCAACGCGGCTCGCGGAGTGCTGAAGCAGCGCGGACGCTGCATCGGCCAGTTCAAGACGGAAGACGGCCGCGTGGACCTGCCTGGCGCGCTCGCCATCGCCGATGGAGCCGAAGCGGACATGTGGCTGTTCTGGCGCGGCTTCGAGTTTGAGGAGCTGGACACCAACACCCGCGCGGTGATCGAGGCCGCCCGCCTTCTGGCCGAGGTGATGGCTCCCCTTCAGCCGGTGCGGACGATGTCACTCAACCAGCTGGTGGCGCTGCTGGGCGACGCCAGCGACACGCTCTCCGGCACCCAGATCGACGACTTCCTGAAGCAGGCCGCGAGCCTCGCCGCACAGAGGGGCATCGCAGCGTGAGCGAGTACCCGGAGATCGCCGAGCGGTTCCAGCGCGAGACCGCCAGCCACGAGATGCAGGTCCTGCACGACGACGGCCTGTACCGGCACCTGCGGTTCCTCAAGCCCGGCCACAGCTCGTACTGGTTCGACCTGATCACGGCCCCTGGCTCGCTGATCTTCCAGGGCGACGGCGACAGCTACGTCTTCCGCCGGCTGACGGACATGTTCGAGTTCTTTCGCTCCGGCATCTGGGAGGACGGCTCGCTTCACATCAACCCGCACTATTGGGCGGAGAAGCTGACGAGCGACCGCGACAGCGTCATGAAGTACGACCAGGACTCGTTCGAGCGGCAGGTCAAGGAGTACGTCGCCGAGGCGATCGTGGACCGGAGTGCGCCGCGAGGGATCAGCCAAGCCGTTCGCGACCTGCTTGAGAACGGCGACATCACCTGGGAAGGCGGCGCACGCCGCGCCCTGGAGGACTTCGAGTACCGCACCCACACGGTGACGTGCACATGCGGCGCGAGCGCGACGTTCGACGACCCCATCGACGCCTCCTCCTGGGGCTACCGCCACCTCCGTGAGTCCGAGGGCAAGCACAGCACCACGACCCAGTTCGGGGACAGCTTCTCCTTCGACGACACGTGGGAGTGGGAGTTCAAGGACTACGACTGGTGGTTCCTGTGGGCCTGCCACGGCATCTTGTGGGGGATCCAGCAGTACGACGCCGCCAAGGCTGCCAAGCCCGCCGAGCAGGCGGGAGTCGCGTCGTGATTCTCTCCCGTGAGATCTCCTTCGAGAACCCTCCGGCTCGCACCACCAATAGAGGCAACGGTGCGCCCGTCCTCGTATGGCGCGAGGTCGCCGCAGAGCTCACCCGCAGGCCGGGCGAGTGGGCGCGCGTCGCCGTGCTCGATTGTGCTCTCGCCGCCGGCCAGTACGCGGTCCGGGTCCGTAACGGCTCCATCGAGGCGCTGGCCCCGTTCGGACAGTTCGACGCGGTGACGCGCACGGTGCGGGGCGAGCGGCGGCTGTACGTCCGGTTCCTGGGCGGTGAGGACCTGTGATGGGGCCCACAGTCCGCTGGCTGAACGTCAGCACCACCATCACCCGGATCTGGGCCGGAACCGGCCGCCTCCTGAACGCGAAGGACGTGATGGCGCTCGGCCGCCAGCAGGGCGGCCTGCGCGTGGAGTCGACGCACGAGCACGTGCGGGTGTCCGAGGCGTCCGTCGACGCGTACGTGGCCCGGTACGGCCGCCGTAGAACCGCCGTCCCGGTCGGTGAAGGACCCGACATCGGCCACGAAGCGGAACTCGACTTCGAGCGCAGCAAGCGCGACTACGACAACACCCCCAACGACGAGGGAGACAACGAGCAGTGAACTTCACGTTCGAGCCTGCGACCAAGGATGAGGCCAAAGCGCGCGTCGCGCTCACCGGCCCGACCGGGTCCGGGAAGACCTACACCGCGCTGACCATCGCCACCGTACTGGGGGAGAAGGTCGCCGTCATCGACACCGAGCGGGGCAGCGCCAGCAAGTACGCCGACGAGTTCTCGTTTAACCGGCTCAACCTGCAGTCGTTCGAGCCGGCAACCCTCTGCCAGGTGCTGGCCGTGGCCGCCTCCCAGGGGCACGACGTGGCGGTCATCGACTCGCTGACGCACTTCTGGTCCGGGACCGGCGGCATGCTGGAACAGGTCGACTCGGCCGCCAAGCGCGGCTACGGCGGCAACTCCTTCGGAGGGTGGAAGGAAGCCCGACCGCAGGAACGCCAGATGATCGACGCGCTCGTGTCGTATCCGGGCCACGTCATCGTCACGATGCGGTCCAAGACGGACTACGTCATCGAGGAGGACCAGCGCGGCAGGAAGGTGCCGCGCAAGGTTGGCCTCAAGCCGGAGCAGCGCGAAGGCATCGAGTACGAGTTCGACATTGTCGGAGACCTGGACCACGAGAACACGCTGGTCATCTCCAAGTCGAGGGCCCGCACGATCGCGGGCCGGGTAGTGCCGAAGCCGGGCGCGGAGTTCGCGCAGGAGATCGCCGCGTGGCTCGGTGACGGCAAGCCTAGCCCGGACGCTCTGCACTTCCGGGACCTGCTGCTCGACCAGTACGCCACCCTCGATGACGTCGCCGCGGCCGGTGGGGAGATCCGCAAGCGTGGCTTGTTCGGCGCCCAGGTCATCGACGAGCACGGCGACGCCACCCAGCTCGGCGAGCTGGCCCGCCGCCGGTGGATGGAACTGTCCAAGCCGAAGCCCGCCGAAGTGAGCGGGGATGCCGCGTGAACCCGCGCCTGCACGGTCAGCGTGTCGCCGCCCTGCGGTTCATCAGCGACGAGGTCAAGGCCGCGGCGGACATGACCCGCAGCCAGGCCGAGGCTGCGTTCGCCGCCGCCCACCAGGAGTCCGGCACGAAGTCGATAGACGTCACGCTGGACGACGGAACTCCGCTCGGGTCGATCGCCATCAAGGTCGGCAAGACCACCGTCAAGGTGTACGAGCCGACCCTGTTCAGCCTGGTGGAGGAGATGGCGCCCGGCGAGATCGCCGAAGGGCTGCGGCCTGGCGCCGAGTCGGATCCGGAGCTGCTGGCGTGGGTGCGGGAGAACCGGCCCGAGCTGCTGCAGAAGACCATCCAGCCCGCCTACCGGGCGAAGGTCCTCAAGAGCGCGAACGCCAAGGGGCAGGTCCTCAACCGGGCGACTGGCGAACTGGTGAAGGTGCTGGAGTCCTCCACCGCGCCCCGGTCGGGGGCGTTCGCGTACACGCCGTGCGAGGGCGCGTCGGAAGCGGTCATGGATGCGTGGCGCCGCGGCGATCTGGCCGGCGTGCTGGCCGACGTCCTGCGCTCCGCCATCGAGGCGGGTGAGCCCGGTGAGTGAGGCTTACCAGCGCACGCCGAGCGGCGGACTCGTCCTGACCGCTCCAGGCACCCCGCTGAGACCCGACCAGACCGACGCCCTGCTGCAGCACATCAACAACGCGCTGGAAGCCTCAACCGACGCCGTAGCTGAGGCGACTCGCAAGGTCGCCGAGTGCCAGAAGTCGCTTAAGAAGGCCGAGACGAGGCTCCTGATGTCGCCGGACTGCCCAAGGGTGGGCCGGACGGTCGGGACGGTCACCGCGGCAGAACGGGACGCCTGGGTCGCCAGGAGCACCGCGACGGAGTGGGAAGCACTTCACGACGCCGAGGTTCTGCTGAACATCGCGACGAGCTACGCCTGGAAGATCAAGGACCAGATCAGCCTGTTCCAGTCGCTCAATAACAACGCCCAGTCTGGACAGAGCATCAACCACCGGGGCGGTGGCCGATGAAGAGGTCGCCGATGCCGCAGCGGAAGACGCCGCTGAAGGCGAAGACGGAGATGTCTCGCGGTGCCGGCTTCAAGCGGGCCAACGACCCGAAGAAGCGGACGTCCACGCTGAAGCAGTCGGCGCCCAAGGGTGTCCCGGCGAGGGTGCGGGACATCATCCGCCGCCGCTCGGAGGGCCTGTGTGAGATCGGCCTGGCGTGCCGCGGCGCGGCGGCTGGGACGGACTCGGCGCACCGCGAGGGGAAGAAGATCGGCGGCACGTCGAAGCGGTGGTCGAACGCGCCGTCGAACGTCCAGTGGGCGTGCCGGCCGTGCCACAGGCTCACGGATGCGGTGGCGCCCGCTGCGGCGGAGCGGCTCGGCTACAAGCTGCGCGAGGGCGTTGCCCGTCCGTGGGAGGTGCCGGTCAAGCACGCCCGTCTGGGCTGGGTGCTGCTGGACGACAGGGGCGGGTTCCGGCCCGCCCCTGAGGGGTCGCACCAGGACGGCAAACGCCCCATCCCGGTGGTGGCCGGCGCTGCCTTCGCTGAGGCGGTGGAGCGGTACGGGCACGCCCAGTGCCCCGGCCGCCCGACTCCCGCCGAAGGCCCTTACACGTGCTCCTGCGGCTCGTCGCCGTTCTGGCTGATCGAGGTGACGGCGTCGTGAGCGTCGTCGAGGACATGCGCTACTGCGACTGGTGTGACGCCTGGCTCCCCGTAGACCACGACTGCTCGGCCGGCGCGGTCGGATGCACCAAGCGCCAGCCGGACGAGACGCCGTGCGGAGCCTGCCTCGCGTGCATCGCCGCGATGACGGCCGATCTCGCCCGGTACGGCTCCCCATCTGACATCGAAACCCCCTGACCCCCTGAAGGGAACGACCGTGACCCACGTAGACGACCTGTACGAGGCCAACGACCGAGAGCCCGACGAGCCCGAGCAGGAACCGCCGCTAGACCTGGACGCGGTAGAGGAGTCGATCCGCGTCTACTACGGCGGCAGCGACGACGACAGCGGCAAAGCGGCCGAGGAACTGGTGACGGTCGTCTCCCGCATGGCGACGGAGCTTCGCGAGGCCCGCGAGCGGATCGCCGAGTTCGAGGCGCTGGAGACCCGCATGGAGATCGTGGTCGCCAGCGGCCACCCGGACAAGGCGGGGCTCATCATCCCCTTCCAGTCAGCGTCTAAGGCCCTCGACCACGCCGACAAGACGCCGGGCTGCAAGGTCTTCTACCGCCTCCACGTGTTGCAGCCGTGGCTGGAGATCGACCCGGAAGCGCCCTTCTAGCCCGCCTCTCCCGTCGCTGTCCCGTCCATCGGGGGTCGGGACAGCGACGGGACCTACCCAGTACCCCATACATCCGAGAGGAGGAGAGCCAGGTGGCGCTAGTCCTTGACCTTGCCGTCGCGGATCTTCGCGATGTACTCGCGGGTCCAGTCGACGCTACGGCCGATTTCGGATGGGCCTCGCCCTTCGGCCAGGTACTTGCGGATGCCGGCGAACAGAGCCGCTCGCGCGCGGTCGTAGTCGTCACGCAGCGTCCGCAGTTCTGGGATTTCCTCTCTGGCCATAACGGCATGGTCTCACAACTGTATGCGCGAACGAATAGCGCGAACAGAGTTGACACCTCTAGGTCATACTCCTACCGTTAACAATGTTCGCGAACAAAGTGGACAACGAAACGAAGGGCAAGTCCTTGAAGATCCGCATGACCTGCACGGGCACCCGCCCGCTGCTGCTCCATAACGTGCAGCTTGCGAGCCCGCTCAACCCGTACGCGAAGAAGCTGAAGGCGCTCAACTCCAAGCGGACCAAGACCGACGAGGACCGCCTTGAGGTCGCCCGCGTCGAGTTCGAAGGCTCCCTGTACTTCGATCCGCAGCTCGGCCCGTACATGCCCGGCCAGAACCTGTTCCGGTCGCTGATCGGCGGGGCGCGGCTGATCAAGGCGGGCAAGAAGATCGAGCGCGGCGTGGTCATCGCCGACTTCATGCTGCCGCTCATCTACAAGGGGCCGCGCGACGTCGAGGGCCTGTGGGGCGGCGGCGAGTCCGAGTTCGTCGACATCCGCCCGGTCACGGTCCAGCGGAACAAGGTCGACCGGTGCCGCCCGATCTTCCGTGACTGGCTGGTCGAGGCGGACGTCATCGTCGACCCGAAGGCGATCGAGTACGACGAGTTCCGCGAGGTCGCCCGCCTGGCCGGCGAGATGGAAGGACTCGGCGACTTCCGGACCATGTACGGCAGGTTCTCGACTGAGGTCAGCGAGATCTGACATGCCTACTTCCCGGACTGTTCAGAGCCTGTCAAGGCGGGGCGTGGTTGGGCTTGGCCTGGCCGGTCTGGGTGCTGCATGGCCGGGCTCGACCCGGCGAGGCGTGACAGGGCAGGGACGGATGGATGGTCGCAAGCTGGGGTTCGACTCCCCGGCCATCCGCGCTCTCGGAGCGGCAAGGACCGGTAGGGCATGGCAAGGCGTGGTTCGGTTCGGCAAGGCTCGGCGTGGCATGGAGGGCGACTGGCAGCCTTCGGGGTTCGAGGCCCCGACGCCCGCGCATCATGGCAGGGCCGAAGGCAGGGCCGGGAGCGGCATGGCTGGGCTCGGCGGGGTCTGGCAAGGCTTGGAGGGTGGCTGGCAGGCTCCGAGGTTCGAGCCCTCGGCACCCGCGCTCTGGGGCTTGGCCGGGCAAGGCGTGGCAAGCAGGGGCAAGGCACCGCATGGCAAGGCATGGCGTGGGTGGGCGAATGGTCGTAGCGCGGGTTCGACTCCCGCGCCGCCCCCAATTCGGGGTTCGGTTCGGCTCGACTCGGCAGGGCGCGGACGGGCTAGGCAGGGCGTGGCGAGGCCGGGCAAGGTTCCGGCGACGGAGGTCGATCACGGACTAGCTCCGTGGTCTTCCCCCGCTTCCGAGCGGGCTTGGCTTGGCATGGCGTGCCGATCTCGGGCGCGGAACGGCTTGGCCGGGTCGGGCTGGGTGAGGTTTGGGCCGGTGACGGCGGTCGGTCGCGAGCTTGTCTCGCGGCCCTCCGCTGCCCCCGGGCAGCAACAGCGCACGGCACGGCAAGGCGTGGTCCGGTTTGGTGCGGCGGCGCAGGGCGTGGCGCGCCAGGGCATGGTCCGGTTTTGTTCGGCCGGGCAGGGCGTGGTGCCGGTGACGGTCTGGGGTTGGGGTCTAGCACCTCAGCCCTGGACCGCCCCCGATTGGGTGTGCGGCTTGGTGGGGCGTGCAGAGGCGTGGCTGGTTCAGGCCGGGCTTGGCACGGCCTGGCGAGGCATGGATTCGGGTGGACGGTCTTCTGCGCGGTTCGACTCCGCGCCACCCACGAGCACGGCATGGCTCGGCCCGGCATGTCGCGGCAAGGCAGGGAGAGGCAAGGCAGGGGTTTCACCAGGGCGTTCGGCTCATCGCTGGAGTTCGACTCTCCGGCGCCCGCTCATCTGGGTGCGGCAAGGCGTGGCTGGGCCGTCCAAGGCCGCCATGGGCGCGGCAAGGCAGGGATCTTCACTTCTACCTGGAGTTTCGCATGTTTGAAATCAAGGGCGACAGGGCCCAGTGGGTCCTCGTGTACGACGCACTCGCCGCGCTGGAAGTCGGCAAGGTCCTCACCTACGAGAAGCTCGACGCCATCCTGAAGCGCGACTTCCGCGAGGACCGCAGCCCCATCTACCGGGCCATCCGGCAGCTTGAGATCGAGGACCACAGGACCGTCGTCAGCGTCCGCAATGAGGGATATCGCGTCATCGAGGCCCGCGAGCACGAAGCGCTCGCCCGCCACCACCACAAGAAGTCCCGCCGCCAGCTCGGCAAGGCCGTCGACAAGGCCGCGAGCGCCAACAGGTCCGCCCTTACGGCTGACGAGCGCAAGCGGATGGACGGGCTGGAGATGAATCTCCGCCAGCACTCGCAGATGATCCGCCGCCTGGAGCAGCGCGACGAGCAGCGCCAGAGCGAGATCAAGACCCTCAGGCGGGAGACCTCCACTGACTTCGCGGAGATGTCCGAGCGCTTGGACCACCTCGAAGACCTGCTGACGCGCCACGGCAAGTCGTCGGCCACCCCCTCCGATTCTTTGACCCCTTAGCCCGCCCGCGTGCCCGCCCTTGTGGGCACGCCGGGCCTTCCCCGACCACACCAGACTCAGGAGAACACCAATGGCTCAGCCGTACACGACCATCGCCGACGCCCAGCAGATGCGCACTCTCACGGAGAACGGCATCACCCGCCTGCGGAAGCTGAACGACCGCGACCAGCAGGAACTGGAACTGCTGCGAGCCGAGCGCGTCCGGCTCATGGCGGAGGTCGGCAGCGTCGACGAGGAAATGACGGACCTGCACGAGACGATCGGCCGGCGTCAGGCGAAGATGCGCGGCGACGTGATCGGCGGCGCGTCGGTGACCCCGCGTGGGGAGCCGTACCCGGCGTCGTGGGACGGGTTCGCCTCGCCGGAGGGATCGTTCACGGCGGTCCCGGACCTGGCGCCGGACCCGGACGCGAACCTGGAGCGCCTCGGCGAGCTGCACGACCACCAGGACGCCAGAGAGGGCGTGTCCCGGTGACGGCCTTACATCGGGTGGCCCGCCTGCTCGGCCTGGTCCCTTCCCGTCACTGCGCTGGCTCGTACACCGGCTGGTCGTGCCTGGCGAAGATCCGCCCGGCTCTCTTCGACGACTTCACCACCCCGCGCACCACACCGCTGGCCATGTTCCCGCTGGCCGCCCACGACTACACCTCCCTGGAGCGTTCCGCATGAACGACATCACCCCGGAGAGGATCGCCGAGCACCTGCGCGGCAGCGAGGTCTTCGAGAACCGGGCGTTGGCCGGCTTCGTGGACGTGGCCTGTGAGGGCGCTGTCCTGCGGATCGGGTTCACGCCCAAGGGCAAGCCCTCCCAGATTGAGCGCTTCTGTGCGGTCGTGGTCGAGGGTGAGACCGTCCCGGACCCGGCAGAGGTGGAGCAGCTCAAGGCACGCCTGGAGGCCGCTGAAGGGGTCATGTGGCAGGCGCTCGCACAGCCCACGCATGAGGTGGCCCGGCATCTGCTGGCCCTCTACCTCGGCGCCGTGAATCCGGCTCAGGCAGAGCAAGACGGCGGGCAGGCCGATGTCTGAGCCGATCACCCCAGAGCAGCGTCTCGCCGAGATCCGGGACCTCCGCGTGGACTCCTGCTCCGCCGACGCCCCGTACAACCCGGACGTGTGGGCCCTGGAATCCGCACGCAAGGACCTGCTCGCCGAGGTGGATCGCCTCAACGCTCAGATCGTCACCCACGACCGGCTCAACCGGGTGGCTATCGGCGACTGGGAGCGCGAGGTGGCCCGCCTCAAGGCCGAGAACAAGCGCCTCCGCCTCGATGCCGAGCGGGAAGAGCAGGCGACCGGCAACCTGATCGACGAGCGCGACAACTTCCACGCACTGCTCGACAGGTTCGCGGCTGCGGTTGCCCCGATCGAGGTGATCGGCGAGCACTCCTCCGGCAACGACCCGTGGGTGAACGCGCTGGACATGGTCACGCCTGCGGCCGAGGTGGACCGGCTCAAGGCCGCCGTGGAACTGCTCGGTGGCCAGCTCCAGGGCGGCGCACAGGCGGCCCGGGATCTCGCCCGGGTCATCGACGTGGTGGCCCTGGAGATCCGCCGCGCAGTCCGGCTGGCCAACGCCGGAGACCCCGCCGCCGCCATGAAGGTGATCACGGAGTTCGCGTCCGAGGCGGACTGGCTCGACAACCTCGACGCCGACGAGGGCGGTGAGCCCCGTGGCTGACCTCGCCAAGATCCGGGCCGTCGTGAAGCGGTGGGTGCCCCGCGTTCCCCCGGTGGCCATCGGCGCCGTCGCAGTGGTCGGGGGCGCGATCGTCGGCGCGACGCTGATGACGCTCGCCGTGCGTGCTCTCGCGGCGGCCGGTGCCAGCAAGGGCGACCTCGTCATCGCGGTCGCCGGCGTGGTGGCCTTCGTCTCCGCCAACGCCCTGTGGTGGTGGTTCTGGGGACGTGACCGGGCCGCCAAAGCTCGCGCCGCTGACCGGCTCACCGCTGCATGGAGCGAGAGAGCAGCCGAGTACCGGGTGTACATCGCAGACCTGGAGCGGGAGAACACCCAACTGCGCGCCCAGGTGGAGAGCCTCACCCCGGGCGAGGTCGTCTCCCTCCTCACCAAGCGGATGGGGCAGACGTGATCACCCCTGACCAGGTTGAGCTCCTTCTCGTCGGCCTGCTGTGCCTGTTCTTCCTCACCGGCGGGGTCCTGATCGGCTACCTGGCCCGCCCCTTGGGAGAGGTGTCAGAGCCCGCCGACCGTGCGGCGGCAGGGTGGTGGGCCGCCTACGAGCCCACCACCTACCGGCCCGAGAACACCGACGATGTCCCCGACTTCATGCGGTGGGACGCGGAGCGAGGCGACCGTGGCTGACCTGATCCGCAATGTCTTCGCCGGGATCGGCGCCCTCGTGGTCGCCGCCTTCTGCTGGTGCGCCGCCGCTTGGGCGTGGTCGCTCCGCCAAGACCGCCGGAAGCGTGTGGCTGTTCCTCCGCCTGACGATCCCGCCTGGGATCGGCTGTGGGCCGCCCTGCTGGCTGACGACGACATACACGACGTGTTCCCCGAGGAGGAGGGCCGTGACTGACCTCACCGCAGTCTCCCTGTTCGCCGGTATCGGGGGCTTCGACCTGGCGCTACAGCGAGCCGGCGTCAAAGTGGTCGCCGCAGTCGAGATCGACCCCGCCGCCCGCTCCGTCCTCGCCCGCCGCTTCCCCGACGTGACCCTGTTCGAAGACGTGCGAGAGGTGACCGGTGACCAGCTACGAGCAGCCGGATTTGTTCCAGAGCGAGGAATCCTCACCGGAGGTTTCCCCTGCCAGGACCTCTCCGTGGCAGGACGTCGCCGCGGCATGGGTGAAGGGACACGATCTGGCCTCTACTGGGAGATCGACCGGCTCTTGGCTGACCTTCGCCCCGCCTGGGTCGTCCTCGAAAACGTCCCTGGCCTCCTGTCAGCGGTCTGCCCCTGTCCCGGTACCGGGCAGCACGACGGATGCGCCGAACCCCACCAGCTCGCCGGCGGATCCTGCCCCGGAGGATGCATGCGAGCGCACGGTGGCGCCATGGGTCTCGTCCTCGGGTCGCTGGGAGACCGCGGGTATGGGTTCGCCTACCGAGTGCTGGACGCTCAGTACCACGGAGTCCCTCAGCAGCGCCGTCGAGTCATCATTGTCGGACGTGCTGGAGCCGACGCTCGAGGTCCCGTCCAAGTACTACTTGAGCCCGAAGGCGGCGCAGGGAATCCTACGCCGGGCCGAGCGTCGGGGCAGGTCGTTGCCGCCCTCACTGCTAACAGCGTTGGAGGCGGTGGCGGCCCGGACGACAACGCCGCCCAAGCCGGCCACCTGATCGCTACGACGGTTAAGGCCCGCGACGCGAAGGGCCCCGACTCTGACGCCACGTCCACGCTGCTCCCGGTACGTATCGCAGCAGCACCGCCGATGGCGTTCAACCCGCAGACCGGCGGCGACATGCGGCTCGGCTACGGCCCCACCCCGACCGCGCTGACCACGACTCAGGCGACCGCAGTGCAGATCGGCTGGGCCGTACGGCAGCTAACCCCACTTGAACGTGAGCGCTTGCAGGGCTTTCCGGACGGTTGGACCGCAGGCCAGTCCGACGCCGCCCGGTGCCGGCAGACAGGCAACGCGGTCGCCGTCCCTGTCGTGGAGCAGGTCGCCCGCCACATCGTCGCCGTAGACAAGCGAGAGCAGGTGGCCGCATGACTGGGGACCTGCGCCCGTACTGCTGCGTCGTCGCCGAGCTCGACGGCATCTCCGCCGAGGATCACGCCCGCGTGTGCCGAGTGCCCAGGCCCAACCCTGACCTTCTCGACGAGCCCAAGAGAGGCGGATAGCACCCGTGACAATTCCCAAGCCCGAGGTGCGTATCACCCGCTTCCAGGTGTCCTGTCTGCCCGAGATGCACCCGGACGCTGACATGTTCACGCTGATCGTCGAGTATCGCGGCGAAGGTCGTTGGGCGGTCACCCTGCGCGGTGCCTGTTTCGACGCCGAAGGCAACCGCTCGTGGGGGCCGCCCGGCGACAAGGAGCCGGTCACCGACGAGGAGATCGCCGCAGACAACGCCGCCCGTGACGACTGGCTGGCCCGGCACCGGTTCGACGAGAAGGCGGCGTGCGCTCTTGCTGGCCGTCTCGCTCCACATCTTGCGTGCCGCGGCTACACCGTCGCTGACGCTCTCGCCAGAGCGGAGGCGGCCGATGCCTGACTACGCGATCGTCTGCTTGACCCGCTGCTGGGCCTGCCAGTTCGGCCAGCATTTCGACCCGCCGCAAGCGCACACCTGGATGGATCCGGAAGACGCCGAGCATGCGGGCCACCCGTGGCCGCTGCCCGCCGACGTCGCCGACGCCAACCGGTGCGCCTGCCGCTGCGCTGAGGGTCCTGGCGGCTGCCATGTGACCGTACGTAAGCCTCCGGAGGCCGCCGATGCCTGACCAGACCGTAGAGGCCGGCCCGGTGCTGCGCCTCCCCGAGGACCTGATGCGAGTGACGGAGATCGTCGCCGCGGAGTTCAAGGACCACGAGGACCACGTCCGCGACCGCACCCTCGCGCAGGCGGCGGAAACGCTGCGAGCCCGCGCCCGGGTGGTCCGCACCACCGCCCGAGTGCCCGACGAGCTCGTAGAAGCACTCACCGGCTGCTGTCACGCCGTGGGAGGGCTGATCTATGCCGACCCGCGGGTGGTGGCCGAGGTGGCGTACGAGGCGGTCGCAGGGCTGCTGGCCGGACACGACCGGATGACTTCGGACGCTTCCGGCGCGATTCGTAACACCTCGGAACGATCTGAAACGGAGGCCAGTAATGGCGGCGCCTAGCTGGGAGTGGCAGAACTCTGCTTCGTGCCGCGGGGAGGACCTGGTCCTGTTCTTCGGCCCTGACGGAGAACGGCAGCCCGAACGGGACGTGCGCGAGCGCAAGGCCAAGGCCATCTGTGCCGGGTGCCCGGTGCGTAGCGAGTGCCTCGAATTTTCGCTGTCCCATCCGGAACGCGCCGGCCTGTGGGGTGGCCTCAACGAAGACGAGCGCGTCTCAGCGAGGCGAAGGCGACAGCGGGCAGGCTTCCACGCCTCCGTCATCCCCCAGGAGCCCACGGTGGACGAGAAGCGCTGCCACCAATGCGAGGAGACGCTGCCCGCCGGCTGGTTCGGGAGGGACAAGCGGTCATCTGACGGACTCAACTCGATGTGCCGCCCCTGCACCAACGAGGCTGCGCGCCGCCGCCGCGAGGGTAAGCAGGAGGCGGTGGCGTGATGGCCGAGCACCCCCACGGGGACGTGCGCCGCTACCGGTACGGCGGCTGCCGGTGCGGGCCGTGCCGGGCCGCGAACGCGGCGTCGGCCAACCGGTACCGGATGGGCCTCATGTCCGGCACCCACCGGCGCGACGTTCACGCCGAGCCGGTACGCCAGCACGTTCAGCGCCTGCAGAACTCCGGGCTTGGCATCCCCGCCATCGCGGAGCTGGCCGGGCTGGACACGCAACGGCTGTCCGCACTCATGTACGGGCATCCGTCGAAGAATCAGCCGCCCTCCAAGACGGTGCGGCCGTCCACCGCGGACAAGATTCTCGCGGTTCACGCGGGCCAGGTCCCTACCCGCGGCTGGCTCCCCGCGGTGGGGACGCGCCGCCGCTTGCAGGCGCTCGCCGCCATTGGATGGCCGATCAAGCATGTGGGGGAACTGGCCGGGCTGCCCGACGCTCACGCCCACCGCATCCTCGCGGCACCGGACGGTGGCCGGGTGAAAGCGCGGACGGCCCGCGCAGTCGCCGCTGTCTACGACCGGCTGTGGAACGTCGACCCTGCCGGCGCAGGTCAGCTGGGCGCCAGCATCCGCCGGGTCAAGAAAGTCGCCGCGGCGAAGGGGTGGCTGCCGCCGGTTGCCTGGGATGACCTGATCGACCTGATTGGCGAGGACCTGGAAGCCGAGCTGCGGCGCCGCGTCCGGTTGATGGACGACGGCGAGATCGCCGCCTGCCACTACGCGCACAGGCGGCACGGCGACCAGTCCCCGCTGATGGTGGCCGCGGCTCGTGAGTACGACCGGCGCCGGGTTAGGGAGCACAGGAAGAAGAGCGCAGCATGATCGGCGCGGGCGTGAACAGGTCAGTCGGAGGAGGAGGGGGCGCTCTGGCGTCGCCTCTCGTCTTGGTGCGCCTTGGCCTTTCGGGCGTCGACGACCTTGCGGCGGACCCATTCGCGGGTGAAGCCGATCTCTCGAACGATGTCGACCTGTTGCTCCCCATCGTCGAGCGCGTCGAGGACCTCGCGCACCAGTTCGTCGTGAGCCGCTTCGGCGGCATCCGTGCGGCGTTTGTACGTGGCCGCAAGGCGGCGCAGGCGCTGCTGACGGTCCTTATCCACCGGTTCATGTTCGCACATGGGTGGAGGCATCAGGGCATGGCTGTCTCCCATGGTCTCAGTATAGCCAACTCTAGTGGCCATTAGGCAATGCCATGGGTAGTGGCATAGTGTGAGGAGTGGAAGAACGTAACAAGCGGGGGAGCACGAGCCCTCGTCGGTCCCATCAGCACCATCAGCACGGAAGGTCCTCCCGCACTTGAACATCCGCGCCGTCCCCTTGACCTACAAGGGGATCAAGTTCCGATCCAGCCTTGAAGCTGACTGGGCAAGCACCTTCGACGAGCTGGATCTCCACTGGCAGTACGAGCCGATCGCGCTCCAACTCCCCAGTGGGCAGCAATACCTGCCCGACTTTCACTTGCCGGCCATCAATACCTGGGCGGAAGTGAAGGGCCCGCACTGGGAGCGCATGGACAAGGCCATCGAACTCCGGCGAATGCTCAAGGCGGGCGGCGTCGGCTGGTGGCAGGAAGCTCACGTCATTGTCCTTGAGGCTGCCGGCCCGGGGGATGCCATCAGTTGGCATGTGCCTGACAGTGAGCGGACGGTCTACCTGACGCGGTGCGGGCACCGTGATGACAACTGGACCTGGGCGGAGAGGGACGGCACCTGCTGGCGTTGCTACGGCAGCAACTGCGCAGTCGGTCAGTGGTATTGGCCCGCGTCTGCGGTGAAACCGGAGGACCATTTCCGCACGTACCAGATGCGCCGAGCTCCACGCCCTGAGATCGCCGGCAAGAAGGGCGGCAAATAGATGGCGCGCATCAGGTCGATCAAGCCCGATTTCTTCACGTCGGAGAAGATCGCATCCCTGCCCATGTCGGCTCGCCTGACGTTCATCGGCCTGTGGACGCACGCGGACGACAACGGAGTGGCCGCCGACAACGTGCGGCTCATCGCTGCTGCGATTTGGCCCCTTGAGGATGACCCTCTGGAGGCTCTCGTGAGAACGCGGGAGGATCTCCGGAGACTCTCCGAGGCGGGTTTGATCGTGCGTTACGAGGCCGCCGGAAGGGCTCTCCTGTTCATCACGAGCTGGGATGAGCACCAGAAGGTGTCGCACCCCGGAAAGCCTCGCTACGTCCGGCCGACACCGGACGAAATCGACGACGCGTTCGCCATGGCATACATGCTGAGCTGCGACGACGAAGACGAGTCAGATGTCGTAGTCCCACTCTCCGGAGAGTCTCGCGAGAGCGGCGGGAACGTTCCGGAGACCTTCGGCCCTGAGCAGGGAGCAGGGAGCAGGGAGCAGGGAAATAACCCCCCTACCCCCCAGAGGGGGAAACGCGGCTCACGCCGCGTCGGAGATGACGATCCCGGCTTCGCCCGATTCTGGGAGACCTACCCCCGCAAGGTCGGCAAGGGCCACGCCAAGAAGGCATGGGCCAAGGCGATGGACGACAACGTCGACCCTGAAGAGATCATCGCTGGCGCCGAGCGGTTCCGGATGGACCCCACCCGGTCACGTGATCCCCAGTTCATCGCCCACCCGTCCACCTGGCTCAACGGCGAGCGCTGGAAAGACCAGCCCTTGACCCACGCTGAAACTCATCGGCCCGCCAACGTCGGCATGTTCTGGGAGAACTGATGGACATCCTGCGCGAGATGCTCCTGCCCAAGCTGGACGGGGTCCGCTCCCAGAACGGCAGCTTCATGGCCCGGTGCCCCGCCCACAACGACGGCACCGCCAGCCTTTCGCTCGCCGTCGGCAAGGAGCACCCCGTGGTGTTCACCTGCCACGCCGGATGCGACCGTGACGCCATCCTCGACGCGATCGGCCTCACCTGGGAGGACCTGTGCAAGCCGCGTGGCCAGCGCGAGGAGCGCGGCGAGTGGACGCCCCGCGGCCCGGCAACTGCGATCTACGACTACGTGGACGAAGACGGCAAGCTGCTGTTCCAGGTGATGCGCACCGCGGACAAGCAGTTCCCCTGCCGGATCCCCGACCCGTCCCGGCCGAAGGGCTGGAGCTGGAAGCTCGGCGACACCCGCCGCCCGCTCTACCGCCTCCCCAGGGTGATCGAAGGCATCCGCGACGGCCACGTCATCTTCATCACCGAAGGAGAGAAAGACGTCCACACGCTGGAAGGCCAAGGGCTCGTCGCGACGTGCAACCCTGGCGGCGCCGGCAAGTGGCGGCCCGAGTACAACGAGGTGTTCCGCGACGCCGACGTCACGATCATCTGCGACCGGGACAACCCCGGCGAGGCGCACGCCCGACGGGTGCGCGACGCGCTCACGGGGATCGCCGCCTCCATCCGCATCGCGGAACCGGCGGTCGGCAAGGACGCCACAGACCACTTCCAGGCGGGCAAGAAGCTGCCGGACCTGGTGGAGATCTGGGCCAGCGAAGAGCCCGCCAAGCCTGATCTCGCGCCGGACCTGTGGGAGTTCATCTCCGTTGACGACGAAGACTTCGACTGGGTGGTGCCCAACCTGCTGGAGCGCGGAGACCGGCTCGTCTTTACGGGATTCGAAGGGCTCGGCAAGAGCATGGCCATTCGTCAGATGGCCGTCATGGTCGCCGCGGGGATGCACCCGTTCAAGTGGACGGACATCCCTCCCATGCGGGTGCTGCTGATCGACTGCGAGAACTCCGAGCAGCAGTCCCGCCGCAAGTTCCGGCCGCTCGCCGCCTCGTCGATCAAATTCGGGCATCGCGTCCCGGACGGCGCGCTGCGCCTCATCCACAAGCCCGCGGGAATCGACATGCTCCGCCCCGGCGACGCCGCATGGCTGCTCGAACGGGTCACGGCCCACAAGCCGGACCTGCTGTTCATCGGCCCGTTCTACCGCCTGCACGCAGGCAACATCAACGACGAGGAAGCCGCCCGCGCCACCGTCGCCGTGCTCGACCAGGCGCGAGTCCTGGCCGACTGCGCGATGGTCATCGAAGCCCACGCAGGCCACGGCAACGCCGGCGGCGGGAAAGACCGCTCCGTCCGCCCAGTCGGGTCGAGCCTCCTGCTGCGCTGGCCCGAGTTCGGCCTCGGAATCGCCCCCGACGACCCCGACCAGCGGCCTGGCGAGCGCTGCCGAACCGTGGCCGTCAAGCCCTGGCGTGGCGCCCGAGACGACCGTGACTGGCCAACCCGCCTCACCTACGGGGGCGAAGGCAACTGGCCCTGGAAGGTCGTCCCCGATTTCGTCCCCGCCCCCGGCTGGGACTCCATCGACCGAAGGAGCGCATAGCCCCATGTCCGCACCCATCACCCTCACCGGCCGCATGGCCAACGATCCCGAGCTGAAGTTCACCCAGACCGGCAAAGCCATCGCCCGCTTCACCGTCGTCACCTCCCGCCGCCGCAAGAACGGCGACCAGTGGGAGGACGTCGACACCACGTTCTGGACCTGCACCGCGTGGGATCAGTTCGCCGAGCACGTCACCGAGAACCTGCGCAAGGGCGCCGCGGTGGTCGTGTCTGGGCAGGCGTTCCAGTCGAGCTGGGAGAAGGACGGCCAGAAGCACTCCCGTATCGAGGTGCGGGTGGAGTCGGCCGGCTTGAACCTGCGCTGGCCGCCGAAGACCGCGGAGCGTTCGAGCAACGGCGGCACGGCTGATGACCCGTGGGCGAACGGAGGCACGCCCGATGCGCCTCCGTTCTAGGATCGCTCCCCCGCCGGCGTGGAGCGAGGCCGAACTGGCCGCTCGGGTGCTTGAGGACCTGGCGCAGTCGTTCCACGTCGAGCGCGAAGTCTGGGGCTCGCACTGCTCGGGCAGGCAACTCCGCATCGACGCCGTGCTCCGTCCCATCGACGACTCTCAATGGAAGGACGATGAGCCGGTCTTCGGGCTGGAGTTCAAGGTCCCCGATCTGGCAACCACGCGGGATTTCACCGCGTGGATGGCTCAGGCCGTCGACTACACACATGTCTACTGGCGTGGATATGGGCGTCTCAAAGTCTTCATGTGCCCGTCACCGTTCATGGGTCTACACGACATGGAGATGCCGGGTCTCGTTTGCCGCCTACTCGGACAACTTGGCGTCGGAGACCTCTGCCAGCTCCCCTATCGCGGCTGGTCACTGCTGCTGCACGACGAGGTCGTCTGGTGCCAGAAGGACGGTCCGGTTAAGGCGAAGTACTGGAGCATCCGTTCGAGGGTCGGCAGCCGATGAGCACGACCACCACCAACCCGTGCCCGAGCTGCGGCGGCTGCTACCCGTTCGAGGGCCCGCCCTCGCAGGTGTGCTGCTGCGGCTCGGAATGGGGCGACCTGAACGAGCTGATCCGCCTGCTCGACGAACTGCTGTCCGACCCCGGACCAGCCGACCCGAAGGAGGAGGCGTGAACGACCGAGCGAAGTACAAGATGACCCTCCTGCGGCAGCGGGAAGACCGGGAACTCGCCACGAAGAAGCCGCTCCCGGATCGCATCACAGCAGCACTCAACCTCGCTGGCCTGTACGGGCCGGAGGTCGACCGGATGTTCGGCGGCGAGGAGCCGATGGTCGACGAGTGGGAGGCCGGCACGCGGATTCCCACACCGGAGCAGATCCGGCTGCTGGCCGACTTGGCGGGCGTCATCCCCGGGTTCTTCTATCGGCTGCCTGAGGCGCCGGGCGGGCCGGGATTCATCTGCACGAGTGACGGCTGCGAGTCGGTGTGGCTGGGCCCGCCGCCTCCTGTTGCGCCTATGGCGGAGGTCGTTCCGATCTTCTCCAGTCCCGCCCCACCCGACCCCACCCCTGAACCGATCAGCGAGGAGAGCCCGAATGGCTGAGACGACCAAGATCGAAGTGGCACCAGGGCAGGTGTGGGCGCTCCGGGATGACCGCTACGACGGCTGGCGCTACCTGACCGTCAACGAGGTTGACGCCCGGTACGTGTACGCCAAGGGCCAGCGCCGCAAGACACGGATCCTCGCCGACCGGTTCGCGCGGGGCTCCCGGTGGTCGTTCTGCGGCTACGACGGGCCGGGCGTGCTGCCGGTGTTCTCGATGCGGCCCGTCCCTGGCGGCTGCCTGTCGTGTCCGCCCAAGCCTGCCGCCCTGCCGTTGACTCGGGTGTGCGCGGTCGGGTTCGGGCGGGTGTCCGTCACTCGGGACGGCGAGATCGTCTGGGAGGGCGACAGCGAGAAGAAGCGGCTGGCGCACTTCGAGCTCAAGGCGCGGGAGACGCCCGGGGACTGGCGGATCCGCTTCGAGGCGGCCATGTCCGACGTGATGTACCAGCGGCAGGGCGAGAACAACTGGGTTCTCGTGTTTCGAGGGATGGGATTCGCGTGATGGCTGACACCAGGACCGAGACGCCTGCCGACGACACCTGCTCCCGGTGCGGGTCCACATTCGAGCACCTGCACCTCTTCGAGGGGCGGCCCGGCCAGTTCTGCCGGGACTGCGCAGTGGCACTGCTGGCACCCAAGAAGGCCGAGACGCCCGCCGACGAGATGCGGGAGGCAGCCGCGCGAGCGCGGGAGCACCTGCTGCCCGCCGTGACCGCCCGCGTCATCGAGCACACGGCGGTCGTGGTGATCTGCGGCGACCACGACGAGCCCGCCGAGATCTGCCGGAACTGCCACTACTTCGACGTGCAAGACCGCGTCCTGGCGCGGCTGGTGGTGACGCTGATCAACGCCCGGGATCTTCTCGCCTCCTGGCTGGAGACCGAGGCTCGCATGTGGGAGAAGCGCGGCAACAGCGCGGACGGCCACACGTTCCACGCGCTGGCCGTGGCTCGGACCCTGAACGGCGGCCCGTCGTGACGTGGCCGTTCCCCGGGTGGGGGTGGGATCACTGGCCGGAGCTGTGGAGCTCGGCCCCCTCAACGACCGAGACGGCGCAGGAGCCCGCGGGGCCGTCGCCGCTGGACTGGGCGTCGGTGCACGGGCAGGCCCCGGTCAAGATCGTGGTCCCGTACCGGTTCACGGTCGAGGACGAGGCGGCCGAGGCGGTGGTGCTCGACGAGCTGGCCGTCCTGGGCGAGCAAGGGCTGTCGTCGTGGGCGGCGGCGGACCGGCTGTTCAACGCGATCGGGTCCGGTGGGGCCGATGTGGCTGGGGTCGCGCCGGGCGGGGATGGGCCGAGAAGTGGCCCAGAAGCGACGCTGACGCCTCCAGGGGCCGATCCGCTCCCTGTGTAGGTCCGCGCCTCTGCGGAGCGCCCAGCGTCGATTCTGTGGCGATTCTGGGCGCTTCGCTGGGAACTCAAGATCGAATAACTAGCTGATCAAGATCAATTCACGCGATGTTCGATAGGAGACCCGAACGCAATGAAACCAACCAAGATCGTCATCCTCAGGTGGGACGGCCGCATCACCACCACCTCAGGCAGCGCCCACCCCGACGCCGCAGCCCGCATCCTCGACTACGCCGTCAACGCCGAAGATGCAGCCGTCGGCGAAACCGAAACCGTGTGGATCGCCCACGGCGAACTCGACGTCGAGCCGTACGAGATGGCCCGCGAGGACGCCGACAGCCTGATCCGGATGCTGATGGACGCCGACAAGGAAGCCCACCAGGCGGGGGAGGAAGGCAGATGAAGATCGCTCGATCCTGGGTGAAGGTCAACAAGCAGGGCGGACCCCTCGTAGACCGTGAAACCAAAGACCTCGTAGACGTGGAAGCCCCACGCAACCGCCGCGAGCGCCGAGCCGCAGCCGCGTGGAAGCGCAAGCAGGAGCGCGGCCAGCAGTCCAGGGAGGCGTTCTGATGATCCGCCGCATCCCGATCCTCAGCCTGGCCAAGCTCGCCAACGCCTGGGCCTCGCCCGAGATGGACCGCCCCGTCTACTGGCGGACCCTGATCGGCCGTGACACCTGGGCGCTGCTGCTCATCACTAAGGGCAAGCCCGGAGACCCGCCCGCCAAGCCCGAGTCCGAGCCGCCCCCGCGTCTGTCCCCGGAGTGGGCCCGCCGCACCGGAGCCGACCTCACCCCGGACGAGCTGCTGTACGAGCGGATCGGCCAGCACCTCCGAGCCCATGTCCAGGACGAGACCGAGGTCGACGTGGCCCGCGCCGCGTCCATCGCCACCGTTGCCGCGATCGGGATGCTCGCCGAACTGGGTGTCGACCTCGCCGCGCTGGACCAGCCGAAGGAGGCGCCGTAATGGCCGCCGATGTGCGTTCCCTCGCCTGCTCCTACATCCGGGACGGCGGGGTGCTGGTGTGCCGGGCGAGCGGGGGCGGCAACGACTCTCCGCCCACGGTTGTGCGGGCCCGCGTGCAGGGGCGGCGGGCCCGGCACTTCGTCCGCCTCACTGACGGGGTGTGGGTGTGCTCGTGCGGCGAGGCCGACTCGTGTGCCCATGTCGCGAGCGTGCGCCTGGTGACCGGGCATGACGGGCTGGCCTCACCTGCGAGGGGACGGTGAGCGGCTACTCGCCGGCGTCGGGCTGCTTCTTGGCGAGGCGCCGCTTCCACGCCGCGACCTTTCGTCGCATGTGCGCGCGTAGGTCGTCGGAGCGGTTGGCGCCTTCGTCTGCACAGGCTTTTTCGTACTCGTCCCACAAGGCGTCGTCCACGCGCACGACGCGGTTGGTGGTGTGGGTTTCCTTCGCTCGGCTGACCATGATCTGAGGATAGGCCGTGCATATGCAGAAAGTCTACAGAAGGGGTTGTCGTGCATATGCACGACACGCTACTGTGCATATGCACGAACAGAGCGAGACGCCAGGGAGACGAGATGGCCCGCACCGCCACCGAAGACGAGAAGGCCACCGCCGCGATCATCGTGGCGATGCACCAGATGCTCAGCCGGGACATCCCCGAGCTGAGGGACCGCTTCCTCGCCGACCAGACGCCCGAGATCCGGGACGGCTACTGGTGCGAGCTCGCCGACGCCCGCGAACTGCTCGGCCTCTGACCCGCCGGCCCGGGGGAGACCCCGGGCCCCCTTCCCCTCCCTGAACTCGCAAGCGCTGCCCCACCTCAACCGCAGGAGAACGCGATGACCGCCGAGACCCGCACCGAGTACGCCATCCGCCTCACCACCACCCGGCATGGGAAGTGGCAGACCCTGATCGAGACCTACCCCGACCACGCGACAGACCGCGAGTGGTTCGAGCAGCGCGTAGCCGACGAGCGCGCCTGGCAGGCCGAGGACGCCCGCACCCCGGACGCCGAGCTCATCTCCCGCACAGTGACCGTCAGCGAGTGGGCTGCCGCCTTCACCCCAAACCAGGTCATCGACGCCGCCAACGCGATTCGTAACGTGACGAACCCGCTCTTCAAGGGCCGCCCCACAGGCCGCGACCGCACGGCGCTGGCCCGGTTCGCCGCCTGGCCGGGAGCGTCGAAGGAGACGGCGAAGCTGATCGGCATGGTCCTCGACGGCACGATCTTGCTGCCCATAGAGGACTCGCTGGGCGTCCACCTGTTCCAGGCGATGAACGAACTCCCTGATGTCAGCGACGCCGAGTTGGAGGCGTGGACGTCCGACTGGGAGTCCGGCGAGGCCCAGGCCGCACAGGACGACGCCGAGCACGCCGAGCAGCTGGCCACCCGCTGACCTCCCGGCCCCGGCCCTCTACCGGCCGGGGCCACCCCCGGTAACCGCTTTCCCGCCCCCGTGAATCGAGTGCACAACATGCTTGACTACCTGCCCCGCACGCGAGCCCAGTTCGCCGAGATGTTCGTGGAGGGCCTGCGGTTCATCTTCCGCCGCCCTGCCCCTCCCGCCCGCTGCACGTTGTGCGGTGAACCTCCTGAGGGCCGCCCTGCGGATCCGGACGCGATGTGCTGCACGGTGTGCGGCAACCCGCTGTCCGTCCTGTTCCCGGCCGCCTGACCGCTACCGCCAACACCTGAACGGAGAACCGGACCGATGAGCTACGACCGCCCCCGCCTGCTCGCGATCGACCCGTGGGACTGCGGCTGCACCGAGTGCCTGACCGGCGAATACAAGCCCCTCAGGATGGCGAGCGCGAGCGACATCGCCGCCCTGTTGTGCGGCGAGTTGGCCGGCAACACGAGCGCCACCTTCCAGGTCGAGATCCGCTACGAGGTGCGCCCGGACTCGGACGGCCCCCTGTCCAAGGCTGCCCCCACGGCGGCGACCGTCTCCTGCGACGACAGGACGTGGACGCTCGACCGGTACGCCGCCAGGGCCGTTCTCGGCTCCCTGTAGGCCGCGCAGCAACCGCTTTCCCGCCCGTCGCCCGACCCTCCGAACGGAGAACCGAGATGCCGACCCACCTCAACGAGATCAAGTCCCAGCCCGCCACCGACGAGCTGATCGCACAGCTCGCCGAGATGGTGCAGGAGCGCCTCGCACACGAGCACCCCAAGCCGGGGCACGGCGAGGACTTCTACTGCCTGAACCACACCGCCTACATGGGGGAGCGGATGGGCAACGTGCTGGCGAGGCTACGTGAGGCTGAAGCTGCCGCAGCCAGCATCGCCGCTCAGGCAAGGCGAGAGACCGCCCAGTACTTCGCTCGCCGGATGCGGATGGCACAGCGCGCCGAGGAGGACGGCGGCAGCGACGCGCGGAAGGCGGCCTTCATCATCGCCGAGACGGTCGCCGAAGTGCTCGCCCGGGACGCGGCCAACGTGCAGACGGCCGACGCCTGACCTTCCCCCTGTCCCCGGTCCTACCGGGGACGCCAAGCCGCAAGCCAGATCAACAACCTCATCGACAAAGAGAGACCCGATGTCCGACAGCACGTTCCCCGAGATGCCCCCTGCACTACTGGACCAGGTCCTCGCTGGCTGGTCGCTGCACCTCTCGGCCAATGGCGGCTCGCTCGCCCAGACCAAGGCCGCTGAGATCGCCATCAGAGAGACGCTCGCCTACGCACGCGACCAGGCCAAGGAGATCGTCACCATCAACGGCAACGAGTACAAGGTTGGCGAGTGGGATCTCCGTGACCCTGGCCTCGGGCCGGATGAGGACTGGCCGTGGACGCTGTATGCCACGCGCGTCCCCGCCGACGCCCCCGAGGAGGGCTGACCTGTGACCACCCCCAAGCGCGTCCAGAGGAAGCGCAGCAAAGGCTCCAAGCTCCCCGAGGGCGCGGTCTGCGTGGACCGGACGACGCCCTGGGGTAACCCGTTCAAGGTCGGCGAGAAGGTCCGCAACGACTCCCCACTGTGGCCGTACATTGCCGCAGCCGTTCCAGGAGGAGCCCGCGGACTCGTCTCCCTCACGCCCATGACCCGCGAGCAGGCCGTGCACCTGTACTCCTGCTGGGTGGTCGAGCAGCCGCACCTGATGCTCCGCCTGGACGAGTTGGCCGGCCGGGACCTCGCCTGCTGGTGCGCTACCCCGAAGCCGGGGGCGCCGGACCACTGCCACGCCGCGTACCTGCTGGAGCTGGTGCGGGAGGCGTGCGATGCTTGAGCCCATCCCCGAGGAAGCAGTACTGGCCGCCCCTGCTGAGCTGATCGAGGCCGCCCTCCGTAAGGACATGCGGATCCGCCCCCAGGAGCGCGCCACCGCCACCCTCAAGGCCGGAGAGCCCATCCGCCCGTCCGGGCGAGAGGCCGAAGACGCGGCCAGGATCGCCGTAGAGGCGTTGGCCGGCGCAGGACTGGTCGCCATCCCCGCCGAACTCCTCCAAGCGCTCACCGACCCGGACGAGTGCTGGTTCGACCATCACGGAGGCTGCCAGGCTCACGGCTTCCTGTCGCTGGAGCCAGGGGAGCGCTGCCCGCACGCCGAGGCGCGCGAGATCCTCGCCGCCCTACCTGAGAGGAACGACCATGCCGACCGTGAATAGCGATCTCCGGGCAGCGCTCCGGGCGCATCGTCGCCGTCAGATGGCGAACGCCAGGCGACTCGAAGCACTACGGGACCGCCTCGCTTTGGTGGTCGCGGAGCGTCGCGCGACCTTGCTGGACATCCTCTACGGGCGAGACGAGGCCGAGGAGGACGACCGTGCCTGAGACCCGCCTTCCGTCCCGCTGGGACTGGGCCAGCGCCCACCTGTGGGCGCTGTTCGTCCCCGGCCTGCGCTGCGTCCACCGCTCCCACCGCCTGCGCCTGCCGTGCCTGCGGCACTACGCCTACAGCGGCCTGTGCAGGGTGCACGGTCGATGCGACACGGGATGCCCGAGGGAGACCCGCCGTGGCTGACGACGACCTCCGCCAGCGCTACGCCGAAGCTGCGGTACGAACGGCGTCTCCGCCACGAGCCGCCACGCTGGGAGGACCGGTGAACCTCCTGGCCCTCGACGCCCCGCCGTTCCCCGGGTCCCTCCCGCCCATGTACTGCCTCGGCAACTGCGGAAAGCTTCTGTGGGACCCGAAATCCCGCAAGCGCAGGTACGGGCGGGAGTGCGCCGAGAAGCTGGGGATCATCGACCCTGGCTCAACCCGCTTCTCCCGGCGAGACGGCGGAGACTGTCAAGGGCAGATCGACTTGCTGGAGGAGACATGACATACCCGCTGGACATGGCAACGTTCGCCCGCGCCTGGCGCGAATGGACCAAGCAGATCACCGCCGAGAACGTGGACGAGGGGTACAACGCTTTCGTAGATACAATCAACTACCACTTGGGGCTGAAGGACCGCCCCAACCTTAAGCGCCTCATCGGCAAGTGGGTCATGATGACCACCCCACAAGGACTCGTCTGGGTGGGGCGACTCTCTGCACTCCACAACAGGCCGACCATGGTGATAGATCTGCCGGATGGCACATCTGTGCTGGCACCGCAGGACTTCGCCATCTCGCAAGTAGATCCACCTCCCGAGCAAGAGATGGCGTGGAAGTGCGCATGCGGCTGCCTCACGCCGGGCCGTTGGCAGGTTGGTGCGGTTTGCGCAGGGTGCGGGAACGCCGTCGAACATCCCGAAGCCCAGTACCGGTTGGTTCCTCCGGAAAGAACGACGTCATGACCGAGGACGATGGCCCCTGCTCGTCGTGTGAGCGGTGCACCTGGAACCCCGGCCACGACTGCGGCAAGCAGGATCACCCGCACTGCCCGACATGCGACCACTGTGCTTACCGCCACGAGGACCAGGACCCGATCTGGGAAGCGCTGCTGGACGGCATGCTGGCCCAGGTGCTCGCCGTCGAGCCCGTCACCTACCCGCAAGGGGTCGTCGACTTCGAAGCGGCCATGACAGGGTCGGCGTCCTACCGGCTGACCATGACGCTGGCGGACGGGACCACCGTGTCCAGCGAGAGGAGCCTGGCACCGTGACCGCAGACCGTACCGCGGAGCTCCAACCGCTCGACGATGCCCACGTTCGGTAGGACACTCAAGGTGGCCGGGAAACTACGCTGGAGGATCGCCAATGCCACCCGACAGAGGTACCGAGCTCGGGGCCCTGCGTACAGCTCTGCGCAAGGTCGCGATCGCTGGCGTAACCGTGAAGAAGAGCACGCAGGGATCCAACGAGATTTACCACCTGCTGAATAGCGAGCTGAAGCCGCTATGTGGCAGCGGCGATACGTTCGAGGGTCGCTTTTTGATGGCCGTCACAGCCCCGTGGATCCTCCGCTGCACGCGGGTCGGCTGCCGCACCCATTGGGGATACATCACAGAAGCCGGCGAGGTCATCGCCACCAAACAAGGCGAGCTCTACCACTACGACGTTCGGTGCACGGAGTTCAAAGAGGGTCACCGCATCCACGCACGCGCAGGCGACCACCAGCGCGACGTTGTGCAGATGTCGTACTACACAGCCGAAAAGGCAGGTAAGTCGCCCTGCACTTCCTGCGTCCTTTGATGAGTCCCATCGAGTGAGCGTGAGACGCTCGTTGGGCATCCCAACGTCTCGACATACGCCACACTCTAGGTAGACGCAAAGAGCGGCCTCCCGCACCACCGGGAGACCGCCCCTCCACCGCCGACCCTCGAACACCACCAGCCTCGGGTCTACCGACAAGCGTACTCATCGGGGAGACCGCAAATGGCCAGGTACTGGGTTCATTCCGATCCGACGACGTCCGATAGCCGCGCCGATGACGGCCAGCGGGAATGCGCCCGCGCCGACCGATGCTCAGACCCTCGCCTCTCCACGGTGGACGGCAAGACGAGGCGGCTCCCGGCTCTCACCTACCAGCCGTTCTGCCCGCAGGACCGTACCGCGGTGAGTAAGTCCCTCAACGACCTGCCGCTGTTGTGGGTGCGCGTCCACCAGCGCCTCAACAAGTCGTTCGCGGTGGCGGGCGGCCCGGTGGTGTGCGTCTCCAAGTCCGCCCCGGTGCCGCTCTCCCTCGGCGCCGACGCGCTCCTGCGGCTGATCCTGGCCACGCTCGTCTCCTGGGAAGAACGCGTCCGCGACGTCGCCCGGCTCACCCCGCTCGACACGAGCCTGTCTCGTCGGCGCCGCGACGGGGCAGTCCTCACGCAGGCGTTCACGATCCTGTCCGCCCACATGGACGCCCTCCTCGCCCTGCCCGCCGCCTCGATGGCGCGTGACGACACCTTCGAGGACCTGTCCGGCGCCGACGCCGGCCTGGAGCTGCTGGATCTGGCCTACCGGTGCCGGGCGTTCCTGACCGATACCAAGCAGCGCCCACGCCACCTGTCGGGGGTGTACTGCGACTGCGGTTTCGCGGAGCTGTACGAGCTGCTGGACGACGACGGGCAGCACGCGGGGGCGAAGTGCCGGGCCTGCCGCGCCGAGTACGACGCGCAGGAGTACAGCGACCTGACGAAGGTCAGGGTGGAGCCGGTCAAGTCCTACCGGCGCCGTTCCCTCCAACCCGCAGGCGCCGACGGCCCCGTCACCCACCGCGCTTAGAAAAGCCCTCTGACCTTCACCGACTGCGCAGCTACCCTTCCGGTAACTGCTAGGAGACCCCTCATGGCCAACGCCCCGATCTACGACCTGCACCGCTCCCTCGACCGCCGCATGCGCCCCGAGGATGTCGCCGACCTGGTCCACCTCGCCCTCGACGGTGCGCTCGACGTGCGCGAGCGGCGGATCCTTGAACAGGCTGCGCGGCACTCCTATCGGCGTCGCGGTTACGTGTCGTCGATGACGGACGAGTTCGCCAAGCCGAAGGATGGAGCGCACCAGCTCGCTGCCGTGGCACGCCTCTTCGACAGCGATGAGTGGACTGGCCGAAACGCCGACGATCCGATCGCGCTGGCAGACGTGGCCGCGCTCGCAGGCCGGGAGATCGGGTGGAGCGCAGACCGGGCCGACTTCAAGAGCGGCCGACTCGACCGTGCCGGCCGCGCTTCTGCGGGCATCGACTTGCCGAAGCGGCAGTACAACCGGCGCTTTCGGGCGCTCGGCCGACTCGCCGCGAAGGCGTCCAAGCTTGGCGACGGCAAAGAGTTGCGCCGTCTGCTGCTGATCGGGCGGAGCGGATTCGCCGCCACCATCACCGAGGACCGGTTCGCTGCTGACGTCGACGCGGCGTGCTTCGTCGCCTACTTCACGGCACGCCGGAACATGCGCCGCCAGTTCAGCTTGACCGGCAAAGGCAACCCGTTCGATGACGTGGCCGAGATGCTGATGGCCCGCTGCGAGCGAAACCCCGGCACCGACTGGGCGATGATCGCCGTCGTGTACGCCAAGCCGTCCATCCTCGCCCGGCTCAACGACGCCCAGCGTGGCGAAATGCTCGGCGCCTGGTACGCGGTCATGCGGCAGTGCGCTGAACGGCTGGAGCACATCTGGAACACCCGGCCGTTCAGCCGGGAGTCGATGGTGGTCCGCCGCGGCGACGACTCCTCCACGTGGAACACCGTCGCCCAGGCGTACAACGCTGCCCGCGCCGGCTGGCTCGCCTGCCTGCAGTCGATGGACGCTCTCGCCCTGCTGGACGCGGCATGCCCTGGCAAGGTGATGAGGCTGATGGCGGCCGACTTGGCGTGGTGGCACCAGCAATCGGGCGGCGATCTTGACCCGAACACGAAGGTGTGGTCATCGCTGCCGCTGCCGTGGGAGGTGCTGTCCGGTCGAGTGACATGCACTCGGGCCGACGTGGAGCAGGCATGCGCCGATGCCGGCCTGAACCCGGCCGACAGCGGGTGGACCGCCAGCCCGGCCAAGCATCGGGTCGTCGTGTTCGAGCCAACGCCGGAACTTGTGCACGGGGTGACGATCGCCGACCCGGTGTGGGCGTCGCTGCTGCGCCGGGCGGGCGTGTTCAGCGGCAAGCGGGTCAAGCCGGAGCTGGCCGAAGACGTGGCGCACGGCCTCTCAGCTGGTGTGGTCGTGTCGGATCTTCCGTCTCGTCCGCTTTTCGGTGGCGGGCACTCGTCCTGATAGGCGATGATGGAACGGCCCTCGCTGTAGCTCAGTGGTAGAGCGCCCGGCTCTTGGGCCCGGGTGGACGCTGGTTCGAGCCCAGTCAGCGAGGCTTAACTGTGCCGGGGTGACGGAGAAGAAATGTGCGCCACTTCCCCTCCGGCCTCGGCATTCCAATGCTTCCGCCGCGATGGAGGCTTCGATGTGGTCCCGTCGTACCTGCCTCTTCGTGTCTTGGACGAGGATCGGGCGATGACCGTGGAGGAGTACTTCGGCCTCGACTGCGAAAGTTCTGGCGAGTCGTAATTGGTGTTTTCGCCGGTGAGCTGTTATAAATCGGAGTCAACGTGGGAGCAAAGGCCCTCAGACCGTATGGTCCGGGGGCTTTTCGCATGTCTGGGGGTGACCAGCATGCAGGAGAAGCCTGAGCGGATCACCATTGCTGACGCTGCCCGACGCCTGGGTAAGCCCGAGCCGACCGTCCGCGTGTGGGCTTCTCGCCACCACGCCCGCCTCATCGTCAAGCTGGGCAAGACGGCCTGGTACGACTGGCGCGACCTGTCCGTGATCGGCCGGTGCCTTCATCTCGGGGAGCGTGTGCCGGCCACTCCTGAGGAGCGGGACGAGCTCCGCGCTTCCCTCCTCGCAGCCTAGATAGCCCTAGACATTCCGATACGCGCCCTCCCCCGAGGAGTGCGCCCGGCGCTCGCGGTGCCCCCGTGCTGCTTGAGCGCCTTGGCGGGCCGGTCCGATCCTCTGGTGCTGAGGGCTCACCCGGACCGGCCCTGCCATCCCCCTTGAACGCGCGGCATGTCTTAGCTGGGGGGTTGTAGGCATGCCGCGCTTAACCCCCTGCACCCCCTGTGGAGAAGCGCATGAAGGCGTACGTAGCGACCAGCGGAGACCCCGGCGACTACTGGTACAGCATCCGGCAGGTCTTCAGCACGCGCGAGGCGGCCGAAGCGTACGAGCACGGAGACAATGTCGAAGAGTTCGAGCTGCTCGACGCGCCGCCCGAGGTGCGCGACTGGCACACGATCACCCGCACGCTCGGCAAGGACCGCGAACTGCAGCACCACTCCGGCAGGGAAGACTTCGTCGGGGACCCGGACCGCATCTCTGTGACGGTGGAGAATAACGCGCACGGCCCCCATCAGTTGATTGTCGAGGGCTGGGACCTGGAGAAGGTCCAGGCTGCGGCAGAGGACGAGTACGTCAAGTTCCTCGCAGAGCGGGACGAGCGGGCGGCCGAGGTCGTCGCCGGGCTGGACAGGATCGACGTGCGCGTCTGGTACGAGGCCGATGGCCGTACCGTCCTGGAGACCCCGATCCACAGCACCGCCGACCACTTCTCCGTCCCGCACGACATGGTCTGTGGGCAGGCGGGCGTAGACCCGAGCCAGTCGTTGCACGGCCGGTGGTTCACCGTCCAGCGCCTCACCTATACGGAAGCGGACGGGTTCTCGGTGTGCGAGAACCCGAACCGGGACACTCTGAGGTCCAGCTCGGCGCGGGTGGATGCCTGATGCCTTTTCAAGGGATCGGCATCAACGAGGCCGAAGCGTGCGAGGACTGCGGGGCGCTGGTCCCGTTCGACTGGCAGAACAAGCACATGCAGTTCCACCCGCACGAGCCGATCGCGGACTCGAACGGCCGGTGCATGCTGTGTCACTTGCCCGAGGGTGCGAGCGTCCACGAGCCGGAGCCGACCCCGGCGAGCGTGCACAAGCTTCAGCAGCAGGCCGACCGCGAGCGGCAGGAGTTCGCCTGGCTGCACCACTGCGGCACCCTTAACCACGGCTACTGGCACGACGACGCTGTGTGCGGCGGCTGCCGGTTCTCCGTCGAGAAGGCGTCCCACGTGGACGCCCACTACCGGCTTGTACCGGTAGAAGGGCTCAGCGACGAGGGGCAGGGCTGATGGCCGCCCTGTCCGCTGCCCACCTTCACGAGGTGGCGGCGTGGATGCAGCACTGGCAGCCAACCCGTCAGGTGGTGGCTGACGCCGCCCGGGCCCGGATCGTCGCTGAGAGCGCGGGCGGGGTGCTGGTGTACGACGCTGACGCGGTACGTCGGCTGATCCTGAGGCGCTCCGAAAACGGACATCTCTAACCTAAACCGGGCGCTGCGAGAGTGGCGTTCATCACACCGTCTGACCTGCTGCGATGCCCGCGCTAGCGATCTTCGGAGCGCTTGACGAACCGGCGTTTATGCAGGTCAAACGGTAAGATCTAGGCATCGGGCTCTCGATCGAGAGCGCCCCGGACGGCCGCTTCACCGACCGCCCGGAGCTTGCCGACCACCTGCATCACCAGGAGATCGACCATGGACTACCGTATCCCGTTCGACGATGAGGCCGACGACCAGGGCCGACAGTTGGAGCTTTCGACAGCGAGCGGCCCGGCGTCGCCGTTGGATGAGATTCGCCACATGGACGAGGACGGAGAGCACTGGTTCGCACGGGACCTGATGCCCGAACTCGACTACGGCACCGACTGGCGGAAGTTCTCCGACGCCATCCAGAGGGCGATGGAAGCCTGCCAGAAGAGCGGCTTCGAGGTCGCCTACCATTTTGTCGCCCGCGACAGAATGGTCCCGATCGGCTCGGGAGCCTTCAGGGCCGTGGCCGACTACCGGCTGACGCGCTACGCGAGCTTCCTCGTCGCGCAGAACGGCAACCCCAAGCGGCCCGCCATCGCCCGCGCCCAGACGTACTTCGCGGTGCAGACCTATAAGCAGGAGATCGCCGAGAAGCAGGCGGCGACGTCCGCGACCGATCTGGCGGTCCCGGACACGACCACGCCAGAGGGCGTGCTGGTCGTGCTGGACATGCTCCGCGATCAGGTGATGGCGCGTATGCAGGCCGAGCGACAGGTTGAGCAGCGCGACGAGAAGATCAAGGAACTGACACCGGGTCACGAACTCGCCGAGACCTTCGCCGCCGCTAACGGAACCATGACGGTCCGCACCTTCGCCCGTAACGTCCAGCAGTGGGCGCACCCTCGCGGCATCAAGGTGCTGCAGGAACACGTCTTCGCCTACCTCGGCATGATCGGGATGGTCATCCGGGCTGGTACTTCAGAGAAGGGGCAGGCGACCGCGACCGCTCTCAAGGCGGGCTGGTGCGAGAACGCCACCACCGACTACGAGACGCACACGCGGGGCACGCTCCTCACCACGTACGCCCGCCTCACCCCGAAGGGCGTCCGGCACGCATGGAAGCGCATCCACTCGACCATCGGCGAGTACAACACGCTGGACCCGAAGGTGATCCGCCCGTGACCGCCGCGACCAAGGATCTTCGCTGCCCGGACTGTCAGGTCGAGCCCGACGGTCCGCACGAGATCGGCTGCGACGTAGCCCGCTGCCCGCTCTGCGGCACGCAGCAACTCCAGTGCCGAGAGCACGAGTTCGCCGAGGTGTTCGCGATCTGGACGGGCGCCTGGCCCGGCAACGTCGAGTGTGAGCGTGAGGGCTGGTGGTGCATCTGGCGGCCGGGCAACGGCGGCTGGGTGGCATGCGAGCCAGACCACCCCGAGGCGCGGCCGGACCTGAACAGGCTGCTGATCGCCGCAGGCAGGCGCGAACTGGTGTGGAGTCGCGAACGTCAGCAGTGGGTCCGACCTTGACCCCCTAGACCTCCGGGCGGGCGGTCCGACTGCACGCCACCGTCCGCCCGGACATCAACCCCCTGACCTCCTAGGACCGCTCATGGCCTTCTGCAATCACGGCGCCGTGACCGTCGATGTCGGCGCGTACGGCGACGCATGCGTCACCTGGGCTGACCGCACCGCTGCTTTCCCTCGCACGTGGCTGGCCGAGAACGAGTGGGTGACCGTCGAGGGCGACCGGATCACGGTGTGCGGCACCACCGTGTACGAGGTGATCGACTGGCACCACCGCTGCCCAGGCTACGGCCCGGAGTTGGCGCTGTCCCGGCTCATCTCCCGCCCACCGCAGCACGGCGATCTAGAGACGCTGCTGAACGACCGCATGATCTCCGAGCCTCTCGGCAACGCTCATGGATGACCTGCTGGCGTGGCTGAGAGCCACCATCGAAGGCGACCTCACTCAGGCAAAGGCGGCCGACGAGGCATCCCCTGGCCCGTGGGTGAACACCGGGCAAGACGGGCAGGGCAGCGATACCGACGCCTGGCAGATCCACGGAGCGCCTACAGGCGATACGACGTGGAAATACGACCGGGAGACCGAGCAAGAGACCGAGGTCCCGGTGCTTAGCCCTGTCGCGACCACCGAGTACGACGACGGCGGCGGCGTGTGGAAGCGGGAAGCCGCTGACCACATCGTGCTCCAGCAGCCTCGGGACACGATCGCCCGGTGTGAAGCCGAACTGGCGCTGCTCGACGTGATGGTCTCCATCGTGGACCAGCTTGACGAGATCGCCTATGGAGAAGGCCAAGGGGCAGGAGATCCGGACCATCCTGGAGAACCCCTCTACGGCCCCAGCACCTACCTGGTGAAGCGGTTCGCGAAAGGCTACCGCCACCGTCCCGGCTTCAACCCGGAGTGGGTGAGCGACTGATGCCGTACATCTCTGCGCCCGAAGAACTCGCCCAGATGTACGGGGCGGTCGTCGATGGATGACGATGCCTTCTGGGCTCTCATGACCGTGGCTGCTCTGGTCTTCTCCGTCACCATTCAGGTGCTCGCCTGCTGGCTCGTGGAACGAAGCTTCCGCAGGAGCAGGCGCTGACTTTAGGCCTCCGGGCGGGCGGTCTGAGCTGCACGCCGCCGTCCGCCCGGATCAACCCCCTCACCCTGGAGCCCCCTCGTGGAGCGAGAAGCCGCGATCGTCGAGTTCTTCCGCGCCCGCCTCGATGAGGAGGCGGCGGACCTGGACCGCTTGACGAGCGGCCCTCTCGTACAGGGCTACCTCCGCGTCTACGGCGACAGGCTGAAGGCGAACATCGAAGCTGACCGCCGCCTGCTGGAGCGCTACGACTACTGCGTGGCCATGGAGTGCCCCGGCAACGTGGACTTGTCGTACGCCCGCCGGGAGTACGAGACCGAGGTCTTCCCTGCTCGTATCGCCCGCTTCGCTGACCATCCGGCGTACGCCACTCTCCAGGGGCCGTGGGTGCCCGAGGACTACGCCAACGCGGTGAAGTCGGAGAGCGCCCCCTACCGGACCTGCCGCGAGTGCAGCCGCGTCTACCCGACCGCCGCTGATCTGATGGCCGAGCATGTCGCCCTCGTGGCCCGGATCAACGCGGAGACCTCCCCGGACAACCCGCCGATGGTCGCGCAGACAGACCTGCAGAAGATCTACGTCTGCCCGGCATGCGCCCACGACTTCTAACCCTGACTCGAATGCCCGTTCGACCGCTGGGTATCGTCGCAGCATGCAGGGCCTTCCACCATCTGTCCGCCTCCCAGGCCACCACGCCATGGCAGGCGGCTTGATCGAGTGGCGTCGCAAGCCGGACGGCTCGTGGGAAGCACTGGTCGAGATCGTGGAGATCGCCCCCGGCTACCGAGGCGGGCCTCCAAGCACCGCGCCGGGTGTGGTTCATGGCTCACGAGGTTGAGCCGATCCCCGGTGAGGACTACTCGCGGGTGCCGCGTACGAGAGCGCAGCCCGACCACCCGTAACCGCATCTGACCACCTGAGGCCCGCCACCGAGCGGGCCATTCGCATTCCGGGGGTGGTCATGCGCGAGGAGTACGACCGCGAGCGTCACGGCCCGTACGGGGAGTGGCTGAAGTCGAAGGGTGTGCAAACCCGCGCCGGCGGATGGACGAACGCCACCCGAGATCAGGTGCTCGTGGACACCCCGTCCGAGAAACGCGTCCTGGACCAGCTCGGCAACGAGGTCCGCCAGTACGGGTCGGACCGGCAGGACGTGACCATCAAGAACCTCGAAACGGTTCGGGCCGTCATTCTCGCCTCCGCAATGAAGAAGGAGACCACCGATGTCCAGCAGCGCTAAGCGCGCCGCCGCCGAACTCCGAGCACAGGCCGACGCCCTGGACGCGCTGGGTGGGCTCGAAGCCGACCTGATCGACGCCAAGCAGTCGGGGGACCAGGACCGCATCCGCGAGGCGGCTGACGCCCTGCGGGGGGCGCGCTCTCTCGCGCGCG
The DNA here is from genome assembly GCF_044465295.1 of Nonomuraea sp. NPDC049714. Taxonomy (NCBI): domain Bacteria; kingdom Bacillati; phylum Actinomycetota; class Actinomycetes; order Streptosporangiales; family Streptosporangiaceae; genus Nonomuraea; species Nonomuraea sp. NPDC049714. The sequence goes on along the minus strand of NZ_JBITLM010000002.1, from coordinate 942,143 downwards.
ATGAGACCACATCCGTGGGCGGAGACGCCTACGTCGAGACCATGGGACAGGAGGGCTGACCAGTGGCGATCTCCGGAAGCGGCATCTTCGTCAACAACATCGGGGCGTCGCTCGGCGACTCGAACCTCGATCTGGACCTGGAGAGCGAGACCCTGATCAAGGCCGCTCTCTTCACCAACAGTGTGACTCCCGATTACAGCACGTCAACGGCGAATGCTGCCTATGGCGCGGGCGTCTGGAACGCCAACGAGGTCTCGGGCACCGGTTACACCGCTGGTGGAGTCGTCCTCACCACCACGACCCTGACCGGCTCGTCCGGGGTGCTCACCTTCGACTCCGCCGACCCATCGTGGTCGTCCTCGACGCTCACCGGCGTACGCGGCGTCCTGATCTACAACAACGGCCTCACGCCCAAGTCGGCGTTCCTGCTCGTGGACCTGACCCAGGACTACGCGACGTCTGCAGGAACCCTGCTGATCCAGGTCTCGGCTAGCGGCTGGGCCGCACTGGACCTTGTCCCCTGACCTTCCACGACGCTGCCTGACCTCCTGACTCTGCCGCCTACGGGCGGTTTTCGCATGTCAGGGGGTTGGCGTGGCGGCAACGTACCGGTCCCACACCACCGCCACCGGCACCTCCACCAGCATCTCCTGCAACAAGCCGTCCGGTGTTGTCGAAGGCGATGTGCTGATCGCCGCCCACACGGGCAACGCCGGCGCGATCGGCTCACTGACCGCGTCCGGGTGGACGCTGCTGCAGCAGCGCTCGGCCACGGTCATCGGCAAGCTGTGGTGGAAGGTCGCAGGCCCGTCCGAGCCCGGCAGCTACAGCTTCGGGCAGGCCAACACCTCCGCCGGTGTCGTCATCATCATCGCCGTCCAGGACGCCGACGGAGCCACCACACCCGCCTCGAACAGCAACAGCTCCGGCTTCGGCACGAACGTGACCACCCCGTCCACCACCGCCATCGGCGAGGACGACTGCGAGATCCGGTTCGCGTTCGGCGATGTCACCCTCGGTGCGACTCTCACCCCGTGGGGTGTGTCGGCTCCTCACACCAAGCGGGGCGAGGCGCAGTCGGGGACTCGCACGTCTGGGGCGTCGTCTACCCGCCACCGCACCACGGGCGGATCGACGGGCACGTTGACGTTCGCGTCGGCGGCCAGCATGGACGCCCGTCTCGCGTTCGTGGCGTGCGTCCCATCGGCGGTGGCGGGCACGGACGCGACCGCCACCCCTGCCGTGGTTCAGGCGACCGCGTCGATCCCGTCCCCGACCGTCACCACGACCGGCAACGCCACCGCCACCCCCGCCGTCGTCCAGGCCGTCGCCACGATCCCCGCCCCGGCCGCAAGCACGCCCGGCCTCAACCCCGCCGTACGCGACATCAGCTTCATCGGCGACCGGCTCCCCACCCTCACCACGCCCGCCCCCACCAGCCAGACAGGCGACCTGCTGCTCGCCCACCACGCCTGCGACGTCGGCACCCTCGCCGACATGACCGCCGACCCCGACTGGACGCAGCTCACCACCTACACCGCAGGCGAAGACCAACTCCAAGTGGTCGTGTACTGGCGGATCGCGGACGGCACCGAACCCGCCACCTGGGACTTCGGCCAGGACACCCAGTCAGACGGCACCGTCATCATCGTCGCCGTCCAAGACGCCGGCACCGACGAGCCCACCTTTGCGCTCGCCAACGCCGCAGAAACCGCCACCACCCCCACACCCGGCATCACCCCACCCGCAGCCAACTCGCTGGAGTTGCGTTTCGCGGTCGGTGTCGCCGTCGGTGAGGCCTCCACCTGGACGCCGCCGGCCGGTCTGGATGAGATCGCCGACGTCCAGTCCACCACATACACCACCGCCACAGCGGCGACCCGCGAACTGTCCTCCACCAGCCCCACCGGCACCGAGAACTTCACCTCTACCGTCGTCCTCGCTGCCGTCTCTGGGGTGACGCTCGGTTTCGCCCCGGCGCTCGCCAACCCCGACGCGACCGTGACACCCGCTGCCGTGCAGGCGTCCGCGTCGATCCCCGCGCCCGCCGCATCGACCGGCTCGACCGCTTCCCCTGCCGTGGTGGCCGCGACCTCTACGGTCCCGGCTCCCACCGCCAGCGCGGGCTCGACGGCCTTTCCGAGCGTCGTAGCGGCTACCGCGTCGATCTCTGCCCCGACGGTGTCCACGGGCTCTGTCATCGCCGCTATGGTCGTCCAGGCGACCGCTACGGTGCCGACACCCACGGCCAGCGCGGGCGCCACCGCTTCACCGGCCACCGTCCAGGCGACGGCCAGCATCCCCGCGCCGTCCGTTACAGCGGTCACCGCAGCCCTCCCAGCCACGGTCACCGCGTCGGCCAGCATCCCCGCTGCGACCGTCTCCACCGGCTCCACAGCCGCCCCGCTCGTCGTCGGGGCCACGACCACGATTCCGGCGCCCACCGTGTCCACCGGGGCAACCGCGACACCTGGCGTGGTTCCGGCGACCACCACCATCCCCACCCCTGACGTCGCCGCGGACATGACCGCCACCCCGGCAGTCGTGTCCGCCGTCGCCACGATCCCGGCGCCGGCCGTCCAGTCCGGCTCCTCCTCGACGGCCTCGCCTGCCACAGTCCAGGCTGCAGCGGACATCCCAGCCCCGGACATCACAGCAGGATCCACCGCACAAGCGGCTGTAGTCGCCGCTACGGCGTCGATTCCCGCCGCTGGGGCATCTACTGGCACTACCGCCTCTCCTGGCGTCGTAGCCGCTTCTGCGAGCATCCCTGCGCCCACCGTGGCGACGGGGGCGACAGCAACGCCAGGCGCGGTCACAGCCAGCGTCACGGTGCCCACGCCGACCGTCCAGGCCGGCGGCAACGCGACCGCCACACCGGCCACGATCAACGCATCGGCGTCCATCCCTGGGTCCGACACCTCGGCCGGCTCCACCGCAGCACCGGCTGTAGTCCTGGCCACCGCCGCGGTTCACACCCCGACCACGGTGACGCTCGTCGCAGCCACACCCGCAGCAGTGGCAGCCCACGCGACCATCCCCGCGGCGCTGATCTCGACTACGGCACGGCCTCCAACCGTCGCCGCCACCGCCTCCATCCCAAGCCCGACCGTGTCCACAGGCCAGGTCGGAGACATCCACGCACGCCTCGGCGATCAGCCGGCGAAACGGCGCTGGACGAGCCCTACCGCAGACCGCGACTGGGGCACGACCAGAACCCGCCGCCGCTGGACGGTCGCACCCTGAAAGGAGGGCCGATGCCTGTACGCGAGTACCCGCGCGAATCCAAGGAGTACTTGGACGTGGCGGTCGACGGCCCTCCCGACGTGCTCACCGGCTTGGGCGTGGAGATGCAGGTGTGCCTGTACCCAGCACGCCCAACGGAGGCCGGGTGGAAAGAGGCCGGGTGGGGTGAGGACGAGGACGGTCAGACCGTCGCCCAGATCCTGATCGGGCCCGGCACCAACTTCGACTTCTCCGCCGCGCCCGGCACCTACGTGCCGTTCGTGCGGATCGACGCCTCACCTGAGGAGCCGGTCATCGAAGGCCGCCCCGTAAAGATCGACTGACCTGCCATGAGTTCACGCTTTTGGCAGCACTTTCACCTGGCAGCCACCATCACCTGGATCGCCCTCATGATCCCGTCGCTACTGTGGTGGAAGGACTCCATCCCCTGGCTCGTCATCATGTCCGTCTGGGCCAACGTCGCCGGCCACTGGTCGAGTTGGCAGGCTTCGCGGGCTGAACGCAAACAGGACGCCTGACCTGGCACAACCTGTGCCGGATAGGACCCTGCGGTTCGCCACCGCAGGTTAGAGGGCCCCGAGACCTCCCGGACTCGGGGTCCTCGCCATTACCGGGAGAACCCCCATGGACTTCATGTACGTCGCAGGTCAGATTCTGCTCGGAATCCTGCTCCTCTGCTCCGCCCTCGGCAGTTTCGGCGCGGTCAACGCCCTGCTGTGGATCTGGCAGGAAGAGTTTGAAGGCGCCAAGATCGGGCCCCTCGGCCACGGTGGGGTGTGGCTCGGATGCGTCCTGCTCATGGCGGGCATCATCCACGCCAGCATCCTGAACGGCTGGCTCGGCATGGGGCAGGTGAGCGCGTGATGTCCAAGCGCACCCTCACCCTGTCCGGTGGCCCGCTCCCTCACAAGGTCACCCTCGACGGGCAAGACTTCAGCGAAGGCATTCGCCGCCTCACCATCGACGTGGACCCGCGCAACGGCTGGCCTCGCGTAGAAGCGGAGCTCGCCATCTACGCGATCGAGGTCACGGAACTAGGCGTGGAGAACTCCCGCTTCGAGGTGTCCATGCCCGACGAAGCATGGGCCGCGCTGATCGTTCTCGGCTGGACTCCTCCGGCAGGTGAGCAATGAGCAACTTCGTGGGCGATGGATCAGAGGTGCGAGTGACGTTCGCGATCAACCTGCGGACCGCCGACGCACCCACTGCCGATGAACTCGCCACCGGCGGCCACCTCCCGGGCGAACTGGTTTTCACGCGGGACGACAGCGTGTCGTGCGAGCTGCCATCTCGGACCCGCCGCTTCCTGGTCGCCCGCTGGCCGGACGGGCTTACCAAGGTCCGGGAAGTGTTCATGAGCGAGGCTGAGCGATGAGTCTCTGGATCATGGGCCAGGTAAAGAGCCAGGACGGCAGCCTGTGGGAGCTGGGCGGCGTGTTCTCCTCGCGGGAGAAGGCTGTGGCCGCCTGCGTTGAGCCGACCGACTGCGTGTGGCCTGTCGTCCTGGACGAAGTGGCCCCCAGGGAGACGGTCGAGGTCGGCAGCTATCCGAAGGCCAAGGGCTGACATGAGGGTCTCCACCGACGCTCTCATAGCCGCACTCCTCGACCAGCGCCTCAAGCTGACAGGCGACGCAGACGGCGGAGTGAGCCTCTACTGCCGGGACTGCAAGGGCCACCCGATCGCTCACTACGGCCACCTCGAAGGCGACTACCGGGATCCCAAGGTGGCGTACGTCCTGACCATCCCCAGCCTGTGGGCGGTTGCGGTCGAACACCTGGACGACGAGCACCGGAACGGCACTGCTCAGCCGCCGAACACGGCCACAGAGATGCCCCCTGTTTCGTCACGGTAAGTGAGATTTCGATGAAAAGCTCTCTCGATCGCCGGGGCTGATACCTACCGTCCGTAATCGTCCCAGCAGAACAAGATCCCTTCCGGGCCCGCGACCCAGAACCCGCCCCCACACCTCGAACCCTTGGAGGCGGCACATGGGACGGCAAGCCCTGAAGTGCAAAGGCCGCAAGACCAACGGCGACCCGTGCAACAACTACGCCATCACCGGCGGCCTCGTATGCCACGCCCACGGCGGACGCGCCAAGCAGGTGAAAGCCAAAGCCGCCCAGCGTGTAGCCGAAGGCAAGGTCCGCGCACAACTGGCCCGCATGGACGTCGAGCCCATCACGGACCCGCTATCCGAACTGGCGAAGATCACCGGCGAGGTCGTCGCTTGGAAGGACGCCATCCGCGACCACGTCAACGAACTCACCAGCCTCCGCTACTCCACCGAAGGCGGCGAACAGCTTCGCGCCGAGGTCGCACTCTTCGAGCGGGCCATGGACCGGTGCGAGAAGTTCCTCACCGCCATGGCCCGGCTCAACATCGACGAACGCCTGGCGCGCATCTCCGAACAGCAGGCCGACCTCATCATGCGGGCCGTGACCGGAGGCATCGCCGACCTCGGACTACCGCAAGAGCAGCAGGTGGAGGCGAGCCGCCATGTCGCCCGTCGCCTCCGTTCTGTCGCGAGCAGCTGACCGCATCGAAGAGAGCGTCGAACCACCCAAGCCGAGTCCCTACCTGAACGATCCGGTCGGCTGGGTCCACGACAGGCTCGGCGGGCACCTCTGGTCCAAGCAGCGCGACATCGCCCTGTCAGTCGTAGGGCATCGCCGCACCGCGGTGAAGTCCTGCCACAACGCCGGCAAGTCGTTCCTCGCCGCCCAGATCGCCTGCTGGTGGATCGACGTCCACCCGCCCGGTGAGGCGTTCATCGTCTCCACCGCCCCCACCTACGCGCAGGTGCACGCGATCCTGTGGGAGGAGATCCGGAAGGCGGCCAAGAACCCGGCCGGCGACCCGCTGCCCGGACGGGTACTGCAGTCGGATGAGTGGAAGCTGGACGACGGCACTCTGGTCGGCTGGGGTCGCAAGCCGGCAGACCAGGACCAGCACGGCTTCCAGGGAATCCACCGCCGCTACGTCCTGGTCATCCTCGACGAGGCGTGCGGCATCCCCGAACAGCTGTGGACCGCCGTAGAGGCCATCACCACCGGCGCCGACTGCCGCATCCTGGCGATCGGCAACCCCGATGACCCGAACACCGAATTCGGCAACGTGTGTAAGCCCGGCTCCGGCTGGAACACGATCCGCATCTCCGGGTTCGACACCCCGAACTTCACCGACGAGCCGTTCCCCGAGAAGCTCCGGCCGCTCATGTTGTCGCCCGAGTGGGTTGAGGACAAGCGCAAGCGGTGGGGCGAAACCTCGCCCCGCTACGTGTCCAAGGTCCTCGGTGACTTCCCCGAGGTCGGCGACGACACCCTCATCTCGCCCCGCTGGATCGAAGCCGCCCGGCAGCGCACCCTGGAACCCGGCCCGGTCAACGTCCTCGGCGTGGATGTCGCACGCTTCGGCTCCGACCGCTCCATCCTGTGCCTCGCCCGCGGGCCGATCGCCCGCATCATCGGTGACTTCTCCCACGCCAGGACGACCGAGACGACCGGGAAGGTCATCGCGGCCAAGCGCGAGCACCACGTGCAGGAGATCCGCGTGGACGGCGTCGGTGTCGGCTCCGGCGTCGTCGACGAGCTCCTCGAAGCGGGGCATGACGTCCTCGACATGCAGTCCGGCGCCGGGGCGATGGACCGCGAGCACTACGCGAACGCCCGCGCCGAATGGTGGTGGGGGCTCCGTGAACGGTTCGAGGCCGGCGACATCGACCTTGACCCCGAAGACGATGAGCTCGCCTCACAGCTCGGCACCCTCAAGTACAAGTTCACTGCCCGCGGCCAGGTGCTGATCGAGTCGAAGGACGACATGAAGAAGCGCGGCCTGCCGTCTCCTGACCGCGCCGACTCGGTGATGCTCGCCTACGGCCACGTGGCGCCGCCTGACGAGATCGTCGGCAACGAAGACCTCGACGACGACCTGGCCGAGTTCTCAATCTCGCCGTATTAGCCGAGGGAGGCATTGTGGGTCTCGCCTCCCGCTTGCAGGAGACGTTCTACCGGGTGACCGGCCGCACCGAGCTGGCCGAGGTGGTCCGCGCAGAGCGTGCGACGGTCGCCCACCTGGAAGAGTCCATCGCCGACCTCGAACGGCGCATGTACGAGCCGGGCTGGCAGCGGCTGACCTCGATGGCCGAGCAGGAGTTCACCCGCGAAGGGTTGCGGCAGATCACTGCCGTCAACCGGATCATGGCGTTGAAGAACGCCCTGATCAAGCGCGGGCTGGCCCTGCGGATGGCGTACGTGTGGGGCCAAGGCGTGGAGATCAGCGCCCGCGACGAGGACGTCAACGCCCTCGTCCAGGCGTTCCTCGACGACGCCGGTAACCGCCGCTGCCTGACCGGCGCACAGGCGAAGATCGAGAACGAGAAGGCGCTGGACACGGACGGCAACCTGTTCTGGGCGCTGTTCACCAACCCGCGCACCGGCCGCGTCCAAGCCCGATCCATCCCCTGGGATGAGATCGCCGACGTCATCACCAACCCCGAAGACTGCTCCGAAGTCTGGTACTACAAGCGCGTCTGGTTCGAGAGCAGCACCGACCCGATCACCGGCGGCCTCACCTCCCGGCACCGCACCGTCTACTATCCGGCGCTCGGCTACCGCCCCAAGGGTGCTAAGCCGCTCCGGGTGCGCGACCAGGTCGGCGACGTGGCGGAGGTCATGTGGGACGCCCCCGTCCACCACATGAAGACGGGCGGCGACAAGGGCTGGAAGTTCGGCCTCGGCGTCACCTACACCGCGATCGACTGGGCGCAGGCGTACAAGAGCTTCCTGGAGGACTGGGCGACCCTCGTCAAGGCGCTGTCCCGGTTCGCGTGGAAGCTCACCAGCAAGGGCAGCAAGCAGGCCGCGGCCAAGGCGAGGATGGCCACAGCCCCGACCACCGACCGCTACAGCGGCGAACCGCAGCGCGCCGGCGCCACCGCCTTTACCACCCCGGACATGGCGTTGGAGGCCATCCCCAAGTCGGGCGCCACGATCGACTCCGAGTCCGGGCGTCCGCTCGCCGCCATGGTGGCCGCAGCCCTCGACGTACCGGTGACGATGCTCCTCGGAGACCCCGGCACCACCGGCGCCCGCGCCACAGCCGAAACCCTCGACTCGCCCACTGAGCGCACCATGGAGCTCCGCCGCGAGGCGTGGACGGAAACGTTCCAGGCCATCCTCGGCTACGTCATCGCCTCCGCGGTAAAGGCGCCGCAGGGCAAGCTCAAGGGCACCGTCAGGCTGGAAGACGGCGTCGAAACCGTTGAACTCGCCGCCGACGCCGACGACACGCTGGATATCGCCTGGCCTGACATTGACGACCTTGACCCTGGCGCCGTCATCGAGGCCATCGTGAAGGCCGACGCGACCGGCTACGTGCCGCCTCTCGTCGTCGTCCGTCTCCTCCTGGAGGCGCTCGGCGTGAGAGATGTGGAGTCCATCCTCGACGGATTGACGGATGAGGACGGCAACTTCAAGCCCCCTGAAGGCGCCGCAGGGCAAGCCGGCCAGGCTGCCGTGGACGCCTTCCGCCGCGGCGACGATCCGGCCGCACTCCTCGCAGGCCGTAAGCCCGACAAGCCCGGCAGCGAAGACGAAAAGCCCCCGGACGACGAACCGGCCGCGGAGCCCGACCCGGCGTAGCGAGGTGGTCATGGCGATCACCTCGGAGACGATCCGCATCGTCGAGCAGATGCGCCAGGCGGTCAGCAGCATCGTGGACAGCACGTCCAGGTCGCTGGTCTCCGCCTGGGTGAGAGCGTGGGATCAGATCGCCCTCGACGTCGTGGAGGCGATCGGCGAGCTCCTGCAGATCGGCGACGGGGCGTGGCCGTCACGCAGGCAGATCCAGCACACCGCCCGCGTGGTGCGCGCCCTTGACGTGATCGGCGCCACCCTCGAACGCCTCGCCGACCTCACCCGCACCGAGACGATCGAAGCCGCCCGACTGGCGGCCAAGGTCGCCCTCGACGCCCAGAACCCGCTCGTCGCCTCCCAACTCCCGTACGGCTCCACCAAGGCGCTCGCCGCGAACTACAAGGTCCAGCAGCCCGACGCCATCGACTCGATCGTCCGCCGCACCGCCGAGCAGATCCACGCCCGGCACTGGCCCCTCGCCGACGAAGCCACCGAGCGGATGAAACGTGAACTGGTCCGCGGCGTGGTCGTGGGCGACAACCCGCGCACCGCCGCCGCCCGGATGGTGAAGAACCTCGAAGGCGAGTTCAACGGCGGTCTCACCCGGGCGCTCAACCTGGCGCGCACCGAGACGTTGGACGCCCACCGCGAGGCCGCCGAGATCGGCCAGGAACAGCACGGCGACGTGCTGGCGGGCTGGGTGTGGATGTGCGAGCTCAACTCCAGCAGGGGCCGAACCTGTCCCTCGTGCTGGGCTCGCCATGGCACCGTCCACCCGCTGACCGAGCCAGGTCCGATAGATCACCAACAGGGCCGCTGCAGTCGCACACCCAAAACCAAGAGCTGGGCCGACCTCGGCTTCGAAGGCATCGACGAGCCCGACGACCTCATCCCCGACGCACGCGCCATCTTCAACGCACTGCCCGAAGCCGAGCAGGTGCAGATCATGGGTCGCCGTCGCCTCGACCTGCTCAAGTCAGGCGACGTCGAGTGGGAAGACCTGCCGGAACTCCGCACGACCCCCGAATGGCGCGACTCGTACGGGGTGCGGCCGGTCAAGGACCTGGAGCGCATCGCCAAGCAGCGACGCAGCAGCGCCGCCTGAACCTCAGGGAGACCTGATGTCCGTCACCGAACTGCTCGTCATCATCGCCGGCCTCTGCCTGCTCGGGGCTGCCGTCTACGCCGCCGTCCACAAGGGCTGGGTCGCCGCCCTCGCCTGCCTCGCCGGGGCGCTGCTCGTCTTCGCAGGCTTCCTGCCTGACATCACCTGACCTGGAGGTCACCATGCCCGAACAGCAGGCGCTCGTCGAGCGCGTGCCGCTCGCCGAGGCTACGGGCGGGCAGGCCCCGAAAAACCGCAAGTTCCGGGCGCGGATCATCGCCGGGGACGTGCAAGGCAGTTCCGGCTTCTACCCGGCGGCGATGCTGCGGCAGGACGGCCCCGCCGTATTCGTCCAGGGTCTGCCCGTGTTTTTGGATCACCCGGGCGTCACCGAGGCGTACGAGCGGCCCGAGCGCTCCGTGCGCGACCTGGCGGGCCATCTGGCCACCACCGCGGTCTACGAGGGCGACGGCCTGTACGCCGACGTCGAGGTGTACCCGCACTGGGCGCCCGTCATCGAAGCCATGGCCGAGCACATCGGCATGAGCATCCGCGCCTTCGGCACCGTCGAGGCGTCCACCGAGGACAACATTCGCGGCCCGATCGTCACCAGCCTCGCCGAGGCGTCCTCCGTGGACTTCGTGACCGCCGCAGGAGCTGGAGGAAAGATCGTGGCACTGCTGGAATCGGCCCGCGCTCAGTCGGGGGACCTGCTGAGGTCCGCCACTGAGGCGAAGGCGCCGCCGTTCAAGAAGAAGGACGCCAAGGGCCAGGACGACGACAGCAAGAAGCCAGACGACGCCGAAGACGTCGAACCGGATGAGGACGACGACGAGGAGGACCTGCCCCCCTTCCTCAAGGGCAAGGTCGCGCCCAAGTCGAAGCCTGCGGCGAAGGTTTCGGAGGCGCGCAACGTCGGCCACTGGCTGGAGTCCCGCATTCATCGGCTGTTCACCGAGATGTGCGACGACATGTTCGGCGAGGGCCGGCTGTCTCGCGACGAGCGCATCGGCCTGTCGCAGGCGATCGGCGAAGGGCTGACCGCGTTCAACGCGAAGGTCGCCGACCAGATGCCTCACCTGTACGAGCGGGACCTGTGGGACGACCCCTCCCCTCCCGTAGCGGCAGACGCCGCCAACCCCGAGAACCCCGCGCCCACCGAGGTGGCGGAATCCAAGAACGAGCCGGGCAGCTCGCCCGCCGTCGAGAACGAAAGAGAGGTCGGCATGCCCGAGCTCACCGAGGCCCAGGCGCGCGAGCTGGAAGAGGCGCGCACCACCGCTGAGGCTGACAAGGCCGCCGCGCTGCAGGAGGCCGCTGACGCCAAGCTGATGCTGGCCCGCTTCACCGCCCTGGAGGCCGCCCGTCCCATCGCCACGAAGGTGCTGGCCGAGTCCGGCCTGCCCGCCGGCGCGCAGGCCAAGCTCCTGGCCGCGGTCACCTCCGAGAGTGTCCCGCTGACCGGCGAGAACACCCTAGACGAGTCCGCTCTGAAGACCAGCGTGGAGGAGGCGGCGAAGGCCGAATCCACCTACCTGGCCTCCCTCGCCGAGGGTGAGGGCGCCGGTCAGGTCCGCGGCCTGGGCGAGTCCGCCACCTCGTCCGCGTCGTCCGTCTCGGATGCGGCGACCGTGACGGCGCTGGAGGAGACGTACAAGTCCCGCGGGCTCAGTCCCGAAGCCGCCCGCCTGGCCGCTGTCGGCCGCCCGTAACCCCGGAAGGACCTGAACTTTCATGGCAACCAACATCGTTTTCGAGGACGGCGACCAGCTCAGGGTCAACGTCTCCGGAGTCACCGGCTCCGGCACCGCTGGCCTGATCATGTCCGGCGACCCGGGCGTGCTGGTGGACCTGCCGTTCGTCGCGCTGACGGACGAGGACTCCGACGGCTTCGCCACCGTCAAGTGCAACGGCGTAGCCGACCTGTTCGTGGACGCCGAGGGCGGCAACGTGGTGCCGGGCACCCTCATGTACTTCGACTCCGCCGACGCCAACAAGATCAATGACGCGTCGTCGGGCAACAAGCGCTTCGGTTACGCGCTCGGCTCCGTCACCAGCGGCGCGACCGGCACCATCCCCGTCAAGATCGGCTATTAGGAGTCCATCCCATGACCACCCTTTTCAACTCTTCGGTCGAGCGGATCGACTCCGAAGCAAACGCCCTGCGCGAGTCGTTCGGCGGCCAGCGCAAGGTGTCGACCGGCGTCCCCCGCCGTGACCCCAAGTGGGAGCGGGCCCTGCTCGAAGCTGAGGCTTTCGTCCAGGACATCCGCTACGGCCGCCGGCCGCTGCACCACTTCTCCGAGGCGATGTCCACCAGCGATTTCCCGCTGCTGTTCGCCGACTCGCTGGACCGGCAGATGTACGGCGCCTACGAGGCGGTGCAGCCGACGTGGATGAACTACGCCAGGGCTGCCACCGTCAACGACTTCCGGGCCGTCAAGCGGTTCGCCTCCACGGGCGTCCGCGGCCTGCTGTCCAAGGTCGGCGAGCTTGCCGAGCACGAGCGGCGCGGCATGGACGAGGTCGCGTACGAGTACGCGGTCTCCAAGTATGAGGCCGGTTTCGCCCTCTCCTGGGAGGCGATGATCAACGACGACCTCAACGCTTTCATGCGGCTCCCCCAGGACCTCGCCGACTCCGCCCGCGACTCGGAGGAGGAGTTCGTCACCCGCCTGTTCTGCGGCGTTGACGGGCCGCTCACCAGCGTCTACACGGGCAGCAACCTGCTCACCGCAGCCCTGGACCGGGCAGCCCTCCAGTCGGCGATCACCACACTGATGAAGCGGACCGACGAGAACGGCAACCCGATCGTCGTCAAGGCAGTCGAACTCGTCGTCGGCCCCGGCCTGGCCCTCCAGGCGCAGGAGATCATCGACACGACCGAGTACCGGACCGTGGACGCCAGCGGCAACGTTCGCATCATCTCGGGTAACGGCGTGGCCGCGAACCTGCGGATCTCCGTCAACTACTGGATCCCCAGCGTCGCCACCAGCTCGAACGCCGACACCTCCTGGTGGGTGTTCGCCAACCCGAGTGGGCCGAGGCCCGCGATGGAGTTCGGCCGGCTGCGCGGCTTCGAGGCGCCCGCCCTGTACGAGAAGGTGCCGGACATGCGCCGGATCGGCGGCGGCGAGGAGCCGTTCAGCTTCGACACCGAGGCGGCCGAGAAGAAGATTAAGCACGTCTATGGCGGAAGTTTCGTCGACAGTCGGATGAGCATCGCTTCGACGGGAGCTGGGGGTTAATCCGTAGCAGGCGGAATCGGCAAGTTGTGATGATGCACCTTGCTGTGGCAGGAGATGCAAAGCAGCACGAGATTCGATGCACTGTGGTCGTGCTTCTCGCCGTCGATGTGGTGAACGGCATGCGTTCCGCTGCCGCGCGGTGCACCGCACAATCGACACACGTGCTGATCGCGCTGGGCAATCTGCTGCTTGAGCCTGGGCGTGAAACCGGGCGTGTAGCCCTTGAGCCGCGCGCCGCCCTTCCATGCGGGATTGCCCGCTCCGGTCATCTGGGCGGATTGCCGTGCCGATTTCCAGGTCCACTCGTTCCGGTATTTCTGGGCTAACGTTGCCGACACTTTGGCGCGCTGCTCAACGGTCCACGGCATCCCGGGCAGGCCGCGCTTGGCTCCTTGAATCGCTTGGGCGGCGCACGACGACGAGCAGAAGCGGAATCGCTGGGCCGCGGAAGGCAAGAGTCCTGCTCTGGTCAGCCCACACACTGGGCACGCCTTCGTGATCCGCTCAGTGCGCGGGCCACGCGGGCCACGTTGGGCATGGCCTGCACAGGATGGCGAGCAATACGTGCGTGACCTCTCCGTTCCTGGCGTCCGCCAGACGTCAATTCCGCAGGTTTGACAAGGGATCCATTGCCCGTTGATGCGGGCGAGGTTCGGTACACCGATCGAGGCAGCGACCTTGCAGCCTCGGCTGCAGTAGTTCGCCTCGTACTTCGCGAGTTGCGACGGCTTGCGTGTGAACGTCTGCCCGCATGTTCGGCAGGTCGCCACTCGCAAATCTTCACTGCCGAAGTGCTTGATCCGGTTGCGGCTCCGGAGCGTGCTTAAGCACTCCTTGGAACAGGTGATCGCGTTGTTCTGTCGTGCGCGGCTTGCCTTCACGGTCCATTCGGTGTCGCAGATAGCGCAACGAACCGGAACTCGACTTCCTCCACCTCTACCCATGATCCATTGTCCCACCGAAGAGATGGCGATGCAGGCAATTCGACATGTCAACCGGACATTCTGATGACTGATCCTCCCCGCCCAATCACTACCGACCAGAAGTACCTGGCTGCGGTCGTTGATCGGCTCGACTGCCAGAACGAGTTGCTCACGCGTATCCTCGACCGTCTCCCTGAACCGCCCCCAGCGGGCGACGGGCAGACGGTCGAGCTGCGTGAGCCCTCCGTGCACGCGCCCCCAGCGAAGGCGTCATCTCCTGAGCCGCCGCCGGCCACCGCGCGCAGCACGCGAAAGACCGCCCCGAGAACCAAGCCGAAGGGAACCACCTGATGGCCAACGCCGCCTACTACGGCACCAAGCCGAGCGAGATCCTGAAGGCCACGGCGACGCTCGACTTCGCGTCCATCGCGGCCGGCGCGGTCGGCACGCTCACCGCCACCGTGACGGGCGCGGCCACCGGAGACTTCGCTGTCGTGGCCCCGCCTGGCAACCTCAACGCCGGCCTGGTCGTGTCCGCGTTCGTGTCCGCCGCCAACACGGTGACGATTCGCATCATCAACGGCACCGCCGGTGCGGTCGACCCCGCGTCGGCCACGTGGGGGATCGCGGTCATCCCCGCCTAGGAGGCGTGATGGCGATCGACTACAGCACCGATGTGGGCCGGGTTCGTCTCCTCATCCCGGACACCGACGCTGACAGCCAACTGCTGATCGACCCGCAGATCGACGCCCTCCTGTCCATGGAGGGCTCGGTCAAGCTCGCTGCGGCGGCAGCGTTGGAGATCATCGCCTCGAATGAGGCGCTGGTCGGCAAGGTCATCACGACGCAGGACCTGTCCACGGACGGCCCGAAAGTCGCTGCCGAACTCCGATCACGCGCCAAAGACCTGCGCCAGCAGGTGGACGAGGGCGTGGGGGACGACAGCGTCGGCTTCGACGTCCTGGACTTCGACCCGCATCTCGGCGTCCTCGGCTACGAACCGTAGAGGGGAGGACCGGTGTCTCCTCTCGCGGGCAGCGCCCCGATCCACGGCCGATGGTCGGAGCATCACCGGCCGGTAGCCACAGGCGCGCAGACGGCCCGGTGCTCCATCACCCGCACCACCGGCGACGGCAGCCTGGACGGGGACGGCGTGTGGCATCCGCCCACGTCGGCCGCCGTCTACACGGGGCCCTGCCGTATCACCGCGCCGTCCCCCTCGCGGGTGCAAGTCGTCGGCGAGCAGCAGACCGCCATCGCCGACTACGAGATCACCATCGAGTGGGACGCGGCGGAGGTCCTCGAACACGACCTTGTGACGGTCACCTCGGCTAAGGACCCCGGCATCGTTGGCAAGCAACTGATTGTCACCGACATCCGTCACGCGACCGAGCGGTTCGAGCGCGTCCTGAAAGCCAAGATCAACCTCACCGAACCGGAGGGGTGATGAGTTGGGACGCCTCCGGCCTGGACAATTTGGCCGCAGACCTTGCAGGGGCGGGGCCGAAAGCTGAAGCGCTCACCCGGACCGTCGTCCAGAAGATCGCGTTCGACACGGTGGCAGGCGCCCAAGCGAGCGTGCCCGTCGACACGGGCAACCTGAAGTCCACCATCGGACAGGACTTCGACGATGACGGCATGGGCTTCGAGGCCGGCCCCACGGCAAACTACGGAAATTTCGTCGAATACGGGACGAGCCGCATGAGTCCCCAGCCATACATGCGTCCTGCTTTCGACCGAGCCGTAAAGCCCATCGACGAAATCATGCGCCAGGTCGGAGAGAAGGCGCTCGAATGATCCCCATCGCGCCCACGACACCACACACCAACGCGGTCGTGGCCGCCATCACCGCCGTTCCAATGCTGGTCGATCGTGCGAAACAGCCAGCCGGATCGGGCTGGCAGGGTACGCCCGGCGCATCCACCTTCGTCCGGTACGCCGTCGTCTATCCATCGCCGGGAATCCCTGACGGCAATGCGGCTGAGCCGCTGGAGTATCTCGACTACGCCGCCCAGATCAATGTGTTCGGCGCCACCGAGACGCAAGTCGAAGGGGCCACCGACGACGTCAGGGCCGCCCTGATCGGGCAGCGTCTCACTGTGTCGGGCCGTTCCACTTACCGCGTCCAGGCGGCTCCCGGCCAGGCGCCGATCATTCGAGACGACACGGTCCCAACGCCTGTGTACATGGCGGTCGTGGAGATCGCGTTCCGCTCCCAGCCGACCTAGGCCACATCCACTTCACATAGCCCGCCACCTGCTGGTGTCCGGGCTCTTTTGCATGCCCGAAAGGAGCCCGTAGTGGCTACCCGCACAGCTCAGGCGATCACGGTAGGTGGGGTCACGCCCACCTATCACGCCGCCACCGCCACCACCGGGGACAAGGTCCTCGCCGACTCCCGCACGTGGGTGCATTTCAAGAACGGGTCGGGCGGTGCGATCACCGTCACCGTGTCCGGCGCTGGCGAGACCAGCTATGGCGAGGCGCTGCCGGACAAGGTCTACAACCTGTCGACCGGCGCCGAGCAGTGGATCCCGATGCTGCCAGAGTTCGGCGATCCGGAGGACGGCCGGCTGGTCACGTTCGTCGCCGCCCCGGTCACGACGGTCACGTTCGCGGTCGGGCGGATCTGATGCCCCGCCCGAAGATCAAGGTCCGGTCGAAGACCACCGGCCTCACCGCGCTCATCTCGCCGGACGCTCTCCGGCATTTCCCCGACTACGAGCGGGCCGACGCGCCTCAGGCGCCGCCCGCCAGCTCGGGCCAGCCGCCCGCAGGGCCGGTCGAGGACCCCAAGCCCAGCACGCGCCGCAGCACGGCGGCCAACACCACCGAAAAGGAGTGACCGATGGCTGCCGACCTTCTCGGTGATGGCAACGTCAAGGTGACGTTCTGCCTCACCGTCGCCAACATCAATGCGCCCACCGCCGCCGAACTGAACGCCGGCGTCGACCTGCAGGAGTACATCACCAAGGACGGGCTCGGCATCTCGCCCGAGCAGGCCGCGGTGGACAACACCGCGCTCGCCTCCCGCGACGAGACCGAAGACGCGGGTACGGTGAAGTACAGCATCGAGCTGACCGTGAAGCGCAAGGAAGAGACGGCCGAGGACATCGGCTGGGACACCCTCACCGACCGGCAGCTCGGCTACCTGGTGGTGCGGCGTAACCTGCCGCACGAGACCAGCTACGTCGCCGCTCAGACCGTCGAGGTGTATCCGGTCCGGTGCGGGCGGCCGAACATGCAGCCTCCCGAGCTCAACGCGGCGCAGCGCTTCGTGTCGAAGCTGTTCAATCACACCACCGCCGACTCTGACGCGACGGTGGCCGCCTGATGCAGTCGATCGACGACATTCTCGGGCAGATTCGTCTGCCCGAGCGTGTCTACCCCCTGTGCATGCGCGCCGACCTGCGGGCGGAGTGGGAGCAGGCCGAGCAGGAGCTGGCCAAGGCCGAGGCTCAGGCCCGCGACTCGCTCGCGGGTGTGGGCGCGGCAGGCAAAAAGGTCGCCTCCCGGATTCAGCAGCTGGAGCAGGAGATGGCCGATCATACGATCGGCATCAAGCTGCGGGCTGTCACCCACAAAGGCTGGTCGGATCTGCTGGCCGCCCATCCGCCGCGGGAAGACACCGACGATGGCGCGTTCAACACGGACACGTTCGGTGTCGGCCTGCTGGCTGCGTGCGCCATCGACCCGGCTATGACGTTCGATCAGGCCGGGCTGCTGGTGGACCGGTTGACGATCGGTCAGTGGAACGACCTGTTCAACACGTTGTGGCAGCTCAACAGGTCCGGCGATGACATCCCAAAATCGCGGAGAGCATCCGAAGCTCTCCGGAAGTCGCCGAAGAAGTAGCGCTCGCCGCCGCGTACGGGCTGCCCAGGTCGATCATGCTGGGCAAGCGGCGCACCTCGGTCGTCTCCTACGAGTACGACGATGACGGCCGCATGCTCCGCGAGGTGGTCACGCACGACCCCGAGTGGACGAATGAGGATCTGGCGTACGCGAAGGCGTGGCGGAGGATCGAGGCGGACCGCTGCCCCGGCTGCGGCTTGCCGTTGTCGGAGACGACCAACCCCGACCACGAAGGCATGTATGAGGCTCCGCCGCCGACCCGGTGCCACGCCTGCACGCCGCTGGAGCACCGCAAGTCTGAGTACACGGAGAGCCCGCCTGGCCTGCTGTTCCGCGTGTTCTCGAAGGTGAAGAAGGCAGTCGGCCGGTGACCTACTCCAGGCCGGCGCACTCCAGCGCCGTCTCGGGGTTGGCGAGGATGCACTCCTCGATCTGCTGTTGCTGCTGCAGGTTGCCGCGCTCCTGGCTGGCGCTCAGCATGTAGAGGCCGACTGCGATCGGCAGCGCCGCGAAGCCGAGGGCTAAGCCGCCCGCGGCGAACATCTTGCCGCCCTGGCTTTTGGCGGCGAGCGCAACGATGGCGAGGACCACGGCCGCGAAGCCGACGACCAGGCCTACACCGCGCAGCGCTGGCAGTAGCGCGAGGGCGGAGCCGGCCACCCCCATCACCAGCGACGTGATGGCGAGCCCTTGGCTGTGCCGCGGCGCGGCATGACTGGTGGGCCCTTGCGGCGTCTGCGGCGGGCTGTACATCTGCCCGTACGGCTGCGGCGGCTGCTGGGGGTAAGGCCGGTCGTCCTGAGGTCCGTACTGGCTCACGTGTGGCTCCTGGGGAGAGGGATGTGCGCGCGTAGGACGCGCCACTTGGTGGCCCGGTTGGCACGATCCCACGACATCCCCTGACCAGTCCCCGATTCGGCCGCTTTCGGCCCTTCGATGAGGAGGTGTCGGGTGGCTGACAGATCTGTAACGGTCAAGCTGACGGCCGATGTTAAGTCGTTCATCGCCGCGATGGCCAAGGCCGAAGCGGCAGCTAAGAAGTTTCGCGATGGGCTCGGTGACGGGTCGGGGGACCCGTTCGAGCCGTACGACCGCGAACAGCAGAAGCGTAAGCGGCAGGCGCCCAAAGAGGGCGATCAGATCGCCGGCGCCTTCGCCAAGGCGTTCTCCCGTCGTCTCGAAGCCGCGTTCAAGAGCCTTCCAAAAGCCGAGCTGGACGCCGACGCCTCAGAAGCGCGACAGAAGCTGCAAGAGGTTCGCGCCAGCCTGCAAACCCTGTCGTCGAA
The DNA here is from genome assembly GCF_044465295.1 of Nonomuraea sp. NPDC049714. Classification (NCBI taxonomy): domain Bacteria; kingdom Bacillati; phylum Actinomycetota; class Actinomycetes; order Streptosporangiales; family Streptosporangiaceae; genus Nonomuraea; species Nonomuraea sp. NPDC049714. Next base: position 922,844 of record NZ_JBITLM010000002.1, on the reverse strand, counting down.
GCAGATCGGCCTCGACATCGACGCAGGGTCCGCCCTCGCGGAGATGGCCAACCTCCACCTCGCGCTGGACCGCCTGTCTGAGTCGGCTGAGATCGACGTGCGCGCCGACACAATGGCCGCTCTCACCCAGCTGCAGGCTCTGCAGCGGGAGATCGACAAGCTGGGCGAGCCGGAGCCGATCACGCCCGACGTGGACGTCAATCCGGCCCGCACTGCGCTTGAAGAGCTCAAGGCGCGGATGGCCGAACTCAACGGCCGCCGCATCGGCATCGACCTGGACGCTGCTGCCGCTCGAACGGAAATCGCCGCAATCGAGCGGGAACTGCAGCGGCTGAACACTTCCACCACGGACATCGACGTCCAGGTCGACACCGTGCAGGCACTCTCGGAGTTGCGTGCGCTGGAGTCATCGCTGTCGTCGGTCAGCGGCAGATCCGCGCGGATCAACGTGGACGCGGACGTGGGCGGAGCCCTGTCCGCAATCGCGATGGTGGGCGCCGCGCTGGCGTCGCTGCCCGCGGTGACGTCCATCGCGGTTGGCGTGAGCGTGCTCGGCGCAGCTTTCACCGCCGCAGGTGCGGGCGCCGCGGGTTTCGCCGCGGTTGCCGTGCCGAGCCTCGGGCGCATCAATGAGGCACTCAAGCAGCAGGCGTCCGCCGCTGGTGGCGCCGGAGGGGCGACGAAGAGCGCGGGCCAGTCCGCGGCCGAAGCAGCCTCCCGCGCGCTCCAGCTGGAGCAGGCCGAGCGCAGGGTCGCCGACGCCCAGAAGGGCGTCAAGCAGGCCCAGGAAGACCTGACGCGGGCACGACGGGACGCCAAGCGGGCGCTCGACGACCTCACCTTGTCGGTGAAGGACGCCGCACTCGCGGAGCAGGACGCAGCGCTGTCGGTGGAAGAGGCGCGGCAGCGACTCGCCGAGGTGCAGACCGACCCCGACTCCGACGAGCTCGACGTCAAGCGCGCCGAACTCAACTACCGCATGTCGGTGCAGCGGCTGGAAGAGCAGTCCGTCCGAACGAAGCGCCTGAAGGAAGACCAGAAGGAAGCCGCCAAGGCCGGCGTCGAAGGATCCGACCAGGTTCGGGCCGCGCAGGACAAGCTCTTGAAGGCCGAGACCGACCTGGCGATGGCGTCCAAGCAGCTCACCGTGTTGAAGCTGCAGCAGAAGGCCGCGATGGAATCCGCTGGCGGGGCTGCTGGCGGTGCCGCTTCCAAGATGGCGGAGCTGTCCAAGGCCGAGCGAGCCTTGGCCAAGGACGTCAAGGCGTTCCAGGACGGCTACGTCGCGTGGCAGCGGAGCCTGCAGCCGGACGTGTTCCCGGCGATCCGCAGCGGCATGGACCTGATGTCGACCGGCATGAAGACCAGCACCCCGCTGGTCAAGGCCAGTGCGGCAGCGTTCGACGACTTCTTGAAGCAGGCCAACAAGGAGCTGAAGTCCGAGCAGTGGCAGAGCTTCTTCCGCGACCTGACCGAGCAGGCGCCGCGCGCCATCGACGGGCTCGGCGACAGCGCTCTGAACGTGGCCGGCGGGCTCACCGGCATCGTGCAGGCGTTCCTGCCGTTCACTGACGAACTGATGGACAACCTGGAGGACATCACCCAGGAGTTCGAGGATTGGGGGCAGTCCCTCGACGGGTCGCCCGAGTTTGAGGCGTTCATCGCCTACGTCCGCGAGAACGGGCCGAAGGTTGCGGAGATCTTCGGCAACATCGCCACCTTTGCAGGCAAGATCGTGCAGGTCGGGGCGGACGTTGGCCCAGGCGCGCTGGACTTCTTCGTGCAACTGTCGGAGAAGCTGGCGGACCTCGACCCTGGCCAGATCCAAGCGATCGCCACCGGCATCGGCCTGATCTTTGCCGCCGCCAAGCTCGGAACGACGCTCAAGCTTGGCGCGTTCGTCCTCCTGGCCGAGGTGCTCAGCCAGATGAGCCCCGGCCAGATCCAGGCGCTGGCGGTCGCCATCGCCGCCGTGGTCGTCGCGGTGAAGGGCTTCCAGGCCGTCAGCGGTGCCGTTGGCTTCTTCAGCAGCTTCGGCGAGGCCGTGGAGGGGGCGGGCAAGAAGGCCGGGGGAGCCCAGAGCAAACTCGCCAACCTGGCAGGGGTGTTCGGCAAGGGCGGCCTGATCGCTGCCACTGTGGCGGGCGTCGCGATCGCGTTCGACCAGATCGGCGACGCGGCGGCTGGCCTTAACCCGGACCTGGACAAGCTCGCCACCAACCTTGCCAAGTTCGGCGAGAGCGGCCAGGCCACTCAGGATGTGCTCGATCAGCTCGCCCCCAAGATGGCGGGGCTGACCGGCGGCATCGAAACGTTCGCCGATTCGGCCGCCCGGCTGTCGAGCGACAATCCGATCCTCGGGTTCATGCACACTCTGGGCGACACGATCGACTCCTCACTTGGCATCCAGCTTGATAACGGTAAGCAGGCGGTCGACAACTTCGACGCGTCCCTGTCCAAGCTGGTCGCCGGCGGCAACGCAGAGCAGGCCGCCGTCACCTTCAAGCGGCTCGCCGATCAGGCGATCGCAGCCGGTACGCCGGTGGAGAAGCTGAAAGATCTCTTTCCGCAGTACGCCGCGTCGATGGACGGCATCCCGGCGACTACCGGAGCAGTCGGCACGGCAGTGGAACTGCTGGGCGGGCAGGTGAACGGGGCACAACGCGAGATTGGCCAAGCGGCCGAACGGCTGGGCGTCTTTAGGGCGTCGCTGGACGAGTTCAACTCGCAGACGGACGCCGCCGCCACCGTGCGCGACATGGAGAAGGCGTTCAACGACGCCAAGACGGCGATCGACGGCGCCAACGGCAAGCTGACGTTGACGCCCGGTCTCACTGCCGCACAGCGTGACGCAGTCATCCAGGCGCGTGACGCTTTCGCCGGGTACGTCGAGAAGGTCCGCCTGTCGGCGGAGGGCCAGGTCACGCTTACGGGCAGGACCACCGAGGCACGTGACGCGGTGCTGCGGCAGCTCCCGGCGATGATCGACTTGGCTGGGAAGAATGAGGCCGCGCGCAATCAGGTGCTGGAGCTGGCCAAGGCGTACGGCATCTCCGAGTCCGACGCGATCAAGGCTGCGAAGGGCGGCCAAAACCTAGTCGAAGTCCTGGCCAAGCTGAAGTCGAAGGACATTCGGGTCGGCGCGGATGTGAAGCCGGCGCAGGAGGCCATCGACAACTTCGTCAAGCTCAACAGCGGTCGCAAGATCCCGCTGCATGTCTACACGAAGAACAGCCAGTTGGCGGCTGGTGCGATCATGCGCTACGCCGAGGGCGGCCTACAGAAGTTCGCCTCGGGTGGGCGTGCCACTCCTGCCCCGCACATCGCCGATTCGCCGACGATCCTGTACGGCGAAGGCAACGGGCCGGAGGCGTTCATTCCCTACGATCCCGCGTTCCGTGATCGGGCGATGGATCTGGTGTCACAGGTGGCGAGCGATTTCGGCGGCAAGTTCGTGTCCGGCCCCTCTGCCGGGTCGATGGGTGCGCCGGCCAACTCGTCTCGGGTGTCTGCCCCCCAGCGGGGCCCTTCCCGCGGGTATGCGACACCGCCCGGTGGCGGCAGCGCTGGCCCGGGCGGGGCGGCTGGTGCTTCGACGGTGGTGAACAAGACGGTCACGTTCCCGGACCTGGTAGTGCGGGAGAGCGCGGACGCCGCGGTGTTGTTCGCGCAGGCCAGCATGCATCTCGGCGGGCGCGGCTAAGCCCGCCCTTCAACATTCGAGTAGGAGGGCGGGTTCAGCCATGCCTTGGGATCCGGAGTCGGGTGTGCCTTTTGGCGCCTACATGCGGGGCGGTGAGCCGCTCGGTGAGGGCCGCAGCGTGGATGTGGTGACGGGTGAGCGGACGTCCGCCACCCGCGATCAGGTGCTGGTGGACACGCCCCGAGAGAAGCGGGTCATGGACCAGAACGGTCACGTGGTGACCGAACGAACCGACGAGCGCGGCGGCTACCACCGCGACGTGCGCATCAATTTGAGGTAGGGGGCGCACGGTGGCGATCACGCAGGACGGCTGGTTCAACGACACGATCATCGCAGCGTTGTCGAATACGATCGCGCTCGATCTGTCGAATACGACTCCGGGCACGTTCAAGGCGGCGCTGTTCGAGGAGGCGCTGACCCCGGACTTTTCGCAGGTGAGCCCGGCTTATGGGGCGTCTCCGTACGACGCGAACGAGACGTCAGGGCCCGGCTATACGGCGGGTGGCGTCAATCTGACCGTCACCTCGTTCGCGGAGCTGACGGCGGCCAACAAGATCGGCTGGAAGATGTCGGCGATCGGCTGGACGTCGGCGACGATCTCCGCCCGGGGCCTGCTCATCTACGTGCCGGGCCTGTCCAACAGGGCCGTGCTGCTCCGCGACCTCGGGCAAGAATACGCATCTCAGGACGGAAGCTTCGACGTCACCTTCAATGCTGACGGCGTATGGCGCTCCGTGTGGCGCACCGCGGCCTAACCACTTTCGACCTTCCACCCTCGCCAGCGTGCGGGGGTTTTCGCATGTAAGGAGCATGATGCGGATCTTCCAGAACAGCCTCAGTGTGGGCCTAAACGCTTACAAGGATCTGTACCGCGAGGTGGTGGGGCTGAACATGCTCCCCGAGTACACACCGCGCCACCTGGTCATCGTGCAGAACTTCTCAGAGGGCCCCGTCTACCTCGGCGGCGAGATGAACATGACGGCAAATCCAGGTGGACTGGCAGATGCAGGCTACGTCCTGGCCGCTGGTGCCGAATTTCGGCTGGAGATGAGTCACTTCCGGCTCTGGGCGCACAACCCCGGCTCCCAGGTCCTTTCCGGCATTCGCGTTCTGATCGTGGTGCACTGACATGGCCAAAAGCGGTTACGTCGTTACGTCGGGTTCGGTGTCCCTGGTCGCCTCGACGCTCAAGTACGTGCTCGGCGTGCAGGCCGGGACCGAGTACGGCGTGGACCTGAAGAAGCTCCGGATCGGGTTCAACGGCGTAGACGCGACCGACGCGCCGACGCTGGTGGAGTTGTGCGCTGTCACGTTCGCCACGAACGCGCCCGGCACCAACTCCTCGCCCGTGACGCCGCGGCAGGTGTACGGCCGGCATGCCGCGACCGGGTTTCTGGCCGCGTCGAACTGGACGAGCGTGCCGACGGTGGTGACGGTGCTGGAGGAGTTCCTGCTGTCGCCGAATGGTGGGCTGGTCATGTACGACTGGCCGCTGGGTGACACCCCGGATTCGCCGCTGGGTGAGGGGTTCGCGGTCCGGTGCACGTCTGCGGACGCGGTCGCCCTGCGGGCCGCCATGTGGTTTGAGCGGTGCTAGATGCCCGCAAGCGTGCGCGCGGTGTCGTCCGGCCTGCTTGACGCGGTCGGGTCGATCAACGTCACCAAGCCGACCGGTGCGGTCTCCGGGGACGTGCTGATCGCCTGCCACAGCATGGTCCAGGGGACGCTGGCGAACATGGGCACCCCGACGGGTGGTGCCACGTGGGAGTCGCTGGCGACCCGAGCTTCGGGGACCGACTACGACAACAAGACGAAAATCTGGTGGAAGGTCGCAGGCGGTAGTGAGCCGGCGAACTACGGGTTCACGCAGAACAGCAGCAGCACGGGCGTGATCGCGATCGCGGCCGTGATGGGCGCGAACACGGCGCTGACGCCGGTGGTCGCCCAGACCGGGAATGACGCGTTCTCCACGTCGGTGCCGTCGCCCGGCATTACCCCGGCAGGGGATGACGACCTGGAACTGCGGTGGGTGTCGGGTCAGCCGGACTTCGAGACCATCACCTGGACGGTCCCCGCCACCTACACCGAAGAAGCCGATCTGCAGGCGGGCGGCAACAGCACGGGCGCTCTCGCGTCCAAGCAGCTCACATCCGGGGCTGCGACCGGGTCACTCAATTTCACGTCGCTGCTCACGTTGGGCTTCCGGCACGGGTTCACGATCGCGGTCGCGTCGGCGGGCGTGCCGCAGACCCGGCGCCCGGTCGTGTCGACTGCCGCGGTTCGCCGCGCCGCCAACTGGTGATGGGGGGTGGCGGGTGGCTCGTCTAGGCCGCGCCAGGCCGAACCGTCCGATCGTGGTCAGGGCGCCGTACACGCTGCAGGTCGATGTGGCGCTGCCCGTCTTCGAGACGGTCAGCGAGTGGCCGCCGGTCACGGTGACCACCCCGAACGTCAACCTGTTCCTCGGTCCGTTCGAGACCCTCTCGGAGTGGCCGGCGCTGACGCTGGCGTTCGACCAGAACTTCACGCTGCCCGCCTTCGAGACGGTCAGCGAGTGGCCGGCGATCACGGTCACGATCCCGCTTGTCGCAGGCGACCTCGTCACCACGGCCGGGCAGGTGGAGTGGAACTACACGCTGTGGGGGCCCGGCACGGACGTGGCCGTGCTGCTGCCGGTAGAAGGGTGGCGGGGCCTGCCGCAGGTGGACAACCTCAACGTCGCCCGGCCCGCCCAGCATGGCGCGTGGGATGGCCGCAAACTCTCCCAGCAGCGGCTCGTCACCCTCCGGCTGCAACCCAACTCGGGATCCAACCCGAGCCAGATCGACGACATGCTGACGCAGATCGACCTGGTCACCGGCCTGCCCGAGTCTGAGGCGCCGCTGCCTCTGGTGGTTAGAGGGTACGGCGATCCGCAGGTCGCCTACGGGCAGGTGATCGACCGGGATGTGGACATGGATGGCGATTACAACGCCGGCCTGCCCACCGTGACGGTGCTGATCGCGTGCGCGGATCCTCGCCGGTACAACATCGAGCAGACCGGCGTGAACGTGCCGGTCGGCATTCAGACGGTGCTGTCGAACGCGGGCAACACTTCCACGCATCCTCGGATCCGCGTGGATGGCCCGGTCACGAATCCGACCTTCGCCAACGCCGACACCGGCAGGACGCTGGCGTTCGCCCTCGACGTCCTCGCGGGTGAACAACTGGTGATCAACACGTTTGAGGGCACCGCCACCGTGGGCGGCGAGCCGGTCACCTCGACCATCACCGGCACGTCCGCGCCGATCGTCGACTTCACCCTGAGACCCGGAACGAACCGGGTCACCTACAGCGGCGACGCGGGCGGCGACCTGGCCGTGGCGCTGTACCGGGACGCCTGGCTGTAAATCCGATTCCACCGTTCGGGGGTGCAGTCGTGGCTGCTAGCGTGCGTTCCTCCTCGACCGGCGCCGAACAGGGCGGCCCCATCATCGTCCAGCGCCCGTCCGGGGTGCAGGCGGGCGACCTGCTGATCGCGATCTACTTCGGCGACTCGGGCCTGTCCGGGGTGAACTCCTCCGGGTGGACGAACACGGCCAGCCGCAACGCCGACGAGATGGCCTGCCGGGTGCTGCGCAAAGTCGCGACGGGCGGCGAATCGTCGCAGTACACGTTCGGGCAGCCGATCAACGCTGACGGCACCATGCACGTGATCTGCGTCAAGGACGCCGACACGACCTCCGCGCCGAAGGTTCAGTTCGCGCTGAACTTCGCCGAGACGCTCGTCACCCCGTCGGTGAGCCCGGCGTCTGCGTCGCACCTGGAGATCAGGGCGGGCTGTACGAGCTCGTTCCCGACGGCTGTGACGTTCACGGCGCCGTCGAACTATCAGATGCGCGGCACCATCAACGCGCCGGCCGGGTTCATCGCCTCGGCGGCGGCCAGCCGGCAGCTGAACTCCAGTACGGCGTCCGGCTTGAAGTCGTTCGGGGTCGCTCCGACCGGTACCCGGTTCGGGCTGGGCGTGTCCATCTCGATCGGGTCCGCCGTCCTGGGGCCGGTCCCGGATCCGCCGCCGCCGTTCACGCCGGGCGTGGGCACGTCGCAGTACCGGTACGTCTTTCGGGACTGGGGCGGCACCTACCTGGACGACCTCGAACTGTCCAACGTCCGCTTCGACAAGCGGCTTCTGCAGGCGGGCACGTTCTCCGCGCAGATCGCGGTACCGAACCGGACGGTCGCCCAACGGGTCGGCCGAGTGATCCCACGGGACCAGGAGGGGACAGGCGGGATCACCGACCTGTCCATTGGCCCTGGTGTGATCACCTGCGAGATCTACCGCGACGGCGCCATCTGGGGCGAGTACTGGATCACCGCGACCAAGACTGGCCGTTCCCGCGGCAGCACCCCGACGATCCAGCTGCGCGGATCCACTATGGATGCCTACCTGCTGCACGTCGAGCTGCAGGAGTTGCTGGAGTACGTCGGCGACGACCAGATCGACATCGCCCGGTCCCTGATCCAGCACATGCAGGGGCAGCTGCACGCCAGCCTCAACCTGGTGCTGCAGGAGGGCACGTCCGGCGTCGTCCGAGACCACACCTACAAGCCGGACGAAGCCACCTACGGGCAGCGCCTCCTCGAACTCGCCCAGCTCGACAACGGGTTCGAGTGGACGATCAACCACGTGCTCGGGGCAGCGGGAGTGGAACGGCACTGGGTGTGGGGATACCCGACGCTTGGATCAGCGGGCGTCGAGCACGTGTTCGTCGACTCGCCGAACGGCGGCGACATCCTCGACTTGGACGAAGAACTCGACGCGCTCCGCGGCGGCACCATCTGGCGGGCACGTGGCGGGATCGACCCGGCCGAGGCGGCAGACGCCTCCACCACCTCGACCCCGCTCATGTCGGCGCCGGCAGAAGCCGCAGCGCATCTCAGCGCCGGTTGGCCTCGCCTGGACCGGACGCTCAACTACAACTCCGTGATCGTGCAGCAGACGCTGGACGACTACGCCACCTACTGGGCGGCGACAGCAGCGGGCGCGTTGCGGGTGGACTCGGTGACGGTCGCGTTGGGGGCGGAGCCGTCCTTCACCCCGAACAGTCTCGGGGATCAGGCACGCCTGTACTTCAACAACGAATGGCACCTGCCCCATAGCCGGGTCAGGCGGATCATCGGCATCGGCATCACCCCGACGAGCAAGCAGTCCGGCAAAGAAGAAGCGCAACTGATCTTCGAGGGGTTGGAGGTGGCCTGATGGACAAGTACCCGGGTGACGTTCTCGCCGACATCCGCAAGCTCCAAGCCGAAGTGGCTGAACTGAAGGCTTTGCTGCATCAGCGGTCCGGCCTCACGACCGCCTCGCAAGGCTGGGTGATCGGCAACGTGGCCAGCCCGTCCACACCCGCCGCTGGTGGGCATCTGTTCGCCACCGCCGGGGAACCGTTCTGGAAAGACTCCTCCGGCACGACCACTTCGCTGCTGTCGCAGCCGGTACCTCAGGCAGCGGATGTAGGCGGCATGTCGGGCTTGTCCACGCCGAACTCGTGGCCGGAGACCTACAACCGCGCCAACGGCGAGGCAGTGCAGGACGACCTCACCATGCTGCGCACCTTCGGCCTGGACCTCCGCGCCGCGCTGCGGGCGGTCGGGCTGATGGCCTGACCCCTCGATCGTGGCCGCCCGCGCAGGGCTTGATGCGCCCCCAAGGGCACGGGCGGCCACCACCTTTCCCCATGTCAGCCCCCCTTTTTCTTCTGTTGGAGGCTGTGAGTGGAGTGGACGCAGATCCCCGTCGTGCAGTTGGGGGCGTTCGGCGTCCTGCTCGGCGTGCTGTGGCTGGTCGGCTGGATGGTGTTCAAGGGCCACCTCGTGCCGTCCACGCTCGCCACCCGCGCCACCCTCGATGACGTGCGGGCCGACCGGGACGCCCGGGTGGCTGAGGCGAACGCTGACGCCGACGAGTGGCGGGCCTTGTACGTGCGCGAGTGCGAGGCGCACGAACTGACGCGCCGTGCGCACGCCGAAGAGATCCGGGCGGCGCTGCTGGCCTCCACGGAAGGAGCCCAAGTGGCTGCCGTACTCCTGGCTGAGATCCGGTCGCGGCAAATCGGGGCCGGATCGTGAACGACCACGAGGACGAGAGGCTGCCGGACATAGACGAGGCCAGACGTGCGGCCGAGGATTCCCGGCAGCGCGCCGAAGAGGACCTGAGGCTGGCCCGCGAGAGGGCGGCACGCGCCCGCTCGATCGCAGCCAGGTTGCGGCGCCTGCGGGAGGCGAACGGATTCTCGGAGCTGTTCGATGACGCTTTTGGGGGTGGTAGCCGTGCTTGACGGGACCGCCTATCTGGTGGGGACCGTACTGGTGCTGGTGTCGGCGCTGCTGGCTGTCGCGTGTGTGGCGGCTCAGGCGCTGCTGGCCCGTTGGTGGGAGACGCCGTCCGGCAGGCATGTGATGGCGTTTCAGCTTGTGCTGGCGGTGTGTCTGTCGCTGTGGGCGTTGCGGTTGGCGGTCCCGGACGGGCGGTGGTTCGTCGCCCTGCGCTTGATCGCTTTCAGCGGCGTCCCGGTCGTGCTCGCGTGGAGGCTCACCATCATCATCCGGACCTGGCGCGCTAAGCGTCGAGAGCATCAGAAACAGGGGTGACCTGGAACATGCAGCTGATCAAGCGCAGCGAGTTCGGGTGGGGCGCTTCCGGCGCTTCGACCGCACGTCCCACGCGCGGGCTAGTCATCCACTACGACGGCTCTGACCAGAACCTGGCGGGCAAGCCGCACGCGTCCTGCGTGGACTACTGGCGTCGCACCCGGAAGTTCCACATGGGGTCGAACCGTGGATGGGCCGACATCGGCTACTCGTGGGGGGCGTGCCCGCACGGCAAGGTGTTCGAGGGGCGCGGCCTGGACCGGATCCAGGCGGCACAGCCGGGCGGCAACGCCGACTGGTACAGCGTGACGCTCATGTCCGGCCCTGGCGAGAAGCCCACGGCCGCTCAGATTGAGGCGGTGCGCGGCCTGCGCGCGTGGCTGATGTCGAAGGGCGTCGCCGGCGCGGTGAAGGGCCACCGCGACTTCTACAGCACTTCCTGCCCCGGGGACAGCCTGTACCGGCTCGTCCGGGACGGCACCTTTACCAAGGGCCCCAGCGGCTCACAGGCCATCGAGGAGGACGACGACATGGACGTTAACGCCTTTTGGCACGACGCCCGGATCAAGATGAACAAGGGTGAGGACGCCGAGTCGGAGCGTTCGCCTGCGGCTTTTCTGCAGGAGCTGGAGACGGAGCAGGACCGGACCCAGCAGCGGCTGGACCGGATCGAGGCGAAGCAGGACGAGATCCTCGCCAAGCTCGGCGCGCTCGGCAAGTAGCCGCACACACCTGTCTTTTCCTCGGGTGGTCCACCAGATGTGGGCCGCCCTTTCGCATTCCCAAATCCCCCCGCCGAGTGCGGGCCTCACCCCTTGGAGGGGCGCATGAAGAGTGACGAGCTAACCGGCGAGCCGGTCCTGTACGCGACGTTCGTGGCCATGGTGGTGCAGTTCGTGGCCGCGTTCTTCCTGCCGTGGTCGGAGGAGATGACCGCTGGCGTGAACGCGGCTGTGCTGGCCGCTGCGGGCGTGTGGATGGCGTTCACCACCCGCAGCACGGACAACGGCGGCAGCATCAAGGCGGCCATTCTGGGCTTCGTTCAGGCTGCGATCTCGGCTGCGATCACGTTCGGTTGGGACGCCACCCCGGAGAAGACGGCGGTCATCATGTCGCTCGTGGGTGCTGGCGTGGCGGTGTTCCTGCGGCAGACCAGCAAGCCGAAGAGCGCCTACAACCTGGCGGCCTGACCGCCCCACGTACGCGCCTACCTCCCCGGGTGGCGACATGAGAGCGCCTCGCTTCGGTCCTTCGGGACTGGGGCGAGGCGCTCTTTTCGCATGTCCGGGGTCAGGCAGCGAGCACGGGGCTATATGTCATCTAGCTGCACGTGGAGTTCCGGCTCCCCGCCTTCGTCGCGCGCGATCACGCCGATCGTCTGGTCGCATGGGTCGCCCCACAGGGTGCGCAGTTTCTCTCTGACCTGGTCCAGTTCGGCCACGGTGTCCGGGCGGCGATCTACCTGCCACGCCTGCACTGTGGCGGTGTCGTCTTTGTGGACTTCCGTGAGAATGACCGTGATGACTGGGTCTTCTACTTCCAGGTCGTCAAGGGTCGCCATGTGTCCTCCTTGCTCGTGACGGCTACGCCAGGGTGACGCAAAGAGGCCCTGTCCCCGGTGCAAGCGGGGGCAGGGAGATGGTGCACGGGCCCGGCTTCGCAAGCGCGCCGGGCCACGCGCTGAACGTACTACTCGGGCGCTGTGACGGTCCACCGGAATGCGTAACCCGAGGGCTGCCACGAGTACGGGTCGTGCATCCGCTCCTGACGCTCCAGCTGTGCCCCCTCGGGCAGTTCCCCCGCCTCGACGAACCGGGCAATGGCGTCGTCGATCGTGTCGCCGTCCTTGAACGGCGCGGCCACGATGACGCTGTCAGAGTCGTCCACGATCAGCCACGCGGGGCCTTCGCTGGGCTCTTCGCTGCCGTTGCTGGCGAGGATCTGGAAGGTCGTCATGGTGCACTCCTGGGGGATGAGGTGGATGGGGACGATGGCGGCGACTCGGCGGCCGTGCCGGGTGACGTAGGTGGTCTGGCCTGAGTACTCCGCTCGGTTGACCAGGTCGCCGAACTTGGCGCGTCCTTCGCGGAGGCCGATCTCGTTCTCGCTCACCTCCATGAGAGTACACAGTTGTCATTGTGTACACAAGGGCGATTGGCCTAGGAATGCGAAACGCCCGCCCTCCTCCGGGAGGGCGGGCGTCGTCGTACGTCTAGGGTCAGGCGGCGTCGGCCCACACGATCACATTGCTGACGTAGTGGTTGATCCTGCGGTCGAAGTCGCCGCCGCAGGTGATGAGCCTCAGCGCCGGGCCGTCCGTCTTCCCCCAGATGGCTTTCACGGGGAGCGCGGTCTTGTCAGTCTGCTGCTGGCGGCGGGCCACGAACTGATGTACCTTGCCGCTCTTGTCGGTGATGGCGATCTTCTCTCCGCGCTTCAGCTGCTTGAGCTTGGCGAAAACGTCCGGACCGGTCTTGCTGTCCACATGGGCGACGACCACGGCCGGTCCGTCCTGCCCCGGGCGGGGGCCTTCGGTGTACCAGCCCGCCTTGCCAAAGTCGGGCGTCTCCATGTCGCCGTTGGCCTTGAGTCCGACCTTGACGATGCGGGCGTCTACGCCGATCGACGGGATGCGGATCCGCTCCGGCTCGGCCGCGCGAGGCGACTTGGTGAGCGTGGGAGTGCTGATGCTTGAGGGGGGATCTTCCGCAGCGAGGCGCGGCTGAGCTTGCCCAGAAGGGCCGTTCCCGCCGCAGGCGGACACGAGGACCAAGGCGGCGGCTACGGCGGCGAGGCTACGCATGGAGGGCTCCAGAAAGGGAAGCGGGGCTGGACCGCTCCAGCGCAGTCCAGCCCCAGGGGGGATTACTTGGTGGCGAGGCCGCCGAGACCGGTGTCGACCCTGTCGGGGACGATCACGTCATTGACGACGATCACGCGGGTGTTGGTCTGGGTAACGGTCGGCTCGGGAGTCGGCTCCTGGGTCTCCGTCTCGGTGACGGTCGGGGTCGGCTCCGGGGTCGGAGTGGCGGTCGGCTCCTCGGTGGGAGTCACGGTCGGGGTAGGCGTCGGAGTCGGGGTGACGCACTCCGCCACTCGGACGAGGCCTCGGTTCCAGCGCGTCCAGTAGGACGCCTCCTGGGCCTTGCTGACCGTGCTGCGGGCGTCGACGACCTTGACCTTGGCGTCAGCGAGAGCCGACTCGGCGTCGAGGTACGGCTCGATCAGGGCGATCTTCTCTAGCGCCTCGGCGCGATGCTCCGTCTGGTCCTGGTCAGCGGCGACGACCTTCAGCCTCGCGAGCTCTGCAGCCCATGAGCCTGCCCACTTGTCGGTCTTGGTGGGGAGAACCTTGTCCGCAGCATCGAACTTGGCCTGAGCTGCCACCTCGACGCCGTTCGCCGTGCGGAGCACACGCTCCGCACGGACCACCGCTACGGCCTTGGCCCGCCAGTCGTGAGACCGAGCCCACCACTGCACGGCCAGAGCGCCGGAGCCGTAGCGGGGACGCAGCTCACGCTGAACCGTCGAACGGGCAGGGACGGCGACAGGGCCGACCGGGCGGTGGCCGACGACGCGGTAGCTGAACTGGGCGCCCCACCGGGTGGGGTTGACCAGGGAGAGGGGAGCGCACGCGTCTGCGACGTTCACGCTCGGCTTGGGGGCGGGGGTGGCGTGCGCCGGCCCGGCGATGGCCGCGCCAGTCACCGCCAGCGTCACGGCGGCCACGACGGCCGCGAGTCTGCTGTGCATTGAGGGTCCTCTCGGGGTGCCAGCCCTCGGGGGGAGCTGGTCGATCGGCGCGGCATCCTCCCCACTCCATACGGGCGGGCGAATATGCCAGCCGACTTATACAGTGTGGCGCAAAAGGCGCGCCTACTACTACAAGACGGATAAGAGCGGCGTTAAGGTGGGGCTACCCGCCTCTGCCGCAGGACGCTGCGGCGCCCACGACGGTGGTAGGGCGGCGGGCTTACGGGGTCGGGTCGCCTTGGGCCGCCCGGCCCCTTTCAACCCCAGAGGAGAACCCGCATGCGCCACGGCCGCGACGACTATCAGCAGATCCAGGACCCGCACGGGGTCATCGGCGAGGACGAGCCCGTGTTCGTCCTGCGTGCGAAGGACCTCACCGCGCCCGCCATCGTCGAGGCGTGGGCGGACCTTGCCGAGAAGAACGGCGCTCCCGTCCGGGCTGCCGGCGCGCGGGCTCAGGCGGATGCGATGCGGGTGTGGCAGGAGACGCCCGGCAACTACACCCGATACCCGGCGGACGCGTGAGCGACTTCGAGTACATGATCACTCCACGAGGGAGCGGCGACGGCCGCCGCTGGGAGTGGGAGGGTGGCCGGTCTCCTTCGATACCTCTCGCGGCGGTGAGATTCTCGATTGGGCGAATCGAGGGGAGTGCCGAGATGGAGTCTGAGCGGACCACCATCATCGGCAACGACGGGCGCGAGATCTTCGTCTACTCGAACGGTGACCGCTTCTACGCGGACGAGGTCCGTGCCCTGCTGGCTGGCGCGGAGGAGAGGCTCAAGCAGCCGCTGAAGGTGGATGACCTGGACGAGCTGCGGGCGAGGATCGACAGGCTCAGAGCGGAGCGTGAGACGTGGCCAGGATGCTAGGCCGCTACCAGACCCCAGGATGCTGCCCCGGCACGCGTGCGGGCTGGCACCGAATGCGCCACACGGACGGGCCCGACTGCTCTGGTGGGGACACCTCAACCCGGTGGAGGAAACGAGTGGAGCAGCGAGACGTGACCCGCGAGGCCGGCGAGTGGCAGTTCTCTCGCGCGTGGTCCGACTGGCTCTCACCCGAAGATCGGGCGTACGACGACCTCGACGGCCAGCCCTGACCGCCGTATCGTCGGAGCAGACGGGAGCCGTCGCCCTCCATGAAGCAGCCCCCGCACCTCTCCGGAGAGGCGGGGGTTGATTCGCGTTTCGGGGCCTATTTCTCCAGCCAGGCGATGGGCTTTCGCGCGAACCCCTACGACCAGCCGTCGAGGCTGAAGGCAAGGCCGCCGCGGTAGGCGGTGAGGCCGGTGCGGATGTAGGTGACGACGTCGTCGGGCAGGTCGTCGAGCCTGAACCAGTCGAGCTTGTCGCATTTGCCCGGCTCAGCGTTGACCGGCTCTCCCGTCCACCGGGTGGCGACGAAGAAAACGCCGATGCGTGCCTGGCCGTCGGGGTCGGCGTGGTGACACACCAGCGCGAAATCCAGGTCGGCTGGGTCGATGACGATGCCGAGCTCCTCACGGGCCTCGCGCGCCGCACCCTCGGGCAAGGTTTCGCCGGCATCCAGGCAGCCGCCGGGCACCGACCACGAGCCGTCCGCGAAACCGGTGTTGGCCCGCAGCAGGAGGAGTACCTTGCCATCCTGGATGAGGATCAGGTGCACGCCCACGTGGGGCCGAAACGGTTCGGTGGTCATGGCCGTGCTCCCCGCGGTGGGCGATGCGTCGTGGGGCCGACGCTATCGCGGGCGCGCGGGGAGCACGGGCCGTTCGTGTCGCCTTGTCAGATGTGAGCGAGGGGCGTCTGGACGCTGGCCACTGCGTGGACCATGTTGGCGAGGTGGTCGGCGAGCTGATCCGGGGTGCGGCCGTCCGTGTGCAAGTGGTAGGCGGTCGGGTCGTCGTCGGCGACCTGGTCGTAGCGCTCTTGGAGTCGTCGTAGCAGGGCCCGGTCGGCGATCAGGTCGCGGTCGGCGGCGGTCTGGTCGGTCTTGGCGCCCATCCGCTCGGTCAGTTCCGCGAGGTCGGTGTGCAGGTAGACGGTCAGGTCCGGCTCAGCCAGGTAGCCGGCGAAGGGGGCGATGGTCTCGATGACAGTGGCGTTGTCGAGGCCGTGCACGGCGGCGTGGTTGGCGATGACAGAGTTGACGTAGCGGTCGGCGACCGCGTGCCCGTGCTGTAGCGCCTTGCGGGCCAGGTCGGCGGCGTGCAGCGCCCCTGCCAGGTAGAAGGCCAGTTGGGGCAGGGTACGGGCGTTCGCGTTGATGTACGGCTGCAGGTCCGAGACCGGGGCCGGGACGGTGTGGAAGGACTGGCAGTCCAGCCGCGCGGCCAGGTGGGCGGCGAGGGTGGATTTGCCCGATCCGCTGATCCCCTCCAGGACCACAAAGATGCCCGAGCGGGGCGTTGCGGCCGGCTGGTAGGCGGCAGGAAGCGGCTTGTTGATGCCGCGGGTTGCGGTGATGGTCACGAGAGCGTCCCTTCGGTGAAGGCGTCCAGGTGTGCGGAGACGGCCGCCAGCAGCGCGGCCTGATCTTGCGTGTACGGGGTGACGTCCAGGCGCAAGTCGGGGCGGAGCAGGCATGGGCTGAGGGCGCCGGCCGAGTCCAGGCGAAGCGCCCAGAAGCCTTCGATGCACTGCGACCGCTTGGGGCACGTGGTGCACTGGCCGACGTGGTGGCGGCCGAGTGAGGCGTCGATGACCTCGATGGTCATCTCGCCGCGCTGGCCGGAGACGGTGAAGACTCGTCGCCCCTGGCCGGTGCCGGAGGTGACCACCTTCTCGGCGGTGGAGATCGAGCGGAGGTGAGAGCTGATATCGGCCGATGGGACCTTCGCGCCGCCCAGGTCCTGGTTGTGGTCGGTGTCGACGAGTTCGATGATCTGCAGTCCGGTGCCGAGCTCGCGGGCGTAGGAGATGATGTCCATCACCTCGTGAGCGTTCTGCTCCTGCAGGAGAAGGTTCAGCTCCACGAGGGGGATGACGTCGATGGCGGCCTCGATACCGGCTTTGATCTTCGCGATGTCGCCGGATTTTCCCTCGGCGATCGCGGCGATGGAGGCATCGGAGAAGTAGTGCAGCGAGACTTTGATCCGGTCCAGCGCGGTGGCGGCCAGCCAGTCGAGGTCCTTGGTGAGGGTGAGACCGTTCGTGATCAGCGTGGTGGTGTAGTCGCTCATCTGATGCTCGGGCAGGCCCTGCAGGATCGGGCGTGCCAGCGGGGACAGCAGCGGCTCGCCGCCGGTGAAGAACACGCGCCGGATCCCGGCGGAGGTCATGGCGTTGATCGCGGTCAGGAAATCGCTGGCGTTGAACGCCCGGCGGCGGGGCTGGATGGCGCGGTCGTGGTGGGTGATGCGTGGCGGAATCTCGCCCTCGTTGTGGCAGAACCAGCAGCCGAGTTGACAGCGGGGAGTGAGGGAGACTCGCAGTTGCCCGCCGCGGCGAGCGAAGTCGCCGCCTGTGGCCGCCGCGAGGTTCAAGCCGGGCGCGGTGGGGGTCGGTAGCATGTGCTCTCCTGTGGTCCGGTTGGTTCCAGCAAGCCCCGGACCGGCGTGCACTGCTAGACGTTCTTGCACGTCGCGGTAGTGGTTTGCGTGTTCTGCAAACCGCCGTGCCTCAGGCCCGTAGGCGGGTTACGGTGAGGCCGGGACTCTCGTGTGGAGCAGCCGATGCATCCATCTGGTAGACGGTCCGCCGGTGCTGTCGTGAGGTCTGCCCGGCAGGCTCAGGGCTTGACGCTCGCCGATCTCGGGCAGCGGACCGGGTACTCGATTTCGCAGGTCTCCCGCTACGAGCGCGGGGTTGCCCCTTTGAGTGACACGACGGTGCTGCGGCGCTTCGCCGCCGCCCTCGGCCTGCCGCCGCAGATCTTCGGACTCCTGCCCGACGTGGGCGAGGCCATTGGTGGTCGAGCGATGGTGGGCGTCGCCGCGATGTCTGCGCCTGCCGAAACGCGCCAGCACCTAAGACCTGTCACACAGAGCAATGAAACGATTACACTGCATGATGGAAGTCACGACGAGGGGACCGATCCGATGCGGCGTCGCACACTGCTCACAGCAGCCGGGCTCAGCGTCCCACTGTCACTGCTCCAGCGCTTGGACGACGCCCTGGCGGTGCCCCCGCAAGCGGACCACGCCGCCAGCCCGGCGGAACTCGCCCAGATGCTCCGGTCCGCGCGCCGCCAATTCGACGCCAGCGAACTGACCGCCCTCATCGCCGCCCTGCCTGGTTTGCTCGCATCGGCACGGGAGGCGGCCGAGCAAGCTGACACCTCCACGAGGTGGGTGATGGTCTCGGCGAGCTACAACCTGGCCACCGACACCCTCAACAAGATCGGCAAAAAGCCCTCTGCCCGGATCGCGGCGGAGCGAGCGATGTTGTACGCCGACAGATCCGAAGACCCCGTTGCCAAGGCGGCCTCAGCGCGAGCTCTGGGCATGATGCTGCGTATCCAGGGACGCCCCGACCTCGCCACCGCCGTGATGTCCAGGGGCGTCGACCAACTGACGACGACCGGGCTGCGCACCACATCCGAAGCCGCCACGCACCTGCGGCTCCTGTGTGCCCGCGCGTACACCTGCGCCTGGGCAGGGGACCGTGACCGGGCACTGGAGGGGATCGCCGAGGCCGAGCGTGCCGCCGCCCGTATTCCGGCGATGAGGCCGTTCGCGGCGCTCTACCGCGTGGACATCCACTACGCCCTAGGCGACGCCGGGACCGCCCTGCATGCCGCCCGGAGCCTGCGGACCGGCATGTTCTCCACGCCCGAGCGGCGGGGAAGGCTCCACACCGACCTCGCCCGCGCCTGGTGGCAGTGGGGCAAACCTGAGCAGGCCGCGGCGGAACTGCTGACGGCCTACCAGCACGCGCCGGCCGAAGTGCAAGACAGGCCGTCGATCCGGAGAATCGCCGCCGAGCTGGTGGAGCGCCACCCCCGAACCCCGGGTGTTCGGCAGCTCGCCGTGGTCAGCGGGTGACGCGAGGCCCGCCACTCCATACGGAGCGGCGGGCCTTTTCGTGTCGTCCGGGTCAGGCCGAGCGCCACCGCGCCTGAGCGCCCGCCTTGGACGAGCACTGCATCAGCGTCCCCTTCACCGTCCGGCCCATCGCCCCCTGCGGAGAGCAGAACGAGCCCGGATGGACGTCGGACCTGATCGCCGGGCGAGGGGCCTTCGTCGTCCGCTTCGGCTTCGGTGTCGGCTTGGCCACCACCTTGCGGGGCGTCTTCTTCACCCGCGTAGGCGTCGGAGTGGGTACCGGGATCGGCGTGATCGTCCTTGTGGGCGTCGGCGTTGCGGACATCGTGCTCGTCGGCGTGGGGGACGGCACGGCGGTAGCCGTGTCTGACGGCACCAGGTCCGCGGACCGGGTGGCAGATGAGCAGCCGGCCGCGAGTGCGACCGCGAGGACGGCGGCGACAAGGGGAGAGCGCATCATTGGGCCCTTCGTGCTGGGGAGTTGACCACTGTTAGACGACACCCGGTCACAGATGGTTGTCCCAGAGTGGCGACCGGTTAGCTCTCCAGTCCCTCCTCTAAGATGCGACTCGCACCATATGACCTGGGGAGATGCACGATGTCTGACTTTGACGACCTGGTTGAGCTGCGGCGCGCGTTCGTGGCGGCCGAGGAACGGCTGTCTGCCGCTGGACGGGCGCTACCCCCACACGCTGCTGTCGTCGCGGGAGAAGCCGAGGCAGCGTCCGAAGAGCAAAAGCTGGCGTGGTCGGCGGCGCAGGACGAGTGCCGGAGGCTGGCCGTGCAGATCCAGACCCACCGGTGGTGGGCCACGGTGGACAACCGGCAGAAAGCGGAGAAGGCGCTACGCGACGCCGCGGCGGAGCGGGATGACCTCGACGAGGTCCGCTAGGGCCACGTGCTTGGCCACCTGCTTGACACTGGCGCAGTAGGCGATCAGGTAGCGGCGCCCGTTGACGGTTTGGGTGACGCGTAGGCGCGGCCGATCATTGAGGATGATCGGCTCGATGAGGATGCCGTCGGGGCCGTGCCACGTTGCCACGGCAGCACACTACGCCGAAACGGACATAAAGGCATAGCCTGGACATGCGAGAGCCCTGGGCGATGGGGAAGACGCCCAGGGCTCTCACGCCTGAACTGGCTACTCCGCAACGTCTCCGTCGCCCGGCGCCTCAACGCCAACCCGACCGACCGCGTTGCCTTCCTCGTCGTACGCGGTCACTCCCCGGATGGTGACTGGGCCGGTCGTGTTGTTCACGACCGGGGCCGTCTGCTGGATCCTGGGCTGCCGTCTGGGCTTGTCGCTGGCCATTGCCGCTCTCCTTCTCTCGGTGGTGCACTGGTCGGTTAAGCGGCTAGGTCGAGCCGCTTGGCGCGTTCGCTGGCGGTCAGGCCACCCCAGACGCCGAATTCGATCCCCTCGGCGAGCGCGTACTCCAGGCACCGCTCGCGCACCGGGCAGTCGCGGCACACCTGCTTGGCGGCGTCCGAGCTCTCGCCAGTGTCGGGGAAGAACTCCTCCGGATCGGTCTGGCTGCAAAGGCCGTCAGCCATCCATGCGGTGGCGGTGGCCATGTCCAGCAGGTCGGTCATCATCGCCGCGAACATGATCGACATCCCCTCTCGGCGGTTACGCTCTGTAGATCATCGTGAGGTCCACGGATGGTCCACGAACCCCTCTTCGCGAGGTCCACGGGAGGTCCACTCGCGCCCGCGCGCCCACGCCTACGCACGTATGGGCTCCCACAAGTCCACAGGAGTGATCTTCGTGGACCTTGGTGACGGACTGTGAGTGACCTCATGACGTCACCAGATCCTTGACCTTGGTCTTGGCCTTGTCTTCGAGCTTGCGCCGGTCGCGTCTGATCTCGGCCAGCGCCTCCTGGATGTCCATCCCGGGGACCGCCTCGTACGGCTCTCGCGGTCCTGCTTGGCGAGCTGCGCCGTACTCGACGAGCTTGGGCAGCATCGCCATCACCCACGACTTGCTCATCCCTGACGCTTCGATGAGCTGGGTGGGGGAGCGGGGTCCGGACTGCAGCTCAGCCACAAAACGATCTTGACCAGTCCGGGAGGCCTGCTCCGCCGACAGGGGAGGGAGGCCATCGGCGGCACGGGCCTCGGCAAGCCTTGCCATCTGAGCGTGCGTGACAGGATCGGGAAGGCCGGACTCGATCGCGGCGGCCATCTCGGCAGGGGTAGGCACAGAAAACTCCTCGCGGGCAGGGGAGGGCGGCCGAGCGGCAGCCCCACGATCGTGGCGAGACGAGTACGCTTCGCCGGCGTGCAGAGCGAGCGCCTCCGGCAGTACCGGGCGGCGGGCGGCGTACATGCGGGCCAGGCGGGCGCGCTGCGGCGTAGAGATCCAGAAGCCGCGGCCCAGTACGGACGGTTTTGCCTGGTCCTTGAAATAGAACATGCCGGGCTGATCCAGCTTGGAGGCGCTCAGGTGCTTCCAGTCCTCCAGCGCGTACTCGGCGTGCGCGTCCTGTTGGCAGCGGAACGCCATGCACTTGGACAGGTTGGAGCGGATCCGCTCGTCGCCCATCGACGACAGGCCACCGATCTGGGTGGCCGCGTCGAGCTCGACCGACATACCCGCGCCGAGTTGCGCCACCGATACCCCCGCAGCCACCAGCGCGGCGGTGCCTGTGCCTTGCCCGAAAGCTTCGTTGCACTCGTCCATGACGATGACGATCGCCGGGTCCTCGGGGGAGGGGATGTGGTCGCCAGTGAGGGAGGAGCGGGCATTGATGATCCGCTTGGCTGCGGCCAGCATCTGCTCGGCCTCGGCATGGGTAGTGGCCAGCCAGTCGATGCACGGCTTCCACGGGGCGGCCATGCCGCCGCCCTTGAGGTCGATCACCCAGATGAGGACGTCGTCGCAGGCGGCAAGCTGGGCGAGTTTCAGGGACAGCCACGTGGACTTGCCGAACTGTGTCTGGCCGACGATGAACCAGTGCGCCTTCGGCAGCGTCGTCTTGATCAGAGCGCCTTCGGGGGTGAAGCCCACGACGAATTCGTCCAGGAAGCTGGACGGGGCGAGGTCCTCGTCCCACTCGCGGCGTTCGGCCAGCGGGTTGGCGTGCTGGATTTTGAACCAGGCCCAGTTCCGGTTCCTGCCGTGCTTGACCACCCGGAACGTGGTCTCCTCCGGGTACTCCCACGCAGACAGGATTGACTCGCCAGCGTCCCGCAGGTTGCCGATGTTCTGCCGCCCCCGGTCGAGCTTGATGAGCAATGCGTCCACGTTCTCGTCCGACAGGTCCACCTCGATGACGTGGCTGTTGGTGAGCTGTTGTGGGCGCATTCGGTGGATGATGAGCTGCCACTGCAGGTCCCACTCGGCGATGGCCTTGTCTTGCTTGCGGGGGCGTTTGTGCCACCACCAGCAGACGGTCCACATCGTCCACAGGCCGCCGAGCGTGTACGTCATGAGAGCGTTCCAGACGCCCCACAGCGCGCCTGCGATCAGCCAGGCGGCGATCCCCGCGGCGGTGGCGCGAGCGAACCGCACCTCCGCGGTACGGTCCCACCGGTCCGGGGCGCCCATCACGACGGCGGCAGACACCAGTAGTACCGCAGGGATGAACCACCACCACCAGCCCGCCTTGTATACCGTGTGAGCTGCCACGAGCAGGCCGAACGGGATGGCGAGCGGGATCAGCCACAGCCGGTTCCTGCGCATCCACCGGCCCGCCCGGATAGGCCAGGCGCGGCGCTTCGGCGGCTCCTGCGGCTGGAACACCACGTGGTAGCCGGCCGGTTGCTGCTGCGCCCGCTTCAACGTCACTCCTACTTGGTGTTGGGGACCTGGAGGCCCCGCTCGGTGATCTCGGCAAGGGTCATGTTCAGCAGGGCGGTCATCGCCGTGTCCGCCTCCACCAGCTCCAGTACCATCGCCTGGCCCAGCGCCGCCGCACGGACCACGTGATCCGCTACGAACGGGTCGATCCGCATGTCGGCCGGATCGGACATCCGCCGGTGCAGCCCGATCAGGCCGCCGTTCCACTGCCTGCCGCCTTCGGCGAGGCTCCGGAGCTGGCGCAGGGCGTCGTTCGGCCCTTCGTAGGGGGCGTTGATCAGCATCAGAACCCCTTGGAAGAAGTCCACGGTGATGCCGGCGGACCCCGGCGCTGAGGCGCTGCCGTTGGCTGCGGCAGGCGTCGGCGCAGGTGCGGTGGGCGGGGTGTAGGCGATGGTGGGGCGTTTCGCCTTGGGCTGCCTGGGAGGCTTCAGGTCGGACATCGCCGCGACCTGCGCCGTCAGGTCCTTCACATCGGTGCGCTGGCCATTGACGTACAGCGGAGGCCGTCCGCGCAGGACACTGCCGAGGTCGATCGCGCGCCGCCGGCCGCCCTGGTAGGCGCGGCTGCCACGGATGCGGGCGGCGGGCCTGATGTCGGACTTCTCGACCGCGCCGATGGCGATCACGAGGACTAGGGCGATGATGAGCCAGCTCATGCCACTCACCGAGCCCACGCCGTGAGCGTGTCGAAGAACTCGCCGACATAGCCGTTGTAGACACAGACGGTGGCCAGGGAGCCCAGGCCGACCAGGATGATGAGCTCCCACCAGCGCGTGATCTTGAAGATCATCATGGTGACAACAGCGCCTATCAAGACGCCGACGATCACAAGCAGAGCCATGCTCTTGTCCAATCGTTGAGATGGTTACGCGGATGCCTTGCCGCGTAGTGCGGCCTTGGCGCGGCGCTTGTCCCAGCCAGACAGCTCCTCAACCCATTCGTTGAGGAGGCGGGAGGCGAGGCTGCGATCGGCGCCCGCATGGCGGGCCAGATCGATCGGGCGCGGGTGGCGCTTCTTCGCCACCTCGGATTCCCAGTAGAGGCGCATGACCTTGGTCTTCGTAGCCTCATCGGCGGCGTCGTTGACCTCTTGGGTGACCTCGTCAGGGGTCATCGGGTGGGTCAACATCCGGGTCACCGAGGGGTCCGCGGTCAGCGCCCGCTCGATGTCGAACCAGGCTTCGTCGGTGACGTCGAACGTGACGTCTTCGTTGACTCGTTCGACGGTCAACGAGGGAGTCACCGGAGCAGTCACGGCAGGGGTCAGCGTGGTGCCGTTCCGGGGGGCGGGGACGTCCACATGGGTGACAGTCTCGGTGACCAGCGGCGTGACCTTGTTGGTGACCTGCTCGGAGGTCGCCCGCTCGGTCAACGCCATCAGCGTCACCGCGGTCCGGTCGATGGCCCGCTGGGTCGCCTCGGCGGTGTCGAATTGCAGCACCTCGTTCAATGCCGTCTCGGCCCGCTCCCGGTCTTCCTGGGTCGTCGGGTCGGCCCACCTGGCGACCTTGTCCCGGCGTGCCAGCGTGGCCGTGCTGTTCAGCGCGTCGATCCGCGCCAGCAGAGCCGATTGCCGCGTCTCGTCGTCGGACAGGCCGGTGTGCTCGACGGCCTGGTCCATGGCCTTGTCGAGTTTGGCGAAGGCGGCGCGCAGCTTGCGCTCGGGGGCGCCGGCTTCGCGCAGCGCCTTGGCCCGCTTGGCGGCCAGCGCGACGCGGGTGAGCCTGCGGTGGGCGTCCACGTCGGCGGCGCTACGGTCGCGCGCCTCCGCCAGGCCGAGGCGGACCATGGCGCGTTCCAGCGTGAACCGCCAGTGGATGCCCTTGGTGCCGCGGATGCGGTGGCGTTCGATGGCCATGCCGCGCTCCCACAGCCACGCTGCGACCAGCGGGGCGGCGAGCCTGAACACCGCCTCCGGCAGCGAGCGGGCGTCCATGCTCGACAGGACCGCAGTGAGGACGGTGAGCGCCCACACGGCCATGCCGTCCACGCCGGCGGAGAAGTTCTCCCGCATGTTCCGGCGGGCACGCACCGCCGAGGTGACGATCGCGACCTCGATGAAGGCGAACAGCAGCACCCGCAGGAGGAATGGCAGGTGGAGTACGTCTTCGGCGAAGCGCCACATGCCGGTCGCGGAGACGCCGGTCGCGATCGAGGCGGCGACGATCGTCAGCACGTCCTCGATGGAACGGCTGGACAGGTACGCCTTCGTGAGGCGCCCGAGGCTGCGCAGACCTTTCAGAGAGGCGCGGCCGAACAGGAAGGTGAGCAGGAGGACGGCCAGCGCGCCGACACCCCACAGCACCTCGATGGGCGGGAGAGGGATGGAGATATGGGTCCATATCCACGCCCACCAGTCGGCGGGAGAGGAAACGGGAAACGGATCAACAGGACTACCGCTGAGCAGGTCAGCGGCATTACTTTGTGCCATGGGTCTCGGACCTGTCCTCTAGTCACGGAGGTTTCGAGATCAAGTCCCGGGGTCAGCGCGCCAACGCTGGCTCCGGGGCGTTCGGCTTATTCGGTTGTGTCTTGCTGGCGGCTCTTCTGGATGCGTTGGGTCACTGCTTGGTGGCTGACGCCGGCCAAGTCGGCGATCACTTCGCGGGGCCAGTTGCGGCGGCCGGCTTCTTCGATGAGTCGTCCTCGTTCGTCGCGGGCTTGTTCGCCTGCTTGTACGCGGGCGGCTGTTTCACGAAGTCGTGCGGCAAGCATGTCGTCGCTCACCTCCCGCTCGTCGGTCACTTCTTAGGTGTAGCAGTCGCACCAATGCTTTGCAAGCTACTTGCAGAAACGGACATGTGTAACCTTCCGGAGATAGGACGAAGGCCCTGCCGCCCACGACGGGCGGCAGGGCCTTTTCGTGTGCCTGGCAAGGCTGTCACGGGAGCCCTCGCCTTGCCAGGCGCGAAGGCCCCCGCCCGGGATTCGTAGGCGGGGGCCAGCTCGCGTCTTGCCCTACTTCGAGACTCGCCCGGTGCCGCCGCAGGGCCTGCAGTTCACCCACTTCTGCGTGACGACCTCGCCGCCCTTGCCGGTCTTCGTCCGGACCTCTTCGTTCCAGCCGCCGGCCCCGCTGCACTTGCTGCACTGCTGGGTTTCCTCGCCGGCCTCGATCGGCGCGACTGGTTCGGCGGGCGGCTCGAACTGGTCGGCGACGTCGGCGGCCTGCTCGGCGGTGAGGAACGGGATGCTCACGACACTCCCGCGGGGGGTGGTGATCGCAGTGAAGTGGTCACGGTCAGTGGTGCTCATGTCCCCGACGGTAGGACGTGGGGAATTTTGCGGCCAGTCGTTCACGGATTCCCTCCTATTTGTTTGCGGCAGCCCTGCCCTCCGTCCCCTCCGGCCGGAAGGGCAGGGCCGCCAGCGTCCCGGTGTCCGCGCTAGGACCGGGTTGATCGCCCGGCTCCCGCAATCCGCAGCAGAAAGCGGGGGCCGGGCTGTCTAGGTGAGGCGCTGTACGCACTCCGCGCACAGGGAGCCGTCCTTGAGGGAGTACGTCATCGGCTGCCCCCAGATCCAGTTGAGGACGACGCGCCGGCCGCACACCGCGTCACCGTAGGGTGCACCTGGCGGCCAAGGAACAGGCACTGCGTGCCGCTGTAGCGTGCCAAGCTCCGCCATGCCCACGCCGGGCCGGCCTGTGAACCCGATGCCGTACCCGGACACCTCTACCTCCGGCCTGGGAGTTCGGTGCTGTGGCTTCTGCCTGCGTCGCACGCGGTTGAGCCGGTTCTCTTCGCTGCCCAGCCGTCGGGGTCGGCGCTCACGTCGGGTCGCCCGTCCTGAACGGGATATCCACTGTGCGCCGCCAGGTGGACTGGGTCGCGAGATCCCGGCGGATGCGCAGCCAGGCGCACTCGGCCTCAAGCTGGTCGACGTGCCGGGAATCAGCCTGCTCTGGGATGCGCGCGTGCGCTTCGTCGGCGCCGAGCGGTTTGGCCCAGGTGGCGTGGAAGCCTTCGCCGTCTTCCCAGACGTTGAACTCTGGGATCTGGGGCATCGGGTTAGGCTGGTCCATATGTCGCACCTCCAGTGTGCGATCAGGGCCCGGTCTAGCGTTCGCGCGCTTGCCGGGCCCGACTCATGTCTGGCCATCGAGTCTGCCACGTCAAGGTGTCTTAAACCATATCCACGTGTATTACGGGGCGTCTACGTGTTGCTATGTCCACCCTGGTATGGCGCACGAATCTTGATCGCATGCATCCGAGTCGGTCGAAGTGGCGCCAGGCGTTCGCGGCGATCTGCGACCAGATCCGCACCGGTGAGCTGGCCCCTGGCGACCGGGTGCCCACGGTGCACGAACTCATGACCGGGTGGGACATGTCGAACACGGTCGCCCAGAAGGTGCACCGCGCCTTGCGCGAGGCCGGCCTGGTGGAGACGGAGCGGGGCACCGGAAGCTACGTGCTGGCGGGCGCCGCCGAGAAACTTCAGGCGGCCGAGGAGTAGCGCGGCAGCTACGTCTCCCCGCCGAAGGACTGGCCGAAGGGCTGATGTGTCGCGGTCACAGCGCCGACGAGGGCCGACTGCCACGCGAGGGTGGCCGCGAGGGTGACAGCATCCGACTCCAGGATTGTGGCTGCCGCGTTGGCGGCGCGCATCTCTTCCGTGAGTGGACCGCCGTACACGGCGAGCCACCGCTGCCGGCCGGAATCGTCTCGGACGCGGCTGATGTCCCAGCCGGGGTAGGTGTCCTGCAGTACGGCCAGTTGGCGGAGTTCGAACGGTTCGCGGGCGGCGGCAGCGCGGGCAGCTACTGCGGCTCTCGCGACGGCACTGTGGAGGTCGAGGGCGGCCTGGGTTGAGGCGTCGTTGGACACGGCGATTTCCTCACGGGCGACGTGGGTGGAGGTCGCGTCGGGCCAGGCGGGTGGCGCGGTCCCCGAGTGCCTGGCCTGCGAAGGTGTTCGCCGCTGACGTTAGAGAGCTGTGTCGTGGCAGCTCAACGAAGTTTCGATAAGTTTCTTAAAGATCAGTCGTTGGCTTCGATTAGCCTCCTGGCTGCCTCCCCATACACGCACACCTCGGACAGGGCGGTGAACGCTTTCTCGTAGACGGCGATGTCGTCCGGCTTCTTGATCCGGAACTGCGCCGCTACCCCATCCACCCTGACCTCGGCGGTGTCGTACAGCCAGAAGTTCTCCGGCGGCATCACCGGCGGGCGGACGTCTCGGGGCAGGATCCCCAGGGACACGTTCGGGTGGTCGTGGGTGTAGCCGGCCAGCCGCTCCCGCTGCTCACGCATTCCGCCCGCATCCAGCATCGGCGTGTGGAGTGCCTGCTCGCCGAGCAGGAACACGAACCGGCGGACGCCGCCGATGCTGTCCTGCTGCGACATGCGGGCCGCCACGGCGCGATCCAGGTCGTCCGGGATGCCGCGGAACGCGATGATGGTCGCCAGGTGGGCGCGGGCGTACGCCTCCGTCTGGAGCAGGCCGGGGACGGCGGAGTGCTGCCACACCCTGAGCTGGGTGGTGCGCTCGTAGAGGCTGATAAACGCCTCCTGGACCTCGAAGAGCCCTCGCTGCTCCAGGCGCCGCCATTCCGTGTACATGCTGTCGATGGTGCGCACCTGCGCTATCAGGTCGGGGATCTCATGGTCGGCGCCGCATGCGGTTGCCCACGCTTTGATGTCGTCGATGGTGGGGGGCTGCGTCGCGTTCTCGATTTTGCTGATGCGGGCTTTGCGGCCAGGCCATCCCATGGCGTCGGCGAGCTGGTCGCCGGTCATGGGGTTGCCGTGGGCGGGGTGGAGACGGAGCTCCTTGAGCCGATCGGCGAGCGCCCTTCGTGCTTCGTTGATCTTTTCTGTGCTGGCCATGCGGACCTCCCAGCTTCGGGGCATCTGTGTGCCCGACGCTACGCCGGGGGATGACTCCAGTCAGGATGTTTCTCGAAGAGTTTTAAGAAACTCGCCTATCCGTCATGGCGACAACGCAAAGGCCCCCCGGCTTGGATCTTCCGGGGGCCGCTGCCGTTCCAAGGGCTCCGGTTTTGCCGACGCGTCATCCCAAACCGCTGTCCGGGCGTCATGCGTTGTGCCAACCTACGGCAGGGCGGTCTGTTCGGGGACGAGGCCGGTGCGTAGACTCAAGTCGTCGACAGGTGGGACAAAGGTGGTCAGACCGCGACACAAGACGAAAGAGTTCGAGGCGGTCCTCAGGGAGGCCGAACAGAAGGGTTGGAGGGTCGAGCTCGGGGGGAATGGGCACTACAAGATGTACTGCCCGTGCCCACTGAAGTGCAAGAAGACGATGCCGAGCACACCGTCCGACCCGAACTGTCTGAAGAACCTACTGGGCCAGTTGAACAGGGTGACTTGCTGGTGAGGAGCAGTGTATGACCCACTACCTGCGCATGGATGCCGGATTCGTCTGCACCGACCAAGACGACAGCGACGACGCGTTCGACGCCTTCACCGACCGCGTCTTTGACGAGCTGGTTAAGCTTCAGGGCCTCGAAGTGGGCATCGTAGAGCCGGACCTGACCGCCAGTCTCGTTGAGCGCCGCATCCACTTCCTGATGGGGATCGAAGCGGCCACGCAAGTGGATGCAATCAAGCTGTTCCTAGCCAACGTTCAGTGCGCCCTTCACGCCGCAGAATGCGGCACCCAAGGGTTCCCGCGCTACGAGCTGACGCAAGAGGAGCAGCCGTCCACTCGTCGGGTGGAACTAGCAGACGCCTGACTTGAACACCGCGGCCCCGCCCCCTTGTGGGAGGCGGGGCCGTTCTGCTGCCTGCTGCCGCAGCAACAGCGAAGCCCCCGGCTTGATAGTCCGGGGGCCGCTGCCGTTGCTGGGCGATGCTTAGCGCTCGCAGACGACTCCGTCGCCGTCGCGGTCCTGATACCAGGCGTACTCCGCGTCAACCCCGCGGCGGTAAGGGCCGTACCCTGCCGCGTTCGCGTCGCCGCACGTCCGGTAGCGGGGGTCGACGCCGGACGGCTTGGTGGTGTTCGTCGGCGTGGGGGTGGGTGTCGGGGTGGTGCCGCCCGGCTTGTCGCACCGGCCGGACCAGATGCGCAGCCTGTCCTTCTTCGCTTTGGCCTGCTCGGCGCGCATCACGCTGATGTAGCGGTCGTTCGGCGCGTAGAGGACGGCCTTGCCGTACCCGTACCGGACGAGGTTGCGGTTGACGTGCACGCCCTTCGCGTTGAACGCGTAGTACAGCCACCTGCCGTAGCGGTCCTTCGGGTCCTTGTCGCGCAGAAGGTAGACGGCCTTGCCGACCGGCAGGAGGGCCTTGGTGCGGGCGGTAGCGGCGGAGAACCAGCACTGGCCCCGCTCGGGGGTGTCGACCTCCAGCAGCCGGACCCGCAGCGTCTTGCCGGCGCGGCGGACGTCGAGCGTGTCCCCGTCCACCACCTTCACGACGCTCGCGGTGATCGTGCCCTTCGGCAGTTTCGGCTTCGCTGCGGCGCCGGCCGGTAATGCGAGAGCGGGCAGGACCGCCGCAGCGACGACAGCGGCGGCAGCGCGTGCGATGAGACGCATGCAATCTCCAGGGGGAGAGGAAGCGGACGGGGTGTTAGACGCGCATCCTGCCCGCTGGGTGTGCACCTCTTGGAACGTTCTTGTGCGCGGGGGACAGGGCTCTACCTAGAGGTAGCGATGATCTCTACCGAAGAGGGCAGAATCTGCCCTCGCTGAGGGAGTCGGAGGGTAGGTCTACATGCCGATGCCGCGCAGAGGGTTGTCGGTCCATCGGTCGACGATCTGCATGTAGCCGAGCATCTCGCGGCTGTGCGGCGTCCATCCGCCCTGTGCGGCGATGGTGACCGCGTCGTGCTGACCACGACGCGCTTCGGTGGCCATGCCGGAACGCAGGCCGTGTGCGGTGCGGTGGCCGAGGTTGGCGCGCTCCGCGGCGCGGGTGACGATGTCGCCGACCCCCTCGGGGGACAGGCTGCCGAGGATGCGCCCATGCCGGTCGATGCGCCGGAAGGCGGGGCCGTCGCCGATACCCGAGCTGCCGAGCCACGCCTGCCAAGCGCGGACGGGGCAGGTGGACAGGTGCTGACCGTAGGGGACGGCAACGTCGCGGTAGCCGGTCTTGCTGACTCGCACCAGCACCTCCAGTCCTTCGGCGGCATCGACCATGTTGCGCACGTGCAGTCCGGCGAGCTCGTGGCGGCGGGCGCCGATGGCGAAGCCGACGACGAGCAGGGCACGGTCGCGGATGCCGGCCGGAGTGTCGGGACAGGCGAGGGACATGGCGCGGAGTTCTTCGACGGTGAACGCTTTCGCCTTGGCTGGTTCGCGTAGGTGGCCGGCTTCGGCGAGCTGTTTGAGCGCTCGGTCGAGAGTCTTGGCTGCCGCCTCGATGACGTCGGCCGGTATGGGGGTTCCTGCGTCCTTCATGGCGACGCGCACTCCGGTGAGGCGGCGTTGGATGGTTTTCGTCGCTTTGCCTTGTCCGAGCATCCATGCGACGAAGCCGCTATATGTTCCGGAGGTCACTTCTTGAGGTGGTATGCGGACTTTTGAGCAGTAGCGGAGCCAGGTGTTCCAGTCATCCTGGTATGCCTTGCTTGTGTTCTTGTTGGCGGTTTTGAGCAGGTAGTCCTTTGCCGCCTGATCCATGGCTTCGACGCGTTCTTGTGTGGTGGTCAGGTCATGGGATGTACGGGCGATCTCGTTCTGGCTCCGCATAAGGCGATGCTATCGGGGGTCAGCCAAGCGGCAGGGGTTCATCTGTCGGAACGGGCAGGACATGGCGACCAGTCAGCCTCGACAATGGGGGCCATGGATGAGATTGAGGACTTCGATCCGCCGCGCGTTCCCGACAGCATCGCTCGGCCGCTGATGGCCGTACTCGATGAGCAGGACAGGCAGCGAGGCGACTGGCCGAGTCCGCGGGAAGAGATTGCGCCTGCGCCGCCGTGGCCCGACTCCGACAACCCCATCCTTCGCCTGCTGCTGTGGAAGGCCGTTGAGCGCATCAAGAACGGCATGCCGGCGGACAAGGCGATGCTGGACCTAGCGGTGCACGCCTGGTTCGAGGGCGGGATCGACGGGTACGACCGCGGCCAGCGCGACGCACGACGCCCTCGTCTGGTCCAAGAGTAAGAGTGATCGTTTAGTGCCCTCTCGCTTTTGGGAAAGTCGCTTGCGGTCATATCCAATAGACCTGGTCAAGTACAGGACAGCACAGCGCTAGACCCCCATGGGCCTTACAAGCGAGGGGTCACTGGTTCGAAACCAGTACCGCCCACCTGAAAGTGCCAGAGCCACCCACCCGTTACCCAGGGCTTCGGTGGGCCGTCTGATGCCCGCCCTGTAAGCGTGGGCCTCGCTGGCGCTCGGACGTTCCTCCTGTGTCGGGCTTCGCCCGATGCTTGCGCCCCAGGGTAAGCAGGTTGCTCGTTTGGGATGCGTGGTCATCCGGCCTTCAGCGAAGAATCCCACCCCTGCCGTTGCTCTGGGGCACCGATTCGCAACCGGCGTGAACGTCACCGCAGGTGCCTCGGAGCATGACGTGGCAGCAGCACGGACCGTCACGCCGACCGTGGCGCTCGCCACCCCGAGCGAGCTCGCCAACCCCAGCGTCACGCCGCCACACGAATGCAGCCCTACGACCGCCACGTATGAGCTGGCCTCCGGTGGTGGCTGAAAGCGATCGACGATCCGGTACCTCATTCCTCAGCACCGGCTCACCGGATAGCGGGCGCCTACCCTTGATTGCGACGGCACGTCGGGCCAGGGAGAACGACGAACTGCTGTACAACTGCTGGATCCCTGGTTAGCCACTTACCTACTGATCCACGTCCTCATCGAGCGGCGGAAGGACGCCACATGCGTCGTCGATTTCTCCAGATGCGATCACTTCCTGCACTGCGGTGATCTTCGGGTCGAAGCCGGGTTCACGGATGACGATCAGATCGGAACACCAGAAGTACTGGCCGCTGAGGCACTCGCCTGTGTCCCGCCAGCGATCCATGGTGTTGCTGACGACACCGAGCGTCATGACCGTAGCGACCGGCGAGTGCCGTCGGACAGCGTGATGGTCGCGTCTGCTTCATCAGCTGTTTCAGGGGCGCACCCTTCCCAGTGAGGAATCAGCATCTCGAAGCCGGGTTTGCTGATGCGGTAGAACGCGCCGTCGATCTCGAGGCCCACCCTGCCGAGTACCACGGAACACTGGAGACGGGAGAGTCAAGCGTTGGTCGGTCGGGCCATTAGCAGGCCACCAAGGGGGTGACGAGCGGTCAACCACGGTCACTCCCGACCGGGTCTCTGCCCAGTTCAGCGCCTCATCGGGTCGTAAGCGATGCAGGTCCCAAGCCAATGGCTTCAGTTCGCCGGGAGCTTCGGGTAGTGCAAGACCTCCACGAACATGATCCGTCCCTCAACGACGTCAAGGATCAGATCGCCTCTCGCTGGAAGCAGCGGCACACATCTGTGCCCCGGACCGTACGCTCCGTCGGGCCGCTCGGCCGTATAGAAGCTCTGGCAGAAATCATCACTGCATCCGCACTTCTCATAGAACCGGATGTCCCAGGCGGAGATCGCGAGATCCTCCTCACCTTCCTCCCTCAGACACGCGATGAGATCTGCGAGTAGATCGGGAAACATTTCACGTACGAGAGGGCGCTCGATCTTGCTCATGTCTACACAGTCTCCCGGATCTTAGATCCGCAGGTTCCTGGGTGATCACGGCTGGCCCTGCCTCGCCGGATATACACGGGATGATCTTCCATGGCGGGGGAGGCGAGCATCGTACCCGGAGGTCAGAGGCTTGATGCAGCAGGAACGTCGGCCCCGTAAACCGTTGGCTTCTCGGTGGTGATCGGCCCCGATTGAGGCGGAAGACACGTACATCCGTACGGTGTGCCATTCGGTGGCCACAGTGCGACGAGGAAGCTCCGCATCCGCTCGATACGGCGCTTCTCCCAGCTCGATCCGCCGTGGACGGGTTGGAGATCGAAGCCCAAGAAGCTGCAGGAGGACCGGGAGTTCCGTGAGATGAACCTTCCCCTGGGCGACCACGATCGCCCGGGGATGATGACCGGATGGGCCGCGGCATCCTCATCGAGGCGTCGATTGGCAGGAATGCAGCGCTTTTTGGCTCCCTAAAATCTATTGTCCAAGATCTTACTATGCTAATTTGCAGGAAAGCACATCAACTGCATTGCAGGCTAGGAAATATATCGGTGGATAAGGGATAGCCGCCGATCCGGCAGCTCGCCAGAATCGTACGGGAAGGGCCGCCGGCGCAATCGAAATTGACATTCGAAGGCATGTGCAGCCTCGACGTGAAACCACCAGCATCACTCAATCATCGGTGGCTCGTAGATGGGAGAAAAGGATGAGTTTCCGGCGAATTATCATGATTCTCACGGTGGCACTAGGGCTCTTCATGTCATGGGCCTCGGCGGTGTCGGCAGCCCCGGCAGCGCCGGGAGCATCTACCGCCTCGGCTGCGGCTGATTGCAACGGGTACCAGCCGTACGCCTATCCTCCGAGCCGGAACGGAGACGTGATCTCCGGAATCGGCGGATGCGGCAACCAAGCGGTCACGGTGGAGATCTGGATCGACGTGCCTGGATTCGACGTAAGGGCAGGCTGCTGTCCCCGGGGTACCAGCCCGGTCACCTCGTACGCCTACTGCAGCACGACCGGCGCCGGAAACTACTACACACTGGCCAGGACAACGGCCGGTAACGTGGAGTCAGCGCGAAGGTGGCTCTGCTAGCCGGTACCGCGCCGGCTGACACCGCCAGTTGAACGGCTGCATCCTGTGCCCCCACATGCGGGCGGAGGATGCGGCCGTTCACCATGAACATGGCTACATATCGACTGGCGCCGAAACGCCGCAATGCACGGCTTTTTATTTACATTGCAGTCCGCAACCGGCGTCCCGGCCCCTACCCCGATTCCGTCGGCCTGGACGACCGCAGTCGAATGGGAATGCCGCCCCGCCGTCAGAGATTTCTCTTGTTACTCAGCGATCTTGTGGCTGTAAGGTCACGCGAGCGTCAGGCTGTCGCATCCCGCGCGGTGACCATTCCTTGCCGACGAGCCCGGCGCGGTCGAGGATCTTACGGGAGTCCCGCCGCAGGTTGTGCGCGTTGTCGCTCTGAGCCCGGAAGGCCAGCCCGGAAGTGTTGCCACTCTGAGCCCGGAAGACCGGCCCGGAAGTGTCGTCCTGTTCCTCGTGCAGTTCACGCGGCGCCTCCGCGCAGAGCCGAGGAAGCTTGAGCGACCGCCGGGGCTTCACCGTCTTGTGTCGCTTTCGGCCCGTACGGACGGGCAGCAGCAGGTCCTGGACCGGCTGACCGACGACTGGAGCCAGCAGCAGCGCCTCGGCTTCTGCCGAGCGATGATCAGCCTGATCCAGCGTTGCGACACCTTGACCGCATGACGGACGCCAACGCTGCTGCGGGCCTGGACGGGCGGTGCGGGCTGGCGCATGGCAACGCTGTGGCTCACGATGGTGTGGCCGGATCACCCCCACGGGAAGGTCGATGCCATGCGCTTACGTACTTGGCCGGCGCTGGGCGCCGTCGTCGCCGTAGGTCTGCTGGGGACGCAGCCCGCCATGGCGGCGCAGGCGTCGGTGGAGTTCTCCGCCGGCTCCGGGGACCAGTGCGGCCGCGGCGTCACGGAGGGAACGCTCGACTGGCTGGAAGGGCCCGTCATCAAGCCGATCGTGCAGGTCAAGGGCACTTTGGCCGATGACCCCGACATCTCACCGTGCGCTCCGGACCAGATGCATTCGAGGGCCACCTTCACGGCCTACAACGGCGACACCATCGTCGACTCCGAGACGCTCCGGGCGGACGACGGCACCGTAGAGCTCGACTTCGGACTGTCCGACCCGAACGGCGTCACCGCGATCGATCGCGTGGTCGTCCAGGTGTGCCGGTTCCCCAACTCGCCCATCGGGACCAGCTACTGCGGCAAGGCGGCGGAGTACAAGACGCCCTGAGCCGGAGGGTGGGGGCACGGTACATGCCCATCGAGGGGCGCTGGGCTTCATGGCAGGGGCCCGGGCGATCGGCCGGGCCCGATGAGGCGGGGTGTCAGGCCTGGGCCTTGCCATGCGGAAGTGGGTGGGGCGCTCGCTGACGAGCTCGGCCTCGCCGTTGCTCGCGAGGGTGTCCAGGGCGTTGGCGACCGCTCCGGAGGAACGGTTGAGGACCTTGGCGATCTCGTTGGCGGTGAGGGCGAGGTCGGGGTGCTTGATCAGGTGGGTCAGGACGTCCGGGCGCAGGGGCGGGGGCGTTGCGGTCGCCGCGCGAGGAGCCCGAGCGGTGGTCCCAAGCTCCTGCCCCGCCTGCGGCGGCCAGGTGCGTAGCGATGTACGTTTCATGAGCCAGTGGCGGGCCTCGCCGAGAGGGTCTCATATCGTCCCTGGTCAGAGAGGCCGCCATGGCCTGGCGTCAGCTCTCAGGGCGGAAGTCGCGGTCGCGGGCCTGGCTGTGCGGCGGGCGAGCGGATACCGTCCGGTCGGGCACGTCAGGGCGAGGAGTCTGCCCGGTCGGCGTCGTACTCCGCTCTGCCGGCGGGATGCGATCGGGCCGGGCCTGTTGCGAGCCCGGACGCGCTCCGGTCCTGGGAACCAGTGTCCTCCGGACCCCGACGCCCCCCGTCTCTGGAGCCGACATGCCAGCAAAACGCTGGGCAGCCCCCGCGTTGCTCGCCTTGTCCCTGCCGTTGCTCGCCCCGCTGACCGTACTCACTCCACCGGCCGCTGCGGCTGCGTCGTCGTCCGTCACGGACAGCGGCGCGCGGGGGGCAGAAGCCTCTGCGGTGCCGCTGGAGGAGATCAACGCGACCACCACCCAGGTCGCGTTCGGGTTGCGCCGCCCCACCGCCATCGCCGCGCCCGACGACGGAACGAACCGGCTGCTCATCATCGAGAAGCGCGGCACCGTACGCGTCTACCATCCGGACACCGGTCTCGAATCCACCCCGATCATCGACATCAGGGCGTCGGTGGACGAATCCGGCAACGAGCGGGGGCTGCTCGGCATCGCCCTCGCGCCCGACTTCGCCGAGAGTCAGGACCTGTACCTGGCCTACACCGCGCTGCCGGACGGCGCGGTGACCCTGGCCCGATACGAGCTCGACACCGCGAATCTCGAGCCGTTGCTGTCCCAGGAGCACGCCGAGCACAGCAACCACAACGGCGGCCAGCTCGCCTTCGGCACCGACGGCAACCTGTACATGAGCATCGGCGACGGCGGCGGCTCCGGAGACCCCTTCGACACCGGGCAGCGCCTGGACACCCTGCTGGGCAAGATCCTGCGCGTCGACGTGAGCCGGAGCTGCGGCGACCTGGCCTACTGCGTGCCCGAGGACAACCCGTTCGTCGGCGTCGAGGGCGCCCGCGAGGAGATATGGATGTACGGCGGGCGCAACCCGTGGCGCTTCTCCATCGACCATGCGGACGGCTCGATGTGGATCGGCGACGTCGGCCAGGGCCGGTGGGAGGAGATCAACCACGTCAAGCGCGGACAGCAGGCCGGCGCGAACCTCGGCTGGTCCTGCTACGAGGGGCTGGAGGTGTTCGACGAGGCTCAGTGCCGCTCCGACGCCGAGTACACCGAGCCGGTCTTCACCTACTCCCCGTACACCGGTGGCTGCGCGGTCATCGGCGGCCAGGTGTACCGCGGTCAGGAGTTCGCCGACCTGGTCGGCGGCACCTACATCGCCACCGACTACTGCTCCAACACCGTGTGGGCGCTGCGCGAGGACGGCTCGGGCGGCTATACCCCTGCCGAGCTCGGCCAGATGCCCACGCAGGTCACCGCGTTCGGCGCCACCCCGGAGGGCGAGTTCTACGTCGTCAACGACCTTCCCGGCGGCCTGCACCGCGTGTCGTTCGAGCGGGCCGAGCCGACCTGCCGGATCGAACAGACCACGCGGACCTGGGGCGGCGGCATGACCGTCGACCTCACCATCACCAACACCGGCACCACACCGATCAGCGGGTGGACCCTGAGGTTCTCCCTCACTCGGGGCCAGACCATCATCTCGGACTGGAACACCGACCTCACCCAGGGCGGTGACCTCGTCACCGCGGCCAACGCCGACCACAACGGCTCCATCGCCCCTGGCCAGAGCGTCACCATGGGCTACCTCGCCAGCCACACGGGCAACGCGTCCCTGCCGAGCCGATACTCACTCAACAGAGACGCCTGCGCCGTCGAACCCTGATCAGCACCGCACCGGTCGCCGATCTGGCCGGTACGGCGAGCATGGCGACCTGATCGAAGCCGCCTACGTCCGGCCTCGGCTGCGGCAGTTCTTCCCCTACACGGGCCTCTGGTCGTCGCGGCTCTCAACGACCAGAGGCGGATGGGGGACCTCGCCGGGGTCGAATCGAGTTGCTCACACCGTATCTCCGGCGCCGGCGAGGTCATGTCGAAGGGGAGGGCGGGATACTCTGCCTGCGGTGCCTCGAACCACGTGACCGGAGGAGTCGATGCTGGGATGACGGCAGGGCGACCGATGCCTACACAGGACGACGTGCTCGGGTACTTCAACACGCTGTCGAACTGGGGACGGTGGGGCGACGACGACGAGCTCGGCACTCTGAACCACATCACCGACGACGTCCGGCTGGCGGCGGCGCGGGCCGTGCGCCACGGCAGGAGCGTGTCGTGCGCATGGGAGGTTGCCGTACCGGAAGACATGGAGCGGTCGACGACGACGTGCCCGTGCGCCGCCGACATGCCGGGCGCCGAGAACATGCCGGTGCCCGGATTCCGCAACGACCGGCGCTGGGGCTTTTCGTCCGAGCGGCTCGGCGTCACGTTCCACGGCAACACCCTCACCCACGTCGACTCCCCGTGCCACATCTTCTGGGACGGCACGATGTACAACGGGCGGTCGCACGCGCAGGTCGACGCCGCAACGGGATCGGCGTGGGCGGCCGTCACGGCGGCGGCGAACGGGATCATCACGCGTGGTGTCCTGCTGGACATCGCGAGCGTGCGGGATGTGCCGTGGTTGGAACCGGGGGAGGGTGTGTTTCCCGATGATCTTGAGGAGGCCGAGCGGCGCCAGGGTGTGCGGGTGCGATCCGGCGATGCGGTACTCCTGCGGACCGGCTACGGCCGCGTCCGGCACGAGACCGGTGCGGTCAGCGGTTTCACCCAGGCCGGGTGGCACGCGTCCTGCCTGCCGTGGCTGCACGAACGGCAGGTCGCGCTGATCGGCGCCGACACCCCCCAGGACGTTCAGCCATCAGGGTACGAAGACGTGTTGATGCCGGTCCACGCCGTGAGCCTCGTCGCGATGGGTCTGTGGATGCTCGACAACTGCGACCTGGAGGCGTGCGCGACGACGGCTGCCGAGCTCGGCCAGTGGGACTTCCACCTCGCAGTCGCGCCGGTCCGCTTCGCCGGTACGTCCGGCAGCCCGGTCAACCCGATCGCCACATTCTGACGGGAAGGGTTCAGGAACAACGCTTGGAGCGGCGGCTCTATGCGGGGCTCAGTCCGGATAGCTCATGCTGTGGTCGAGGGCGTGCAAACCGTTGGGGCACGTGACGTGCGAGGTCTGATCAACGTTCCGCCACTCACCGTAGTACCAGTTACCGTCGCCGCATTTCACCCAGGCCTGATGCGCGCGGTTGACACACCAGGTCTGCGTGAAGTTGTGGCCGGCCTCTAGAGTGCAGCCGGGCGGTACATAGACACTCGCCGATGCACCGGAACTGGGGGCCGCAAAGGCTGACTGCGTGCCGAATGCCAGCATCGCAGCGGCAGTAAGGATGCCGCCAAGCAGCCCGGCACGAATTCGTCTTCTCATTGAGGGTTCCTTTCTGAATGCCTCTTTGCGTGACCGCTGTTTCGTGAATTGGATGAGAACACTTGAGGTACGAATTCGATAATCGCAGATCGTGCACGGCGATGCCCATCGTTGTACTGCCAGCTTTCGCCTGCTTCCCGCCAACGTCGTCGCGCTGGGTGGGCACCGATGGTCGACCGGTCGAAAGAACGCGACTCGACCATGGGTAAGGACAGGATTCACCGCGCCCCGGGGCGAGCGCGTGTTCCCGGATCGTCAGACGACGTCAGCACATCCCGGGCACTCCGCCATCAACAGCGTCCCGGAGTCCTCGTCCACATGCGCCACAGAGCGGGCGCCCAGGCAGTAGCGGCACGGCAGCGCGGCGGCCACGACCGGGTCGGCCCACGCCTTGTGCTCCCAGGCCGGTGGCTGTACCGGCGGCGGGTTCTGGTCGCGTTCGGCGGGCTCATGCGCGCCGCCGACCCAGCCTCGGCCCTGGCAGAACCGGCAGGTGAGGAACATCCGGCCGAGCCGCCGCCCTCGGCGGCCTTCGCACTCCGGGCAGGTGATGGGGTCGCTCATCCGCGCCGTCCGGTGCCGCTGCACGCGCCACAGGAGACCCACTCGTTGTGGCTCTCCTGCTTCCCGTTCTTCTCGATCCACTCGCCACCCGCGCCGAGGCAGGTGTCGCAGATCGGCGGCTCGTCACTCTTGGCCATGCCGGGGACCGTACCCACATGAACGCGGTTCGACGATGGTGGGTGAGCGGAATGCCACCGGTGGGCCATGCCCTGACGTGGCGAGAACGTCCGGGGGCCGTACCGGATGACGACGCTCCAGCGTTCGGACCTGGTGCGAGCCGGCCGACGGCGGCCGGCCTCATGCTCAGTCCAGTGCACTGATCGTTCGTTCGAAGGGATCAGGCGGCCTTGTCCTCGGGGACCGAAGGGCCACGCACGGCCCGCCAGATCAGATACGACTGCAGCACGCCCGCGCCGGTGAGGATCACTATGAGGAGTACGGGGTCCGCCGTCTGAGGCGGGAGCGCATCCCATCCCCACCAGATAAGCGGCCCAAGCGGGATCGTAACGAACATGAGGGCGACGCCGGACAGCAGGATCGGGTCCTGGACGGTCAGCAAGATCACCACCGAGACAACGCCAAGGAGCAGCACGAGACTGGCGTACACACCGGCGAGAACTGCCGCGACACGGCCATTTCGGTAATGCCTCATGCGGTCACGCTCCTCGGACGCCCCGTAGAGGAGGCCGAGTGTACCCATCGAGGTTTCTCAGTGACGATCAGCGGCGAGGACCATCCCGCGCTCGGCAGCGGTCAGGTGGCGTTGTCCGACGTCACGGACGCCCCGCTCGCCGGCTGCTCGCACCCCGCGCCGAAGGTGTGCGCTACGGACTGGCCCCAGTCCGTAGAGTCGGCCTGCACCTGGAAGTGCAGGTGTGGTGCGGACGATCGGCCCGTGTTACCTGAGAGCGCGATCGCCTGTCCCCGCGCCACCTGGTCGCCTACGTTCACGAGCACGCCGTTGGCCTGGATGTGGAAGTACCAGCTCGTGAATCCACCGGCGTGGCGGAGCCGCACGGCGTTGCCCCAATTCTGCAGGCTCCCGTCCGGGAACGGGGTGTTGGTCGGAGTGGTCGGCTGGTTGGGGTTGTAGGTCGCTGTCAGGTTCTCCTGGAGCCACTCGACGGTGCCTTCGCGGGCGGCGCGGATCTCGGTGCCCGCGGGCAGGCCGAAATCGAAAGCCCAAGATTGGCTGCCATTGTGGGAGCCGGCGGGGTTGTTGTTTCCTTGTCCAACTGTGTGAGTGACCCCGCCCTTCCACGGATACCGGTAGGCGCCGACCGGAGCTTCTTCGAGGTCAAGGCACGCAATCCTGAGCCCCTGCTGGAAGTACGCGCCATCCTCGGTCTTGAAGTCGACAACGTGCCGCCGCCAACTGCACCACTGGGTACCGTTCCCAGGACGCCACACTGCGGCGAGCCGCCCGTTGTCGGTCGTCAGGACGCTGAGGCGCAACCCTTGGGCGAAGTAGGTCCGATCCTGGGCAGCGAAGTCGTCGCCTGTCATGCCCCAGTGGACCCATTGTGTGCCGTCGCCGGGGCGCCAGACGGCTGCGAATGTTCCGTCTTTGATGATGAGGGAGGTGATGCGGAGTCCTTGGGGGAAGTAGGTGGAGTCCTTGGCCTTGAAGTCGTCTTCCGTCATGCCCCAGTGGACCCATTGTGTGCCGTCGCCCGGGCGCCAGACAGTCGCGAAGGCATCGGTCATAGTGTCCCCCTGAACGGGCAGGTAAGGCGGTCGGCGCCGGCACGGCTCCTCGTCGCGTTCCGAGCCGTCTCGGAGCCTTGTGGCGGTGGTGAGACTGGGTCTTCCATGTCCCGATAGAACGTGCGGATGCCATCGACATCAACACTGGGATAGAAAAACGGCATACTCACTTCAAGTATGCTCAGCAATACCGTGCGTAAACGCAGTGCGTCCCGGCAGAGAGACGCGAACCGCGACGAGGTCGTGGAGGGCGGTGGCGCGGCGGAGAACACGGAGTGACATCAAGGACGCCCGGCCCCTGCCGTCTCCCGGTGGTGCTCAGCGTTCGCGGACGATGCCGTCGCCGTCGCGATCCTGGTACCAGGCGTACTCCGCGTCACGGTCTC
Organism: Nonomuraea sp. NPDC049714; assembly: GCF_044465295.1. Classification (NCBI taxonomy): domain Bacteria; kingdom Bacillati; phylum Actinomycetota; class Actinomycetes; order Streptosporangiales; family Streptosporangiaceae; genus Nonomuraea; species Nonomuraea sp. NPDC049714. The sequence goes on along the minus strand of NZ_JBITLM010000002.1, from coordinate 880,554 downwards.
GCGTGGCCGGTTGCTGCTCTTCGGTGTCGCATGCGGGCCGCTTCTTCTTCTGCGAAAAGGCCTCGATTCAGATCTCGGAACAATGCTTCCCGCTCGTCGGACGGAAATCCCAAGTCTTCTGACAAGTCATTCGACGAATCTTTCCCCCACGCGGCAGAAGAACAAGGCTTCGGCCGAAGGAGTACGAACCGCGCAGTCAGGCCGGTGGTGGCCACCCAAGGAGAGGATTCGCATGAAGCGACTGATCACGGTGACGGCCGTATGCGCCGCCGCGGTCTTCGCCGTGCCGACGGCGGCGTACGCCGACGAGGATCCGCTGAACGCCAACGCCCGTGTGTCCGGGGTGACACCCCGTCCCGCGAGCGAGGGCTGCCCCGCCGGCAACTTCTGCCTCTACACCGGCCCCGAATGGAGTGGGCGGGTCTTCCGGCTGTTCTATTGCCAGGAGTACGCGTTGAGCCGCTGGAACGGCTACGGGTCCTGGTACAGCAACAACACCGGTGGCGCGCGGGCCCAGATCCTCAACAGCAGCCGCATCTCCATCTACGACACCGACCCCGGGGATTCGCACCCCGCGTACGACTTCGAGCCGGCCTGGTACGTCCGCGCATGCTGACGCGCTGATCGGGACAGTCGGACGGCCTGGTTCGTCGCGGCTCGCCGGCCGTGGCGAACCCCGGGCATCGCCCGTGGTTTCAGGCTGACCCATGGGACGAGGCGGACGGGACGATCGGGTGAAGAGCGCTGACCATGTAGAGCCGCCGACCACCCCGAACGCCGATATGGAATGCTCGCGATCATGACTGAGTCGGAAGAGCCTGTCTTACGCGCCGCTACGAGCCGACGAAGTGACCTGGAGTCGGTTCGGACCTGCGGAACCGTAGCCCTTCTCGCAGGCGGGATGCTGTCCGTGGCGGCACTCGTGCTCTCGGCGGGCGAGCCGTCCTGGCAGGTGCTGGGCATGTTCGCGATGGTGGCGATGATCGGACTCGGGCTGCGCCTGGAAGCGGCGATTCGCGAGCGCAGCGGGTCATGAAAGGCGTCGTGCCATCGACTCCGACCACGCCCACCTTGGTCTCGAACCGTGCCTCCACGCCCGATGCCGGACCTCCTCCAGGAGGTCGTACACGTCCCGCCGCTCAGCGGCCGGCTTGGGGCGTGACGCCGGTGACTTCTCGTCCGGCATGCTTGGCGCGCCGCTTGAGGGTCCGGTCGTAGTCCTGGAAGCGGGCCTTGCTGATGACGCTGCGATCCGGGGCACGGAGAACGATGCCCTCGTTCAGGCCGGGGTCGCCCGACGTGGCCACCAGCGTGTGCCGGTACGGCTCCATGAAGGCGCGCATCGGCTCGATCGCCGACGGCAACTCGTCGGCGTCGACCTCGAAAAGGCGCGGCGTCACCTGCGTGCCGCACGTCTCGGCGACATTGCCCAGGGTGGTCTCGTCCGCGAACTCCTGCCCGCCCCGCTGCCGCCAGGCGGAGATCCGGTCGAGGTCCCAGGACGGCAGGTCGCTGCCGATCGAGGCCACGTCGAACAGCCGTACCGCCGCCGCGCCGTCGCCGTACTGCTTCCACGCGGGGAGCTTCGTGGAGCCGTAGACCTCCAGGTACAGCACGATGATCTCGTCGGTGCCGCCCAGCTCGGCCGAGGTGGCTCGCCCGGCCACGCCTCTCAGGGCGTCGACGATGCCGAGCGCCGGATTGTGCACGATGTCGCCGGAGGCGGTGAGCAGGTCCTCGCGGGAGCCGATCAGCCATTCGCCGTCCGGGAACAGGACGATCCGGCCGTTGGTGCCGTCGACCTTCTCCGTGCCGATCACGGTCCCGGTGAACTGGGTGACCTCTTCGAGCAGGCCGCCGTTCTTCGGATCCAGAGCGTGGTGGGTCGGGATCGACGGGTATTTCGTGAGTGAGTTGAGCTTGCGCAGGTCAGCGGTTCGCAGCGAGAACATCGAGATGGTCCTTGGTCGGGGGTTCGCGGCGGGCGGGAGGTCCCGACGCATGATGGTGTCATCCAGGCCGTCTCCAAAGCCAGGCGATAATGCGGGCGCGTACGATTCTCGCAGCGTGAGCAGTGGCGGACCGGGGCGAAAGGGAATGGCCGGGATGGGCTTGGAGGTCGAGAGTCGATCGTCCGATTCGCCGTACGTCGAGCGGGTGTGGCGGAGCCGCAGCCATGACGTCGACCGGATGACGTCGATCGCGGCAGCGCATTGGGACCTGGTCTTCTGGGAGCACCGGGGCCAGGTGAGCGCGGCCGTCCAAGGGCCGTGGTCCAGGGCGAGCGTGGCCCCCGTGCCCGAGGACGCCACGTTCTTCGGGATCAGTTTCTCGTCCGGCACCTCGATGCCGCACCTTCCGGTCGGCCGGCTCGTCGACGGTTCCGCGGAGATCCCCGACGCCACGCGTAGATCGTTCTGGTTGAAGGGGTCCGCCTGGCGGCTTCCGGACTACGACAACGCGGAGGAGTTCGTACGGCGGCTGGTGCGTGAGGGGGTGCTGGACCGTGACCCGATCGTCGCCGAGGTGCTGCGCGGCGCGTCGCCGGATCTGTCCGAGCGCACCCTGCAGCGGCGCTTCGTGGCGGCGACCGGGCTCACCCGCGGCGCCATCCGGCAGATCGATCGGGCCCGGCAGGCGGCGGTCCTGATTCAGGAGGGGGTGCCGGCCCAGGACGTGATCCACCGGCTCGGATACTTCGACCAGCCCCACCTGGCGCGGTCGCTGACCCGCTACATCGGGCGGACCGCCACGCAGCTGGGCGATCGGGACCAGCCGGAGCCGCTGTCGCTTCTGTACAAGACCTGAGTTCTCCTCCTCGTCTAACCTTCCGGAGGACAAGGAGGAGAACAGTGGCAAAGATCGTTTCGAGTTTCTTCATCTCGGTGGACGGTGTGGTCGAATCGCCCGACCAGTGGCACTTCCCGTACTGGAACGACGAGATGGGCGCGGTGGTCGAGGCCGGCATGCAGAGTGCGGCGGCGATGCTGATGGGCCGCAAGCTGTACGACGAATGGTCCACGTACTGGACGACGACGGACACCGACCAGGATGTCGCCAAGGCCCTGAGCGGCACTCCCAAGTACGTCGTGTCCAACACCTTGGAGAAGGCGGACTGGGACAACACCACCGTCATCTCCGGTGACGTCGCGGCCAGGCTGAGCGAGCTCAAGGAGCGGATCGACGGCGACATCCAGATGTCCGGCTCCGCGACGACCGTGCGGTGGCTGCTCGCCAACGGGTTGCTCGACGAGCTGAAGCTGCTCGTCCACCCGATCGCGGTCGGTCATGGTCAACGGCTCTTCGAGGACACCCCGACCCACCCGCTGAAGCTGGTCAAGTCCGAGACCTTCCAGACCGGCGTGCTCAACCTGACCTACGTTCCGGACGCCGGCTGACCACCGCTCACGACCCGGCGCGGCTGAGCACCACCGCGGTCCCTCAGAGCTTGTGGTCCGCTGTGAGAGCGGCGGCGACCCATTCCTCGGTCGCCATGGCTTCCTCCGGGTCCGGCTGCGGTGTCCCGTCGATGGTGGCGATGAGTGACAGATACCTGTCGAGCACGCTGCCGAACCGGGACACGGCCTCCTCGGCGTGCCGGTGTGCCTCGCTGGTGCGGTCGGGGGCGGCCATGTGGCGGCGCACCTCGTCGACGTCGTACTCGCCGGCGGCGTAAGCGACGAACTCCGCGGTCACGGCCACGAGGCGGTCGGCGAGCTCCCGTGCCTCGGGCGAGTCCGGGGACATCCCGGACTGCCGGGCATTCGAGACCTCGACTTCGACCAGCCGTTGTCTCTCGATGTGTTCCATCATCTCCGGTGAGGTCACCTCGAGTGCCCGGGCGGCGGGGGTGGCGGCGAAGCTGTCGTGGAAGAACTGGCGGACCGCCTTGCGGAAGTCGCCGTCCTGCACCAGGTCGGCCAGCTCGATCCAGGCTTCGAGCTGTTCGGTGGCGGGCGCCTCCGGAAGGTTCGGCCGCATCTGGTGGAGCTGCTCGGCGAAGGTCGGGTGGACGTTGAGGCCGGTCGTGACCTCGTCCCAGAAGTCGTCGATCAGCCGGTTACGGTCGTCGTCGGACATGGAGACGAGCTTGTGCATGAGACTCACCTGTTCGGTCGCGGTGTGCTGTTTCACGATGGTCCGCAGGACGGCCCGCCGGGCCTGGAGGCGACGTGTCTGGCGCTCGACCAGCGCCAGATGCGCCGTGGCCAGATCGCGGAGCGTCGTCTCGTCCGCCAGCAACCGGCGGATGTCCTCCAGGCCGGCGCCCAGTTCGCGGAGGGTACGGACGAGTTCGAGCCGGGCGATGGCCTGGATGTCGTACAGCCGGTAACCGGCGTCCGTGACGTCGGTGGGCGCGATGACCTCGGCGTCGGCGTAGAACCTGATGGCACTGACGCTCAGGCCGGTGCGCCGCGCCACATCTCCGATCGGGTACAGCTCGTTGTCGTCCACGGCGTCCACTATGGGGTCTCAAGCCGGTCGAGACTCAACCCCTTTCGCGGGAAACGGGTTGCTCGCCGGGCCGGGGTCGTAGCCTGTCGAGGATGATCCGTCCGTTATGAGGAGACCGTCCCGATGACCACAGGCGAGGACGCAGGCGCGCATGCGGCTGAAGGTGATCTTCGTGCTGTTCGCCGTCTACGCCGTCACGGCGGCGCCCGCGTTCCTCCCGGGCGAGTGGCGGGTGATCCTGCAGCCCGCGACGGATGACCGGGCCGAGGTCTACTACCAGCCGGTCTCCACGGTGCACCTCAGGTCATACGAGGGCATCGGGCCGTTCCTGCGCGCTCTGGAGACGGCCGAGAAGCGGGCCAGGACCCATCCGTACGATCTCGCGCCGCCGTACATCCTGCACGGGCCGTACCGGCTGGTCGCTCCCTACGTCACCGCGCGCGGACGCGAGCTGGCCGCTCCGCGGATCTCTGGCGTGAACCTGTCGGACGGGGCGTGGATCCCGTACGCGATCGTGCCCCAGGTGAGACCGGCGGAGAACAGTCAAGCCGAGCTGGTCGCGGTGACGGAGGACAGGGAGGGCGGTCGACCGATCGACGAACCGGAAGCACTCGGCATGGGGATCGATCCGGAGCTCAACCGAATCGTCGTCACAACGAACACCTTCGACCAGGAGCTGCGCCGCAGATTGGCCGAGCGGTACGGCGGTCTCGTCGCCATCGCATGGGATCCCTTCGCCAGGCCGCTCCGCAATCTGTGAGGGAGTCGTGTGGCCGGCGTTTGCCGAAGTGGCAACAGGATTCGTCACGGTCGCCGCCTCGGGCGGATGATGGCCCGCGTTGCCCACGGCGAACTGTCCTGGAGGATTCATGTCCCAGCCCACCGATGTGACGCATCGTTCCGTCTCGTCGCCTGCCGGCAGGATTCACCTGGTGGAGCAGGGGACCGGGCCGCTGGTGCTGCTGGTGCACGGATTCCCGGAGTCCTGGTACTCCTGGCGTCATCAGCTGCCGGTGCTGGCCGCGGCCGGTTACCGGGCGGTCGCCATGGACGTTCGCGGCTACGGGCGGTCGTCCAAGCCCGCGAGCGTGGCCGCGTACCGGATGCTCGACCTGGTCGAGGACAACGTCGCCGTGGTGCGTGCGCTCGGCGAGGAGACGGCGGTGATCGTCGGGCACGACTGGGGGGCGACCATCGCCGCGAGTTCCGCGCTCGTCAGGCCGGAGGTCTTCCGCGCGGTCGGACTGCTCAGCGTGCCCTATGCTCCGCCCGGCGGGCCGCGGCCCAGTGAGGTGTTCGCGCACATGGGCGGGGACGAGGAGTTCTACGTCTCGTACTTCCAGGAGCCCGAGCGGGCCGAGGCCGAGATCGAGCCGGACGTGCGCGGCTGGCTCGCGGGCTTCTACGCGGCCTTCTCCGCCGACACCATGCCCGCCGCCCCGGACCCGCACTTCGTGAGCCGGGGCGGGCAGCTGCGCGACCGGTTCCCCGCCGGGCGGTTGCCCGCCTGGCTCAGCGCGGACGACCTCGACGTGTACGCGGGGGAGTTCGAGCGGACGGGCATGACCGGGGCGCTCAACCGCTATCGGAACATGGACCGGGACTGGGCGGACCTCGCCGCCTTCCACGGCGCGCCCATCACGCAGCCATCCCTGTTCGTGGGCGGCGCCCTGGACGCCTCGACCACCTGGCTGTCCGACGCGATCCGGGCCTATCCCACCACTCTGCCCGGCCTGGTCTCCTCGCACCTTCTCGACGGATGCGGCCACTGGATCCAGCAGGAGCGCCGCGAGGAGGTCAACGAGATCCTGACCGGCTGGCTGGCCTCCCTGCCCGCTTGAGCCCCCGCTATCGCGCGCGCGGCCGAGAGCTCGGGCTCGCCAGGCGGCCGTTCTCCTTCGGCGGTCGCGCCGGTGTGCTGGGCGACGTCGACGCTGACGTCGTTGGCCGGCCATGCCGCCCTCCGCCGGGGTGCCGGTATATGACATGCGGCCCACGGTCACGTCGCTGTACGATCATGCGCTGTACGGGCAAATCCCCTGATGAACGGATTCGTGTCGTGGCGAAGCTGAACCAGATCCTCGCCGTGGAGAAGGGCGTCAAGTCCGACGCCCAGCGCAAGGTGACCGACGCCTACCACCGGATCCAGAAGACACCGCTGCTGTCGGGCATCTCCCGCACCTACCAGCCGATCGACGACGAGGGCGAGATGCTGCCGCCCGAGTCCACCCGCGTGCAGGTGCAGGCCGAAAGCGTCCTGAAGGACGTCGCCGCGGCGCTGACCCGGCTCTTCGACGTGACCGCGACGAAGGACTGGGCGAACACGCAGGCCAGGGCCAGCGTGGTCGTCGACGGCGAGACCCTCATCGAGGACGCCCCCGTCACCTACCTGCTCTTCCTGGAGAAGCAGCTCGTCGACCTGCACACGTTCGTGGCGAAGCTGCCGACCCTCGACCCCGCCGACACGTGGTCGTACGACGACAACGCCGAGACGTGGCGCACCGAGCCGGTCAAGACGACGCGGACCAAGAAGGTGCCGCGCAACCACGTCCTGTCGGAGGCGACGGACAAGCACCCGGCGCAGGTGCAGGTGTTCACCGAGGACGTCGTGGTCGGCTACTGGACGAAGGTCGCCTTCTCCGGCGCGCTGCCGAACCGGCGCGTCAACGAGCTGCTGACCCGTATCCAGAAGGTGCAGGACGCGGTGAAGTACGCGCGCGAGGAGGCGAACACGTGGGCGGTGACAGATCAGGAGATCGGCGAGCGCCTGTTCCGCTATCTGCTCGCCTAAGATGAAGACTCCCCGTTGAGCGCGGGGTGCGCGAAAGCGCGAAGCTGAAGCTCAGGCTGAGGTTGATACGCGGTGACATGAAGGTTCGAGTCCTTCCCGGGGCACACGGGCCCCGGTGGCCCAATGGTAGAGGCAGCCGCTAAGAATCAGATTCTCGCTCTAAGCTCAGTATTCACCGTCGAGTGCCAGATCAACCGAGTGCAGGCTGTGATAGTCGAGATGCGGGTTCGATTCCCGCTGGACCCTCTTCCATGGGTCCGTGGCTTAATGGTAGAGCGCGATATCGTAACGACTGACCAGCACTCTTAAACGCCGCTGGCACCCGTACACGGCAGTTCATTCAAGGCCCCCCGGCTTGGGTAAGTCCGGGGGGCCGCTGCCATTCCGGAGGACCGGTGCGCGTACCTAGTCCGAGTAGGTACGCGTACTCAGGCGTCGCGCCGGCCGGTGTCCGACCATGGAAGGCATGAGCAAACCAGTCCAACCCACCATGACCGGCGCCTACTACGCACAGTGCGTGATCTCCTTCGGCGTGGCTCTCGGCAGCGTGGCTCTCGGCGTCATCTTCCTGCCGATCGACCCCTGGCTTCGCGCGTTCCTCGCGGTTTCCGTGCTGTACACCGTGACGACGGCCTTCGGCCTGGCCAAGTGCCTGCGCGACCGGCAGGAGATCGTCAGCATGGCCAGCCGGGTCGACCAGGCGCGCCTCGACAAGCTCATCAGCGAGCACGACCCGTACAAGGTCGACACGCTCTGACCCGGCCTACGCCTCGTCGAGGCCCCGCTCGATCGCGTACCGGACGAGCTCGACCCGGTTGTGCAGATGGAGCTTGTTCAGGGTGTTCTGTACGTGGTTCTGCACGGTCCGGTGGCTGAGCACCAGCCGTTCGGCGATCTGCTTGTACGACAGGCCCTTGGCGACGAAGCGCAGCACCTCGGTCTCCCGGTCGGTGAGGCTCGGCCCGTCGCTGACGGGCCGCTGCGTGGCCAGGCGGCGATACTCGCCCAGCACCAGCCCGGCCAGCCCGGGGGTGAAGACCGGCTCCCCGTCGGCCGTGCGCCGGACCGCGTCGAGGAACTCCTCCCGGCTCGCCGACTTGACCAGATAACCGGAGGCCCCGGCCTTGACCGCCTCCAGCACGTCCTCGTGCTCGCCGCTCGCCGACAGCACCAGCACGCGGGGCGGATGGTCGGACGCGGCCAGGCCCCGGGCCACCTCCACCCCGGGCAGGTCGGGCAGGCGCAGATCGAGGATGACCACGTCGGGACGGACGGTGGCGGCGACGCGGAGCGCCTGGCGGCCCTCGCCGATGGTCGCCACCACCTCGTAGCCGGCGTCACCCAGGTCACGGGCGACCGCGTCCCGCCACATCGGATGGTCGTCCACCACCATCATCCGCAGAGCGCTGGTCATGCCGTCACCCTAAACCGGCGGGAACGATCAGCTCGACCTCGGTTCCCTGGCCGGGCACGGACGTGACGCCGACGGTGCCGCCCATACCCGCGATCCGGCCGCGGATGGACTGCGCGATGCCGAGCCTGCCCTCCGCCTCCGCCGCCGAGAGGCGGCCCGACGGGATGCCGGGCCCCTCGTCGCGCACCGTGATGGTCATCGAGGCGTCGTCGTTCTCGGCGAAGATCCAGGCCCTCGCGTCCTCGCCGCAGTGCCGCCGTACGTTGTCGAGCGCCGCGCCCACGGCCGCGACGACCTCGTACGCCTGACCGGCGGGGAGGGGCAGCGGGGTCGCGGGAGTCGACACGGTGACCGTCGCCGTGGCGTACCGGTGTAAGCGGGCGCCGACGTCGACGACTCCCGAGTCCGCCATGACCGGTCCGTTACGGATCATCTCGCGCAGGGCGGCCTCCTGCTCTCCGGCGAGCCGTCCCAGCTGGGCGGCCTCCCCGCCGATCTCCAGCCCGCGGCGCTGCACCAGCGCCAGGACCTGAAGGACGGAGTCATGGATGCCACGAGCGAGCCGTTCGCGTTCGCGGCCCGCCGCCTCTATCTCGACGGCCCGCTGCAGCCGTTCCTCCGCCTGCTTGGTGAGCCGGGCCACGTGACCGACGACGGTTCCGGCGAGTATGAGCAGGACGGCTCCGTTGACCGGGACGGAGAGGTCGAACTCGCGCAGCCCGCGCAGCCACAGGTCGGCGAGCGAGAGCACGACCGCCGCGACCGCGCCCGCCCGCCGCCCGCCGTACACGGCCCAGGCCAGCACCGGCCCGCCGACCCAGGTCGCCGTCACCGGTATCAGCCCCGGTCCCGCCGCGTCCCCCTGAACGTACGGCGAGGTCAGCATGCAGCCGAGCGTGACGAGCACGTCCACCACGAGCAGGGGGCGGGTCCTCCTGGTGGAGTATGCGACGGTGGTGGCCACGGTCCAGACCGTCATCACACCGAAGACGAGCCAGCCCGCGACCGGACGCTGGTAACCGCCGGCACCGGCCAGCAACAGCGCGGCGTAGCCGAGGGAGGCGATGCGGTAGACCGCGATCGCCCGCCAGAACGACCCCTCGATCCCCATGCCGCCTCATCGCGTTCTATGGCGCTGTTCCCGATCGCCCGATTATATGGTCGTTTCTTTGCGAGTGTTTCCTGTCGCACAGCGGTTCTTCTGCGGTGGCCGGCTCTCCTCGGCCCGCTGGAATGTTCGGAGATCACCCTTGTGGAGCCTGTAGTCGATTTCCGACATCTCCTCGCGAGTGGGGCGGGCAAGGCCATCGTCTATGCCAAGTTGCTTCAACCAGGTGCTTATCTCAGCCCAAAGCCATACCCGTGTGCGGCCTATGACCCCTTCGGCTGGAGGGAAAGGCGGCGCGTCGGTGTGTCGCTCACCTGTGACGAGTTGAGCGATATTCTGGCGCGATCTTCCGGTCCGCTCGGAGATCTCAGGTATCCCGACGAGATCGCGGTCGAGGCGTATGAAGACAATTTCTGGAGCATGAATCCGGGCAAGGATATAGGCGCGGCGAGCCGCATCAATGGCGTTCTCCCCGTCGATGACGACGGAGAGCAGATCAACACCGGCTCCTCGAAAAAGCATGGCATCGAGCTGCTCCATAAGTGTGGCCACCGCTTCATCGTCATCAACGTCAGTGCCCGCCACCACGAAGGTCGGCCACCTTACAACTAGCTTCCGGCAGCTGTTGACGAACGTCAACAGTCTTCCTGGAGTTCGGTGGTGCGCTTGAGGCCGGTAAGGCTGCGGCGGGGATCTCCGGTCGGCAGGGGACACCGTCGCGCTCTGGTCATAATGTCGCGTGCATGTCTTTCGGGGAGCTTGGGCGTGCCGCTGACCGGGATTGTCATGCATCCACCATCTAGGAATGGACAGTACAATTTGCCCCAGTGTCCTCCGGTGCGGAGTATCCATCCCTGTTTTAATAAGGAGGATTAGCTCTGGGCGTGGAGCCAGTCCAAAGCTGAGGCGGCCGAGTTGAGGACCGAGATGTGGCCGTCGCCCGGGGTGAGGCGGAGCTGCGCCGCCGGGCAGCGGCGGGCGAGCCACTGGCCGTGCGCGCACGGGATGACGCGGTCCTGGTTGCCGTGCAGGAACAGGACGGGGGCGGTCACCTGGGCGGGGTCGAATCCCCAGGGGGCGACGTAGGCGAGGTCGTCGTCGATCTGGGCGGCGGGGCCCGCCGCCACGGCGGGGCCGACGACGCTGTTCAGCCAGGACCACTCGCCGGCGAGGGCGGCGTGGTCGGCCGGGGTGAACATCTCCGGGTCGTACTCGGCCCTCGCCTGGTGCGCCTCCCTCGCGGCGCGGCCCTCGGCGGCCGCGCGCAGGGCGGCCGCGCCGGAGGGCGTCATGCCGGCGAACCAGTCGAGCCCCTCCGCGTCGTACGGCGCCATCCCGGAGACGCTGACCACGCTCAGGACGCGGTGGGGGAGCAGGGCGCCGCAGGCGAGCGCGTGGGGGCCGCCGCCGGAATGGCCGAAGACGGCGAACCGGTCGATGCCCAGGGCGTCGGCGACGGCGGCGACGTGGGTGGCCGCCGAGGCCACGTCCCGGCCCGGATGTGGGGTGGATCCGCCGTATCCGGGGCGGTCGTAGGAGATCCAGCGGATGCCGAGGCGGTCGGCGGCCGGGAACAGGGGCGCCGGCGGGCTGCCGAGGTTGGGGGTGCCGTGGTGCCAGAAGACGGCCAGGCGTGTGGTGTCGCCCGGGGCCGTGTCGTAGGTGTGCAGGGTGTGGCCGTCGGCCAGCTCGATGTCGCTCTCTGTCAGCACGTCGGCGAGCGTAGCGTCCGGGTCTGACGATTCTCGTCCGGTGAGACGTCCGGTGAGACGTCCGGTGAGACGTCCGATGAGACGGCCGGTGGGATGACGGGGGAGATGGCCGTGGAGAGGTCGGTACGGAGAGCGTACGGGATGAAGGCGGCCAGGATGGCGACGGCGAGGGCGGTGGCGAGGGCGAAGACCGCCCGCACACCCCAGAGCTCCGCGCCGAGTCCGGCCACCGCCGCACTGGCGGGGATCACGCCCCAGCTGAGCACGCGGGACGCGGAGTAGACACGGCCCAGCAGGTCGGGTGGGGACAGGTTCTGGCGGATCGTGGCCACCAGGATGCGCCAGACGCTGGATCCGGCCCCGGCGATCACCGCGCCCGCGACCACGGTCCACACCGGTCCGCCGAAGGCCACGGGCGCGACCAGCAGGACGGTCCCGGCGGCGTCGGCGATCAGCAGTCTGGTCACTCCGAAGCGGCGTCGCAACGGCTCGACCACCGCCGAGGCGAGCAGGCCGCCGACGGCCATCGCGGTCAGCACCAGGCCGTACTGGGCGGTGCTGAGGCCGAGCGGGCCGGGGGTGACGGCGTACACGACGAGCAGGGCGGTCGCGACCGCCCAGGGGATGTTCATCACGGCGGTGAAGAGGGTGAGGGTGCGGACCACCGGCTGCCGCCACAGGTACCGGAAGCCGGCGACCACGCTCCCGGAGGTCACGTGCGTGGCCGGGGCGCGGCGGCGCAGCGTCATCAGCGCGAGCCCGGCGACGGCCAGGGCGTAGAGGGCGGCGCTCGCGCCGGTGGCCAGGGCGAGTGTGATGCCCGCCAGCAGGCCCGCGAGCGGCGGGCCGGCGAGCTGGTTGGTGACGTTGACCGTCCCCTCGATGCGGGCGTTGGCGCTGCTCCGGCCGGTGGGCTGGACGACCATCGGGATGGTGGAGGTCAGCGCGGTGTCCACCAGGGTCTCGGCCACGCCGAGGAGCACCGCGGCGGCGAGGATCAGCGGCAGGGACAGGGCGCCGGTGAGGTGGCCGGCGGTGAGGGCGGTCAGGATCAGGGCGCGGACCAGGTTGACGCCGGTCAGGAGCAGCCGGCGGTCCACGCGGTCCACGATCCAGCCGGCGTGCAGGCCGAAGACCGGCCAGGCCAGGGTGAGCGCCGCCGTCACGGCGGCCACCCCGCCCGGCGACGCGTCCGCCGCGATGGCGAGCAGGGGGAGGACGAACAGCGCCATGCCGTCACCGAGGTTCGCGGCGCCGGTGCCGAACCACAGCGCGTTGAACGGCCGGCCCAACGAGCTCGGATACATGTTCTTACCTCTCAAACGTGTTTGATCGGTAATAGCCTTGCTCGGATCGTTTGACCTGTCAACCGTGTTTGATCGGTGAGATAGTGGAGGCATGACGGACATCGAGCTGGTGGGGAACGCGCTCTGCCTGGACTTCGCCAATAACACGGTCAACGCCCGTCCGGTCGCCCGGCGTGACTGGCTGGGCACGCCGGAGGAAGCGATGACCTGGAGCGCGGCGGCCGGGCGCCCGATCGAGGACCCGGACGGGCTCGCGGCGGCCCTGCCGGAGGCCCGGCGGCTGCGGGAGGCGGTGTTCCGGGTGTTCGAGGCGCTGGCGCACGGGGACAGGGCGTCGCGGCCGGATCTCGGCGCCGTGCTCGCGGTGCACGGCGACGGCGTCGCCCACGGCGGGCTGGAGGAGGCCGACGGGGTCTTCCGGCTGGCCTGGGGGGCGCCGCGTACGGTGCGGGTGCTGCTGTGGGAGGTCGCGGCCTCGGCGGTCGAGCTGCTCACGCACGGGCCGCTGGATCGGCTCGGCTCGTGCCCGTCGTGCTGCTGGGTGTTCCTGGACGTCAGCAAGAACCGTCGCCGCCGGTGGTGCAGCATGACCACCTGCGGCAGCCGCGACAAGTCGCGCCGCTACTACGCGGGGCGCTCGTCCTGAGTCAGGGTCGCCCGGTGCTGCTCCCAGCGGATCCAGAGGGCGGGGAGTTCGGCTTCGAGGAAGCGGTACAGCTCGGCGACGCCGGCCAGGCGCGCGGTGCGTTCGGGGGCGGCGTCGGCGAGGACGGCGAGGCCGCGTTCGGTCACTTCGCGGAACGCCGAGGTCTTGGCGTAGCGGGAGGCGAGCATCCGGCTCCAGCCGTCCGCGGCGATGCGGAAGTACTCCTGCCGCTCGCCGCGCTTGCGGAAGCCCTCCACCAGGCCGCTCGGGGTGAGCAGGCGCATCGTGGAGCTGATGGAGCTGCGGCTGATCTGCAGGGCGTCCGCGAGCTGGGCGGCGCTCTGCTCCGGCGGGTCGCAGATGAGCAGCCACCCGACGACCCGTCCGGCGATGTGCGGCAGGCCCTCCTCGGTGAAGAAGGCCGCTACGTCGTCGACGAAGTCGAGCTCGGCGTTCGTTGGCTCGGTCATGATCCCATTGTTGCCGGAGAGCCGGGTGATTGACGGAGAAAGTCCGCGATGAGGGTGTTGATCCGTTCTGGGGCCTGCCGGTTCGCCCAGTGTCCCGCGCCCTCGATCAGCTCGAACCTCGCTCCTGGTACGGCCTCCGCCGCGGCACGGGTGTGCTCCGGGTTGACGCCCACATCGCCGCTGCCCTGGATGAACAGCGCCGGGCAGGCGATCCTGGGCAGGTCCGGACGGAGGTCGACGCGCATCCGGCGCGAGCCGATCGAGCCGTTCTGCCAGTCGGAGGAGCCGGCGCCGTTGGCAAGGACGTCGGCGTGGTACTCGTCCACGATCTGGTCGAAGTCGTCGACGTGGCCGCCGGCGAAGAGGGCGCGCCGGGCGAACCACGCGCAGGCGGCGCGGCTGCGGAAGACGAGCGACGGGAGCGTCCGGTTGAGCAGGGACCACTTGGCTGTGACCCAGAGCAGCTGATGGACGACGGGCGGGAAGGAGATGACGCCCGCTGGAGCCAGGGCGACGATGCGTGAGACGCGCTCCGGATGCTCGACGGCGTAGCCGAGGGTGATCGCGCCGCCCTGGGACAGGCCGACGAGCGCGGCCTGGTCGAGGCCGAAGTGGTCGAGCACGGCCGTGACGCAGCCGAGCATCCGCTCGTGGCCGGCGGTGCCGGTCCAGGGCTTGCTGCCGCCCTGCTTGGGCCAGTCGAGGGCGAACACGCGGTGCTCGGCGGCCAGGGCGGGGATGGCGTGCCGCCAGCTGAGCACGGCGTTGTCGACGCCCGCGCCGCTGAGCAGGACCACCGGCGTGCCCGCCTCGCCGCGGGTGATGACGTGCAGGTTCCCTTCGGGCTGGGGGACGTACGTGCTCTCGCCGAGGTCGTCCATGGTCCTATTATTACGGTAATTGCAGTATTTACTGCAACATGGCTCATGAAAAAACTTCTGGGTCGTGTGTCGATCCGGTGGGAGGCCGTACGACGCGTCTGTGAAAGAACGGACAGCGAGCGTGAAGGACATCACCATGCAGAAGATCAAGACCTACCTGTGGTTCGAGAACCAGGCCGAGGAGGCCGCGACCTTCTACACCTCACTCTTCCCGAACTCCGAGATCGTGCACGTGCAGCGCGCCGGCGAGGCGGCGATGACCGTGACGTTCACGCTGGCCGGGCAGGAGCACATCGCGCTCAACGGCGGCCCCCAGTTCACCTTCAACGAGGCGATCTCGCTGTACGTGGACTGCGAGACGCAGGAGGAGGTCGACGAGCTGTGGGCCAAGCTCGCCGACGGCGGTGAGGAGGGGCCCTGCGGCTGGCTGAAGGACAGGTACGGGCTGTCGTGGCAGATCATCCCGAAGGCCCTGCCCGGGTTGATGAGCACGTCGGACCCGGCGGCGGCCGAGCGGGTCATGAAGGCCATGTTCGGCATGAAGAAGATCAGCGTCCAGGGACTCCTGGACGCCGCCGCTTCGTAGCGCCTAGTCGACCGCCATCTCGCCGAGCAGGGACCAGTCGTCCTGCGGGATCGTCGCGTTGACGATCCGCGGCGTCTCGGCGAGGTGGCCCGGCAGGGTCCGCTGCGCGGTGCGGAAGTGTTCGGACTGTACGTGCGCCGCGCCGGCGTCGGCGTCACGGAAGGCCTCGACCAGGACGTACTCGGCCGGGTCGTCGAGGCTGCGGGACCAGTCGAACCACAGGCAGCCGGGCTCGGCGCGGGTCGCCCGGGTGAACTCGGCGGTGATCTCGCCGAACCGGTCGGCGGACTCCGGCCGGACACGGAACTTCGCGGTGATGAAGATCATCGGGCCTCTCTCTTCTCGGGGAGCGAATCAGACACCGATGCTAGGGGAACGAACGGGCGGCGTCTTGATCAGCACGCCGTGAAACCGGGCTTGACCAGCATCATCCCGATGGTTCCGCCCGAGCGATTCAGGTGAACTGGCCGAGCCGGAACCTGCGCACGGTAAGAGGAACGGTGCACCGGCTGATCTCCCGGATCTTCCGGAAGCGGGTCTTGGGGTCGATGGTGACCTTCACGCACGTCATCCGCACCTCGTGATGGCCCAGGAGCGCGTAATACGAGATGACGGCGCCGCGCCGGCCCAGGCCCCGGTCGGAGAGGCCCAGACCCACCTCCCGGTAGAGCCGCCGAGAGCCCTTGAGGGCGAAGGCGGTGGAGCCGATGATCGCGTGGTTGGCCGTCACGGGGCAGTGCGCGAAGATCCGGACGATGTTGTTCTGGCGCGGCGCCTCGGGCAGGACCCGCAGGGAGGTGAGCTTCTTCCAGTCCTTCGGCGGCGGATCGTTGGTGGCCGCCGGTTCCGTGCGCGCCTCGGCCGCCGGACCGGATCCCATCGCGAGGGCCGCGACGAGTGCCATTCCCATGAGGGCACGCATCTCTTCCTCCTGCCGGCCGTGGCCGGGACACCTGTGCTGAGCGTGCTGTTCTTCTCATTATGTCGATCAGGTGGCGACGGGGGATGAGCCACGCCGCCGCTCGGCAGGGCCTGCTCGACGGCCGTTCCCCGGGATCGTCGCGCCACAGAGACCGATGCCAGGGAACGAGCGGGCAGCGTCTTGATCAGCACGCCGTAAAACCGGGCTTGACCAGGTCTTAGGCGCTGAGGCCGAGGGTATGACCCCGGCTCCGTCGATCTTCGGAGCCCATCATGACCGTCACTCGCCGCCCACGGGTGCTCGCGGCCGCCGTCGCCCGGCCGAGGTCCGCGCCCGGCCCGGTGCTCCTGCTCGCGCTGGTCAGCGTGCTGTACGGCGTGGCGCAACTGGTGATCGTCTCGCCCTGGATGGGCATCGGCTGGGACGAGACGGTCTACGCCAGCCAGTACGCCGGCCACGCGCCGCCCGCGGTCTTCAGCGCGCCACGGGCACGCGGGGTGCCGCTGCTGGTCGCGCCGGTGGTGGCGGTGACGGACTCGGTGTTCGCGCTGCGGCTGTACCTGACGCTGCTCTCCTCGCTCGCCCTGTTCGGCGCGTACTACGTCTGGCTACGGGTGCGCGCCGACCGCTCGGTGCCGCTGGCCGCGCTGCTGTTCGGCGCGTGCTGGCTGTCGCTGTTCTACGGCAACGAGGCGATGCCGAACCTGTACGTCGCGCTCGGCGCGGTGGCGGCCACCGGGTTCTTCGCGCTGCTCGGCCGCTCCCGGGGGGCGCTGGTCGGGCTGGGCGCGTCGCTGGCCCTGGTGTCGCTGCTGCGGCCGTCGGACTCGCTGTTCCTCGCGGTGCCGCTGGGCGTGGCGGCGCTGGTCGCCGCCGACCGGCGGCGGCTGCTCGCCCTGGTGGCGATGGCCGCCGGGCTGGCCGTGGGGTGGGGGCAGTGGCTGGTGGAGGCGCTGACGCGGTTCGGCGGCGTGGCCGAGCGGCTGCGGGCGGCGGAGGAGGCCAACCTGACCGGGCTGACCGTCTCCGTGCTGGAGCACGCCCAGGCGCTGGACGGGCCCTCGCTGTGCAGGTTCGGGGTGAGGTGCGGGGAGGTGTCGCCCATCGCGCTGGTGTGGTGGCTGGCCATCCCGGCGACGGCCGTCCTCGGCGTGTGGGTGGCCTGGCGCGCGCACCGGCCGGGACCTGTCGTGCTGGCCGCGGTGACCGGCCTGGCGGTGGCGTTGCCGTACCTGTTCTATGTCGGCTACGCGGCGCCGCGCTTCCTGATGCCGGCCTACGCGCTGCTGGCGCTGCCCGTCGCGGTGGCCGCCACCGGCCTGGGACGAGACGGCTTGGGACGAGACGGCTTCGGTCGAGACGGCCGGTGGCGGGGGGCCGTGGCGGGGGTGATGGCCGCCGGAGTTCTCGCCCACCTCGCGCTCCAGGGCGCGTACGCGTACAAGATGGCGGGCAACACGCTGGAGACGAGGCAGGCGATCGGGCGGGCCACCGAGGAGCTGCGCCGGCTCGGGGTGCGCCCGCCCTGCCTGGTGTACGGCCAGTCCGGCGTGCAGATCGGCTACCTGCTCGGCTGTGAGTCGCAGGGCGTCATCCAGGGGTTCGCCTCCCGGACGCCGACCCGGGTCCGGCAACTGGCGGAGGGCGGGCACCGGCTGGTCATGGTTTACACCGACCTGCCGCTGCCGCGCTACGCCCGGGACTGGGACGAGGTCGTGCTGACCGGCCGGTGGAAGGCGCGCTTCGCGCCCGCCGGCGGACGTTGACTGCGGGGCGAGGTGAGCCCAGGACATGGGTGTCCGGTGCCCGGTCCAGTGGGTACACCTCGTCTACGCTGGCGAAATGGTGTAACGAGGTCAAGGGGGGATCTTCGTGACGGACGAACTGGCGGGAGTGGCCGGTGTGCTGTACGAGTTCGGGCTGCTCAAGCGGTACAAGCGCACCGGGTGGCTGGTGGCGGGCGTACGTGATCCGGAGAGCATCGCCGATCACTCCTTCCGCACGGCGGTCATCGCCGGCGTCATCGCCAAGCTGGAGGGCGCCAACGCCGAACGGGCGGCGTTCATGAGCTTGTTCCACGACACCCAGGAGACCCGCATCACCGACATCCCGTACATCGGCAAGCGCTATCTCAAGGCCGCCCCGAACGAGGAGGTCAGCGCGGACCAGATGCGCGGCCTGCCCGCGCCGGTGGCGGAGATGGTGCGCGGCGCGGTCGGCGAGTACGAGGAGAAGACCAGCCTGGAGGCCGTGTGCGCGCGGGACGCCGACAAGCTGGAGTGCCTGATCCAGGCGGTCGAGTATCGCGAGCAGGGGCACCAGAACGTGCAGCCGTGGATCGACAGCTCCCTGGCCGCGCTCAGGACCCCCACGGGTAAGCGCCTGGCCGAGGAGGCTCTGCGTACGGGCACCCTGGACTGGATCATGCCGGTGCTCAACGGCGACTGAGGCGGCCGGCGGCCAGGGGTGACGCCCATGGCCGCCGAAAACCCGTTGTCCCGGCGGGCGTCGATCTGTTGCACTACCGGAGCATCATCGATCGACCGAGGAGCAGCGATGCGCGCAGCGTTCATGTCTGACCAGCTGAGAATGACCATCCACTCAGAGGACATGGCGCTTAGTGAAATCGCTCAACCTAGGAATTCTGGCGCATGTCGACGCCGGTAAGACAAGTCTGACCGAGCGGCTGCTGCACGCCGCCGGGGTCATCGACGAGATCGGCAGCGTCGACGAGGGCAGCACCCAGACCGACTCCCTGGAGCTCGAACGTCGGCGCGGCATCACCATCAAGTCCGCCGTCGTCTCCTTCCCGCTCGACGACGTGACGGTCAACCTGATCGACACGCCCGGCCACCCCGACTTCATCGCCGAGGTGGAGCGGGTGCTGAACGTGCTCGACGGCGCCGTGCTCGTCATCTCGGCCGTGGAGGGCGTACAGGCGCAGACCCGTGTGCTCATGCGCGCGCTGCGCCGGCTGCGCGTCCCCACGCTCATCTTCGTGAACAAGATCGACCGTCGTGGCGCCCAGGCCGAGCGCGTCGTGCGGAGCATCCGCGGCAGGCTGGCCCCGGCGGCCGTCGCGATGGGGTCGGTCACCGGCCTCGGCGCCCGCGACGCCCGCTACCTGCCCTTCCCCGGCGGCGTCGCCGGCGACGACCTGCTGAGCGTGCTCGCCGACCACGACGACGCCCTCCTGGCCGCGTACGTGAACGGCACGGAGGCCATCTCGCCCCGCAGGCTCCGTAACGAGCTCGCCGCGCAGTCACGGCGGGCGCTGGTGCAGCCGATCCTCTTCGGCTCGGCGATCACCGGGGCGGGGATCGCCGAGCTGATCGCCGGGATCAGGGAACTGCTGCCCGGCGTGGCGGGCGACCCCGGCGGCCCGCCCTCGGGCACCGTCTTCAAGGTCGAGCGCGGGCCCGCCGGAGAGAAGATCGCCTACGTGCGGATGTTCGCCGGCACGATCCGGCTGCGGGACCAGGTGCCGTTCCGGGACAAAGAAGGGAAGGTCACCGCCGTCCGCGTCTTCGACCGGGGCGCGGTCGTACGGGCTTCCTCGGTCGAGGCGGGACAGATCGGCAAGCTGTGGGGACTCGGCGACATCAGGATCGGCGACGAGCTCGGCCTGCCGCGCACCGATGCGCCCGCCGGGCGCCGCCACTTCGCCCCGCCGACGCTGGAGACCGTCGTGGTGCCCGCCAGGCCCGCCGACAAGGGCGCGCTGCACGTCGCGCTCTCCCAGCTCGCCGAGCAGGACCCGCTGATCGACCTGCGCCAGGACGACATCAGGCAGGAGACGTCCGTCTCCCTGTACGGCGAGGTGCAGAAGGAGGTCATCCAGGCGACGCTGGCCGAGGAGTTCGGCCTCGACGTCACCTTCCGCGAGACGACCACCATCCACGTCGAACGGCCCGCGGGCACCGGCGCGGCGGCCGAGTTCATCGCCAAGCCGCCCAACCCGTTCCTGGCCACCGTCGGGCTGCGCGTCGAGCCGGCCCCGACCGGCTCCGGCGTGGACTTCAGGCTGGAGGTCGAGCTCGGCTCGATGCCGTACACGTTCATCAGGGCCGTCGAGGAGACCGTCCGGGAGACCCTGCTGCAGGGGCTGCACGGGTGGCGGGTCACCGACTGCGCGGTCATCCTCACGCACACCGGCTACTGGCCCCGGCAGAGCCACGCGCACGCGGTGTTCGACAAGAGCATGTCGAGCACGGCGGGAGACTTCCGCAACCTGACGCCGCTGGTGCTGATGGAGGCGCTCAGGCGGGCCGGCACCAGGGTGTACGAGCCGATGCACCGCTTCCGGCTGGACCTGCCCGAGGACCTGTTCGGCACGGTGCTGCCCGTGCTCGCCCGCCTGGGCGCCGTCCCCGGGACGTCCACGCCGCAGGGGGCGTCCTACCTGGTGGAAGGGGTCATCCCGGCGGCCAGGGTGCACGAGTTGGAGCAGCGGCTGCCGTCGCTGACCCGAGGCGAGGGCGTCCTGGAGAGCGCCTTCGACCACTACCAGGAGGTTCGCGGCCAGGTGCCCGCCCGGCCACGGACCGACCACGACCCGCTCAGCCGCAAGGAGTATCTGCTGCACGTCCTGCGGCAGGTCTAGTCGCTTCGTGGTTCGTACGGTCCAGGAGTGCGCTATATTTAAGGAGAAGTCGACGCGGGGTAGAGCAGTTCGGTAGCTCGTCGGGCTCATAACCCGAAGGTCGTAGGTTCAAATCCTTCCCCCGCTACCAAACGAAACGCCCTCTGAGGATCTTCTCGGAGGGCGTTTCGCGTATCCGGTGGTGACCTCGCCCGGCGTGGGTAGGCGTCCGCCATGCGCTTCGGAAACTGGGACGTCAGACCGCTCGGCGGCGCGGCCGGTTGCGTGACGATGATCATCCTGTCCATCGTGCTGTCGATCCTGCTGACGCTGGTCGTCAACCTGCTGCTGTGACCGGAACCGGTCCAGGGGTCATCTAACCTGTGGCGCATGATTCGCTACGCCACCCCTGACGACGTGTCCGTGATCAACAAGCTGATCCGCGAGCTGGCCGACTACGAGAAGTCCCTGCACGAGGTGGAGATCACCGAGGAGCAGCTGCGGGAGGTCCTGTTCGGGGAGCAGGCGTCCGTCTTCGCGCACGTCGCCGAGAGCGACGGCGAGGTGGTCGGCTTCGCGCTGTGGTTCCTCACCTTCTCCACCTGGACCGGCACGCGCGGCCTCTACCTGGAGGACCTCTACGTACGGCCCGAGCACCGGGGCGGCGGGCACGGCAAGGCGCTGCTGGCGGAGCTGGGCCGGATCAGCGTCGAGCGGGGGTACGAGCGGCTGGAATGGTCGGTGCTCGACTGGAACACCCCGGCGATCGACTTCTACGAGTCCATCGGCGCGAAGCCGCAGGGCGACTGGATCCGCTACCGGCTGGCCGGGGAGCCGTTGCGGCGGTTCGGCGGTCAGGTCCGATAGATCGTGAGCTCATAGGCGTAGCGGTCGCCTCGGTAGAGCGACTCGGCCCGCTCGTAGGCCCGGCCACGGGCGTCGAAGGTGGTGCGCCGCACCAGGAACGCCGGTGAGAACGGCGGCGCCTTCAGGGCCTGCGCGCTGTCCTGGTCGAGCACCGTCGCCGTGATCGTCTGCTCCGCCCGGTGGGGGACGAGGCCGTACCGGCCGCTCAGCTCCTCGTACAGGGAGCCGTGCAGCGCCTCGCCCAGGTCGTCGGGCACCAGGGCGGTGGGCAGGCGGACGTCCTCCAGGCAGATCGGCTCGCCGTCGGCGGTGCGCACCCTGCGGACGCGCAGCACCTCCTCCGACGGGCTGATCCGCAGCGCGTAGCCGACCTCCGCCCCGGCGGGGACCCGTTCGACGGTGACGGCGAGCGAGCCCGGGGCCAGGCCCCGGGCGCGCATGTCCGCGCTGAAGGAGGTCAGCTCGACGGACTTGGCGATGCGCGGCTCGCTCACGAACGTGCCCGAGCCCTGCACGCGGTAGACCTGCCCCGCCAGCTCCAGCTCGTCCAGCACGCGCCTGACGGTGAGCCGGCTGAGCGAGAACTCCTCGGCCAGGCTGCGCTCGGTGGGCAGCCGGTCGTGCGGGGCGAGCCGTTCGCGCAGGAGCGTGCGCAGGTGCCGGCGGAGCTCGGTGGACTTGACCGGGCCACGCGCCACGCCACCATCAGTCATGGGACCTCCCGCTTGACCGGCCGATCAGAATTGGGCTATACCAATCACATCATATCTCTCCATATTTATGGAGAAATCGGGCAAAATCTCTGAGATTGGGCATGTATGGGGACCGTCTCCGTGCTGGAACGGATGGGCGGCGGGCTCGTCGTCTCCTGTCAGGCGCCCGAGGGACATCCGCTGAGGGACGCGGCCACCATCGCCCGGCTCGCGCGGTGCGCCGAGCTCGGCGGCGCCTCCGCGCTGCGGATCAACTCCGCCGAGGACGTCCGCGCCGTCCGGCAGCGCACCGCGCTGCCGATCATCGGCCTGCACAAGATCCCGTACGCCCACCGCCACCTGATCACGCCGACCCTGGCCCTGGCCGAGGACCTGGCAGTGGCCGGAGCCGACCTGATCGCCATCGACCTGACCCACGAGTCGCCCGCCTCCGGAGCGCTGGTCGCCGCCGTCCACGAGTCGCTGGGCGTCGGGGTGATGGCCGACGTCTCCACCCAGGAGGAGGGACTGGCGGCGTGGGAGGCGGGGGCCGAGGTGGTCGGGACGACCCTGTCGGGATACACGGCCCGGCAGCTGCCCACGCCCGACGATCCGGACATCGCCCTGGTGGGGGCACTGGCCGCGCGCGGCGTCCGCGTGGTGGCCGAGGGCCGTTACCGCACGGCGGAGCAGGTACGGCAGGCGTTCGAGGCGGGCGCGTGGGCCGTCGTGGTAGGCGGTGCCATCACCGACCCGGTCGCCATCACCACCCGGCTGACGGCGGCGACCCCGGCCGGCTCCCGATGACGACTCCGCTGGCGGTGGCCGTCGACATCGGTGGCACCAAGATCGCTGCGGGGCTGGTGGACGCCGAGGGGCGCCTGTACGAGCGGCGCAGGACGGCCACCCCTGCGGCCGAAGGCGGCGAGGCGATCATGGCGGCCGTGCTCGGCTGCGCCCGCCCGCTGCGCGACCTCGGCGGTGACCGGGTGGTGGCGTGCGGCATCGCGACGGCGGGCGTGGTGGACCCGGCCGGCCGCATCGCCGGGGCCACCGACCTGCTGAGGGGCTGGGCGGGCACCGATGTCCGGGGCATCGCCGAGCGCGGCCTGGGGCTCCCCGCCGAGGTGGTCAACGACTGCCACGCGGCGGGCACGGCCGAGGCGCGCATCGGCGCCGCACGCGGTGCGCGGACCGGCCTCGTGGTCGCGGTCGGCACCGGCATCGGCGGCGCGCTCGTGGCCGACGGCGTGACGGTGACGGGCCGGTCAGGGACGGCGGGCGCCATCGGTCACGTGCCGGCGCCGGTCGTCGCCGGGCGCAGGTGCTCCTGCGGTGCGTTCGACCATGTGGAGGCGCATGCGTCAGGACCGGCGATCGAGCGCTCGTTCAGGGAGTTGACAGGGCAGGCGGCGGGACTGAGAGAGATCGCCTCGCTGGCCCGGTCGGGGCGGTCGCAGGCCCTGCACGCGATCACGACGGCCGGAGGTCTCCTGGGGCGTGTGCTCGGGGGCGCGGCCAACCTGCTGGACCCGGACGTGATCGTGATCGCCGGCGGTGTGTCGGGACTCGGCTCGTTGCTGCTGGGCCCGATGCGCCGGGCCTTCCGCGCCGAGGCGCTTCCCGGGTCGCGCGCCGTCCTGATCCGGGTGGCCGTCCTGGGAGAGAGGGCCGGCCTCGTCGGCGCCGGGTTGTCCGCGTTGCACTCGAGGTGAGAGCAGTGGTGCTATCTCATGGCACACGGTAGCACTCGCGCGTTAGAATCGCTGTGTGAGCACTCCGGACTACGATCCTTCGCATCTGATTTCCCAGCGTGACCTGCGTAATCGGTCAGCTGAGATCATGGACGGCCTGGAACGTGGCGAGCAGTATGCCGTCACCAGAAACGGTCACCATATCGGTGACCTCGTTCCCATTCGCCGCCGACGCCGCGCTGTCTCTCGCGCCGAATTCGCGGCCGTATCTCGCGGTATGCCTCGTTTGGATGACCGCGACTATCGGCGGGACATGGACCGGCACGTCAACGACGAGTTCTATGATCCCTACGAGCGCGCCTATGGCAGGGGCCAGTTCGCGGAGGGGCAGGAATGACGCATGCTGCGGGGCTGCTCGATACCAACATCCTCATCCTGCGCGCTGGTATCGATCCCGACGAGCTGCCTGATGAATTGATGATCAGTGCCATCACGACCGCGGAGTTGTCGGCCGGCGTCCTGGTGGCCTCAGGGCCGCAGCAACTGGCACAGCGAATGAAGATTCTTCAGACCGCTGAAGCCGAGTTCGATCCGCTGCCTTTCGATGAGACAGCCGCCCGTGAATACGGCCAGCTCTGGACCGCGGTCATCGCCTCGGGTAGGAAGCCGCGCCCTCGGACCGCCGACCTGATGATCGCCTGCGTCGCCATCGCCAACCAACTCCCGCTCTATACCTGCAACCCCAAGGATTTCACAGGCTTGGACCACCTCCTCTCCGTGGCCCCGGTCACCCGCCCGAAGTGAATCCTCGGTATCAACGGCCGGCGAGATGACAGGCCGCAGGACGCGTCCCCCTGACGCGGCCTGCGGCCTGGGCTTGTGGTGGTCAGACGCCGGTGCCGGCGCGTATCCGGTCGGTGGTGCGATGGGTGGACTCGCCGCGCATGCCTTCCGGCATGTCCTCCTCGCCCTGGTGGGTCTCCTCGATGCGGAGCGCGACCCCCATGGCGAAGAAGGTCGGCGCCCACTGGCCTACGAAGATCCCCCACCGGTCGGCCCGGTCGATCCCGGCTGGTTCGCCCTCTTTCGAGGCGAACCAAGTGGCGAAGGAAAGGGCGATCGACCCGATCCCAGCGAGGTACATGTGATTTGACTTAATGCCCATCTTGTGGAGCTGTTTGATCATGATTCCCCCCTTGCTGAGTTGCTGTTACCCCAGGTTGGAGCCGATAACCCCCGGCCCGGACCGACAGGGTGCGCAGCGCGTCCAGCAGCTCTGGCGGGCCTTCGACGTGGAAGTCCGCGTCCAGCATGAGGACGTGGAGGGCCAGTCGCATCGGCGTGTCGGCGCCCGCGCGCACCAGACAGCTGGTGTCGTCGACCGGCTCGACGACGACGGAGGCGGGGACCCGGGCGGTGATGACGTCGGCGGGGGCGCGTACGGTCACGGTGGCGCGGTAGCGGGACAGGGCGGTGTCCACGCCCTTGGGCACCACGTCGGCCGGCGGCGACGGGCGGGGCGTGAAGCGGGGACCTGACGGCACGCGCGGCGTGATCCGGTCGACCCGGAAGGTGCGCCAGGCGGCGCGCTCGACATCCCACGCGATGAGGTACCAGCGCCGCCCGGTGTGGACCAGCCGGTACGGCTCGGCGTCGCGGGCCCGGTCGGTGCCGTCGTGGGCGCGGTAGTCGAAGCGCAGCCGGTGGTGGTCGCGGCAGGCGGCGGCGATGGCGGTGAGGGTGTCGGCCGAGACGGCGGGCCCGCCGGTGGCGAGGGAGACGGTGTGGCCGTGCAGGTCCCGCACCCGCGTGCGCAGCCGGGACGGCAGCACCTGTTCGAGCTTGGCCAGGGCGCGCAGCGAGGCCTCCTCGATGCCGTCGACCGTGCCTCCGGCGGCGGTGCGCAGCCCCACGGCGACGGCCACGGCCTCGTCGTCGTCGAGCAGGAGCGGCGGCAGCTCGGCCCCCGCGCCCAGCCGGTAGCCGCCCGCCACCCCCGGCGCGGCGTGCACCGGATAGCCGAGGTCGCGCAGCTTGCCGATGTCGTAACGGATGGTGCGCGGGCTGACCCGCAGCCGCGCCGCCAGCTCGGCGCCCGTCCAGTCGCGCCGGGTCTGCAGCAGCGTCAGCAGGCGCAGCAGCCGTGCGGAGGTCTCCAGCATTCCTCCATTCTCACGGCCATCCCGGCAAGAAGCTTGCCGCTATTGCTGCGAACGTTCCGTCCATGAGGACCTTCCGCATCGACATCCCCCAGGCTGACCTCGATGACCTGCGCGAGCGGCTGAGCCGTACCCGGCTGCCCGTCCAGACGCCGGGAGCGGGCGGCGAGCGCGGTCTGCCCGCCGCGCGGCTGCGCGAGCTCGCCGACCACTGGGCCACCGGCTACGACTGGCGCGAGCACGAGGCGCGGCTCAACGCCCACCCCCAGTACGTCACCACCATCGACCACCAAGACATCCATTTCCTGCACGTACGCTCACCCGAGCCCGTCGCGACCCCGCTGATCCTCACGCACGGCTGGCCCAGCTCCGTCGTGGAGTTCCTGGACGTGATCGGCCCGCTCACCGACCCGCGGGCGCACGGCGGCGACCCGGCCGACGCCTTCCACCTGGTCATTCCGTCGCTGCCGGGTTACGGGTTCTCCGCCCCGCTGGCCGGCACCGGGTGGACGCTCGCGCGCATCGCCCGGACCTGGGCCACGCTGATGGCCCGGCTCGGCTACGAGCGCTACGGCGCGCAGGGCGGCGACTGGGGCTCGGGTGTGGCCAGGGAGCTGCGCTTCGCCGACCCCGAGCACCTGATCGGCGTGCACGTGAACTACCTGATGACCTTTCCCTCGGGGCAGCCGGGCGAGCTCGACGGGCTGAGCGAGTCCGACCAGGCCAGGCTCGAAGGGCTGGAGCGGTTCACCGGCGAGCTGGGCGGATACATGGCCATCCAGTCGACCCGGCCGCACACACTGGCGTTCGGGCTGGCGGACTCGCCGGCCGGGCAGCTCGCCTGGATCGCGGAGAAGTTCGACGACTGGACCGAGAAGGGCGTCGACCGGGATCGGCTGCTCACCAACGTCTCGCTCTACTGGCTGACGAACACGTCCGACTCCGCCGCGCAGCTCTACTGGGAGTTCGCCCACGCGTGGACCATGCCGGAGCGGTCGCCCATCCCGGTGGGCGTGGCCGTCTTCGCCCACGACTACGTGCGGCCGGTGCGGAGCCTGGCCGAGCGCACCGACCACGTCGTGCACTGGACGGAGTTCGCCACGGGCGGCCACTTCCCGGCCATGGAGCGGCCCGAGGCACTGGTCGCCGACGTCCGGGCCTTCTTCAGAACGCTGGATTAACAACATGTTTCCGCCGTGACGCATATGTATTGCGTGTTGCGCGGGTGAGTTACATGTAACGCCCGCACAGCCACGGATCGTCGGTGTGCGTAACTCCGGCTTCCTAACGTTCGAGTCCTGGCCACCCGAGCGTAGGAGGAACGATGGCGCGCTGGATCGCCGAGTGGCATCCCGACGACGCGGCTTTCTGGCAGCACACCGGCCGGAAGGTCGCCCGTCGGAACCTGATCTTCTCGATCCTGGCCGAGCACCTAGGCTTCACCGTCTGGACGCTGTGGAGCATCGTGGCCGCCCAGATGGGCGCCTACGCCTTCTCCACCGATCAGCTCTTCTGGCTGATCGCGCTGCCGAACCTGATCGGCTCGGTGCTGCGGGTGCCCTACACCTTCGGCCCCGCCAGGTTCGGCGGGCGCAACTTCACCGTCGCCAGCGCGCTGCTGCTGATCATCCCGTCGGTGCTGCTCGGCGTCGCGGTGAGCAACCCCGCCACGCCGTACTGGATGTTCCTGGTGATCGCGGCCCTGGCCGGGTTCGGCGGCGGCAACTTCGCCTCCAGCATGGCCAACATCACCTACTTCTACCCGCGCGACAAGCAGGGCGTGGCGCTCGGGCTGAACGCCGCGGGCGGCAACATCGGCGTCAGCTCGGTGCAGTTCGTCATCCCGCTGGTGATCGGGGCGTTCGGGCTGGCCGCGGCCGGCTGGTTCTGGATCCCGTTCATCGTGCTGGCCGCCGCCTGCGCCTGGTTCTTCATGGACAACCTGACCAGCGCCAAGGCCAGCCCGCGCGAGCAGATGGCGGTGGCGGGCAAGGCGCAGACGTGGATCATGTCGTTCCTGTACGTGGGCACGTTCGGCTCGTTCATCGGCTACTCCACGGCCTTCCCGCTGCTGAGCAAGAGCCTGTTCCCCGGCTCGCCGTGGGCGGCGGTGGCCTTCGCCGGGCCGCTCATCGGGTCGCTGATCAGGCCGGTCGGCGGCTGGCTTGCCGACCGGCTCGGCGGCGCGCCGGTCACCCTGTGGAACTTCGCCGCCATGGGCGGCGGGGTGCTGCTGGTCTGGCTCGGCTCCGTCTCGGGCGACTTCTGGCTGTTCTTCCTGGCCTTCCAGCTGCTCTTCCTGACCGCCGGCATCGGCAACGGGTCCACCTACCGGATGATCCCGGCGATCTTCCAGGCCAAGGCGGTGGCCGAGCGCGGCACCGACGAGGCGGCGCTGCTGTACGGCAAGCGGCAGGCCTCGGCGGCCATCGGCATCATCTCCGCCGTCGGCGCCCTCGGCGGGTTCCTGATCAACCGGGCGTTCGGCATGTCGTTCGCGGCGACGGGCAGCCCGTCCCTCGCCTTCGCCGCCTTCGGGATCTTCTACGTGGCCTGCGTGGGGGTGACCTGGTGGTGCTACACGCGCACGGTCGGCGTCTCGCGGGCCCCCAGCCTGGCCTACGCGAGGGTCTGATGAACGCACCGGTGAACACGCACTGTCCGTACTGCGCCCTGCAGTGCGGGATGGCGATCGGCGTCCAGGGCGCCGAGATCACCATCACCCCCCGGACCGACATCCCGGCCAACTCGGCCGGGGCGCTCTGCCAGAAGGGCTGGACGGCGGCCGAGCTGCTGACCAACGGCGAGCGACTGACCAGCCCGCTCCTGCACGGCGAGCCGGTGTCCTGGGAGGTGGCGCTCGACCACGTGGCGGCACGGCTCAGCGGCATCGCCGCCGAGCACGGCCCCGACGCCGTGGCCGTGTTCGGCGGGGGCGGGCTCACCAACGAGAAGGCGTACCTGCTCGGCAAGTTCGCCAGGGTCGCGCTGCGCACCAGCCAGATCGACTACAACGGCCGCTTCTGCATGTCGTCCGCGGCGGCCGCGTCGATCCGGGCGTTCGGCATGGACCGGGGGATGCCGTTCCCGATCACCGACCTGGCCGGGGCCGACGTCATCCTGCTGGCGGGCGCCAACCCCGCCGAGACGATGCCGCCGTTCGTCCGCCATTTGGACGGCGCCCGGCTGATCGTCATCGACCCGCGCCGCACCCCGACGGCCAAGCTCGCCTGGCTGCACCTGCGGCCCACGCCGGGCACCGACCTGGCGCTCGCGCTCGGCCTGCTGCACCTGGCCATCGCCGAAGAGCTCGTCGACGAGGCGTACATCGAGGAGCGGACCTCCGGCTTCGACGCGGTGCGCACCTCGCTGGCCGCCTGGTGGCCCGAGCGGGTGGAGCGGATCACCGGCGTGCCGGTGCCCCGCATGCGCGAGGCCGTGCGCGCCCTCGCGGCGGCGAGCAACGCGTACGTCCTGACCGGCAGGGGAGCCGAGCAGCACGCCAAGGGCACCGACACGGTGACCGCTTTCGTCAACCTCGCCCTGGCGCTGGGCCTGCCCGGCAGGCAGGGCTCCGGGTACGGCTGCCTCACCGGGCAGGGCAACGGCCAGGGCGGCAGGGAGCACGGGCAGAAGGCCGATCAGCTCCCCGGCTACCGCAAGATCGACGACCCGGCGGCGCGCGAGCACGTCGCGGGCGTGTGGGGCGTGCCGCCGGAGGACCTGCCGGGGCCGGGCCGCTCGGCCTACGAGCTGCTCGACGCCCTCGGCACGCCGGAGGGGTCGCGCGCCATGCTGGTGTTCGGCTCCAACCCGGTCGTCTCGGCGCCCGCCTCCGCCCACGTGGCCGACCGGATCAGGGCGCTGGACCTGCTGGTGGTCTGCGACGTGGTGATGTCGGAGACGGCGGCGCTGGCCGACGTGGTGCTCCCGGTCACCCAGTGGGCCGAGGAGACCGGCACGATGACCAACCTCGAAGGCCGCGTCCTGCTGCGGAAGCAGGCCGTCGAGCCACCGGCGGGCGTCCGGAGCGACCTGGAGGTCATCGCCGGTCTGGCGCGCCGGCTCGGCCACGACTTCGCCGACGAGCCCGGCAAGGTCTTCGAGGAACTGCGCCGGGCCGGCGCGGGCGGCGCCGCCGACTACTCCGGCATCACCTACGAGCGGATCGCCGACGAGACCGGCGTGTTCTGGCCCTGCCCGGAGCCCGAGCACCCCGGCACGCCGCGGCCGTTCCTCGACTCCTTCGCCACCCCCGACGGCCGCGCCGTCTTCGTGCCCGTCGAGCACCGGCCCCCGGCGGAGGAGATCGACGAGGACTACCCCGTCTACCTGACGACGGGTCGCGTGCTGGCGCAGTACCAGAGCGGCGCGCAGACCCGGAGGATCGCCTCCCTCACCAAGGCCGCGCCGGAACCGTACGTGGAGCTCCACCCCGATCTGGCCGAGCGGCTGAAGATCGAGGCCGGGGACCAGGTGCTGGTGACGAGCAGGCGCGGCGAGGGCCGGGGCGTGGCCAGGATCAGCGACGCGATCAGGAGCGACACCGTGTTCATGCCCTTCCACTGGGAGGGGGCGAACCGCCTCACCAACCCGGCGCTCGACCCCGTCTCCCGGATGCCCGAGTTCAAGGTCTGCGCCGTCAGAGTGGAGCGGGACATATGAGGCTCGTCGTCGTAGGAAACGGCATGGCCGGATCACGGCTGGTCAGCGAGGTGCGGGCGCGCGACCCGCACATCTCGATCACCGTGTTCGGCGCCGAGGAAGGCCACCCGTACAACCGGGTGCTGCTGTCGAACGTGCTCGCCGGCAAGGCCAGGCCCGAGCAGCTCCGGCTGCACGAGCTGTCCTGGTACGGCGCCAACCGGGTGGAGGCGGTGCCGGGCAGCGCGGTCGCCTGGATCGACCGGGAGTCCCGCGCCGTTCACACCACCGACGGGCGGCGTGAGCCGTACGACCTGCTCGTCCTGGCCACCGGCAGCGAGGCGATCGTGCCCCGCATCCCCGGGGTCGAGCGGGCCGTCCCGTTCCGCACGCTCGACGACTGCGACCGCATCCTCAAGGCCGCCGCGCACAGCCGCCGCGCGGTGGTCGTCGGCGGCGGCCTGCTCGGCATCGAGGCGGCCCGCGGCCTGGCCGGGCGCGGCCTGCCGGTGACGCTGCTGCACCTCGCCGGCCACCTGATGGAGCGCCAGCTCGACCCCGAGGCCGGGGTGGTGCTCGGCGAGACGCTCACCGGGCTCGGCGTGGACATCCGCACCGGCGTGGTGGCCGAGGCCGTCGAGGAGGACGGCGTCCGGCTGGCCGGGGGCGAGCTGGTCGACGGCGACCTGGTCGTGCTCGCCTGCGGCGTCCGCCCGCTGACCGGCCTGGCCGCCGACGCGGGCCTGGAGGTGCGGCGCGGCGTCGTCGTCGACGACGAGCTGCGCACCGACGACCCGTCGATCTTCGCCATCGGCGAGTGCGCCGAGCACGACGGCACCGTCTACGGGTTGGTCGCGCCCGCCTGGGAGCAGGCCGCCGTGGCAGCCGACGTGATCACCGGCGGCAAGTCCCGCTACCGGGGCTCGCGGCTGGTGACCAGGCTCAAGGCGAGCAGCGTCGAGCTCGCCGCGATGGGCGAGACCCAGCTCACCGACGAGCACGCCGAGGTGGTGCGCTTCAGCCACCGGGCGAAGGGGACGTACCGCAAGCTCGTCATCCGCGACGGCCGGTTGGTCGGCGCGATCCTGCTGGGCGACAGCGACGCCGTCGGCACGCTCACCCAGCTCTTCGACCGTGGCGGGCCGGTGCCGGGGGACCGCGCCGGGCTGCTGTTCCCGGGGCTGGCGGCGGCGCCGGTCGCGGAGAGCCCGGTGCTGATGCCGGACGCGGCCAAGGTCTGCCAGTGCAACAACGTGACCAAGGGCCAGATCCGGGCGTGCTGGGAAGCGGGCGCCAGGAACGTGGCCGGGGTGGCGGCCGCCACCAGGGCCACGACCGGCTGCGGCACCTGCCGTGACGCCGTGGAGGGGATCGTCGGCTGGTTGTGCGAACAAGAAGGGATCTCGGCATGAGGAAGATCGTCGTGGTCGGGTACGGCCCCGCCGCTCACCGGCTCGTGGAAGCCCTGCTCCAGCGCGGCTTCGACGGCCGCATCACGGTGATCGGGGAGGAGCCCCGCCCGGCCTATGACCGGGTGGCGCTGACCTCCTACCTGTCCGGCGTCAGCGCCGAGGACCTCTCCTACCCGGTGCCGGAGCAGGCGGTGGTCAGGCTCGACAGCCGCGTCACCGGCATCGACCGGCAGGCCCGCCTGGTCACCGTCGAAGGCGGCGCGCAGGAGCCGTACGACGTGCTGGTGCTGGCCACCGGGTCGGCGCCGTTCGTGCCGCCGGTGCCCGGCGCCGAGCACGCCTTCGTCTACCGCACCATCGACGACCTCGACGCGATCAGGATGGCGGCCAAGGAGGCCGCCGACGGCGTCGTCGTCGGCGGCGGGCTGCTCGGCCTGGAGGCGGCCGACGCGCTGCGCTCGCTCGGGCTGCGCACGCACATCGTCGAGATGAGCCCGTGGCTGATGCCCCGCCAGGTGGACGAGGGCGGCGGCTCGGTGCTGAAGGCGCACATCGAGGAGCTCGGCCTGAGCGTGCACGCGGGCGCGGGCGTCCAGGAGATCGTCACCGACGACAAGGGGCAGGTCGCCGGGCTGCGCAAGCCCGACGGCACGCTCATCGACGCCCAGGTGGTCGTCTTCTCCGCCGGCATCAGGCCGCGCGACGAGCTGGCCAGGGCGAGCGGGCTGGAGGTGGGCGAGCGCGGCGGCATCGTGGTGGACTCCGCGATGCGCACCTCCGACCCCGACATCTACGCCATCGGCGAGTGCGCGCTGGCCGGCGGCATGGTCTACGGGCTGGTCGGGCCGTGCTTCACCATGGCGGAGGTGGCCGCCGACCGGATCCTGGGCGGCCAGGCCGGCTTCGAGGGCGCCGACATGTCGACCAAGCTCAAGCTGCTCGGCGTCGAGGTGGCCCAGTTCGGCGCCATGACAGGGGCGCTCGACGTCACCTACATGGACCCTGTGGCCGGCGTCTACAAGAGGCTGTTCATCAGCGACGACGCCCAGACGCTGCTCGGCGGCATCTGCGTCGGCGACGCCTCGCCGTACACCTCACTGCGCTCCTTCGTCGGCAAGCCGCTGCCCGCGGCACCGTCCGACCTGCTGTTCACCGGCGGCGGCGCGCAGCTCGACCTGCCGGACGACGCGCAGGTCTGCTCCTGCAACAACGTCAGCGCGGGCGCGGTCCGCTCGGCCATCGCCGACCAGGGCTGCACCGACGTGCCGGGCATCAAGGCCTGTACGCGGGCCGGCAGCACCTGCGGGAGCTGTGTGCCGATGCTCAAGCAACTGCTGGAGAAGTCGGGCGTCGAGGTCAGCAAGAACCTGTGCGAGCACTTCGCCTACTCCAGGGCCGAGCTGTTCGACATCGTCCGGGTGCGCGGCATCACCACGTTCTCCGAGCTCATCGCCGCGCACGGCCACGGCCGGGGCTGCGACATCTGCAAGCCCGCCGTCGCCTCCATCCTCGCCTCCCTGCACAACGGGCACGTGCTCGACGGCGAGATGGCGACACTGCAGGACACCAACGACCGCTTCCTGGCCAACATCCAGAAGAACGGCACCTACTCCGTCGTCCCGCGCATCCCCGGCGGCGAGATCACCCCGGACAAGCTCATCGTCATCGGCGAGGTGGCCCGCGACTTCGGCCTCTACACCAAGATCACCGGAGGGCAGCGGATCGACCTGTTCGGCGCCAGCGTCGACCAGCTCCCGGAGATCTGGCGCCGGCTGGTGGACGCCGGGTTCGAGTCCGGCCACGCCTACGGCAAGGCGCTGCGCACGGTGAAGTCGTGCGTCGGATCCACCTGGTGCCGCTACGGCGTGCAGGACTCCGTGGGCCTGGCCATCGAGCTGGAGCTGCGCTACCGGGGGCTGCGCTCGCCGCACAAGCTCAAGTCGGCCGTGTCCGGCTGCGCCCGCGAGTGCGCCGAGGCCAGGTCGAAGGACTTCGGCATCATCGCCACCGAGCAGGGCTGGAACCTGTACGTGGGCGGCAACGGCGGCTTCAAGCCCCGCCACGCCGACCTGCTGGCCGGTGACCTGAGCACCGAAGAGCTGATCAGGACCATCGACCGCTTCTTGATGTTCTACATCCGCACGGCCGACCGGCTGCAGCGCACCGCCGCCTGGGTGGAGTCGCTCGACGGCGGCCTCGACTACCTGCGCTCAGTGATCATCGACGACTCACTGGGCATCTGCGCCGACCTGGACGCGCACATGAGCCAGCACGTCGCCACTTACGTGGATGAATGGAGGGCAACGTTGGAAGATCCGGACAAGCTCAGCAGGTTCGTCAGCTTCGTCAACGCGCCGGGCGTCCCCGACCCGTCGATCGTCTTCGCCACCGAGCGGGGCCAGATCAAGCCGGTGGTGCTGTCATGAGCAGCTGGGTGAGCGTCTGCGGCTATCAGAATCTGCAGCCGGAGCGGGGCGTGTGCGCCCTCGTCGACGGCCGGCAGGTGGCGCTGTTCCGTACCTACGACGGCGTCGTGCACGCGCTGGGCAACCTCGACCCGTTCAGCGGCGCGTACGTGCTCTCGCGCGGCATCGTCGGCACCAGGAAGGGCGAGCCGACCGTCGCCTCGCCCCTGCACAAGCAGGTGTTCTCCCTGGTCACCGGGCACTGCCTGGACGAGCCGGAGGTGGCCGTGCCGGTCTACCAGGTCCGCGTGGACGGCGAGCTCGTGCAGGTCGCGGTGAGCGTTTAGCCGACCCGCCCCCGGGCATCCACCTGCTGAAACTCGGGGGATGGGGGAGGTGCACGGTGCCGGCTTTCGACGCCTCCGCCTATGGGCGCGGCATCGCGGACATCTACGACGCGACCGTCCGGGACCTGCCGACCGAGCACGCCGTCTCACGGCTGTACGACCTCGCCGAGGGCGGCCCGGTGCTGGAGTTCGGCATCGGCACCGGCCGCCTGGCCCTGCCCCTGGCGGCGCGGGGCCTCACGGTGGCGGGCATCGACGGCTCGGCCGACATGGTCGAGGTGCTGCGCGCCAAGCCGGGCGGGGAGCGGATCCCGGTGACCATCGGCGACTTCTCCACGGCCACGGTCGACGGCGAGTTCGCCCTCGTGGTGCTCTCCACCAACACCGTCTACGCGCTGCCGTCGCAGGACGCCCAGGTGGCCTGTTTCCGCAACGCCGCCGCCCACCTGCGTCCCGGCGGGCGGTTCGTGGTCGAGGCGTGGGTGCCCGACCTGACCGCCTTCGCCGGCGGCAGCGTGCTGCGGCTGCTGTCCATGAGCGAGGAGGTCGTCGTCGCCGAGGCGGCCCGGCTGTCGCCCGCCGAGCAGCTCATGCGCACGACCAGGGTGCGGCTGAGCGCCGAAGGGGTGCGCATGCTGCCCGCGAACCACCGCTACGCCTGGCCCGCCGAGCTCGACCTGATGGCCAGGCTGGCCGGGATGCGACGCGAGCACCGCTGGTCGGACTGGGCGGGAAGCCCGTTCGGTGACGACAGCCGCGCGCACGTGTCGGTCTACCTCTGGAGTGCCTGATGCGCCTGCCCGCCGCCCGTGGCCCGATCACCGCCGAGCTCTTCCGCCGCCTCGGCGGCCCGCCGGGCACGCTCGGCCCGCTGCCCGACTGCCCGCCGGGCGCGGTCCTGGACGACGACCTTCAGCTCGCCCTGTTCACCTGCTACGAGCTGCACTATCAGGGCTTCGAGGAGGTCGACGACCGCTGGGAGTGGGAGCCGTCGCTGCTGCGGGCACGCGCCGTGCTGGAGCGCGGCTTCGAGGACGCGCTCGCCCGAGCCGTGCCCCGGCCCCAGCCGGTGGCGCCCCAGCATGTCCGCCGGGCGCTCACCGCGCTGACCGTCGCCGACGAGGGGCCGCCGATGGCGCAGTTCCTGCAGCGCACGGCCGACCTGGAGCAGTTCCGCGAGTTCGCCGTGCACCGCTCCATCTACCAGCTCAAGGAGGGCGACCCGCACACGTGGGCGATCCCCCGCCTGCACGGCGGCCCCAAGGCCGCGCTGGTGGAGATCCAGGCCGACGAGTACGGCGGCGGACGCCGCGAGCGGATGCACTCCGAGCTGTTCCGCACCACCATGCGCGGCCTCGGCCTCGACGACGCCTACGGCGCCTACCTCGGGCACGTGCCCGGCATCACGCTGGCGATCTCCAACGCCATGTCGCTGTTCGGCCTGCACCGGCGGCTGCGCGGCGCCCTGGTCGGCAACCTGGCCGCGCTGGAGATGACCTCCTCGCTGCCCAACCGGCGCTACGCCGCCGGCCTGCGCCGGCTCGGCGGCGACGACGCCACCGCCCGCTTCTACGACGAGCACGTGCAGGCCGACGCCGTGCACGAGCAGGTCGCGGCCAACGACCTGTGCGGCGGCTTCGCGACCGCCTTCCCGTCACTCACCGGCGACATCTTGTACGGCGCGGCCTGCGCGCTGACCCTCGAACGGCTCTGGGCCGAGCATGTCATGGACCGCTGGCAGTGCGGCGCGAGCTCACTGCTCGAACCCGACCTGGCGGACCTCGTCGCGGGACAGTGATGGACCTCGACTACGTGCTGCCGCTGCGCTGGTCCGACGACGCCGGGCTGGAGGAGCTGACCGGCTATCTGCGCCGGCTGTCCCGGCACGCCCACGTGATCGTCGTCGACGGGAGCCCCGAGGAGCTCTACGACCGGCACGCCCGCCGCTGGTACGGCCTGGTCACGCACGCCCGTCCCGACGGCGACCTGCGCTTCGCCAACGGCAAGGTCATCGGCGTCACCACCGGCCTGCGCCTGGCCCGCGCCGACCGGGTGGTGATCGCCGACGACGACGTCCGCTACGACGAGCGCGGCCTGACCGGCATGCACCGGCTGCTGGCCGGGGCCGACCTGGTGCGCCCCCAGAACTTCTTCGACCCGCTGCCCTGGCATGCCCGCTGGGACACCGCCCGCACCTTGCTCAACCGGGCCCTCGGCGCCGACCATCCCGGCACCCTCGGCGTCCGCAGGCCCTTCTACCTGTGGATGGGCGGCTACGACGGCGACGTGCTGTTCGAGAACCTGGAGCTGGTCCGCACCGTGCGGGCCCACGGCGGCCGCGTCGTCACCGCGCCGGACCTGTACGTGCGCCGGCTGCCGTGCGAAGTCCGGCGCTTCTGGTCCCAGCGGGTCCGCCAGGCCTACGACGACCTGGCACAGCCCGCCAGGATGGCGCTGTTCCTGTCGGTGCTGCCCGCGCTGGCCGTCGCGCTGCGGCGCCGCCGCTACGGCGCGGTGGCGGCGGGCGCGGGGCTGGCCGTGGTCACGGCCGAGGCGGGGCGGCGCAGAGCCGGAGGGCGCGCGGTCTTCCCCGCCACCGGGTCACTGTTCGCGCCCGTCTGGGTCCTGGAGCGAGCCGCGTGCAGCTGGCTGGCCCTGGGCGCCGCTCTCACCGGCGGCGTGCCGTACGCGGGCCGCCGGGTGCGGCGGGCCGCCCACTCCACCCGCAGGCTGCGCCGTCACGCGTCCTCCACCGTCTCACCACCGGGCTCACCACCGGGCTCACCCTCGGGCCTGCCATCGGTCCCGCATGAGGCGCGGAACCCGGTCAGTTTGTGCGAGCCGTCGCAGAACGGCTTGACCGACGAGTGGCCACACCGGCACAGCGCCACGGTGGACCGGCCGCAGTCGATCCGCTTCCCGTCCGGGGTGCGGAGCTCGAACGGCCCTCGCAGGAGCAGCGGGCCGTCCTCGTAAGGCGTCACCGTGACCGGCTCATCCCTGTCGTGCTGCATTCGTCCCAGCTGCCCCTTACGGCGCGGGAGAAACGGCCGCTAGGAGCGGCGGTCCAACTCCACAGGCGGGTAGACGTGAGCGCCTGGATGGGCCGCTGGAAGAACACATCGCCGTCCGGCGTCGGCACTGTCGCAACGCTCCGCGTCGTCACGCTGCGGTAGCGGCTCGGGGGAAATGCTTAGATTCGCCTTATTTTGCGGCACTGGCACGACGGTATCGGCGGCGCACCGGAAATCAGGTCTCTAACGGGCAACGATCGTGGCTCTGAACGATCTCTCCAAAACCAGTGAAGGGAGTCAGTGGGTACAGTCCGCCCGCGGTGCCAGAGCTGGTAAAGGGCCTGTGCGAAGTGGATAAAGTGCGCATTCGCCCTTGATCAGGGCGGGAATCAAAGCGGCCATGAGCACGACTTTCCTGCGCAGGGGCATCCTGCTGGCCGCGATCGTCCCGGCCCTACTCACCGCCGGCTGCGCTGCGGGCGGCACCGGACAAGCGATGAAGGGCGCGGCCAGCCCGCCGACCTCACCGCCCGACACGTCCACGGACACCGGTACGCCGACGATCACCGACATGACCCCGACACCCACCGACACCATGAGCCCGTCGCCCACCGACACCACGTCGCCCACGGATGGCGCCGGCATGGCCGAGCCGCGCGCCGTCGTCGAGGAGTTCTACAGCGCGATGGCCGCCGGGAACGCCGACGAGGCCGTGAAGCTCTTCACCCCCGACGCGGTGGCGGCGGTGGACGGCGAGGCGACCGCCGAGGGCGCCGAAGGGCTGCGCAGCCTCATCGAGGGGCAGGAGGAGCGCGGCGGGTCGCCCACCATCGAGGAGTCGACGGTCTCGGGCAACTGGGCCTTCGTCCGTGCGACCAGCGGTGAGGGCGCCGACGAGACGCGGGCGTTCTTCGTGCTCAGCAAGGCGAACGGCGGCTGGAAGATCGCCCGCTACATGAGCAACAGCGCCTCCTGACACCCCGTCTCCCGCGCTCGGCCTCCGCCTGACCGCCACGCCTGGCCGCCACACCCCGGCCCCCGCGTCCGTCCGCCGGGCGCGGGGGCCGGGTGTGTGACCTAGGGTGTGCCTCATGCCGGACCTGTCGAAGTACCAGCATCCGCGCTTCGCCCGCATGTACGAGCGGATGAGCGTGGAGGCCGACAGGTCCACGGCGGAGTTGCGGAGACGTCTGCTCGCCGGCTTGAGCGGCCGGGTCGTGGAGGTCGGCGCGGGCAACGGGCTCAACTTCCCGCACTACCCCGCCACGGTGACCGAGGTCGTCGCGGTCGAACCGGACGATCTGCTGCGGGCCGCCGCCGAGCGGGCCGCCGCCACCGCTCCGGTCCGCGTGGTGGTCGTGCCGGGGCATGCCGACGCGCTGCCGTACGACGAGGACTCGTTCGACGCGGTGGTGATGTCCCTCGTCCTCTGCTCGGTGCCGGACCAGCGGGTGACGCTCGTGGAGGCGCGGCGGGTGCTCAGGCCCGGTGGCGAGCTGCGCTTCTTCGAGCACGTACGCTCGCCCGGCCCCGTGCGCGGGATCCTGCAGGACCTGATCACGCCCCTGTGGCGGCTGCTCGCCGGCGGCTGCCGCCCCAACCGCGATACGGCTCGGGCGATCAGCGCCGGCGGCCTGGTGATAGAGGAGCAGGAACGCTTCATCCACCAGCCCCTGGCCGGCAGCCCCAAGCTCACCCACATCCTGGGACGCGCCCGCAACGTCGCTTGACGTCGGTGTCCTGAAGGGCCCGTCCGGGGTGGGGCCGGGGGGTCAGGTGCCGTTGGGCATGCGGGGGGAGATGCGGCCCTGGTCCACCAATGACAGGTAGGCGCCGAAAGCGCCCTGGATCCACAGCTGCGCCTGCGCCGTGGTGAGCGTGACCTCTTCCTCCTCATGCGAGACGATCACGTACCCGTCCAGCGGGGCACGCCGCCACCCGAGCAGCATCCCCTCGTACACGAGCACGTCGAGCATCCCCGTGAGATATTCGCGGCCGGTGGCGAACACCGCGCGAGCCCTCCTCGCTACTCCGCCGAATCCCCGTCTACCCCCCGATTGTGCATCGTCCGGGAACGCAATGGGCGATGGAACCTTCGCGGCTTGGCCGGTGTATCCACGCCGGAGGTGCGACATGAGGAAATTCATGGTCATCCTGGCCGCCGTCGCCGTGCTCTTCGCCGGCGGGCTGCCTGCTTCGGCGGCCGGTGGGTGGGCGGTGACCTACCTGGACCCGGTGCCCGGCGCGTTCGCCCCCGGGACCTCGTACACGATCGGGTTCTGGGTGCTCCAGCACGGGGTCCGTCCGTTCGAGGGCGATCTGGGCACGACGGGGCTCAAACTGACCGACGCCACGGGGCGGCCGATGACCTTCGAGGGCACGCCGTTGCCCGAGGCCGGTCACTACGCCACCGCCGTGAACCTGCCGAAGGGGACGTACCGGATCGAGGGGGTTCAAGGGATCTTCCCGCCGTACGAGGTCGGCACGCTCACCGTGCCGGGCGGCGTCGAGATCAGGCCGGTGCCGCCAGAGATGGTGCGGAATGTCGGGGCGGGGGAGAAGAACCCCTGGGGTGCGGTCCGGCCGCCGGGCTTCCCCGAGGGGGAGGGGGACCCTGAGGCACTCGTCGGGGCCTCCGCCGCGCCCACCGCCGCTGCGCCGGCCGCCTCCCCCCGGGGCGTCGCCTCTCAGGCCGGTGCCGCGCAGGAGCCTGTCGCGGGTCTCTCGGCGTACTCGCTGCTGCTCGCCGCCGTCGGCGGCGCGCTGGTCACGCTGGTCACTCTGCTCGCCGTCGGCGGCGCGTCGCGGCCGTGAGCCGGAACCGTCCGAGCCCACGTCCGAGCGCACTGAGAGGTCATCGGACGCGCCCTCGGAAGGTCAGGGTGACACGATCGTCTTCAAGGGGTGAGGCGGCTCTCACAGGTCGCGTTCGTGCTTGTCCAGGATGCTCACGGCGACCGTCACCGCGCCGGCGGCGTCGTGGTCCTCGATGGCGCGGAGCAGGTCGTGGTGGGAGCTGTCCGGTTCGAGCGCGGCTTGCTCCATGCTCCGCACGCTGTCGCGCAGTGCCTCGCCCATGCTCCGGTAGAGGTCGCTGAGCAGCGGGTTGTGGGCGGCGTCGGCCACCCTCAGGTGGAAGGCGACGTCGGCGTCCGCGAAGCCGTCCAGGTCGCCCGCCCGCGCGGCGGCGTCCCTGATCTCCAGGGTCGCCCGCATCCCGGCCAGGTCGTCGTCCTCGCGCTTGGCGGCGGCCAGCCGGGCGGCGACCAGGTCGAGCCCGCGCCGCACGTCGATGATGTCCATGGCCGCCGCCGTGTCGAGCCGCCGCCGCAGCGCGACCTGCGACTCGTCGGTGGCCGTCACGTAGGTGCCGTCGCCCTGCCGGGTGCTCAGCAGCCCGGCGTGCACCAGCACCCGCAGGGCCTCCCGGACGGACAGCCTGCTCATCCCGAGCGTCTGCGCCAGCCGGGTCTCCGAGGGCAGCTTGGTGCCCACCGGCCACGCCCCGCTGGTGATCTGGTCGCGAAGCTGCTGGATGGCGGCGTCCACGAGGGAGGTCCGCGCCACGTTCCGCATGTGCCTCCTTTGATCAGCATGTCCACCTTAGGACGCCGGTTCCGCCTGTGGCCTGCCGGACCGGCTTCCGGACACTCGCGAACAGATCTTGTCAGGGTGGCGGATGTCTGAGAAGTTTCACGTACTTCGCCACTGTCACGGAGGTCACGCGTGCCACAATTACGCCCGGCCCTCATCGCCGTCGCCCTGGTCCTGGGCACGGCAACCCCGGTTCATGCGGGCGCCGGACCCGCGATCACCATCGAGAACGGCCGTACGCAGCCGGTCTTCTCCTACGCCGACGCCGTCCGCGAGCATGTGTACGTCGAGTCGAGCGTCGACAGTGACGCCGACGGCAGGCTCGACCGGGTGCGGGTCGACATCATCAGGCCCAAGGAGTCCGGTCCGGGCCTCAGGGTGCCGGTGGTCATCGACGAGAGCCCCTACTACGACAACTCGGGGCGGGGGAACGAGAGCGAGCGGAAGGTTTACGACGCCGCCGACAATGTCACGAAATTTCCCCTCTTCTACGACAACTTCTTCGTACCGCGCGGCTATGCCGTACTGAATGTGGACATGCTCGGCACCACCCGCTCCGACGGCTGCCCCGACGTCGGCGGCAAGGCCGACGTGCTCGGCGGGAAGGCCGTCATCGACTGGCTGAACGGCCGGGCCAAGGCGTACCGGGCGGACGGCAGCCC
Source organism: Nonomuraea sp. NPDC049714 (assembly GCF_044465295.1). Classification (NCBI taxonomy): domain Bacteria; kingdom Bacillati; phylum Actinomycetota; class Actinomycetes; order Streptosporangiales; family Streptosporangiaceae; genus Nonomuraea; species Nonomuraea sp. NPDC049714. Next base: position 838,190 of record NZ_JBITLM010000002.1, on the reverse strand, counting down.
GGCCGTGGCCGACTGGACCACGGGCAAGTCCGCGATGATCGGCAAGTCGTACGACGGCACCCTCGCCAACGCGGTGGCGGCCACCGGCGTGCGCGGCCTGGAGACCATCGTGCCGATCTCGGCGATCAGCTCCTGGTACAAGTACCAGCGCTCGAACGGCGTGATCTACAACTACGACTACGCCTCCTTCCTGGCCAACTACGTCGACACCGACCCCGAGGCCAAGTGCCAGGCGGTCCGCGACCGGATGGACGCCGAGGACGGCGACGACACCGGCGACCACAACGCCTTCTGGGACGAGCGCGACTACATCGACGGCCTGCTCGGCGACGTCTCCAAGGTCAGGGCGAGCGTCTTCGTCGTCCACACCACCAACGACCTGAACGTCAAGCCGGACAACTTCTCCACCTGGTGGCAGGCGCTGGCCGAGCGGAACGTCCCCCGCAAGATCTGGGTCGGCCAGTATCAGCACGTCGACCCGTTCGACTTCGAGGGCCGCAGGGACCTGTGGGTGGACACGCTGCACCGCTGGTTCGACCGCTGGCTGCACGGCGTACGCAACGGCGTCGACCGCGAGCCGCGCGCCGACGTGCAGGTCGGACCCACGCAGTGGATGACGCAGCGCGACTGGCCGGCTCCGCGCGCGGTCAAGGTGGCGTTGCGGCCCGCCGAGGACGGCACGCTCGCCCTGCGGCGGGACAGGAACGCCACCGCGACGTTCGCCGACGTGGCCCTGACGGAGTCCGACATGGTGACCGACGTGGGCACGGCCAAGCCCGGCCGGGTCGCGTTCACCACCGGCGAGCTCCCGCTGAGCCTGCGCATGTCCGGCACCCCCGTCGCCGACCTGCGGGTCAAACTCGACAAACCCACCTCCAACCTCACCGCCCTGCTCGTCGACTTCGGCGACGACACCCGCCTCGACTGGCGGCGCGGCCAGGGCATCACCACGCTCACCGAGGAGGACTGCCACGGCGAGAGCACCACGGCCGACGACGCCTGCTACCGCAAGGTCGTCACCAACGTGGTGGACCGGCCGCTGGAGATCGTCGCCCGTGGCTGGATCGACGTACAGAACCGCGACTCGCTGAGCGAGCCCTCGCCGCTGCCCGTGGGACGGTACGGCCAGGTCAAGTGGCAGACGCTGCCGCACGACTACACCTTCAAGAAGGGCCACCGGATCGGGCTGGTGATCGCGGGCACCGACGCGACCTACAGCTCCGAGACCGGCACCGGGGCGAACGTCACGGTGGACCTGTCCAGGAGCAGCGTGGTCCTGCCGTTCGTGCTGGGGACACCGCTGGCGGACGTGCCGACGGACCGGGCGAGGTTCCTCGGGCCGCGGGAGCTGACCCTGCCGGAGCCGAAGCCGGAGTTCTCGTTCTTCTGAGGTGATGTGTGAAGGCCTTGGGCGCGGATCGCGGCCAAGGCCTTCACGCGTGGCTGGTGCATGGTGCCTGGGTGTTTCATTCGTTCTTAGGGCAGTTGCTCCAGTAGCCTCCTCCGTTCGTGTCGGGGATGAAGGCGCCTTTGTTGCTCGTGACGGTCCAGGAGACGAGCATCGTGAGGGTGCCGTCGCCGGCCGTCGCGCCCTCGGTGCTGCGGCCGTCGCCGGTGGCCGTGCCGGACCAGCCGATCGTGATGACACCCGATTCCGTCATGGGCGGCCCCGAACAGCCCGGCCGCTCGGCCGGGGCCCGGACGGTGAAGGTGTTGCCCGAGATCACGATGCCGTTCGAGCCGGTGAACGAGGTGACCTCGCAGTCGCCGGTGCACGACAGCTTGAACGTCCCCGTGCGTTCCGTCCCGAGCTGCACGGACTCCGGCGACAGCCGCGCCACCGGGGCGGGTGGTGCCGGCAGCGCCTTCTTACCGGCCTCGGCCTGCTCGTCCTGAGGCGTGGGAGCCGTGGCCGTGTCCGTGGGCGAATTCTGATCGGTCGCCTCAGCCGTGGCCGTGCCGGTGGGCGACCCCTGGCCGGTCGCCTCGGCGGCAGGGGCGGTCGGCCGCATGGTCGGCGCGGGCGCCTCGGTGGCCTGGGCCGGGGGAGCCGACGCAGAGGGGGCGGGCGCCAGCGCCGTCGGGCCGGTCGCCGAGGCGGCCGTCCCCGACGTCTGGTTCCGGAAGACGGACCAGGTGAGACCTCCGGCCACCATCACCAGACCGATCACCAGCGCCATCCGGACCAGCCAGCGCAGGGAGATGCGCGCCTCGGGGTCGTCCTCGTCCGGCCGCCCCTCCCAGAACTCCTCCCACTGCTCGTCCCCCTGCTCCCGCACCCGCAACCTGCGGGGCTCCCGCACCTGCAGCCGTTCGGGCTCCCGGACGACGAGTCGCTCGGGTTCCCGCGTCCGCAGGCGTTCGGGTTCCGGCGCTTGCGGGCGTCCGGGCTGCTGCGTGTGAGGGTCGTCGGGCTCCCGCACACGCGAGGGGCCGGGCTCCCGGACCCGCAGTTGATCGGGTTCCCCCGTGTGCGGGGTGTCGGATTGCCGGGCCTGCGGTCGTTCGGGTTCTCGCGCGTGCGGGGTGTCGGGTCTCTGTACGTGGGGTCGTTCGGGCTCTTGGACGTGCGGGGTGTCAGGTTCCCGTACGCGCAGTTGCTCGGGCCGTACGCGTGGCTGGTCGGGGTTTCGTACGTTCTGGCGGTCGGGGCCTTGGGTCAGCCGTGGGGGTTGGAGGGCCCACACCTGCCCGCGCTTCGCCTGTGGGTCCCGCACGGGCTCGGGCGGCCGGTCATTCGCCTGGTGCTGCTGGGGGGGCCGTTCAGACTCCTGTACGGGACGCTCGCGGGAAGGGCGTTCGCCGGAGAAGACGAGTTTGTCTCCTGGCTCGGCACTTCGGCGCGGGGTGCTGTCCGGGGCCTCGGCCCTGGCGACGGCTGCCTTGGGGAGCCTGCGGCCGAGGTCGGGCGGCTCCTGTGGTGAGCGGCCTTCGGCCGTCTGCCGGGTGGGGGTACGCCTCTGCGAGGGGATCTCCGGAAGGGCACGAGCCGGACCCGTGGCGACCAGCCGGCCCAGCCCCTGGTCCGGCCCCGCGGTGGGCGGGTCGCGCCTTTCGTCCGGAGCCACGAGGTCGGTGGGTCGTTGGGTTTGCTGGCCTGGGATCGTGCGGTCGGTGGGTCGATGGGCCTGCTGATCCGGGACCGTGGGGCCGGGGGCGTGGTGCTCTGCTGGTAGGTGTGTCGCGTCCAGGAGGGCCGTACCGGCGGGGGAGAAGGGTTCCCTTCCGCCTTGGGCCAGGACTGCGGGATCCCGGCCGCGCGGCGTACCGCCGGTGGTGCCTGAAGGAACGGCGGTGGCGGTGGTCGTCGCTGTCGGCGAGGCGTCGGTGATCGTTGCTCTTGGGTGAACGCCGTTGGCGGGTGCCTCTGAGGGGGCGTCGCCGGTCGCGGGCCTCAAGGGAGTGCCGGGCGCCGTTCCGAAGGGTGCCTTGCCGATGGGGGCGGCCAGCGGACCGCCGCTGGGCGACACCCCCGGCGCGGCGCTGCCGGACGGCACCCGTGACGGCGCGGCGCCTGAAGGGGCACCGGCGGGCACCGGCTGCGCGGGCCCGCCGCCGGACCCCCCGCCGCCGGACCCCCCACCGCCGGACGTCCCGCCGAACCCCCGGCCGGGCCCCCCGCCGCCGGATGTCCCGCCGAACCCGCCACCGCCGAATCCGCCACCGCTGGGCCCTCCGCCGCCGGACGCGGTGGCGTTGGGTGCGGTCCCGGTGGGACGGGGGCCGATGGACGCGGTGGCGCCTGACGCGGTTCCCGTGGAGCGGGTGCCCGTCGAGTGGGTGCCGGTGGGGCGGGGGGCGCTGGTTCTGGAGGGTTCCTGGCCGGTGGCGGCCGCGCCCGCCACCGGCCAGGAGGGTTCCCTGGTCTCCGTCGTGGGGCCGGGGACCAGGGAGATCATCGCCGGAGGGGGTTCCACCAGGCCGCGGGCCTGTCGGGGGAATCCGTCCGGTCGCCACAGGGGATCGTCGCCGGGCAGCGGCCGGCCCCAGGCGGGCTGTTCGCGCAGGGTGCTGGGTACGGCCGCCAGGGGCAGGCGGTGCAGCAGGGTGGTGGCGCGCACGGTTCTCGGGGCCGCCCGGCAGGCCGAGCAGGACAGGATGTGCCGGGCGATCCGGGTGCGGTTCCGCCTGCCCGGCGCCTTGGTCCAGTCCGTGACGCGGGTGGACAGCCGCGGGCACCCGTCACGGGTCCTGGCCGCGCGGACGGCGGCGAACCACTCCTCCAGGGTGTCGGCCGCCTCGGCGACGATGGCCGCCACCTCGAACGCCTCCGCGTCGAAGATCACGGCGATGTCCGCGTTCGTGAGTCCGTGCCGTACCGACAGGTCGAGCAGTTCCCGGTGCGGGCCGTCGAGGGCCATCAGGCCCTCGGGCACCAGGTCCGGGGCCACGCCGGGCCGCGACCACGAGCCGGTGCTGGCCGGCCTGGTCGCCGCGATGGCGGCGCGGTGGGCGCGGGCGAGCGCGTACAGCCAGGGCCGCGTCAGCCGTGGCTCCGCCAGCCGGTCCGCGTGCGCGTGCGCCGACAGCAGCGCGTCGGCGACCGCCGCCTCGGCGTCGGAACCGGCCAGGGCCGTGCGGCAGTAGTCGTAGAGGTGGCGTCCGTGCTCGTCGCACAGCTCACCGATGGCCTCGCGCGCCTCGTTCGACAGCGTCCGCCACATCTGATCGACATCTCCTCACGTCAGCGCGGGAACCGCGCTCGGCCTCGCCCCGGCCTGCTCAGGGAGAGGCCCGCTAGACGGACTCCACGGCGGCGTGCGAGCCGGGGTGGTGCGAGCCGGCAGGGTGCGAGCCGGGGTGGGACGTGCGGGGGTGGGGCGTGCGGAGGTCGTTCATGAGGCTCTCCCGTGAGCGGCCGCGTGGTGCGGCGTCCGGTTCAGCGTGACCGGCTTGCCCGTCGCCCGCGACAGCGCCCACCAGGCGCTGCACAGGTTGGACGTGAGCAGGACCCGGTCGTTGCCGGCGCCCAGCGTGCCGAGCGCGGGCAGCGTCGCCATGCCGCTGCCGGTGAACAGCAGCACCGCGTCCGCCGGCAGGTCGGCCTGCTTGACCTGCTCGACGAGCTCGCTGGGAGTCATGGCGTACGGCGCGTAGCCGCCCTGCGCGCGCACCGGCAGCACGCCCGCGATCCGCAGCCCCGCCGCCTTCCAGAACCGCTCCGCCAGCTCAGTGAGCCACGGCTGGTACGGCGAGATCAGGTGGATCTCGTCCAGCCCGAGATGCTCGATCGCCTCCAGCACGGCCACCGTGGCCGAGGCGAACGGCACCCCGCACTCCTCCGTCAGCCGCAGGCAGCCTTCGCGGTCCTCGTCGGGGTCGAGCAGGTAGCGAGGGCTGTCGCAGGCCATGATGAGCGCGTCGAGCGGCAACTCGCCGAAGGAGTAGGCCATCGCGGGCAGCGCCTCGTTGTAGCTCTCCAGCCGCTCGGCCAGCGCCCGGCCGGGCCGTACGGGGAAGCGGCTGACGTGCATGTCGGCCCGGGAGCCGAGCAGGCGGGTCAGCTCGGGCTCCGCCGACGGGTTGCCGGGCGGCACCATCACGCCCACCCTGCCCCGGCTCATTCCGGCCTCCCGCGTCGCCGTTCGTGCGTTCGGACGTGTCTCCGGACGTGTCTCCGGACGTGTGTCCGTTCGTGCGTCCGGACGTGCGGCCGGAGCCGGTGCACGGGCCTGACGGTGGCCGCCGACGTCGCCGGCCGTTCGCGTGCGGCCGCTCGGGTCCCGCCTGCCGGGACGCCGTGAGGCGGCCGGTAGGGGCCGCGAACCTCGTCAGTGCGCATCATCACTCCTGTCGGTGCCGGTTCGCCCCGGCTGTGGGGAGGCCGGGGTGAGCGGGCGGATCATCACGCCGTGGCGGCGTAGCTGTCCGCTGGGATGGCGGGGACGGAATCCAGGAGGAAGCCGGGCGGGCGGTTGGGCACGCTGGCCGCGACCATGCGCTCCGACAGGCCCGTGGTCAGGCGGGCGAGGCCGATCCTCGGCGGCGCCTGGCCGCCGGTGACCGTGGTGGCGACGCGGCCCGCCAGCGACAGGTGCTCGCCGCAGCGCTGGCGTACCGTGGCCTCCAGTCCGGCGACCTGCGCCAGCCGGAGCCGCAGCGGTTCGAGCGAGGCGGTGCGCTGCAGGCCGTCGAGGTCGGCCAGCCGGCCGGGCCAGCGCAGCTCCTCACGGATGCGGGCTTCCACCTCGGGGACGATCCGCTCGGCCGGCAGCCCTTCCTGGCACAGCCGGGTGGCGATGGAGACCGCCGTGAAGGACGTCAGGTCGAAGTCCGCCAGCCGCCCCGCCAGGGCGGCGTGCAGCACCCGGACGCGGTGCGCCAGGCAGTCGGCGCTCCAGCCCAGCACGAGCAGGCGGTCGGTGCCCGTCTCGGTGTGCCAGCCGGCGAGCCGGAGCTGGTGCGCCATCCGGTGGTAGAGGCTCCACCTGTCACCGTCGCCGTCGATCCATATCTGGACGCCGCCCAAGGGCAGATCCGTGACGTGAATCGGCGTGCCTTCGGGCGCGGCCCGGGCGCAGATGCGCTCGACCACCCGCTCGTGTGCCGGTGGAGCCGTATTTCTGGTGAACCAGGGACTGACCTGGTGATCAACGGTCACGTCCTGCCACCTCCCTGTCGGGCCTCAAGAAGAGGCTCCGGCTGTCAGGTCTCAGTTTCCACGTGTCGTACGATACTGGCCAAAGGCACGATGTGGTGTCAACTCTCAGTTTTCGGATAACGTGAGGCTCTGAATGCGGGGACAATGACCTGAAGCGGGCAGGCGGCTGCGTGCCCGACCAGGCCAACGCCGGAAGAGCGTTCACGGGTAGCAGGAGGATCGCGTGGCGAAGTTCGCTGAGCGGCTGGATCTCGCGCTGAACAAGCGGAGCTTCACAGGTGCTCAAGTCGCTGCCGCCCTCACCGAGGCCGGCATCCCCATCACCCGCGCGTACGTCAGCCAGTTGCGCACCGGCAAGCAGACCAACCCGACACTCCAGGTGCTCCGGGCGCTGGCCGCTTCCCTCCAGGTGAGCGTGGGGTGGCTGGTGGGTGAGGATTATGTGGAGTCCGGCACGGTTGACGATCTGCAACTGCGGGCCGGCGGGATCGGCCTGACCGCCTCCGGGCTCTCCGAGGAGTCGATGGTCGTCCTGCGGGGGGTGATCGAGCTCGCGCGCAAGGCCGAGGGCCTGCCCGAGCATCCGGAGCCCGCCATGGAGATCCCCGACGCGGCCGCGCCGCTGGAGGAGCCGATGCGTCAGGCGCTCGGTGAGCGGCTCCGCTCCCTCCGCCTGGCCACGCAGTTGTCACCGGAGAAGGTGGAGACCGCGCTCGGCAGGGGCGCCGTGGCGGTCGAGGCGATCGAGGAGGGCCGGCTCGCCCCCGCCCCGGCCACCGTCGAGCGCCTGCTCACCCTCTACGGGGTCACCGCGATGCCGGCCCGTGAATACGTTCTGTCGCTGGCCCGGGGCGAGCGCGAGCTGGAGTGGTACGACTCCGACTGGGTCCCCGTCTGGCTGGCCACGACCTGTGCCATCGACGCGAGGGCCTCGGTCATCCGCACCTATCACACCCACTTCGTCCCGCCGCTGCTGCAGACGGAGACGTACGCGCTGGCGGCCATCGCGGCGATGGACATGGGCTCGTTCCGGCAGACCACGGCCGACGCGGCGGTGGACATCCTGGTGGCCCGCCAGAAGCTGATCGGCAGCCCGGGCGGCCCGGTCGTGTGGGCGGTCATGGACGAGGGCGTCCTGCTCCGCTCGATCGCCACCCCGCAGGTGATGCTCGACCAACTCGACCAGTTGATCGAGTACACCAAGCGGCCGAACATCTCGCTGCACATCGTGCCGATGGAGGATCCGGCCTACGTGCCCCGCACCGGCCCGTTCACCCTGTGGCGCTTCCCCGAGGCCTTCGAGCCGGACATCGCCTGCTCGCACGCGCTCGAAGCGGACGAGCTGATCACCGACGCGGTGATCGTCGAGGGCTACCACCAGGCGTTCGCCAAGCTCTCGGTCACCACGACGACCCGCGACGAGACGCTTGACCTGCTCTACTCCCATCGGGAGCGGCTATCCCACGCCCCGGCGAATGAGATCATTCGCGACCGCTGATAGTGAAAAGCCATATTTCCTGAAACAACTTCGGCATGTGTTGTTTTATAGGGGCTTTTAGGGATCATTATTGACTTGGCTGTCCGAAGTGGGGTCAGAGACCGGAAGTATCTTTCCCATGAAAGTGGCGAGGGGAAAGGGGCGAGACTGAATGCGTCAACGTGCCATCCGTAATCTGGCCAATCTGGACACCGCGCATGCGAGGGTCACGCGGATACTCGACGCCGCCACCGGCGGCAAGAACAATTTCCGGGCGGACAGAGACGCGGTGCACCGTTACGACGTCTCCGCCGCCGTGACCACGGCGGCAGCGCGGGCGATCCAGGGCTATCTGTCGCGAGTCGTGCGTCATCTGGCGCTGGTGGGCATCGACCAGTTCCTGGTCGTCGGCAGTGGGGTGCCGAGCGGCCTGCCGCAGGGCCGTCAGCTGCACGACATCGCCCGCGAGAGGCCGAGCGAGTCCTGCGCGCGGGTCGTGTACGTCGAGAGTGATCCGATGGTGCTGGCGAATGCGCAGGCCACCATCGAGCCGATCACCGATCTGGTGCGCGTGGTCGAAGGCGACGTGCGGGAGTTCGACGAGATCCTCGACGACCGCATCGTGCGCACCTTCGTGGACTGGAACCGGCCCATGGCCTGGTTATTGGTCTCCACGCACAGCCTCAGCGACGACGAGCAGGCCCGCTACATCATCAAGCGGCTGCGTCAGTCCGTGCCCGTGGGGAGCTATCTGGCCCTGTTGCAGACGACCTTCGACGGCATCCCCGCCGAGTTGCTGCCGGCGATCAACGACCTGCTGGCGATGACGCTGCCCGGGCACGCCGTCCGCACCCGTGCGGAGGTGGAGGCGTTGCTCGACGGCCTCGACCTGCTGGAGCCCGGACTGGTGTGGGTCCCGCAGTGGCGGCCCGACCGGGACACCACCGACTGCGCCGACCAGCCGGCCGCCTCGGGCAACTACGCGGCGGTGGCCCGCCTGCCCTGAGCGGCGCGGGCGGCAGCCCCACCAGAAAGGCGTCATTCTCCCCGAGTTACGTCAGTCCCACCGGAAAGACGTCAGTCCCACCAGAAAGACCAGGTGTGCCCGCCGATGATCTGCTCGGCGTACCCCTGAAGATCTCCCGGGCCCTGCACCACGTTGTCCGGGCAGAACGCCCAGTGTTCGGCCGCGACGTGCAGCGCGTGCTCCGGCTCGACCGGTGGCGCCGCCACGCTCAGCTCCAGGGTGTTGAAGCCCACGCACACCACCCGGACCCCGAAGCGGTCCTCCCAGCTGCGCACCACCGCCGCCAGTGGCACCATCCACTCGTTGTGGTGCAGCGCCCCCTGCCAGCCCATCACCGCCAGCGCGTCGGCGCTGCGGGAAGCGGCGACCAGGCCGAGCGGCATGCCCCGGTCCGCGAGCTCCCCGGCGTACCAGTCGGCGACGGCGTCCGGATCGGCCACCGGCACGCCGGGCGGCGCGGGCCCCGGGCAGAGCGCGCCGTAGGGGTACAGCTCGTCCAGGGCGTCCTGCGGCATCTTCGACACCCACTCCTGCCACACCTCGGTCATGAACCCCTCGGCGGTGAAGTGCTCGATCAGCATCGGCTCGTCGGGCACCACCTGCCCCACAGACCAGGGCTGGGCGGACTCGTCCAGCAGGATCGGCCAGAGCCCGCTGCGGCGGTGCTCGGCACGGAAGCGGCGCCACTCGTCCGCGCTCACGGGCTCGTCGCTCATCCAGAACGCGGGCCGCGGCGACTGCCCCTGCTCCGTGTAGCCGGGGTCGGGCCAGACCACGCCCCCCTCGGGCAGGCCGATCGACAGGGAACGCCCCCTGCCACCGTCGGCGAACAGCCGGCACAGCTCGCGCGGGAGCTGATGATCGTTCATGCCCTACCGTTCCGATACCGAATCCTGTCTCGGAGATGGTAATGCCGCCACTGGCTTCAGGACTTTTGTCCTAGCCGATCCCGTATCCACGAATCTTCCGGGCCACCGCCGGTGTCGGCGACGGTGAGGGCATGAGAATTCTGCTGGCGATGGCCGTACTGCTCACAGCGTGTGCCACCACCGACGCCGGGACCGGATCCCGGCCCGATCCCGAGGTCGTGACGACGGACGCCGGCGCGGTCCGCGGCGCCCTCAGCGGACAGCACCGGCTGTTCCAGGGCATCCGCTATGCCACGGCGGCGCGCTGGGCCGCGCCGCAGCCGGCGCCCGCGTGGCGGGGCGTCAAGGACGCCACCGAGCCGGGCGCCATGTGCCCGCAGGTGGGCTCCGCCTACGCGCCGATCCGCAGCGAGACGGAGGACTGCCTGTTCCTGAACGTGACCACGCCCGCCGAGCCGGGCACCCGGCGGCCGGTGATGGTCTGGGTGCACGGCGACGGCGCGCTGGGCGCCGGGCACTTCTCCGACGCGCGCAAGCTGGCCGAGCGGGGCGTGGTGGTCGTGACGATCAACTACCGGCTGGGCGTCTTCAGCGGTTTCGGCCATCCGGGACTGCGCGACTCCGGCACTTACGGGCTGCAGGACCAGATGGAGGCACTGCGCTGGGTACGGCGCAACGCGGCGGCCTTCGGCGGCGACCCGCGCAACGTGACGGTCTTCGGCGTCTCCTACGGCGCGCTGGCGATCGGCGGGCTGCTCACCGCGCCGGCCGCGAAGGGCCTGTTCGACCGGGCGATCATGCAGAGCGGCGAGACCATGATGGACATGCCCGCCGGCAGCATGGTGCCCGGCCTGCCCGCCCAGCCGTCGTTCGCCTGGCGGAGCGAGGCGGAGACGGCCGCCATGGGTGAGCACTTCGCCGGGCAGCTCGGCTGCTCCGACCTGGAGTGCCTGCGGCGGCTGCCGGTGAAGAAGATCCTCGACGTGCCGCAGATCATGAACGCCTTCCAGAGCTACGCCTACGGCAACGGCGTGCTGCCGGACTCGCCGGCCACGGCCGTCCGGGAGGGACGCTTCCACCGGGTGCCGGTGCTGGCAGGGGCGACGCGGGACGAGCACCGGCTGTTCGTCGCGATGAACTACGACATGCAGGGCAAAACTCCGGATTATTCAGCTCTGGTACGGGAAGCGTTCGGCAAGAAAGCACCGCACATTCTCCGGAAATATCCGGTAAATCGGTATAAGTCCCCCAGCATGGCGTGGGCCGCCGTCCTGACCGACCGGATGTGGGCCCGTGCCACCCACGAGCAGAACACGCTCCTGTCTCGCCACGTCCCCGTGTACGGCTACGAGTTCGCCGACCGGAAGGCGCCGATGTTCCTGCCGCTGGAGACCGACTTCGCATGGGGCGCCTACCACGCCGCCGACCTGCCGTACCTCTTCGAGGACGAGAAGGCCGCGCTGTCGGCGGGACAGCGGAAGCTGTCCAGGCAGATGATCGGCTACTGGACGAACTTCGCCCGCGGCGGCGACCCGAACGGTCCCGGCCTGCCCTCCTGGCCGCGCCTGTCGTCCGGCACGCAATCCATGCAGCCCGGGTCCGGCACGTTGTCCCTCGAGCCCGGCGCCGTCCGGACCGTCGACTACGCTGCCAGGCACCGACTGGGCTTCTGGAAGTAACGGGTTACGGAAAAGACGGTTGCGGGAAGACGGAGACGGCCGTGATCAGGATCATGATCGCCGAGGACCAGGGCATGATGCGCGACGCCCTGGCGCTCCTCCTCGACCTGGAGGACGACCTGGAGATCGTCGCCCAGGTGGCCGCCGGGGACGAGATCGTGGCCGCCGCCGCGGCGCACCGCCCCGACGTGGCGCTGCTCGACATCGAGCTGCCCGGCCGCAGCGGGCTGGACGTGCTGCCCGAGCTGCGCGCGGCCCTGCCGGAGTGCGCGGTGCTGATCCTGACCACCTTCGCCAGGCCCGGCTACCTGCGCCGGGCCATGGAGGCCGGGGCGGCCGGGTTCCTGGTCAAGGACGGGCCCGTGGAGGAGCTGGCGGCGGCCGTCCGCCGGGCCGTCACCGGTGAGCGGATCATCGACCCGGCGCTGGCCGCCGCCGCGCTGCACGCGGGGCCGAGCCCGCTGACCGAACGGGAGCGCGACGTGCTGACCGCCGCGCTGGACGGCGCCACGATCGCCGACGTCGCCGCCCGGCTGCACCTGTCGGAGAGCACCGTACGCAATCACCTGTCGTCGGCCATCGGCAAGACCCACACCCGCAACCGGATCGAGGCGGGCCGGCTCGCCCGGCACAATGGGTGGCTGTGACCACCTTCGACGCGATCCTGTGTGACCTCGACGGCGTGCTGCGGCAGTTCGACCACGCGGTCCAGGCGGACATCGAGGCCCGCTACGGCCTGCCTCTCAGGAAGACGGCCTTCGACCCGGCCCTGATCCTGCCGGCCACCCTCGGCCACGTCACCGAGGCGCAGTGGGTGGCGTCCATCGCGGCGGCCCTGGGCGGCGACGAGCGCGCCAGGGCCGCCGCCGCGGAGTTCGCCGCGGTGCCGTTCCGGGTGGACGAGGAGGTCCGGGCGCTGCTGGCCCGGGCCCAGGAGCGGGTGCCGGTGGTGCTGGTCACCAACGCCATGGACACCCTCGAAGGCCACCTCGACCAGCTCGGCCTGACCTACTTCGCCGACGCCGTGGTCAGCAGCGCCCGGGTGGGCGTGGCCAAGCCCGACAGGCGCATCTACGAGATCGCCGCCGAGCTGGCCGGGGTCGCGCCCGAGCGCTGCCTGTTCGTCGACGACCGCCTGGAGAACGTCACGGCCGCCGTCGGGCTCGGCATGACCGGCGTGCACTTCCGCCGCGTCGCCGACCTGGCGGCGGCGCTGGCCTGACCGAGCACGACCTGGGCGGCGCTCGCCTAGCCGAGCGCCATGTCGAAGAAGCGCCGTTCCAGCTCCACAGCCTGGCCGAACACCTCCAGCACCCGCCGCCTGCCGTCCTCGTCCATCACCGCGCCCAGCCGGTCCAGCTCCTCGCGCAGAAAGCCGACCCATGCCCGGAACTCCGGGCCCTCGTGCAGCTCGATCCACTCCCGGTGCACGAAGCTCTCCGGCAGCGGCTCGACCGCCCTGGACGCCCAGCCCAGATAGGTCCACTCGGCCACGCACAGCACCGCGACGATCAGCGGGTAGTCCTGGGAGGCGCGGGCCTCGTCCATGAGCCGCCTGAACGCCACGGTCACCGGCTCGAGCGTCACCTCCGTCCGGCCGCCGAGCGCCGCCAGCGCCCGATGGAAGTACGTCTTCTCCTCCGTGGTCGCCACCTGCCCGAGGAACTTCCCGTACGGGACCCGTGCCTCGAAGCTGTCGGCGCTCGCCACGGCGGCGCCGAGCAGGGCCGTGAAGGAGTCGACGAACTGGAAGTCCTGCTCCAGATAGCGCCGCATGCCGTCCTCGGCGGCCTCGCCCGTGGTGATCGCCATCGCGAACGGGTGCGTCACCACCGCCGTCCACCCGGGCTCACACTGCTCTCGTAGCCAATCGCTGAATCTCTGCTCGCTCACGGCCACGACTGTAGGGCCCCGGTCCCGGCACGGCTCGCGCGACCGTGCCGGAAACCCCGGCCCCCTTTCTAGTAACCGCCGTAAGGCGACTGGCTGGACTTGGTGGGATTGTGGGAGGGCCTGTGGGTGGGCGACGTGGTCGTCGACGGCGACGAGCCGCGCGAACCCGCCGGTCGGATCACGCCCAGCAGGCCGTGCTTGCCGCCGTCGACGCCGGCGGAGAACCACAGGGAGTTCGCGCCGCCGTTGGTGGCGGTGCCGGGCTCCAGGTCCCACAGGCCGGGCAGCGCGATCTTCCTGCCGTTGTTGTCGCGCAGCGCGCCCAGGTGACGGTTGTTGCGATAGGCCTGGATGGTGCCGTCACCGAAGTTGCCGACCAGGAGCGAGTTCGCGTACTGGCCGAGACCGCGCGGGGCCTTGACGATCGCCCACGGCGCGTTGAGCCCGACGCGGGAGATGCGGCCGGTCAGGCGCCCCTCCAGGTCGAAGCGGCTGACGAAGCCCTTGCCGGCGCCGGCCACGGATTTGCCGGTCTCGGGGTCGCGCAGGGCGTAGGCGACCCAGACGTTGTCGTTGATGACCTCCACGTTGAAGGGTGCGTAGGTGCGGGGGACGTTCCGGTCCCTGAACGCCGAGCGTGACAGGCGTACCCTCTCGAAGTCCTCGTCGAAGGCGTGAATCCGGCCGCCGGCGAAGTCGGCGGCGAGCAGGAAGTCGCCGTCGTCGGTCTCCGCGAGCGCCAGGCCCTTGTAGTCGGCGCCGCGGGTGAACGCGCCGATGATCGCGTTCTTCGGGTCGACCTCGGCGTTCCAGCCGGTGATCGCGCCGCTGGGGCTGGCGAACAGGAACGTGGCGGGCTTGCCCTTGACGGTGAAGCCCTCGCCGGGGTTGACCACCTGGCCGGTCGGGGCGCCACCCGGGATCCAGACCTCCGTCTGCTGCTTCCTGCCTTCGCCGGAGTAGACCGTGGCGCTGCCGGTGCCCGCGTTGGAGACCCACAGCGTCTCGCCCATGGCCAGACCCCAGGGATTGACCAGTTTCGGATCGGTGGCCGCTGCCTTTCCGCTGACGTCCGACACGAGGTTGACGACGTCGAACTTCGTCCTGGTGTTGGTGGTGGCCTGTGCGGGGGCAGTGAGAGGAGCTCCCATGGCCACCGCGACAGCGCAGAGTGCGATGATGCGTAACCGCATCCGTACCTCCTTGTTAGCGCTTGTGACGCGAGATACGCGAGAGTCGTGGCCGGGGTTCAGTAAGGTGTTTTCCGCCGAGGCTGGGGGAGTGGGTATATATGGAGGTTCTGGGCATCGACATCGGCGGGTCCGGGGTCAAGGGCGCTCCGGTGGACGTCGAGGCGGGTGAGTTCGCCCAGGAGCGGCTGCGCATTCCCACGCCGAGGCCCGCCGAGCCCGGTCCGGTCGCGGAGGTGGTGGCCGAGATCGTCGACCACTTCACCTGGACGGGCCCCGTCGGCGTGACGTTCCCCGGCGTGGTGCTGGACGGCGTGGTGAGGACCGCCGTCAACCTGCACCCGGCCTGGGTGGGGGTGAACGCCTCCGAGCTGTTCGGCGGCGCGACCGTGCTCAACGACGCCGACGCGGCGGGCATGGCGGAGATGACGTTCGGCAAGGGGCGCGGCGAGCGCGGCACGGTGCTCATGCTGACGTTCGGCACCGGCATCGGCAGCGCGCTGTTCGTCGACGGCACGCTGGTGCCCAACACCGAGCTGGGGCACCTGGAGCTGCACGGCAAGGACGCCGAGCATCGCGCCTCCGACCGGGCCCGCGAGGAGCACGACCTCGGCTGGCACGAGTGGGCCGAGCGGGTGCAGCAGTATCTCCAGCATGTCGAGATGCTGTTCTCCCCGTCGCTGATCATCATCGGTGGCGGGGTCAGCAAGAAGGCCGACAAGTTCCTGCCGCACCTCCGGCTGGACACCCGGGTGATCCCCGCCGAGCTGGAGAACCAGGCGGGCATCATCGGCGTCGCCCACGCCGCCGCCCGCGCCTGAGTCAGCCGGGCAGCGACTCCGCCATGTCGGAGAGCTGGGCCAGCAGCACCTCGGTCTCACGGACGTCCAGGCGCGCCGTCAGGCGGCGCTCGATGGCCAGGACGCCCGCCCTGGCCGCCTTCAGCCTGGCCGTGCCCTGCTCGGTGAGCCGGAGCGGCAGGGCCCTGCCCTGAGAGGCGGTCGCGGGCCGGGTCACCAGGCCCGCGCCCTGCAGATTGCGCAGCACCACGTTCATCGACTGCCTGGTGACGAAGGCGTCTCTGGCCAGCTCGGCGTTCGACAGACCGGGGCGCTGGTCGAGCAGCTCCAGGCAGATGTACTGGGGTGTGGTGAGGTCGTGCTCGCGCAGCGTGGCGTCCATGGCCGAGCGCAGCGCCGCCTGGACCCTCTTGAGCTGGTAGCCGACGAGGCGGCCGAGGTCTTCTTGCTTCATGTCAGTATTTTGACATAGGCTTCTCCTTGTCAAAGTCCTGACATACAAGAGGAGTGCGCCATGACCGTCACCGGAGTCGACTTCGTCGCCCTGCAGGTGCGTGACCTGGAGGCCGCGGCCTCGTTCTACGAGCAGCGCCTCGGTCTCAAGCGCACCTCGGCGGGCCCGCCGCACGCGGTGGTGTTCGACACCGCGCCGATCCCGTTCGCCGTCCGGGAGCCGCTGCCCGGCGTGCGACTGCCCGAGCGCCCGGGCGCCGGCGTCGCGCTCTGGCTCAAGGCCGACGACGCGCAGCGCCTCCACGACGAGCTGGCCGGCGCCGGCGTGCCGATCACGTCGGCGCCGGTGGACGGGCCGTTCGGCCGCACGTTCTCCTTCGCCGACCCCGAGGGTTACGTGGTCACCGTGCACGATGCGTGAACACGGCAGTACGGCCATGTCAAAAGGAGATCAAAAAAGCGCTGCGCGGAGACAACCAGAAGGCATTTCCTGGTGTCTCATTAGGTGACCGTGGTCGCTCAGGACACACTCTGGGGAGAGTGGGCCGGTCGTGAGCGATCACGGTCAGATATTGGGATGCGACCTGTGGCGGCGCTGGGGCACGATAGGCCGTTGGCTCCCGGCACGCGGGGCTTGATTATCCTGAAAGCAGTATGGGAACTCCTGCGTTGTCCTCTCCGCTCTCCGACCTCCATTCCCGCCTGCCCGACCTGATGCCGCGCGACCAGCGGCGACTGCGGCGCAGGCTCGACGGCGTGCGCCGGGTGCGCTCCCGCGAGGCGCGGGAGAAGATCACTGCGGAGATCCTCGCCGACGTCGAGCGGGCCGAGCGGCGGCTGGCCCGCCGCCGTGACGGCATGCCCGTGGTGACCTATCCGGAGAATCTGCCGGTCTCCCAGCGCCGCGACGACATCCTCGCGGCGATCCGCGACAACCAGGTCGTGATCATCGCCGGGGAGACCGGGTCCGGCAAGACCACCCAGATCCCCAAGATCTGCCTGGAGCTCGGCCGCGGCGTCCGCGGCCTGATCGGCCACACCCAGCCGCGCCGCATCGCCGCCCGCACCGTCGCCGAGCGCATCGCCGAGGAGCTCGGCACCGAGCTCGGCCAGGCCGTCGGCTACAAGGTCCGCTTCAACGACCAGGCGAGCGATCGCACCCTGGTCAAGCTGATGACCGACGGCATCCTGCTGGCCGAGCTGCAGACCGACCGGCTGCTGGAGCAGTACGACACCCTGATCATCGACGAGGCGCACGAGCGCAGCCTCAACATCGACTTCATCCTCGGCTACGTCAAGCAGCTCCTGCCCAAGCGCCCCGACCTCAAGGTCATCATCACCAGCGCCACCATCGACCCCGAGCGGTTCTCCCGCCACTTCGACGACGCCCCGATCATCGAGGTCTCCGGCCGCACCTACCCCGTCGAGGTCCGCTACCGCCCGCTCGATGACGAGGACGACCAGACCCAGGGCATCGTCGACGCCTGCCGTGAGCTCATCAGCGAGGGCCCCGGCGACATCCTGGTCTTCCTCAGCGGCGAGCGGGAGATCCGCGACGCCGCCGACGCGCTGGCCAAGGCAGAGTTCCGCAACACCGAGATCCTGCCGCTCTACGCCAGGCTGAGCGCCGCCGAGCAGCACCGCGTCTTCCAGCGCCACACCGGCCGCCGCGTCGTGCTGGCCACCAACGTGGCCGAGACGTCGCTGACCGTCCCCGGCATCAAATACGTCGTCGACCCCGGCTACGCCCGCATCTCCCGCTACAGCCATCGCACCAAGGTGCAGCGCCTGCCCATCGAGGCCATCTCCCAGGCCAGCGCCAACCAGCGCAAGGGCCGCTCGGGCCGCACCTCCGACGGCATCTGCGTCCGCCTGTACGAGGAGGACGACTTCCTCGCCAGGCCGGAGTTCACCGACCCGGAGATCCTGCGCACCAACCTCGCCTCCGTCATCCTGCAGATGACCGCGATCGGGCTGGGCGACATCGAGGGGTTCCCGTTCGTCGAGCCGCCGGACCGCCGCCAGGTCAAGGACGGCGTGAGCCTGCTGCACGAGCTCGGCGCCTTCGACGCCCACGGCGCCATCACCGCCACCGGCCGCAAGCTCGCCAACCTGCCGGTCGACCCGCGCCTGGGCCGCATGGTGCTGGAGGCGGAGAAGAACGGCTGCCTGCGCGAGGTCATGGTGATCGCCTCCGCGCTGTCCATCCAGGACCCGCGCGAGCGCCCCTCGGACAAACAGCAGCAGGCCGACGAGAAACACCGCCGCTTCGCCGACCCCGAGTCCGACTTCCTGTCGTACGTGAACCTGTGGAACCACCTGCGCGACAAGCAGAAGGAGCTGTCCTCCAGCGCTTTCCGCCGCCTGTGCAGGGCCGAGTTCCTCAACTACCTGCGCGTGCGCGAGTGGCAGGACATCTACAGCCAGCTCCGCCAGGCGCTCGGCGCCCACCCGGGCACCGAGACGGCCGACCCCCGTCAGGTGCACGCCGCGCTGCTCGTCGGGCTCCTGTCGAACATCGGCGTCAAGGACGTCATGGACAAGCAGCGGCCGGCCGAGGGCCGCAGACCCATCCAGGAGTACATCGGCGCCCGCAACGCCCGGTTCGCCATCTTCCCCGGCTCGGCCCTGGCCAGGAAGCAGCCACAGTGGGTGATGTCCGCCGAGCTGGTGGAGACCTCACGGCTGTGGGCGCGGGTCAACGCCAAGATCGAGCCCGACTGGGTGGAGCCGCTGGCCCAGCACCTGGTCAAGCGCTCCTACTCGGAGCCGCACTGGGAGAAGAACCAGGGCGCGGTGATCGCGCTGGAGAAGGTCACGCTGTACGGCGTGCCGCTCGTGGTCGGGCGCAAGGTCAACTACGGGCGCATCGATCCGGACCTGTCCCGTGAGCTGTTCATCAGGCACGCCCTGGTCGAGGGCGACTGGGACAGCCACCACACCTTCCTGAAGGCCAACCGCAAGCTCCTCGAAGAGGTGGAGGAGCTCGAGAACCGGGCGCGCCGCCGCGACATCATGGTCGACGACGAGGCCCTGTTCGACTTCTACGACCAGCGGCTGCCCGCCGACGTGGTGTCGGCCCGCCACTTCGACTCCTGGTGGAAGAAGACCCGGGTCGAGCAGCCCGAGCTGCTCACGTACTCGCCCGAGATGCTCGTCAACGAGGGCGCGGACGTCAGCGTCCGCGACTACCCCGACAACTGGCGGCAGCTCGGCCAGCGGATGAAGCTCACCTACCAGTTCGAGCCGGGCGCCGACGCCGACGGCGTGACCGTGCACGTGCCGCTGCAGGTGCTCAACCAGGTCAACTCCGACGGCTTCGACTGGCAGATCCCCGGCCTGCGCGAGGAGCTCATCACCGCGCTGATCAGATCCCTGCCCAAGCAGCTGCGGCGCAACTTCGTGCCCGCCCCCAACTACGCCAAGCAGGTGCTCGCCGCCGTCAAGCAGGGCGCCGAGCCGCTGCTGGAGGCCGTCGAGCGGGAGCTGCTGCGGCTGACCGGCGTCCGCGTGCCGCACGACGCCTGGCAGCTCGACCAGGTCCCCGACCACCTGCGGATCACCTACCGGGTGATCGACGAGCGCAAGCGCACCGTCGCCGAGGACAAGGACCTCGACGCGCTCAAGCGCCGCCTGGCCCCCCGCCTGCGCAAGACCCTCTCGGCGGCGGCCGACGACCTCGAACGGACGGGCCTCCACTCGTGGAGCTTCGGCACCCTGCCCAAGGTGTTCGAGCAGGGCCGGATGAAGGGCTACCCGGCGCTGGTCGACGCCGGCGAGTCCGTCTCCATCAAGATCTTCGAGACGGAGGCGGAGCAGCGCCGCGCCCACTGGCCGGGCACCCGCCGCCTGCTCCTGCTCAACGTCACCAACCCGGCCAGGTCCCTCCTGGGCGGCCTGTCCAACCAGGCGAAGCTGGCCCTGTCCCGCAGCCCGCACGGCGGCGCTGTCGCCCTCTTCGACGACGTCGTCAACGCGGCCGTGGACAAGCTCATGCGCGAAGTCGGCGGCCCCGCCTGGGACCCGGTCGGCTACGACCGCCTCTATCAGCACGTCCGCGCCGGTTTGCATGAGACGGCGGCCGAGGTGCTGGCCAGGGTGGAGCAGATTCTCAGTGTCTGGCACGCGATCGGCGCGCGCCTCGACGGCCTGCGCGCCGGCGCCTCCACCGATGACGTACGCGAGCAGCTCGGCAAGCTCGTCTACCCAGGCTTCGTCACCGCGACCGGCCACGGCCGCCTGTCGGACGTGCTGCGCTATCTCAGAGCCATCGAGCGCCGCCTCACCAAGCTGCCCGAGGAGCCCTGGCGCGACGAGGAGTGGATGGACCGGGTCCACAAGGTCGAGGACGACTACCAGGACCTGCTGGACCGGCTGCACCCGGCGCGGCGCGCCGATCCGGACGTGCGGGAGATCCGCTGGATGATCGAGGAACTACGGGTCAGCTTCTTCGCCCAGACCCTGGGCACGTCGACCCCCGTGTCGGAGAAGCGCATCGGCAAGGCGATGGAACGCCTCATGCCTTGACGGGCTCCACCGTACGGGGCCGGGCTGTGCTCGGCCCACCGTGTGGACGCCTCGGGCCTAAGCCACTGTCTTGAAGATGGAAGTGTCGAGCTCGACACCGATCGGTTGGGGCAACTGGATGGGGGTGCCGAGTGCCACCTGATTGACCGCGCGATAGACACCGTCGTCGATGTCGCTGTAGACGGTGACCGAGGGGGACTTGGCGATCGGGTCGATCAGCAGGTAGATCGGAATGCCGCCGGTCGCATAGAGCAGTGGCTTCTCCGTGCGGTCCCTGCGGGCGCTGCCGTGCGAGACCACTTCGGCGACCATGATCAACGCTGTGGAACGCAGTTCGCGGGTCCCCCAGAGCGGGCAGTCGAGGGGGGCCAGCACGAAGTCGGGCTCGACCGGCTCACGGGGCCCTTCGATGCACACATCGACATTGCCGGCCCATGCCTCCCAGCCCTTCTCATCCATGATCGCATGGAGCGCGCGGTTGAGGCGCATCGCGTGACGACCATGCTCGGGGGTGCCGACAGGGCTCACGATCAGGTTCCCTTCGATGACGTCGGCCCGGAAACCGGGCAGCTCGGGAAGTGCGTCGAACAGCTCACGAGCGGTCTCCGGCATCCGCTTCGTGCTGGTCGGCGCGAACTTGGTGTGCTCGTCATGCCGGGTCATCATGGCCACCATGAATCTGTCCCTTCGTATTCGAACGGGCACGCTCAGTATTTCACGCCCTGCCGCCGAGTGCACCTGTCCGCGGCGGGCTGGGCGGCCAGGTTCGCCAGGGGCTGATCCAGTGCCGGGGGTGGGTCCGTACAGTTGAGGGGTTGTCTGGATGAAGGGAGCTATTGATGATCAAGGCAGTGGTGTTCGACGTCGGCGAGACGCTCATCGACGAGACGCGGATCTGGACGCGGTGGGCGCGCCGGCTGGGGGTGAGCCCGTTCGTGCTGATGGGAGCGCTCGGGGGGATGGCGGCGCTGGACCGTTCGCATCGGGAGGCGTTCGAGCTGGTGCGGCCGGGTCTCGACATCAGTGAGGAGCTGGCGGCGTGGGAGCGGGACGAGCCGGACGATCTGCGCAACCACTTCGACGCCGGCGACCTCTACGGGGATGTGCGGGAGGCGCTGGCGGGGCTGCGGGCGGCCGGATACCAGGTGATCGTGGCCGGGAACCAGCCGACCAGGGCCTATGACGCGCTGGTGAAGATGGAGTTGCCGGTGGACTCGGTGCACACCTCCGACGGATGGGGGGTGTCGAAGCCGGCGCCCGAGTTCTTCGCGAAGGTGGCGGCGGTCGCGGGCAGGGAGCCGGGCGAGGTCCTGTACGTGGGGGACCGGCTGGACAACGACGTGCTGCCGGCCGCGGCGGCCGGGATGCGGACGGCTCTGCTGCGCCGGGGGCCGTGGGGGTTCCTGCACGCGGAGCGGCCGAAGGCGGCGCAGGTCGCCGACGTCATCGTCGACGACCTGCACAGCCTGCTCCCGGTGCTGAGGGGGATGGCCTGAGACAGCCGACGGGCCGCGCGGACTATCCCATCTCGTCGTCGCGTTCGATGTGGATCGCCCGCTCCTCCGACGACAGGTCGCCGCCGTCCGCGCCCCAGTCCTGGCCGAGCTCCCGGCCTTCGGAGTCGGGTTCCAGGCCCTCGTCCGGCTGGGTGAGCCGGTACCCGGGCCGTCGTACCCGCTGCCTGTCAGGCGCCTCCCGCCTCAGCCGCTCGTCCAGCGTGTCCACGTGTTGCGGGTCGTCCTCGCGTATCTCGTGGTTCATGCCCTGGTCGTCGGTCCATTCCGAGACCTCGATGTCCTGCTCGTCGCTGTATCCGAATCGGTCCGGAGGAAGTTCGCTCATACTCGCCCCCTACCCAGGGGACGGGCCGAAACCCTAGGACGCGGACTGGCGTAGCGCCTGCTCCAGCTCTTCCTTGTCCATCTGCGACCTGCCGGGGATGTCGGCCTTCTGCGCCTGCTCGTACAGCTCGGCCTTGGTGGCCCCGCCCAACGGGCCGTTCAGGGCCCGCAGCTCCTCGTCGCGGCGCTGGGCGAAGGCCTCGCCGAGCTCTTCCAGCCGCTTGGCGCCGGACTGCCGGGCCAGCTCGGGCAGGAGCTCGCTCTCCTCCTCCTCGACGTGGTGGCTGACGGAGTCGGCGAGCTTCTCCAGCGTCTCGCGGAACTCCCGGGTGCCGGGCCGCGCCCGCACGAGGGTGTCGAGCAGCACCTCGGCCTCCTTATGCTCCTCCAGTCCGTGGTGGGCGTCGATGCCGGGGTAGACCCGGTCCTCCTCGGCGCGGGCGTGGGCGGTGAGGAGGGCGTGGAGCTCGGCCACGGTGGCGCTCTGGTCGCCCTTGCCGGACTTGAGGCGCGCGAAGAGCTCCTCGACCTTGCGGTGGTCACGGGTGATCAAAGTGATGACGTCGGTAGCCATGAGGTCCGTCGCTACCCCCGATCGCGGAGATCAGGCGTTCTCCAGCACCGGGCTCAGGGGGATCGGCCTGCTGACCGGACGGCGGGCGAGTCTGGCCAGCGTGAAGGCCGCGAGCAGGGTCGCGGCCACGCAAGCGATGCCGCCGGCCTGCAGTGCCGCCCTGGGCCCGAAAGCGTCGCTGAGCCAGCCGAGCGCGGGCCCGCCGAGCGCGCCGGAGGCGGCGCCGACCATGCCGACCGCCGCGATGACCCGGCCGCGCATGGCGTCGGGGCTGTCGAGCTGGGCCCGTGCGGAGACCGCGGTGTCGACCAGGATGGCGCCCGCCGCGATCGGCAGCATGGCTCCGGCGAACGTGGCCAGGGACGGCATCAGCCCGCTGAGCGCCTGCAGCGCGCTGATGGCGAACGCGGCGATCAGCAGGAGCCGGATCGACAGCCGCGGCCGGGAGGCGGTGATGAACCCGCCGACCACGGTGCCGACGGCGAAGACCGTCGACAGCAGGCCGTAGCCGCCCGCGCCCGCCGCCAGGGGGCCCGCGCTCATCGCGGCCATGGTCACCTGGTAGTTGCGGCCCAGGCTGCCGAGCACGAGGGACAGGGCGAGCACCGCGAGCAGCCAGGGCGTGCGCAGCACGTACCGCAGGCCCTCCTTGATCGCGCCGGGCTGCCGTTCGGCGGCGGCGAGCCGGTGGAACTCCGCCGGGCGCATGGCCGCGATCCCGGCGATGACCGCGAAGAAGGTGACGGCGTTGACCAGGAAGAGGCCGCCCTGGCCGGTGAACGGCAGCAGCATGCCCGCCAGCGACATGCCGAGGATGCGGCCCCCGGAGTTGATGATCGAGCCCAGGGCCATGGCGTTCGGCAGGTCGGCCGGTGGCACCACCTCGGCGCCGAACCGGCCGAGCGCGGGCCCGCCGAGCGCCGAGACCACCCCGCCGGCCAGGGCCACGGCGTAGATGGGCAGGACGGATTCCGTACCGGAGAACGCGATGGCCGCCAGCGCGGCTGCGAGCGCGGCGTGCGCGAGCTGGGAGACGATCACCAACGGGCGGCTCGGCAGCCGGTCCGCCAGCGCTCCGCCCCACATGCCCAGCAGCAGCGTGGGCAGCGCCTGCATCACGAGGCTGAGCCCGACACTCGCCGCCGAGCCCGTCAGGGTCAGGACGAGCCAGTTGACGCCGAGCACCTGCATCCAGGTGCCGGTGATGGAGACGAGGTCCGCACCTGCCCAGAGGCGGTAGTTGTGATGACGCAACGCGCGGAAGGTTGAGGAACCGAGTGACAAGACTTGTCCTGTGCTTGAAGGTGCGGACGAGTCTCTGAACACGCTGCTCACAGGACCGAATTTCCGATTTGCCCGGAAAGTGAACTAAATCACCATATAAGGAGGTTTAAGAGGTGCTGCGGGGTTTGTAGCTGCCGGCCAGG
The DNA here is from genome assembly GCF_044465295.1 of Nonomuraea sp. NPDC049714. NCBI lineage: Bacteria > Bacillati > Actinomycetota > Actinomycetes > Streptosporangiales > Streptosporangiaceae > Nonomuraea > Nonomuraea sp. NPDC049714. The sequence continues at coordinate 813,832 of NZ_JBITLM010000002.1, read as the reverse complement.
CGGGCGAGCTTGAGGCTGAGGTGCAGCGCCAGGCGCTCGCCGCCGTCCTTCAGGTCGGTGCGGGCCAGCTCCTCCACCCGCTGCAGGCGGTAGTAGAGCGAGGTGCGGTGCAGGCGCAGCACGCGGGAGGTGGCGACCGCGCTGCCCGCCAGGTCCAGGTACGTCTCCAGCGTCTCCAGCAGCGGCAGGTGCTGCTCCTGCCCCAGCAGCGGCGCCAGGCCGGGGTGCATCTCGTGGTCGGGCCACCGGCTGAGCATCCGGTAGACGCCCAGCCGCTCCCACGGCACCGAGCGGCCCAGTTCGGGCACCCGTGCCGCCACCTCGGCGGCGTGCCGCGCCTCCGCGTAGGAACCGGCCGCCTCGGCCAGCGCCGGCCTGGGTCGCCCGACCCCGACGACCACCGGGACGGCCAGCGACACGGACAGGGCCGCGTGCAGGTCGTCGGGGGAGACCGGGGGACCCGCGACGAGCAGCGCCGCGTGGTCGTAGCGGACCAGGTGCAGCGGATGGTGACCGCTCAGCCGCCGGCGCAGCGCGAGCAGCCCCTGCTCCAGCGCCAGCCGCAGCGCCTCGTCCGCCTCGCCCGACAGGGGCTTGGCCACCAGCACGGTCACCGCCCGCGCCTGCGGGAAGGCGCCCGCCTCGATGAGCCGGCGGGCGGCGTCGCGCTCGCCGAGCAGCAGCCCGGTGACGGCCTCCAGTTCCCGATGGGAGGCCAGCCCGCTGGCCAGGCTCTCGTGCAGCAGGGCCAGGGCCAGCGCGGGCGCCGCGGCGGCGGCCTCGTCGACCTGGGCGGCGGACATGGCCGGCCCGGCGTCGATGAACCAGAGGAATCCGAGAGGGCCCTCCTCATGGCGTACGGGAACGCAGACGCGCGGCAGCAGGCCGAGGTGGGGCGCGCCCGGGGTGCGCAGCGGGACGGGGGAGTCGTGCGCGCCGGCCGCGCGCAGCCACTGCCGCACCTCGGGTGCGGTGTGCCTGCGCAGGATGGAGTCGCGGCGGGCGTCGTCCATGGCGCCGTTCTGCTCGCTGTAGGCGACGACGCGCTGCATTCGGTCCTCAAGCAGCAGCGGGTGGTCGAGCCGAGCGGCGAGCTCGTCGACGATCCGCTGAAGGTCTGCCACAGATGCCCCCATATGGGTGTTTCGACAAGTGTCGGAACCAGAACTACACGTCTTCCCTACAGTTGTCCGGTGATCTCGGTCAATAAGCTCTATACCGTCAATCCGTGATAGACCCGAAGAAGCTGTTAAAAGGGTTGCTGGCGGCCCTCGTGGTGATCCCGCTGAGCCTGACGGCGACCCCCGCTTCCGCAGCACCCCCCGCTGACGATCCCGAGCACCCCTGGCGGCACGAGCACTGGCCGCGGACCCAGCCCTGGCAGCAGGACGCGCCCGAGGGGGACGCCCAGCTCAGGCAGGGCCGTCCCAAGGGCGGCATCGCGCCGATCGACCCGCAGAACTGGGAGAACCCCGACCACATGACGTGGGCGGACTACAAGAAGATCCCCGGCGCCAACTGGAACGACCCGAGCGCCAAGGGCTCCAAGCGCACCTTCAAGGGCGCGCTGGTCCTGCTCGACTACCCCAACCAGCCGTTCGTGGTGACCCAGCCGCAGGGCTCGACGATCTTCGCCAACCCGAGCGCCCAGGCCCACGACGTGCCCCGTGACCAGGTGGCGAAGTTCTACCAGGACTTCCTCAACACGCCCAACGAGATCAACAAGGGCCACACCATCCACGAGTACTGGATGGAGGACTCCGGCGGGCGCTACGGCGTCGAGCTGACCGGGTTCGGGCCCTACACGATGCCGGGCAAGGACCATGAGTACGCCATGGAGTTCCAGGCCGGCGAAGGCTGCCCGTCAGGCGACGCCTGCGACAAGAACCTGCGCGCGGACGGCAACGCCGCCTGGCTCGCCGACGTCGGCGAGGAGGTCGCCGGGCAGTTCGACTTCGTCTTCTACCTGAGCGCCGGCCAGGACGAATCGTCCACCTGGCAGGAGTTCGGCATGATGAAGTTCCCCACGAAGGAGGACGTGCCTGACGAGTGGGGTCCCGAAGGCGACGACAGCCTGCCCAACTGGTCCAGGACCCGCTACGTCGAGTGGACCTCCTGGCAGGCCGGATCCACCTTCTGGCCCAACGCCCGCTTCGGCGTCGACTCCGTCCAGGCCGAGAGCTCGGGCATGGGCGTCTACGCCCACGAGCTGAGCCACATCATGGGCATCGCCGACAACTACAACAATCCGTACGGCGTGCCGCCGCGACGGGCGTACACCGGCATCTGGGAGATGCTCAGCCGGGGCAGCTTCAACGGCCCCGGCGGCCCGCACTCCCGCTGGCTGATCCCGCCCACCTCCGGCGCGTCCATGGGCGCCCAGCACATGCTGCGCAACAAGATCAAGCTGGAGATGGTCGACGAGCAGCACGTCCTGCGCCTGTCGCGCGAGGCGCTGGACGAGTCCGGCCTGGTCACCGCCAGGGTCACGGCCCGCGCCGTGCAGCCGGGCAGGAACGGGCTGACCGGCGTCAACATCGCCTTCGACACCGGCGACAAGGCCCCGTCCTGCGACACGCGGACCGACCCGCTCTGTGACGGCGGCGGGTACGACAACTACACGGTCGAGGTCGTGGACCGGATGGGCACCGACTCCTTCACCCCCGACTCCGGCGTGCTGCTGGCCAAGACCAAGAACGCCGACCGGGCCCCCTTCGAGTGGGTGATCGACGCCAACCCGCAGGACATCGGCATGACGGACTACGTGATGCCCGACGGGACCAAGGTGCCGATCACGGTCGGCGACTACCGCCAGCTGTCCGACGCCCTCTTCCACGCCGGCACCGACTCCGGCAGCGAGTACGAGTACGTGGACGAGGCCAACCGGCTGCACTTCTACGTCACCGACGTGAAGCGCGACCGCGAGGGCGTGCTCTCCTACACGGTCGCCGTCCGCTCCCTGGACGGCGCGGGACCGCAGCGGCGCGGCGTCAGGCTGCTGCCCGCCGCCGGCGTCCCGTCCGGCAAGAACATCTCCACCTGCAAGTTCCCGCTGTTCAACACCGGCAGGGCGGTCCCCGCGCAGGGGCAGCACCCGGAGGACGTCAGCGCCCACCTGAACTCCGACGTCTACCGGCTCAAGGCGGAGGTCTCCGGCAAGGGCTGGACCGCCCAGACGCCCAACGCCCTGGCCGCCGTCGACTTCGGCGAGCGCGCGACGGTGACCGTCAACGCCGTGCGCGACGCGGGCGGCGCCCGGCTCGGCCGGGTCAAGCTGACCGCGACTTCGGAGAGCGATCCCGACAAGACGGTGACGGCCACCTGTCACGTGATCGGCTTGTAGGTGAACGATGGGGTACGGTCGGCGCGGGCCGTGCCCCATCGGCTTGAATCACCCCCAGAAAGGGGGACGCGGTAGGTGTCAGACGAGGTGGACACGCCACGGCGCGGGAGGCCACGGGGCGGGAAGTTAGGGGTGGCCGCACCCGCCGCCGCGGGGATCGCGGCGGCCGCGGCCAGCATCCTCGCCGCGTCACTCGAATGGGAGATCCCGCCGATGGCCAAGGTGGGCGTGACGGCGGCGGCGGCGCTCCTGGTGGGCGTCGCCACCTGGGCCACCACCACGACGCGCCCCAAGCCCGTCACCCCCGCCGAGCCGTCCTCCCGCCCGCCCGACCAGTGGCCGCCTGTGCCCGAGCACTTCACCGGGCGCGTCGAGGCGCTCGCCGAGCTGCGCGAGGTCTTCGCCGCCCGCCGCAAGTCCGCCGCCGTCGGCTCGCCGCCGCTGGTGGTCTCGGTGTACGGCAGGGGCGGCGTCGGCAAGTCGGCCCTCATCACCCGGTTCGGGGAAGAGGTCGCCGACCGGTTCCCCGACGGCCGCCTCTACGCCGATCTGCGCGGCGGCGTCGACGCCCCGGTGCGCCCCGACGAGGTGCTGATCGGATTCCTGCGGGCGCTGGGCGTCCGGCTGACGACCGACCCGGGCGGCCTGGAGGAGCTGCGCAAGCTCTGGCTGACCTGGACCAAGGGCCGCAGGATCCTCATCGGCCTGGACAACGCCCACAGCGCCGAGCAGGTCAAGGCGCTGATCCCGGCCGAGCGCGGCTGCGCCGTGCTGGTCACCTCCCGCCAGCCGCTGTTCCTGAACGGCACCTACGACACCCAACTCGGCGTGTTCAGCGAGGCGCACGGCGTCGAGCTGCTGGCCCGGCTCGCCGGCGGCGCCAGGGTGGTGGACGACCTCGACTCGGCCAAGCGCATCGTCCGGCAGTGCGACCACCTGCCGCTGGCGATCAACATCTGCGGCGGCCGGCTGGCCACCCGGGCCCAGTGGACGCTGCGCCAGATGGCCGACCGGCTGGCCGACGTACGCCGCCGCCTCGACCAGCTGGAGCTGGCCCCCACGGTGGACAAGAGCGTGCGGGCCTCGGTGCAGCTCAGCTACGACGACTGCACCGGCATGCAGCGCCGCCTGCTGCGCCAGCTCAGCGCCCTCAGCTCGGCCCCCGACGTGCCCGGCTGGGTGGCGGGCGAGCTGCTCGACATCTCCGGGCTCGACGGCGCCGACCAGCTGGAGGCGCTCATCGACGCGCAGCTGGCCGAGTGCTCGGGCACCGACGGCACCGGCACGCTGCGCTACCGGCTGCACGACCTGGTCTCCCTGTTCGCCGCCGAGCTGGCCGTGGGCGACGACCAGGACCGGCGCCGCGACGCCATCGAACGCGTGCTGCACGGCTACCGCCGCCGCGCCGAGGCCGCCGCCCAGAACCGCTGGCCACAGGACTGGAGCAAGGCCGGCCGCCGCTCCGACGCCGAGGGCCAGACCCACGCCGGCGACTGGCTGAACGCCGAGCGGCTCACCCTGATGTCCATGGTCCACCTGGCCAGGCAGCTGGAGATGTGGGAGCTGACCTGGGGGCTGGCCAGGGCGTTCTGCTCGTTGTGCCACTCGCTGCGCGCCTACTGGGCCGACTGGCACGCGGTCGCCGACCTCGGCTGCGAGGCCGCGGCCCAGGCGGGGGACCGGCGCGCCCAGGCCATCTCGATGCTCGACCGCGCCGCCGTACAGGGTGGGCAGGGTGGGCAGGAGCGGGGGCGCGCGGACGCCGAGTGGGCGCTGGAGGTGTTCACCGAGCTGGGTGAGACGTGGTGGGCGGCCAGGGCGATGCGCGCGGTCGGCATGACGCTGTTCAGCGACGGCCACCTGGACCGCGCGCAGGAGTACCTCATCGGCGCGATCACCGCGTTCAAGGGGGAGGAGGACTTCTGGTGGATGGCCCGCACCCAGCGCAACCTCGCCGAGATGCGGCTGGCGGAGCGGCGCCCCGAGGAGGCCAGGCAGTTGCTGGAGGACTCGCTGGAGGTGTTCGAGCGGATGGGCAACCGCTACTCCGAGGCGCAGACGCTGCGCGTCTACGGGGAGGTGCTCGCCGCCCAGGCCCGCGGCCTGCACCGCGCGGGCGAGCACCGGTCGGCCAGGGACGACTTCATCAAAGCGAGCTTCAGCCTGGACCGGGCCGGCGAGATGTTCAAGCAGCGCGGGGAGCTGTGGGAGGAGGCCCGCTGCCTGCGCGCCGCCGGTGAGGTCGGCGACCCGTCCAACGGCCTGCGCGAGCTGGACATGGCGCGGCGGGCCGAGGAGATGCTGGAGGCGCTCGGCGACTCCTGGGGGGTGGCCCGCAGCGCCGTCTCCCTCGGCAGGGTGCTCGGCCGGCTCGGCCGGATGGCGGAGTCCGAGCAGGAGCTGCGCGGGGCCGTGCGCGCCTTCGAGGAGCTGGGCGACCGCTGGTGGATGGCGCGCAGCCTGCTCTACCTGGGCGAGGCGTACCTCGACAACGGCGGACGCGGCGCGGCCGTGCCCCCGCTCACGCAGGCCAGGGACATCTACCGGAGCCTGGGCAACGAGGCCGGCATGCGCAGGACGCTGGAGCTGCTCAGACGAGCGGGGACCTGAGCAGCTCGCCCGCCGCCTGCCTGGCCTCGTGGATGCTCCGCTCGAACAGCATGCGCACGTGCGTGGCCTGGTCGGCCAGCTCCTTGATGTGGGCGTGGGCCAGGTCGTCGCGGACGGTGTCGGCGATCAGCCGCTGATAGTCGGGGGTGCGCGCGGCCAGCGCCTCCAGCCGGCGGTGCGCGTGGAAGACCTTGTCGGCCTTCACCACCTGCTTGGCGTAGCGCTCCAGGTGGCGCACCCGCTTCGACAGCGACGTCCAGGCCGCGTCGAGGGCCGTGCTGTAGGGCTTGAACGCGTCCTCCAGGCCCGACGGCAGGTCGCGGGGGACCAGCTTGCCGTGCTCGGCGTGCATGGCCGACAGCTTCGCCAGCCGCTGCGCGATCTGCCACACCTCCTCCGGCAGCGACACCCGGTTGCCGACCGTGTCGATCAGCCCGGCCTGGTGCACCTGGGAGCCCAGGACGGCGGCGCAGGCGTCCTGCGCGCGGCGCAGCAGCACCTGGCAGGGGTAGTCGAGGTCCTCGGGCAGGATGTACCGGTCCGCGTACTCGTAAGCGAGCCCGAGCCGCCGCCTGGCGGTGCGGTTGGCGTTGTCGGTCACCACCCAGCGCATCAGGGCGATCATGCCCATGCCCGCCCCCGCGACGACCACTGCGGCCGGGCTGTAGGTCACCAGCCAGATCAACAGCAGGAAGCCGGGTAAGACGAACAGCCAGGTGGGGTTGTGCGGGGACTCCATCCGCCGGCCCGTGCGTGCCATGCGGAGCACATGAGGGTTCGACCGCAACTCGACCGCGACATCAGGGGGCAGGGATGGATCGACAACCAGCCGAGGGGGCAGAGCTCGCGGATCCATACGTTCATGCTGCGTTATGAACCTCGAATCCGCTGAGATTTTGGCCGACATATAGGGTCAACCTGGTGAACGCGAACACGAGATGGATCGATCTGGCAGGCGCCGTCAACGTACGTGACCTGGGCGGGCTGCCCACCCGTGACGGCGGCGTCACCCGAAGTGGCCGGATCATGCGCGCTGACAATCTCCAGGGACTCACCGAAGCCGACGTGTCGCGGCTGGTCGGCGACCTCAAACTCCGCCACGTCGTGGACCTCCGCTCGACGGCCGAGGTCACCCTGGAGGGCCCCGGCCCGCTGACCACGGTGCCCGAGGTGACCCACCACCACCTCACCCTGTTCGCCGAGAGGGGCAGGCACACCGACGTCGAGGCCGACAGCATCGACGGCGACCGGGTGCTGCCCTGGCACGAGCGCCAGGAGGACACCGAGCTGCGCGTCACCGGCTTCTACTACGGCTACCTGCGTGACCGGCCCGACGCGGTGGTGGCGGCGCTGCGGGCGATGGCGCTGGACGACGGCGCGGCCGTGGTGCACTGCGCGGCGGGCAAGGACCGTACGGGCGTGCTGTCGGCGCTCGCGCTCGACGTGGCGGGCGTCACCCGGGAGGCGATCGTCGAGGACTACGCGGCCACCGGGGAGCGCCTGGAGCTGATCCTGCGGCGGCTGCGCGGCAGCCTCACCTACCGCGACGATCTGGACTCGCGCCCGGCCGACGACCACATGCCGCGGCCGCGCTACATCGAGCAGTTCCTCAGCGTGCTGGACGAGCGCTTCGGCGGGCCGCAGGGATGGCTGGCGCGCAACGGCTGGACCGCCGACGACACCGCCGCCATGCACGCCCGCCTGCGCGAGTGACCCAGCCGATCCGCTGACCCCAGCCGATCCGCTGACCCAGCCGGTCCGCCGGCTCAGCCCGTCCGCACCACGATCCCCTGCGTCGCCGACAGCTTCGCCGCCTCGATCACCGCCAGCGTCTCCAGCGCGCTGTCCGCGCTCACCGGCGGCGGCGCTCCGGTTCGCAACGCCGTCGCGACGCCGCGGTAGAAGTCGAGGTAGGCGCCGGACTCGGTGGGCACCCGGCGCGAGTCGGCGTCCGTGCCGGCGATGCCCCACCGCTCCTCGCCCTCGTCGCCGAAGCCCGCCGCCAGCGGCGACGCGCCCGCGCGCAGCCGCTCCTCCTGGACGTCCAGGCCATCCTTGACGTACGCCCCGGCGCTGCCGAGCACCCGGAAGCGCGGCCCGAGCCTGGCCGCCATGGCGCTCACCCACAGATGCGAGCGGGTGCCGCCGTCGTGCTTGAGCGCGATGAAGGTGTCGTCGTCGGCCGCCACCCCCTCGCGCCGTACGTCGCTCTCGCAGTAGACCTCCCGCGCCGGCCCCAGCAGCCGCACCGCCTGGTCGACCAGATGGCTGCCGAGGTCGTACAGCAGGCCCCCGACCTCCTCGGCGCCGCCCGCCTCGCGCCAGCCGCCCTTGGGGGCCGGCCGCCACCGCTCGAACCGCGACTCCAGCCGCAGCACCCGGCCCAGTGCCCCCTCGTCGAGCAGCCGGCGCACGGTGAGGAAGTCGCCGTCCCAGCGCCGGTTGTGGAAGACGCTCAGCATGAGCCCCCGCTCCCGGGCCAGCTCCACCACCCCGCGCGCCTCCTCGACGGTCCGCGCGAAGGGCTTGTCCACGACCACCGCCTTGCCGTGCGCCAGCGCCTCGGTGGCCACGGCCACGTGGGTCCGGTTCGGGGACGCGACGACGACGAGGTCGCACAGCCCCCACAACCGCGCCACCTCGTCCACGCCCGCCGCCCCGTAACGGGCGCGCACCTTGGCCTGCCGCTCCGGATCGCGCGTCACCACAGCCGTCAGCCGCAGCCCGTCGGCCGCCTCGATCAGCGGCGCGTGGAAGACGGCCCCAGCGGTCCCATAGCCGACCAACCCCACCCGGATCTCATCCATCGCCCCAGGCTAGGCCTATTCGTCGTCGCGTTCGGCGAGGAACCGCTCGAACTGGGCGGCCAGTTCGTCCCCCGTGGGCATCGGCGTGCTGTCGGCCATGAGGTTCTCACGGTCCGAGCCCCCCGCGAAGGCGTCGTACTGCTGCTCCAGCCCGGTGATCGCGCTGGACAGCTCGGCGGAGGACTGGATCTGCTCCTCGATCTCCGCCGTGGTGCGCTGAGCCGCCTCACGCAGTCCGTCCATCGGGAAGACCAGGCCGGTGTTGCGCGTGATCGCCTCCAGCGCGGCGACCGCCGCGCTCGGGTATTCGGCCTGCGAGAGATAGTGCGGGACGTGCACCGCGTAGCCGACCACGTCGTGCCCGGCGGCGCCGAGCCGGAACTCCAGCAGCGCGGCGGCACTGCCCGGCACCTGGACGCGGCCGAACGCGCTGGTCTGCGGGTTGATCAGCTCGGGCCGGCTGGCGTGCACGGTGACGCCGAGCGGGCGGGTGTGCGGCACGGCCATCGGGATGCCGTGCAGGGTCACCAGTCTGCTCACGCCCAGCCGCTTGACCAGCGTGCCGACCGCCCGGGTGAACAGCTCCCACTCCCCGTCCGGCTCCGGGCCGCTGAACAGCAGGAACGGAGTGCCCGTCGCGTCCTTGACGCTGTGGACGATCAGCTCGTGGCTCTCACACTCCACCCATCTGTCGGTGTCGAAGGTCATGATCGGCCGTCGCGAGCGATAGTCGATCAACCGGTCCACGTCGAACGTCGCGACAACCCGGTGCTCCAGCTCGGCCAGCAGGTGCCCCAGCGCGAGGCGCCCAGTGGAGCCGGCATCGACAAAACCGTCGAAGTGGTACAGCAATACCGGATCGGCCAGCTCGGGGACGTCATCGGCGAGCTCATATAGATCCGTCGGGTCGAACACGGTTGGACAGCCTTTCCCTAGGTACTCTCATCCAGAACCTACGGCGAGCCGGAACGATTCCGTGCAGGGCACCCTATCGAGGCACAATGGGAGGCATGGACGGGGATCCGGAGCTCGAAGAGTTCGCCACGAGGCTGTTCGACCTGGCCAGGGCGGGTGAGACGGACACCTTGCGGGCTTATGTGGAAGCCGGGGTTCCAGCCGATCTCACCAACGGCAAAGGTGACACTTTGCTGATGCTGGCGGCATACCACGGTCATGCGGCGACGGTCCGGATGCTGGCCGAGCTGGGCGCCGATCCGGACCGGGCCAACGACCGGGGCCAGACGCCGCTCGCGGGGGCGGTGTTCAAGAAAGAGTCTGACGTGGTCAGGGCGCTGCTCGACGCAGGGGCCGAGCCGAGCGCCGGCACTCCCTCGGCGATCGACACGGCCCGGATGTTCGCGAACGAGCAGTTTCTTCAATGGTTCGACCAAAGCGGCTCATAGTATGAAATGAAGGTGAATGGGCTGGAAGTAGCCAACTGTGGCCTTTCGAACGGTCCCTCGTCATGCTGGATGAGTGGCTAATCCTTCGCATCCCTTCAGTAGGCGACCACTCCACATCCCTCCGCTGCCCTGTCCGTTCCCCAATGAGATCAACGGGAACGCCACGGAGGTCGACGCGGAGAGCCACACCTGGCTGGCCGCCCGCAACCTGCTCGCCGGAGCCGACACGATCGAGCACTTCCGGCGCTCCAAGATCGGCATGCTCGCCGCACGCACCAATCCGACCGTGCCACGCGAGAATCTCAGGCTGATCAACGACTGGTACAACTGGCTTTTCGCTTTCGACGACGCGATCTGCGAGGGCGAACGGATAGGGCACCGGGCCGCCTCGCTCGCCCGCGCCCTCCCGCCGCTCCTGGAGATCCTCGACAGGCGCAGAGAGCCGGACAGCACCGACCCGTTCGGTCTCACCCTGCGTGAGCTGCTCGACCGGATCACGGAGTTAGGCAGCCCCGCTCAGGTCGACCGGTGGCGCACCACGGTCAAGGAGTATCTGTTCGCCCAGATCTGGGAGGCCGCCAACCGCGAAGCCGACCTGATCCCCACCCCCGAGGATTACGTGCTGATGCGCCGCATCACCGGCGCCACCTTCACCTGCTTCGCGCTCATCGACATCGCCAGCGGCTATCGGGTCGAAGCCGAAGAGTGGCACCATCCCGATGTGCGCACCCTGTCGGACCTCGCGTGCGACCTCATCGGGTGGGACAACGACCTGCTCTCGTACGCCAAGGAGCGCGACAAGGACAAGGCCAGGCACAACCTCGTCACCGTGCTGGCCACCCACCGGAAGCTGCCCCTCCAGGCGGCGCTCCAAGAAGTCTCGAACATGCACAACGCCGCCATCGCCGCCTTCATCGCGCGGCGCGCGGCACTCGACAGCTGGGCCTCCATGCCGGTCCGCAGGTACGTGCAGGGTCTCGAACACTGGGTACGGGGCCACATCGCCTTCTCGCTCGGCAGCGCCCGCTACGTGCACGCCTGGCCGACGGGCACCCGCTGGCCGCAGGCCGGATAGGACATCCGGCGACGTCAGGCCCCCGCACGGCTCTTCAGGTCCCGGGCCCTGAAGCCGCTCCCGGCGGATCAGCCGGGGTCGTTCTCCGAGGCGTCCAGCTCGCCCAGCGCGAGCGCGGACGCCTCGTCGAGGTCCAGCCTGGCGCCGTCCCCCAACGCCTGCGCGTAAAGATGCTCCCCCATCGCCTTCTGGCACTCCTTGACGCACTGGTCATGGTCGCTGGTCATGAACGGGGCGCCGAGCATGGGCAGGCCGGCGGTCTTCCAGTTCTGCTGCAGCGCTCCCAGCAGCCGGGCGGCCAGTGGCTCCCGCCCCAGGGCGGCGAAGATCCTCGCCGTCGTCTCCAGCACCAGCAGCGTGCCGAGCGTGTCGTGGAAGTGGCGCTTGACGCGTAGCGCCTCCCTGGCGCTCTGCAGCGCATCCCCGGCGCGGCCGGTCGCCAGCTTGGTGAGGGACATGGCCCACTGCGCGTAGGAGCCCACCCACAGCTCACCGCGCTCCTTGCACACCTGCAGGCAATCCTGCAGCAGGGACTCGGCCTCGATGAACTCACCCTGCGCCGACAGCACCAGCGACAGCTCGACGATCGCGGGCAGCAGGCCCGGGTTGAGCTCCTTGTTGTCGGTGTTGAACTCGATCGCCACCCCCAGCAGCGCGCTGGCCTTCTGCAGGTCGCCCTGCAGGACCGCGGCGGTGCCCTGCATCTTGGAGGCGAGGATGACGGCTCGGGAGTCGCCCACCCTGACCGCTTCCTTGCTGCAGCGCTCGGCCGCGTCCAGCGCGCCCACGCTGTCGCCCTGGGCACTGCGCACGTAGGACAGCACCCACAGGGCCTTGCACCGCTCCTTGCTCACGGCGCGGTTGGCCTCCAGCGCCCGCTCCAGATACAGCCGGCCCTCACGCTGGAAGCCGCAGCACACCCACATGAACCAGAGCGACGACAGCAGCCTCAGCGCCAGCACCGACTCGCCGGGCGTGCGCAGCGCGTGCTCCAGCGCCAGCCGCACGTTGTCGTGCTCCTGGCGCATGCGGATGAACCAGTAGACCTGCCTCGGCCCCGACCAGGCGTCCTCGCTGCGCTGCGCCAGATTGAGGTAGTAGGCCAGATGCCGGTGCCGCAGGTCCTGGGTCTGGCCGAGCTTGTCCAGCCACTCCTCGCCGTACTCCGCGAGCGTGTCGATCAGCTTGTAACGGACCCCGGCGTGGTTGCTCCTGATCATCAGGATCGACTTCTCCACCAGCCCGGTGACCAGGTTGGTGATCTCCTCGGCCGGCAGCCGCTCGTCGGCGCACACGAAACGGGCGGCGTCGAGCTCGAAGTCGCCGGAGAACACCGACAGCCGCGCCCACAGCAGCCGCTCGGCGGGCTCGCACAGCTCGTGGCTCCACCCGATGGCCGCGCGCAGCGTCTGGTGCCGCGGCAGCGCCGTCCGGCTCGCGCCCGCCAGCAGGCTGAAGCGGTCGGCCAGCAGACCGAGGATCTGCTCGACGGACAGCGCCCGCAGGCGTACGGCCGCCAGCTCGATCGCGAGCGGGATGCCGTCGAGGCGGCGGCACAGCTCGGCCACCGCGGCGATGTTCTGCTCCTCCAGCACGAAGTCGGGCACCACCGCCCCGGCCCGCGCCGAGAACAACTGCACCGACTCGTTGGTGAACAGGCTCTCCACCGGATCGTCGCCGGGCACCTGCAGCGGCGGCACCGGCACCACGTGCTCGTACGGCAGCTGCAACGACTGGCGGCTGGTGGCCAGCACCTTCAGGTTGGGCGCGGACTCCAGCAGCTCGTGGATCAGCTCGGCGCAGCCCTGCACCAGATGCTCGCAGGTGTCGATGATGAGCAGCATGTCGCGGTCGCCGACCCACTCCGCCAGCGAATCCGTCTCGTTGCGGGAGGACTGGTCGGCGATGCCGAGCGCGGAGGCGATCGTGTGCTTGACCATCCCGGCGTCCTGCAGCCGCGCCAGATCGGCGAACCAGACGCCGTCGGGATACTGCGTCCGGATCTGGTGCGCCAGCCGGAGCACCGTCCGCGACTTGCCGACCCCGCCGATCCCCGTGACGGTCACCAGGCGCGACTCGGCGAGGTGCCGCTTGAGGTTGGCGAGCAGCCGCGTCCGCCCCACGAAGCTGGTCAACTCCGCCGGAAGATTGCCGTCTCGCCGCCATCCTGTCGGGGTGGCCATGGGTAGCCTCACGGGGGGATAGGCGACAAATCTGCGTACGCATCGTACCCCCGCCTTTCTCCCTTGTCCCGGTCCCGGAAAGGCCGCCGGGGTCGGCTTTGTATCACTGAGTAGCATGTATGCCGTGACGGAATTTCTCCCGGAGCAGACCTCCGACGACACCGACCTGGGCTGGGGCGAATGGCGCGAGGCCGACCCCGACGACTTCTACCGGGAGGACAAACCCCCGCACTGGGGCTGATCAGTAGTCCTTGAGCCGGATGTCCGTGGCGAACCGGTCGGTCATCTTCAGCATCGCCCCGAGCAGCAGCCTGCGCTTGAAGATCCAGTTGCGCATGGTGATCCGGGCGGGCGAGCGGGGCGCCAGGAACGGCCCGGCGCTGCCCTGCCTGGCCACCTTGGCGTAGTCGCGAAACTCGCGCTCGTAGCCCGCGAACCCCGCCCGGTGATCGCCGCGCGCGGCCAGCAGCTCTCCCGCCAGCACGTACGCCCCCACGACGGCCAGCCCGGTGCCGAATCCGCCCAGGGTGTTGCCGTAGGCGGCGTCCCCCAGCAACACCACCCGGCCCTCGGCGTAACGGTCCACCTCCACCCGGCTGATCGAGTCGAGATGGACGTCCGGCGCCTCCGGCATCCTGGCCAGGATCTCGGGGATCCGCCAGCCCCCGCCCCGGTAGGCGTCCATCAGGATCCGCCGCTGCTGCTCGACGTCGTAGCGGTCGAAGTCCAGCGGCTCGGAGGCGAAGACGAAGAACGACGGCGCCTTCGGCCCGCCCAGCGTCACCATCCGGCCGGGCTCGTTGTACATCCGGTTGCCGTCTCCGGCGTCGATCTGGGCCAGCGCGTAGTAGTGGCCGAGGAAGCGCACGTACGACTCCTCGGGGCCGAAGGCCAGCCGCCGCACGTTCGAATGGATGCCGTCCGCGCCCACCACCAGGTCGAAGGTGCGCGGCGCGGCCCGCTCGAAGGTGACGCGCACGCCGTCGCCGGTGTCCGTCAGCGAGGCGATGGAGTCGCCGAAGACGTACTCGCACGTGCCCGCGGTCCGCTCGAACAGCAGGGCCGACAGATCGCCGCGCAGGATCTCGATGTCCCCGCCGGTGAACTCTCCCGGCATGACCGCCAGCCGCCTGCCGTCCGCGTCGACGATGACCTGGTCGGTGCCTCCCGTCTGACGTCGCCGTACCTCCTCCAGGATGCCCATGCGTTCCAGCACCGTGAGGTGCGTCGCCCCCTTGAAGTCGACCGCCTGCCCGCCCGTGCGCAGGCCCGGCGCCTTCTCCACCACGGTCACGTCGCAGCCGTAACGGTCGAGCCAGTAGGCGAGCGCGGGGCCGGCGATGCTCGCGCCCGAGATGAGGACCTTCGTGTTCTGCATGGTCACGACTGTGCCGGGACCCGCTGACAGCTCACCTCCCGTCGGCTGACAGCCACGCCTCCGCCTGGTCGAGCACCGTCAGCGCCTCCTTCCGGCCCATCCGAGCCCCCCGCGCGAACTCGCCCGCGAACCCCGCCGCCCCGGCCAGCCGCCGGGCCTCCCCGGCGCTGCGGGCGACCTGGGCGTCACCGGCCACCGCGAGCCCGCGCAATCCCACCGCCATCCCCAGCAGCGCGGCGACCCGCCGCCCCGCCCGCTCCTGCAGATCGGCCGAGGAGACCCTGCCCGCGCCCCGGCGGGCCGGATGCCCTGCCAGCGCCGCCAGGACGGCCTCGGCCTGCCATTCGGCGGCGTCGGCCAGGTCCGAAGCCAGCGGAGACCTGCGCGCCACGGCGAACGCCCGTCTGTAGAGCGCCGACGCGCCATGGCCGCCGCCGGCTTCGTCGGTTGCGCCGTCGGTTGCGCCGTCGGTTGCGCCGTCGGTTGCGTCGGCGGCGGTGCCGTCGGCTGTGTCGTCGGACAGCCGGGCGAGGGCCGCCAGGACGCGGGCCTGGACCTGCCGAGCGCCGAAAGCACCGCTCTGAGTAGCGGCCAATGCCGCCTCCAGCCGCCGGCGGGCCTCGGCCGGATCACCAGCGGCCCAGGCGAGCTCTCCCAGCCCCAGCCCGGCCATGACAGGCGGCTCCGACCGGCCCGCCCGCCCGGCGGCCTCCCCGGCGCGCCGGAAGTCGGCGCTCGCGGCCGCGAGATCACCCGCGCGCATCAGCGCCTCCCCGCGACGAGCCAGTACGTCCGCCGTCTCCTCCAGCGCGCCCAGCTCTTCGAGCAGCTCCAGCGCCTCCCGCCACAGCACCCGGCACCGGTCCCACTCCCCACGCCAGCTCGCGATCACCGCCAGCCAGTCCAGCCCCTGCGCGATGCCCCACCGCTCGCCCAGCGCCCGGAACAGCGCGAGCACCTCCGCCAGCTCCGCCTCGGCCACGGCCGGCTCACCGTCGAGCAACCGCAGCAGGGCCCGGCTCAACCGCCCCAGCGCCACGCCCCACGGATCAGAGCCGAGCACCCAGTCCCGGTCAGGCCCCACCGGCAGGGCCGGCGGCCCCACGGTCATCCCCCACAGCGCGGCGGTGAACGGATGGCGCAGGGGCCGATCCAGCCCGCTCATGAACGCCTCCGCCCGCGCCCAGTGCTCGGGCGCTGCTCGGGGCACGGCATGCAGCACACACATGACGTACGCCTCCTCCAGCCCTGGGACCGGCCCGCCGGTCGCCCTCAGCAGTTCGGCGGCCACCTCCCCGGCCTGGCTCTGCCGCCCGCTCAGCCACCAGTAGGTCGCCAGCGCCAGCACCATCCGCAGCGCCGTCTCCCGATCGTGCCGCACGGCCCAGCGCAGCGCGTCCATCAGGTTCCCGTGCTCAGCGGACAGCAGAGCCAGCCACTCGAGCTGCTCCCCCCGCCGCAGCCGCGGATCGGCCCGCCGGCCCAGCTCCTCGCACCATCGGGCATGCCGCCCGCGTACGCCGTCCTCCTCGGCGGCCTCCGCCAGCCGCTCGGCACAGAACAGCCGAATCGTGTTCAGCATCCGATACCGTCCGCCATCGACCCCGATCAACGACTTGTCCACCAAGTCCGCCAAAACCCCGGCAACGTCCCCCAACTCGCCTGCCGTCTCCCCGATCCCGGCGGGTTCGCTCACCGCCGGCTCGACCGTGGGCCGTGCGCACACCGCCTCGACGGCCGCGATCGTCGCCCCTCCGGCGAACACCGAGAACCGTCTGGCCAGGATCCGCTCCTCAGGGCTGAGCAGGTCCCAGCTCCACTCCACCACCGCCCGCAGCGCCCGATGCCTCGGCGCCCCGGTCCGATCCCCCCGGGACAGCAGCCTGAACCGCCCATGCTCGGTCAGCCGCGCGGCGATCTCCTCGACGTCGAACGACCGCAGCCGCGCCGCCGCCAGCTCGATGGCCAGTGGCAGCCCGTCCAGCGCGGCGCAGATCCGCAGCACCGCGTCCACGTTGTCCTGCCGCACCTCGAACGCCGGCCGCACGGCCGCCGCCCGGTCGGCGAACAACCGCACGGCGGGATACCGGAGCGCCTCCACCGCCGCCGGGTGGTCGTCGGGGGCTGTGGGGTCAGGGGGAACCTGGATGGCGTCAGCTGGGTCGGTGGGGTCGGGCGGGGGGAGGGCCAGCGGTGTCAGCGGCACGAGGGCTTCGCCGGTGAGGCCCAGCGGCTCCCGGCTGGTGGCCAGGACATGCAGCCGGGGACACTCGGTCAGCAGCGTGCGGACCAGTTGGGCGGCGGGGGCGATGAGATGTTCGCAGTTGTCCAGGACGATCAGTGTGTCCCGCTCCGCGAGCGCCGACACCAGGCGCCGGACGGGGTCACGCAACCGCGGCGTCCGCAGCCCGCTGTCCCGCAGCCCCAGCGCCCCCAGCACCGCCAGCGCCACCTGTTCCACCTGCCCCACCTGCCCCGCTTGCTCCCCCTGCTCTACCTGCTCCTTCCCAGGAGGACAGGCAGCCATGGTGTCCTTCGCTCCGGCGGTGGAGGGTGTATGTCCGCAGGCGGCCGGCGCGTGCCGGGTGGTCGGCGGGTCGGCTGTCAGGGCCGATGTGAGGTCCGGGGGGAGGGAGGACAGGTCGACGAAGTACGTCTCGTGGTCGGCCCGAGTGGCGGCCTCGATGGCCAGCCGGGTCTTCCCCATGCCACCGGGCCCGACGATCGTGCGTAGCCGGGAGCCGTGCGAGGCGAGGAGACCCAGGTCGGGTTCGCGCCCCACGAAGCTGGTCAGCTGCGCCGGCAGCCTCCGGGGCGCCGGCGCGGGCGGGGAGGCACGCAGGACGGCGAGGTGGGCGGCGGCGAGCTCGGGGGAGGGGTCCGCGCCGAGCTCGTCGGCGAGCAGGCGGCGGCCTTCCTCGAACGCCGCGAGCGCCTCCGCCTGCCGCCCGTCCACGTGCAGCGCGCGCATCAACTGGGCTCTGAACCGCTCGCGCAAGGGATGGGCCGACACCAGCCGCCGCAGCTCCGCCACCGAGGCGCCCGCGGGCAGGGCGAGCTCCGCCTCCGCGAGATCCTCCCTGGCGGTCAGCCGCAGCTCTTCCAGCCGTGCCGCCTGCGCCCGCCCGAACGGCAGGTCGGGGAGGGCGGGCCCGTGCCAGAGCCCGAGCGCCTGGCGGAGCGTCGCGGCGGCGGCGTCGGGCCGGCCCGCCGCCAGCAGCTGCCGCCCCTGCCCGGCCAGCCGCTCGAACCGGTGCGCGTCCACCGTGTCGGGGTCCACGGCGAGCAGATAGCCGCTGCCCCGGAACTCGATCAGCCCGGCCCCCAGAGCGCGCCGCAACCGGGACACCTGCGCCTGCACGGCGTTGGCGGCGCCGGCCGGCGGGTCCTCGCCGTACTGGCCGTCGATCAGGGCCTCGACGCCGACCACCCGTCCGGCGTTCAGCAGCAGCATCACCAGCAGGGCGCGCGGCCGCGGCCCGCCGACGGGGATCGACTCCCCGCCGGGGCCGCGCACCTCCAAAGGACCCAGGACGCCGAACCGCATGGACGCCAGTATCTAGCTGACCACGTCCTTACGGCGAAACCGGACGAAGGCGACGGCGATGAGGAGGGCCGCGTACGTGATCGACAGTGACGCGCCCCTGATCATGCCGCTCCAGTCCAGCTCCGGCGCGAGGGTGTCGAACCAGGCGTTGTTCCAGAAGGTCGGCAGGAACTCGCGCAGCGCGCCCAGCGCCTCCACCGCCTGCAGGATGGTGCAGATGATCCACAGGCCCACCGCCCCGCCCACCGCGCCGAGCGGCGAGTCGGTGGTGGTGGAGATGAGGAAGGCCAGGGCCGCCACGACGAGCTGGCTGACCAGGGCGTAGCCGATGGCGATGCCGAACCGGGGCAGGACGTCGAACGCCGGGATGGTCTCCCCCGTACCGGGCACCTGGATGTCGGCCCAGCCGAACGCCAGCGTGCCCGCGAGCAGCGCCATCAGCGGCAGGCAGATCACGGCGGCGGCGGAGTAGCCGAGTGCCACGATGAGCTTCTGCCGCAGCAGCCGGTCGCGTGGCACCGGCGCCGCCAGAAGGTAGCGGAGGGAGGACCAGCCGGCCTCGCTGGCCACGGTGTCACCGCAGAACAGGGCGACGGCGACGACCAGCAGGAAGCTCGCGGAGACCGACAGGGCGAACGCCGCGAAGTTGAGGCCGCTCGCGGTGGCCAGGTCGGAGATGCGCAGCGCCGACTGCTGGTTGCCGCTGCCCTGCGGGCCGAACTGGAAGGCCACCACGAGGATCCACGGCAGCGCCAGCAGCAGCCCGAACATGACCAGGGTGCGCCGCCGCTTGAACTGCCGGACGATCTCGACCCTCAGCGGAAGGGTGCGGCCGGGCGCGTAGCCCGTCGCGACGGTCATGCCTTGTCTCCGATCAGGTCCAGGAACACGTCTTCGAGGCGCGAGCCCTGCCCGTTGCCGTGCCCGTTGCCCTGCCCATTGCCCTGCCCGTTGGTGGCGGCGGAGCCGAGGAGTGCCGACACCGGGCCGGTGGACACCAGCTTGCCCCGGTGCATGACGACGACGTGCGTGCAGGTCTGCTCGACCTCGGCCAGCAGGTGGCTGGAGACGATCACCGTACGGCCGTCACGCGCGTAGCGCTTGAGCACCTCGCGCATCTCCCTGATCTGGGGCGGGTCGAGGCCGTTGGTGGGCTCGTCCAGGACGAGCAGGTCCGGCATGCCGAGCATGGCCTGCGCGATCGCCAGGCGCTGGCGCATGCCCTGCGAGTAGGTGCGTACGGCCCGGTCCAGGGCCTTGCCGAGCCCCGCGATCGCCAGCGCCTCGTCGAACCGGGCGTCGGCGGCGGGGCGGCCGGTGGCGGCCCAGTAGAGATGGAGGTTGTCGCGGCCGGACAGGTGGGGCAGGAACCCGGGCCCTTCGACGAACGCGCCGAGCCGGGACAGCACCGGCGCCCCCGGAGTGACCGTTTCACCAAATATCCGGATCTGGCCGTCGTCGGGGCGGATGAGGCCCAGCATCATCCGCATCGTGGTCGTCTTACCGGCGCCGTTCGGCCCGAGCAGCCCCAGCACCTCGCCCTGCTCGACCCGGAACGACAGCCCGTCGACGGCCAGCTCGCCGTTGCGGTAGGCCTTGGTGAGCCCGCTGATCTCCAGCGGAGCCACCGGCTCGTCCGGCGTGGCGGTGGACGGTGCGCCGGTGGACGGCGTGGCGGTCCGCCTGCGGCCGGTGGCCAGCAGGACGGCGGCGACCACGATCGCGGCCAGCGGCATCGCCCACACCCACCACGCGATCCCGGTCACCGGGGCGGCCAGCGTGGCCACCGTCGGGACCGCCAACGCGGGGGAGGCCAGGCCGATCCGGTAGGAGGAGGGCTCGGCGGGCGTGGCGAACCCCATGTCGGTGGTCGCCACCACCAGCCTGAGCCGGTGCCCGACGGCGAAGCGGTGGTCCACGACCGGCAGCTTGACGTCGACCTCGACGGACTCGGCCCCGTCGGGGACGGTCACCCGCAGCGGGGAGACCAGGCCGGCGGGCAGAACGGGCGGCTGGAGGGAGTCGGCGACGTCGAAGAGCTTGGCGAACAACGTCACCTCGCCGCTGCCGTACACCCTGATCTTGGCCGTCGCGCTGCCGGTGAGCTGGAGCGGGGCGGTGAGCGGAGGGGACTCGAAGGCGGCGCTCTGGCCGGGCATGTCGAGCGAGACGCTCACGTTGCCCTGGCCGCCCAGCAGGCCGCTGACGCCCGGCACGGTGGAGATCGAGGCGGGGGAGCCACCGGGCGGGTTGACGATGTTCTGCTCCGGGCCGCCGAGCGTGACGGTGGTGACGTCGGTGCCGCTCAGGCCGGGGTAGGCGGCGGCCTCGGGATGCATGCGGATGCGCTGGCGGGTGCCGGGGTCGCGGCCGCCGTCGCGGGTGACGGTGAAGGCGCTGACGGAGGCGGGCTCGTCCTTGAGGTGGTGGGCGAACCAGGCGGTCGTCTGCTCGTGCAGCCAGTCCACCTCGCCGTTGCCGCCGTCATGGCCGCCGTCGAACCAGGCCAGGCTGACCGGGGTGCCGGCGGCGGCGATGGCCCTGGCGTTGGCGTCGGCGTGCTCCAGCGGGAACAGCGAGTCGCGCTGGCCCTGGACGAGCAGCGTCGGCGCCTTGATCCGCCCGGCCACCGCCACGGGGCTGGACCTGCTCAGCAACGCCACCGCCTCGGGCGTGGCCCGGCCGGTCTTGGCGACCTCCTGGTAGACCTCGCAGATGGCGGGCAGGAACCGGCCGCACCTCGCCTGCTCGGCGGTCAGCGCCTCGGGCTGCCGGTTGAGGGCCTCCAGGCCCTGCGGGGCACCGCCGCCGCCCCGGCCGAAGAAGATGCCCGCCCACATGCGCTTGAACACGCCGTTCTCGGGGCCCTTGCCGGTGGCGTCCGGGAACAGCGCGTCGGCCAGGTCGGACCAGGTGATCTGCGGCACGATCGCGTCGACCCGGGGGTCGTGCGCGGCCGTCATCAGCGCGATGGAGCCGCCGTAGGAGCCGCCCGTGATGCCCACGCGCGGATCGCCGGAGGCGTCGAGCCGGACCTCGGGCCGCTTGGCCAGCCAGTCGATGAGCTGCTTGACGTCCTTGACCTCGTAGTCGGCGGAGTTGAGCGCTATCTCGCCGGTCGAGCGGCCGAAGCCGCGCGCGGACCAGGTGAGCACGGCGTAGCCCGCCTCGGCCAGGCGGACGGCCTCCTCGCGGACGCTCAGCTTGCTGCCGCCGAAACCGTGCGCGACGAGCACCGCGGGCGCCTTCCCGCCGCCGGGCGGGGCGAAGAAGGTCGTGTCGAGCTCGACACGCTGGTCGTCGGCGGGTCCGTCGACGACGGTGATCCGCTGGTGCAGACCGCTGACCTCCGGCCCTGACGGCCACACCGACCACGTCATCACCCCCACAAGGGCGAGCACCGCGACCAGCACGGCCGTACGTTTCATGGCGGTGAGCCTACTTTCCGCACCTGAGAGATCGCTGAGACGGCCGGATGGCTCCAGGTGACACCGTGACCGAAACTTTGCCGGGCGAGGGGTGTAGCGGCCCCCGGGTCCGATGACCGTAAGATTTCGGCCGTGAAGTCACCAGCGACGCTCAAGAAGGCCGCCCAGTGGGCCTTGCCTTACTGGACCAGAGGCCCGGCGGGCCGTGCGACGCCGCCTGATCTGTTCCGGTTGCTCTACGTCGGGTGGCTGGTGGCGTTCTCGCTCAAGGTGCTCGGCTCGGCCTGGGACGTGTCCTGGCACTTCATGTGGCTGCGCGACGACCTGGCCCCGCCCCACCTGCTCAACTCCGTCGGCACCGCCATCGTCCTCGCGCTGACGATCATCCACGGCTACACCGGCTACGGCGTCGACCGGGCGGCGCTGCGGCTGATCCAGTGGGGCACCGGCATCTTCCTGGTCGCGGTGCCGCTCGACCTGATCAACCACCGGATCAACGGGCTGGACATCACATCCTGGAGCCCGTCGCACCTCGCGCTGTACATCGGCACGTTCTTCATGATCGCGGGCGTGGTGCGTGGCTGGTTCGTGGGCGCGCCGCCGGGGCGGACGCGCACGGTGATGCTCGGCGCGTTCCTCGCGTTCTTCCTGGAGAACGTGCACTTCCCCGAGCAGCACCAGGAGTACGGCATCCTGTCGCTCGGGGCGTGGGACAACGGCGTCGTCTACGCCGAGAAGATCCTCCTGGACTTCGCCGCCGAGCAGATGGGCCGTCCGGTCGACCGCATCATGGTCACCAACTTCACGCTGCCCGTCCCCGATCTCCTCTACCCGGTGTACGCGGTCGTCGTCGGCCTCGGGGTGCTGGTGGCCGCCCGGATGATGATCGGCAGGTTCGGCGCGGCGACGCTGGTGGCGGCGGCGTACGTGGGCGTCCGCGTGCTGTTCTGGCCGATGCTCACCTTCACCGGGTTCCCGCCGTCGGCGTTGCCGCTGTTCCTGGTGGCCGCCGGGCTCTGCGTGGACCTGGCCTTCCTGCTCCGGCATCCGCTGGTGCGGGCCGTGCTCGGGTCCGTCGTGGTGACGGCCGCCGTCTACGGCGGCCTGGCCGCGCAGAGCGCGCTCATGGGACCGGTGTACGGCCTTCTCCTGGGCCAGGACGACCTGCTGGGGGCGCCGCCCCTGGCCACGGAGTCGGCCGTCTGGGCCGGGCCGGGCCTGCTGGTCGTCTGGCTGGCGTGTGAGTGGTACGCGACCCGGCGTCAGCCGATGGAGGCCCGTGTGATCGCCACCGCCACGCCGTAGGCCAGCCCCATCACGGCCAGCTCCGCCGTCGCCCAGCCGGCGACGGCCATGGCCTCGCCCCTGCGGATGCCGGGCATCAGCCGGAACCGGATGTGCGCCGCCAGCGGCACCAGCAGCGCGGTCAGCGTCACCTTGATCACCACGAGGATGCCGTACTGGCTGGTCAGGATCGCCGCGGGCAGCTCGACGCCGGGCGTGAGCGCCATCGTGCCGAGCCCGCTCACCAGCCCGGACGCGCCCACCATGAGCAGGCAGACGGTCGCCAGCCGGGAGAAGCGAGGCAGCACGACGGCCAGCAGTTCCCTGCGCGAGGCGACGAACACGGCCGTCGCCACCAGGCCGCCCGTCCACGCGGCGGCGCCCATGACGTGCACCTCCATCATGATCATGATGGGGTCGTGCCAGACGGAGTTGACGGCGTGCCCGGTCACCGGGATGGGCAGCAGGCCGAACAGGGCGACGATGATGCGCAGCTCGGCCGGCACCTTCTCGCCGAAGCGCACCGCCATCAACCCGATCCCCGCGGCGGCCAGCGCGCAGGCGGCGCTGAAGAGCAGCCCCTGGCCGGTGCCGACGGTGTCGACGTAGGAGGCGATCATGCCGAGCGTGGGGACGCTCCCGGGATTGAGCTCGGCCGTCTGGAGCACGATCGTCAGCAGGGCGCAGACGGCCCACGCCCAGGCGGCGGTGACCGCGAGCGGCCGTACCCGGCGCATGACCGGCTCGGTCTTGTCGGGCGCGTCGAAGCCGAGCAGCTTGGCCAGCAGGCTCAGCCCGACCACGGCCACGGCCGAGACGTCGAGCAGCACCCGCACCACGGGGAGCCCCACCGTCACCACGAGCCCCGGCATCGGGATGCCGGGCACGGACTCCTGGGCGGTGAGCGTGCCGGCCACCACGGCGGCCACGACCGCGCACACGGCGAACGCCCCGCCGCTCAGCAGCCCGCCGATCCGCTGGTCACGAGGGGTGTCGATGAGCGTCACGCGCGCGTCCCCTCCTCCGGCCGCCCCGGCACACCGCCGATCCGGACCGCGTCCGCCGCGTCCGCCGCGTCGGTCGGGTCGGTCCGGTCAGCCGGGTCGGTCGCGTCGGCCGCGTCCGTCGGGTCGGGTGCGTCGGCCGGCGGGCGGGGGTTGGCGCGGCGCAGGGCCACGGCGGTGCCCGCCGCCAGCACCAGCAGGGCGGCCACGATCCACACCACGGCCATGCCCGCGCCGCCGTTCGCGGCGGCCTCCGCCGCCGCGGCTCCGGCGTCCGGCTGGGCTCCGGCGTCCCGGTCGGCTCCGGCGTTCCGCGGGGCCGCAGCATCAGGCTGGGCCGCGGCGTCCGGGTCGGTACCGGCCTCCTGCGGGGCCCCGGTGGGCGCGCCTTCGCCGGCGAGGGTGAAGCCGATCTTGCCGGTGACCGGGTGCCCGTCGGCCGACAGGATCCGGTAGCCGACCACGTACGCGCCGGCCGTCGTCAGCGGCTTCACCTTGACCGTCACCCGCTCGGCGGCCACCGTCGTCGCCCCGTCGGCCCACGCCGACCCGTCCGCGCCGGTCACGCCGATCTGCGCGTAGCCCTGGCGCACCGGCTGGTCGAACACCAGCGTGATCTGCCCGGGCGGCGCCGACAGCGTCGCCCCGTCCTTGGGGTCGCTGCTGATCAGCACGTTGTGCGCCTGAGCGGGGGGAGCGATCGCCATCGCCGCGCAGGCGAGCAGCAGGACCGTGACTAGCCGCCTCACCGATCAAAACCTTCCGTCGATCGCCGTCCGAACCCGTCTATGGTCCCACCCTCGTCAGACCCGTTCGGCGGTGCGGCCACCGTCCTGCGCTCAGAGGTCAGCCACGGCCACGCCCAGCTCCATGACGGCCGCCGTACGGACGAGCTGGGTGACGCGGCGGCGCGACAGGACCTTGCCGTGCACGTTGATCTGGATCGCCAGCCCGTCGATGAGCGCGAAGATCCGCCAGGTGGAGGCCTCCGGGTCGGCACAGGTGAAGACGCCCGACTCCACCCCGGCCTCGATGATGCCGCGCAGCACCATCCGCCCCTGCAGCTCCAGCAGCCGTGAGGTCTCCTCCATGTCGTCGCTGCGCATCGACTCCGCCCAGGCGTCGATCCACAGCCGCCAGCCCTCGGAGGAGCCGGCGGGGGAGCAGAGCCGGAGCAGCGCCCGTAGCCGCTCCAGCGGTGGCCGCTGCGACCGCTCGACCCCGTTCAGCGCTTCCAGGTGACGTCTGGCCGCGTACGAGAACGCCTGGGCGAAAAGCCGGTCCTTCGTTTCGAAGTGGTAGAAGAGCAAGCCCTGGCTGACACCGGCGGCTCGGGCGATGTCCATCGTTCGGGTATGGCCGAAACCTTGAGCCGCGATGACCTCGCAAGCGGTTGCCAACAAATCCTCGCGCCGTAACCGGCTGAAACCTGGAGTCACATGTGTTCACTTTAATCACTACGCAAAGGCATTTGTAGGACAAAGCGGGCGCCGAGGTCGGAGTCTTCGATCGTAAGAGAGCCGTTATGCGCACGCGCTATTTCACGGGCGATGGGCAGGCCCAGTCCGGTGCCGCCGGCGTCGCGGCTGCGCGCGGCGTTCAGCCGGACGAATCTCTGGAAGACCTTCTCGCGATGTTCGGGCGGAATGCCCTCGCCGTCGTCGACGACCTCCAGCACGGCCAGTCCTCCGTGCGCGCGCACGGTCACCCTGATCATGGACTCGGCGTGCCGTTCGGCGTTGTCCAGCAGGTTGGTGAGCAGCCTGGACAGCCGGATCCTGTCCCCGGACACCACCACGCCGGGGCTCAGGCCCCGCCTGACGCGCTTGGTCCGCGGCCGTCGCGCCAGCTCCTCCTGCACCAGGTCGGCCAGGTCCACGGGCTCGGCGGCCAGGGGCGCGCTGGCCTCCAGCCTGGCCAGGGCGAGCAGGTCGGTGACGATGGCCTCCAGCCGCTCCAGGCTCGCCAGCACCGTCCGGCCGGTGTCGGGCCAGTCGGTGCCCTCCGGGTAGAGCAGGGCCTCCTCGATCTGGGCGCGCATCGCGGTGATCGGGCTGCGCAGGTCGTGCGAGGCGTCGGAGGCGAACTTGCGCTGCTGCTCCACCGCCCGCTCCAGCCGGTCCAGCGTCTGGTTGACGGTGCGGGCCAGGTCGTCGAGCTCGTCCTGGTGCGTCGAGCGCGGGACCCGGCGCTCCAGGTCGGTGGCGGTGATCTCGGCGAGCTCGCTCTTGATGGCCTTCACCGGCTCCAGCGCCTTGCCCGCGGTCACCGAGGCCACGTTGGCCGTGACGAGCGAGACGGCCAGCACGCCGAGCAGCATGCCGAGCACGTACTCCAGGCTGATGTAGTAGTGCACGTCGGGCGCGTAGGCGTACACCATCCAGCTTTCGCCGCGCACGGGCACCCAGTAGCCGACGGTGATCAGGCAGTGCTCGCCCGGGAGCCGGTCGGTGCAGGTCCGGCCGTCCACGCGCATGGCGTCGCCCTCGACCTTCGCCCTGGTCAGCGCGGGCAAGCCGAGCAGCGAGGAGCTGGCCTGGCGGACCACGCCCCGGTCGTCGATCACCTGGATGAGGTCGACGCTCTCGGTGACGGCCACCGGCTTGAGGTCGTCCGGCGCGCGCCGCTCGACGTCGAAGGCGACCCGGCGCGCGGCCTGCGCCGCCTGCTCGGTCACATAATTGGCGAGCAGGGTGTACAGCAGCGGGGTGGCCAGCACCACGCCGAGCAGGCCGGCGCAGAGCGTCGTCAGCAGGGTCACCACGGTCAGGCGGCGGCGCACCGACCATCGGGTGAGAGACCATCGCAGAAACAAGGCTCAGCCCTGCCGGAGCGGCAACCGCAGCACGAACCGGGCGCCCCTGTCGGAATCCTCGATGGTGAGAGCGCCGCCGTGCGTCTCGGCGATGTCGCGGGCGATGGCCAGGCCGAGTCCCGTGCCCCCGGCGTCGCGGTTGCGTGAGGCGTCCAGCCTGGTGAATCTCCGGAAGACCTCCTCCCGCTGTTCGGGCGCGATGCCGCCGCCGTCGTCCAGCACCTCCAGGGTGGCCTGGCCGTTCCTCCGGACGGTGACGCAGATCATCCTCTCGGCGTGCCGCTCGGCGTTGTCGAGCAGGTTCGTCAGCAGGCGGGCGAGCCTGAGCCGGTCGCCGGTGACCGTCACGCCCGACTGCAGGGTGATGACCACGAGCTTGGAACGGTGCCTGGCGGTCTCCACGGTGACCAGCTCGGACAGGTCCACCGGCTCCTTGGCGGCGATCGTGCCCGCGTCGAGTTTGGCCAGCGTGAGCAGGTCGGTGACCAGGGCCTGCAGCCGCTCCAGGCTTGCCAGCAGGGCCCGGCCGGTCTCGGGCCAGTCGGTGTCGTTCGGGTAGAGCAGGGCCTCCTCGATCTGGGTGCGCATGGCGGTGATCGGGCTGCGCAGGTCGTGCGAGGCGTCGGAGGCGAACCTGCGCTGCTGCTCCATCGCCGCCTCCAGCCGCTCCAGCGTCTGGTTGGCGGTCTCGGCCAGGGCCCGGATCTCGTCGTCGTTGGCGGGCACCGGCACGCGCATGCCGCCGCCGCCGGCGGAGATCTCGGCCAGGTAGGCGCGGATCCGATCCACCGGCGCGAGCGTCTTGGCCACGACCCGGGAGACACCGAACCAGGTCAGTCCCACCAGCCCGAGAGAGAGTACGAGCAGGGTGGCGGGCACGCTCGGGGTGACGTACCAGGGGACCGCCTTCTGGGTGGCGTAGACCAGCCAGTCGCCCGCCGGCCGATAGACGCGGACGACGACCAGGACGTTGCACTGGCCAGGGTAGGTGGGCAGGTCGCACGTCTCCAGGAGCATTCTGGCCCCGCGGGTGGGTTCGAGCGTGCTCATGCGCGGTGCTCCGGCGAGGTCCTGTGTCGAGGACACCAGCTGTCCCCGGTCGTCGATCACCTGGATGCTGGGCTGGCCGGAACGCAGGACGTCGGGCAGCCGGTCCCGTTCGATCAGGTGGACCACCCGCAGGGCGGCTCCCGACACCGCGACCCGCTGTTCGTGGGCGGCCGAGGAGTGCAGCATGTAGAGCAGGAAGGAGCTGACCGCGACGCAGAGCAGCGCCATGGCCACGCTGGCGAACAACGTCAGCCGCGCGCGCACGGACGTGCCGAACGGTGTGATCACGCCTTTCCCCCCGGTAACCAGGTGATCACATTAAGTCGCTACGATTCCAATTAGCGGAGATTCAGCGACAAATCTGGATAAAACACTACTAGAGCATTGCTCTGTACCCTCCTCCTGCGTGTGGATAAAGTAAGTGAGCGCTGATGCTGAGGAGCCGACGTGAATCTCGCTGATTACCGCCGCGCCGCCAGGGCCTGGCTGGTGGCCAACACCCCATCGGACGACCTGCCGCCGCAGGGCGATCCGATCGCCCGTGCCAAGGACTTCATGGCCAGGCTCCACGACGCCGGCTACAGCGGCATCACCTGGCCGCGCCAGTGGGGCGGCCAGGGCCTCACCCAGGCCGAGGAGCGCGCCTTCGCCGCCGAGGCCACCCACTTCACCCTGCCCCTGTACGTCTTTTCCATCGGCCTCGGCATGACCGGCCCCACCCTGGTCGACCGCGGCACCGACGAGCAGCGCGCCCGCTTCGTCCGGCCGCTGCTGCGCGGCGAGGAGATCTGGTGCCAGCTGTTCTCCGAGCCGGGCGCGGGCAGCGACGTGGCCGCACTGCAGACCAGGGCGGTGCGCGACGGCGACGGCTGGATCGTCAACGGCCAGAAGGTGTGGACCTCGGTCGCCCAGCACGCCGACTGGGGGCTGCTGCTCGCCCGCACCGACGTGGACGTGCCCAAGCACAAGGGCCTGACCATGTTCGTGGTGGACATGCGCCACCCCGGCGTCACCGTCCGGCCGCTCCGGGACATGAGCGGCCGGGCCAACTTCAACGAGATCTTCTTCGACGACGTGCCGATCCCCGACGAGCACCGCGTCGGCGAGGTGAACGACGGCTGGAGCGTGGCGGTCACGACGCTGCTGCACGAACGGCTGTCGATCTCCGCGGGCGTCGGCATGGGCGGCCAGCGGGACAACCCCGCCTCCGTCGCGGCGCTGCGCGAGGTGCTCGACACGAGTGACCCGCTGGTCCGCGACGAGCTCGTCGAGCTGCACATCCGCTCGCGCGCCCTGGCGCTGTTCAACCAGCGCCTGGCCCAGGAGACCAACGCGGGCGTCTTCCCCGGCGCCCGCGGCAGCGCCGCCAAGCTGCTGCTGGCCGAGCTCTACCTGTTCCAGGCCGACCTCGCCACCCGCCTCGCCGGCCCCGCCTCGGTCGTCGGCGGCCACCCGCTCGGCCAGGCGCTCAGCGTCGCCCCCGGGATGGCGCTGGGCGGCGGCACCAACGAGATCATGCGCAACATCATCGGTGACCGCGTGCTCAACCTGCCGCCCGAGCCGAGGGTGGACAAGACCGTGCCGTTCAAGGACCTGAAGGTGGGGACGCAGACGTGAAGCTCGTACTCGACCAGGAGCAGCGGGAACTGCGCGCCGCCGTCCGCGCCTTCCTGGGCGCGGCCTCGCCGCTGCCCAAGGTCCGCGAGGGCTACGACCCCGAGGTGTACGCGCGCCTGTCCGGCGAGCTCGGCCTGTCCGGGCTGATCGTCGCCGAGGAGTACGGCGGAGCCGGCGCGGGCTTCGCGGAGCTGGCGGTCGCGCTGGAGGAGACCGGCGCGGCGCTGCTGCCCGGCCCCTTCCTGGCCACCACGTTCGCCGCCATCGCGCTGGCCCGGGTGCCGGACAAGGAGCTGCTCACCGCGATCGCCGAAGGCCGGCTCGCCGCCACCCTCGCCCTGCCGCCCGCCGACGCCGTCACCGCCGAACAGGTCGCGGGGGAGTCAGCCACCGTCACCGGGACGCTGGCCCAGGTGCTGTCCGGCATGGAGGCCGACGTGCTGGTGGCGCCGGCGCTGACCGGCGGCGGCGTGGTCATGGTCGCCGTCGAACTCGCCGGCGAGGGCGTCACCAGGACCGCGCTGGAGACGCTCGACCCCACCCGGGGCCAGGCCAGGGTCGAGCTCGACGGCGCCCGTGCGCGGGTGCTCGGGGCCTGGCCCGAGGACGGCGCCGGCGACCGGCTGGCGGTGGCGCTGGCGGCCGAGCAGCTCGGCGTGATGCGGGCCGCGCTGGACGCCATCGTGGCGTACGCCAAGATCCGCGTGACCTTCGGCCGCTATATCGGCTCTTATCAGGGCGTCAAGCACAAGCTCGCCGACATGCACTGCAAGCTCGAACAGGCCGAGTCCATCGTGCGCTACGCCGCCTGGGCCGCCGACGAGTCCCCCGGCGAGCTGCCCGAGGCCGCCGCGCTGGCCCAGGCGTACGTCGGCCGCGCCTGCTTCGAGGTGGCCCGCGACCATCTGCTGCTGCACGGCGGCATCGGCTACACCTGGGAGCACGACGCGCACCTGTTCTACAAACGGGCCAAGACCGACGAGGTGCTGCTCGGCCCGCCGCGCGTCCACCGTGCCCGCCTCGCCGAGTCACTGGGGCTGTGATGGACGTCAGCGGGCTGCCGGGCTTCTACGCGATCGCCGGGGCCGACCCCGAGCGGCTCGCGGTGATCGACGCCGACGGGTCCCGGACCACCTATGGCGAGCTGCTCGCGCGGGTCCATCAGGTGTCACACGGTCTGCGCGCCCGCGGGCTCACCGACGGCGACGTCGTGGCGGGCGTGCTGCCCAACGGCCTGGACGCGATCGTCATGCTGATGGCGACCGGGCAGATCGGCCTCTACTACGTGCCCGTCAACTGGCATCTGACCGAGGCCGAGGTGGCGTACATCCTGGACGACTGCGATGCCAGGCTGGTCGTGGCGGGGGAGGCGCGGACGGTGCCGGGGGCCGAGACCGGCACGGACCGGCTGGCCGAAGGGCGGCCGGTCACCGCGCCGGAGGGGCGGGCCGCCGGGGCGGTCATGTGGTACACCTCCGGCACCACCGGCTTTCCCAAGGGGGTGCAGCGCCCGCTGCCGGGCGCCGAGCCGGAGAGCGTCGTGCCGCTCTACACCTGGTTCCTCGGCGAGGTCCTCGACCTGCGGCCGGGCGACGGCGTGCACCTGGTGACCTCGCCGATGTACCACTCCGCGCCGTGCGCCCACACGCAGTTCGCGCTGCATCTCGGGCACACCGTGGTGATCGCGCCCCGGTTCGAGCCGGTCGCCGTCCTGGAGCTGATCGACCGGCACCGGGTGACGAACGCGATGATGGTGCCCACCATGTTCCACCGGATGCTGCGCCTGCCCGCCGAGGTCAGGCAGCGCTACGACGTCTCCAGCCTCCAGCAGGTCATCCACACCGCCGCCGCCTGCCCGGTCGCGGTCAAGCAGGCGATGATGGACTGGTGGGGGCCGGTGCTGTACGAGTACTACGGCTCCACCGAGTCCGCCATCGCCTTCGCCGTCAAACCGCACGACTGGCTGGCCAGGCCCGGCACCGTGGGCAGGCCCGCGCCCACGTTCGAGGCGAAGATCCTCGACGCGGCGGGGGAGGAGGCGCCCGCCGGCGAGCCCGGCCTCGTCCACGTCAAGTCCGGCCTGGGCACCTTCGAATACCGCAAGGACCGGGCCAAGACCGCCGCCAGCATGCGCGGCGAGTGGTACGCCCCCGGCGACATCGGCTATCTGGACGAGGACGGCTACCTCTTCCTGTGCGACCGGCGCACCGACCTGATCGTCTCGGGCGGGGTCAACATCTATCCCGCCGAGATCGAGGCCGCGCTGCTGGAGCACCCGGCGGTGGCCGACGTGGCCGTCATCGGGGTGCCGGACGAGGAGTGGGGCCACCACGTGGTCGCCCTCGTCGAGCCGGCCGAGGGCGTCACGCCGGGGCCCGAGCTCACCGCCGAGCTGCTCGGCCACTGCGGGCCGCGGCTCGCCAGGTTCAAGCACCCGAAGGTGATCGAGTACCGCGAGCGGCTGCCCCGCACCCCCACCGGGAAGCTCTCCCGCTCCGCGGTCAGGCAGGCGTACCTGGACGCGCGCTGAAGGTCAGCTCCTCGGTGTACCTCGGCACGCCGGCCGAATCACCCAGGTAGAAGCGGGTCGCCAGGGTGCGCTCGTGGGTGTCGAAGACCGTGCTCCAGGTCGTCCGCCACGGCTCGGCCGGATCGGCGCCGGTGGCCACCCGCAGCAGGCTCTCGCGCAGCTCCGCCGGCGACATGGTGGCCGCCTTGGCGCACTCGTGCAGCGCGCACAGCCGGCCGAACGTGCCGAAGGTGGCCGGGGTGTCCTCCGGCAGGTTCGCCGGGTCCGGGTTGCGGTGCAACAGGTGGTTGGTGACGGCGAGCGGCTCGCCGGGGTTCTCGATGATGTGCTCGGAGCCGTCCTTGCCGCGCTCCCACACGAACGCCCCGCCGTGGGCGTCGGCGACCAGGTAGTGCAGGCCCATGCCGTGGTCGTAGTGCTTGGCCCCGAGCAGCGCCTGCTTGGCCTGCTCCACGGTCTCGCAGGTGTCGACGAGGAACCGGGGAGCCTGCACGCTGCTCAGGCCGACCTGGGGAGCGAACTGCTCGGGCGGCGCGGCGTCGGTGACGTCGGCGATGAGCAGCATCACGGCCAGGCCCGCCTCGTTGACGCCGTCCATGCAGCCGTCCAGGTCGGACATGGTGATGACGGTGGAGGCCAGGCCCTCGTCCGGCACCGTGGAGATGACGTGGGGGCGCGAGGCCATCGGCAATTCGCCGGGGGCGGGCCCGGCGCCACCCATGATCTCGGTTGTCGTCATGGTGAAGAAGTCGTAATTGCGGCCGATCCTGCCATGCCCGTCGGTGGCGCGGGCAGGCGGACACCACAGCGCCGAGCAGCCCGACCCCGCCGGGACGTAGCCGAGGCCGTCGAGCGCGAGCTCGTCCTGGTCCGGGTCGAGCCCGAGCACCTGGGCGGCGCCGTCCAGCCGGGCGTGATGCTGCGGCCAGTGGCGCTCGAACCAGGTTCTGCGGGCCCTGCCGACCGTGGGATCGATCGGCTGCGGCGCCCAGCCGAGGCTGCGCGCCCGCTCGGCGAGCTGCCTGCCGATCTCCACCTGCGAGCCTCGGAGCGTCAGGTGGTGAACGACCTGAAAGTCGTCCCTGCTTCCCGCTATCTGCGCGATGTCCATGCGCCGATCCTGGGCGGGGGCGCTGACCGGCCTCTTACCGCCCGCTGACCGCCCGGCCGTAACGCTCCGCCAGCACGCGTACGGCGTCCGCCAGCTCGGGCGGGTCGAGCACCTCGAAGTCCAGCCCGAGGAAGCCGACCCAGGTGGCCATCCCGTTGAGGTCGTCGCCGCCCAGCCGGAGCAGGCAGGATTCGTCGTCGACCGGCTCGATGTCCAGCTCGGGCGAGGGCAGCCGGGCCCGCAGCGCCTCCGCCGAGACGTGCACCAGGACCGTCCCCCGATGGCGCCACATGGCGGTGTTCACGCCCTTCTCCACGTACGCCGCCACATCGCCGTCGGCGGGCAGGTCACGCTGGGTGAAGCGGGGGCCCGCAGGCGTGCGGGGAGTGATGCGGTCGGCCCGGAACGTCCGCCAGTCCCGCCGCTCGGTGTCGTAGCCGACCAGGTACCACCGGCTGTGGCGGTGCACCAGCCGGTACGGCTCCACGTCCCGCACACTGTCGGCGCCGTCGTGGCCGGTGTAGTCGAAGCGGAGCCGCTCTCGGTCGCGGGCCGCGTTCGCGATCGTGGTCAGCACCTCCGGCGCCACCAGCGGCGACTTGCCGGGGATCTGCCCAGGGATCTGCACGGTGAAGGCGTTGAGCGTGCTGACCCGCCGCCGCAGCCGCGACGGCAGCACCTGCTCCAGCTTGGCCAGCGCGCGCACCGACGACTCCTCGATGCCCGCCACGCCGCCGCCCGCCGCCCGGCCGAGCCCGACCGCGACCGCCACGGCCTCCTCGTCGTCGAGCAGCAGCGGAGGCAGCGCGGCTCCGGCACCCAGCCGGTAACCGCCGGCCACGCCGGGGGTGGCGTGCACCGGGTAGCCGAGGCTGCGCAGTCGTTCGACGTCGTTGCGGATCGTCCTGGTCGAGACCCCGAGCCGCGCGGACAGCTCGGGGCCGGACCACTCCTTGTGCGCCTGGAGCAGGGACAGCAGCTTGAGCAGGCGGGCCGAGGTTTCCAGCATGCCTGCCAGTCTGCCCGCTATCGAGGAAGGTTCGCTTCCGCATTGCCGACGGCGGTCAGCCTCCGAAGATTCGCTGGATCTGCTGGAACAGCACGATGACGGTCAGCGTGCCGAAGAAGGCCACCGACCAGATCAGCGCGCCGAGCCGGTAGGAGCGGACCTTGATGGCCTCGGGCAGCGACTTGCGGTTGAGGATGATGAGCAGGATCGAGTACACGAACATCATCACGGCCGCGAAGCTCGCCGAGAACACCAGCAGGATGAGCGGCTGGTCGAAGCCCAGCAGCAGGATCAGGGTGCCGATGACGGCGATCGCCCAGACCAGCAGGAAGTACACGCGGTTGACCGAGATGGCCCGGTCACGCAGGTAGACGGTCTTGAGCATGTCCGAGGCCAGCCGCGAGGTGTAGTCGACGATGCCCATCGCCGAGGCGAACAGCGCCAGCGCGCCGATCACCCAGAACAGCACGCCGAACCACGGCGCCACCGTCTCCTGCAGCACCTGCCCCTCGACCTGCAGGAAGTCGATGCTGTTGGCCAGGCCCTCCCGGCCGAACACGGTGGAGTAGGCCAGCATCGACATCAATGCGATCGTCACGAACGACACCAGCGCGAACGTGGACGCCTGCTCGATGTTGGCGAAGCGCCACCACGCCCGCCAGCGCTCCAGGTTCGCCTTCGTGGGCGCGAACTGGAAGCCGGTCGACGCGGCGGCCTCCTCGTGCCCGGTGACCGGACTGACCAGGCGCGGCACGTACAGGCCCATGCCGAAGCCCTTGTCGCGGATCCAGTTGCTCTGGCACAGGTTCTGCCCGCCGCCCGCGCCCGCGTAGGCGATGGCGCCCATCAGCAGGGCGAAGTCCAGCGGCGGCACCGGGAACTGCGCGCCGACGCTCAGGCCGCGGCCCAGCTGCACCCAGCTCTCGGCGGTGATCGCGAACACGATGGCGACCACCACGAGGACGACCACCAGGCCGATCTTGACGAAGATCACTCGTTCCAGCGCCACGTAGATGATCGGCGCCAGCGTCAGCCCCAGCGCGATCACCAGCAGCATGCCGATGGCGATCCAGCGCACGCTGTCCTCGCCCGTGCCCGTCAGGTAGGTCACCATGGTGGCCGACGTCGTCACCCACCCCGGCCACAGGTTCGAGCCGAGCGTCATGAGGACGAACACCAGCCCCCAGTGTTTCCACATCCGGCTGAACCCGGTGAGCGCGGTCTCGCCGGTGGCCAGCGTGTAGCGCTCGATCTCCATGTTGAGGAACCACTGGGTGATGATGCCGATCAGGGCGCCCCAGATGAACACCAGGCCCACCTGGGAGGCGATGTACGGCCAGAGGATGAACTCGCCCGAGGCGAGCCCCACTCCGGCTCCCACCAGGCCGGGGCCGATGATGCGCCACGGCGACCGGGGTGGGTCGGGCAGATCACGGATGGCGACGGGGGGTAGGACTCGCGCAGGAACCGTTGGAGTGAATTCCGTCATGCGGATCTCCTTGCTCGCTCTTCCTTATCGCCACATTACAGAGAGCCGAAACTACGGTGGAATACCCCGTCAGCGATGATTCACAATGTATTTTCCGTCGGTGGTCATGCCCGTGACATGGGCTCCTCGGGCGAGCCGCCCGCCGAGGGCCTCCCGCATGGCCAGCCGCCATTCCCGCGCCGCCCCCGGATCCTCCCGGCGCAGCGTCTCGATGTCGCGCGGAGTCGCCACCAGCACCACGGGGCCGGACACCGCCGTCCCGACCGGCCGCTCACCGACCGCCTCCAGGGCGCACGGCCACGCCGGCTCGCTCGCCTCGCCGCCGGGCGGCTCGGCCAGGCGCCACACCGCCAGCAGCCGGTCGGACTCGTCCCCCTCGTTGATCGCGTCGCCCATGACGCCGTAGAAGCTCTCCAGGTACGCCTCCGGCCTGGCCCCCAGCTTGACCAGGTTGAAGTGCGCGTTCCTGCGCACCAGCGGGTCGAACGTCCAGGTGATCCGGCCCAGCCCGTGCTCCAGGCACCAGGCGCGCTGGTGCAGCTTGAGGGCATAGCCGACGCCGCGCCCCAGCACCGCCCCGGTGACGTGCGAGTGCAGGGTCCGATCCGCCGCCAGGAACCCCACCGACGCGCCCACCAGAGCCTCGCCCTCGAAGGCGCCCGCCACGTAACCGCCCGTATGCGAGAAGGCGACCAGCAGCTCCATCGGCACGGGCGCATTGCCCGGCTCGGGATGCCAGATGTCGTCGAAGAGCCGGTACACCCGCTCGAACTCGGCGAACTCCCGCAACTCGCGGATCACCACGCCGCTGCGCTCGGCCGCCTCCACCGCCAGATCCGTCACGAAGGGGTCATACCCAGCATCTCCCCGAAGAGCCGGTGCACGTTACCGCCGATGATCTTCTGTACGTCCTTGTCCGGCACACCGCGTCCGAGCAGCCCCTCGGTCACCATGGGCAGCCCCGCCGGGCCGTCCAGCCCGGGGATGGCCGCGTTGACGTCCACGCCGTAGGTGTGCTCGCAGCACGGCGGCGTCAGGTCCGTCAGCACCTCGCGGACGAAGTCCGGCCCCATGCCGACGTGGTCGATCCCGGCCACCTCCACGACGTGCTCGATGTGGTCGAGCAGGTGGTCCAGCGTCGCCTCGTGCTCGTTCTCGGTGAGGAACCCGGCGAAGAAGTTCACGCAGATCACGCCGCCTGTGCCGGCCACGCCGCGCAGCTGCTCGTCGGTCAGGTTGCGGTGGTGGTCACGCAGCGCGCGGGCCGAGGAGTGGGTCGCGATCAGCGGCTTGGTGGCCAGCTCCAGCACCTGCGCCACCCCCGAGGCGCCCAGGTGGGAGATGTCGAAGACGATGCCGAGGCGCTCCATCTCGCGCAGCGCGGCCACGCCGTGCGAGGTGAGCCCGCTGCCGGTGGCGTCCTCGCCGCTGCCGTCGGCCAGCGGCGTGCGCCCCCAGTGCGCGATCGAGGCCACCCGCACGCCCAGCCGGTGCACGGTGGAGATCAGCTCCACGCTCGCGTCCAGCCCCGGCATGCTCTCCATGGCCAGGACCAGCGCGATCAGGCCGGCGTCGAGCGCCGCGTCGATCTCCGCCGCGTCACGGCAGAGCCGTACGTGCTCCGGATTGCCCTCGGCCAGCACGTGCGCGCACTCGATCATGCGCAGCGTCTGCCGCAGCGCCCCCTCGGGCCGGTAGCCGTCGTCGATGAAGACCGGCAGGACCTGGAGGTTCACCCCGCCGTCGAGGAGCTGCGGCAGCCAGCGCTCACGGAAGAAGGCGGCCCACTTCGCGCGCGGCCTCGCCGCGACGGCCATCAGGAGGTCGTTGTGGGTGTCGGCCACGAGGGAGCGCTGGTGCAGGGAGGTCGTCATGGGTCGGACGCTACCTGGTGGGCCCCGCCACGGCCATGTGGCGCCGTACGAGATCACCCGCCTGTCCTTGGCGGGGCGTCACACCTGTCTGTACGCCCGCCGCGGCGGCCTGGCCGTCAGCCTGCGATACAGGGTGGCCGGGCCGGGCCAGTTGTTCGTGACGCGGCCCTCGGCCGTCTTGTACCAGCTCTGGCAGCCGCCCCACACCATGCGCGCCATCGACGCGTCGAGCCGCGCGCGCCAGGCGGCCATCACCTCCGGCCGCACCTCCAGCCGCCCGCCCCGCGACAGGTGCGGCAGGCACGCCATGATGTGGTTCACCTGGCACTCGATCATGAAGACGATCGAGTTGTGCCCCAGATTCGTGTTGGGGCCGTACAGCAGGAAGAGGTTGGGGAAGTTCGGCGCGGAGATGCCGAGATAGGCCTCGGCGCCGTCCGCCCACTGCTCGGCGAGGTCGCGTCCGCCGCGTCCCGTCACCCTCATGGGGGCGAGGAACTCGGTGCTCCTGAAGCCCGTGGCGTAGATGATCGTGTCCACCTCGTACGACGACTCCGCCGTCCGCACGCCCTTCGGCGTGATGCGGACGATCCTGTCGGTCACCACGTCCACGTTGGGTCTGCACAGGGCCGGATAGAAGGCGCTGTCGATGATCACCCGCTTGCAGCCGGCCGGGTAGCCGGGCGTGAGCTTGGCCCGCAGGCTCGGATCCGCCACCTGGGCGTGCAGGTGGGCCAGGGCGCGCTTGCGCAGCAGCTCCCTGCTCCAGCCCTGGGCGAGGGCCGGGTAGAGGGTGTTCTCGGCGTAGCGGAAGATCCACTCGCGGTAGGCGCGCTGGAGGCCGGGCAGGTAGCGGAAGGCCAGCCTGGCGGCCGGGGCGAAGGTGGCGTCGGGCTTGGGGATCACCCAGTTCGGGGTCCGCTGGAACAGCTCCAGGCGCTCGGCCCGCTCGGCGACATGGGGGACGAACTGGGCGGCCGACGAGCCGTTGCCGATCACGGCCACCCGTCCGCCGGTCAGGTCGTGCTCGTGGTTCCAGCGGGCCGAGTGGAAGGACGTGCCCTCGAACTCCCGCATGCCGGGGATGTCGGGTAAGCGGGGGCGGTTGAGCTGGCCTACGCCCATCACCACCACGTCGAACGCCTCGGACCTGCCGCCTTCGGTGGTGAGGTGCCACCGGGAGCCGTCGAAGTCGGCGGCGGTGATTTCTGTGGCGAACCGGATTTTTCGCCTGACGCCGTATTTATCGGCGCAGTGATGTAAATATTTGAGAATTTCGGGCTGCCCGGGATAGCGGCGGGTCCAGCTCGCGTACTTCTCGAAGGAGTACGAGTACAGGTGCGAGGGGATGTCGCAGCCCGCGCCCGGATAGCCGTTGTCGCGCCAGGTGCCGCCGAGGTCGCCCGCCTTCTCGAAGACCGTGTACGAACCGATCCCGGCCCGCTCCAGCCGGATCGCCATGCACAGCCCGCCGAACCCCGCTCCGATGATCGCGACCTTAGGTGTCATGCCGTCCTCCACCCCCATCAGGATCCACTTACCGAAGGCCCGCAGCAAGCCCCAGGCCTTCAGGCAGGGGATGAATGCGCTTCCTCTCAGGGGATGGCCCGCCGGTAGGCGACAGGAGCGCGTGGCGTGGACCACGGACGGTCAGGTTGGTCACCGTCGCCGGCCGATGCATGCCGCGTCGGTATTCGTCTGGTGTGATCAACGCACCGAGCCCCGGGGACCGGCGCTCCTGCCGCCTAGGAACGACGCCCCGGGCCGTCGCCGTCCGCCACGGCGGGCCCCGGTGAACCGATAGTCTGCGCAGGTGGCTGCTGTGACACTGACCGACGTGATCGACGTGCTCGAGGTGGCCTACCCGCCCGCCCGAGCCGAGTCCTGGGACGCGGTGGGCCTGGTCTGCGGCGATCCGGCCCTGCCGGTGAGCCGGGT
The DNA here is from genome assembly GCF_044465295.1 of Nonomuraea sp. NPDC049714. NCBI lineage: Bacteria > Bacillati > Actinomycetota > Actinomycetes > Streptosporangiales > Streptosporangiaceae > Nonomuraea > Nonomuraea sp. NPDC049714. The sequence continues at coordinate 774,337 of NZ_JBITLM010000002.1, read as the reverse complement.
GCTGTTCGCGGTGGACCCGGTCGCCGCCGTCGCCGAGGAGGCCCTCGACTGGGGCGCCGACCTCATCGTCACCCACCATCCGCTCTACCTGCGCGGCGTCACCGGCGTCGCCGCCACCACGCCCAAGGGACGCCTGCTCCACACGCTGATCAAGCATGACATCGCCCTCTACACCGCCCACACCAACGCCGACGTGGCGAACCCGGGCGTGTCCGACGCCCTGGCCCGCGCCGTCGGCCTGGTGGGCGACCTGGTGCCGCTGCGGCCGTTCCCGGACGACCCCTGGCGCGGGCTGGGCCGTATCGGGGACCTGCCCGAGGAGACGACGCTCGGCGAGTTCGCCGAGCGGGCCGCCGCCGGGCTGCCGCGCACCTCGTGGGGCATCCGCGTCGCCGGTGACGAGTCCCGCCGCGTCTCCCGGGTGGCCGTCAGCGGGGGAGCGGGCGACTCGCTCCTGGACACCGCCCGTGCCGCGGGGGTGGACGTCTTCCTCACGGCCGATCTGCGACACCACCCGGCCAGTGAGTTCGTGGAGGCGGGCGGGCCCGCGCTGATCGACGCCGCGCACTGGGCCACCGAATGGCCGTGGCTCGACAGCGCCGCGTCCATCCTGGGCTCCAGTGGCGTTAACGTTGAGACACGTGTCTCCGCCACGGTCACCGATGCTTGGACAAGAGGATATTGATCATGAAAGCAGCCCCCGAGGCCCAGAAGCGACTGCTCGACCTGGCTGAGCTCGACTCCAAGCTCGACCGGCTGGCACACCGCCGCCGCACTCTGCCCGAGCTGGCCGAGATCGACGAGCAGTCCAAGCGCTACGCCCGGCTGGTCACCCAGGCGATCGAGGCCGAGACCGAGGCGAGCGACCTCGCCCGCGATCAGATCAAGGCCGAGGGCGACGTCGACACCGTCCGCACCCGCGCCGACCGCGACCAGAAGCGGCTCGACTCCGGCGCCGTGACCTCGCCGCGTGACCTGTCCGGCCTGCAGTCCGAGATCGCCTCGCTGCAGCGGCGGCAGAGCGACCTCGAAGAGGTCGTGCTGGAGATCATGGAGCGCCGCGAGGCCGCCGACGCCCAGGTGCGCGACTTCGGCGCGAAGCGCGACGAGCTCGCCGCGGTTCTGTCCGCCTCCGAGGCCCGCCGCGACGCCGCCTTCGCGGAGATCGACAAGGAGGCGGCCGAGCTGCGCACCGACCGCTCCGCCGCCACCGGCGATATCCCCGCCGACCTGCTGGCGCTCTACGAGAAGCTCAGGGACCAGTACGGCGTCGGCGCCGCGATGCTGCACGGCGGCCGCTGCCAGGGCTGCAAGGTGGCCCTGTCCATCGCCGAGATGAACCGGATCAAGGCCGCGCCGCACGACGAGGTGCTGCGCTGTGACGAGTGCCGCAGGATCCTCGTCCGCACCCCGGAGTCGGGCATTTGACCTCGTACGTCATCGAAGCCGACGGTGGGTCACGCGGCAACCCGGGCCCGGCCGGCTACGGCGCCGTGGTCAAGGACGCCTCCGACGGCCAGGTGCTGGCGGAGGCGGCCGAGGCGATCGGCGTCGCCACCAACAACGTGGCCGAGTACCGCGGCCTGATCGCCGGCCTCCGCTCGGTGCTGGAGCTGGCCGGCGACGGCGCCCAGGTGGCCGTGCGGATGGACTCCAAGCTGGTCGTCGAGCAGATGGCCGGCCGCTGGAAGATCAAGCATGAGGGGCTGCGCCCGCTGGCCCTGGAGGCGGCCAAGCTCGCCAGGCGGCTGCGGGTGACGGAGTGGACCTGGATCCCCCGCGCCCGCAACCAACACGCCGACCGCCTGGCCAACGAGGCCATGGACGCCGCCGCCAAGGGCCTGACCTGGAAGGCGGGCGGCTCCGCCGTACACCACGAAACGACCGGCGACACACCACCCGCCCCCGGCGCGGCCCCACGGACCGCCCCCCGGGCGCGCGATGCGAGCGCGCAGCCGACGGCGAGCGCGCGACCTACGGCGAGTGACTCGGCCGCGCAGCGGACGGCGTCCCTGGTGGAGCAGACGGATCTCCTGGATGCGGGCGACATTCCGGATTTGTCCGCCCCCACCGCCTCCGTGGCAGCGGCCCAGCAGCGCACCAGAGGCACCGGCTGGTCCCCTCCCACCCACGTGGCGACCTCCCTGGTCCTGCTCAGGCACGGCGAGACCCCGCTGTCGGTGGAGCGGCGCTTCTCGGGCCTCGGCGATCCCGAGCTCACACCCAACGGCCTGGCCCAGGCCACGGCGGCCGCCGAGAAACTGTCGCGCGACCCGTACCGGCCAGACGTGATCGTCACCTCCCCCCTCACCCGCGCCAGGCAGACGGCCCAGGCCGTGGCGGCGCGGACGGGCCTCGACTACGAGGTGGACGAAGACCTCAGGGAGACCGATTTCGGCGCCTGGGAAGGGCACACGTTCACGGAGGTCCAGCGACGCTGGCCCGCCGAGCTCGCGGCCTGGCTGACCGACCCCGACACCCCGCCCCCCGGAGGCGAGAGCTTCGCCACGGTGGCGCGCCGCGTCGAACGAGCTCAGCAGCGCCTCAAGGACACCTACGAGGGCCGCACGATCCTGGTGGTCTCCCACGTCACCCCCATCAAGACCCTGCTGCGCCTGGCCCTGCTGGCACCCCCGGCAGCCCTCTACCGCATGCACCTCGACCTGGCCTGCCTGTCCCTGATCGAGCACTACGCCGACGGCCAGTCCGTCGTCAAGACGTTCAACGACACGTCCCACCTGCGCTGACCGGCCCCCGAGGCCGGTCGTGCCGGATGCCGCCAGAACACCCGGCACGACCATCGTGCACCGCCCCCCTCAGGCGATGACACTCCCCTATCCCATCGCCCCGATCTTGTCATTTGCTTGCGAACAGCTTGCATGCGATAACCTCGACTCAGACGAGCCGGCCGGGCGGCCGCGTCGGGCCCGCACGGGCCCGCCGAGGAAGGTCCGGGCTCCACAGGGCAGGGTGGTCGGTAACGCCGACCCGGGGTGACCCGCGGGACAGTGCCACAGAAAACAGACCGCCTCCCGGTCCCCGGGAGGTAAGGGTGAAACGGTGGTGTAAGAGACCACCAGCGCCCACGGTGACGTGGGCGGCTCGGTAAACCCCACCTGGAGCAAGGTCAAGAAGGGACGCCTTCCGGGGCGTCCCGCGTGCACCGCTTGAGGGCTGCCCGCCCGAGGCGCACGGGTAGACCGCTTGAGGCCGCCGGCAACGACGGCCCTAGATGGATGGTCGCCCCTTCGCATCGCGAAGGACAGAACCCGGCCTACAGGCCGGCTCGTCTCACTCCGCCGCTGTGACCAGGGGCGGAGCACTGTTCAAGATTGCCTGTTCCGTCCTTGTTCCGTGAGATTCGGAAGCAGAAGCGCGTCAATGGCCCCACGCCCGAGATCGTCTTGGTCCGGAAAGAGATGGCCGTAGGTGTCCATCGTCTCGGCGATGGTGGCATGGCCCAGCCGAGTCTGGATCACCTTCGGGTTGAGGTTGGCCTTGATCAGCCCGGAGGCGTAGAAGTGCCTCAGATCGTGGAATCGAGTGCCCTTGGGAAGGCCGGCCTTTGCTACGGCCTCGCGCCAGCATTCGTTAAACGACTTTCGCTGAGCGATACGACGACACCTGTTGGTGATAAGCACGCCCTCAGGACCAGTGGGATAGCACGTTTGATGCTCTACGATCTGGGCGAGGACGAGGTCATCAACGGGCAGCGCGCGACGCGATGCCTTGGTCTTGAGTTCGACCAGTTCACCGTTCTGCGCTTGGCGATGAACGAGAACGCGCTTGGCTCCCGTCTCCACCTTCGAGACTGTCAGTCCGAGGGCCTCGCCCAGTCGAAGCCCGAGCCCGAAGCCGAGCCACACGGCCAGCTGGTAGCGAGGGGTCATGGCGTTGGCGAGAGCCAAGACAGCCTCTACTGGCAAGGGCTCGACCACGCGGGCCGTGATGCGCGGTAGGGGAACGCGTGAGCACGGGTTGTTGGGGATGTCGCCGTCATCGACGGCGGCTTGCATGACGAGACGCAGGACCGCGAACACGGTGTGCACCGTCGTCGGGGCCAAGGTCTTGTTCAACCGTGCGACGACGGCTTTCATGTCCGCCCTGGTGAGGCTGCCGATCCGCCTTTCGCCCAAGGCGGGGATCAGGTGCGCGTGCAGGTGGACGGTGTAAGTGTCGAGACTGTTGGTCCTCAAGTGCACCTGTGATGGCAGCCACTTGTCCTGGGCGTACTCACGGAACAGGAGCCTGCCCCTGCGTTCGTCGACATAGATGCCACGGAGCCGGTCAGCCTCCTTGGCCGTCCCGTGATTCGTCGCCTGGACTTTGGTCGTGAAAGCTTTCGTCTCCTCCCTGCCGTCTAAGCCGATCCAGATGGCGAGCCAGCGTTTGGCCTCTTTGCTGCCACCGTTGTCGGGATGCCGCTTCGTCTTCTGTCGATGCTTCTGACCATCCGATCCTGTGACGGTCCGGAACCAGAGGTCACGGACGCGAGCCATCAGGCCGCATCTCGTTGCTGACGGAACCAGTCAAGAACGTCCTCCTCCAGGTAACGGAGGTGACGACCGACACGGGCCGCCTTTGGACCGATTCCTCGGTGTCGCCATTGGTACAAGGTGGCAACGGGCACGCCGAGGAAGGTTGAGACGTCTTCGGTGCTCCATGTTCGCTGGGTGGTGGGATTCATGGCGGTGGTGCACTCCGTTCGCGTTCTGAGGTTGGTCAGGCGGCGAGCGGTGTGGACGAACTGCATGCCTGGTGGTGGGCGAGTTCTTCGCGTCCTGCTCGGGTGCGTTCGCGGGCTTGGGCCGCTGCCGTGTTGGCGAGGAGTTGGTCACCGGTGGTGTGCCAGCCGGTGCCTGCGTAGGTGAGGAATCCGATGACGAGGGTGGTTTCCTCGGTTTGGGTGTCAAGGACGGCTTGACGCTGAAATGGCGTTGGTTCGGGGTGTCCCTCTGGCCCTTGCTGGGCTCGGTTGAGGGCGTGTGCGCGTTTGTAGGCGGCTCGTTGTTCGCGGATGGAGCCGAAGGTGATCGAGTAGCGGCGGGCTTTGGTGAGGAAGTGTCCGCCGAAGCCGAGCATGTGCGCCCACCTGCGCAGTCCTCTCCATTCGGGAGTATGGCCGAGCTTCCAGGCGGCGGCGATGAGCCGTTCGGGGTGGGTGCCGGTGGGGTTGGCGTACAGGTCGATGGTGTCGGCGGTGAGCCGCCGTGAGGTGTGACCGGTGGCTTCGGTGCCCTTGGTGGAGTACTTGGCCAGGTAGGCCGCGACGGCCTGATCGTCGAGGGCGTCGCCGGAGGCCGACAGGGTGATGGGCCGGATCTCGTGCTGGCGGCCCCAGGCGATGGTCCAGCCGCCGGACCGGTCGGGGTGGGCGGGGGTGGTGTAGGCGATGGTGGTGGCGGCCAGGGTGACGGCGGCGGTGATGTCGTCAATGGTGATACCGCCGGGGGGCGGGGTGATGGCGTCGGGCTGGTCGGGATCGATGCCGTCCAGGCGGAGCAGGATGTGAAAGTGGACAGCGCCGCGTGCTTGGTATTCGGCGGCTTTGCCGTGGGAGAGCCGGACTTTGGGCAGGCCGCGTTGCCGGGCGAGCTGGTTGAGGTGCCGTTCGGCGTGTTGCTTGGTGCGGCGCCAGAGTTCTCCGGCGTGGTGATTCCACACGACGTGGTGGGCGTGGTCGTAGCAGTCGGCGCACAAAGGCCGGCCGAGCTGCTCGTCGCCGGGGGAGTGGCGCTGCCAGCAGGCCAACGCTCTGCCGTGCGGGCAACTCGGCGCATCGCGGCGGGCATGGCAGGGGGCGGGGCGGCAGGTGCAGCGGCTTTTGTCGCGGCAGGCGCAGTGACGGACGTCGCGGGTGTGGACGGGGCCGAAGGAGGGGGCGGTGAGGGTGGCGAAGACGGCCGGATGGGTGCGGACGGTGTCGGGGATGGTCTTGCCGCCGACGAGTCCGGCCCGGACGAGGTGGTAGGCGTCGTGTTGGTAGGTGGTGGCGCAGGCGGGGCAGACGGTGTGGCGGCGGTTGCCGCAGGCTTTGTAGATGACGCCGTCGGGCAGGGTCGAGGTGTGCCGGACGGTGAGGATCTCGCCGGTGCGGGTGTCGACGGTGGCCAGGTTGCCGTGCAGCCGGATGGGGTGGGTGTAAGCGGCGGCTGATTCGACGTGACCGAGCCAGGCGGGGTAGTCGGGGCGTGCGGCGCGTTCCAGGGCGGTGCGGATGTGCTGGCGAGGTTCACGCGCGAAGAGGGTTTCGGTGTTCGCCCCCACGCCCGGGGCCAGGGAAGTGGTCCCGGGGGTGAGAGCCAGCGCCGAAGCGGTGTCGAGCTGGAGTTGCATGGGTCAGTGCTGTCCTTCCAGGGCGGGGGTGGGCAGTTGCAGGACCGGCAGGGCCGGGGTTCGCTCCTGGAGGGTGCGGTGGTCGATGTGCGCGTGGTCCTGGCGCTCATGGCCGAGGGGCGCGTCCGCAGGTTCAGGCGTGGAATTCGGTGTGGTTTCCGGGTCAAGCTCCGGCACGGTGACCGGCTCGGGTGTCGCCGGTTGGGTGGTGGGGGCGCGTGAGAGCACGAGTTTGGTGAGGGCCAGGAAGGCCAGGGCGGGGATGGCGGCGATCAGCCAGCCAGTGGGGTGGGGTTTGGCGACGGCGATTTGGGCCGCGATGGACAGTCCGGCGGAGGCGATGAGGACGATCATCGGGTAGGTGATGGATTGTCCGTTGCGCTTGCGTCGCCGGACTTCCAGGCCGGAGGCGGTGGGGGTGAGTTCGGAGATGACGGCGTTGGTCCAGCCGAACCATTCGCCGGTTCCTTCGGGGCTGTTGGCCATGGTCCAGTCGTGGACGTGGGTGAAGGAGGCTGCTCCGGCCATGAGGCCGACGAGGAGCAGGATGAGGAGTTGGACGCCGGATTCGACGCGTTCGGTTCGGTTAACGGATGAGGACATGGTGTTCCTCCTGGACGTCGCGTTGGGGGACGACGGGTTGATGGCAGTCAAGGCAGGTGATCGAGGCGGTTGCCAGGAACGAGGCCGCGTGGTGGGTGACTCGGTTGCACGCGCAGATGGCAGGCACGATGTTGATCGCGTAGGGCTCTGCGGTGACGTGCTCGATGTCGGGCTGATCCCAGCCGGTGACACGTGGGGTGATGCCGCACAGGGGGCAGCAGCGTGATGCTCCTCCACGCCGTTTCAGGGAGCGTTCGAGGTTGCGTCCGCCGGTCCAGAGTCGGGCGACGACGAAGTCGATGCCTTCGGCGGTGATGACGGCCATGAGACGGGCACCGGTGCCGTTACGGTGCTGGCGGAGGCGGCGGTTCAGGTCGCCGGGGGTCCAGCCGATGTAGTGGCGGGCGTGCTTGTAGGGCCGCTCGAAGTGCAGCAGGTAGACGGTTCCGGCGTTCATGGGCGCTCACCGCCCCAGCGCTGTTGGGCGGCCTGGCGGGTGATGCCGAGAGGGCGGGCGATGTCGGCCCAGGAGTAGCCGTAGTTGGCTCGGAGCTGGATGACGGCTTGGGCGATGGCGTGATCGAGTTCAGCGACGACGCCCGCGAGGTCGGCGAGGGCTTCGATGTCGCCTTCGGCGATGCGCTTGCTGTAGGCGCGGATGATCCTTTTGAGGAACGCGGCGTAGTCGGGGGTTTCGATGGAGCGGCTCATGAGGCGCTCCGCTTGGTACGACGCGCACGCAAGGCCTTGTCGAGAGCGGCCAGCTGCTTCCCGGTGGGCTTACGCTTGGGCAGCGCGCGGGTGACGTCGTAGAGGTAGGCGACACGGCCGCCTTTGCGCCACAGGATTTGGGCGACGGGGGCTTGTCCGCCGGGGCGCAGGCCGAGGGCGGCGAGTTGGCGTCGAGTCTTCAGGTGCTTGGGTGCCCACTTCCACGGATAAGTGGGCAACTTGTACTCGGAGCCAGTGGGGTCGTAGAAGACGACCCGTGTACCGGGGGTGGCGTTGAGCCGTTCGAGCTGCGGTATCCGAGCAGCCGAAGCGGGAATAGAGTGCATGACAGTTCTGCTCCTTTGCTGGGAGTGAGCTGAGGCGAGGGCCGGGGATCTTTGGCGAGAGGTCCGGCCCTCGCGTGCATGTTCAGTCGGTGCCGTCAGCCAAAGTGATGGGGTCGCCGCAGCAGGTGCAGCGCCAGCCGTCAGCAGCCAGGTACGTGGAGCGGCACTGTCCGTCGCACAGGACGAATTCGGCGGTGCCGTTGCTGTCGGTGCCGAAGATGAGCCACGGGGATTGGCAGATCGGGCAGGCCAGCGCCCAGGAGATGAGGCCCATGGCGAGTACCTCGGCGCAGGCCGGGCAGTAGCAGCGGCCGTTTTCGCGCTGGCCGATGAGCCAGCCGGCGGGTGTCGCCTCAAGCAGGGCGACGATGTTGCGGCAGTGGTTGTCGCACTGGGCTATCCAGTTGCGTAGGTCGGGACTGCCGTTGGGGTGGTAGGCCTTGTGGATCACAGCGGCCTCCAGTGGGGGTCGTCGTAGGCGGAGGCCGGGACGGTCATCGCGGTCGTTTCTCCATCGATGCCGGTGTCGACGTCGTTCTTGAGCCAGAACATGGGCAGGCGCCAGGTGTAGGGGCGGCTGAGTTCGTCGTACCAGCGGGTGTGCTGGATGATGTGCGGGCTTTCCAGCCAGGCGATGCCGGGGTTGGCCTCAGCGGGCATCGGGGCACACCTCCCCGCGGTGCTCGCATTCGAGGCGAGGGCCGTGTCGTGGTGCATGATGGGTTCTCCATTCAGGCGGCGAGAGGTACGGCGGCCTGGTCGCCGTTGCGGCGGGTCCAGGTGACGTAGTCGACGAGCTGGTGGATTTGCGCGTCGGTGAGATAGGCGGCTTTGACCAGGTGCGGGATGCCGCCTTCGGCGATGAGGTAGAAGACGCCGGGGGTTTCCGGGCTGATGGCTTGGGCGTTGAATCCAGCTGAGGCCCAGCCGTGGCCCAGGATGATGTCGGAGCTGTTCGGGGTGGTGCAGCGAAAGGCTGCCCGGTAGCCGAACAGGTCGCGTAGCGAGGTGGGGATGATGTCCACGCTCGGGCGTTGGGTAGCGGCGATGACCGGTATGGCGCAGGCGCGGCCTCGTGCGACCAGGTCGCGGACGAGTGCGATGAACTCTTTCTGCTGCTCGGGAGTGCCGGTGGTGGCGGTGTAGTAGGCGAGTTCATCGATGAAGACACCGATGACCTTGATGGCGTCGCTCGCCAGGAACTTGCGACGTCCATGCGCGACCAGCCAGGAGTAACGGCGATCCATCACCTTTTGCAGGCGGCGCAGCACGCGTAGGCCCTTGTCGATGTCGGGGCCGACGAAGACGCCGCCGGTTGCTTCGGCGGCTTCCATCCACATCCCCAGTTCGACCCACTTGGGGTCGAGCAGAACGGGAGTGAAGTCGTGGCACAGGAAGGCGTGCCCGACGAGGTTTTGGATCAGTACGGACTTGCCGCCGCCGGGTTCTCCGGCGTCCAGCAGGTTGTGATACACCAGGTCGAGGTAGACCGGGTTGCCGAATTCATTGATCCCGATGAACACCGGGTCGAACATGGACATCGACGGCGCTACCGGGATCGTGGCCGGAAGGTCGGAAAGAGCCGCGTGCATGGCAGCGTCACCTCTTACGTGTCAGGCGAATGTGAGAGGTGCTACCAGGAGGAGCAAACGAGGTTCTCCCGGTAGCGGACGACGCGTCAGATCCAGTCGAGGTCGGGGTTGTCCGTGGCCGTCTTGGCAGGGATGCCGTTGACGGCCGGGGGTCGGCCGTTCTTCTTGGCCGGACGCTCGGTGGGGTCGGTGTCGTCGTTTTCCGGCACGTCAGCGAGATCGAGCTGAGCCGGAACGGTGGCGATCGGCCGGGTGATGGCCGGAACGTCGGTCGGCAGCTCCTCGGTGAGAGGGGAGCCGACCAGGCCGCCGAGGACATCACGGCGTTTGATGTCCAGGTAGATAGCGGCGGAGTTGGAGGTGCGGGCCTTGGTCACGGTGACCGAGGCGGCCCAACAGGCAACGGCGATTCTGCCGAGCTGGTTTTCGATCTGGTCCAGGGACAGGCCGGGACGCAGCCAGACCCAGACGCGTTCCCCGACCGGGATGGGCTTGGCCAGGCCGATGAACGGCAGATGGCCGTGCCGGTCGGTGGGCAGGAAGGTGCTGAAGCAGGCGCGCAGGCGGTGCCGGACGATGAGGCACCACAGCAGAGCGAGCGCATACCGGCGCGAAGCGGGCGTGAGGCAGCAGCCTGCGATGACGCTAGCGTAGGCGGCGCCGGTGATGAGGGGGTTGGTCTGGTCTTGGAGGTACACCCAGCCGCCGATCAGCAGCAGGACGAGGGTGATTTCCGGCAGCCACCACCAGATGGCGCGCAGGACGGGCCAGATGGCGATGATGGAAGCGGCGAGGCCGCCGATGATGGTTCCGGCCGCGAGACCGATCGGGACGGCAGCGAGCGGGGGCAGGTAGTAGGTGGAGATGACGGCGGCGAAGATGCCGACAACCGCCAAGACCACGTAGAAGGTGATCTTCGCGGTGCGCAGGTAGCTGTGCTGCACGTTGTTCTGGATCACGGTGACGGAGCTACCGCGACGGCCAATGCCGCCTCTGTTGTGGTGATGTACCCCGAAGGTACTCTTGGACATGACTCTCCTCCTCGTGGCGAGGGTGGGGGTTGAGAGCGGGACCGTGCGTTGTAGCAGGCGATACGGTCCCGCTTATGTGTGACGAGGCTGAATAACGACGATTTAGAACCTGTGATTAGGGGTTCTGGATAACGTCGTCGTAGTCGCCGTTGGCGAACCTGGTTGCGGTTTGGTCGCAGTCACGCGCCCAATCGGTCCATGCCTTTGCGGCTTTTTGGTCGCCGGCCTTCTTGGCCTTGGCGGCTTTGCGCCACGCATCGGCGGCGGCATCGGAGTTGCAGGTGATCGCGTCTTCGCGATCCTTGAAGAGCCAGCCCATGGTAGGAATCCCTTCTGATCGGATTACGCGGTGATGATGAGAGCGGCGATGAATAGCCAGCCCACATGCCAGGACTGGTCGAGGGCGTAAGCGCCCGTGCCGAGATGTGCGGCGTCGTCAGTTCCAGGACGGGGGAGCCCCATTCGGAAGAAGTCGTACTTGCCGATAACCTCGGCAAGACGGGCCAGCGTGGTACGGCGATCAGCCCAGTAGTGCGAGAGCGCATCCACCGCGAATCCAGCGAGCAGAGACAATGGCTCTGTCGTCAGGTCGGTGGTCAGAGCGAGCGCGACGAACGCGATGCCCTTGGTGATGGTCAGGGTGGCCACGTGCCGAAGGCACGCGAGTCGTCCCGCGATTGTGGGCGCGCCCTTGGCGCACGCCTGATGGTGGGTCTGAACCCAGTGATCTCCTACGCTGTGTGCGACGTAGAGCGTCACAAAAACCGCAGCGAAATCAGCGGTGTTCGTCATGATGACGACTCCTCTGAAGATTGTGGATTTGAGCCGATTGCGGCTCAATGCGGACCTGGAATAGCCAGGGATGATCGCCGGGATCGGTCCTCACGTGAATGTCAGAACCGATCCCAGGCGAGATCAGGCAGATCAGGTCGGAGAGGTAGCAGATGCTCTCCGGGCGATGGGGCCCTATGCGGGCCACTGATCACCTGTTGTGTTCTTGATGTGAGCGGACTTCGCTTCGACCTTCAGCTCGGGACGCTGTCCTTGGCGTAGGTCGGGGAAATGCGGTCTACTTGCTGGCCGGAGCACCAGCGGGCTTGATGTCAGCCGCGCGGAAGGCCACGCCGTTGCGACCGTTGGTCGCCCAAGGCAGTGCCTCCAGCTTGAACAGGGAGACCTGAGAACCAACGGTCACCGTGGGCCTTTCACCGGCCGTAGTGACGTTGATCATCTCGCCGCCCGTCTCGTCCAGCGCCATGACCTGCGTGACCCACATCGGTCGGCCGGTCTCCCGCTCGGACTTCTGACGCCCGTTCTGGTCGGACTTCTCGACCGCTTCCTTCGTCACCATGAACGACTTGCCGGTGACGTCGATCAAGAGCTTCACTGAGCTCACCTCCGATTCGAGGGCCGCACCCTTGTGGTGCGAACTCCCTGTGCTTCGAGGTTGGCGCTTCTTCTCGAATTCGGGGATACTTTCGAAGTGGCCAAGGAGGATGACCACATTGACCTCGCGGAGGCAGCATGGGACAGCCCAGGAAAGAGCTGACACCCGATCGTTCTCCCTTGCACCTCTGGGGCTCCGAACTACGGGCATGGCGCGATCGTCGAGGTCTCTCACTGGCCAAAATGGGAGAACTGATTCGTTATAACGCCAGCTACTTAGCTCGAATTGAGCGCGGTGAGCGCAAGCCACCACGCGAACTGGCTGAAATAGTAGATCGCGAACTCAACACGAGTGGCGCACTTCTTCGCCTCTGGAATCTTGTTGATCCCAACCCGAATGAGATTCGTCACGCCAATCATGTGGCCAATCAGGCTGACCATGTGGCCAACACGAGTCAGGTTGTGGCCTCCGTGGCCCATCTCCCAGCAGAGTCTGAAGAGGCGGGGATCACTGTCCCCTGCCGCACTTCAGACGGAGGGATCATCTTCGTGACTCTGCCCCGCCGTACGTTCCTCAGCGGCCTGGGTCTTAGCGCTGTAACGGCAGCCGTCACCGGACCGCCGGCTATCGCACAAGCCAGATCAGTACCTCTTGCAGGTGCAGCAGCTCCGGACCTCAATCCTGCGGAGCACTTCCGGCAGCTTCGCCAGGTCCTCATCGACAACGACAACCTCTTGGGACCACTACGCACGATTCCGACCGTAGAAGCCCAGATCAGCGCCATTCAGCAGCTTCGCCAGGTTCACGGAGGATCTGACGGCCGCGATCTGCTCTACATCCAGACGCAGTACGCTGAGTTCTGCGGATGGCTGCACCACGATGCAGGTAACTTCCAGGCTTCGCGGTACTGGCTTGACCGAGCTCTTGAGTGGTCCTACGCGACTGGCGATATCGACATCACCACGTACATCCTGGCGCGTAAAGGGCAACTCGCGGGGGACATGGGTGACGCCATAACCGCAATCGGTGTCTCGACAGCGGCCAAAGCTCAAGCACGTCCGGATACCAAACTTGGAGCGATCGCCGCAACCTATGCTGCATACGGCCACGCTTTGGCGAAGGACCCAACAGCATCGGCTCGCGCTCTTGACGACGCACAAACGATCCTCTCCACCCTCGATCTCGATCCCTCATCACCGTGGGGGACGTGGATGGATTCGTCCTATGTCGACGTCCACCGAGCGCGGAGTCATCATGTTCTCGGCGACCACAGACGTGCGGCCGAGGGTTTCCAGAACGCGATCATAGGATTGCCTTCCGGCTATCATCGTGATCGAGGTGTCTACCTTGCCAGAGAATCACTCGCCCACGCGGGAGCGAAAGAGATCGAGCAGGCCGCCACGGTTGGCCTACAAGCTCTTAGCATTGCGCAGGCCACAAGCTCTGCTCGGATCATCACCGAGCTAACCAGGTTGGACGGTCAACTGGAGCGTTGGGGCAGCATTCCTGCCGTCTCAGAGTTCCGCGATACCTTCGACGAAATCGTGGCCCATCAGGCGTAAGATCACCGTACTGCGTTCAAAGGACGATTACTCTTGTCTCCGCGCCCATATGTACTACTGAGCTGCGCCGTCTCCGTAGACGGTTACATCGACGATGCCAGTCCTGAGCGACTGTTGCTTTCTAACGTCGCAGACTTCGACCGAGTAGACGAGGTGCGCGCCCAGAGCGATGCCATCCTCATCGGTGCGACCACGATGCGCAAGGACAATCCGCGTTTGCTGGTCAACTCCGAGGAGCGACGCACTCAACGTGTTAAACGGGGGCTTTCTCCGTATCCCCTCAAAGTCACTATCACCGCCAGTGGCGACCTGGACCCTAACCTCAAGTTCTGGCACCACGGTGGCGAAAAGGTAGTTTACTGCCCGAATTCAACGGTGCCGAAGGTTCGAGCGAACTTGGATGGCCTCGCCGACGTCGTAGGCACCGGACCCATCCTCAGTTTGGCCGCCATGCTGGACGACCTGGGTTCACGTGGCGTGCATCGACTCATGGTTGAAGGCGGCAGCACCATCCATACACAATTCCTCACCCAGAACCTTGCCGACGAGATCCATCTTGCGATTGCACCGATCTTCGTAGGCGACTCAAAAGCTCCCCGGTTCGTCAATGACGGAATATTTCCAGGCGGAACAGCTCGCCGGATGAAGGTTGCAGACGTCCAGACTGTTGGCGACGTCATCGTAATCCGGTACTTGCCCAAGCAGTCCTCCGGAGACTCCACATCATGAATCCGGCCAAGGCTACCGATGCCGACCGTCAATGGATGCTTGAAGCAATCGATCTCGCCAGAAAGTGTCCACCATCATCAACGGCCTTCTCCGTTGGCGCGATCATTGTGGGCAAGGATGGACGGGAAATCGTCAACGGATACTCACGAGATGTTGACATACATGCACATGCCGAAGAATCGGCATTGTCCAGAGCCGGTGAGACGTCATTGCGTGACGCGACGCTATACAGCACTCTTGAGCCTTGCTCGGTACGTAAGTCACGTCCAACGACATGTACAGAGCTCATCCTGGCTGCTGGTATCCCACGTGTCGTGATTGCGTGGAGAGAACCCAGCCTATTCGTGGCCGACTGCCAAGGAGTCGAAATTCTTCAGGAGCACGGAGTCGAGGTTGTAGAGCTACCCGACCTTGCAGCCCTGGCCAGCGCAGTAGGCATGCCCAAGAGCCTGTAACAGCTGATGCTTGTGAGAACTTTCTCTACAAACTTAAAGCGGCCCTGACCGGGCCGCACGCGCCGCCGACGCGACGCGGGCCGGGCACTCCACTTGGGCTCCATGCCCGACCCGCAGAACGCCGGTCGGCTGGCGCGGACGAGGACAGGGCCGCTTTTGGAGGGGGCGCACTGCTCTGCTCACAGGGCCGAGCTGGTCAGCGCAAGCGGAGGCAGCCACAGGGCTGGCCTTACTACGTGCCTCCGGCGGGGGCGCTCCGGCTCCGGGATGGCGTCGCACGCCCGTGCGGTGGTGGAGTGGCTGGGGTAGAGGCCCATCCCGTCTGCCATCGATCCAGGCAAGCCCAGCAGACTGCCTCCTCCGCCGCAAGCCCGGCCGTGACCGTTGGGGTCTCATGACCGTGGAAGGCGCCCAGGCGCAGGGACACGCGAAGCCGGGCTTGCACCTCCGTCGCCGGCCCGCTGCCGCTCCGCGGTGGGTCGACGGCAGACGGGATGGGCATGCGCATGTTGCTTGTTCACTCTCCCTGTTCGAGCTCTTGAACAATGGTGTCAAGCATCTGATCAACATTGAGAGCTTGCCGATAAGCCAGGCCATGCAACTCTCTGATCTCATCAAAGAGGGGAGATTTGAATATAACTGTTTTCGGTATTTCTTTAGCAGATTCTTGCACCATCCTACTGCGGGCACTTACTTCCAGCTGTTCAATTATGATCCCATCTCCATTATATATCTGAAGCGTGTATGGGTCCTGCCCCATGGCAGATGAAGCTACAACAATACTAGCTGACGAAGTTGAGTAGGAGAATTCAAGTGCTTGCATGCCGCGTGGTCCTCTGCGGAGATGCTCCCATGTAATGGAACCCATTCGTGTTCTAATTAGTAGATTGGCCACAATCTTAGCCAAACGTGGATCTGGACGTGCTGCTTCAATTTTCGGTTCTGTCATCACTGTCCCTCTTCCGCTTGTGCGCCCTGCATTGCCGCAAGAACGCCTAACTCATTAGTGACAGCAGCAATAGCCTCTCTGGCCGTCTTTGTTGCGAGAACAAGATCGAGCCCTTCGGCGCCATCTATAAGATCAGTCTTCGCTACCGAAGCTTTCATAACTGACGACTGTAAGACTTTCATAACTTTCTTATCGGTAACTGAGACAACGCTCAAATATCCCCTCACTTGACCCGCCTGCCAACGCCAACTCGTGAGCCAAGCCATAGTCAATTCTAGAGAAGAGACATGAACGGCTCTATCCAACTCCTCTTCAATGCGCTGAAGTTGTGGTATCAGCATTAACAAGCTATTCCGTGCAATAGATTGCTGTGCTGCTCGTGCAGCATCCCTAGCGGCTTCGGCCGCACGTCTAGTTTTTAACAATTGCCATAAGGTGAAAGAGAACCCTAGTAGAGCGAGAGGGATTGCAGAATAATTGGCAACTTGCTCAACTATGTCATCAAGCGGTAGGACCTCCTTCCAGCTCCTTGCTGTCAACTCGATCCCCTCATAAAACCTCCCATAGTGACCTAATTGCTAACAGGGAGGGAAGACGGTTGCATGTAGAGATATGGTCTTTAGCAATCGCTAAACTCCCCCTCGATTTCATGCAGTGCATTTCTCGCATCCCTTAATGCGATAGTCGCTCTTACTGAATAAGTGCCTAAATCATAATACGCCGCCAAGCCGTATTTGCACAGGCCATTCGTTCCCTTGTCAGGTGCATCGGGTACATAGCGCCCAGGATTATGATCACGAAACAATACACCATCTAACATGTCTACAATCCGATCAACAGCATCTGCTGCTTCCTTTCCGAGGAGCTCATCCCCGTACTCCCAAACGCATGAACTTAGATTTTGGGTAGCCCGAACAAGTTCATCGGGAAGGTCTGCAGCACTACATGTTGCTAATTCTAAATTCTCGTGCCGATGTAAGCGCACAAGGCTATCCACTAGCCTTTCAGTAACAACGGCTGCGCGTAAAGTCTCAGCCAAAGCATGTCTTTTCAATTCGATTTGTCGTGACCGGTTCGCGTGAATAGCGGAAGCTCTGATCTCAAGTTGTGCAGCATTTACCATTCCGCGAACTTGTATCCATGCTGCCCAACACGTGAATCCGCCACCGATGATTGCCCCGAAAAGCCCTGCCAGAACTCCCGACCAGAACATACTCATACATACTAGTCTGCATCGGGTCCGAGACAACCGGATCAGACGAGCCAAACGAGTCCGGCATGCGAATCCTCGCTTGTCCCTAGCTCCCTGTGTTGCTGGACGAGAGGTTCAGCTAGGAACATGAGTGACCAACTGAGTGACATTCCAGGTGCCATCAGACGCTCGCCCCTGCACATCCATGCATCTTAAGACGCTCCTGACCAGGTCAAATACTAGGTCCAAGGTGAATCGCTATTGCTTCACACCGAAGAGGTCACTGGTTCGAGTCCCAGTTAACGGTAGACGAGCACCGCAGCCACGGTGCGCGGTGGATCTTGTTCCGTCTCTGTTCCGCCACAGCCCAAGAAGCGCCGGAAGCTACTGACAACTACTGAGACATGCTGCCGCAGCTCAGAACCGAGATCGCGAAGCAACCCAAGGTCAGCGAAGCGCCTAGAACAGAACCCGGCCTACAGGCCGGCTCGTCTCACACCCGGCCGCCGCCTCTCGCCGGCTCGGGCCGCGTACCGGTCATGAGCGCGTGGGCTCTCGGGGCGCGCGGACGCTCGGGGAGGGCCGCGCGGAGGCGCCGACGTCCGCCGAGAAGGCGACAGGCGGTCATTCGGCAGGCGGACGACCGCCACCGCGACCCCCGCCTAATGTCGGCGGCATGTTGAACAATCAGGTGACCTTCCGCCGCGTCACAGCAGGCCTTCTGCTCATCGTGGCCCCGCTGCTGCAGGCGCTGGCCGTCATCATCGACCCCGGCACGTGGGGCGACGATCGTGAGGCGGTCAGCTTCGGCGACAACCCCGTCCTCGCCCAGACCCAGTCCGTGCTCTATCACTGGAGCTGGATGCTGATGGCGGTGGCCGCGTTCGGGCTCGTCCATCTCACCAGGCGCAGGGCGACCCGGCTCGGGCACGTGTCCGGCGCGTTCACCGTGATCGGTTACCTGTCGCTCTCCGGCCTGCTGCTGAGCGACCCCGTGGAGTGGTGGCTGGGACAGCGCTACACACCGGAGCAGGCGCAGAAGATCCTCGACGAGATGCTGAACCTGCCGGGCGTCGTCTTCGGCTTCCAGATGCCGTGGATGTTCTTCGGCTTCCTCGGCCTGCCGGTGCTGGTCGCGGCGGTGTGGCGGACCGGGTTCACCGGCTGGTGGGTGCCGGCGCTGGTCGCCGCCGGTTATCTCGGGTCGTTCCTGGTGGAGTACGGGCCCGCGACGGTGGTCTTCTGGACCGTGCCGGTCGTCGGGCTGGGCTGGATCGGGCTGAAGGTGCTGCGCATGGGAGACGAGGCGTGGGCGGCCTACTACCCGGCCGTCGCCGCAGGACGTCCGGGGGAGTCGTACGCGCACACCGGCGCTGAATGAGGGGCGAAGGGCCCCGGCGCCTCCGCCCCTCGGGCCCCTGGGAGTCAGGACCTCCCGCGAAGCGAGCCATGGGCACTGGGGACGGCCTCGCGGATGCCGACGACGTTAGGCGCGGACGCGCGCCCGGTCTGTGGAGGATTACGCAGAACGGGCGCCGTCACTTCTTCACCGAAAGCGTGGAGGGCACCGGCGGCAGCATGTGCACCCTGGCCGAGCCGATGTCGAAGTAGAGGCCCACCAGTTTCAGCCGCCCGGATCGGATCTGCTCGTCCACCTTCCGGTAGGTGCGCAGGTTCTCCAGCTGCTGCTGCACGTTCACCCGGCAGAGCGTGTCCAGGGCGTTGCCGTCCAGCCGGTCGCCCTCGGTCTCGATGAACCTGGCCAGGCTGTGGTTGCCATGACGCAGCCAGCGCCGCATCGCCGGCAGGCTGCCCGCCTTCACCCCGCCGCTGAGCAGCCCGGCCATCGCCCCGCAGCCCGAATGCCCGCACACCGTGATCGTGTGCACACCCAGCACCTGCGTCGCGTACTCGATCGCCGCCCCCACCGAGTCGTCGTGCGAGTCGTCGCCCTTGCGCGGCACCAGGTTGCCGATGTTGCGCACGGTGAACAGATCCCCGGGGCCGCTGGCGGTGATCAGGCTGGGCACGACCCTGGAGTCCGCGCACGTGATGAACAGGTGGGTCGGCTGTTGTTTACGGGCCAGCTCGGTGAAGATGGGCCGCACCAGCGGAGCCGTACGCCGGTGAAACTCCCGCGCGCCCGCGGTGAGCTGGCAGTCCGGCTGCACGGGAGTGCCGTGCATCGGCATGACGCGGTGGGCCGTACGGTGACGCCGGTGGGCCCACGGCAGCCACGACCGCTCCGGCGCCCTGGCCGGGTTCTTGGCGGGATACATGCGGACCCCGCTGGCCGCCATGGCGTACCACTCGTCGTGGAGCTCGTCGATGTCGACGGTGCCGCCGAGCCGCTCGTGGTCCTGCCGCCAGGAGTGGATCGCCTCGAAGGCGGCGTTGTCCATGAAATCGATGTCCAGGTCGAGGTCCACGGCCGCCCCCGCGGGGATGGCCCGCAGGTCCTGCGTGAGCCGCGGCACGCCGAGGAAGGTGAGGGAGCCGGAGATCGTCGCGTGGTGGCGTCCGTCGGCCTCCAGCCGGGTCTTGACGGTGACCCAGGTCAACCGGCGCAGCGCGAGCAGCGCGGCCAGGGCCAGGCCGAACAGCACGCCTTCGGCCAGCCCCAGCACGATCACACCGCCCATCGTGACGATGTAGGCGGGCACCTCGCCGTGGCCGTGCACCTTCTTGATGTGGCCGAGGTTGACCATCTGCACGCCGATGAACACCAGCAGCGCCGCCAGCGCCTCCATCGGGATCAGCTGGATCGACCAGCCGAAGCCGAGCGCGAACACCAGCACCCACACGCCGTGCAGGATCGTCGACGCCCGGCTGCGCGCGCCCGCATGCGCGTTCGCTGTGCTGCGTACGATCACTCCCGCCAGCGGCAGGCCGCCCAGCGCGCCGGAGACCATGTTGGCCACGCCCTGCCCGGCCAGCTCCTGGTCCAGGTCGGCGCGAGGGCCGGTGTGCATGCTGTCGACCGCGACCGAGCACAGCAGCGACTCGACCCCGGCCAGCAGCGCCACCAGGAGCACCGCGGCCAGGATCAGATGCCAGTCTCCCTGCGGCAGCACGGGGAAGGCCCACTGGGTGAAGGTGTTGGACAGGTCGATGCGGGTGACGTCCCAGTTGAAGGCCCAGGCGCTGGCCGAGGCGATGAGCAGCGCCGCCAGCGGCGCGGGCACCGCCTTGACCGGTTTCGGCATCCGCAGCCAGACAGCCAGCACCCCGATCGTGAGCAGGCCCACCGCGATCTTGTGACCGTGCAGCTCGGCGAGCTGGCCGGGCAACTCCACCAGGTTGGCCAGCGCCGAACGCTGCGGGCTGCCGCCCAGCACGATGTGCAACTGGGACAGGGCGATGACCACGCCGACGCCCGCCAGCATGCCGTGCACGACGGCGGGGGAGACGGCCAGCGCCGCCCTGGCCGCCCGGAACACGCCCAGCAGGAGCTGCACCGCCCCCGCGAGCAGGGTGATCATGCAGGTGGCCCGCCAGCCGTACGTCTGCACCAGGTCGGCGACGACCAGGGACAGTCCGGCCGCGGGCCCGCTCACTTGAACGGCCGAGCCGCCCAGGGCTCCCGCCACGATGCCGCCGACCACGGCGGCGATCAATCCTGCGGCGAGCGGGGCCCCCGAGGCCATCGCGACGCCCAGTGAGAGGGGCACCGCGACGAGGAAGACCACGAGCGAGGCGGGCACGTCGTGCCTGAGAGTACTCAGGACGCTACTGTCAGTCACGCGGGTCATGGTGCAAACCCTAGTGCCGCCACGGTCGTCCTTAAGACGCGGACAACGGGTTTTACAGAAGTATGCCGTCCCCGTCGTGTCGCTCGGCGCCGCGCCGATCAACGGTAGTAGTCGGGGAACTCCTGCTCCGGGGTCGTCCGGCGGTGCCCGCCGGTCTGCTCGGCGGAGCGGCCGGCCTCGGGGGCCGCGCTGTAGCCGGGCCAGGTTCCGGCGGCCGCCGCGGGCGGCTGCTCCTGCCACGCGGCCGGGCTGTTGGCGTAGTCGCCCGTCTCGTACGCGTACGCCTGGGCGGGTTGCACGGGCGATGGGGCCGACAGCACGTCGTCGTAGGCCGACACGGCTCTGGCCGGAGCCGTGGGTGTGCTGGTGGCGGGGGAGGGGCCGGTCAGCGGGTCGGAGTCGTCGGCCACCGCCCAGCCGGGCCGCACCTCGTAGGAGGTGGGGTAGGTGGATGCCGGCGCGGTCGGCGCGGGCTCGAACGCGGGCCAGGATCCGCTCGGGGTCGAGCCGGCGGGGGCGGGGTCGTCAAGGATGTCGGGCGAGGCCGCCCAGGAGCCGGACGTGGTGGCCGGGGTGGCCGGGGTGCTGTTCCAGGTGGGGTCGAGCGGGCCGGCGCCGCCGGTGTAGGCGGGGAACGGGTCGCTGGTCGGCGCTCCGTGCAGGGGTGCGGCGGGCATGGCGGGGAAGGAACCGCTGGACGCCGGGTGCACGGCCGGGAAGGAACCGCTGCCGGGAGAGCCGTTGCTGGACACCGACCGGTAGCGGGAGTCGCCGCCGGGCGCGGGCTGGCCGTTGCTCGAAAGGGACTGGCTCTGCGTGGCGGGGAAGGAGCCGCCGGTCTGCAGCGGGTCGGGCCGGGTCGACGGCACCGACTGGGCGCCGGCGCCCAGGATGCTCATCACGTCGGCCGTCGGGGCGGCGAACGTCACCGTGCGCTGGTCCGCCAACTGCCCGTTGGACTGCGCGGGGCGCTGCTGCACCGGCTCGACCAGGTTCGCCAGGCCTGCGGAGGCGGTGGCGGGAGCCGGGGTCGGTGCGGGGGCCTTCGCGGGGCGCTGGGGTAGCGGCGCCTGGATGGTCGCCGCGTTCGGGTCGGCGGCGACGGGCTCACGCCTGCCTCTGCGGGCGGGCCGGGCGGCCGGTCGGCCGGGCTCAGCGGAGCCGGGCCGGGCCGCGGGCCGCTCACGCTCCGCGGGGGCGCTGGGCCGCTCACGCTCCGCCGGACCGCCGGGGCGCTGACGCTCGCCGCCGGGCCGTTCGCCGCTGGGCCGCTCACGATCGACGGGACGGGAAGCGCCCTTACGGGCGGCGACCGTGCCGCCGGCGCCGAAACCACCCTCCTCGGCGTCGCTGCGGATGTTGGCCCAGAACTCCTCGTCCTCATCATCGGAGCTGGGGTTGCCCCACTCGTCAACGCCACGCTTGCCACGCTGGCCGGTGCGCACCGGTTTGGCCTTGCGTTCGTCAATAGGGCTGAAGTCCGGGCTGAACTTACTCATCTTGGGCTCCGACGCGGCGAACTCGTCCGTCGAGCGCGCGTGGGTCAACCCCTCCTTCTCAGCCATCTCCTTCAGCCGTTCGGGAGGAAGCGAACTCTCCCGGCGGTTCATGGAACGCATGCCCAGTGCCACGACGACGAGCACGAGGAGCACGACAGCGACCAAGCTCACGACGACCGCGATCATTGCACCACCCTCAAAGCCATGGCCTCCCTGTGGCGCCGGTGAGATCGCGCGGCCATCGACGCGACCTGCCCCCTGTGATCACCAGCACCTAACAATTCGATCTGATTCTGTCGGACCACTATGAGCGTTGTCACACCCTAAGTGAAGAATTGGTAACCATTAATACGCGCAGTGTCCGCGATTTCACTCAATGTCAACCACCGTGAGTCTTCCACGGGCAATGGTCTGGTCCGCGATCTTCTTCAGGATCTCGGAGAGGTGGGCGCCCTCCTGGACCTCGACCCGCCCGCTCAGCGTGTAGACGCTGAACCGGTAGGTGCCCTTGTCATTGCAAGGGGGCTCGTAGCCGACCTTGCCGCTGGTGACCTTCGCCTGACTGGAGCCTTCTGGCAGGCTCTCGGCGGAATCGGCGCCCAGCTCGGTCGTGGTGGCGGGGATGTTGAACAGCACCCAGTGCACGGCCGACGTGGACGGAGTATGGGAATCGACGACGATCGCGACCGACTTCGCCTTCGGCAGGGGCTGACTGGACCAACGCAGCGCCGGGCTGCCTTCCGCGCCCTTGCAGGAGTGCTGGCGGGGCAGCGGTTTACCCTCGCTCAGATCCGGGCTCGAAACGTTGATCCTCGCGATGTCGCTGGCTTCGGATCTGCCGAAGAAGGCTCCGCAACCGGTCGAGGCGAGTGTCGCCATCACCGCTGTCACAATGACAGCGGTGCGTCGCACACGCCTTGCCTTGTTACGCAGCCCCATGCCGCATGATGCTACGCGGGTCTAGACGCTGCGAAGACCGTTTCGCGATGGTCGGTGGCCGGTAAAGGTCGCGAAATCCGTCAGAATCGAGGCATGGAGCGGGTGAGCTTGGACCCAAGCATGACCTTCGCCGTCCTCGGCCCGCTCGAGGTCCGCCGAGACGGCGAGGTCGTGGAGATCGCGGGGCAGCGGCTGCGGACCTTGCTTGGCCTGCTCGTTCTCGACGCGGGCCGGATCGTTCCCGTCGAGCGGCTGATCGCCGGAATTTGGGACGACCAGGTGCCGTCGGGCGTCGGCAACGCGCTGCAGGCGCTGATCTCACGACTGCGCTCCGCACTGGGAAAAAAACATGCGCCCGGCCTCGTCGTCGCCGAACCCGCCGGATACCGGCTGGCGGCCGGACCTGACCAGGTCGACGTACGCAGATTCACGCTTCTCGCCCGTGCGGGCCAGGAGGCGCTGGCGGCCGGTGACGCCTCCACGGCGGCCGCCACCCTGCGGGAGGCGCTGGCGTTGTGGCGCGGTCCGGTGCTGGCGGGCCTGGCGGGCGAAGTGATCGCCGCCGACATCGCCCGCCTGGAGAGCAGGCGGCTGTCGGTCGCCGAGGACCGCATCGAGGCCGAGCTGCGGCTCGGCCGGCCCGCCGGCCTCATCGACGAGCTGTCCGGCCTGCTGGCCGCCCACCCGCTGCGCGAGCGCCTGCACGGCCAGCGGATGAGAGCCCTGTACGGCGCGGGCCGACGGGTGGAGGCCCTGGCCGCGTACGAGACGGCACGCCGCACCTTCCGCGACGAACTCGGCGCCGACCCCTCGCCGGCCCTGGCGGAGCTGCACCTGACCATGCTCCGCGGCGCCCCGCCCACGACCGACAACGGCGGCGCCCCGCCCATGACCGATGGCGGCAGCGACCAGCCCACGGCCGAATATGGCAGCGGCCGGCCCACGCCGGGCACGCGCAGAAGCAGCGCGCCCGGCGGCGCGCGCGAAGGCCGGACACCGGACGGCCTGCCCCAGACCAGCGCACGCGAAGGGCGGACACCGAACGGTGAGCCGGAGGTCGGCGGACGTGGAGGTCGGGAGCCGGACGGTGGGGCGGAGGGCTGGGGGCGCGAGGGTCGAGGGTCTGAGGGGGTGCCTCCGGCGGGTGGGCGGCGGGGGAATCTGCGGGCGCGGCTGACCAGCTTCGTCGGCCGGGAGGACGACCTCGACCACACCGCCGGCCTGCTGTCCGCGCACCGGCTGGTGACGCTGATCGGACCCGGCGGCGCGGGCAAGACGCGGCTGGCCACGGAGGTCGCCGAGGCCGTGGCCGAGAGCATGCCCGACGGGGTGCGGCTGGCCGAGCTGGCTCCCGTGAGCGACGAGGCCGGGCTGGTGCAGAGCCTGCTGAGCGCGCTCGACCTGCGCGACGGCCGGTCCCTGCCGATGGCCTCCCTGCCGCAGGACCCGTTCGAACGCCTGATCAGGGCGCTGCGCGGCAAGCGGCTGCTGATCGTGCTGGACAACTGCGAGCACGTGGTCGAGCAGGCGGCGCGGATCGCCGACCAGGTGCTCGCCGACTGCCCGGGCGTACGGATCCTGGCCACCAGCCGGGAACCGCTCGGCATCACCGGCGAGGTCACCTGGACCCTGCCGCCGCTCGGCTTGCCGCCGGCCGGCGTCGATCCGGACGACGCCGTCGGCTATCCCGCCGTGCGGCTCTTCGCCGACAGGGCCGCCGCCGTACGGCCCGGCTATCAGGTACGGCAGGACGCCGGCCCGGTGGGGGCCATCTGCCGGGCCCTGGACGGGCTGCCGCTCGCCATCGAGCTGGCCGCCGCCCGGCTGCGGTCGCTGACCGCCGGGGAGATCGCCGCCCGGCTGGGGGCGAGGGAGGGCAGGTTCCGGCTGCTCAGCTCGGGCAGCCGCACCGCCCAGGCACGCCACCAGACGCTCCGCGCCGTGGTCGAGTGGAGCTGGAACCTGCTGGACGAGGAGGAACGGGTGCTGGGCCGGCGGCTCGCGGTGTTCGCGGGCGGCGCCACACTCGACGCGATCGAGCGGGTCCACGCCGCCACCGTCGAACGGATCGAGGGCGGGTCCGCCGACGCCACCGCCCATGACGTGCTGGGATCGCTGGCCCGGCTGGTGGACAAGTCGTTCGTGATCTTCGACGCCGGCCGCTACCGGATGCTGGAGACGATCCGGGCCTACGCCACCGAGCGGCTCGACGAGTCCGGCGAGCTGGACGTCGTCCTGCGGGCGCACGCCGTTCACTTCACCGAGCTGGCCGAGGCCGCCGAGCCGAGGCTGCGTACCGGAGAGCAGATCGACCGGCTGGCCGAGCTGAGCGCCGAGCACGAGAACCTGTCCACCGCGTTGCGGTGGGCGATCGAGAGCGGCGCCGGCGAGCTGGCGCTCCGGCTGGTCAGCGCGCTCGGCTGGTACTGGTGGCTACGCGGGCACCGGCTCGAAGGCGCGCTCCGGTCGAGCGAGGCGCTCGCGGTCGCGAGCGACGGCCCCGCCCCGATGCGGGCCACGAACCTGGCCATTCACGTGCTGAACGGGGTCGGCCTGCTCCTGTCGTGGGAGGAGGCCCAGGTCATGCTGGAGGAGATGCGCGACCTGGGCTCGCCGGAGGTGGCGCCGCATCCGCTGGTGGCGCTGGCGGGACCCATGTTCGTGCTGTCCGGCGGTGGCGCGCCGCAGTCGGAGGCGCTGGTGGCTGAGATGGCCGGGCACCCCGACCCGTGGGTGGTCGCCACCGGGATGCTCCTGCGCGGGCTGACGCACTACTCCGCCGGGCGCATCGAGCAGGGCGAGTGGGAGACCCTGACCGCGCTCGACGGCTATCGGAGGATCGGCGACCGGTGGGGTGCCGCCACCGCGCTCGCGACCCTGTCCGACGTCCACTTCCTGCGCGGCGAGTCCGAGCTCGGCATCGCGGTGATGCGGGACGCCCTGGAGCTGGCCGTCGAGCTCGGCGCGCTGGAGGACACCGCGTACATGCGGGCCAGATTGGCGCTCGGACTCAATCTGCTGGGCCGCCGCGCCGAGGCCGAGCGGCTCCTGCACGACATCGCCCAGGTGGCGGCCGACAGCGGCGACCAGCTCGGCGAGGCGGGGATCATGGCGGCCTGGGGTGAGTTCGCCAGGCAGGACGGCGACCTGCGTCGGGCCCGCGAGCACTACGCGCGGGCGCTGAGCATGATGGACGCGAGCGCCGCCGTGCCGATCCAGATGATCTCGGCCGTCAACTCCTCGCTCGGGCTGCTGGCCGTACACGAAGGTGATCTCGCCGGGGCGCGGCGGCTGCTCACGCTGGCGCTGAAACAGGCGACCGAGGTGAGCGACGCGCAGCTCGCGGGGATCGCCATCATCGCCTGCGCGGGGCTGGCCCTGGCGCAGCGGCGGGCGGAGGAGGCCGCGACGCTGCTCGGCGGCGCGGAGACGGTCAAGGGCATCGCGGCTGTGGTGGACTTCGACCACGTGCGGCTCACCGCGGACGCGAAGGCCGCGCTCGGGGATCAGGCGTTTCGCCGTCACCTCGAACGCGGCCGGGGGATGGACCAGGATGAAGTCGTCGCGCTCGCACTGCGCATGTGACCCCGGTCAGACGCGGCTGCGGAAGACTCTGATCGCCAGCGGGGCGAACACCACGACGAAGCCCGCCGACCACAGCAGCGAGATCATGGCCGGGCTGGCCACGTCGCCGCCGATCAGCAGCCCGCGGATCGCGTCGGACAGATGGGTCACCGGGTTGACGTCGGACCAGGCCCGCAGCCAGCCGGGGAAGGTGTCGGGCGACACCAGCGCGCTGCTGGTGAACGTCAGCGGCATCATCACCGAGAAGGCGATCATCTGCACCTTCTCGGGGCTGGACGCCTTGAGCCCGATCAGCACCGACATCCACGACATGGCCAGCGCCACGATCACCAGCAGGACCAGCGCCCCGAGCAGCCCGGCCACGCCGGTGGAGATCCTGAACCCCAGCACCATGCCGAACCCGACGAGCAGCGCGAACGCCCACACCTGCTTGAACGTGTCGGCGATGATCCGCCCGGCCAGCGGCGCGGTCCGCGCGATCGGCAGGCTGCGCAGCCGGTCGAAGACGCCCTTGGTGATGTCGGTGTTGAGCCCGATCGCCGTGGACAGGGTGTAGAACAGCGCGTTCTGGACGAGCAGGCCGGGCAGCGCGAACTGCAGGTAGTCGCCGGTCGAGCCGGAGATGGCGCCGCCGAACACGTACGTGAACAGCAGCAGGAACATGATCGGCTGGATGGAGAGGTCGAGCAGCTCCCAGGGGTTGTGCTTGATCTGCACCAGGCTGCGCCATGCCAGCGTCAGCGTCTGCCTGACCGTGGCCCCCGGGCCCACCCTCCCGGGCAGGGCGGGCAGGGGAGTGGTGATCGCGGTCATGAGTAGATCTCCTCTTCGGCCTTCGCCGGCTCTTCGGCGCGGTGGCCCGTCAGGGCCAGGAACACCTCGTCCAGGCTGGACTTGCGCAGCGCCAGCTCCGAGGCGACGATCCCCAGATCGTCGAGGCGGCGCACGATGGCCGGCACCACCGCAGGGTCGTGCACGGCGACGGTGACCTTGCCGCCGGAGGTCTCGGGCCGCTCGTCCACGATGTCGGCGACGATCTTGGCGACCAGCTCCAGCTGGTGCGCCTCCAGCGGCCGCACCTCCAGCACCTGCCCGCCGGTGGTGGCCTTGAGCTCGTCGGAGGTGCCCGAGGCGATCACCTTGCCGTGGTCGAAGACCACGATGTCGTCGGCGAGCTGGTCGGCCTCCTCAAGGTATTGGGTGGTCAGCAGCACGGTCACGCCGTCGGCCATCAGCCCGCGCACGACGCCCCACAGCTCGGTGCGGCTGCGCGGGTCGAGCCCGGTGGTGGGCTCGTCCAGGAACAGCACCTGCGGCCTGCCCACCAGGCTGGCGGCCAGGTCGAGCCGCCTGCGCATGCCGCCGGAGAAGGTCTTGGCCGCCCGCCCGCCCGCGGCGGCGAGGTCGAACCGCTCCAGCAACGCCGTCGCCTGCTCGCGCGACTCGCGGCGGGACAGCCCCAGCAGGCGGCCGATCATCACCAGGTTTTCGACGCCGGTCAGCATCTCGTCGACCGCGGCGTACTGCCCTGTCAGCCCGATCAGCGACCTGACCTGGTGGGACTGGCGGCCCACGTCGAACCCCAGCACCGAGGCCCGCCCGGAGTCGGGCACCAGCAGCGTCGCCAGGATGCGCACCGCGGTGGTCTTGCCCGCGCCATTGGGGCCGAGCACGCCGAGCAGCCTGCCAGGGGGCACGACGAGATCGACGCCGTCCAGCGCCTTGGTCTCGCCATAGCGTTTCACCAGGCCTTCGGCCTCTATCGCATATCGCATGACCCAACTGTGGCTTACGCCACTGACAGTTTCCGGATACGAATCGGCCCGCCGCTGACAGATCGCTGATATGCCGCGAGCCATAAGCTGGTGCTGTGATGTCATCAGGCCCCCTACGCGATCCGGCGAACCGCGTCTCACCCAAGGCCCGCGGGCTCTGGCTGATCGAGGCGTTGATCGGTTTCGTGCTCCTCATCGGCGGATCGATCCTGGTCGGTGGCTGGGTGGGCGGGAGCGGGTGGTCGTGGGTGCCGGAGTGGTTCGCCGCCCGGCCCTGGGCGCTGCCGGTCGCCGTGGGGGTGCTGACGACGCCGTTCCTGGTGGCTGAGCCGTTCGTGCGCTACAGGGTGCACCGGTGGGAGCTGTCCGGCGACGTCGTCTACGCCCGTCAGGGGTTCCTGACCAGGGAATGGGTGTTCGTGCCCGTCAGCCGCATCCAGACGGTGGACAAGGAGCAGGGCTGGCTGGAGCGGCTGCTCGGGCTGGCGACGCTCGAGATCCGCACCGCCTCGCACGCCGGCTCCTCCACGATCAAGGGCCTCGACTACCTCGTGGCCGCGGGCCTGGCCGAAGACCTCGCCCACCGCGCCGAGCAGCTCAGGGACGACGCGACGTGACCGGCCCCACCCAGCCCTCCCAGCCCGACGGCCCGCCCCCGTCCGATGGTCCACCTCCGTCCGGGGGTCCACTTCCGTCCGACGGTCCGTCCCCGTCCGAGGGCCCGTCCCCGTCCGACGGTCCACCTCCGTCCGTGGGCATGTCCTCCTCGTACGATCGCCCGGCTGCGTCTGAAGGCCCGCCCCGGGCTGAGGACCCGGATCCGTCAGACGGCTCACCCCCGGCTGGAGGCCCGCCCAGGTCCAGCGGTTCAGCCTCGGTCGAGGGGGCCTCCCCGGCTGACGGGTCGCCCTCGGTCGAGGGCTCGCCGCCGCCGTCGGGCGGGCCGCCGGAGCTCGGTACGGTGCCTGCGGCTGTGACGTCGCGGCGGTTGAGTCCCAAGGTGCTGCTCATCGACCCGGTACGGATGCTGCCCTCGCTGCTGCTGCCGCTGGTCGGGGTGCTCGTCGTCGGCGGCTTCTCCGGCAGGTCCTACCTGTGGGCCGCGCTGGGCCTGGTCGGCACCGTGGTCTTCGCGGTGATCAGGTGGCTCACCTTCACCTACGACTTCGCCGGCGACCGGCTGGAGATCAAACGTTCGCTGATCAGCCGTTCCGTCCGCACGATCCCTCTGGAACGGGTACGCGGGGTCGACGTGTCCACCCCGCCCATGCACCGGCTGCTCGGCCTGGCCGTACTCAAGATCGACACGGGCGCGAGCGGCGGCGACGGCGAGGCCACCCTCGACGGCGTCACCCTGGAGGAGGCCGAACGGCTCAGACCCATCCTGCTGCGCCGCGCCCGCGCCGCCGGGGCCGAGGTCCAGGACGTCATCGAGGCCGCGCCGCCGCCCGGTGAGGCGGCCGGCGCGGACGTCATCGTCGCCGTGCCGCGCAAGTGGCTCCTGTACGGCCCGCTTTCGGGCGCGTACCTGCTCACCCCGTTCGCGCTCGCGGGCGGCGCCATCGGTCTGGCGTTCCAGTGGGGCGACGAGTTCGGTCTCGGCAGGAACGCCGCCTGGACGGTCGGCGAGTGGCTCTGGGAGCGGCCGTCCCTGCTGGTGGCCGCCGCGGTGCTGCTCGTGGTGGCGATGCCGTTCGTGGGCGGCGTGATGTACGCGGTGTTCAACTGGAACTTCAAGCTCAACCGACGCGACGGCTACCTCGTCGCCGAGCGCGGCCTCATCAACAGACGCAGCGTGTCGCTGGAGTCCAGGCGGGTGCGCGGCTACGAGATCGTCGAAGGCCTGGCCGAACGCTGGGCCGGGGTCGCCCGGGCCTGGGCCATCGTGACCGGCCTCGGCGACTCGGAGACCCGCGGGCAACTCCTGCCGGTCGTGCCCCGGCCCGTGGTCCTCAAGGTCACCGGCGACGCCATCGGCCCCTACGAGGCCGAGTTGCGCCCCCACCCGCCCATCGCCCGCAACCGCCGCCTGTTCCGGGCCATCGCCCCGTGGCTCGTCCTCACGGCCGTCGCCGCCGCGCTGATCTGGGCCACCGGGTCGCCGCTGTGGTGGGTCCTGCTGGTGCTCAGCCTGCTCCTGGCGGCCCTCGGCATCCCCCTGGGCATCGACCGCTACCACTCGCTCGGCCACGGCTACGACGGCGTCCGCCTGACGGTGCGCTCCGGCTCGCTACGGCGCGCGCAGGCGGTGGTGGAGCGGCGCGCCGTGGTGGGCTGGCGCCTGCGCCAGACCTGGTTCCAGCGACGCGCCGGAGTCCTCACCATGATCACGGGAGTCGGCGCCGGCAAGGGCGGCTACTCGGCCATCGACGTCTCCGAATCCCAGGCCACGGCCTTCCCCGCCGAGGTGACCCCGGAATGGCTGGCACCCTTTCTGAAGGGGTGACCACCGAGCGGCTTCACCCCCTTGGGTCAGGCCCCTGAGCCCGACCCGATTTCTGATCGGCACGATCCCCGGCGCGTCCTGGGTGAGCAAGGCGGTGGGTGGGTCTTGGGGCCCGGGGACGGGCGTACGTTGGGTTGCCGGCTCGGCTTGGTTCTGACCGGGTCTTGGCCGGCCGGCTCCAGGAGGTCTTGAACCTGGTGGGGCGGTGGGTCGTGGCCTGGTCGTGAGTGGTCTCGGGCCCAGCTCTAAGGGATCTTGAGCCTGGTGGGCGGTCGTGGGTCGGGCTCCCGGCTTGGCTCGGTCCTGTGTCGGTATCCGGGGGGGCGAGGTCCTGGGCAGGGCTGAGCCCGGTGGTGGCGGTGCCGGGCTTGCGGCCGCCTCGGTCCTGGTGTCGAGGCCCGGTTTGGAGCGGTCCCGGCCCGTCCGGCCGGCTCGGTTCTGGCGTTGAGGCCCGGTTTGGAGCGGTCCCGGGCGGTCCGGCCGGGTCGGTCTTGCGTCGGTCTCGTGCGGGCCCGGTGCTGAGGCCGGTGTGGGTGGCGCTGGGCTGGGTCAGTCCTGGCGGCGGGCGCCGAACATGATCTCGTCCCAGGTGGGCACCGACGCGCGACGGCCCCGGGAGCCCTTGCGCGGCTGGCGTGCTGCCGGTGCAGGGGGCGGAGAGGGGACCGGCACGGGAGGCTCCTCCTTGGCGGCGGGCTCCTCCTTCGCCTCGTCCTCCTTGCTCGGCCGCGCGGCGGGCACCGGCTTGCCCCCAGCACCCTTGCCTCCGGCCCCGTTGCCCTCAGCACCCTTGCCTTCAGCGCCCTTGCCCCCAGGCTTGACCTTCGCCGCAGGCTCCGCCCTGACCTCGGGCTCTGCCCTGACCTCAGGCTCCGCCTTGACGTCGGGCTGTGCTTTGACGTCGGGTGCCGCGTCCTTACTGGCGGCGGCCGGCTTGACGTTCTGCGTGGGCGCTGCGGGGGCCGCCTGCTTCGCGGCGGCGGGGGTCGCCTCCTTGTCAGGCGCGGCCTCTTGCTGCGGTTCGTCGGTGGGCGTGGCGTTCTGGGGTGCGGCGGATGCCGCCTCCCGCTGAGGAGAGGTGGACGTCGCGTTCTCGTGGAATGCGGCGGGCGCGGCGTCCTGGCGAGGCGAGGCGGGTGCTGCGCTCTCCGCGGGTGCGGAGGCAACAGCCTCCCGCTGTGGCGGCGTGGGTGCTGCGTCCTTCTGGGGTGCGGTGGCACCTGCGTCCTGCTGAGGTGCTGGTGACGCGTCCATTTGGGGTACGGCGGCCGCGGCGTGCTTGTCGACGGCCGGTGCCGCCGCGTCCTCCTGGCGCGCGGCGGGCGCGGTGTCCTTCTCCGGTACGGCGGGCGTCGGGGTCTCTGCCGAGGCCGATGCCGTCTCCTCGGCAGTGGCCGTCGTCGCCTGGTCGGAGGCGGTCACCGTCGACGTGTCGGAAGTCGCCGCGGGTGCCTCTTGTGCCTGTGAGGCGTCGTCCTTCGTCTCTGCGGCTTGGCTCTGCCCCTCGGTGGGAGACGTTTCCGCGTCCCTGGTGGGACTCGGCGCTGGCGTCGCCTCCTGGCCGGCGGATACCTGAGAGGGGCGTGCGTCGGCGGCGGCGGACGCGTCAGCTGCCTGTACGGCGGCGCTGTCGGCGGAATCGATGGCCCCGTGCGCCTGCGAGGTGGTCTCGGTGGCCTGCTGGTGCTGCGCAGGAGAATCGGCGGCGGGATGCGACGGCGTCAGCGTCTCCGCGACGGGCGCCTCCGCGAGGGGTGCTTCTGCGACGGGTGCTTCTGCCACGGGTGCTTCTGCGACGTACGGCTCCGCCACGGGCTGCTCTGCAACAGGCGTTCCCGCAGCGAGGCTCTCTGCTGCCGGCGTCGCCTTTGCGGGCGCGGCCTCGGCAGGAGGTGCCGTGTTCGTGGTCGCTGTGGCGCCTGTGGCGGGCTCGTTCTCCGTGGCGAGATCCGTGGGCGCGGAGGGCTCGACGGTGGGCGGCGGCCCTTCGGTGTGGGCGGCCTCCGCCGTGGGGGGCGGTGTCGTGGTGCTTTCTGGGGTGAAGACCGCTGAGGCGGACGATTGCGCAGGTATGGGCTCGGGCGATGAGGAGGGGGCCTCGGGTGTGGGAGCGGCCCTGGGGGGCTGCACCACTTCGGGCTCGAAGGCGCGCGAGACCTCGGCGGAAGACACCGCCGCGCCCGCGTCAGCGGCGAAAGGCCGTTCGTCGTGGCGCGCAGCCGGGCCGGCTCCGATGTCCGGCGTGCGGTCGTCGTGGCGTGTGGCGGGGCGGGCCTCGGCGTCCGGCGTGCGGTCGTCCTGCCGTGTGGTGGGCGGCGCGCTCGTGGAGGCGCGCAGCGGTGTGGTGCCAGGGGAGGCGGTGCCCGGAGAGGTGGAGCCCGGGGCGGTGCCGGTGGGTGCGGGGCTCTGGGGCGTGGAGCCGCCGGACTGGTCCGGGTGGGTCGGGGAGCCGGGCGCGGGTGTGGTGGTGCGGGGGGCGTAGATGGACTCGCGGTCCCGCGACTGCCCGAAGTCGGGCAGCCATGGCGAAGACCCGCCACGGCGAGAGGTGGTCTCGCCGGGACGGGTGTGGCCGGTCTCCCTGACAGGGGGCTCTGTCCGGTGGGTGTCGGGTGCGCGGCCCGCCGAGCCGTCGTGGGGCGGCGCCGGGTCGGTCTCGCGGGCCGGCGCCCGGTCGTAGGGGGCCTCCCTGGCGGGGGTGGGCGGCGGCACGTCGTACGAGGGCGGCCTGGCCTGCGGCTCATAGCCGACGGCGGGCTCCTCGTGATCCTGCTGCCGGACGACGGACGGGAACGGCAGCGGGTCGGCGGCGAGCGGCGGGACCGGCTGGAGCTTGGCCACGCGCGGGGTGAACGGGGTGACGGTGGTGTCCTCGACCACGGGGTCGGGGTCGAAGTCGGCCGACGACAGCCGCATCGCCTCGTCGTCGTTCGGGCTCACGTGGCGCCGGCGCGGGTCGAAGAGCCATTCGGCGTGCCTGGTGTGACCGTTCCAGACGTAGCCGAGCTTGACCCGCCACAGGCCGTCGTCGCGCTTGGCGGAGTCCCAGTCGATCTCGTCGGTGGGCACGCCGCGCCGGTTGAGCCGCTCGGCGACGAGGTCGCCGAGGACGGGACCGGAGGAGGACTCGCCGGGCATCCGGACGGCGGCGCGCTGCGCCTGCTGCGCGACGTACTCGCGCTCCTGGAGCACGGGCCCCTCGAACCAGCGGACTCGCTCGACCGGGATGCCGGCGGTCGCGGCGATCTCCTCCGCGGTTTCGCCGGCACGGATGCGGGCCTGGATCTCCTTGGGGCGCAACGGACTCTCCACTTCGATCTCGTACTGGCCGAGACGGGAGAAGTTGCCGCGGACGGCAGCACGGAGCCGGTCGTCCACGGGAAGTGTGAAGCGCGTGCCTCGCCCGGCAGTAGCCAGCACGAGATAGGTGCCGTCCTCACTCACCGCGACGAGTCGGAGCTCCTGCATGCGAGTCCCTTCGTCAGCGTGCTCATTCTTCCCCCGGACCCTTGAGTCTCTCGCGTGTGCCGGTTGCCTGCCAGCACCGTACCCGGCATGTCCGAACATCGCCTTCGTGGGATAGCCTCGGGGCGTTGTGACGCCGGTCACATTTGAGGAATCCATCCTTTCAGAGCCCGCCGCCGCGCAGGAGGAGGTTAGACGTCCTCGACGGATTCTGGCGAATATCGCCGCGTGCCGTTGTGCAGTTGAGCGAAGACGCCAGAGCGGTGGGATTCGTGTTTGGCTGGAGCTCCAACTGGCGGGCGGCGGCGCCGGCGAGTTGCGGGGAGGCCGCTGAGTACGCCTGCCCGCCGGGAGTGGTGCGGCAGGCGCCGGAGTCCGCGGCCGCGGTGACGAAGACGCCGGAGCGCACGAGCATGTGGGTGGCGGCGTTCAGCGCGGGGGAGTCGGCCCCGTTGAGCGAGAGGTTGGTCACGGCCGGGCCGCGCGCGTGCCGGTGCACCCAGTCGAGGCCGGCCAGCAGGTCCGAGAGGGTGCCGGAGCCGCGGCAGCCGAGCACGCGCACCGAGGCGATCCTGGCCTGCGGCGCCACGCCATGCGAGCGGCCGGCGACGGCGCGGGCCACCTGGGTGCCGTGTCCAGAGCAGTCCTGGCCGGTGCCGCCGGTGGCGTCGAAGGCCCGCCAGGCGCGGTCGCCGAACTCGCTCCGGTCGAGGTCCAGGCCGCTGTCCACGACGTAGACGGTGACGCCCTTGCCGCCCTCGGCCTGGACGGAGGCGGGCGCGCGGCCGGTCATCGGGTGGATCTCGCGGTCGGGCTCCAGCGCTTGCACGCGTGGGTCGGCGCGCAGCTCCGCCTCCTCGGCGGCGCTCAGCCAGGTGGCGAAGCCGGGCAGCGCGGCGGTGTAGTAACGCCGCACTCGCCAGCGCACCTCGCCGACGAGATCGCGGGCGGCGGCCCGGTCACGCGCCGTGACGATGTAGGGGCGGGTGGGCTCGGTCGCGGAGGGGTGGCCGGCCAGTCCGGAAGCGGGCGTCATGGCGAGGGGCACAGCGGTGGTCACGGCCGTCGCCGCGGCTGTGACCACGGCCGCCGCGAGGTATACGGAGGGCAGGCCGAATCGTCGGGGCACGAGCGTCGAGGGTGCCCCGCACGCGGCGCGCGGGAGCGGCGGGACACGCGCTCGCGCCCATTCAGGGAACGCTTTTTACCTTCGGCGGGAACGGAAGGTCATCCGGCGGGAACGAGAGTCAGCCGAGAACCGTCTCCAGGTAGGCGTTGCCGAACAGGCGGCCGGGGTCGAGACGGTCGCGCAGGGCGACGAAGTCGGCGAAGCGGGGATAGACGCCCCGCAGGTAGGCGGCGTCCTTGGTGTGCAGTTTGCCCCAGTGAGGCCGTCCTCCCAGCCGGGTCATGATCTCCTCGACCCCCTCGAAGTAGGCGGGGTGGGGTGTGGGCCGGTAGATGTGGCAGGCGAGGTAGGCCGTCGGTCTGCCGTACGCGGTGGACAGCCACGCGTCGCTGGCGGGCGTGACCCGCACCTCCACCGGAAAGGTGATCTTCCAGTCCATCCGGTCGATCAGGTCGCGCGTCTCGCGCAGCGCCTGTCCCAGCCGCTCGCGCGGGATGGCGTACTCCATCTCCAGGAAGCGCACGTCGCGCCGCGCGGTGAAGATCTTGTACGAGGTGTCGACGGACTCGGAGTCGCCCAGCGCGGCGGCGCTGGCGGCGTTGATCCGGGGGATCAGCGCGGGGAAGCGGGCGCCGGTGGCGCAGGTGGCGCCGAAGAGGGTGTTCTCCAGGAACACGTTGTCCAGCCAGTGCTTGAAGGCGCTGGGCGGCCGGGCCGGGCCGGGGTGCCGGTTGTTGGTCTTGACCAGGCAGGCGTCGGTGTGCGGCAGCCAGAAGAAGTCCAGGTGATCGTTGCCCGAGGTCGTGGCGTCGAGTGCGCCGAGGATGGCGCTCAGCGTCATCCGCCGCCGCCGGTTGTGCAGCAGGAACGCGGGCTCCACCCGGAACGTCACCGCCGTCAGCACGCCGAGCGCGCCGAGGCCCACCCGGGCGGCGTCGAACAGGTCCTGTTGGACGCTGCCCGGTCCGGCCGTCACCACGCGGCCGTCGGCGAGCACCAGCTCCAGCTCGGTCACCTGGTCGGCCAGGCCGCCGGTGTCGCGGCCGGTGCCGTGGGTGCCGGTCTGGATGGCGCCGGCGACGGTCTGCTCGGTGATGTCGCCCATGTTGGCCAGGGCCAGGCCGCGCTCGTCGAGCAGCTCGTTCAGCGCCTTGAGCGGGGTGCCGGCCAGGACGGTGACGCGGTCGTCGTGCCAGGACCTGACGCCGGTGAGGCCGCCGGGGAGCAGCAGGATCCCGTCGGTGAGGGCCACTCCGGTGAAGGAGTGGCCCGTGCCGGCCATGCGCAGCCGCCGCCCGCTCGCGGCGGCGGCCCGCACGGCGTCGACGACCTCCTCGGTGGAGGCCGGGGTGCGTACCTCGGCGGGGACGCCGGTCTGGTTGCCTGCCCAATTGGTGAAGACCATGAGCGCGTCCCTGCCTAGAGCTACGTGTTAAACGTGAACGCTACTCATTTATCCCAGCCTTCGGGAAGGGGGAAGGTGTCGCCGGGCTTGAGGTTCTCGTGCTTGATGATGTCGGTGACCTTGACGAGGTGGTAGCCGTTCTTCTGCAGCGTCTTGATGATCGACGGCATCGCGTCCACCGTCTGCTTCACCCAGTCGTGCATGAGCACGATGCTGTTGCCCTTGGCGACCGTGAGCGTCTGCTTCTTGATCGCCTCCTCGTTCTTGGACTCCCAGTCACGGGAACCGCCGGTCCACAGGATGATCGGCATGTCGTACTCGGCCGCGACCTCCGAGGTCAGCACGCCTGACAGACCGTACGGGGGGCGCAGCAGCTTGGGCTCGACGCCCGCGGCCTTCTTGATCTCGTCGTTGGTCTTCTGAATCTCGGACCTGATGGCCGTGGCGGTCATCTTGGTGAAGTCGGGGTGTTTGTAGCTGTGATTGCCGATCTCGTGCCCTTCCTTCACCATGCGCTTGACATAGGAAGGCCGGCTTTTCACGTACTGCCCCTCCAGGAAGAACGTCGCCTTCGCGTCGTACTTCTTGAGGGTGTCGAGCAGTGTCCCCGCGTACTTGCCAGGGCCGTCGTCGAAGGTCAGCGCGACGCATTTCACCTGCGTGCAGTCGACCTCCTTGGCGGTGGACTGGGCGAGCGCGGGTGCCGGGGTGAGGGTGACGGCAACTGCGGCAATGGCCAGAAGTGAACTGAATTGTCGGGACATAAATAAAGCTTCCAGTGTGAAGGGTGATGCGAGGGATGTCTCGACGGTAGCGGATCAGCTCTCGGCCGGTGAAGGCGCTTCGGGAAGTCTCAGCAAACCCGAACCTGCCAATCCCACGATTCCCGCGACGACCGCGCAGGCGAGGGAGAAGCCGTAGGCGTTGGAGGCGCCGAACGCCTCGGTGAGCCTGCCGCCCGCCCACGCGCCCATCGCCACGCCCAGCCCGATCGAGGTGGAGATCCACGCCATGCCCTCGGTGAGCAGCGACGACGGCACCAGCCGCTCGGTCAGCGAGAAGCCGGTGATGAGCGTCGGCGAGATGGCCAGCCCGGCCACGAAGAGCCCCGCCGCCATGATCCGCACGTCGCCGATGAACATGATCGGCAGCAGCCCGACCACGAAGACGCCCAGCGCCCGCACGAACCGGCCGCGCAGTGACATGCGCCACCTCCGCGAGCCGAACCACAGCCCCGACACCATCGAGCCGCCCGCGAAGGCGGCCAGCAGGAACCCGGCGGCCCATTTCACCCCGTGGTCCTCGGCGTACGCGACGGTGATCAGGTCCACCGAGCCGAAGACCGCGCCCAGCCCCAGATAGACACAGGACAGCAGGGCGATCCCGGGGATGAGGATGGGCGTGCCGCCGGCCGCCCGGACCGGCTGGACGACGGGCTGGGTGCGCCGCTGCAGCGCCAGCGCGATGGACCCGCTGAACATGCACGCCAGCGCCACGATCAGGCCCGCGTACGGGTTGATCGTGGTGGCCAGCACCGTGACCAGGGCGGGCCCGGTCACGAAGATCACCTCGTCGGCGACGGACTCGAAGGCGAAGGCCGTGTTCAGTTTCGGCGAGCCGGCGTACAGCTGGGACCAGCGCGCCCGCACCATCGAGCCCAGGGAGAGCGAGGTGGCGCCGACCAGGAGGCCGGAGACGTACAGGGTCCACTGGGGCAGGTCCAGGCGGGCGCTGAGCATGAGCGTCACGAGCGCGAGCGCGTTGACGGCGGCGAAGGGGATGATCACCCGGCTCTGGCCGAACCGATCCACCAGGCGGCCGGACAGGGGCGCGGCCACGGCGAAGGAGATGTTGGAGGCGGCGGCGACGGCCCCGGCGATCGCGTACGACCCGGTGAGCCCCTCGACCAGCAGCACGATCCCGATGCCGAGCATGGACATCGGCATCCGCCCGATGAATCCGGCGAGCACGAAAGCTTTGACGCCGGGCCCCTTGAACAACCCCCGGTAAGGCCCGACCATGGCTGACTCCCCTTACTGTGCCCGCCTACCTTTGCGTGGCGTCTGTCCGTGATGCAACTCATTTCTCGGCGAGTGGGTTAACGTGTGCCGGGTGTCCGGTCTTCCCTCCTTCCGTGGTGTTGTGTTCATGGTCGTGGCCGTACTCGCCGTCACGCTCGCGGCCGGTGGCGTCGTCCTGGTCCTGGGCGGAGACCCGACTGAGACCGCGCACGAAGCACCGCCCCGGCGGTCGACGACGCCCCAGCAGGAGACCCCCGCGCTCGACAAGCTCGTCCCCACGACGGCTCCCGTCAAGGACTTCGGCGCGGGCGGCGCCGGTGTGACACCCACCCCGCCCCGCGTGCTCGCCGTCGCGCCGGCCACGGTTCCCAAGGGGACCCGCTTCGAGCTGTCCAAGCTGACGCACGTGACCAAGGCCGTCGTGGTCGACGCGGGGGCGGTCAAGATCT
This sequence comes from Nonomuraea sp. NPDC049714, assembly GCF_044465295.1. Classification (NCBI taxonomy): domain Bacteria; kingdom Bacillati; phylum Actinomycetota; class Actinomycetes; order Streptosporangiales; family Streptosporangiaceae; genus Nonomuraea; species Nonomuraea sp. NPDC049714. The sequence goes on along the minus strand of NZ_JBITLM010000002.1, from coordinate 734,978 downwards.
CGGGCACCGGGCTCAACCTGCTCGCCGTCGACCCCGCCGACTTCCGCTCCTGGACGCCGCAGCCGGTCGCCGACCAGCCCGCCGTCTGGAGCGCCCTGACCCGGGGCGAGCTCGTCGCCGACGCCGCCGCCACGCGCGAGTTCGGCCTGGTGCTGGGCGCCCACTACCAGGTGGACGGCGGGCCCAGGCTGCGCGTCGCGGCCTCGGCCCCGCTGGGCCTGTCCGGGGTCGACGGCCTGGTGAGCGCCGAGCAGGGCAGGAGGCTCGGGCTGGCGCAGGGCGTCGCGGTGCTGCTGCACGGCAAGGAGGGGCGGATCGGCGAGGCGGGCGTGCGCAAGCTGCTCGGCAAGGGCGCCCAGGTGGTCCTGCTGGACGCCGGGAAGCGTAAGAAGAAGCAGCGCGAGCAGCCGGTCGCCACCACCGGGCGGCCCGGCAGCTATCTGGACCTCTACAAGCTCTCGGCCACCCGCTGCCCCGGGCTGTCATGGACCGTGCTGGCCGCGATCGGGCAGGTGGAGACCGGCCACGGGCGCAACAACGGCCCCTCCAGCGCGGGCGCGCTCGGCCCGATGCAGTTCATGCCCGCCACCTGGAAGGCCTACGGCGTGGACGGCGACGGCGATGGCAAGGCCGACATCTGGAGCCCGTACGACGCGGTGCCGGGCGCGGCCAACTACCTCTGCGCGACCGGCGCCGGCCAGGGCGGCGAGAGGCTGCGCAAGGCGATCTGGCACTACAACCACTCGTGGGACTACGTCAACAAGGTGCTGGGCATCGCCGAGGCGTACGCCCGCACCTATGCCTGATCAGGCGCCTGATCAGGCCGGACGTCGCCGGGGCGGCGGGCAGCAGGTCAGCGCGCAGGCGACGGGCTCCGGCTCGTCCATGAGCTCGCGCACCATCCGGACGAACGCCGGGTGGGTGCCGGCGGTCGCCGCCCGCTCCATGGGCAGCCCCAGCTCGTCGGCCACCTGCCGGGCCTCGGTGTCGAGGTCGTAGACGACCTCCATGTGGTCGGAGACGAACCCGATGGGCACCAGCACCACGGACTTGGCGTCGACCGCCCGCAGGTGGTCGCAGACGTCCGGCTCCAGCCACGGCACCTGGGGCGGGCCGCTGCGCGACTGCCACACCAGGTCCCAGGGCTCGGTGCGGCCCAGCGACCGGGAGACCAGCTCGGCGGTGCGGCGCAGCTGCGCTTCGTACAGGCCGCCCGAGGGGCCGGCCGTCTCGGCCATCGAGACCGGGATGCTGTGCGCGGTGAACACCAGGCGCGCGTCGTCGCGCCCGAGCCGCTCCAGCGCCTGCCGGGTGTGGTCGGTCATGGCCTCGACGAAGCCCGGATGGTCGCCGTAGTGGCGCAGCTTGACCAGCTCGGGGCCGCCGTCGACGGAGATCCTGGCGATGTCCTCGTAGTACTGACGGCAGCTGGAGTAGCCGGCGTAGGCGGAGGTGGCGAAGACCGCCGCCCTGCGCACGCCGTCGGCCGCCATCTGCCGCACGGTGTCCTCGCCGAAGGGGTGCCAGTTGCGGTTGCCCCAGTAGACCGGCACGCCCGCCAGCGGGCGCAGCGCCTCGACGAGCTCGCGGTTCTGGCCGTTGATCGGGCTGACGCCGCCGAAGCCCTGGTAGTGCTCGGCGACCTCCATCAGCCGCTCACGGGGGACTCCCCGGCCGCGCACGACGTTCTCCAGGAACGGCAGCACGTCGCCGGGCCCCTCGGGACCGCCGAACGACAACACCAGCAGCGCGTCGTAATCTCCCACGGCTCAACCCTATGCCGCAGTGCCAGTGGTCCTTCCACGAGGTAGGTTCGATCGAGTGAGCGCATTTGACGATATCCGTGACTATGTCGCCATCCCCCGAGTTCTCTCCTTGAAACTCGCGCCCGACGGCTCCCGTCTGGTGTCGGCGGTGCAGGCACTCAACCCGGACGGCAAGTCGTACGGCACCGCGCTGTGGTCCATCCCCGTGGACGGCGAGCCGTACCGGCTGACCAGGTCGGCCAAGGGGGAGACGGCGGCGGAGTTCACCGACGCCGGCGACCTGCTCTTCACCTCCGCCCGCCCGGACCCCACCGTCAAGGACGCCGCCGACGAGGCGCCCGCGCTCTGGCTGCTGCCCCGCGCCGGCGGTGAGGCCCGCCAGGTGGCCACCAGGCCCGGCGGCATCGGCGTCTTCCGTACGGCCGGCGACGTGGTGGTGTTCGCCTCCGAGGTGCTGGACGGCGAGGAGGTGACGGAGGAGGAGCGGCGTAAGGCCCGCAAGGACGCGGGGAGCAGCGCGATCCTGCACGAGGGCTACCCGGTCCGCTACTGGGACCACGACCTCGGCCCCGGCCACGTCAGGCTGTTCGCGGGCCGGCTCGGCGACGACCGCCTGGAGGACGTGCGCGAGCTCACCCCCGACCCCGGCGAGGCGCTGCGCGACTGTTCCATCGCGCTCACCCCCGACGGCGCCACCGTGCTCGCCACCTGGCGGGTCTCACTGCCCGCCGGCGAGCATCGGACCGACCTGGTGGCGATCGACGTGGCGAGCGGGGATCGGCGCGCCCTGTTCAGCCAGGAAGGCTGGGATTTCGGCGGCCCGCTGGCCGTCTCCCCGGACGGCGCGCGGATCGCCTGCACCCGCGATCGGGTCACCGGCCTGGACGTCTCCGCCAGGGTCGAGCTCTGGGTGGGCGACCTGGCCACCAGGCAGGGCCGCGCCTACGCGCCCGACCTGTTCCCGTCGGACGTCGCGTGGGCGCCCGACTCCTCGGCCGTCTACATCACCGCCGACCACCAGGGCCGCCGCCCGGTCTTCCGCGTCCCGTTGACCGGTGAGCACACCAGGCTCACCGGGGACGACGCCGCCTACCTCGGGCTCAACGCCTCCGCCGACGGCCGCTTCGTGCACGCGCTGCGCAGCGGCGTCGCCCTGGCCCCCGGGCCTGCCAGGATCGACGTCGTCACCGGCGAGATCACCGACCTGCCCTCGCCCGCGCCGCGCCCGGAGGTGCCCGGCACGCTGACGGAGATCTCCGCGACGGCCGACGACGGCGCCACCGTCCGCGGCTGGCTCATCCTGCCCGAGACCGCCTCCGCCGCCGAGCCCGCGCCGTTCCTGCTCTGGATCCACGGCGGCCCGGTGGCCTCGTGGAACGACTGGCAGTGGCGCTGGCAGGCGTGGATCATGGCCCAGCACGGTTACGCCGTGTTGATGCCGGACCCGTGTCTGTCCACCGGTTACGGTCAGGACATGATCGACCGGGGCTGGGGCGACTGGGGCCCGCGCACCATGGCCGACCTCGACGCGATCGTGGACGTGGCGCTGGCCAGGGACGACCTCGACGGCGAGCGGATCGCCGCGATGGGCGGCTCGTACGGCGGCTACATGGCCAACTGGGTCGCCGGGCACAGCGACCGCTACAAGGCGATCGTCACCCACGCCTCGCTGTGGAACCTCGACCAGTTCGCCGGCACCACCGACATGGCCATGTACTGGCAGCGGGAGTTCGGCGCCCCCGGCTCCGAGCGCTACACCGCGCTCTCCCCGCACCACGGCCTGGACCGGATCAGCACCCCGATGCTCGTCATCCACGGCGACAAGGACTACCGGGTGCCGATCGGTGAGGCCCTGCGCCTGTGGTGGGACCTGCGCCGCTCCGACGTCGAGTCGAAGTTCCTCTACTTCCCCGACGAGAACCACTGGATCCTCAAGCCCGGCAACGTCGTCGCCTGGTACGAGACCGTCCTGGCCTTCCTCGGCCGGCACGTCCTCGGCCAGGAGTGGAAGCGCCCGGACTCGGTGGCATGATGACCGACACCATGACCGACTTCGCGCGACTGGCCGAGGACATCGCCCGCGAGGCCGGCGACATGCTGCTCGCCAAGCGGCCCACGATGTCCGTGGCGTCCGCCGACGTGCTGACCAAGTCCAGTCCCACCGACGTGGTCACGCTGCTGGACAAGGCGTCCGAGGAGCTCATCAGGCAGCGGATCGCGGCCGTCCGGCCGGACGACCGCGTCCTCGGCGAGGAGGGCGGCGAGGCGCCGGGCGACTCCGACGTGCGCTGGGTCGTCGACCCGATCGACGGGACCGTCAACTTCCTGTACGGCCTGCCCGACTGGGCGGTGTCGATCGCCGTCGAGGTGAACGGCCGCGTCGTGGCGGGAGCGGTGAACGTGGCGCCGCGCGGCGAGATGTTCACCGCGGCGCTCGGCGAGGGCGCCTGGCTCGACGGTGAGCGGCTGCGCTGCAACCCGGCCGTGCCGCTGGGGCAGGCGCTGGTGGCGACCGGCTTCGGGTACGACTCGGCCCGGCGTGCCGTTCAGGCGCAGGTGCTCGCCTCGGTGCTGCCGAGGGTGCGTGACATCAGGCGGGGCGGCTCCTGCGCCGCCGACCTGTGCTCGGTGGCCTCCGGCCGGGTGGACGCCTACTACGAGCGGGGCGTCAACTACTGGGACTACGCTGCGGGGGGCTTGGTGGCGAGCGAGGCCGGGGCCAGGATCGGCGGCCTGGGCGGCAGGCCGTCCAACAGCGAGTTCATGCTCTGCGCGGCTCCCGGCCTGTTCGCGGACCTGCACGACCTGCTGGCGCCGCTCGATCCCGAGCGCGACTGATCAGGATCTGATGAGAGAACGGCCGGAGCCCCTCCTCAGGGGCTCCGGCCGTGTCACGCTCAGCGGGGCAGGGGAACGCCGTGATCGTCCGCCAGGCGGCGGAGATCCTCGATCTCGGCGGTGAGGGTGTCGGCGAGGTAATCGTCACCGGCGCTCCTGGCCTCCCGGAGGCCCTTGTAAGCCTGGTCGAGGCGGCTTTCGATCGTGGTCGTGAACTCGCCCATCTCACCTACTCTCTCAGGGGTTCGTGCTGATGCGGGGCGAAGTGTGACCCATCGCCCGCGAACGCCGAAACCGGCGCACGGATTTTGGGTGTTTCGCAGGTGTACCCAGACTGTTCCGCTCCCGAAACATGAAATCCGTTGTGCCTTGCGTCACCCGCGTCCGGGCACGTCCGAACATGCCTTACCGTGCGCTTATCGCTGCTGTGGGCAGAATTACTCAGCCAGAATCGGAGAGAGGTGTACCAGAGTGCGAGTGCTGGTGGTCGAGGATGAGCGGGTGCTCGCGGACGCGATCGCGACCGGGCTGCGGCGCGAGGCCATGGCCGTGGACGTGGCCTACGACGGCGGCGGCGCGCTGGAGCGCACCTCCTACATCGACTATGACGTGATCGTCCTGGACCGGGACCTGCCGGTGGTGCACGGCGACGAGGTCTGCCGCCGCCTCGTCGAGCAGCGCACCTCGTCGCGGATCCTGATGCTGACCGCCTCCGGCGACGTGGACGACAAGGTGGAGGGGCTCGGCCTGGGCGCCGACGACTACCTCGCCAAGCCGTTCGTCTTCGTCGAACTGGTCGCGCGGGTGCGCGCGCTGGGCCGCCGCTCGGCTCCCGCCCTGCCGCCCGTGCTCGAACGCGCCGGCGTCCGGCTCGACCCGGGCAAGCGTCTGGTCCAGCGCGACGGCAAGGAGGTCGTGCTGACCAAGAAGGAGTTCGCCGTCCTGGAGGAGCTCATGCGGGCCGAGGGCGCCGTGGTCAGCCAGGAGGACCTGCTGGACAAGGCCTGGGACGAGAACATCGACCCGTTCACCAACGTGGTGCGGGTGACCATGATGACCTTGCGGAAGAAGCTGGGCGAGCCTCAGGTGATCGAGACCGTGCCCGGAGTTGGGTACAAGTTGTGACGGAACGGCCGGACCGTGAGGCGGTGCCCACCCACCCGATGATCAGCCCGCACTCGGCGCGGAAGGCGGCGCGGGCCGGGCAGGCGCCGCCGCCCAGCGGGCCGCCCGTCTGGGACGGGCCACCCCCGCCGTCGCACCCGCCGGATGTGCGTAGCACGATGGAGCGTGTGCGGGACCTGCCCGGCAAGGTGAGCATCCGCTGGCGGCTCGCCCTGACCTACAGCGGCATGTTCTTCCTGGCCGGGGCGCTGCTGCTGGTAGTGATCCACTTCATCGTGCGCTCGGTGCTCTACACGGGGTTCGTGTACGAACTGAAGCTGCCGGAGGGCACGCCGTCGGATCTCGCCGCCTACCTGGAGACACAGGTCAAACTGCTCCGGGTCAACGGCATCAACGAGGTGCTGGACACCCTGGTCAGGCAGTCGATCCTGGGATTGATGGGCGTCGGCATCCTCGCCGTCATCTTCGGCTACTTCGTGGCCGACCGGGCGCTGCGGCCCGTCAGCCAGATGACCTCCACGGCCCGCAAGCTCTCCGAGAGCACCCTGGCCCACCAGCGCATCGACCTCCAGGGGCCGAACGACGAGCTCAAGGAACTGGCCGACACCTTCGACGACATGCTGATCCGGCTCAACGTCGCCTTCGACGCCCAGCGCCGCTTCGTCGCCAACGCCTCGCACGAGCTGCGCACCCCGCTCACCATCAACCGGACGGTCCTGGAGATCGCCCTGTCCGACCCTGAGGCGTCCCAGGACCTCAAGGCGCTGGGCCGTACCCTCCTGGAGGTCAACGCGCGCAACGAGAAGCTCATCGAGGGGCTGCTGCTGCTCGCCAGGAGCGAGCGCGAGCTCGCGGTGCGCAAGCCGGTGGACGTCATGGACGTGACGCAGACGGCGGTCGAGCAGGTTACGCCTTTCGCGGAAGAGCACGGCGTCACGCTGACCACCGAACTGGTCAGCGCGCCTACCGTCGGCGATCCCGTGCTCCTGGAGCGCTCCGTCAGCAACCTCCTTGAGAACGCCGTGAAGTACAACATTCCCGAAAACGGAAAAGTATGGATCCGAACGGGAATGGTGGACGGTGCCTTGGTTGTTCAGGTGGCCAACACCGGGCAGCATGTGCCGGCGTACGAGGTGAACAGCCTGTTCGAACCGTTCAGGAGGCTCAATGCGGACCGCGTTGATTCGGCCAAGGGATCGGGTCTGGGGCTGTCCATCGTCCGTGCCGTGGTGCAGGCTCACGGCGGCACCGTGAACGCGGTGCCCCGGGAGGGCGGAGGACTCGTGGTGACCATTAGGCTTCCGAGACGCTGATCGGCGTGTTGTCCCGGCGTGTTGTCCAACGGGGGGCGTCTCGTTCTCGTCGCACATGTGGTTGGATGTGCCGTCGAACACGGTGGCGCATGACGCCAAGGCTGTGGGTTTCGCCATATTTGGCTAACCATTGCCGACGGCAGCAGGCCCTGACGTGTTGGGAGGTTCGTGGTCCGTTTCCTCGGGGTACCGATGGGAAATCTCCCCGGCGGAACGGGCACAAGACGGACCTCCCGGACGTTAGAAGACGCGCGACGAGCGCGAAGACATATTGATGAGGGGGATGGAGTAATCACCATGGCTACCGACTACGACAGCCCGCGCAAGACAGACGACGATCTGGGGGAAGACAGCCTCCAGGAGCTCCAGGCGCGGCGCACCGACAAATCGTCAGGCAGCATCGACATCGACGAGACCGATCTCGCCGAATCGCTCGAACTGCCCGGTGCGGATCTGTCGAACGAAGAGCTCAGCCTGCGGGTCATCCCGCGCCAGGCTGACGAGTTCACCTGTTCACGCTGCTTCCTCGTGCACCACCGTAGCCAGTTGGCCTCCGAGAGGAACGGTCAGCAGGTCTGCCGGGAGTGCGCCGCCTGACAAGGAGGCAGACGCGTGGCCACACCTGACAAGGATCCTCAACCGGGTGACGAGGTCGCCACCTCCGAGTCGGAGGTCGGCGAGCTCGTAGGCAGGCTCACCGAGCCCGCCGAGCTGGAGCCGGCCGAGCGGCGCAGGCTGCTCGGCCGTCTAGCCCGCGCCCTGGCGACGGGCGCGAGCAAGGCCAGGAAGAACGGCGCCGGTCGCGGCCGCTGGCTGGCGGACGTCTTCCTGAACATCGCGCCCCGCATCCCGATCAGGGACCTGCGCACGCTCTCCGACCATCACCAGGGACTGACCGGCGAGGAGCTCGCCGACGACCTCGTCCGCACCGCGCAGAAGGCCACGATGACCGTCGGGGCCATCGGCGGCGCCCTGGCGGCGGCCGAGTTCGCCGCCCCACCCCTCCTCCTGTCGGCCCCCGCCCAGCTCGTCGCCGAGACCATCGTGGTGGCCGCCATCGAGGTCAAGCTCCTGGCCGAGTTGCACGAGGTCTACGGCGTGCACGTCCAGGGCACCGGCTCCCAGCGCGCCGTTGTCTTCACCGCCGCCTGGGCCAAGCAGCGCGGCGTGGATCCGCTCGCCCCCGCCTCCGTGACCCTCGCCCTCGGCGCGGCCGCCAAGACCGCGCTGCGCAACCGGCTGATGCGGACGCTCGGCCGCCACCTGACCACGCTCGGCCCGTTCCTCACCGGGGCCGTGGCCGGCGGCGCGCTCAACCGGATGGCCACCAAGAGACTCGGCGAGGCCATCCGCAACGACCTGCGCGTCAAGGCCCCGCTGCCGCCCGGCCGGCGCGCCCCGGAGCTGGATGCCTAGCTAGCCCCGCGACCCGTCGCTAGCCCCGCAACCCGTCGAACATCATCGTGACCAGCATGTCGGCCAGGTCGTCCGCCGACCCGCCGGACGCCGGGCGATCCCACTCGGCGATCGAGCTGACGGCGCCGAACAGCAGCTTGGTCACCAGCGCCGGATCGAGGTCCGGCCGGATCCCGCCCTCGGCCGCCGCCTGCCCGACCAGGTGATGGACGAACGCGTCGAACTCCCGCCGCCGATCCAGCGCGCCCTGCTCGGTCGCGCTGTTGCCGCGCACCCGCAGCAGCAACGTCACGTACGGCAGGCGGTCCACCAAGGTGCGCACGCACTGCCGTACGACCCACTCCAGGCGGTCGATCGCCGGACCTGAGGTGGCGCGCTCGTCGCCGATCAGGGTGAACAGGCCATCGAGCGCCCGATCCAGGGCTCGCGCGAGCAGCTGCTCCTTGCCGGGTACGTGGTAGTAGATGGCGGATTTGGTGACGCCGAGCGCCCTGGCCAGATCCTCCATGCTCGTCCCGTCGTAGCCGCGCTCGTTGAAGACGCCGACGGCGATGGCCAGCACGGACTCCGGGTCGTGTCCGCGTTTCCGTTGACGGGTTGGGGTGGACATATAGGTAAGTATCTCGCCTGTGGCTGTCAGGCCGCAGGCTTCGGCAGAGGGGCCCCTTGCCAACTGACCGAATGTTCGGTAGATACTGCAACCGTCCGGCCCATCTTCTGTCTAGAGGGTGAACAACGATGTTCGAGCGCAATCGCCAGACCCTGGACAAGGCCCTGACCGCGATCGCCCAGCGTGGCTACTGGAGCGCCTACCCCGATTCGCCCAGCCCGCGCGTCTACGGGGAGGGCTCGGCCGAGCGGGGCGAGCAGGCGTTCGAGGACCATCTCGGCAAGCCGTTCGAGCTCGACCAGCCGGCCACCGGCGCCTGGATCGGCACCGAGCGCTCCCCGTACGGGATGGACCTGGGCGTCACCTACCCCGAGCCGTGCCCGCCGGGCCTGGTCGCCGCCGCCAAGGCGGCGCTGCCCGCCTGGCGCGACGCCGGGCCCGAGGTCCGCGCGCTCACCTGCGTCGAGATCGTCAACCGGCTCAACGAGCACAGCTTCGAGCTCGCCCACGCCGTGCGGCACACCACCGGGCAGGCGTTCGTGATGGCCTTCCAGGCCGGCGGGCCGCACGCGCAGGAGCGGGCGCTGGAGGCCGTGGCCTGCGCCTACGCGGCCATGACCGCCTCGGCCTCCGCCGTCCGCTGGGCGAAGCCGGGCAAGGGCGGACCCCTGGTGCTGGACAAGCGCTTCACCGTGGTGCCGCGCGGCGTCGCGCTGGTCATCGGCTGCAGCACCTTCCCGACCTTCAACGCCTACCCCGGCCTGTTCGCCTCTCTGGTCACCGGCAACCCGGTGATCGTCAAGCCGCACGCGCGCGCCATCCTGCCGCTGGCGATCACCGTGCGGATCGCCCGGGAGGTCCTCGCCGAGGCGGGCTTCCATCCGGCGCTGGTGCAGCTGGCCGCGGAGGAGGGCAGGGGGCTGGCGGTCGAGCTCGCCACCGACCCGGCCGTGCGCGTCGTCGACTTCACCGGCTCCACCGAGTTCGGCGACTGGCTGGAGCGCAACGCCGTCCAGGCCCTCGTCCACACCGAGAAGGCCGGGGTCAACTCGGTCGTCGTCGACTCCACCGACTCCTGGCGCGGGATGCTCGGCAACCTGGCGTTCTCGCTGTCGCTCTACAGCGGCCAGATGTGCACCGCCCCGCAGAACATCCTCATCCCCCTCGGCGGGATCGACACCGACGAGGGGAACAAGAGCTTCGACGAGGTCGCGGAGGGGCTCGCCGCGGCGGTCGGCGAGCTGCTCGGCGACGACGCGCGGGCGGTCGAGCTGACCGGCGCGATCGTCGGCCCGGACGTCCTGTCCCGCCTGGAAAGCGCTCACAAGCTCGGCAAGACCGTGCTCGCGTCGCGCTCGCCGCGGCATCCGGACTTCCCCGAGGCGGTGATCCGCACCCCCGCGATCCTCCGCGTGTCCCCCTCGCGGACCGACGTCTACGGTCGCGAGCACTTCGGCCCGATCTCGTTCGTCATCCCGACCAGCTCGACGGCCGAGAGCCTCGACGTGCTGCGCCGTACGACCGCCGAGCGCGGCGCGCTGACCGCCTCCGTCTACTCCACCTCGCCCGCGGTGCTGGCGGAGGCCGAACAGGCGGCGCTGGAGTCGGGCGTCAACCTGTCGTGCAACCTCACCGGCGGCGTGTACGTCAACCAGGCGGCCGCGTTCTCCGACTATCACGGCACCGGCGCCAACCCGGCCGCCACGGCCTCGCTGACCGACCCCGGCTTCGTCGCCGGCCGCTTCCACGTGGTCCAGTCCCGCCGTCACGCCTGATCCCCCGAGGAGGGGCCATGCCCAAACCGTTCGCCTCGTCCGCGGATCTGGGCGACAAGCAGCGCTCCTTCGAGGAGCTCGCCGAGGGCGTGTACGCGCTCACGGCCGAGGGCGACCCGAACGTGGGGGCCGTCGAGGGAGAGGACTTCCTGGTCTGCTTCGAGGCCATGGCGACACCGGTGGCGGCCCGCGAGTGGCTCGCGACGCTGCGGCAGCGCACCGCCAAGCCGGTCAGATACCTGGTCCTGTCGCACTATCACGCGGTCAGGGTGCTGGGCGCCTCGGCGTTCGGCGCCGAGGTGATCGTGGCGCACGACAAGACCCGCGAGCTGATCGCCGAGCGTGGGGAGCAGGACTGGGCGAGCGAGTACGGCCGGATGCCCCGGCTGTTCAAGGAGCCCTCCTCCATCCCCGGGCTGACCTGGCCGACGGCGACGTTCAGCGACACGTTCACCATCCAGCTCGGCGGCGACCGGGGCGAGGTGGTGCTGGCGCACTGCGGGCGCGGCCACACCGAGGGCGATCTGGTGGCGTGGCTGCCGAGGCAGGGCGTGCTGTTCGCCGGGGACCTGGTGGAGTCCCAGGCGGCCCTCTACACCGGTGACGCCTTCCACCGCGACTGGGCCGGGGCCACGCTCGACCGGGTCGCGTCGTTCGGGGCGCGGGTCCTGGTCGGCGGCAGGGGTGCGGTGGCGCGCGGCGAGCGGGAGGTGGCGGCGGCGGTCGCGCAGACCCGTGACTTCCTGCGCGTCATGCTCACCGAGGTCGGCGCGGCGCACGGCAGGGGCGGCACGCTGAAGGAGGCGTTCGAGGGCGCCCACCGGGCGCTCGCGCCTCGCTACGGCGCCTGGCCGATCTTCGAGCACTGCCTGCCGTTCAACGTCTCGCGGCTGTGGGACGAGCTGGACGGGGTGGAGCGGCCACGGGTGTGGACGGCGGAGCGCGATCGCGAGGTGTGGGAGTTGCTGCAGACATGACGGCAGCCGTCGGTGAGCAGGTCATCGTGGTGGGCGCGGGACCGGTCGGACAGAGCGCGGCCCTGCTGCTGGCCCGCTGGGGCGTGCCGGTGCTGGTCCTCGACGAGCGACCCGGCCGCCGGCCCGCCGGGTCCAAGTCGATCTGCCAGCAGCGTGACGTGCTCGACATCTGGTCGGCCGCCGGCGCGGGCCGGATCGCCGAGGAGGGGCTGGCCTGGACCACGGCCCGCACCTACTACCGGGGCGAGGAGCTGCTGTCGTGGACCTTCGACACCCAGGGGCCGCTGCCGCCGTGCGTGAACATCTCCCAGACGCGCACCGAGCAGATCCTCGACGCGGCCATCGCCGCGCAGCCGCTGGTGGAGGTCCGCTGGGACCACCGGGTGACCGGCCTGGAGCAGGACGACGCGGGTGTCACCGTGCGCTGCCGGGACCGGACGCTGCGGGCGCCGTACGCCGTCGTGTGCGCCGGTGCGCGCGCCCAGGGGCTTCGGCAGGCGCTCGGGGTGCGCTTCGACGGTGAGTCGTTCGACGACCAGTTCCTCATCTGCGACATCCGGGCCGACCTGCCCGGCTGGGAGCACGAGCGCCGCTTCCACTTCGACCCGGAGTGGAATCCGGGCAGGCAGGTGCTCATCCATCCCTGCCCCGAGGGCACGTTCAGGATCGACTGGCAGATCCCCCCGCATTTCATCCCGACACGTCAGGACGTGGCGCGCAGAATCCGGCAGATCATCGGGGATCGCGACTACGACCTGCTCTGGCAGACGACCTACCGCTTCCACTCGCGGATCGCCTCCCGCATGCGGGTGGGCCGGGTGCTGCTGGCCGGGGACTGCGCCCACCTGGTGGCCCCGTTCGGCGCCCGCGGCCTCAACTCGGGCGTGCCCGACGCCGAGAACGCCGCCTGGAAGCTGGCGTTCGTGCTGAACGGCTGGGCGCCGGCGGAGCTCCTGGAGAGCTACCACGACGAGCGTCACGCGGCGGCGCGGGAGAACCTGGAGGTCACGGCCGCCACCATGCGCTTCCTCGCGCCGAGGACCGAGGGCGAGCGGGCCCGCAGGCGGGCCGCGCTGGAGGCCTGCCGGGCGGGCGGCGACGCCGCCGAGGTCGACTCCGGCCGCTTCGCCGAGCCGTTCTGGTACGTGGACTCGCCGCTCACCACACCGGAGCCGGCACGGCCGTTCCGGGGCAGGCCGCCGAAGGGCGCGTTGTGCGATCCGGCGCCCGGCGTGATCGTGCCCGACGTGCCGCTGCCCAGGGGACGGCTGCGCGAGCTGTGCCGTGATGGATTCCTGCTGCTTCTGGGTGGAATGTGCGATTCGGGTTTGTTTGCCCAGGTCTTGGGCAAAGTCACTACGGCGCCGCTCGCCGTTCGCGGGCTCGCGGAGATGGACGGGACCGGCACGCTCGCTGAGAGGCTCGGCGCAGGACCCGATGAGGCATGGCTCATCAGGCCGGATGCCCATATCGCCGCGATCATTCCCCATGCGGGGCCGGAACAGGTGATAGCCGCTGTGAGACGCGCGTCGCGTCTTTCGGAAGTATGAGGCGAGGAGGACTTGGGTGGTTGGCCGTAGCTCGTTTCTGATCGTCGCGAACCGGTTGCCGGTGGACCGGAACGTCGAGCAAGACGGAACGGCCTCATGGCGCAGGAGCCCCGGCGGGCTGGTCACCGCCATCGCGCCTGTGATGCAACGCCGTCACGGAGCCTGGCTCGGCTGGCACGGCGCGGCTGACGAAGTACTGGAGCCGTTCGAGCAGGACGGCATGAGCCTGATCCCGGTGCCGCTGTCGGCCGCCGAGGTCGAGCTGTACTACGAGGGATTCTCCAACGCCACGCTCTGGCCGCTCTACCACGACGTGGTCGCGCCGCCGGTCTTCGAACGGCCCATGTGGGAGACGTACCGGGCCGTCAACGAGCGCTTCGCCATCGCGGCCGCCGAGGCCGCCGAGGAGGGCGCCGTCGTCTGGGTGCAGGACTACCAGCTCCAGCTCGTGCCCGCGATGCTGCGCAAGCTCCGGCCGGACCTGCGCATCGGATTCTTCCTGCACATCCCGTTCCCGCCGGTGGAGCTGTTCTGGCGGCTGCCGTGGCGCAGGGAGCTGGTCGAAGGGCTGCTCGGCGCCGACCTGGTGGGCTTCCAGCTCCCGGGCGGCGCGTCGAACTTCCGGCGGCTGTGCCGCAGGCTGCTGGGCGTGCCGTACAAGGGCAACGAGATCTTCCTGGAGGACCGGGTGGTCACCACCCAGGCGTTCCCGATCTCGGTGGACTTCGGCGAGCTGGACTCGATGGTACGCGAGCCGCAGGTGATCTCCCGGGCCAAGGAGATCAGGATGGAGCTCGGCGACCCCGAGCACGTGCTGCTCGGCGTGGACCGGCTCGACTACACCAAGGGCATCGGGCAGCGCCTGGAGGCCTTCGGCGAGCTGCTCAAGGACGGGCGGATCGGCCCCGGCGAGGCGGTGTTCGTGCAGATCGCCACCCCGAGCCGGGAGCGGGTGGAGGAGTACCGGCGGCTGCGCGACGACATCGAGCTCCAGGTGGGCCGGATCAACGGCGAGAACTCCGTGCTGGGCAACCAGCCGATCCAGTACTTCCACCAGTCCTACGGCAAGCAGGAGCTCGCCGCGCTCTACCTGGCGGCGGACGTCATGGTCGTCACACCCCTGCGCGACGGGATGAACCTGGTCGCCAAGGAGTACGTCGCCTGCCACCACGACCTGCACGGCGCGCTGGTGCTCAGCGAGTTCGCCGGGGCGGCCGACGAGCTGCGGCAGTCGTTCCTGGTCAACCCCTACGACGTGGAGGACGTCAAGCGCCAGATGATGGCCGCGATGCGGGCCACGCCGCACGAGCTGGCCCGGCGCATGCGCACGATGCGCCGCCGGGTCGCCACCTACGACGTGGACCGCTGGGCCAGCGAGTTTCTCACTGCCTTGGAGACACCTGCTTCAGCGCCCGCCATGAGTCATAGCGCTTCTTGGCGGTCCGGTTGACCACGATCTGCGCCACCGACATGCCCACGCCCATCACCACGGCGTAACCGATCGCCTCGCCCATGGAGACCTCGGGCGAGTCCGGGTCGATGGGCGGCTCCTTGCCGGTCGCCTTCACCCAGGCGAGCCCGAGGAGCTTACGCGCCCCCCACGCGGTCACCAGCCCCACCGCAGCGCCGATCACTCGCCAGGCGACGTCAGGCCTCTCATCCGCCATGAGAACTTCTCCCTTCCCTCAGATAACGAACCCTAGTCTCTAACGCTTGCCGGGCCCGGCAAGCCGTACCATAAGGAGGCATGACTGAACAGCGCCTACGCCATCCGCTCATGCCCGAGAAACCGACTCTCGACGGCCTGGAGCAGGTATGGGTAGCCCGCTGGGAGGAGCAGGGCACCTACCGGTTCGACCGGTCCCAGCCGCGTGAGCGGATCTACTCGATCGACACGCCGCCGCCCACCGTCTCCGGCTCCCTGCACGTCGGCCACGTCTTCTCCTTCACCCACACCGACATCATGGCCCGCTACCAGCGCATGCTGGGCAAGTCGGTGTTCTACCCGATCGGCTGGGACGACAACGGCCTGCCGACCGAGCGTCGCGTGCAGAACGTGTACGGCGTCCGCTGCGACCCGTCGCTGCCCTATGACCCCGACTTCGTGCCACCGGACAAGCCCGGCAAACGCGATGTCTCCATCTCGCGGCGTAACTTCGTGGAGCTCTGCCACAAGCTGACGGAGATCGACGAGCAGGCGTTCGAGGAGGTGTGGCGGCGGGTCGGCCTGTCGGTCGACTGGTCGCTGCTCTACACCACGATCGGCGACGACTCACGCCGCGTCTCCCAGCGGGCGTTCCTGCGCAACCTGCGCCGCGGCGAGGCCTACCTCGCCGAGGCGCCGACGCTGTGGGACGTCTCCTTCCGCACCGCCGTCGCCCAGGCCGAGCTGGAGGACCGGGAGTGGCCCGGCGCCTTCCACCGGATCTCCTTCTACGGCGAGAAGGGGCCGGTCTGGATCGAGACGACCCGGCCCGAGCTCATCCCCGCCTGCGTGGCCCTGGTCGCCCACCCCGACGACGAGCGCTACCAGGCTCTGTTCGGCACGTCGGTGCTGACGCCGCTGTTCGGCGTCGAGGTGCCGATCCTGGCCCACCACCTGGCCGAGCCCGAGAAGGGCTCGGGCATCGCGATGATCTGCACCTTCGGCGACATCACCGACGTGACGTGGTGGCGCGAGCTCCACCTGCCCACCCGGCCCGTCATCGGCTGGGACGGCCGGTTGCTGCCCGAGCCGCCCGACGACGTCGAGCCGGAGCCGTACAAAGAGCTGGCGGGCAAGACCGTGCACAGCGCCCGCGAGCGGATCGTGGAGCTGCTGCGCGAGTCCGGCGACCTGGACGGCGACCCGCGCCCGGTCCAGCGCACGGTGAAGTTCTACGAGCGCGGCGACAAGCCGCTGGAGATCGTCACCACCCGGCAGTGGTACATCCGCAACGGCGGGCGCGACGAGGCGCTGCGCGAGCGGATGCTGGCGCGGGGCCGCGAGCTGGCCTGGCACCCGCCGCACATGCGGGTGCGCTACGACAACTGGGTGCAGGGTCTCGCGGGCGACTGGCTGATCTCCCGGCAGCGGTTCTTCGGCGTGCCGTTCCCGGTGTGGTACCGGCTCGACGAGTCCGGCCGGCCGCGCTACGACGAGCCGATCGTGCCGCCCGAGGAGCTGCTGCCGATCGACCCGTCCTCCGACACGCCGCCCGGCTACACGCCGGAGCAGCGGGGCGTGCCCGGCGGGTTCGTGGCCGACCCCGACGTCATGGACACCTGGGCCACCTCGTCGCTGACCCCGCAGATCGCCGGGCGCTGGGAGACCGACGACGACCTGTTCCAGCGGGTCTTCCCGGCCGACCTGCGCCCGCAGTCCCACGAGATCATCCGGACCTGGCTGTTCGCCACCGTGGTCAGGTCGCACCTGGAGTTCGGCGACGTGCCGTGGAGCGACGTCGCCATCTCCGGCTGGATCCTCGACCCCGACCGCAAGAAGATGTCCAAGTCCAAGGGCAACGTGGTCACCCCGATGGACCTGCTGGAGCAGCACGGCTCCGACGCGGTCCGCTACTGGGCGGCGGGCGGCCGGTACGGCGTCGACACCGCCTTCGACGCCGGCCAGCTCAAGATCGGGCGGCGGCTGGCGATCAAGATCCTCAACGCGTCCAAGTTCGTGCTGAGCATGGGCGACGACCGGTCCGAGGGCGAGGTCACCGAGCCGGTCGACCTGTCGATGCTGGCGGCGCTGGCCGGCGTGGTGCGCGAGGCGGGCGAGGCGTTCGACGGCTACGAGCACACCCGGGCGCTGGAGGCGATCGAGCGGTTCTTCTGGTCGTTCTGCGACGACTATCTGGAGCTGGTCAAGGCCAGGGCGTACGAACCCGGCCCGGCGGCGGCCTCGGCGCACGCGGCGTTGCGGCAGGCGCTCGACGTGCTGCTGCGGCTGTTCGCGCCGTTCCTGCCGTTCGTCACCGAAGAGGTGTGGTCCTGGTGGCGCGAGGGCTCGGTGCACCAGGCGCGCTGGCCCGCCACCGAGCCGGGGACCGGCGACCCGGCGGTGCTGGAGGCGGCCTCCGAGGTGCTGCGCCAGGTCCGCAGGGCCAAGTCCGAGGCCAAGCTGTCCATGCGGGCCGAGGTCTCCTGCCTCACGGTGACCTCTCCGCTGGCCGAGCTGGTCCGGCTCGCGCAGGACGACCTGTGCGCCGCGGGCAACGTCGAGGAGTTCGTGCTGGCGTACGGCGAGACGACGACGGTCGAGGTGTCGCTGACCTGACGCCCGGCGGCAGGGCACGGCGGCGCCGTGCCCTGCCAGACCCGATCATTTAACCGCGCGCATCCGCGGCTCTGACGTGCCAGTCTGGAACCGTGCTGAGCGACCGCGGAACCAAACTCGTGCCACCCGTACTGGCGCGGATGGCCGCATGGAGCGCGTGCCTGATCCTCATCGGCATCGTCCTGTTCTACTTCGCCGGAGCCGTCGCGAGGCTCAGCTTCGTGGCGCTGCCGGTGGCCATCGCCCTGCTGCTGACGGCGCTGCTCTTCCCGCTGACCCGGAGTCTGCGCGAGGCGGGCATGCGGTCCATCTGGGCCACCTGGATCACCATGATCGCCGCGCTGGCGGTGATCATGGGCACCGGCTGGCTCGTCGGCGCGCGCGCCACCGAGGAGTTCCCCAACCTGGTCAAGCAGGTCCAGGTCACCGTCGCCGAGGTGCAGGAGTGGCTGACGACCGGCCCGCTGCACCTGCAAGAGGCGCAGATCACCGACTACGTCAACAACGTCGTGTCGATGATCGACGCCCAGCGGACGGCCATCACCGGCACGGTGCTGAGCGCCGGAGCCGTCGCCGTCGAGGTGCTCGCGTCCATCGTGCTGATGCTGTTCGTGACGTTCTTCCTGCTCAAGGACGGCGACCGGATCTGGGCGTGGTTCCTCAAGGGATTCGGCCGGATGTCGCCGCGGGTCGACCGGGCCGGCCGAGCGGCCTGGACCACCCTGTCGCACTACGTGCAGGGCAGTGTGATCGTCGCCGCCGTGCACGGCGTGGTCATGGGCATCGTGCTGGCGGGCATGGGCGTGCCGCTCTGGGCGCCGCTCGCCGTGCTCATCTTCTTCGCCAGCTTCATCCCGATCGTCGGCATCTTCTTCGCCGGCACGGTCGCCACCCTGGTCACCCTGGGTGCCAAGGGGATCGTCTACGCCCTGATCTTCGTCGGCATCCTGGTCATCGAGCAGCAACTGGAGAACCACGTGCTCCAGCCGCTGATCGTCGGCAGGGCGCTCCACTTCCACCCGCTCGCCATCATCCTGGTGCTGGCCGTCGGCGGCATCCTGGCGGGCATCGCCGGGGCCGTGGTCGCCGTCCCGGTGGCCGCGGTGATCTACCGCGCGCTGCCGGAGCTGAGATCCGATCCCCTGGCCCTGCCGGCGCCGTCAGACGTGCTGGCCGTGCCATCGGGTCCACCGGGCCCACCGGGCGACGAGCCCGCCGGCAGTGAGCCCGACGGCCAGCCCGCCGGCGAGCACGCCGAGGGTGAGCCCGACGGCCAGCCCGCCGGCGAGCACGCCGACGGTGAGTCCGGCGGCCGCGAATCCCGCGCGGCGGGCCGAGATGGCGCTGACACGGAGTAACCTCGTCACCCGTGACCTGTTCCTTGGCGACCACGTCGCCGCCTGACTCCGCACGGCCGAAGGCGCACCGTCCTGTTCCCGTCGGCACGACACTCCACCCGGCGGACCGGTGCACCGGGATCCCCGCCGGGAAGGCGTACCTTGAGGCAGACACCAGGACCATGAGGTGAGCCTGTGAGCGAGCGGACCGGCGGGACCGGCGAAGAAGCTCCGGTGCGCGACGTGGAGGTTCTCATCCAGCGGCTCGACCCCGAGCTGCCGGTGCCCTCCTACGCCCACCCGGGCGACGCCGGCGCGGACCTGCACGCGGCCGAGGACGCCGAGCTGCTGCCGGGGGAGCGGGCGGTCATCCGCACGGGTGTGGCGATCGCGCTGCCCGACGGCTACGTGGCCCTGGTGCATCCCCGGTCCGGCCTGGCCGCGCGGCACGGCGTCACTCTGGTGAACGCGCCGGGCACGGTCGACGCCGGCTACCGCGGCGAGATCAAGGTCACAATGATCAATACCGATGCCAAGGAGTCGTTCCGGCTGCGCCGTGGCGACAGGCTGGCCCAACTCGTCTTCCAGCGAGTCGAACGGGCCGCCTTCCGCGAGGTGGAGAGCCTGCCGGCCTCCCCGCGCGGCGCCGGCGGGCACGGTTCGACAGGACGTTGATTCCAGGGAGAGTGAAACGAAGTGTTCCGACGACGCCGTCGTGAGCAGGCCAAGCACGCGGTCGGGGAAACCGTCGCGACCCCCACGCGCGAGCGGGGGCCGTGGGACGCCGACGAGCCGCACCCTGACCACGACAGGATCGACCTGGGCGGTCTCCGCCTGCCCCACAACTCGGCGTTCGACGTCCGGCTGGCCTCCGTGGGAGACCAGCACGTCGGCGTCGTGGTGCTGTGGGAGGAGAGCTCGCTGCAGCTCCAGGCACTGGCCGCGCCCAAGTCGGGCGGTCTGTGGGAGGAGATCAGGACCAAGATCAAGGCCGGCGCGAAGACGCTGGAGGAGCGGGAGGGCGTGTTCGGCGTCGAGCTGGCCGGCCAGGTGACGGTCGAGGGCGCCACGAGGCCCGCCCGCTACATCGGCATCGACGGGCCGCGCTGGTTCCTGCTGGCCGTCGTCAACGGCAGGGCCGCGGTGGACGACCAGGTGGCCGAGGCCTTCCTCGACTTCGTCAAGGACATCGTGGTCGTGCGTGGCGACGAGCCGATGGCCCGCGAGGAGTCCATCCCGCTGCGCCGGCCCAGCGATCCGGCCGACGAGGTCGACGAGGAGCCCGTCAACCCGTTCAAACGAGGACCTGAGATCACCGAGACTCGCTGACGCGCCGCCATCACATAGGCTGATTCATCATGAGTACGGCAGAGCCTCCGAAACGCGGAGGATTGCGCGGCTTCTTCAGTCGGCTGGCCTCCAGCCAGTCCGAAATCGAGGCACAGGAGCTGCGGGAGGGCGCCGACGAGGCCGGCGCGACCCCTATCGCCTCGTGTGGCGGCCGCCGCCGCTTCTGTGTAGCCGGTACGCTGCGTACGGTGACGCTCCGCCCGCGTGGCGGCGCGCCCGCTCTCGAAGCAGAGCTTTACGACGGGTCGGATGTGATCGACCTGGTGTGGCTCGGCCGCCGCCGGATCGCCGGGATCGAACCCGGCCGTCCGGTCAAGGCCGAGGGGCTCGTCAGCATCCAGGACGGGCGCAAGGTCATGTTCAATCCTCGATACGAGTTGCGCCCAGGGAGTTGATCAGGTGAGTGCCGAGGCCGGAGAGGTCGCCCACGACACCGTCGAGTCGGCGGTGCGAGCCCAGCTCGCCAAGGCGTTCGGCGGCTTTCGCGGCATCGTCGAGGCGGCGGTGCCGACGATCGCGTTCACGCTGACCTGGATCATCACCGAAGAGCTGCGCCTGTCGCTCATCATCAGCATCACGCTGGCGGTGGCGCTCCTGCTGCTCCGGGTCGTGCAGCGGTCGACGCCGCAGTTCGTCATCAACAGCCTGATCGGCATCGCGATCGGGGCGTTCTTCGCCAGCCGCACCGGCGACGCGAAGGACTACTTCCTGCCCGGCATCCTGTGGAACGGCGCCTACGCCGTCGCCATGCTGGCCTCCATCGTGACCCGCTGGCCCGTCGTCGGTTTCCTGATCGGCTCGGTGACCAACGACCCGGTCGGCTGGCGCAAGGATCCCGGCATCGTCAGGCTCTGCGTCAAGCTGACCTGGCTGCTCATGATCCCCTGCGTGGTCCGGGTGGCCGTGCAGCTGCCGGTCTACCTCTACGGCGGCGACCAGGCGGTGGCGGCGCTCGGCTTCGCCAAGATCGCGATGGGCTGGCCGCTCCAGGTGGCGGCGCTGGCCGCGATGGTGTGGGTGCTCGGCAAGGGGCGCACACCGATCAAACCGCCGGTCGCCCCGGCCTGACCCGCCTCACAGCGAAAGGGTACGGATCCGCCTCGGATCCGTACCCTTCGCCTTGGGGCCCGAAGTTCGCGAGCGGGCCCCGTACCTCTCAGTGTTGGGAGAGCAGGTGCGCCAGCTCCTGCTCCATCTCCTGGTTGGCGACGAACAGCAGCTCGTCGCCCGCCTCCAGCGGGTCGTCGGCGCTCGGCACCATCACCCGGCCCTCACGCAGGATCGCCACCAGCGCCGTGTCCGTCGGCCACGGCACCGAGCCGGCCCGTTGACCCACCACGGGCGCGTCCTCGGCCAGCGTGAGCTCGACCAGGTTGGCCTGGCCCTGCCTGAACGTCATCAGCCGCACCAGGTCGCCGACGCTCACCGCCTCCTCGACCAGCGCGCTCAGCAGGCGCGGGGTCGAGACGGCCACGTCGACCCCCCACGACTCGTTGAACAGCCACTCGTTGTTCGGCTGGTTGATGCGGGCCACCACGCGCGGCACGCCGTACTCGGTCTTGGCCAGCAGCGACACCACGAGGTTGACCTTGTCGTCGCCGGTGGAGGCGACGACCACATGGCAGTTGTTCAGGCCCGCCTCGTCCAGCGAGGCGATCTCGCAGGCGTCGGCCAGCAGCCACTCGGCGCGCGGCACGCTGTCTATCTTGATGGCCCGGGGGTCGGAGTCGATGAGCAGGATCTCGTGGCCGTTCTCCAGGAGCTCGGCCGCGATGGACCGGCCCACCGCCCCGGCTCCGGCGATGGCGACGCGCATCACTCGTCCTCTTCCGGTGCCGCGGCCAGCACCTTGTTGATCCGGTCCATGTCGTTCTCCGCGGCGATGACGTGCAGCACGTCGCCCTCCTGCACCATGGTGGTGCCCGTGATGACCACGGCCTCGCCCATGCGGTTGAGGAACGCGGCGCGGGCCCGCGCCCGCGTCTCCAGGTCCACGACGCGGGTGCCGATCCAGGCGGGGTTGACGGTGACCTCGGCCAGGACCACGGTGCCGGTCGGGTCACGCCAGAGCGGCTCGGCCCCCTCCGGCAGGATGCGGCGCATGACCTGGTCGGCCGTCCACCGCACGGTCGCCACCGTGGGGATGCCCAGCCGCTGGTAGACCTCGGCGCGCCGGGGGTCGTAGATGCGGGCCACCACGTTGTCCACGCCGAACGTCTCGCGGGCGACCCGGGCCGAGATGATGTTGGAGTTGTCGCCGCTGGAGACGGCCACGTAGGCCGCCGCCGACTCGATGCCCGCGTCGATGAGCACGCCCCGGTCGAAACCGACGCCGGTCACCCGGCGGCCCCGGAAGCCGGCACGCAGGCGTCGGAACGCCTGGGGATCCCGGTCGATGATCGCGACCGAGTGGCCGTTGTCCTCGAGGATGTGCGCCAGAGTCGATCCGACCCGGCCACATCCCATGATCACAATATGCATACTCCCCCGCACTTCGCGGTCGGCCGGTTGCTCGACACCAGTATGGCTTGCCGGGGGAGCGCGTCGTCTGATGTCGCACTTCGTACGGCTAGCATCTCGTTACGTGGTGAAGGGAACCGATCTCCTCAAACGTGTGCTTGTGGGGCGGGCGCTGCGCAGCGCCCAGCTTCACGAGCAACTGCTGCCCAAACGCATCGCCCTGCCGGTCTTCGCCAGCGACGCGCTCTCGTCGGTGGCCTACGCGCCGCAGGAGATCCTGGTCATCCTGTCCCTCGCGGGCGTGTCCTTCTACGCCTACAGCCCGTGGATCGCGATCGCCGTCGTCGTGGTCATGCTCACCGTCGTCGCCTCCTACCGGCAGAACGTGCACGCCTACCCCAGCGGCGGCGGCGACTACGAGGTCGCCACCACCAACCTCGGGCAGAACGCCGGCCTCACCGTGGCCAGCGCCCTGATGGTCGACTACGTGCTGACCGTCGCGGTGTCGGTGGCCAACGGCGTCGACTACGTCGGCGCCACCATTCCCTTCGTCGCCCAGCACAAGCCCACGGTCGCCATCTGCATCGTGATCCTGCTCACCGTGGTCAACCTGCGCGGCCTGCGCGAGTCGGGCGGGGCCTTCGCCATCCCGACCTACGCGTTCATGTTCTCGGTGCTCGGGATGATCGCCATCGGCGGCTTCCGGACGGTCGCCCTCGGCGAGCAGCTGCACGCGCCCAGCGCCGAGTTCGGCATCGTGGCCGAGCAGACCGACCTGACGGCCTTCGCCGCGGCCTTCCTCATCCTGCGCGCCTTCTCCACCGGCTGCGCCGCGCTGACCGGCGTCGAGGCCATCAGCAACGGCGTGCCGGCCTTCCGCAAGCCCAGGAGCCGCAACGCCGCCACGACGCTGCTCATGATGGGCCTGATCGCGATCACCATGTTCGGCGGCATCATCGCGCTGGGGCTGGCCTCCGGCGTGAAGGTGGCCGAGCCCTCCGTGGCGGCCACCGCCCTGCTGCGGGCGGACGGCACCCCCGTCGGCCCCGACTATCATCAGCAGCCGATCATCTCGCAGGTGGCCGACGCGGTCTTCGGCGGCGGGTCGATGCCGTTCGTGATCATCTCGGGGGTCACCGCGCTCATCCTGTTCCTGGCGGCCAACACCGCCTTCAACGGCTTCCCGGTGCTCGCCTCCATCCTGGCCCAGGACCGCTTCCTGCCCCGCCAGCTGCACACCCGCGGCGACCGGCTGGCCTTCTCCAACGGCATCATCATCCTGGCCCTGGCGGCCTGCCTGCTGCTGTGGGGCTTCCAGGCGGACGTCAGCCGGCTGCTGAACCTCTACATCGTCGGCGTCTTCGTCTCCTTCACCCTCAGCCAGACCGGCATGGTGATCCACTGGACCCGCCGGTTGAAGACCGAGGTGGATCTGAAGCCGCGCCACCAGATGCACCGCTCCCGCATGATCAACTTCTTCGGCGCGGTCATGACCGGGCTGGTGCTCATCGTGGTGCTGGTCACCAAGTTCGTCGTCGGCGCCTGGATCGTGTGCATCGCCATGCCGATCTTGTTCCTGATGATGAAGGCCATCCGGGGCCACTACGACAACGTCGCGGCCGAGCTGGAGCTCACCGAGGAGTACGACGAGTCGATGCTGCCCGCCCGCAACCACGCGATCGTCCTGGTCTCCAAGATCCACAAGCCGACGATGCGGGCCCTGGCCTACGCCCGCGCCACCCGGCCGTCCACGCTGGAGGCGATCACCGTGGGGGTGGAGGGCAAGGAGGCGCGGGCGCTGCAGGAGGAGTGGGAGCGGCGCGGCATCCAGGTGCCGCTGAAGATGCTGGACTCGCCGTACCGGGAGATCACCCAGCCGATCCTCGACTACGTCAAGAGCCTGCGCCGCCGCTCCCCGCGCGACGTGGTGACCGTCTTCATTCCCGAGTACGTCGTCGGCCACTGGTGGGAGCACCTGCTGCACAACCAGAGCGCGTTCAGGCTCAAGGCGCGCCTGCTGTTCAAGCCGGGCGTGATGGTGACCAGCGTGCCGTGGCAGCTGCACTCCTCCGACCGGCTCCAGGGCCGCCGCGAGCCGCTCGTCCCAGGCCGGGGACGCCGGTCGGGCAACAACGGGCGCGACGGCGACGGGGGCGTCAGGACGCGCTGATGTGCGCGCGCAGCCTGGCGGTGTCGGCCTCGCTCCAGCCCTGCGGCGCGGCGACCGCGACCCAGCCGTTCACGATGTTGGGGCCGTACCGGTGGCCGTGGCCGGGCGGGACGGACCGTGCGGCGATCATGTCGACCAGGACCTGCCAGAACGTCACCAGCGGGAACCAGTTCATCTGCGGGTTGACGCCGGGCGCGCGGGGCGGCTCCAGCCAGCCGGGCCGGTCGTAGACGAGCGCGGGCGACCACCAGACGACCGGGTCGGAGGAGTTCTGCAGATAGACCACGCGGGGATGCGGCCACGGGCCCGGCGGTCGCCACAGGTCGGCGGGCCGCTGCGCGAAGCGGACGGTCCGGCCCGAGTCGTAGACGGGCCGCCACAGCGGGCTGCCCGGGTCGCGGCCGTCGGTGAGGGCCCGCCAGATGGGATTGGCGTTGGGCGGGCCGACGAACAGCGCGCCGTCGGTCCTGGCCGCCAGGTCGGCGAGGCCGCGGAAGGCGTTCTCCAGCTCGAAGGAGCCCAGGCTCTCACCGGAGATCACCAGCCTGGGCCGGTCATCGGCGGGCAGCGCCGCCCACCTGGCGCGCACCGCCTCGAACAACGCCACCCCGGCCCTCGCGGCCTTGCCCCTGTCGACCAGGAACGACACCCAGCTCGGCAGGTAGGAGTACTGCACCGCGACCATGGCCGAGTCGCCGTTGTACATGTACTCCAGCGTGTCGGCGATGCCGTGGTCGACCCAGCCGGTGCCGGTCGTGCCGAGCACGGCCAGCACCGGCCGCTCGAACGCGCCGGTGCGCTCCAGCTCGCGCACGGCCAGCGCGGCCTGGTCACGCGGTGAGGAGGCGGCGTCCAGGCCGATGTAGACCCTGATCGGCTCGACCGCCCCGCCGCCGGAGAACGCGGCCAGCCTGGCGGGCGTGGTGGCGGTGCCGGTGAACGTGCGGCCTTCCCTGCCCAGCGACTCCCAGCTCACCAGCGACCCCGGCCCGCCGGACAGCGTGGCGGACGTCGGGCGCCGCACACCGGGCTGGGTGCCGGAGTTGGCCACCGACGACACGTCGCTGATGGTGGTGACGAACCCGGAGAACAGCACGTCGCTGGCGAAGACCGCGACCAGGAAGGCGACGAGCAGCACCCCGATGACGTGGCCGACATAGGAGGGCACGAACAGGCCCAGCCAGGCGACGAGCTTGCGCGCGCCCAGCCGGATCAGCCGGGCGACCAGCAGGAAGGCGGTGAAGAACGCGACGGCCACGGCGAGGATGACCGGCGCGGACCAGCTGATGGCGGGGTCCATGCCCATCAGCGAGCGCAGGTCGCGCTGCCAGTCGAAGCTGTACCACAGCGCCGCCGCCGTCAGGATCGCGCAGCCGGCGAGCATGACCCGCCAGGCCGTCCGCCGCCACCGTGACGCCGGCAGGCGCCCCCGCAGCAGCGCCCGGCAGCCCGCCCCGGCGACGGCGCCCAGCGCGTAGCCGAGCAGCGCGGTGATCCCGCCCATCAGCCCCTGGTAGAGCCAGGTGCGCGGGAGCAGCGACGGCGTCAGCGAGGCGCAGAAGAACAGTGTGGCCAGCAGCGTCCCCCCGAAACCGAGCCCCCGCCGCACCACCCGACCCCTGTCCACGATCACTCAGGGTAGTCGATCGATCGGGGAAAGTAGCCGGGCAGGTCAGGGCATAGGGTGTCTCTGTGGAACAGGTATCTCTCGAGCTGACAGTAGGTCCGGTCGCCCATGGCGGCTGGTGTGTGGCACGCCACGAAGGGCGCGTGGTCTTCGTCCGGCACGCCCTGCCGGGGGAGCGGGTCAGGGTCGAGGTGACCGAGGAGACCACCCGCTTCCTCAGGGCCGACGCCGTGGAGATCCTCGAAGCGTCCCCCGACCGCGTGGTCCCGCCCTGCCCCTACGCGGGCCCGGGGCGGTGCGGCGGCTGTGACTGGCAGCACGCCACCCTGGAGGCTCAGCGCCGGCTCAAGGGCGAGGTGGTCGCCGAGCAGCTGCGCCGGCTGGCCCGCGTCGAGCGGGAGGTCGTCGTCGAGGAGGTGCCGGGCGCCAAGGACGGGCTCGGCTGGCGCACCCGCGTCCAGTTCGCCGCACTCCCCGACGGCCGGCTCGGCCTGCGCAAGCACCGCTCGCACGACATCCAGCCGATCGACGCCTGCCTGATCGCGCACCCCGAGGTGGAGGCCGTCGGCGCCGAGGGGCACGAGTGGCCGGGAGCCGTCGCGGTCGAGGTGATCGCCTCGGCCGGCGGCGACCGGGCCGTCGTGGTCGCGCCGCGGCCCCGCCGTAGCGTGGCCGTCCCCGATCTCGACGCGGACGCCTCCATCCTGCTCGACCAGGGCAAGGGCCGTACCGTCCCGAGGCGTGGCTCGGGCGTGCTGCGCGAGCGGGTGGGCGACCGCGAGTTCCGGGTGGCCGGCAGCGGCTTCTGGCAGGTGCATCCCGGCGCCGCCGAGACCCTCCTGGACGCCGTGCTGACCTACGCCGCGCCCGAGCCGGGGGAGTGGGCCCTCGACCTCTACTGCGGCGTCGGCCTGTTCGCCGCCGGGCTGGCCGAGGGCGTGGGGCCCGAGGGCGCGGTGTTCGGGCTGGAGTCGGAGTCCGCGGCCGTCCGCGACGCCCGCGCCAACCTGCGCGACCTGCCGCAGGCGCGGGTGGAGCGAGGACGGGTGGAGGAGGCGCTCGACCGCTTCCAGATCGAACGCGCCGACCTCGTGGTGGTGGACCCGCCCCGGACAGGGCTCGGCCGTGACGTGGTGGACCGGATCGCCTCGCTCACCCCGCAGCGGATCGTGTACGTCTCCTGCGACCCGGCCACCCTGGCCCGCGACCTGGCCTGGCTGGCCGAGCGCGGCTACCCGCTGACGGACCTGCGGGCCTTCGACGCCTTCCCGATGACCCACCACGTGGAGTGCGTGGCGCTGCTCACCCGCGCCTAGACATGGGGCTCACCCGTGCCTAGAGCCAGCCCATGCGCTGGGCGGTGCGGATGGCCTCCAGGCGGTTCTGGGCGTTCAGCTTGGTCATCGCGCTCGACAGATAGTTGCGTACGGTGCCCTCGGTGAGGTGCAGGTCGGCGGCGATCCTGGCGATCGTGTGGCCGTCGCCCGCCAGCCGCAGCGCGTCCCGCTCGCGGTCGGTGAGCGGGCTGTCGCCCGCCGCCATGGCGGCGGCGGCCAGCTCGGCGTCCAGATAGCGGCCGCCGGACTGCACCTTGCGGATCGCCATGGCCAGCTCCTCGGCCGAGGCGTCCTTGCCGAGGAACCCGCTCACCCCCGCGGCCATCGCCCGGCGCAGATAACCGGGACGGCCCAGGCTGGTCAGGATCACGATCTTGCACAGGGAGCTGATCTGCTCGGCGGCGCTGAGCCCGTCCATGCCGGGCATCTCGATGTCCAGTACGGCCACGTCCGGCCGGTGTTCGGCGACCGCGGCCAGGATCTGGTCGCCCCTGCCGACCTGGGCGACGACCTCGATCCCGTCCTCCAGGTCGAGCAGCGCGGCGATCGCGCCACGGATGAGGTGCTCGTCGTCGGCCAGCAGCACGCGGGTCGTCATGCCGGCACCTCGACCCGGAGCACGTAGGCGCCCTCGGGGGTGGGCGCCGCGGAGAGCGCGCCGCCCGCGGTGATGACGCGCTGCGCCAGACCGCCCAGGCCGTTGGGGGCGTGCTCGCCCGCCGGGCCGCTGACGCCGTCGTTGGACATCTCCAGGATCCCCTCCTTGATGGTGATCGTGCAGTGCTCGGCCTTGCTGTGCTTGAGCACGTTCGTCGCTCCCTCGCGGACCACGGTGGCGAGCAGGGTACGGGTCTCGGCGGGCAGCTCGCCCGCCTCGGCGTCCACGGTGCAGCGCACGTCGGCCGCCTCCAGCACCGCACGCACGCTGGCGAGCACTTCGCCGAGGTCCAGCGCCCGGTAGCTCTGCACGGTCTGGCGCACCTCGCGGAGCGTCTGCCTGGCCAGGTCGCGGACCTCGAACATCTCGCGGGCCGCGGCCTCCGGGTCGGCGCGCAGGGCCTGCTCGGCGCCCGCCGTCCGGGCCGCGATGTCGGTCAGGCTCTGCCCGAGCAGGTCGTTGAGGTCGCGGGCGAAGCGCAGCCGCTCCTCCGACACGGCCAGCAGCGCCTTGGCCTCCTCCCCTTCGTGCGCCTCTCTGGCGATCCGCCACAGCCACAGGTTGGCCAGCACGCCACCGACGACGATCAGGGTGAACACGACCTGCAGGAGGAGCACCGGCAGGTTGAAGCCGTTGACCAGTGTTTCGTACGCGGTGACGAACGCGACGGAGGCGAGGGCCAGCAGCAGCAGGGTGCGCCTGCGGATGAAGGGCGTTGCCATCGCCAGCCACACCGGCATCACGAACAGGATCGGGAACACGGCCAGCAGCAGGACCATCGTCCCGGCGACCGCCAGCATCCCGGTGGGCCGGGGCCCGCCTCTGACGGCGATCCTGATCGATCGGGAGGCCAGCACGATCACGCTGAGGACGAACGCGACGGCGATGACGGCCACCGGCGCCGGGAGCCCCATCAGCCAGCGGTAGTAGACGTCGAGGACGCCGAACAGGCCCAGCAGAAGCGCCAGGTCGGAGGTGTACAGGAGGAGCCAACGGACCTTGTCGAGCTTGGTGGCCTTGAGCTTGGCGGCCTTCGTCATGCCCGCACCTCGGCTCGCAGCACGAACTCCCCGGCCGGCGTGGACGCGGCGGAGAACGAGCCACCCGCGGTGGCCATCCGCTCGGCGAGCCCGCGCAGGCCGCTGCCCGTGTCGCTGCTTGGTTCATTGCCTGTGTCGGCGGCCGGCGCCTGCACGCCGTCGTTGCGCATCTCCAGCACCCCGCCGTCGATCGTGATCGAGCACCGCGTCGCCCGGCTGTGCTTCAGCACGTTGGTCGCCCCCTCCCGGACCGCCCAGGCGAGCAGCGTACGGGCGGGGGGTGACAGCTTGTCGGTCCTGGCCTCGATCGTGCAGCGGGCGCCGGCCGCCTCCAGCGCGGCGCGCACCCCGGTCAGCTCCTCGTCCAGGTCGAGCGAGCGATAGCCGTCCACGGCCACCTGCACCTCCGCCAGTGACTCCCCGGCCAGGCGCCGCACCTCCGACATCTCGGCCGCGGCCCTGGCGGCGTCCTTGGTGGCCATCTTGGCCGACAGCTCGCTCTTGAGGGTGATGACCGAGAGGCTGTGGCCGAGCAGGTCGTGCAGGTCGCGGGCGAAGCGCAGCCGCTCCTCCGACACGGCGAGCCTGGCCTTGGCCGCCTGGCTGTCATGCGCGTCTCTGATGGTCCGCCACAGCCAGCACCAGACCCACGTCGCCCCGGGCCACAGCAGGGCGCTGAGGGCGTAGGTCGTCAGCGCGCCCTGCCACGATAAGTCGGTCGCGGCCGAGACATAGACGGTGAGCGCGGCGGTGAGGGCGGCGCCGATGGCGAGGATCGACCAGAGCGGCAGGTACAGCGCGGCCGAGGCGAGCCAGGCGAAGACGATCGTCTCCCAGTTCCCGGTGTCGGTGGGCGGGTGCAGCGCCTGCAGCGGCAGCAGGGCCGCCGCGAGCAGGGCGCCCGTGGTCAGCTTCAGCACAGGGAGCGGCCGGTCGTCGAAGGCGTCTCTGAGGATGAGGCAGTAGAGCACCAGCACGCTCGCCAGGCAGACCAGGACGGTGAGCATGACGGGCGGGGAGACGAGGCCCTGCATGGTGGCGGTGATGACGAATCCCGCAAGGAAGAATCCGAACAAGGCCATCGAGCCGTACATCCAGCGCAGAAGGATCTTCTTCGCCGTCTCCGGCCTCGTGGCCACCCCGGCATCCCCCTAACGGATCAAAAGCCGCCCTTCCTCAGGAAATCCTATAGTTCGGTCGGGCATGCGCCACAGAATCCGCGTGACGCCGGGCTCGGGGTCCGCCCCCCGCGCGGACAGCCAGGCCAGCCCGTAACGGTCGGCGAAGGCCGCCAGCTTGCGGGCGTCGGTCTCGCTCAGGTCGTCCCGATCCTTCAGTACGCAGGTCAGCGCCAGCCGCCCCCAGGCGTGGTTGGGATCGGCCAGGTCGTGCACCCGCGCGAGCTGGGTGCGCGCCGCGTGCAGGGCCACCGCGATCCGCTGCATCCTCCCCTCGGGAGCGCCGTGCGGCTCGATGTCGGCCAGCAGGTTGACGGCCCCGATGTCGGCTCCCGCCTCGCGGGTGAGGCGCAGCGTGTCCAGGTCGCGGGTGGCGAGCCCGTACGGCCGCAGCGGCAGGGTGAAACTGACCCGGAGCCGCCGCTCCTGCTGCATCGCCCTGATGGCCCGCGCCCGCCGGACCGCCGTCGCCGTGTGATCCGCACTCTTGGTACGCAGGTCGAAGTCGATGTAGCCGGCGTCGAAGGCGCCCACGACGCGGCGGTAGGCGGCGGCGAGGGCGCCCGGCCTGGTGCAGGTGGCCGCGGGCTCCCCGCCGTCGGGACCGCCGAAGATCAGTCCGGCGTCGGCGCCCGCGGCGCGCAGGCGGCCGATCCGGTTGGCCACCGGGTCGTGGCCGAAGTCGAGCCGCCCGGCCCACCGCGAGGTGCAGCCGTCCGGGCCCGCCACCAGGTGGCCGAGGGCGTACCAGCGCACGCCGGTGCGGCGCGCGTCGGCCGGCAGGTCGAAGCCCGGATCCGCCGCCGTGTCGACGAAGCCGACGTACGTGGACCGGCCCAGCAGCGGGGCCGGGGCCGGTGACGGCGCGGGCGACGGCGGCGCCGGGCTGGGGACGGTGAGCTGGAGCGTGGCCCGCGCGGGCAGCAGGGTGATCGCCACCGCGGTCGCCCCGGCGAGGGCCAGCGCGAACAGGACCGCGAAAGGGCGCGGGAGCGTGCCCGGACGGCCCTTGCGCCGTGATGCCGACATGAATCACTCCGAGTGTTCGAACGGCTACAGAGTGCGCTTGAAGAGGACGTTAGCAAGCGTTCGCGGTGTCGCGGGGGCAATCTCCGGATGGCGTCCGTTATGAGCGGATAATGGCGTCATGAAATTGAGGCTCTTCACCGAGCCCCAGCAGGGGGCCACCTACGACGATCTCCTCGTCGTGGCCAAGGCCGCCGAGCGCCTGGGGTTCGACGCGTTCTTCCGGTCCGATCACTACCAGCGCATCGGGGAGGGCGACCCGGGTCCCGGCTCCACCGACGCCTGGATCACCCTGGCCGGGCTGGCCAGGGAGACGTCCACGATCAGGCTGGGCACCCTGGTGAGCCCGGCCACCTTCCGGCTGCCGGGCCCGTTGGCGATCAGCGTCGCCCAGGTGGACCAGATGAGCGGCGGCCGGGTCGAGCTGGGCATCGGCGCGGGCTGGTTCGACGGCGAGCACGCCGCCTACGGCATCCCCTTCCCGCCGTCCGGGGAGCGGTTCGGCCGCTTCGAGGAGCAGATCGAGATCGTCAAGGGGCTCTGGACGGCGGAGAAGTCGTTCTCCTACGACGGCCGCTACTACCGGCTCGTCGACTCGCCCGCGCTGCCCAAGCCGGTCCAGCGGCCCAATCCGCCGATCATCATCGGCGGCGTCGGCGCCAGGCGCACGCCCCGGCTCGCCGCGGCCTTCGCCGACGAGTACAACGTGCCGTTCCGCACGCTCGACACCACCGGTGAGGCCTTCGGCCGGGTACGGCAGGCGGCCGAGGAGATCGGCCGCGCCGTCAGGCTGTCGGCGGCGCAGACCGTCTGCGTCGGCCGTGACCAGGCGGAACTCGACCGGCGCGCGGCCGCCATCGGCACCGATCTGGCCGAACTGCGCGAGAACGGGCTCGCCGGCAGCCCCGCCGAGGTGCTGGAGAAGCTCGGCCGGCTCGCCGAGCTGGGCGCCGAGCACGTCTACCTCCAGGTGATGGACCTGTCGGACCTCGACCACCTGGAGCTGATCGCCGCGGAGGTGCTCCCGCACGTGTAGTGACATATCGGATGGCGTCCCTTTGCTCGCCTGGGGCAGACTTGGGCGGTGCTCTTGACGATCTCCACGACTGCCCGGCCCGCCACCGACCTGGGTTTCCTGCTGCACAAACATCCGGACAAGGTGCAGCGGTTCGGGCAGTCGTTCGGCGAGGCCACCGTCTTCTATCCCGAAGCCGGCGAAGAGCGCTGCACAGCGGCGCTGCTGCTGGACATCGACCCGGTCGCGCTGGCCAGGTCGCGGGGCAAGGGCTCGCCCGACTTCAGCCTCTCGCAGTACGTGAACGACCGGCCCTACGCCGCCTCCTCCCTGCTGGCGGTGGCGCTGGCCGACGTGTTCAGGACCGCGCGGGCCGGGCGGTGCGCCTCCCGGCAGGAGCTGGCCGACACGCCGCTGCCGCTGGAGATCCGGCTGCCCGCGCTGCCCTGCCGGGGCGGGCCCGAGCTGGCCGAGCGGCTGTTCGCGCCGCTCGGCTGGCGGGTCGAGGCGCAGCCGGTGCTGCTCGACGAGGGCTTTCCCGAATGGGGCGAGTCGCGCTATGTCCGGCTTGCGCTGAGCGGCACCGTACGGCTCGCCGACGCGCTCAACCACCTGTACGTGCTGCTGCCGGTGCTCGACGACGGCAAGCACTACTGGATCGCCTCCGACGAGATCGACAAGCTGATCCGGGCCGGTGGGGGCTGGTTGCGCGACCACCCGGAGCGCACCATGATCACCCGGCGTTACCTCGGCCGCCGCTGGGCGATGGCGCGCACCGCGCTGGCCCGGCTGGCCGAGCTGGGCGACGAGCCCGACGAGCGGCTGGCGCCCGCGGTGTCGGAGGAGGCCGCGGCGGAGGAGACGGCCGCCGACGAGGCTGCGGCGGCCGAGGCCGAAGCCCACGCGGAGACCGCCGAGCCGGAGACCGCCGAGGCGGAGACCGCCGAGGCGGAGGCCGCTGGGGGCGAGGGTGCTGGGGTGGGGAAGCGGAAGTCGCTCAACCTGCAGCGGCGGATCGCCGTACTGGAGACCCTGGAGGAGCTCGGCGCGACCAGCGTGATCGACCTGGGCTGCGGGCAGGGCGAGCTGGTCGGCGCGCTGCTGGCCAGGCCGAGGTTCGCCCGCGTGGCCGGGATGGACGTCTCGTCGATGGCGCTCACCATCGCCGCCCGCAAGCTCAAGCTGGACCGGATGCCCGACAGCAAGCGGGACAGGCTCACCCTCTTCCAGGGCGCGCTCACCTACACCGACAAGCGCCTGTCCGGCTACGACGCGGCCGTGCTCATGGAGGTAGTCGAGCACGTCGACCCGCCCCGGCTGGCCGCGCTCGAGCAGGTCGTGTTCGGGCACGCCAGGCCCGGACACGTGCTGGTGACCACACCGAACATCGAGTACAACGTCCGCTACGAGTTCCTGACGGGACTGCGCCACCCCGACCACCGGTTCGAGTGGACCCGCGCCGAGTTCGAGGCCTGGGCCGCCCGGGTGGCCGGTCGGTACGGCTACCGTGTCACCGTCAAGCCCGTGGGCGAACCCGATCCCGACCTCGGCCCGCCCACCCAGATGGGAGTGTTCGCCCGTGATTAGCATCCCCGAGCTCTCCCTCGTGGTCCTCGTCGGCGTCTCCGGCAGCGGCAAGTCGACGTTCGCCGCCAGGCACTTCAAGCCGACGCAGATCATCTCGTCGGACTTCTGCCGCGGCCTGGTCGCCGACGACGAGAACGACCAGGCGGCCACCCCGGCGGCGTTCGACCTGCTCCACCACATCGTCGGCGTGCGCCTGTCCCGGGGCCTGCTCACCGTGGTCGACGCCACCAACGTGCAGTACGCCGCCCGCAAGAGCCTCATCGACCTGGCCAAGAAGCACGACGTGCTGGCCGAGGCGATCGTCCTGGACGTGCCGGAGGAGGTGGCCGTCGAGCGCAACTCGACCCGCCCCGACCGCGACTTCGGCGCCCGGGTGGTGATCCGCCAGCGCAAGGAGCTGCGCCGCTCGCTCGGCAAGATCTCCCGCGACGGCTTCAGG
Source organism: Nonomuraea sp. NPDC049714 (assembly GCF_044465295.1). NCBI lineage: Bacteria > Bacillati > Actinomycetota > Actinomycetes > Streptosporangiales > Streptosporangiaceae > Nonomuraea > Nonomuraea sp. NPDC049714. The sequence goes on along the minus strand of NZ_JBITLM010000002.1, from coordinate 700,123 downwards.
AAGGTGCACGTCCTGCGCGGCGTGGAGGAGATCGACGGCGCGGAGATCACGTACGAGAAGGGGTGGACGGACAAGCGCGAGCTCACCGGCCCGTTCGACATCATCGGCGACGTCCACGGCTGCCGCGCGGAGCTGGAGACGCTGCTCGCCCGGCTCGGCTGGGAGGGCATCTCCCACCCCGAGGGCCGCACGGCCGTGTTCGTCGGCGACCTGGTCGACCGCGGCCCCGACTCGCCCGGCGTGCTGCGGCTGGTCATGAGCATGGTGGCGGCCGGCACGGCGATCTGCGTGGCGGGCAACCACGAGGCCAAGCTGGCCCGTGCCCTGCAGGGCCGCAAGGTCACGGTCGCGCACGGCCTGCGCGAGTCGCTCGACCAGCTCGCCGCCGAGCCGCCGGAGTTCGTCGCCCGGGCCCACGCCTTCATGGACGGCCTGATCAGCCACTACGTGCTCGACGGCGGGCGGCTCGTGGTCGCGCACGCCGGGCTCAAGGAGGCCTACCACGGCCGCGCGTCCGGCAGGGTCCGCGCGTTCGCGCTGTACGGCGACACCACCGGCGAGACCGACGAGTACGGCCTGCCGGTCCGCTACCCGTGGGCCGAGGAGTACCGCGGCCGGGCCATGGTCGTCTACGGCCACACGCCCACCACCCGGCCCGAGTGGGTCAACAACACGATCTGCCTCGACACCGGCTGCGTCTTCGGCGGCAGCCTGACCGCGCTGCGCTACCCCGAGCGGGAGCTCGTCCAGGTGCCAGCGGAGAAGGTCTGGTACGAGTCCGTCAAGCCGTTGGCCGGTCCGAGCCGTGATCCGGCCCTCCTGGACATCGGCGACGTACGCGGCACCCGGCACATCGAGACCAGGTTCGCCGGGCGGATCAAGGTGCGCGAGGAGAACGCGGCCGCCGCGCTGGAGGTCATGAGCCGGTTCGCGGTGGACCCGCGCTGGCTGGTGTACCTGCCGCCGACCATGGCCCCGGCCCAGACGTCCACGCTCGACGGCTACCTGGAGCACCCGGACGAGGCGTTCGCGGAGTTCGCTGCCGCCGGGGTCACCGAGGTGGTGTGCGAGGAGAAGCACATGGGCTCGCGGGCGGTGGCCGTACTCGCCAGGACTCCCCAGGCGGCGGTGAAGCGCTTCGGCGTCGCCGGCGGCGGCGCGGTCTACACGCGCACCGGCCGGCCGTTCTTCACCGACATGCGGCCGCTCGTCGAGCGGCTGCGGGAGGCGTGCGAGCCGCTGTGGGAGGCGCTCGACTCCGACTGGGTGGTGCTCGACTGCGAGCTGCTGCCCTGGTCGGCCAAGGCGGGCGAGCTGATCAAGAGCCAGTACGCCTCCGTCGGGGCCGCCGCGCGGGCCGCGCTGCCCGAGGCGGTGTCAGCGCTGGAGGCGGCGGCCGGTCGTGGGCTGGACGTGGGCGGGCTGCTGGCGCGCACCCGGCAGCGGGCCGGCAACGCCGCCCTGTTCCGGGACGCGTACGCGCGTTACTGCTGGCCCGTCGACGGCCTGGACGGGGTGCGGCTGGCGCCGTTCCAGATCCTGGCGTGCGAGGGCAGGGCGACGGCGCTGGAGCCGCACGCCTGGCACCTGGAGACGCTGGCGCTGCTCGACTCGCCCATGATCACGCAGACCCGGCACGTCGTCGTCTCCCTGGACTCCGAGCGGTCGCGGGCCGAGGCGGTGGCGTGGTGGGAGTCCATGACCGCGCAGGGCGGCGAGGGCATGGTGGTCAAGCCCGCCGCGCACGTGGGCGGGCGGGTCCAGCCGGGCGTCAAGGTCAGGGGCCGGGAGTATCTGCGCATCATCTACGGCCCCGACTACACCGAGTCGCTGGACGTGTTGCGCAGGCGTTTCCTCGGCAAGAAGCGCTCGCTGGCGCTGCGCGAGCACGCGCTCGGGCTGGAGGCGCTGTCGCGGCTGGCCGAGGGGGAGGCGGGCTGGCGGGTGCACGAGCCGGTCTTCGGGGTGCTCGCGCTGGAGTCCGAGCCCGTGGACCCGCGCCTGTGACCGCCGGCCGGCACCGCCCCGGATACCTCCGCCGCCGCCTCGCCAGGGCCCTGCTCCTTTACGGACTGGCGCTGGCGGTGGCGGCCGTGGTCGTCGCCGTCTTCTGGCTTACCCGCTGAAATCGGGGTAATCGGAGAACTACGCACAGTATCGATGGGTAGGTCCCTTTCTCTGGGGAAGGGATCGGCATGGCTACTGATCATGTGCGCCAGCAGAATCTGCGCCACGTCGTCTTCATCGCGGGCGCGGCGGCCATGGGCGGATTCCTGTTCGGTTACGACAGTTCGGTCATCAACGGCGCCGTGGTCGGCATCCAGCGCCATTTCCAGGTGGGGCCGGTGGAGATCGGCGTGGTGGTCGCCATCGCGCTGCTCGGCTCGGCCCTGGGCGCGTGGACCGGGGGCGGGCTCGCCGACCGCTGGGGGCGGACCAGGTCGATGCAGGCTGCGGCGATCCTGTTCGCCGTCAGCTCGATCGGGCAGATGCTCCCGTTCGCCGTCTGGGACCTGACCCTGTGGCGGCTCCTGGCCGGGTTCGCGATCGGGATGGCGTCCGTGCTCGGTCCCGCCTACATCGCCGAGGTGGCGCCCGCCGCCTACCGCGGCCGGCTGGGCTCGTTCCAGCAGCTGGCGATCGTGCTCGGCATCGCCTGCTCCCAGTTGGTCAACTACGTGCTCGTCAGGGTGGCGGACGGTGACGTGAACAACGTGCTGTGGGGGCTGGAGGCGTGGCAGTGGATGCTGGGCGCGTGCGTCGTACCGGCCCTGCTCTTCCTCCTGCTGGCCTCGATCATCCCCGAGTCGCCCCGCTACCTCGTCATGGCCGGGCAGCAGGAGGAGGCCCGTAAGGTGCTGGGCGAGGTCGAGAACGCGGACGTCGACCTCGACGCCCGGGTGCGGGAGATCAAGCAGGTGCTCAGGACCGAGGACCGGCCGACGCTGAAGGACCTGCGCGGCCCCGCGCTGGGATTGCTGCCGATCGTCTGGATCGGCATCGTCCTGTCGGTCTTCCAGCAGTTCGTCGGCATCAACGTGATCTTCTACTACTCGTCGGTGCTGTGGCAGTCGGTGGGCATCAACCAGGCCGACTCCCTGCTGATCAGCTTCTCCAGCTCGGTCATCAACATCATCGGCACCTTCATCGCCATCTCCCTGGTCGACAAGATCGGCCGGAAGCCCCTGCTGCTCATCGGCTCCGCCGGGATGGCGATCTCGCTGGCCACCGCCGCCTTCGCCTTCAGCTTCGCCAGGACCGTCGACGGGCAGGTCTCGCTGCCCGGTGCGCAGGGCGCGGCCGCGCTGATCGCCGCCAACACGTTCGTGCTGTTCTTCGCGTTGTCCTGGGGCGTGGTGGTCTGGGTGCTGCTGGGGGAGATGTTCCCGAACCGGATCCGAGCCGCCGCCCTGGGCGTCGCGGCGGCGGCTCAGTGGGTGGCGAACTGGCTGATCACGGTGACCTTCCCGGCGCTGTCGGAGTGGAACCTCCCGCTCACCTACGCCATGTACGCGCTCTTCGCCGTGCTCTCCTTCCTCTTCGTGGCCAGGTGGCTCAAGGAGACCAAGGGCCGCCGGCTCGAAGAGATGGGGTGAGGCTCAGTCCCGGTGGTGGTGGAAGCGCCGGCTGGCGAAGGCGAAGATCATGCCGGCGATCCAGACGAAGAACAGCACCTTGAGCATGCCGGCCCCGCCGAAGATCAGCCCCACCATCGCCAGGATGAGCAGGAACGGCAGGATCGGGCCGGGGCCGCGGCGGCCGCGCCAGGGGGAACCCGGCCGGCCGCGGTGGTGCGTCTCCCAGCGATGGTGACGCATCTCCCGCATCTGCTTGCGATGGGCGCGCATCGCCTCCCGCCAGTCGTCCACGTCGTGCCGCGTGGCGGGCTCGCGGTAACCAGGCGCGCTGTAGCCGGGCGCGCTGTAGCCGGGGACCTGGCTGCCCGGCAGGTCGGCCGTCACCTGGGCCAGGTCGCGGGCGGTGCGCGCGGCCAGGGACTGGTCCAGGCGCTCGTCGAGCTCCTCGTGGGTCAGGCGCCCCGCGGCGAAGTGCTCGCGCAGGGCGGCCATGGTCTGCTCCCGCTCGGCGTCGCCGATGCGGAGATCGTGTTGGTCCATGCCGGATCGATTCCTCTCTGCGAGCCCGCCCGCCGGTGCGGCACCGGTCATGGTGGTCACTCCTCGCCCGGGTCGCCGTCGGCCAGGATCTGGTAGAGCTTGCGCCGGGTCTCTCCCAGAGTCTTACGCGCTTCGCGGATTTGTGCGTCACTTCCGGTCTGAAGAATCTGCATCATCGCGAACGCGGACTGCCTGGCGGTGTCCCACAGGTCCGCCGTGTTGTCGTCGATGTCCGGCCGCATCTCGTCCCAGGGGGCGCTGACCTCGTCGGCGTGCGCGTCGATGTAGGCCTGGCCGGACTCGGTGAGACGGAACGTCTTGCGGCCCTCGTTCTCGACGGAGATGACCAGGCCCTCGTCGGTGAGCTGCTGCAACGCCGGGTAGACGGCGCCAGGGCTGGGCTTCCAGCCGCCTTCGCTGCGCTCGGCGATCTCCTGGATGATCTGGTAGCCGTTGCGCGGCTCCTCGGCCAGCAGCGCCAGGATCGCGGCGCGTACGTCGCCCCGCTTGGCCTTGCGGGGCCTGCCGCCCCAGCCGCGGTGCCCGCCGAACGGTCCGGGACCCCAGGGGCCTCGCCCGAAGTCGAACGGGAACTGGCCGGGCCCGCGCCTGCCGCGGTGCCGGTGCTCGCGCGGGCCGCCGTGATGGTGCTGGTGTCCCTGCTCGAAGGCGTCGGCCACGGCCTTGAACGCCTCCCGGGCGGCCTTCTTGAACTCGTGTGCGTCGGGCCAGGGCTGGCCCGCGGCTTGTGCGGATGTCATGTGAGGGTTCCTTCCTGCGACTGTTCTCGACTCTTCAAAGATATATCTTTGGCATGTCGTTGACAATGCGCTCCGGCAAGTGAGACAGATCACCAAAAACTTCAGAAATCCGGGAACAGGAGAGGGGGAGGGCTCGTTGTTCAGAGCAGACGAGGTCGTTCCGCGTCGGCAGGGCTGGGGGGTGCTGTCGCCGCGGAGACGACCTCGTCTGCGTTTCCGGACCGTTTGGCGTACAGTCCCGATCATGATGGGCCACACTCATGCGCTCACGGGGGCCATCGCCTGGCTGGGCCTGGCGCCTCCGCTGGCCGCGTTACCGCTGCTGAACGAGTCCTCGCGGTTCATCGAGACCGGGATCATGGCCACCGCCCTGGGCCCGACCGAGCTCATCGCGGGGGCGATCATCTGTGCGGGCGCCGCGATGCTGCCCGACCTCGACCACCCCAGCGCCACGATCGCGCAGACATTCGGGCCGGTGACCTGGGTGCTCAGCAAGGCGGTCTCCTGGGTGAGCGGGGGACACCGGGGCGCCACCCATTCGCTGGCCTTCGCGGTGGCGATCGGGTTCGGCGCGCACTGGCTGGCCAACACCTATCCGATCGGCCGCGACATCATGGTGGTGCTGCTCATCGGGCTGGCCCTGCGCGCGCTCGGCATCGGCATCCCGGGCAAGAAGCTCGGCTCCGCGCTGGTCAACATCGGCCTCACCGCCGGGCTCTACGCCGTCTTCATGTCGCAGGGCGTGGGCTACGCCTGGCTGGGGCTGGCCGTCGGGATCGGCAGCCTCACGCACGTGGTGGGCGACTGCCTGACGGAGCGAGGATGCCCGGTCCTCTGGCCGCTGTCGGTCAAGTTCCTGCTGCCGTGGAAGATCGGCATCAAGACGGGCCGGAAGTTCGAGCAGAAGATCCTCGCCCCGGTGCTGTCGGTCGCCATCGTCGGCCTGCTGTTCTGGCGGCTGGCGCCGGTTTAACTTGAGGTCGAGATACTTTTAGAGATATCTTGACATCGAGACACTCGCCGCGACCTGGGACTTAGGGTCACCTAACGTGTTGATCGTTCCCGAGGTGCGGCAGGATTTACCTAGCAACTGTCTATGGAGGAGGCGATCCACCGTGTCCGCGAACAGCTTCGGCAGCCGTGACACGCTACGCGTCGGTGACGCGAGTTATGAGATCTTCCGGCTGGATGCCGTCGAGGGCGCTGCCCGCCTCCCGTACAGCCTGAAGATCCTCCTGGAGAACCTCCTCCGCACCGAGGACGGCGCCAACATCACCGCCGACCACATCCGCGCGCTCGGCGGCTGGGACCCCGCCGCCGCGCCGAGCGTGGAGATCCAGTTCACCCCCGCCCGCGTCATCATGCAGGACTTCACCGGCGTGCCCTGCGTGGTCGACCTGGCCACCATGCGCGAGGCCGTCCGCGACCTGGGCGGCGACCCGGCCCGCATCAACCCGCTGGCCCCCGCCGAGATGGTCATCGACCACTCGGTCATCGTCGACTACTTCGGGCACCCCGACGCCTTCCAGCGCAACGTCGAGCGCGAGTACGAGCGCAACCGCGAGCGCTACCAGTTCCTCCGCTGGGGCCAGACGGCCTTCGACGAGTTCAAGGTCGTCCCGCCCGGCACCGGCATCGTCCACCAGGTCAACATCGAGCACCTGGCCCGCGTCGTGATGACCCGCGAGGGCAAGGCCTACCCCGACACCTGCGTGGGCACCGACTCCCACACCACGATGGAGAACGGCATCGGCGTCCTCGGCTGGGGCGTCGGCGGCATCGAGGCCGAGGCCGCGATGCTCGGCCAGCCGATCTCCATGCTGATCCCGCGCGTCCTCGGCTTCAAGCTCAGTGGCAAGCTGCCCGCCGGCGCCACCGCCACCGACCTGGTGCTGACGATCACCGAGATGCTGCGCAAGCACGGCGTGGTCGGCAAGTTCGTCGAGTTCTACGGCGACGGCGTCGCCTCCGTGCCGCTGGCCGACCGGGCCACGATCGGCAACATGAGCCCCGAGTTCGGCTCCACCTGCGCCATCTTCCCGGTCGACGGCCAGACCATCGACTACCTCCGCCTGACCGGCCGCGCCGAGGAGCAGATCGCGCTCGTCGAGGCGTACGCCAAGGCCCAGGGCATGTGGCTCGACAAGTCGGCCCCCGAGCCGGTGTTCTCCGAGTACATCGAGCTCGACCTCGGCACCGTCGTGCCGTCGATCGCCGGCCCCAAGCGCCCGCAGGACCGCATCGCGCTGTCGGACGCCAAGCAGGCCTGGCGCGCGGCCGTCAAGGACTACGCCCCGGCCGACCTGAGCCCGGGTGACGAGGCCTCCGCCGAGTCCTTCCCGGCCTCCGACTCGCCGGCGATCAGCCACGACAGCGTCGGCGACCAGCCGCACCACGCCCACCTCAACGGCGCCCGGCCGCACAAGAAGGTGCCGGTCACCCTGGCCGACGGCACCTCCTTCGAGATCGACCACGGCATCGTCTCCATCGCCGCGATCACCTCGTGCACCAACACCTCCAACCCGTACGTCATGCTCGGCGCGGCCCTGATGGCCCGCAACGCCGTAGAGAAGGGCCTGACCCGCAAGCCGTGGGTCAAGACCTCGTTGGCGCCCGGCTCGCAGGTCGTCACCGGCTACTTCGAGCGCTCCGGCCTCCAGCCGTACCTCGACAAGATCGGCTTCAACCTCGTCGGCTACGGCTGCACCACCTGCATCGGCAACTCCGGCCCGCTGGAGCCGGAGATCTCCGAGGCGATCCAGGCCAACGACCTCGCGGTCACCGCCGTGCTGTCCGGCAACCGCAACTTCGAGGGCCGGATCAACCCCGACGTCAAGATGAACTACCTGGCCTCGCCGCCGCTCGTGGTCGCCTACGCGCTGGCCGGGACCATGGACCTCGACCTCGACACCGAGCCGCTCGGCACGGGCGCCGACGGCGAGCCGGTGTTCCTGCGCGACATCTGGCCGTCGCCCGAGGAGATCACCGACGTGGTGCACTCCTCGATCGGGCGCGAGATGTTCGAGCGCGACTACGCCGACGTCTTCGAGGGCGACGACCTGTGGCGTTCGCTGCCGATCCCGACGGGCGACACCTTCGAGTGGGACCCCGACTCCACCTATGTGCGCAAGGCCCCCTACTTCGAGGGCATGCCGGTGGAGCCGGAGCCCGTCACCGACATCGCCGGCGCCCGCGTGCTGGTCAAGGTCGGCGACTCGGTCACCACCGACCACATCTCGCCCGCCGGCTCCATCAAGGCCGGCACCCCCGCCGCCGAATACCTGCGCGCGCACGGCGTCGAGGTCAAGGACTTCAACTCCTACGGGTCGCGGCGCGGCAACCACGAGGTGATGATCCGCGGCACCTTCGCCAACATCCGCCTGCGCAACCAGATCGCGCCGGGCACCGAGGGCGGCTACACCCGCGACTTCACCCAGCCCGACGCGCCCGTGTCGTTCATCTACGACGCCTCCGCCAACTACATCTCGGCGGGCACGCCGCTGGTCGTGCTGGCCGGCAAGGAGTACGGCTCCGGCTCCTCGCGTGACTGGGCGGCCAAGGGCACCGCGCTGCTCGGCGTCCGCGCCGTCATCGCCGAGTCCTATGAGCGCATCCACCGCTCCAACCTGATCGGCATGGGCGTGCTCCCGCTGCAGTTCCCCGAGGGGGCCACGGCGGAGTCGCTCGGGCTGACGGGCGAGGAGACGTTCGAGATCAGCGGCGTCACCGCGCTCAACGAGGGCGGCATCCCGCGGACCGTGCACGTCAAGGCCGGCGACGTGGAGTTCGACGCGGTCCTCCGCATCGACACGCCCGGCGAGGCCGACTACTACCGGCACGGCGGCATCATGCAGTACGTGCTGCGGGGGCTGCTGGCCAAGTCCTGACCGCGCGTCGGGACCATGAGGCGTCCCGCGCCCACGCTCCGGTCATGAGCCGGGGCGAGGGCGCCGGGGGCCCGGCCGCCTGGCGGCAGGGCATGGGCGCGATCCTCACGCGCCCGCATCGGGGGCACACCATCACCCGGCCAAGGAGAGCCGCCAGACGGACACCACCGCCTGGCGGCTCTTCCGCGTCCGCACATCGGGAGCTCGTGGCGCTTGTGAGTGCGGCCGAGACCTCGGGGGGTGTTCCGGGTCAGGAGACTTTGGCGGAGGGGGCTGACCAGGTGTCGCAGGCGCCGGGGGAGAGCGTCTGATAGCCGCGCTTGAGCCAGCGGGCGCGGGTGGCGCCGCCGCCGTGACCTCGGTGGCCGTCGGGGTCGTCGCCGCTCGCCCTGGTCGCCTCCAGCAGCGCCGCCCAGTCGCGGTCCGTACGGTCCAGTGACCGCCAGACGCTGCCCAGGAACACGCCGGACAGGCAGTCGGCCTGGAGCTCGTAGCGGCGGCTCAGCTCCGCCTGGGGCGCCTTCCCGGCCCGCACGGCGGACTCGTAGTGACGTCTGATGCCGGTCAGACTCTGCACGTGGTGGCCGTACTCGTGGGCGGCGACCTTGAGCGGGTAGAGGTCCGTACGGTCCTCGATCCAGTGGCCGGTGAGCGGGAAGACCAGCCTGCCCCGGTTCGTGCAGTAGAAGGCGGCGGCCCCGTCCGGCCACGCGACGCCGCACACCCGTGGTTCGGGCGCCTCGTAGAAGCGCACGGCGGGCTTACGGAAGTCCAGCCGTGCTCGGCCCAAGTGCGCCGACCACGATTTATCCAGACATTTCAGGATTGCTGTGACGTACTCGCGCGTCCGGGGAATGCCACCCTGCACGATCGCCGGCTCCGGACACGAACGCACCGCCAGCCGGCCGCTTCCCGCCAGCGGATCCCTGTACGGCGCCGCCCACGCGGACCCTCCCGGCAGAAGCGCGGCGAGACACACGACCACCAGGACCGCACCCCGAGCCGACCTGCCCTTGAGTGGCGCGGTCAGAGTCGTCCCATCCTCGGGCGGCGCGGTCAGAGCCGACCTGCCCAGGTACGCGGTCCGGGCGGGCCGGGAGGGCATGGCCACGGCAGATCCGGTGGTGCGAGCGGAGCTTGCGAACGCGGTCGCAGGCGAACTGGGCGCCGCGGTCTGGGCGGGGCCGAGCGGCCTGGTCGTGGGGGATCCGGACGGCGGGGGCGGAAAGAGTCCAGGCCCGCGCTTGGGCGCACGGAGGGTGATGAAGGCGACGCGCACGGGCACCCAGCTTAGGGGACCGCGCACGGTGACGCAGCTACGCGCGCACGGTGACGCAGCTACGCGCGCACGGCGACGTGGCTAGGTGCGAGGGACCGCGCAGTGCGTGCCGAGCGGTACTCGTGACAGGATGAGGTCGCCACCCGGCGAACCGCAATTTCGCCGGGCGGCAACACATCAGATCATCCGCTTGAGCACCATGAGAGCCGTGGCGACGGTCTCCTCGGGCGCGTGTCCGACGAAGAAGTCGAACCGCTCCGGTGAGATGGCTCGCAACTGCTCCACCATGGCCCAGCTGGTTTTGGCCAGTCCGCTGGCACCACGGGCGACGCGGACGTGGGTGAGATAACCGCGTTCTCGGGTGGTCAGCGGCACCGCGAAGACCAGGTCCAGCTTCGACTGGTTGAGGCTGTCGTTGCTGAGGATCAGGGCGGGACGGTCGTAGCCCTGCTCGCGGCCTTTGGGGTCGCCGAACCGGGTGAACCAGATCTCACCTTGGGTGAGTTTCATCCTTCTCCTCGGGGAATGTGATCAGGCCCTCCCACTCGGGCGCTGTGCGCCGGACACGCGGTGGGGGGCCGAGGACGAGCTCCCGCTCGGCCAGATAGTCGGCCCAGGACTTGGGGTCTGTGCGCTGGGTCTGGTCTATCTGCTCGTTGAGCTCCTGCCAGAAGACCTTCTGCTCGTAATCGTCGATTGCTTCGTTGAGCACCTCGATCATGGTGCGGCCCTCCCTGCGGGCGATGTTGGCCAGTCGATCTCTGGTCGTGACGCTGACGCGTATCGTGGTCGCTTTCGGCTTCATATTCATACTCCTGGGGCTACGCCTGCGTCTAAGGCCACTTTATCCCACGATGGTCACGCTCGCGACATGAAATGATACGGAGCGTAAAGATGATTGACTCTGCCGCGTGACTCACGAGGTATTGACCCTGATCATCGGTGGTGCGGCGGTCTTCGTCGGGGCGGTCGTGCAGGGAGGCGTGGGGTTCGGGCTCGGGCTGGTCGCGGTTCCCGTGCTCGTCCTGCTGGATCCGGCCGTGATGCCGGGTGCGATCCAGGTGGTGAACCTGACGTTGCCGTTGTTCACCCTGGCTGTGGAGTGGCGGCGGGTGGGCTGGCGCGGGGTGGGTTTCGCGATCCTAGGCAGGCTTCCCGGAAGTGTCATCGGCGGACTCATCGTTGTCTACATTTCCGTCTACACGTTAGGCGTACTCGCCGGTGTCATGGTGCTCGTGGCGGTAGGGCTCACGGCCCGTGCGGTGAGCCTGCCGCGTAACGGGTTCACGATCACCACGGCCGGGTTCGTCTCGGGGATCACCGGCACCGCGACCGGCATCGGCGGGCCGCCCATCGCGTTGATCTACCAGACGGCCAAGGGGCCGGAGATCCGGGCGACGCTGGCGATGTACTTCTGCCTGAGCGCCGCCCAGTCGCTCGTCATCCTGGCCCTGGTCGACCATCTGCCGGCTCGGGCGCTCACCGTCGGCGCGACCCTCATCGTGCCGATGATCGCCGGCTTCCTGGTCTCCGGGCCGCTGCGCCGCTATCTGGACGGCGGCAAGGTGCGGGTGGCCGTTCTCGCGGTGGCCTCCCTCTCGGCCGTCATCCTGATCGTCCAGAGCCTCACGGTCTGACGTGGAAACGCGAAGCCGGAAAGCGCATACCGCCAAGGCCAGGGGGCGAAACGGAGTCGTCCCGGTGTCGGGGAGATGGAGGCGGCGTTTCAGGATTGTTACCGGGAACAACAAACTCCCCCCTCCGAAGGTCTTCCAAAGCAGGCGGTCGCCGGAATACGTTGCCGCAAACAACATTCATCCGGGCCCCTCCGGAAGAAAGGACCCTGCATATGCGCAAGGGGATCCTCAGCCTGACCGCTTCGGCGGCCGCGCTCGCACTCGGTCTTACCGCCTGCGGGGGCGACGGCGGCTCGACCACCACCTCGACCTCAAGCTCGGCCCCTGCGGCCGAGGCCTCCCAGAAAGCGGGCAAGATCGGCGTCATCCTGCCCGACAGCAAGTCCTCCGCTCGGTGGGAGACGGCGGACCGCAAGTACCTGGGAGAGGCGTTCAAGGCCGCGGGTGTGGAATACGACATCCAGAACGCGCAGAACGACAAGACGGCGTTCCAGACCATCGCCGACCAGATGATCACCAACGGCGCAACCGTGCTGATGATCGTCAACCTGGACAGCGGCACCGGCAAGACGGTCATCGAGAAGGCCAAGTCGCAGGGCGTGGCCACGATCGACTACGACCGGCTGACCCTGGGCGGCGGCGCCGCCTACTACGTCAGCTTCGACAACACCAAGGTCGGCACCCTGCAGGGTGAGGGCCTGAGCAAGTGCCTGACGGACAAGAAGGCCGACAAGCCCATCGTGGCCTACCTGAACGGCTCGCCGACCGACAACAACGCGACCCTGTTCAAGGCCGGCTATGACGGCGTGCTCAAGCCCAAGTTCGACTCGGGCGAGTACGTCAAGGGTCCGGAGCAGTCCGTGCCCGACTGGGACAACGCCCAGGCAGGCACGCTCTTCGAGCAGATGCTGACCAAGGAGTCGAAGATCGCCGGCGTGCTGGCGGCCAACGACGGTCTCGGCAACGCCGCCATCACCGTGCTGAAGAAGAACAAGCTCAACGGCAAGGTGCCGGTGACCGGCCAGGACGCCACCGTGCAGGGCCTGCAGAACATCCTCGCGGGCGACCAGTGCATGACCGTGTACAAGGCGGTCAAGAAGGAGGCGGACGCGGCCGCCGCGCTGGCGGTCGCCCTGGCCAAGGGCGAGAAGCCGACGGCCGGCGGAAGCGTCAAGGACACGGAGACCGGTCAGGACGTCCCGGCGGAACTGCTGGACCCGCAGGCCATCTACTTCGAGAACGTCAAGGACGTAGTGGCTGACGGTTTCGTCACCAAGGAAGAGCTGTGCACCGAAGACTTCGCCGAGAAGTGCACAGAAGCAGGAATCCAGTAAGTAGATCAACCGGCACAGGGTACGGTCCGCGCTCGGGCGCGGGCCGTACCCCTCCCGAGGGAGACCCATGACGACCCCCCTGCTCGAAGTGCGCGGGATCGACAAGAGCTTCGGCCCCGTGCAGGTCCTGCACGACGTCGCCTTCTCCGCCCACGCGGGCGAGGTGACAGCGCTGGTCGGCGACAACGGCGCCGGCAAGTCGACGCTGGTCAAGTGCGTCGGCGGTATCTATCCGATCGACTCCGGCGACATCCTCTTCGACGGGAAACCCGTCCAGGTGCACGGCCCCCGCGACGCGGGCACGCTCGGCATCGAGATCGTCTACCAGGACCTCGCGCTCTGCGACAACCTGGACATCGTCCAGAACATGTTCCTCGGCAGAGAGCGCCGCAGGGGCCTGGTTCTCGACGAGGCCTCGATGGAGGAGATGGCCCAGGAGACGCTCAGCGGCCTGTCCGTGCGCACCGTGAAGTCCATCAGGCAGCAGGTCTCGAGCCTGTCCGGTGGGCAGCGGCAGACCGTCGCCATCGCCAAGGCCGTGCTGTGGAACAGCAAGGTCGTCATCCTCGACGAGCCGACCGCCGCGCTCGGCGTCGCCCAGACCGCCCAGGTCCTCGAACTGGTGCGCAGGCTGGCCGACAAGGGCCTGGCCGTCGTGCTCATCTCACACAACATGAACGATGTTTTCGCCGTCTCCGACCGGATCGCGGCGCTCTATCTCGGCAGAATGGCCGCCCAGGTCAAGACCGCCGATGTGACCCACGCGCAGGTCGTCGAACTGATCACGTCCGGCCGTAGCGGAGACCTGGGGATCATGCCATGAACAAGGTCAAAGAACTGCCCGGCGAGGTGGTCGCCACCGCCGCCAACTCGCCGTCGATCGGGCACAGCGTGCGCGCGTACGTGGAGCGGGTGCGCGGCGGCGACATGGGCGCGCTGCCCTCCGTGCTGGGCCTGGTCGTGCTCTGTACGGTCTTCGCCATCGCGCGGCCCTCGTTCCTCACGGCGATCAACTTCGCCAACCTGTTCACGCAGGGCGCCGCGGTCACGCTGATCGCGATGGGCCTGGTGTTCGTGCTGCTGCTCGGCGAGATCGACCTGTCGGCCGGGTTCGCCAGCGGTGTGTGCGCGGCGGTGCTGGCGGTGACGCTCACCAACATGGGCCTGCCGTGGTACGTCGGCGTGGTGGCGGCGATCATCACCGGTGTGCTCATCGGCCTGATGCTCGGCGGCCTGGTGGCCAAGGTGGGCATTCCGTCGTTCGTGGTGACGCTGGCCGCCTTCCTCGCCTTCCAGGGGCTCGTCCTGGTGTTGGTGGACGAGGGCACGAACATCTCGATCAGGGACGACGTGATCGTCGCGATCGCGACCCGGAACCTGCCGCCGTGGCTCGGCTGGGCGACGTACGCGGCGGGCGTGGGCATCTACGCGGCCGTGCAGTTCTTGCGGGCCAGGAAGCGCGCGCAGCGCGGCCTGGCCGCCGATCCGATGTCGCTGATTCTCGCCCGGGTGGGCTCACTGGCGGTCATCGCGGGCGCCGCGGTGTACGTGCTGAACCTGGAGCGCAGCCGTAACGCGCTGATCACCTCGCTGACCGGCGTGCCGATCGTGGTCCCGGTGATCCTGGTGCTGCTGATCATCTGGACGTTCGTGCTGCGCCGTACCGCTTTCGGACGGCACCTCTACGCGGTCGGCGGGAACGCGGAGGCGGCCCGCCGGGCCGGCATCGCGGTCGACAGGATCAAGGTCAGCGCCTTCGTCATCTGCTCCTCGATGGCGGCGGTCGGCGGCATCGTCGCGGCTTCCAGAGCCGCCTCCGTCGACCCGAACACGGGCGGCAGTTCGGTGCTGCTGTACGCGGTGGGCGCGGCCGTGATCGGCGGCACGAGCCTGTTCGGCGGCAAGGGGCGGGTGCTGGACGCGATCCTCGGCGGTGCGGTCGTCGCGGTGATCGAGAACGGCATGGCCCTGATGGGGTACGGCGCGAGCGTGAAGTACCTGGTCACCGGCAGCGTGCTGCTGCTGGCAGCGGGCGTGGACGCGCTGGCGCGCAAGCGGGCGGCCGCCGCTGGTCTAAGGTGATCAGCGACTTCCAACCGTTCAAGGAACCTCAGACCATGCGTGCCGGGCCTTCCCAGGAGGACATCAGGCGCCACAACCTCGGCGCGCTGCTGCGCCATGTCCACCTGGGCGGGCCGATCTCGCGTGCCGAGCTCACCTCCAAGATGGGCCTGAACCGCAGCACCATCATGGCGCTCACCTCCGACCTCACGGCGGCCGGTCTGGTGCGGGAGGAGCTGCCGCGGGAGACCGGCCGCGCCGGGCGGCCGTCGCTCGTGGTGCGGCCGGAGTCCTCGCGCGTGTACGTCTTCGCGTTCGACGTGGGCCCGGACCGGCTCGCGGTGGCGCGGGTCGGGCTGGGCGGCGTGATCCTGGACCGCAAGGAGACGGTGCGCCGGCGCGGCCCGTTCGTGCTGGGCGAGCTGGCCGGCATGCTGGCCGGGTTCGCCCGGCAGATGCGGCGCAAGACCAGGGACGACACCGTCTGCGTGGGCGTCGCGGCGGCCGTCTCCGGCGGGGTGCGCAAGGGCGACGGCGTGATCAGGTTCGGCCCCAACCTGCTGACGGAGGATGTGCCGTTCGGCGAGGAGCTGAGCCGCAGGCTCGGTCTCGGCCTGCCGGTGAGCGTCGGCAACGACGCCAACCTGGCCGCGCTCGCCGAGCACAGCCGGGGCGTCGGCGCGGCCGTCAAGGACCTCATCTATCTGCACGGCGACGTCGGCATCGGCGGCGGCATCATCGCCGGCAACCATCTGCTGGGCGGCCACGACGGCTATGGCGGTGAGGTGGGCCACATGGTGATCAACCCCGGTGGCCGGGCCTGCGGCTGCGGGTCCCGCGGCTGCCTGGAGGCCGAGGTGGGGGAGCGGGCGCTGCTGGAGTCCGCCGGCCGCTTCCCCGCCGACCAGCGCGGCCGCGACGCGGTCCGGGCCGTGGTGGAGGCGGCCGACCGGGGTGACATCGTGGCGCAGGAGGCGCTCAAGAGGGTCGGCGACTGGCTCGGCCTGGGCGTCGCCAACCTGATCAACATCTTCAACCCGGAGATGGTGATCTTCGGGGGCATCCTGCGGGAGATCTATCTCGGCTCGGCGGCCCAGGTGCGCAGCCGGCTGGCGATGCACGCCATGGCCCCCCAGCGGGAGCGGCTGCGGCTGCGCACCTCCGCGCTGGCGGACGACGCGACGCTCGTGGGCGCGGCCGAGCTGGCCTTCGCCCACGTCCTCGCCGATCCGCTGGAGGTGCTGTCCAGGGCCGGCACCTAGGCCCTAGGCCACCCTGGCGCCGGGAGCGGTCCAGGTGTTGCAGTAGCGGGCGGACGCGCCGTCGTAGCCGCGGTCCTGCCAGTAGGCGAGGTTGCGCGGCTTGCCGTGGATCTTGCTCTCGCCGGCCTGGCGAACCGCGTTGACCCACTGGCTCCAGGTGATGCCGGGGTCGACGGAGTCGAGCGTGGCCCGGTAGAAGACGCCGGCGAAGCACTCGGCCTGCATCTCCAGGCGGTGGCTCAGCGTGGTGCGCGCCGTCCTGCCCGCGCGCCAGTAGAGCTTGTTCTGCGCGTCCAGGATGCCGGTGAGCTCCTGCACGTGGTGGCCCCACTCGTGGGCGACGGAGTGCGCGATGTTCATCTTGAACGGGTCGCGCAGGTCCCGCTTCATGATGCGGATGGCGATGGTGCGCTGCACCGGGCAGTACTGGGCGCCGTTCGAGGTGATCTTGCCGCACACCGAGTTGCTGCCGGTCGTGATCGCCAGCTTCGGCGGCGTGTAGCGGAGGCCGATCGCCCTGAACCGGGTGGCCCAGAACCGGTCGGCGCACCTGGCCATGGCCCGGTGGAAGACCTTCACCGAGGCGACGCTGCCGGCGCGGATCTCCGGGATCGCGCATGACTGGGGGGAGGGGGTGCCCGACCGGTAGATCTTGTTCTTGGTCAGTACGGCGGGCAGCCCCGTGGTCGCGGAAGTCGTCTCGGCGCCGGCCGTACCGGAGAGCGCCAGACCCGTGACCATGCAGATAGACGCTGCGATAAGGGGAGTTCGCACGATCGCGGATCTTAGACCACTTTATGGTGATTTGTTTGCGTAACCTTGGCATTCACCGCGCGGCCGCCCCGGTGAGGGGCGGCCGCGGTGAGCGTTAGGCGACCCGCCGGGAGGAGGCGGACCAGGTGTTGCAGGAGCCGACGGAGCCGGAGTTGAAGCCGCGCGTCATCCAGTAGGCCTGGGTCGGGCCCTTGCCGTGGTCGTTCTGCGCCCAGCCCTTGTGGCCGTTCTCGTGGAACCAGTTCACGGTGTGGTTCCACTCCTCCGAGGTCACCGGGAGGGTGTTGCGGACGCTGTTCATGAAGACCGCGGAGAAGCACTCGGCCTGCAGCTCGGACCGGCGCGAGAGCAGGAGCTGAGAGGACCTGCTGGCACGGCTCCTGGCGGTCCAGTAGTAGTTCCAGATGCCGGAGACCTGCTGCACGTGGTGGCCGTACTCATGGGCCATCAGGCGGGTGATGCCCAGCGCGAACGGGTTACGCAGGTTCTGCTTGGTGATCAGCATGTACATGGTGCGGTTGGCGGAGCAGTAGATGCCGTCGGCGCCCGAGCTCCAGTTGCCGCAGGGGGTCCGGACCTTCTTGGTGATGATCCGCAGCCTGGGCTTGCTGAAGCTCAGCCCGGCCTTGCGGAACTGGGAGGCCCAGGACCGGTTCAGACAGTCGGTCACGCGCGAGAGGAAACGCTTGTACGCGGCCGTGCTGCCCCTGGGCAGGCTGCCTGTGGAACACCGGGAGCCGGCCAGCCGTCCGGTGCGGTAGAGCGGGTTGGCCGTCGCCGCGGCCTTGCCGCGCGGCGGCGCGACCTGCTGCTGAGCCTGCTGGATGATCTGCTGTTCGGCTTTGGCGGGCGCCGCCTCTGCCACTGCCGTCCCCGCGCCTGCCAGCGCGAGCACCACGCCGGCGGCCAGGAGTGACGACAGTTTCTTCATGGGGAGAGTGTTCATAGTGAGGGAAAGACTAGGCCAAGAGCGGACAAAGGTGGGCGGATTTACCTTGATGGGGCCAGCGGGGCGTCCGCGAACTAGACTCGTCCCCGTCGGCGAACAAGAGCAGAGGGGGCTGGATCCGTGAGCGGGTTGCTGGGCTCGGTCAAGGGACCGCAGGACGTCAAACGGCTCGCTGCCGAGGAGCTGCCACAGCTGGCGGGTGAGGTCCGCGACCTGCTCGTCGACGCCTGCGCCAGGTTCGGCGGCCACCTCGGGCCCAACCTCGGCGTGGTCGAGCTGACCATCGCCGTGCACCGCGTCTTCGACTCGCCACGCGATCCCGTCATCTGGGACACCGGCCACCAGGCGTACGTCCACAAACTGCTCACCGGCCGGGCCGAGGGCTTCGGCGCGCTCAAGCAGGAGGGCGGCCTGTCGGGCTACCCGAGCCAGGCGGAGTCCGAGCACGACCACGTGGAGAACTCCCACGCCTCCACCGCGCTGTCCTACGCCGACGGCCTGGCCAAGGCGTTCAAGCTGCGCCGCGAGCACGACCGCACGGTCGTCGCGGTGATCGGCGACGGCGCGCTGACCGGCGGCATGGCCTGGGAGGCGCTCAACAACATCGCCGGGGCCAAGGACCTGCGGGTCGTCATCGTGGTCAACGACAACGGCCGCTCCTACTCGCCGACGATCGGCGGGCTCGCCTCACACCTGTCGTCGCTGCGGGTCGACCGCCGCTACGAGGACGTGCTGGAGTACGTCAAGGGCAAGATCGGCAACGTGCCCGTCCTGTACGACGCCCTGCACGGCTTCAAGAAGGGCGTCAAGGACGTCATCGCCCCGCAGGCCATGTTCGAGGACCTCGGCCTCAAGTACGTCGGCCCCATCGACGGCCACGACGAGCAGGCCATGGAGGCCGCGCTGCGCAAGGCCCGCGACTTCCGCGGCCCGGTGATCGTGCACGCGCTCACCCAGAAGGGCCGCGGCTACAGCCCGGCGGAGAACCACGACGAGGACCAGTTCCACTCGCCCGGCGCCTTCGACCGCGCCACCGGCGCCGAGAAGCCCAAAGGCCGCATCTGGACCAACGTGTTCAGCGAGGAGCTGGTCCGGCTGGGCAAGAAGCGCGAGGACCTGGTCGCGATCACCGCGGCGATGCTCCACCCCACCGGCCTGCACGCCTTCGCCGAGGCCTACCCCGAGCGCACCTACGACGTCGGCATCGCCGAGCAGCACGCCCTCACCAGCGCCGCCGGCCTGGCGCTCGGCGGCATGCATCCGGTCGTGGCGGTCTACGCCACCTTCCTCAACCGCGCCTTCGACCAGCTCCTCATGGACGTGGCCCTGCACAAGCTGCCCGTCACCGTGGTGCTCGACCGGGCCGGCGTCACCGGTGACGACGGCGCCAGCCACAACGGCATGTGGGACCTGTCGCTCCTGCAGGTGGTGCCCGGCCTCCGGGTCGCCGTGCCGCGCGACGGCGAGCGCCTGATCGAGCTGCTCGGCGAGGCGGTGAACATCACCGACGGGCCGACCGTGCTGCGCTGGCCCAAGGGCCCGGTCGCGGAGAGTGTCGAGCCGGTCGGCAGGCTGGGCGAGATGGACGTCCTTCGGGCGCCCGCCGCCGACGACCCCGACGTGCTCCTGGTCGGCGTGGGCCCGATGGCTCAGGTCTGCATGGAGGCCGCCGTCCTGCTCGACGCCCAGGGCATCACCACGACGGTGGTCGACCCGCGCTGGGTCAAGCCGCTCGACGAGGCCCTCACCGACGCCGCCCGCACCCACCGGCTGGTCGCCGTCGTCGAGGACAACGGGCGCGTCGGCGCCGTGGGCGACGCCGTCTCACGCCTGCTGCGCGACGCCGACTGCGACGTCCCGGTGCGCTCGTACGGCATCCCCCAGGAGTTCCTGGACCACGCCAAGCGGGGGGTCATCCTCGGCCGGATCGGGCTGACCGGACAGGGCCTGGCCCGTCAGATCACCGAGGCGGTCGCCAAGCGGAGCCCGCAGGTGTCAAGTCCCTCATAGAAAGAGAGTCTGAAGACTTTCGATCGGCGCATGATCACCCTCTGCGCGGGAATGGCGCAGAGGGTGGACATCTTTCGCACCAAGAGTGTCGAGCAGTCGATGCACGACACCGAGGCCCCCGAGCACCAGCTGCGTAAGCGTCTCACCGCCGTCGACCTGACCGTCTTCGGCATCGGCGTGATCGTGGGCACCGGCATCTTCGTGCTGACCGGCCAGGTGGCGAAGGAGCTGGCCGGCCCCGCGGTGGCGCTCTCCTTCATCATCGCGGCGATCGTCTGCGGACTGGCGGCCCTGTGCTACGCCGAGTTCGCCTCCACCATCCCGGTGGCGGGCTCCGCCTACACTTTCGCCTTCGCCACGCTGGGCGAGTTCCCCGCCTGGATCATCGGCTGGGACCTGATGCTGGAGATGGCGCTCGCCTCCGCCGTGGTCGCCGTCGGCTGGTCCGGCTACTTCAGCTCGCTGCTGAATTCGATGGGCATCTACCTGCCCAGCTGGATGGCGGGCGAGGCTCCGGTCGTCAACCTGCCCGCGGTGATCATCGTGCTGATCCTCACCGCGATCCTGATCGCGGGCATCAAGCTGTCCTCCCGGGTCAACCTGGTCATCGTCGCCATCAAGCTCACGGTCATCCTGCTGGTCATCGTGGCGGGCCTGTTCTTCATCAACGTCGCCAACTACACCCCGTTCATCCCCGAATCGACCCCCACCGAGACAGGCAGCGGAGTCCACGCGCCACTGATCCAGGTCCTGTTCGGCATCACGCCGGTCGCATTCGGCGTGCTGGGCATCTTCTCCGCCGCCGCGATCGTGTTCTTCGCCTTCATCGGCTTCGACATCGTCGCCACCGCGGCGGAGGAGACCATCGAGCCGCAGCGCGACATGCCGCGCGGCATCATCGGCTCGCTGGCGATCTGCACGGTCCTGTACGTCGCGGTCTCGCTGGTCGTGGTCGGCATGCAGAAGTACACCGAGCTGAGCTCCAGCGCGCCGTTGGCCGACGCGTTCACCTCGGTCGGCCAGAACTGGGCGGCGGCCCTGATCAGCATCGGCGCCATCGCGGGCCTGACGACCGTGGTGATGATCCTCATGCTCGGGCAGACCCGGGTGCTGTTCGCGATGTGCCGCGACGGGCTGCTGCCGCGCGCGCTGGCCAAGGTCCACCCCAGGACCGGCACGCCCGCCGTGCTGACCGCGATCGTCGGCGCCGTCGCGGCCGTGCTGGCCGGGTTCATCTCGCTGAGCGCGCTGGCCGAGCTCGTGAACATCGGCACGCTCTTCGCGTTCGTGGTGGTCTCGGCGGGCGTCATCATCCTGCGCCGCACCCGGCCGGACCTGCATCGGGCGTTCAAGGCGCCGCTGGTGCCGCTGCTGCCCGTGCTGGCCGTGCTCGCCTGCCTCTACCTGATGCTCAACCTGCCGGTCGAGACGTGGCTGAGGTTCCTGATCTGGCTGGCCCTGGGCGGCGTGCTCTACTTCTTCTACGGATACCGCCACAGCACGATCGCCGGCTACGAGCCGACCTCGCCCAAGCCCTGACACCTCGTCAGAGGGCGAAGACCGCGCCGCCGGCGGCGTGTACCAAGCAGGCGTTGGCGTACACACGGCCGAAGGAGACCGGCTCGCCGCGCCACATGCCCGCCACCACCACCGCGTGCGGGCGCAGCTCGCGCGTGCACACCGCGCCGGGCGTCACGTTGAGCGCGGCCGGATCGCCGTTGACCTGCCGCAGCAGGCGGCAGGCCGCGCGCGGCGCGGGGTGGTCGCCGCCGGCGCGGTCGCAGGTGAGCGTGACCGCCTTCGTCTCGCCCTGCTTCACCGCGAGCACGATGCGCAAGGTGGACTTGGGGTCGCGCTCGGCGCAGGCCGGTGACGCGGCCGCCGTCACCAGAAGGGCTCCGCACAGCGCGACGGCCGTCATCGTGATCCGCTTTCCTCGTAGCACGGCATCAGACGCTACGACGCGGGGCGACCGGAGGTGAGGAGACCCGCGGGCGGGTCTCCTCAAGAGCTGGTCAAGCCGGCCGCGAGGCCACCCCGGCCGGCAGGAAGCGGGACCCGGAGAAACCGGTCCGATCCAGGTACGGGGTGATCCCGCCGAGGTGGAACGGC
Source organism: Nonomuraea sp. NPDC049714 (assembly GCF_044465295.1). Taxonomy (NCBI): domain Bacteria; kingdom Bacillati; phylum Actinomycetota; class Actinomycetes; order Streptosporangiales; family Streptosporangiaceae; genus Nonomuraea; species Nonomuraea sp. NPDC049714. Next base: position 677,939 of record NZ_JBITLM010000002.1, on the reverse strand, counting down.
CATCCGGCGCCGAGGATCATGCACAGGTCGATGTCCTGCGGCGCGGTGACCACGCCCTCGTCCAGCATGATGTGGATCTCTTCGGCCAGCGCCTCCAGCACCCGGCGGCGCAGCTCCTCGGCCGTGGAGGGGGAGGAGCCGCCCGTGAACAGGGCCACCGCCTCCGGATCGAGGGAGAAGTCCGGCAGGTACACGCCCGGCTTGCCCGATGCGACGAGCTTGGCGAGATTGGCGGAGACGCGGAACCGGTCCGGGAAGGCCTCGTGCAGCGTCTCGGCCACGTGCAGGCCGACGGCGGGGCCGACGAGCTGCAGCAGCGCGAACGGGGTGATCGGCAGGCCGAGCTCGTCCAGCGCGTGCTCGGCCACCTCCAGCGGCGTGCCCTCGTCCACGGCGGTGATCACCTCGCCCATGAACCGGGTCAGCAGCCGGTTGACCACGAACGCGGGAGCGTCCTTGACCAGCACCGCCGACTTCTTCAACGACCGGCCCACGGCGAACGCGGTGGCGAGCGTGGCGTCGTCCGTCGCCGCGCCCCTGCCGATCTCCAGCAGCGGCATCACCGCGACCGGGTTGAAGAAGTGGAAGCCGACCAGCCGCTCCGGGTGCGCGAGCCGCTCGCCCATCTCGGTCAGCGACAGCGAGGAGGTGTTGGTGGCCAGCACACAGGTGTCGGACACCACGGCCTCCACCTCGGCGAACACCTGCTTCTTGACGGCCAGGTCCTCGAACACGGCCTCGATCACGAAGTCGGCGTCGGCGAAGGCGTCCTTGGTGAGCGAGCCGGTGATCAGGGCGGTGAGCCGGTTGGCCTGGTCGGCGGAGACGCGCCCCTTGGCCAGCAGCTTGCCGATCTCGGCGTGCGCGTACGCCACACCCTTGTCGAGCCGGGCCTGGTCGAGATCGGTCAGCACGACCGGCACCTCCAGGCGGCGCGCGAACAGCAGCGCCATCTGCGAGGCCATCAGGCCCGCGCCCACCACGCCGACCTTGGTGACCTTGCGCGCCAGCGACGCGTCCGGGGCGCCCGTCGGCCGCTTGGCCCGCTTCTGCACCAGGTCGAAGGAGTAGAGACCGGCCCGCAGCTCGTCACCCGTCAGCAGGTCGGCCAGCGCCTCGTCCTCGGCGGCGAAGCCCTCGTCGCGGCTCGCCGTACGGGCCAGTGAGATGAGGTCGAGCGCCCGGTAGGGCGCGGGGGAGGCGCCGTGCAGCTTCAGGTCGACCAGGAAGCGCGCGTCGCCGATCACCTTGTCCCAGTCGGTGCCGGAGTCGGCGGCTGTGTGGTCGGGGCGGTCGACCGTCACCTCGCCCTGCAGCACGCGGGCCGCCCAGCGCAGCGACTCCTCCAGGAAGTCGGCCGGCTCGAACATCGCGTCGGCGACGCCGAGCTCGAACGCCTGAGCGCCCTTGAGCATGCGGTTCTGCGCCAGCGGGTTGTCGATGACGAGCTTGATGGCGTTCGCCGGGCCGATCAGGCGGGGCAGCAGTTGCGTGCCGCCCCAGCCCGGCACCAGGCCGAGGAAGCACTCGGGCAGCGCGACCGCCGGGACGCCGGCGGAGATCGTCCGGTAGGTGCAGTGCAGCGCGACCTCCAGGCCGCCGCCCATCGCCGCGCCGTTCACGAAAGCGAACGACGGGATGGGCAGCTCGCCCAGGCGGCGGAAGACGTGGTGGCCCAGCGCGCCGATCGCCAGCGCCTCCTCGCGCGAGGCCAGCTTCGCCGCGCCGGTGAGGTCCGCGCCGACGGCGAAGACGAACGGCTTGCCGGTGACGCCGACCGCCGCCAGATCGGTCCTGGCGGCGATCTCCGACAGCGCCCCGTTCAGCGCGAACAGCCCGTGCGGGCCGAAGGTGCTGGGCTTGGTGTGGTCGAAGCCGTTGTCGAGCGTGATCAGCGCCATCGTGCCCGCGCCGCCGGGCAGCTCCACGTCGCGGACCAGGGCCTTGGTGACCACTTCGGCCGCGTTGCGCTCGCTCAGCAGCGAACGCCAGGTCTCGAGGTTGCTCATGCCAGGTTCTCCCAGATCACGGTGCCGCCCATGCCCATGCCGACGCACATGGTGGTGATGCCGTAGCGAACGTCGGGGCGCTCGCCGAACTGGCGGGCGAGCTGCGTCATCAGCCGCACGCCCGAGGAGGCCAGCGGGTGGCCGAAGGCGATCGCGCCGCCGTAGGGGTTCACCCGAGGGTCGTCGTCGGCGATCCCGAAGTGCTCCAGGAAGGCCAGCACCTGCACGGCGAACGCCTCGTTGATCTCGAACAGGCCGATGTCGGAGATGGACAGCCCCGCCAGGCGCAGCGCCCGCTCGGTGGACGGGATCGGGCCGACGCCCATGACCTCGGGGTCCACACCCGCGAAGGCGTAGGAGACGAGCCGCATCTTCGGCGTGAGGCCCAGCTCGCCGGCCACGTCGGCGGCGGCGACCACACAGCCGGTCGCGCCGTCGTTGATGCCGGAGGAGTTGCCCGCGGTGACGTTGCCGTGCGGCCGGAACGGGGTCTTCAGCCCGCCCAGCGTCTCCACCGTGGTGCCGGGACGCGGAGCCTCGTCCTGCACCGCCAGGCCCCAGCCCTTCTCGGCCGTCCTGATCGCCGTGGGCACCAGGTCCGGCTGGATCTTGCCGTCGGCGTAGGCCTTGGCCACCTTCTCCTGCGACAGCGCCGCGTAGGCGTCGGCGCGCTCCTTGGTGATCGACGGGTAGCGGTCGTGCAGGTTCTCGGCCGTCATGCCCATGACCAGCGCGCTCGGGTCGACCAGCTTCTCCGACAGGAACCGCGGGTTGGGGTCGACGCCCTCGCCCATCGGGTGGCGGCCCATGTGCTCGACGCCGCCCGCGATGGCCACGTCGTAGGCGCCGAACGCGATGCCGCCGGCGACCGTCGTCACCGCGGTCATCGCCCCGGCGCACATGCGGTCGATCGCGTAGCCGGGCACGGACTTGGGCAGCCCGGCCAGCACCGCGGCCGACCGGCCGATGGTGAGGCCCTGGTCGCCGATCTGGGTGGTCGCGGCGATCGCGACCTCGTCCACGCGCTCGGGTGGCAGTTGGGGATTACGCCTGATGAGCTCGCGGATGACGCGGACGACCAGGTCGTCGGCGCGGGTCTCCGCATAGAGCCCCTTCGGCCCTGACCTGCCGAAAGGCGTGCGCACGCCGTCGACGAACACGACGTCACGAGAGGAAGGCACGGATTCGCTCCTCGTTGCTGGATGGCTTGCGAGGCCCATGCTACTCGTCAGTAACCACCATGCACGCGAACGTCGTGACGAGCAGGGCGTAGATCATGGGGGTGGCCGGAGTCCAGAAGTGGGCGCGGGCTCCCAGCAGGGCCGCGACGGCCACGGCCGCCCCCGCCCACAGCACCGCGCCGCGCCGCCGCCGGCGCGCGCCGCGGCCGGGATCCCACGGATCTCCGGGCACCCCGCCCGCCCGGCCGGCCCGCGCGGGGATCCCGCGCGGGGCACGTGCCGGTTGCAGCGCGTCCCGTGCCGACCAGGGGGTGGTGCCCCGTACCCGCCCGCGCCCGTTACGTGTCCACCACGGATCGTCCCGTGCCCGCCGAAGCGCGTCGCGCGCCCAGCAGAGGCAGAAGCACATCCCTGCTGCTGTCGCGGCCATCGCCAGCACGTTGACGGCGTCGGCCAGGACGGTGGCGACCGCGTGCCGGCCGGCGTCGGCGAACAGGCGCGGCAGCGCGCCACCCAGCAGCACCACCAGCGCCCACCCGCAGGCCATCCCCAGCCTGCTCAGCGGGCGCAACCGGGAGGCGGGCGGGGCCACGTACAGCTCATGCTCCCGGCGCCGCGTCTCCCGCACCCGCAGGCCCCAGGCCGCCTGGGTGAGGGCCAGCACGGGCAGCGCGCCGACGAAGACCACCAGCGCGAGCACCGCCAGCACCGCGGAGGGCTGCAGTGCCGGGGGTTGCGCCGTTGGAGGCAGAACCGCAGAGGGTGTGGCCGCGCGCTCGGCGAGCAGTTGGGTGGCGCTGAGGAGCGCGAGCGAGCCGGTCAGCGCGATGAGGGCGATCCGGCGCGCGGTCCGGGTGCGCGCCCGCAGCCCCGCCACCGCCTGCGCACCCGGAGGGGGTGCGATCTCGGTCATGAGCATGGATGTCATGATGGCGTCACCACGGAGGGTAACACCCGGGATTCACCGAGTTCGCATGGAGCCCTAGCTTTCCTCGTCTTCGTACGGGTAGCCCCAGCCCTTGCCCGGTTCGCAGATCTTCATGGTGATGCTCTTCTGACTGCTCGTGGGGGTGACGACCTGGAAGACCACCCGGTGCGTGCCCCCCGACTGGTCCCAGGCGATGCTGGGGAGCAGGGGCTTCGACGATGGACCGCCCGCCTGGCGGCCCTGGTTCCGGCCGTTGAGCAGCCAGCGGTAGCTGTAGGGGCCGGTGGCCGTGACCTTGGCGTACAGGTTGGCGTCGGAGCGCCAGCAGTCGCCCACCCGGATGCCCTCGACGGAGAAGGCCACCGAGGTCACCCCGCCCCCTGCGGTAGCGGTGGGTTCTGTGGTCCGGGGACGTGTGGCGGTGGGCTGGGCGGTCTTGGGGCCGGCGGTCGTGGGGCGGGTCGCCGTGGGGCGGGAGCTCGGTGGGGTGCTGGTCGCGGTCCCGGTGGGGCGCGAGGTTCGGCGCTTGGGCCGGGTGGACCGTTTTGGGGCGGTGGTGGTCGGGGACGCCGTGGTGGTGGTCGCGGACGACGGGCTGGTGTCCAGGGTCACCGTGGTGGGCCGCCCGGAGGTCACGGGCAGCCACACCCACACGGCGACCACCGCACCCGTGACGACAAGCGCCGTCCCACCCGCGAGCAAGGCCAGACCGCCCCTGTTACGCGAGGCCACGGGGGTGGGCCTGGACCCATGAGGGTGAGTTGTACCGGGCGGGCGTCCGTACCCATCGGGCTGGGCCGGGTGGGGGCCGTACCCACTGGGGTGGGTTGCGCTGGGTGGGGGTCCGTAGCCGCCGGGGTGGGCTGTGCTGGGTGTGGGGCCGTACTCATGGGGGTGGGTCGGGCCGGGGGTGGTGGGCCGGCCGCTGATGAGCTGGAAGAGGACGTCCTGCATGGCGGGGCGGGCGGCGGGGTCCTTGGCCAGGCAGGCGTACAGGATCGAGCGCAGCGGCTCCGGCACCTCGCCGAGCCGTGGCTCGTCGTACTGGATCCTCGTGATCACCGCCGGCAGTGAGTCGTTGCCGAACGGCGGCGCGCCGGAAGCCGCGTAGACCATGACACAGGCCCAGGCGAACACGTCGGTCGGCGGCCCGACCGGCTGCCCGGCGAGCTGCTCCGGGGCCATGTACGCGGGCGTCCCGATGACGCTGCTGGTGGCGGTGAGCGCGGCGTCCATGGCGCGGGCGATGCCGAAGTCGATGACGCGCGGTCCGTCCCGTCCCAGCAGGACGTTCGCGGGTTTGAAGTCGCGGTGCACGACGCCCGCCCGGTGGATGGCGGCGAGCGCGGTGGCGGTGGCGACGGCGAGCCGCTGCAGGTCGGCGCCCGCGTGCCGGCCGGCCTGCTGCAGGGACGGCCCCTCGACGTACTCGGTCACGATGTACGGCCGGCCGCCCAGCGAGGCGTCCAGCACCTGGGCGACGCAGAACGGCTCCACCCGGCGGGCGGCCGCGACCTCCTTGGCGAAACGCCCGTCGCCGGTGACCCCCTCCCGCAGCGCCTTGACGGCGACCAGGGTGCCGTCGGGGGCGGCTCCCAGGTAGACGACCCCCTGGCCGCCCTCGCCGAGCTGTCTGATCAGCCGGTACGGGCCGATGGCGGGCGGCATCGTCATCAGTGGTCCACGGAGCAGACGTCGACCGAGACGCTCTTGTTCGCGCTGCTGGGCGAGGTGATCCGGAGGCTGACGGTGTGGCCGCCGGCGTCCAGCATGTACTGCTTGGCGGTGACGAACGCGGTGTAGTCGTCCCTCGGCACCCACGACCGGCCGCTCTCCACGCTCCGGCCGTCGACCCGCCAGGCGTACGAGATCCACACGCCCTGGCGGCTGGACTCCACGTACGTCTGGAAGTGCACCGGCGGCATGAGACAGCCGTCGGCGTCGGCCTGTCCGGGGCCGCCGCTCAGCTTGATCTGCAGAATGCTGACCCTGGCCGTGACCGGCTTCCTGGTCGGCTTGGGCGTCGCGCTCGGCGACGCGGCCTTCGTGCGCTGCGGGGAGGGCGACGGCGAGGGCTCGGCCGTACGGGTGGGCCGGGTGGCGGGCTTGTCCGTGGTCGTGCGCCGGGGAGCGGCCGTGGGCGATTTCCTGGCGCGGGTGGGGCCGGTGGACGGGGGAGAGGACGTGGTCGGGGAGGCGGTGGGCGTGGAAGGGCTGGTGGAGGGCGCCGCCAGCGTCTCCTGTCCTGACGGCCCCGGCCAGGGCACGACCCAGGCGACCCCGCCGATCACGGCGGCGACCGCCACCCCCGCCGCCACCGCGACGACGATCCCCTTCCGCCCCCGCGACGAAGAACGCCCCACCCCTCTCGCACCGTACGGCGGGTAAGGGCCCTCAGCGCCGCCCATCGGCCCGTACGGGGGATAGGGACCGTTCGGCCCGTGTGGAGGGTAAGGGCCGTTCGGCGGGCCTGACCTCGGGGGTTGCCGGTCGTACGAATCGCCGCCCATCGGCGGGTGCCGGATGTCCCAGCCCTCCGGGACGTGCTGGACGCCCGCACCCATCGGGCCGTCTCCGCCCCTCTGACCTCCGCCCATCGCGGCGGGCCTGCCGCCCGCCCTTGTCGGGTATTCGCCGTTCGGTGGGGTGGGCGGGCTGCCGGGGGGCTGTGGTTGCCGGCCGCCCAGCAGGCGTAGCAGGACGTCGCGCATGGCCGGGCGGGCTCGGGGGTCCTTGGCTAGGCAGTCGTACACGAGGGAGCGCAGCGGGTGGGCGAGGTCGCCGAGCTGGGGTTCGTTGTGCAGGACGCGGTTGATGACCGCCGGCAGCGTGTCCTGGCCGAACGGCGGCCCGCCCGTGGCCGCCCAGACGATCACCGACGCCCAGGCGAACACGTCGGCGGGCGGCCCGACCGGCTGCCCGGCCAGTTGCTCCGGCGCCATGTACGCGGGCGTGCCGACGATGCCGGTGCTGACCGTGGCAGCCGCGCCGGCCGCGCGGGCGATGCCGAAGTCGATGACGCGGGGACCGCCGGGGCCGAGCAGCACGTTGGCGGGTTTGAAGTCGCGGTGCACGACGCCCGCCTCGTGGATGGCGGCGAGCGCGGTGGCGGTGGCGACGGCGAGCCGCTGCAGGTCGGCGCCCGCGTGCCGGCCGGCCTGCTGCAGGGACGGCCCCTCGACGTACTCGGTCACGATGTACGCGGGCCGCCCCGGCGAGGCGTCCAGCACCTGGGCGATGCAGAAGGGCGCCACCTGCCCGGCGGCGGCGATCTCCTTGGCCAGCCTGTCGTCGAACCCGGCGCTGTCATGCAGCACCTTGACGGCGACCCGCCTGCCATCAGGCGTTTCGCCGAGGAACACGGTCCCCTGACCGCCGGAGCCGAGCCGGCCGAGCAGCCGGTACACGCCTACCGTTCTCGGATCGTCCTCCCGTAGCGGTTCGACATGCGCCATGAGGGCTGTGACTCCTGAGAAGGGTGCGATGGATCTACGTACCCTAGCCACTTACGGGATCAATCGGGATCAAGTCCCATGCGCCGCCATTTCATGAGGGGCCGATTTCTGAGTATGCTGCCCGACCTGATCATTGTGTGAAGGGCAACGCGTGGGCGGGTACCGGGATATCGACGTTCAGGACTCTCGTACCGCTCCGGCGATCGAGCGGGGCCATCGATCGAGCAGGCACCGGCCACCTTCGGGGCGGCTGACGCCGCTCGGCTGGGTGAGCGTGGTGGTGACCGTCGTGCTCGTGGTGGTCAGCCTGTCCGGCTACGGCTATTACCGCAGTCTGGACAGCCTCATCAAACGTAAGACGATCGATGCGGGCGAGGACCGCCCGCGCGAGACCGGCGCGCTCAACGTGCTGCTCATCGGATCGGACTCCCGTGAGGGCGACAACAAGAAGTACGGCGCGCTGTCGCAGGGGCTGGGCGAGCGCACCGACACGATCATGTTGCTGCACATCTCCCCGAACCGGGACAAGGCCACCATGATCAGCTTCCCTCGCGATTCCATGGTCATGATTCCCGCCTGCGACCTGCCGAACGGCACGGTCAAGCCCGCCGGGCTGGGCCAGATCAACTCCGCCTTCAACGACGGCGGCGAGTCCTGCACCATCAAGACGCTGGAAGCGCTCACCGACATCCACATCAACCACTTCGTGAAGGTCGACTTCACCGGCTTCAAGGGCATCATCGACGCGATCGGCGGCATCGAGATCTGCCTGCCCAAGGCCGTCAACGACCCCAAGGCGAAGTTCGTGCTGGGCCCCGGCAAGCACGTCGTGAAGGGCGAGCAGGCGCTCGGCTACGTGCGTACCCGCTACGCCCTCGGCGACGGCAGCGACCTCAGCCGCATCCAGCGCCAGCAGGTCTTCCTCACCAAGGTGCTGGAGAAGGTCACCGACGGCGGCCTGCTCACCGACCCAGCCAAGCTCGACGCGTTCCTGCGGGCCGGCGCCGGCGCGGTGACCGTCGACACCGGGCTCTCACTCTCCCGGCAGCTGGAGATCGCCAACAGTGTGAGCGGGCTGACCGCCAAGGAGCTCAAGGGCATCACCGTCCCCACCGAGCCCTACCCGGCCGACAAGAACCGGGTGCAGTTCAGCGAGCCCGCGGCGAGCGAGTTCTTCACCCGGGTCCGCGACGACGTCGAGGTCACCGTCGCCGCGAGCCCGGGGACTCCCACCGTGAAGAAGGTCAAGAACGAGCAGGTGCGCGTCCAGGTGCTGAACGCCACCGGCGAGGCGGGCAAGGCCACCACGGTGGCCGACGAGCTGGCGGCCCAGGGGTTCGTGGTGACCCACGTCGGCAACGCCGCTCCGGCGTCCACCACCTCGATCCGCTACGCCAAGAAGGACGCCGAGAACGGTCCCGCCTACGGTGAGACCGTGGCCGCCAGGCTGTCGAAGGACAAGCGCACCCCGGTGGTGGGCAAGGTCAAGCCGCTGACCACCGACACCTACAAGGGCAAGCCCGCGGACAAGCCCGCCGGGCCCCGGCTGACCGGCCCGGTGATCCAGCTCGTCATCGGCGCGGACTGGCCCGGCGTCCGGGTGCTGTCCACGATCCCGGACTCGCTCAAGGACAAGGTCGTCGACACCACCACCAACCCCTGCCTGTGAGTCAGGCGGTGACCCCCGCGTCCACCGCGATGCACGCGCCGGTGACGGCGCGCCCGCCCTCGCCCGCGAGATGCGCCACGGTCGCGGCGATGTCGTCGGGTGAGCAGTAGCGGCCCAGCGCGGTGAACCGGCGCTCCTCGTCCGCCTCCGGGCCGTCGGCCGGGTTCATCTCGGTGTCGGTCGAGCCCGGGTGCACCAGGTTGGCGGTGATGCCACGCGGTCCGAGGTCGCGGGCCAGGCCCTTGGTCAGGCCGATCAGCGCCGACTTGCTCATCGCGTAGAGGGTCCAGCCGGGGTAGGGCACCCGCTCGGCCAGGCTGCTGCCGATCGTGATGATCCTGCCGCCCGCCGTCAGGTGCCGCGCCGCCGCCTGCGCCAGTACGAACGCCGCGCGCGCGTGTACGGCCAGCGTGCGGTCGACCTCGTCGAGCGTCACCTCCTCCAGTGGGCCGTACGGGGCGATGCCCGCGTTGCTCACCACGACGTCCAGCCCGCCCAGTGCGGCGACCGCGCGCTCGACCGCGCCGACCACCTCGGCGGCGTCCGCCACCTGGGCCCGCACGCTCAGCGCGCGGCGTCCCGCCGCCTCGATCTCCTTCACCACCGTGGCGGCCCGGTCGGCCGCGACGGCATAGGTGATCGCCACGTCGAACCCGTCCGCCGCCAGGCGCCGCGCGACGGCCGCGCCGATGCCCCTGCTGCCACCGGTCACCAGTGCGATTCTGGCCATGGGTCCTCCTCAAAGCGGAATCAGTTCCGCTTCACACCATAAGCGGAACTGATTCCGTATGCAAGGATGGAGGCCGTGAGACGCGAGCGCAGCGACGCCGGCCGCAACCGGGCGAAGATCCTCGCCGCGGCCGCCGGCATCGTGGCCGCCCAGGGCGTGCAGGGGCTGTCGATGGCCGAGGTGGCCGCAGCCGCCGGGGTGGGGGTCGGCACGCTCTACCGCCGCTTCGGCGACCGGTCCGGGCTGGCCTACGCGCTCATCGACGAGCGCGAGCGCGCGTTCCAGTCGGCGTTCATCGAAGGGCCGCCGCCGCTGGGGCCGGGGGCCGAGCCAGGGGCCCGGATCCGCGCGTTCCTGCACGCGCTCACCGACCGGACCGTGGCGCAGCTCGACCTGCTGTTGATGGCCGAGACCAGCGGCACGTTCGCCCGCTTCGGCGGCGCCTACGACGCCTACCACGCCCATCTGGCCATGCTCCTCGGGCGGCTACGGCCGGAGCTGGACGCCGCCTGCGTGGCGGACGCGCTGCTGGCGCCGCTGGCCGCGCCGCTGCTGGCCTACCGGATGCGCGAGTGCGGCGTGGGGGTCGAGCGGATCAAGTCCGCGCTCGACGGCCTGCTCGACGGGCTGCTCGCCTGACGGCCGATCGGCTGCCATACCCCCTCGAATTGGGGCTCAAACGACTCTTGGGGCCAATGTGACAGAGAGTAACTTTAGCGAAACATGTGAATTATCCGGACAAGATGGGGTCGATTCTGTTAGGAAAGGTAGCGGTCCGTATCCGTACTAGAGAGGTACAGCGTGGCTCGCGACGAGAACGACAGGTCATATGAGGATGGACAGGGGAGGTCGTCGAACCCCGACTTGACCGGCGACGTGCTGTCCCCGCGCTGGAGCACCGACGACACGGACGAGCAGCCGGCCATCCAGGTCTCGGGCAACGAGACCTACATCCTGCCGCCGGCCCAGGGTGTGTCGGCCGACGGTGAGCCGTACCTCACCACGGGCGAGCCCATCTACCTGGACAGCCAGGGCGGCTACATCAAGGATGAGACGGGCAGCCCTTATCTCGTGGACGGGCAGGCCGACGCCCTCTACACGGGCGACGCGCCCAGCGGCGCCCATTACTCGGCCGACGCCGCCAGCGGCGCCCATTACTCGGCCGACGCCGCCGGCGGCGCGCTCTACACGACCGACGCCGCCAGTGACGCCCTCTACGCGGGCGACTCCCCGAGCGGCGCCCACTACCTGAGCGACTCCCCGAGTGGCGCGCACTACACGGGCGACTCGCCCAGCGGTGCCCACTACGTGGGTGACTCCCCGAGTGGTGCGCACTACACGGGCGACGCGCCGAGCGGTCCTCTGTACACGGGTGACTCCCCGAGCGGCGCGCACCGCCTCGACGAGGGCGGCGAAGTCGCCTACCTCCCGCTCGACAAGAGCTACGAGAGCTCGTACGGGGACGACGACGACCGCCCCAAGCGCGGCTTCCTCGGCTCCGGCTGGACCGAGAACCCCGACGACGGGCACGGCAGGAGCGACCAGGAGGTGCGTCGCCGTACCAGGCTCCTGCTGGTGGCGGCGGCGGCCGTGGTGCTGCTCGGCGGTGGCGCGGGCTGGATGCTCACCAGCACTTCCTCCGACGACCCGTGCGCCGGTGGCCGCTGCGCCACCGTCGGCGAGCTGAAGCCGCCCGCCGCGACGCCCAACGACGAGGTGGACGTGCCCATCGAGGAGGCCGAGGACACGGCCACGTCCGAGCCGACGGCCTCCGCGACCCAGCCCGCCACCAAGGCGCCGGCCAGGGTGCGGCCCACGCGGACCGCCACCCAGACGCGGGAGCCCGCCACCACCAGGTCGCCGAGGGCGACGGCCAAGCCGACCAGCAGGGCCACCCGGGCGCCCGAGAACGACGCGCCGCTCCAGGACTTCGCGCCCGAGACCACCAAGCCGCAGCCCAAGGACCGCAAGACCGAGAGCTCGCTCGAGAACAAGCCCGCGGATCAGCCGACCATGGCGCCGTCCACCCCGGACCTCGCGCCGCAGCCGCAGGAAACGTCGAAGGGACTGCTCGACATCCTGTTCCCCTGGGCCTGAGACAGGTAAGCCTGAGACATGTAAGGATGCGGACCCAGGTGCCGTCTGGCACACTGGGAAACCGCTTTCCGGGAGGTCTCGTGGTCACGCTGGAAGACGTCGCCAGACAGGCAGGCGTCTCGCTCGCGACCGCCTCGCGGGTGCTGAACGGCAGCACCCGCCAGGTGGGGTCGGCGTTGCGGGCGCGCGTCGAGCGGGCCGCCGACGAGCTCGGCTACCGGCCCAACAGCGCCGCCCAGACGCTGGCGCGCGGGGCGAGCAACGTCATCGGCATCGTGGTCCACGACCTGACCGACCCCTACTTCGCCGCGCTGGCCGACGGCGCGATCGGGGCCGCCGCCGGTGAGGGCCTGCTCGTGATGGTCGGCACCACCCACCGCGACCCCGAGCAGGAGATCGCCTACGTGGCGACGCTGCACGCCCAGCGGGTGCGTGCCGTGCTGCTGGCCGGCTCCCGGGTCACCGACCAGGCGGTCACCGCGCGCCTGGCCGCCGAGCTGGCCAAATACCAGGCCGGGGGCGGACGGGTGGCCTGCGTAGGTCAGGACCTGCTCGATGTCGACACCGTGGCGCCCGCCAACTACGAGGGCGCCGCCGCGCTGGCCCGCTCGCTGGCCGGCCTCGGCCACACCCGCTTCGCCGTGCTGGCCGGGCCGCCGCACCTGATGACGGCGGCCGACCGGTGCGCCGGGTTCGTCTCGGCGGTCAAGGAGCTCGGGCTGCCGGAGCCGCTGGTGATCCCGGGGCCGTTCGACCGCGACGGCGGCTACGCGGCGGCGCGGCGGACCGGCGAGGCGACCTGCGTGTTCGCGGTCAACGACGTCATGGCCGTGGGCGCGCTCGCCGCGTACCGCGAGCAGGGGATCCGGGTGCCGCAGGACGTGTCCGTGGCCGGTTTCGACGACATCGCCACCCTGCGGGACCTGGTGCCCGCTCTGACGACCGTACGGCTGCCGCTGAAGGACATGGGCGCGCGCGCCCTGGAGCTGGCGCTGTCGGCGGGGGAGTCCGTGACGGTGGAGCAGGTGGCGGGCCAGGTGGTGCTCCGTGAGAGCGTGGCGGACCTGCGGTGATGTCGACATGAGGGGGAGAGCTTGATGAGGCTGGCGGTCAGCACGCTCGGGATGCCCGGCGCGGGGCTCGACGAGGCGATCGAGGCGGCGGCCCGGCACGGCTGCCAGGGGCTTGAGCTGCGGCTGCATCCCGACACCGGGGTGCACGCCGGCCTCGACCGCGACCAGCGCCTGTCGGTGCGGCGCAGGGTCGAGCGGGCGGGGCTGGAGATCTCGGCGCTGGCCGGCTACGTCGGCGTGTGCCGGCCGGGGGAGGACGAGCCCGTCGTCGAGGCGCTGCTCGCCGACCTCGCGCTCGCCGCCGACCTGGGCGCGCCCGGCGTGCGGGTGTTCCCGCGCGGCGGCGATCCGGCCGTCGGAGCGGGCCGCCTCAAGGCGGTCTCCGGTACGGCGGCCGAACTCGGCGTGCGTGTGCTGGTGGAGACGCACGACGAGATGGCCACCGGTGCCGCCCTGGCGGAGCTGCTCGCCCAGGCGAGCACGCCGGGGACGGCCGGTGCGATGTGGGATCTGCTGCACCCGTGGCGGCACGGCGAGGCCCCCGCCGACACGCTCGCCGCCCTGGCCCCCTACCTGGCCTACGTCCAGGTCAAGGACGCCGTCTCGGCCGAGGACACGACGCCGGTGCCGATGTGGTCCGGCTCGGTGCCGCTGGACGAGGCGGGGGACTTGCTGCGCGCCGCCGGTTACGACGGATGGGTGTCGCTGGAGTGGGAGCGCACCTGGTATCCCCAGGTCGCGCCGGTCGAGGAGATTCTGCCGGGGGCCGCCGAATGGGTGCGGCGCTTCGGCGCTTAGATGAGGGGCATGTCCTCCCCTCTCAACCGCCCTCTCCACAGCAAGGTGCTCGTCGTCGGCATGGACGGCCTGCGCTTCGACCGCCTCCTCGCCCTCCGGCCGCCCGTCCTGACCGCGCTGCTGTCCACCGGTGTGCACGGCACCGCCCGTCTTCCTTACGGCGAGTCCGGCGCCCCGCGTACCGAGTCGCCCGGCGAAGTCGTCCCCGAGCTCGCCGAGGCGCCCCCGGACCCGGCCGGAGCGCGGGAGATCCGGGCACGGACCGATTCGGGGCCGGGATGGTCGTCGATCGCGAGCGGGGTCTGGCCGGACAAGCACGGGGTGGTGGACAACGGCTTCGCCGGTGCCCAGTTCACGAAATATCCGGACTTCTTGAGTCGGGCCAAGGCGGCGCGGCCCGAGCTGACCACCTCGGCGCTGTTCTCCTGGGCGGCGCTGGACGAGCACGGCGCGTTCGGCGCGGACATCGACACCAGGGTCGTGCTCGACGGGTTCGCCCTGACCTTCGCCGCCGCCGACCGGCGGATCGCCGCCGAGGCCGAGCGCCATCTCGCCGGTTCCGGCTCCGACCTGGTGTTCGTCTACCTGGGCGACACCGACGAGGTCGCCCACGACCTGGGCCCGCTCTGCCCCGAGTACGCCGAGGCCCTGCTCGTCCAGGACGCCTTCCTGGGCCGTTTCCTCGACGCCGTGCGCGCCCGCCCCTCCTTCGGCGACGAGCGCTGGACCGTGCTGGTCACCACCGACCACGGCCACGTCGACGAGGGCGGCCACGGCGGGACGTCGGAGCAGGAGCGCACGGTCTTCGTGATCGCCAACCGGCTGGGCGCCGACCTGGGCGGCGGGTCGCTGGGTGAGGCGAGGCTGGTGGACGTGGCCCCGACCGCGCTGGCGGAGCTGGGCATCGCGGTGGACCCCGCCTGGGACCTGGACGGAGTGCCGTTGGCCTTCTGAGAGGATCAACATATCATCAAGTGTTGAATTTTTCCGCCGGAAGCGTGAGACTCATGGACAAGAGGTGGACGCCGGGAGGACACGCGATGAAGACGGCCCTGGACTTCTCCCGCATCGACGGCGGGATGCTCGACGAGGTGGGCGGCAAGGCCGCCAATCTCGGCGAGCTCACCCGTGCCGGCCTGCCGGTGCCGCCGGGCTGGGTGCTGACCACCGGGGCCTACCAGGAGGCCGCCGAGGCGGCGGGCCTGGACGCGGTCATCGCGGCGGGCGGCCGGGGACTGGCGCCGGCGGCCAGGGCCCGGCTGCTGGAGACCCCGGTGCCGGCGGCCGTGGAGCGGGCCGTGCGGGAGGCGTACGGACGACTCGGCGACGAGACGGCGGTGGCGGTCCGGTCCTCGGCCACCGCCGAGGACCTGCCCTTCGCGAGCTTCGCCGGACAGCAGGACACCTACCTCAACGTGGTGGGGCCGCAGGCAGTGCTCGACGCCGTGCGCCGCTGCTGGGCCTCCCTGTGGACCGACCGCGCCGTCGCCTACCGCGAGTCCAACGGCATCGACCACGCCCGCGTGCGGCTCGCCGTCGTCGTGCAGGTCATGGTGGACGCGCGGGTGGCCGGGGTGATGTTCACCGCCAACCCCGTGACGGGCAGGCGACGCGAGACGGTCATCGACGCCGCTCCCGGCCTGGGCGAGGCCGTGGTGTCCGGCGCGGTCAACCCGGACCGGTTCGTGGTCGACACGGACCGTGGCGAGATCCTGCACCGGCAGCAGGGCGACAAGCGGCTGGCGATTCGCGCGCTGCCCGGCGGCGGCACGGAGCGCGTCGACACCGAGCAGGTCGAAGCTGGGTCCGACGGGTTCTGCCTGGACGACGCGCGGGTGCGCGAGCTGGCCGCGCTCGGCGCCCGCGTCGAGGGGCACTACGGCGCCCCGCAGGACACCGAGTGGGCGCTCGACGCGGACGGGAAGCTGTGGCTCACCCAGTCCAGGCCGATCACCACGCTCTACCCCCTGCCGGAGCCGCGCGGGCAGGACCTCCGGCTGTACTTCTCGCTCAACGTGGCCCAGGGCGTCATGAGGCCGCTCACCCCCATGGGGATCGCCGCGCTCAAGCTGGTGGCCGGCGGCGCGGCGAGCCTGTTCGCCGCGTCGCCCGAGGACCTCGCCGGCCGGCGTGACGGGCCGGGCGTGCTGGCGGTGTCGGGCGAGCGGCTGTGGATCGACCTCACCACCGCCGTGCGCAGCCGTCCGGGCCGGTTCATCCTGCCGAAGGTGCTCTCGGCCGGGGAGGCTCGCTCCGGCGCCGTGCTGGAGAGCCTCGCCGACGACCCCAGGCTGTCGGTGATCCACGCCTCGCGCGTCCCCCTCGCCCGCGCCGCCTTCCGCTTCGCCCGGCGGGTGCACGCCCCCACCCGAGTACGCCAGGCAGTGACCAGCCCAGAACGGGCGCTCGCCTTCACCAGGCGGATCGGCGAGGAGGTCGACCGGCGGCTGCGCGTGCCCGACACGGCCACCCCCGCCGAACGGCTGGCCCACGCCGAGCGCGTGCTCGCCGGCACCTTCCCGCTGATGATCTCCATCATGCCGATCGTGATCACCGGCTACGGGCTGTTCGGGCTGGCGGCCAGGCTGTCCGGCGTGCCGCTGGGCGAGATGCAGGACGTGCTGCGCAGCGTCCCGCACAACCCGACCACCGAGATGGACCTGGAGCTGTGGGCGCTGTCCACCCGCATCGAGCCCGAGCCGTTCCGGCGGGCGCCGGTGAGCGAGCTGGTCCGCCGCTACCGGGCGGGCGAGCTGCCGCCGAAGGCCCAGCGTGAGATCGCCGCCTTCCTGCGCGAGTACGGCCACCGCGGCGTCGCCGAGATCGACGTGGGCGTGCCGCGCTGGTCGGAGGACCCGGCGCACATCCTCGGCGTGCTGGCCAACTACCTGCGCATGGACGGCGGCGCGGACCTCGCCCCCGAGGCGCTGTTCGCCAGGGGCGCGGCCGAGGCCGAGGCCACGACGGCCCGGCTGGTGGCCGCCGCCCGCCGCCGTGGGCGGGTGCGGGCCGCGGTGGTCCGCTTCGGGCTGCGCCGCACCAGGCAGGTCGTGGGGCTGCGCGAGCTGCCCAAGTTCTACCTGGTGAAGGTCCTGGCGGGGGTACGGCGCAGCCTGCTCGTCGTCGGCGACCACCTGGTGACCACCGGCGTGCTCGACGCGGCGGCGGACGTGTTCTTTCTGACCCCGGCGGAGATCGAGTCCGCACTGACCGGCGGCGACCTGCCCGAGCCGGCGGCCGAGTCAGCGTCTGCGGGGGGTGACCTGCGCGGGCTGGTGGCCGGGCGGCGGGCGGTTCACGAGCGGGAGTCGCGCCGCAGGCACGTGCCGAGGGTGCTGCTGTCCGACGGCACCGAGCCCGAGGCGCTGGCGACCGCCGCGGCGGACGGCGCCCTGATCGGCACCGCCGCCTCGGCCGGCACGGTGACCGGCACCGCGCGGGTGGTGCTCGACCCGGTCGGCGCCCACCTGGAGCCGGGCGAGATCCTCATCTGCCCGTCCACCGACCCCGGCTGGACGCCGCTGTTCCTCACGGCCGGCGGCCTGGTGATGGAGATGGGCGGCTCCATGTCGCACGGCGCGGTGGTGGCGCGGGAGTACGGCATCCCCGCCGTGGTCGGCGTCCCCGACGCCACCCACCGCATCACCACCGGCATGCGGGTCACCGTGAACGGCGCGGCGGGGACCGTGACGATCGCCGAGCCTCAGGAGGCGGCCGTCACCACGCCGGCGTAGGAGGACCCGTTCACGGGGTGGCCGTCACCACGCTCGCGTAGCGCTCCTTCATCGTCGCCACCACCTCGTCGGGGTCGGCCGCCCAGATGTCGGCGTTGAAGATCTCCACCTCCACGTCGCCGGTGTAGCCGGCCTCGGCCACCGCCCTGGTGATCGGCGGGAAGTCGATCACCCCGTCGCCCATCATGCCGCGCCCGAGCAGCACGTCCGGCGGCAGCGGGTGCAGGTAGTCGCACACCTGGTAGGAGGCGATCCGGTCGCCCGCCCTGGCGATCTGCTCCGGCAGGGCCGGATCCCACCACACGTGGAAGGTGTCCACCACCACGCCCACCTGCTCACGCGGGTGGGCCAGGGCCAGCTCCAGCGCCTGGCCCAGCGTGGACAGCACGGCCCGGTCGGGGCAGTAGATCGGGTGCAGCGGCTCCAGCGCCAGCTTGACACCCCGCTCCCCGGCGTACGGCGCGAGCACGCCCAGCGCGTCGGCCACCTGCCGCCTGGCGCCCGCCAGGTCGCGGGAGAAGCCGCCGGGCAGCGGTTCGCCCGGCTTGACCCCCGGCAGGCCGCCCACCACCATCACCAGGCAGGCGGCTCCCAGCTCGGCGGCCTCGTCCACGGCCCGCTTGTTGTCGTCGAGCGCGCCGGCGAACGCGCGCCGCCCCGCCTCGCCCGGCAGCCCGCCCGCGGTGAGGAAGCCGCCCCGGCACAGGGACGACACCCGCAGCCCGGCGTCACGCACCACCTTGGCGCTGCGCGCGAGCCCGTGCTCGGCCACCTCCTCCCGCCACAGGCCGATCGCCTCCAGGCCATGCCTGACGCACCCGTCCACCGCCTCGGGCACCGACCACCGCTGGGTCGTCCGCTGGTTCAGCGAGAGGCTCACCGCAGCTCCTCCGTCGATCTGATGGTTTCCACGCCGCGCTCGCTCACTGTCCGTGCACCGCCAGCAGCGCCTTCATCCGGTGTACGGCCAGCTCCTGGTCCGCCAGCAGCCCCGCCCGGTCGGCCAGCCGGAACACCTCGGCCAGATGGGTCAGCGAGCGCGCCGACTGGGCGCCGTTGACCATGGCGAACGCGTCCTGGTGGCCGTTCAGCCAGGCCAGGAAGACGATCCCGGTCTTGTAGTTGTACGTCGGCGACTCGAAGATCTTCCTGGACAGCGGCACGGTCGGGGCCAGGATCTCGTCGTAGGCGGCGAGCAGACGGTCACGCCCGGCCTCGTCGGGGGCAGCCTCGGCCGCGTCCAACACCCGCAGGGCCGCCGCGGCGGCGGGCGCGATGGCGTCGAAGATGCCGAGCAGCGCGTGCGAGCCCGACTTGATCAGCGACGGGTAGTTGAAGTCGTCGCCCGTGTAGAGCCGGACGCCCGCCGGCAGCGCGGCGCGCAGCCCGACCTCGTGCTGCTCGTCCAGCAGCGACACCTTCACCCCGTCCACCATCGGGGCGTGCGCGTGGATCAGCTCCAGGAACGCCTCGGTGGCGGCCGGCACGTCACGCGAGCCCCAGTAGCCGGCGAGCTGCGGGTCGAACATCTCGCCGAGCCAGTGCAGGATCACCGGCCGCTCGGCGAGCCCGAACAGCCTGCCGTACACCTGGTGGTAGTCCTCAGGCCCGGCCGCCACCCTGGCGAGCTGCCGGGAGGCCATGATGATCACCCCGGCGCCGGTCGACTGGACGGTCTCCAGCTGCTCGGCGTACGCGGCCGTGATGGCGTCCAGGTCGGCGGCGTCCGGCGCGTGGTCGGTGCCGGCGCCGCAGGCGAGGAGCTCGGCCGGGTCGCCGAACGCGCGGGCCTCGGCGGCGCTGCGCCCGATGAGCTCACGCGTGGCCGCCCAGTCCAGGCCCATGTTGCGCTGGGCGGTGTCCATGGCGTCGGCGACGCGCAGCCCGTGCGACCACAGATGGCGGCGGAAGCGCAGGGTGGCCTCCCAGTCGACGGCGGCGGGGGAGCCGGGCGTGTTGTCGCCGAGGGGGTCGGCCACCACGTGCGCGGCGGCGTACACCACCCGGCTGGTGGCGGGACATTCGACGGGCGTCCAGGTCACCGGCTCGCGCAGCGTGTAGGCGCCGCCGGGCAGGTCGATGTTCACAGGCCCGGCACCTCGATCCTGCGGCCCTCGGCCGAGGAGCGCAGGCCGAGCTCGGCGAGCTGCACGCCGCGCGCGCCGGACGCGAAGTCGTACGGGAAGGGGGCGTCCTCCAGGACGTGCCGGATGAACAGCTCCCACTGGATCTTGAACCCGTTGTCGAACTCGGCGTTGTCCGGCACCTCCTGCCAGCCGTCACGGAAGCGTGCGGTGGCGGGCAGGTCGGGGTTCCAGACCGGCTTGGGGGTGGCGGCGCGATGCTGGACGCGGCAGTCGCGCAGGCCCGCGACGGCGCTGCCGTGCGTGCCGTCCACCTGGAACTCCACCAGCTCGTCCCGGTTAACCCGGACCGTCCAGGAGGAGTTGATCTGGGCGATGACGCCGCCCGCCAGCTCGAAGATGCCGTACGCGGCGTCGTCGGCGGTCGCCCGGTAGGCCCGGCCCTGCTCGTCCACCCGCTCGGGCACGTGCGTGGTCGCCCTGGCGTAGACCGACTCGACCCGGCCGAACAGGTTCTCCATCACGTAGTGCCAGTGCGGGAACATGTCGAGCACGATGCCGCCGCCGTCCTCGGCCCGGTAGTTCCACGACGGGCGCTGCGCCTCCTGCCAGTCGCCCTCGAACACCCAGTAGCCGAACTCGCCGCGCACCGACAGGATCCGGCCGAAGAAGCCGCCGTCGATGAGCCGCTTGAGCTTCAGCAGGCCAGGCAGGAAGAGCTTGTCCTGCACCACCCCGTTCTTCACGCCCTTGGCGGTCGCGGCCTCGGACAGGGCGACCGCCTCCCGCACCGACTCGGCGGTGGGCTTCTCGGCGTAGATGTGCTTGCCCGCCTCGATGGCCTTGAGCACCGCCTTCACCCTGGCCGAGGTGACCTGGGCGTCGAAGTAGATCAGGTTGTCGTCGGCGGCCAGTGCGGCGTCGAGGTCGGTGGTGTGGTCGGCGATGCCGTGCTCGGCGGCGAGCCCGGCCAGCTTGTCGGCGTTCCGGCCGACCAGGACCGGCCTGAGCTTGACCCGGCTGCCGTCGGAGAGCGTCACCCCGCCCTGCTCGTTGATCGCCAGAACGGAGCGGACCAGGTGCTGGCGATAGCCCATCCGTCCGGTGACGCCGTTCATCACGACGCCGATGGTGCGCACGCTCATAGGTGTCCTTTCGGGGAAAGCGCTTTCCCGAACGGTACGGCTGAGCCGCGGGAGGCGTCAAGTGCGCCGGCCCGCGGTCTCTAGCCCTCGGTCCTGGACCCCTGTCCGGCCAGCGCCTCGGTGAGGGGGCGGACGGACAGGGAGAGCTGCCATTCGCGGGCGCCGAGCTTGCGCAGCCTGGCGGTCACGCTCTCCTCGGTGATCTCCTCCGGCGGCTCCCAGGTGAGCCTGCGCACCGCGTCGGGCTGCAGCAGGTTCTCCGTCGGCATGTGGTGCTCCTTCGCCAGCGCCTCCACCACGGCGCGGGCCGCGGCCAGCCGCTTGGCGGCGGCGGGGTCGCGATCGGCCCAGCGGTTGGCGGGCGGCGGGCCGTCACCCGCCGTGCTCGGCTGCGGAAGCTGGGCGTCGGGCAGGGTGCGGCCGCGGTTCACCGCGGCCAGCCAGTCGTTGATGTACCGGCGTGCGCTGCGCCCGGTGAAGGCGGAGATGTCGGTGAGCGCCTTCCGGGTGCGGGGGCCCTGCAGGGCGGCCGTGACGATCGCGGCGTCCGGCAGCACCCTGCCGGGGGCCAGGTCGTTCTCGCGGGCGATCGTGTCGCGCATCGTCCACAGCTCGCGCACGATCGCCAGCGCGCGCACGTTGCGCACCTTGTGGATGCCGGACGTGCGCCGCCACGGATCGGACCGGGGCGCCGGCGGCCCGGTGTTGAGCACCGCGGCGAACTCCTCGTGCGCCCACTCCAGCTTGCCGCTCTCCGCCAGCTCCGCGTGGAGCACGTCGCGCAGCTCCACCAGCACCTCGACGTCGAGCGCGGCGTAGCGCAGCCACGCCTCCGGCAGCGGCCTGGTGGACCAGTCGGCCGCCGAGTGGCCCTTCTCCAGGCGCAGGCCGAGCACGGTCTCGACCATGGTGCCGAGCCCCACCCGCTCGTAGCCGAGCAGCCGGCCCGCGAGCTCGGTGTCGAACATGTCGCGCGGCCTGAACCCGATCTCCAGCAGGCACGGCAGATCCTGTGAGGCGGCGTGCAGCACGATCTCCGCATCGGCCACGGCCGCGTCCAGCGTCGACAGGTCCGGACAGGCGATGGGGTCGATCAGCGCGGTGCCGGCCCCGGCGCGGCGCAGCTGGACCAGATAGGCGCGGTTGCCGTAACGGTAACCGGAGGCGCGCTCGGCGTCGACGGCCACCGGCCCGGTGCCCGCGGCGTAGGCGTCGACGACGCGCGCCAGGGAGGCGGCGTCGGTGACGACGGGCGGGATGCCCTCGCGTGGCTCGATCAGCGGGACCACGGTGCGTTCTTCGGTCATAGGTGCGCCGCCCTCATGACACCGGTGCTGTGTTGACTTGTGGCCTCACGTCGTTCGGTCACTCTCCGGATCTTCGCGTCGGCGGGGCATGGCGGCCACGTCGGGCGGCAGCGGCGGGATCCCGGCCGCCACGCACATGAGGTCGCACCAGGCGGCGACATGGCCGGACAGGTCCTCCTCAGCGGGGGACCAGGAGGCGCGCAGCTCAAGCTCTGTGGTGACCGGGTCTTCGGCCTTGTTGCCGAAACCCTCGGAAACCGCTCTAGTCACGGTACCGCCAGCGGCGGAGTAGTCGGCGTGGTGCGTCTCGAGCGCCTCGGTCAGCCAGCTCCACGCCACCGGGCCGAGCAGCGGGTCGGAGGTGATCTCCGGCTCCATGTCGGCCCTGACATAGGCCACCAGCCTGAAGGGGCCCTCCCAGCCGCGCTGGCCGTCGGGGTCGTAGAGCAGGATCAACCGGCCGACCGCGAGCTCGTCGTCGTCGCGGTAGACCGATGCGCCGATGGCCGCCGAGTGGGGGGCGAGCCGCTGCGGAGCGGGCAGGTCCTCGAGCTCGATCTCCGGCCGGACCTCAGCGATACGCAGGCTCTCGACCGCGCGCCTGAACGCGGCCGGAGCCGGCGGCTGGTCACCGAGGGTCATAGTCGAAGAGTAGGTCGAAACAGGGCGGAAGGGGACCACGGGGGTGCTCATCGTTGGCGATCAAACCGCTGCCGTCACCAGCAGGCGGACCGGCCGCGCGCACTCGGCCAGACCGAGGATGATCGCGTGCCCGCACTCGACGCACGCCCACTCGGGGCACTCGCCCGGCTCATGGCCGTCGAGGCACGCCGGCTGCTCGAACAGCCGCTCACCCGCGCAGGAAGCACAGTGCGCAGGGCGGTGCTCATAGTGGTGCTCCGGAGAACTCCACAACGCGGTCATCGCACCAGTCATCGATCCGGGGCCTTTCTTCGGGTCGTGGGATCGACGTTGGCACGAGCCGCTGACATTTCCGCGCAACGCGCTCGGCGTGTCCCGAAAGTGGATGCTGAATCGATGCCGCGCGGTGGCTTGGCGAACTTTTTGCCCAGTCGAAACCGGCTTTCTGGTCGCCCGTGGGGTGTGGTCGACCCGTGCGGGGCCCTGATGCCGAGCCGGCCGATAAACATCCATCCCGCTATCTGATCATGAATTCGGCGATCCCAGGCGTGATTTCCGACACCGCGCTCCCGTGTCGGGACCGGCGCCCGGTCATGGCACCCTTGAGAGGTGAACCTCGCCGACTCCGCCTTCCTGCGCGCCTGCCGTCGACAGCCCGTCCCGCACACCCCGGTGTGGTACATGCGCCAGGCCGGGCGCTCGCTGCCCGAATACCTGAAGGTCCGCGAGGGTGTGCCGATGCTCACCGCGTGCGCCACGCCCGACCTCATCGTCGAGATCACCCTGCAGCCGGTCCGCCGCTACGGCGTCGACGCGGCCATCTTCTTCAGCGACATCGTCGTGCCGCTCAAGGCCATCGGCGTCGACCTCGACATCAAGCCGGGCGTCGGCCCCGTCGTGGCCGACCCGATCCGCGACGCCCGGGGCCTCGACGTGCTGCGCCCGCTGCAGCCCGCCGACGTGCCGTACGTCACCGAGGCCATCCAGGCGCTGACCGGCGAGCTCGGCGGCACACCGCTGATCGGCTTCGCGGGCGCGCCGTTCACCCTCGGCTCCTACCTCATCGAGGGCGGGCCGTCCAAGAACCACGACCGCACCAAAGCCATGATGTACGGCGAGCCCACGCTGTGGCACGCGCTGATGGAGCGGCTCAGCGGCATCGTGCTGGAGCACCTGCGCATCCAGATCAGGGCGGGCGCCTCGGCGATCCAGCTGTTCGACTCCTGGGTGGGGGCGGTGGCGGAGGACGACTACCGCGAGTTCGTGCTGCCGCACACCCGCCGCATCTTCGACGGCCTGGCCGATCTCGGCGTGCCGCGCATCCACTTCGGCGTCGGCACCGGCGAGCTGCTCGGCGTGCTCGGCGAGGCCGGGGCCGACGTGGTGGGCGTGGACTGGCGGGTGCCGCTGGACGCGGCCGCCCGCCGGGTGGGCCCCGGCAAGGCGCTGCAGGGCAACCTGGACCCGGCGATCCTGGCGGCCCCCTGGGAGGTCGTGGAGCGCAAGGCCCGCGAGGTGCTGCGCCGTGGCAAGGCCGCCGAGGGGCACGTGTTCAACCTCGGCCACGGCGTGCTGCCCTCGACGGACCCCGACCAGCTCAGGCGGCTGACCGACCTGGTCCACGAGGCCTGAGCCGCCGCCGGGCCGTCCCCGCACGGCCCGCGCGGTCGGTCATGAGGACTGGGCCTCGGCGGCGGGCGCGGCGGGCTGCCGGCGTCGGCGTCGGCGGCGGCGGAGCAGCACGATCGCGAGCACCGTCACCGGCGCCACCACGACCAGCCACGGCAGGACCGTGCCGAGCGCCGTGAGCAGGATCTTCAGGAAGGCCACCAGCGAGTCCCAGCCCGACTTGAGGCCACCGAGGAAGCCGGCGGGCTCCTCCGAGGAGTCCGGCACCACCGCCGTCGGGCCGACCAGCCGCAGCGTGAGCGTGGCCATGCCGACCTGGGCGGCGAGCTCCTTCTGCTGTGCCTGCAGCGACTCCAGGTCGGCCTCACGACCGGCGATCTCCCGCTCCACGTCCAGCACCTGGCCGATGGTGTCGGCCCTCTTCAACAACGTGCGGAGCGAGTCCAGGGCCTGCTGCGCGGACTTCAGGCGGCTGTCGACGTCCGCGACCTGCAGCGTGACGTCCTGGGTGCCCTGCTCCAGCCGCAGCTGCCTGCCCAGGTCCTTGCCCAGCGACCCCAGCACCTCGGAGTAGCGCGCGGGCGGGATCTTGAACTCCAGCAGGGCCGAGGCCCTGGTCCGTTCGGCCGAGCTGGTCTCCTCCCTGGCGAGGTAACCGCCCACGGTGGTGACGATCTGCTTGGCCTGCTGGGCGGCGGCCGGGACGTCCTTGGCGCGCACGGTCATGCTCGCGGTGTAGATGACCTTCCGGTCCTGCTGGGCCACCTGCACGTTCGAGGCGAGGTTCTCGTCCTTCTCGTCCTGCTCGGGCTGCGGCGTGGGCCGGACCCGCTCGGCCGCCCCGGCCCTGTCCGCGGGCGCCGACTCGGCCCGGGACGCGGTCTCCGGCGCCGCCGCGCTGTCCGAGGCCGAGCCCGCCATGCCGCCGGAACAGCCGGAAAGCAACAGCGCCGCGCACGCGGCGGCCAGCGCCACGCCGATCTGGTGTCTCCTCATGACCGTTAACACGGACGTACGCCCCCGCCGGTTTGCAGGCCGGCGTCACGGTACGGTCACGCCCGGATCGGCGACCGGTCCCTTGACGCGGTAGCGTCAGGGAACGTGGAAGGCAACCGGGCGCACGTGGTCGTCATCGGAGGCGGGATCTCCGGCCTCGCCGCCGCGTGGCACCTCAGACAGGGCACAGGCGAGCGGTTCGGCGAGCGGATCAAGGTGACGGTGCTCGAAGGCGCCGCGCGCATCGGCGGCAAGCTGTACGCCTCCGAAGTGGCTGGCGTCAGCGTCGACGCGGGCGCGGAGGCGATGCTGGCCCGACGCCCGGAGGGCAAGGAGCTGGCCAGGGCGGTCGGCCTCGGCGACGACCTGATGACCCCCGGCACCACCCGCTCCGCCGTCTACAGCAGGGGGACGCTGCGCCGGCTGCCCAAGGGGCAGTTCATGGGCGTGCCGGCCGACCTGACCGCCCTGGCGAAGTCCGGCCTGCTGTCGCCCGGCGGGCTGGTCCGCGTGCCGCTCGACCAGATCCTGCCGGCCACGCTGGTGCGCTCCGACGTCTCCGTCGCCGCCTACATCCGCGCCAGGATGGGCGGCGAGGTGGTCGAGAGGCTGGTAGAGCCGCTGCTCGGCGGCGTCTACGCGGGCCGCTCCGACCTGCTGTCGCTGGAGGCGACGATGCCGCGGGTGGCCGCCGCCGCCCGCGCCGAGCGCTCACTGCTCACCGCCGCTCGGCAGATCCTCGACGAGGCGCCCAAGAACGCGGGCCCCGTCTTCACCACGCTCAGGAACGGCATCGGCAGCCTGCCCGAGGCGGTCGCCAAGGCCTCCGGAGCCGACGTCAGGACCGGCGTCACCGCCCGCGAGCTCCACCGGACCGAGACCGGCTGGCGGATCGTCACCGGGCCGGTGCCCCGGCCCGAGGTGATCGAGGCCGACGCGGTGATCGTCGCCGTGCCCGGCCCGGCGGCGGCCAGGCTGCTCAAGCCGGAGGCGCCCAAGGCGGCGATCGAGCTGGCCAGGCTGGAGTACGCCAGCATGGCCGTCGTCACGCTCGCCTACCCGCGCGACGCCTTCCCCGAGCCGCCCACCGGCAGCGGCTACCTCGTCCCCCCGGTCGACGGCCGGGCCGTCAAGGCCGTCACGTTCAGCTCGGTCAAGTGGCCCCACCTGAGCCGCGACCTGGTGATCCTGCGCTGCTCGATCGGCAGGATCGGCGAGGAGCACCTGCTGCAACGCGACGACGCCGAGCTGGTGTCGGTCGCGATGGCGGAGATGGGCGAGGTGATGGGCGTGCGGGCGCTGCCCCTCGACTCCCGCGTCACCCGCTGGGGCGGCGCGCTGCCGCAGTACAACGTGGGTCACCTCGACCTGGTGGCCCGGGTCCACGCCGCGGTGGCCGGACAGCCCGCGCTGGCGGTGTGCGGCGCCGCGTACGACGGGATCGGCATCCCCGCCTGCGTCGCCACCGCGCGCACGGCCGCCTCCCGGATTCTGGACCACCTCGCACAGACAGGAGAATGAGAGCATGACAGAGGGCGCTGCGAGGCCGAAGGCCCGCGATCTCAACCAGGTGATCCGCTACACCATGTGGTCGGTCTTCAAAGCCACCGATCCGGTCCCCGGTGACCGCGACACCGTCTCCGCGGAGGTCGAGGACCTCCTGGAGCAGGCGGCCGGCAAGGACGTGGTCACCCGTGGCCTCTACGACGTGGCCGGGTTCAGAGCCGACGCCGACTACATGTTCTGGTGGCACGCGCCGACCGCGGACGCCCTGCAGGACGTCTACTCCCGGCTGCGCCGCACCGAGCTGGGCCGGCACAGCGCGCCCGTCTGGTCGGCGATGGCGCTGCACCGGCCGGCCGAGTTCAACAAGTCCCACATCCCGGCGTTCCTGGCCGAGGAGGAGCCCCGGGCCTACGTGAGCGTCTACCCCTTCGTCCGTTCCCTGGAGTGGTACCTCCTGGAGGACGCCGAGCGGCGCACGATGCTGGCCGAGCACGGCAGGATGGCCCGCGACTACCCGGACGTGCGCGCCAACACCGTCGCCTGCTTCGCGCTCAACGACTACGAGTGGATGCTGGCGTTCGAGGCCGACGAGCTGCACCGCATCGTCGACCTGATGCGCACCCTGCGCGCCGCCGAGGCCCGGCGGCACACCCGGCTGGAGATCCCTTTCTACACCGGCGTCCGCAAGCCCGTGCGGGAGCTCGTCGCCGACCTGCCCTGACGGGCCGTGCTCGGGCCGAACGAGACCCAAGTTGTGGATCCGTCTGACTTGATCTTCCCTGTTTGTCACACTCAGGGAAATTCCATGCTCGATACGGGGCGGGCACGGGATCCACGCTTGGCACGGTCCAAGGGGGCACCCGCATGCGGAAACGTGCAGGACGACGGCCGTACGACCACCTGAGCGCCCCGCCCGGCGGCGGCCGGCGGGCCGAGGACGCGCCCGGGACGGCCGGGCGGCGCGATGCGGACCCAGGCGCGCGGCCAGGCGAGAACAGCGGCCCGGCCCTGCGGCCGGACGGGGCCGGGGAACTCGACGAGGATGTGCTCTCGACCCGCCCGGCGTTGAGGTGCGATGAGGGCGTGGGTTCGGCTCGCCTGGCGTCGTCGCCCGGTGGGGACGGGCGGCGTAGGGGCGGTAGGCACGCTGCTGGACGGCGGGGGGTGCGGCGGCGTGCGGGGTCGCGAGGGGCGTGGCTGGTGGCGGCGCCGGCGGGGGTTCTCGCGCTCGCGGCGGGGGTTCTGGGTGTGTACGGCGTGAACGGCACGTTCGGGGGCCTGCTCATGGTTTCCACGGCTACCGCCGATGATGCCCGGTCCTCGGTGGCGGGCGGAGGCGGTGGGGCGGGGTCGTCCCCGGGAGACACGCGGTCGGGGGGTGTGACGAGCGGCAGCCCCAGGAACGCGTTGAAGGCCGAGGGCGGGCGGAGCGTTACGGGACCAGCAGCGACCTCGGACTCTGCCGGGCCCGCACACTCCCCAGCGGCCCCGAACTCTGAGGCGGGTCCGAACTCCACGGCGGCCCCGAACACTGCGGCCGACTCGGGAACTACGGCTCCGGGCTCCAAGGCGGCCGACTCCGGCGCGGTGGCCGATTCCGGGGTCGCCGGTGACCGGGCTCCGACCGCCGTTTCGGGGGACACGAGCGGACCGGACGATCCCGGGCGGGTGGAGAATCCCGGGCGGGTGGCCCCGGATCCGGGCGACGGCTCCGGGTACAAGGCAGACGGCCCGTCGAAGCACACCGACCGGAAGGCCGTGGCGTACTTCCGCGATCAGTGGGGCGCCGCCGACGAGGCGACCAGCCACATCAAGGACATTCGCACCGTGGGCCGATATTTGCGCATTTACACCAATTTGCCGGAAAACGCAGGCAACTCATCCCACGCCATCACCCTCTGCGAGCGTGGCATGACGTACCTCAAGGCGAACGGAGTCAAAGACCCGGTGGTGTTCGTACAGGCCAGGTTCGGGGAGAACGGCAACCCGGTGCTGGCCAACATCCTCGGCCCCTCCGACAGCACCTGCCGGGTCACCCATCCCGCCCCGAACTGACCGACCGCATCCGCCCTGAACGGGACCGCATCCGCCCTGAAACCGACCGCATCGGTCCTGAACCGACCGGAGCCCCATCGGGTCCCGAGTCGGCCGGGTCACCCGATAGGTCACCGACCTGACCGGGTCACCCACCGCGCGCTGAACCGACTACCGCACCCGCACCCGGGTCTTCCAGCACACCTCGCACCGCTGAGTGATGACGCGGCCGATTGTCTCGATCGTCATCCAGCGATGACGAAAATGGACAAGCCTCACGGTCGAAAATTACCCGTGCGCGGCCCGCGACACGCACGGTCGCCGGACGATCACTGCGAGGGGTCGAGCCTCAGCGACACCGAGTTGATGCAGTAGCGATCGTCCGTCGGCGTCGCGTACCCCTCACCGTGGAACACATGCCCCAGGTGGGAGTCGCAACGGGCGCAGCGCACCTCCGTACGCGCCATCCCGAGGCTGCGGTCCTCGATCAACGTCACCGCGTCCGACTCCGACGGCTGATAGAAGCTCGGCCACCCGCAGTGCGACTCGAACTTCGTGTCCGACCGGAACAGCTCGGCCCCGCACGCGCGGCACGTGTAGACGCCCTGCGTCTTGGTGTCCACGTACTCGCCGGTGAAGGGCTTCTCGGTGCCCGCCTGCCTGAGCACGTGAAACTCCTCGGGCGACAGCTGCACCCGCCACTCGTCCTCGCTCTTGACCACCTTGTCCATGCCTCCAGCGTACGAGATGCGGCAAAAAGAGATCTCCGCAGGGGGAAGCATCCTTTCTGGGATGTATTTGCGTCTTTGTAGGCAAGGGGGTGTCATCGCCTCCTGCAAGGGGTGAGATCACTCGCGTGATCGCCTGAGCGGTACAGCCCACGCCCGTGCTGGAGCCGCCGGTGATCAACAGGCCGGCCGGGTGGCGCGCCAGCGCCCGGAACGGTGTGCGGGTGGTCTCGAGAAGCCCGTCCCGTCGAGCCCTCGGTCCCGCCACCGAAGAGGCTCCGGGACGGGCCCCCGTTTCTGTCGTAGCCCTGCCCTACGCTTCGTGAAGGTCATGGGAATCGGCACGATGTTCCGGGCGGGAGCGTGGCATGCGGCGAGTCATCGGCACGGGCGGCGTGTTCATCCTGGCGCGCGATCCTCATGCATTCTTCTCATGCGCTCGGCTGGTCGGCGCGGGCGTCGTCTGGGCGTCGACCGTCCACCACGGTGATCGGTCCGCGAGGGTGATCTTCGAGCTGGGAGGTAGGTTCGTTCCATGGCTTCGCCGTACATAGAGCTTGAGGTGGGGGAGCGGACCGTCAAGGTCACAAACCCCGACAAGGTGTATTTTCCGGAGATCGGCGCCACGAAGCGCGAGCTGGTCGAGTACTACGTGAGCGTGGGCGAGGGCGCGCTGCGGGCGCTGAAGGACCGGCCGACCAATCTCAAGCGGCATCCCGACGGGGTGCAGAGCGAGGCGATCTACCAGAAGAGGATGCCGGCCAAACGCCCCGACTGGCTGGAGACGGTCACCGTGACGTTCCCCAGCGGGCGCAAGGCCGACTCGCTGAGGGTGACCGAGGTGGCCGCCATCGCCTACTGCGCCAATCTGGGGACCATCGACTTCCACCCGTGGCAGGTGCGCGCGGCCGACGTCGAGCATCCGGACGAGCTGCGGCTCGATCTCGACCCGCAGCCGGGGCTGGACTTCGAGGCGACGCGCAGGGCGGCGTTCCTGGCGCGGGAGGTGCTGGAGGAGCTCGGCATGACCGGGTTCGTGAAGACCTCCGGCAACCGGGGCGTGCACATCGCGGTGCGCATCCAGCCGCGCTGGGACTTCGTCCAGGTTCGGCATGCGGGGATCGCGCTGGCCAGGGCGGTCGAGGAGCGCGATCCCGCCCTGGTGACCACGGCCTGGTGGAAGGAGGAGCGCGGCGAGCGCGTCTTCATCGACTTCAACCAGAACGCCCGTGACCGGACCATCGCCAGCGCCTACTCCGTCAGGGCACAGCCCCATGCGCCCGTCTCCACGCCGCTCACCTGGGACGAGCTGGCCGACGCCGACCCACGCGACTTCGACATCCGCACTGTGCCGCCCCGCTTCGCCGAGGTGGGCGACGTGCACGCCGCCATCGACGACCACCCGTGCTCCATCGAGCCGCTGCTCGAACGGTACGAGAAGGACGAGCGCGGCGACATGCCCTATCCGCCCAACTATCCGAAGATGCCCGGCGAGCCCAAACGGGTCCAGCCGAGCAAGGCGCGTGACGACTCGGAGTAAGTACGTCCCCCGGGCCGGCGGTCATCCGCGGCCCCGGTCCTGAGCGGGCGGCCGATAAATCGGTGGCGATCCCGATGAAGGGGCCATTACGCTCATCGGTGTTCATCGGATACGTCTCAGGGCCCCAAGAGCCCTGGAAAGTGGGGGGTCAATGCCTCGGTCCGCGCCAAGCGCGCCTCGTCGTACCGTGGTCCGATTCCGCCACTGAAACGCCACCGCTGACCTGCCGTACGGTCGCCGTGCCCGCGCACGCGCCGTACCGCATCCACCCGCGCGCGAGCGTGGGTCGGCGAGGCCCGCACGGCGCTCCCTTGCTGCTCTTCCATCACCATTCCGGCAAGGAGTACCCAGGGTGTCCACCAACAAGACCCGTTCCGTACTGACTGACACATTTTCATGCGTACGCTGCGGTTTGACCGTGACGGTCACCGCCGCCGATGGTTCGCGGCGCAATCACTGTCCGAGCTGTCTGCACTCCATGCACGTTCTCGACCGCGTCGAGGGCGGGCCGTCGGAGTGCGGGGCGCGGATGGTGCCGATCTCGATCGCGGTGCTGCGGACCGGCGACTGGATGATCATCCATCGCTGCACCCGCTGCGCGGAGCTGACGTCCAACCCGATCTGCGGGGACGACAACCAGCTCATCCTCATGCGCATGGCCGTGCGCCCGCTCGCTCAGCCGCCGTTCCCGCTGGAAACGTTCGGTGACCTGTGATGGGCGGTCACGGACGAGGCAAGCCCGGCGGTCGCAGGCCGCAACGGCGGAAGGACGTCAGGCACGGCGAGCCGGCCGACGCGTTCCGCTGCGTCGGCTGCCGGCTGGACGTGCCGGTGATCGCGCCGGGCACGGCTCACCGCAACCACTGCCCGCACTGCCTGACCAGCCTGCACGTCGATCACCGGATTCCCGGCGACCGGCGGGCGAGTTGCCGGGGCCGGATGGCGGCGCTGAGCGTCTCCGTCCGGCAGGACGGTGAGTGGCTGATCATTCACCACTGCCAGTCCTGCGACGGGCTCAGCGCGAACCGCATCGCGGGCGACGACAACGCGCTCGCCCTGCTCCGCATCGCGATCAGGCCGCTGTCGGACGGCGCATTGCCGGCGAAGGTCCTGCTCGCCCTCTGAGCGCCGGTGCCGGCGGCTAAGCGCTGGCATCGGCACCTTCCAAGCCGGTACCGGCGGCTAAGCGCCGGCACCGATCCTCTCCAAGCCGGTACCGGCGGCTCAGCGCCGGTGCCGGTCGGCTTCAAGCCCGTGCCGGCGGCTCGCCGCCGGTGCGGGCGCTCATTCGTCGCCGAACTCCAGGCTCAGGGCGCGGGTGAAGTCCGACACCGCCTCCTCGTGCCGGTCCAGTTCCTGGTAGATCTCACCCCGCACCCGGTACGCCCAGATGTAGTCCTCGTCCAGCTCGATCGCCCTGTCCAGGTCCTTCAGCGCCGCCTCGTTGTCGCCCATCTCGCTCAGCACCGCGCCCCGGCTGCCCAGCGCGCGGTCGTTGTCGGGGTCCAGCTCGACCGCCCGGTTGAGGTCCTGCAGCGCGTCCTCGTAGCGGTCGATCATGCGGTACGCCTCGCCGCGCCTGCTGAACGCCCGCACATACTCCGGATCGGCCTCCAGTGCGCTGGAGTAGTCGGCGATGGCCTCGGTGTACAGGCCCATGCGCTGGTAGAGGTCGCCTCGGGCCAGCCAGGAGTAGGCCAGGTCCTCGTTCAGGGCGATGATCCCGGCGTGCAGGTCCAGCGCCTCGTCCAGCCGGTCCAGGTCCACCAGGGCGTCGGCCTTCGCCTCCAGGATCCACAGCGACTCCGGCGACAGGGTCAGCGCGTGCTCGAAGTCGGCCATGGCCTCCTCCAGACGGCCGAGCGAGGCGTAGGCCTGGCCGCGTGAGCCGAGGGCGTAGGAGCTGTCCGGCTCCAGTTTGAGCGACTCGGCGAAGTCGGAGATCGCTGCTTCGTACCTGTCGATGATCCGGTGACTCTCTCCGCGCAACCGCCAGGCCCTGGCGTTGTCCGGCACGAGAGCGATCGACTCGGTCAAGTCCGCGATCGCCGCATCATGCCGGCTCAGGGCGATGTACGATTCGGCACGGCTGCGCAGCACCGAGGCCCGGGATTGGGCTGCGGCCTCGGAAAGGTCTGGCTGATCGGTGATCCCCTCGCTCATGACGGGAAATCTATCTGACTAAATGCTGATAATGGCTGCCTTTTCCCGCGTGTACTCCAGGACCGCGTCGTGGCCGTACCCACTGTCCTTGACCCCGCCGAACGGCAGGCCGGGAGGCATCTGCCGGAAGGTGTTCACCCATACCGTGCCGCTCTCCAGATCCCGGACGAACCGGTGCGCACGCCCGAGATCGCGCGTCCACACCCCGGCGGCCAGACCGTAGGAGGAGTCGTTGGCGATCGCCAGCGCCTCCTCGTCCTCCTCGAACGGGATCGCCACCGCCACCGGCCCGAAGATCTCCTCCTGGCAGACGCGCAGCGAGTTGTCCGTCGCGGTGTAGAGCGTGGGGGAGACCCAGTAGCCGCCGGGCAGGCGCGGCACCACGTCGGCGCCCGTCCTGCCGCCGAAGACCAGCTCGGCCCCCTCCTTCTCGGCGAGGTCCAGGTAGGACGTGACGCGCTCGAACTGCTCGGCCGAGACGATCGGGCCCATCGTGGTCGCCAGGTCCAAGGGGTCGTCCAGCACCAGGTCCCCGGCGATCCGCTCGATCCGCGCCAGCAGGTCGTCCCAGATGGAGCGGTGGATCAGGATCCGCGAACCGGCCACGCACACCTGACCCGCGTTCCCGGTGTAGACGGAATTCACGGTGACGCCCTCGGCGGCGGCGTCCAGATCGGCATCCGGAAAGACGATATTTGGCGATTTGCCGCCTAGTTCGAAGGTGAGCGGTTTGAGGGCGTCCGCCGAGGCCCGGGTGATCGCCTGCCCGGTCGCCGTCGAGCCGGTCAAGCTGACCTTGCCGACCCCGCGATGCCGTACGAGCGCGTCTCCGACCTCCTCGCCCAGCCCGCTGACGATGTTCAGCACCCCGGGCGGGAGCACCTCGGCCAGCAGCTCGCCCAGCCGCAGCACCGACGCGCTCGCCTGCTCGGCCGGCTTGACGATCACCGTGTTCCCCGCCGCCAGCGCGTACGCGGCCTTGGCCGAGAACGTCGAGATGGGCGAGTTCCACGGAATGACGCAGACGGCCACCCCGTACGGCTCCCGCCGGGTCAGGCCGAGCTGATTCGGCCCCAGGATCACCGTGTCGCCCTTCACCGCGTCCAGGCACTGGCCGGCGGCCAGCTCCCAGAGGAAGGTCATGCCGGGCAGGTCCTTCTTCAGGGTGTCGCGCAGGATCCGGCCGTTGTCCCTGGTCTCCAGCCTGGCGAGCTCCTCGGCGTGCGCGGCGAAGACCTGCGCCACCGCGCGCAGGTAGCGCGCCCGGCCCAGCGCGGGCAGCGCCGCCCAGCCGGGGAACGCCCGCCGCGCGGCCTCGACGGCGGCCTCGGCGTCGGGCCGCCCGCTCGCCGGCACCCGCGTCCACACCTCGCCGGTCGCCGGGTTCACCGAGTCCATGGTCGCGCCGCCGGTCGCGGGGACCAGTTCGCCGCCGATCAGGTTCCGATAGTCAGCCACGCGCCCAAGCATATGCTTGCTTGATACGGTCCGACCAGTCACACCTCGGGCACGCCCAGATCGGTGGGACGGCCGGCGGGCGGCTCGGCCAGGCCGGGATCGAGCTGCTCCATCAGCCGCCGCACCAGCGCCGCCCGGCGCACCCGCTCCCGCCCGAGCTCCTTCGGGATGACGCCCAGGTGCCTGCCCGACGGGTAGATGTTCGGCGCGTTGCGCAGCCCCATCTTCAGATAGACCGGCGCCGCCGCCCGGACGATCTCCACCGCCTCGTAGAACCGTACGAACCCGCCCTGATCATCCGGTACCTCCAGATAGAGGTCGATCGGCAGGCTCGTCGCGGCCCGCACCTCCGCGAGCTGCGGCACCGTCAGGTCGGTGCCGACATTGAGCGTGCTCGCGCCCAGACGCTCGAAGACGGCCGCGGTGGGACCGTTGGTGAGCGGCACCAGCACGGAGGTCTTCAGCACCAGGCCCGCCGGCAACGTACCGTCGGCCTTGAGCCGCGACAGCACCTCCAGCGTGCCCAGATCCCCGACGAGCAGGCTGCGGATCCCCAGCTCACAGGCCCGCAGCGCGTCCGCCACGCACGCCGCCACCATCGAGTTCCCGCGCGCCGCCGCGCCGACGGCCTGCGTCGCCTTCGCCTGACCGCCGGTGTCCCACGCGGCGCGCGGCCCCAGGAACAGGTTGACCTCGATCCCCCGCTCGGCGCCGAGCTCCGCCATCGCGGAGATCTCCCCGTCCGACAGCATCATCACGCCGCTGCCCTGCGACGTGCGGTGCAACGGCACGCCGAGCCGATCAGCCTCCTCGACCACCGCCTCCAGCACCTCCGGCCCCTCCACACTGGGAATCTCGAAGCGGTACGACGCGCCGTCGGCGAAGCGCGCCCCCGACAGGGGCGGCGCCTGCAGCACGGGGTGCCCGAGCCGGGCCATCAGGGCGTGCAGATCGGCAAGGCTGGTCATGGGGTTCTCCTCGCTACGCATTCGATTCCGGTACGGCCACCGCCCGCACATCGCCGCCGGCCACCCACCAGCTTCGCCCATACGCCACCGGACGGAAGCCCCGCCCCTGCGGTCCCCGACCTGAAGCCCCTGGAACGTCGACGGATGTCCCACCCCTGGAAGGGCATGGGGGTGCGAGGCGGTCATAAGATCGGGGGATGGAGCTGGTCCCGGGAGTCAACGTCGCCGTCACCGATCGTCACGGAGGCGTCAGCGTGCCGCCGTACGGCACGCGCAACCTCGGCGGGCTCACCGGAGACGACCCCGTCGCCGTGCGGGCGAACCGGGAGGGCGTGGCGGCGGAGCTCGGCGTACGGGCCATCGTGTTCATGCGCCAGGTGCACGGCGCCGAGGTGGCCTACGTGAGCGAACCGTTCGGGGACGACGCGCCCCCGGTCGACGGGGTCTACACCACCGAGCCCGGCCTCGCGCTGGCCTCCCTCGGCGCGGACTGCCCGGCGGTGCTGGTGGCCGACCCGGTCGCCCGCATGGTCGGGGCCGCCCACTCGGGCCGTCCTGGTACGGAGGCCGGGGTCGCGGCGGCGCTGGTCGGTGCGATGGCCGACAAGGGCGCGGACCCCCAACGGATGGCCGCGCTGATCGGCCCCGGAGCCTGCGGCCGCTGCTACGAGGTCCCCGCCGAGCTGCGCGACCGGGTGGCCGCCAAGGTGCCGGAAGCCCACTCCACCACCTCCTGGGGCACCCCAGCCCTGAACCTGCGCGCCGGCATCGAGGCCCAGCTCCGCGCGGCGGGCGTGCCGGACGTACGGCACGACGCCCGTTGCACGCTGGAGTCCGACGAGCTCTACTCCCACCGTCGCCAGGACCCGGGCCGGTTCGCCGGTCTCATCTGGCTCACCTGACCGCCCCAAGCCGTGACATCCCCGACAAATCTTTCCGCGGTTTTTCGTTGATCAGGTCCCCTGTCCATGCCGCCTGACGCTGGCAGCGTGGGGTTGCGCCGTACCGGCGTGGGCCGGGCGCACTGACGAAGGGGGACGTCGATGGTGGGCGAGACGACGGCGGAGGCCAAGGTCACGGGCCTGGGGGCGACCACGCCGCTGGGCGGGGACGTGGCCTCCACCTGGGCGGGCATGCTCGAAGGACGCTCCGGGGTCACGGCACTCGAACAGGACTGGGCCGAGGGCCTGCCCGCGCGGATCGCCGGCCGGATGCCGGTGGATCCCGCCGAGGTGCTGGGCAGGGTGCGAGCCAGGCGGCTGGACCGCTGCCAGCAGGCCGCACTCGTCGCCGCCAGGGAGGCGTGGGCCGACGCCGGAGCTCCCGAGGTGGAGCCCGAGCGCCTGGCGGTGGTCATCGGCACGGGCGTCGGCGGGATGCTGACCACGCTCGACCAGGACGATCTCCTGGAGGCGTCCGGCCCGCGCAGGGTCTCGCCGTACACCATCCCCATGCTGATGCCGAACGGCGCCGCGGCCGTGATCAGCATGGAGTTCGGGGCCCGTGGCGGCGCCCACACGCCGGTGAGCGCGTGCGCCTCCGGGGCCGAGGCGATCGCGATGGGGCTGGACCTGATCCGCCTGGGCCGCGCCGACGTGGTGATCGCCGGCGGCACGGAGGCGTGCGTACATCCTCTGATCCTTGCCGGGTTCGCCCAGATCAAGGCGCTGTCCAAGCGTAA
The DNA here is from genome assembly GCF_044465295.1 of Nonomuraea sp. NPDC049714. NCBI lineage: Bacteria > Bacillati > Actinomycetota > Actinomycetes > Streptosporangiales > Streptosporangiaceae > Nonomuraea > Nonomuraea sp. NPDC049714. Next base: position 640,384 of record NZ_JBITLM010000002.1, on the reverse strand, counting down.
CGACGCGCCGCAGGAGGCCTCCCGGCCGTTCGACGCCGGGCGTGACGGGTTCGTGCTGGGGGAGGGGGCCGGGGTGGTGGTGCTGGAACGCGCCGGGTTCGCCGCGGCTCGCGGCGCTCGGGCCCACGCCACGCTGGCCGGCGCGGGCACCACGTCCGACGCCCACCACATCACGGCCGCCGACGTGGGCGGGCAGGTCCGCGCGATGCGCCTGGCCCTGGCGGCGGCGGGCCTGGACCCGCTGGACGTCGGCCACGTGCACGCGCACGCCACCTCCACCCCGATCGGCGACGTGACGGAGAGCGCGTCGATCGCCGAGGCGCTGGGCACGCATCCCGCCGTCACCGCGACCAAGTCGATGACCGGCCACCTGTGCGGGGCCGCGGGGGCCGTCGGCGCGATCGCCGCCGTCCTCGCGCTCCGGGACGGCCTCATCCCCGCCACCCGCAACCTGGACCGCCTCGACCCCCAGGTCAAACTCGACATCGTCACCGGAGCCCCACGCCAGGGCAGGTGGACCGCGGCGATGACCAACGCCTTCGGCTTCGGCGGCCACAACACTTCTCTGGCCTTCACCCCCTGAGCCACCACCCACGGATTTCGCCGCCCGCAGAGTCTCGCCACCGCCCCGCCGCCCACCGAGCCTCTGCACCCGTGCTCGGCTCGCCCCGTGCTCGGCTCGCCCCAGGTCCGCGGGGTGGGGGCTCAGCGGGGGCGGTGGCCGTTGTTGAAGACCACGTTGACCACCACGATGGCGATCCAGATGGGGACGTACGCCGCGCCGCCCTCGTTGAACAGGGTGAGCGAGATCGTGGCGATCGTGCCCAGCGCCAGGGAGACGATCGCCAGGGCGAGCCGCTGGCCGTCGCGTGTCCGGTCGTACTTGGCCATGTCCTTGGCCTTGGGAGCCGCGGCCAGGCGCTCGTCCACCCGCCGGTCGACCTCCTGGCCCATCTTGTCGAGGAACGATTCGATGAGGGCGTCCTCGAAATCGGGGCCGAGGTCGCGGCGAGCGGACACTGCCGCCCGTAATTCATCTCCGGTGCTCATGTGTCGAGATATATCGCTATGCGCCCTATCGGGCAAGGATGTCGTCGAGGTTGTACGACACCGGCTGCTCCAGTTGCTCGTACGTGCACGACTGCGGGGTGCGGTCGGGCCGCCAGCGCCGCCACTGGGCGGTGTGCCGGAACCGGTCGCCCTCCATCTGGTCGTAGGCCACCTCGATCACCAGCTCCGGGCGGAGCGGGATGAACGACAGGTCCTTCTTGGCGTTCCAGCGCGAGATCGCCCCCGGCACCCGCTGACCGCCCGAGGCGGGGCCCGGCGCGGGCTGGCCGATGCCGGCCGCCGCCTGCTCGGCCCAGTGTCCCCACGGGTGCTCGCCGAGGTCGGCGATGTACGGCTTGAGCTCCTCCACCAGCTCGGCCCGGCGCGCCATCGGGAACGAGGCCGCCACGCCCACGTGGTGCAGCCTGCCGTCGTCGCCGTAGAGGCCGAGCAGGATCGAGCCCACGATGGGACCGGTCTTGTGCTCGCGGTAACCGGCGACCACCACGTCGGCGGTGCGCTCGTGCTTGACCTTGAACATCGTCCGCTTGTCCGGGATGTAGGGCTGGTCGCCCGGCTTGACGATGATGCCGTCGAGCCCGGCGCCCTCGAACATCTCGAACCACTCGGCCGCCTGCTCGTCGTTGGTCGTCACCGGCGTGAGCCGCACGGACCGGCCCTTCTCCGGGAAGATCTCCACCAGGCGCGCCCGGCGCTCCCTGAACGGCGTCTCCATCAGCGACTCGTCCCCGATCGCCAGCAGGTCGAAGGCCACGAAGGAGGCCGGGGTCCGCTCCGCGAGCATCTTCACCCGGGAGGCCGCCGGATGGATGCGCTGCTGCAACGCCTCGAAGTCGAGCTGCGCCCCCTGCGGCAGCACGATCTCACCGTCGACCACGCACTTGTCCGGGAGCTCCTGCTTGACGGCCTCGACCAGCTCGGGGAAGTAGCGGGTGAACGGCCGCTCGTTGCGGCTGCCGAGGTAGACCTCGTCCCCGTCGCGGAACACGATGCACCGGAACCCGTCCCACTTCGGCTCGTAGAACAGGTCGCCGTCCTGCCGGGGCATCGCCTTGATCGGCTTGGCCAGCATCGGCGCCACCGGCGGCCGCACCGGGAGGTCGAGCTCCGGGATCGGCTCGGGCTCCTTGACCTTCCTCTTCCGTCCGCCCGCCGGCTCCGCGACCGCCGCCACCGCCGGCTCCGCGAGGGCCTCCACCGGAGGCTCGGTGACGGCCTCCACCGGCGGCTCGGCAGGAGGCAGGTCTTCCGCCTGCGGTGGCATGGTCGGGTCTGTCATCGGCTCTGCTCCCTCGTATAGCGGCAGAAGAGGACCCCCTCCTCCTCCAGCACCTGCCTCAGCTCCAGCTTGACCTGCGACGGCTCGCCGTCGAGGATGCGCGCGGCGCTGCCGCCGAGCAGCAGCGGGCTGACCGACAGGCACAGCTCGTCGACCAGCCCGGCCGCCGCGAGCTGGGCGTTGATCCGCGGCCCGCCCTCGCACAGGATCCGGCTCAGGCCGCGCTCGTGCAGGTCGGCCACGGCCGTCCGCAGGTCCACGCCCTCGTCGCCGGCCACGATCACGTCGGCCACCTCGGCCGCGGCCTTGAGCCGGGCCGCGGGGGCGCTCGCGCAGGTCACGATGATGGTCCGGCTGACGCCGGTGAACAGCGGGCCGGTCAGGTCGAGGTCGAGGCCCCGGCTGACGACCGCGAGCGGCGGCGCGGCCGGCCTGCCCGCCCGGATCTCGCGCCACGACTCGCGCGGGTTGACGGCGGCGTACTGCTCGGCTCTGACCGTCGCGGCGCCCGCCATGATGACGTCGGCGAGCCCGCGCAGGACCCCGAAGACGCGCTTGTCGCCCTTGCTGGAGAGCCCGCCGGACAGCCCCTGCAGCCAGGCGGCGCCGTCGACGCTGGACACCATGTTGAGGCGCAGCCACGGTCGGTCCCCGGGGTAGGCGTAGGCCTGCTCGATGTCCGGGTTGTCTTCGATGTCGGGATGGATCCGGCGCACCCCTCTACCTTGGCACACCCCTGCGACAACTTACTGCGACGACCTACTGGGCCCGGGGCTGGCGCAGCACCTGCAGCGAGCGGGAGGTGACGGCGACCAGGTCACCGGGTTGCCAGGCGTCGTCGACGTACAGGTTGTCGCAGCTCTCGTCGTTGGTGTCGAGCACGGGCAGCCAGGCGCCGCCGAACGCCCCGCCGGGCAGGGTGAACGTCATGTCCTCGTGGTGGGCGTTGATCAGCAGCAGGAACGAGTCGTCCGTGATCCGTTCGCCGCGCGGCCCCGGCTCGGTGATGGCCTCGCCGTTGAGATAGACCATCAGCGACTTGGCGTAGCTGACGTGCCAGTCGCCCGCGGTCATCTCGGTGCCGCCGGGGGTGAGCCAGACCAGGTCGCGCTTGCCGTTGTCGGGATGGCGGCCGTGGAAGAAGCGGCGGCGCTGGAAGACCGGGTGCTCGCGGCGCAGCTTCGACAGCAGGCGGACGAACTCCAGCAGGTCGGACTCGGTGCGCAGATGCGACCAGTCGATCCAGGCGATCTCGTTGTCCTGGCAGTAGGCGTTGTTGTTGCCCCGCTGGGTGCGGCCGATCTCGTCGCCGTGGGAGAGCATCGGGACGCCCTGCGACAGGAAGAGCGTGGCCAGGAAGTTGCGGCGCTGGCGGTGGCGGAGCCGGACGATCTCCGGATCCTCCACCGGGCCCTCGGCGCCGCAGTTCCAGGAGCGGTTGTCGTTGGTGCCGTCGCGGTTGTCCTCGGCGTTGGCCTCGTTGTGCTTGCGGTCGTAGGACACGAGGTCGGTGAGGGTGAAGCCGTCGTGGCAGGTGACGAAGTTGATCGAGGCCACGGGACGGCGGCCGGAGGTCTCGTAGAGGTCGGCCGACCCGGTCAGCCGCGAGGCGAACTCCGGCAGCGCGGAGTGGGTGCCCCGCCAGAAATCTCGCACGGTGTCGCGGTATTTCCCGTTCCACTCCGTCCACAAAGGCGGGAAATTTCCGACTTGGTAGCCTCCGGGCCCCACATCCCACGGCTCCGCGATCAGCTTGACCTGCGAGATCACCGGATCCTGCTGGATGAGGTCGAAGAAGGCGCTCAGCCGGTCGACGTCGTGCAGTTCCCTGGCCAGCGCCGACGCCAGGTCGAAGCGGAACCCGTCGACGTGCATCTCCAGCACCCAGTAGCGCAGCGAGTCCATGATCAGCTGCAGCGCGTGCGGCGAGCGGACGTTGAGCGAGTTGCCGCAGCCGGTGTAGTCGAGGTAGTAGCGCCGGTCGTTGTCGTGGAGCCGGTAGTAGGCGGCGTTGTCGATGCCCCTGAAACCGAGGGTGGGCCCCATGTGGTCACCCTCGGCGGTGTGGTTGTAGACGACGTCGAGGATCACCTCGATCCCCGCCTCGTGCAGCGCCTTCACCATGGCCTTGAACTCGGGCACCTGCTCGCCGCGCGTGCCGGAGCCGGAGTAGCCGCCGTGCGGGGCGAGGTAGGCCATCGTGTTGTAGCCCCAGTAGTTGGTCAGCCCCCGCGCCACCAGGAAGTGCTCGGGCATGTAGTGGTGCACCGGCATCAGCTCGACCGCCGTCACCCCGAGCGAGAGCAGATGGTCGATGATCGCCGGATGCCCCACCCCCGCGTAGGTGCCCCGCAGCTCCTCGGGCACGCCGGGGTGGCGCATCGTCAGCCCCCGCACGTGCGCCTCGTAGATGACGCTCTCGTGGTACGGGGTCCGCGGGGACCGGTCGTTGCCCCAGTCGAAGAACGGATTGATGACCACGTTCTTCGGCATGTAGGGGGCGCTGTCGGCGGTGTTGAGCCGCGACGGATCGGTGAAGTGGTAGGGGAACAGCGCCTCGTTCCAGGTCAGCTCCCCGTCGACGGCCTTGGCGTAAGGGTCGAGGAGCAGTTTGGAGGCGTTGGTCCGGTGCCCGAGCACCGGGTTGTAGGGGCCGTGCACGCGATAGCCATAGCGCTGGCCCGGCATGATGCCGGGCAGGTAGCCATGCCAGACGAACCCATCCACCTCAGGAAGATCGACCCGCTCTTCGGAGCCGTCATCGTGGAAAAGGCACAGCTCAACTCGCTCGGCCACCTCGGAGAACACCGAAAAACTGGTGCCAACGCCGTCCCAGGTGCCGCCGAGTGGATAAGGTTCGCCCGGCCAGACTTCGCGCATGTGACTTGATTGTCGCATGCGATCGGGGCCTTACTAGAGCAGTTCGGCCTTCAGCGTGATCGTCGTCCCCGACAGGGCCTTGCTGACCGGGCAGTTCGCCTTGGCATCCGCGGCGGCGCTCTGGAACTGCTCGGCGGTGAGGCCGGGCACCTGGCCCTTCACGGTGATCACGATGCCGGTGATGCCCTCACCCGGCTGGAACGTGACGTCCGCGCTGGTCTGCAGCGACTCGGGCGGGGTGCCGGCGCCGGCCAGACCGTGCGCGAGCGCCATGGAGAAGCACGAGGAGTGGGCCGCCGCGATGAGCTCCTCGGGCGAGGTCTTGCCGTTGGCGGCCTCGGACCTGGACGGCCAGGAGACCTCATAGGTGCCGACACCGGAACTGTCGAGCGAAACCGTGCCCGAACCGTCGAGCAGAGCGCCCTTCCACTGCGTGGTCGCGGTGCGAGTCGTCGCCATGGTGATTCTCCTTCTGGTTAGCGGACTTCCGACATTATCTCGATCGAGCAACGTACCTGTGCACCGGCATCCGTCTGCCGTTTTCCGGCGAATAGTGGCATGCTCGGTTCGCGGCACACTCGCCGCCCAGGTCCGTATCACGGGAGTGTGGTGCCAGTGGAGGCGCCGTACGACGACCGTCTGCTGCACCAGCGGGTGGTCGGCGGCGACGAGGCCGCGCTCGGGGAGATCTACGATCGGCTGGCCTCGCTGATCTTCGGTCTGTCCCTGCGGGTCACCAGGGACCGGGTGATCGCCGAGGACATCACGCAGGAGGTGTTCCTGGTCTTCTGGGAACGCCCGCTGGCCTACGACCCCGAACGGGGCACGCTGCGGGCCTGGCTCGCCACCATCGCGCACCGCCGCGCCGTCGACCACGTCCGGGCGGAGGAGCGCCGTCGGGTCTCGGTGCTGGGCCCCCGGCTCTTCGAGCGCGATCCCGACAAGCTGGAGGACGTCGTGCTCGACGCCGACGAGGCTCGGCGGGTACGGCAGGCCGTCGAGGCGCTGCCCGGCGGGCTGCGCGAGGTCGTCGAGCTGGCCTATTTCGGCGGCAGGACCTACCGCCAGGTGGGCGAGGAGTTAGGGGTGCCCGAGGGCACGGCCAAGTCGCGCATCCGGCTGGCGCTGCGCCGGCTGGCGGACGCGCTGGCACAGGAAGAGGTGTGATGGATCCGCTCGAGCGTCTGTACGTGGACGCGCTGCTGGAGGACCCCGAGGAGCCGAAGCGGTCGCTGCGGCCGCAACTGCTGGCCGGGGCCAGGGCACGGCGCAGGCCGGCGGCCCCCACGGCCGACTGGGCGAGCCCGTACGCGGGCCGCGTCGCCGCCATGGACGCGCTGCTGGCCGCGGCCGTCGACGACGACTGGTCGCGCGTCATCGTCGAGGGCTGGACCCTGCAGGAGCTCGTCGCCCATCTGGCGGCCAAGGACGGCCTGCTCGCGGCCTCGGTCGGCGCGCCCGTGCTCGGCCCCCCGCTCACCGCCGGCGACTCCGCCTCTCGTACGGCCGACGTGCAGTCCTACGAGCGGGCCCGCAGCCCCGAGCAGACGCGCAGGGACTGGCGGGCCCAGGCCGACGCCCTGTGCCGCCACCTGGCGAACCTGCCCGCCTCCGCGCCCGCCGCCCTGGACGGCCTGAACGGCCCCGTGTCGGACCACATCCTGGCCAGGGCCCTGGAGACGTGGATCCACACCGACGACGCGGCCCGCACCGCGCGCATCCGCCTGCCGCGCCCGATCCCCGAGCACATCCACCCGACGGCGGACATGTGCGCCAGGCTCCTGCCCTGGACGATGCTGCTGTCGGGGCACGACGCGTCGGGCCGGACGCTCCTGCTGGAGCTCACCGGGCCGGGCGGCGGCGCGTGGCACCTCGCGCTCGGCGTCGAGGACGCCGCCGCCTCCGGCGAGCCGGACGCCCGCATCACGGCGGACGTGGTGGCCTTCTGCTTCCTGCTGGGCGGCCGCGGCGACGCCGGGACCTTCGACGCCGCCCTGGCGGGCGACGTCGCCCTGGCGCGCGACATCCTCACCACCGCCCCCGCCCTCTCCGGCCCCTGACCGCCCCCAGGGAGGGCGCGCCCGTCAGGCCTCGGGGGCTGGCTCGGTCACCAGGTCTCGGGCGTACTCGTCGTCGGACTCCGCCAGGACGCGCTTGACGCCCAGCTCGGCGCGGGCGTCGCCGCGTGCGGCCAGCCCGCGGGTGGCCTCGGCGACGGTACGCAGGTCGCCGTCGTCCAGGCGGTCGGCCAGGGCCTGCCTGAGCTCCGGGGTGTCGGCGTCGAGCCCGGCCAGGCCGGCCGTGGCCCAGTCGCGGACCTCGTCCTCCTCGTCGCGGGTCATCTCGATCAGCAGGGCCAGGCCTTCGGCGTGGTCCGGCGGCAGCACGTCCGCCAGCGCGATCGGGTCGGTCATCGTCCGCCGGTGCCCCTCGCGGCCGATGAGGTCCAGAACCTGCGGCAGGGCTCGCGGGTCGCCCTGGTGGCCGAGCGCGGACAGCACCGAGCGGAGCACCTGCGGGTTGCTCTCGGTGGTGGTCATCTTCTGCAGCAGCGGGAGCGTACGTTCGAGATAGGGCTTCTCATCCTCGGTCACGCCGAACTGGGCGATCGCGTCCACCCCGAACTCGCGCCGCCGGGCGTCCTCGCTCAGGCACAGCCAGGTCAGCGCCTCGTAGGTCTCGTCGTCGGCCCGCTTGATCAGCGTGTCGGCCACCACCCACCACGTCTCGGCGTCCTCGTCGATGTCGCGGTGCGCCAGGGCGCGGGCCACGAGCTCGTCGACCGGCGTGAAGACGTCGGTGGCCTCCTCCAGCAGGGTCGTGATCGCCGCGTGGCCGCGCTGGGCCTGCACCTGCTCCGTCTGCGAACCGTCGGGCGAGCGGCCCGCCACGGTGACCAGCTCGGTGCCGTCCTTGGCGAACTGGCGGGCGACGACGTACTCCCAGTCGTCCTGGGCGATCTGGTCGAGCAGCGCGCTCTCCAGGTGCACGCCCACCCAGTCGGAGGCGATGTCGAGCGGCAGGTCGCCGTCGCCGTCGTACTTCTGCGCGTCCGCCCCGGCCGCCAGCAGCTCGCGCACGACGCCGAGCGAGCCGCGCCTGGCGGCCAGCGTCAGGGGCGTGTCGCCGCCCTCGTTGGCGGCGTCGACGTCGGCCCCGGCTTCGAGCAGCAGCCTGACGGTGTCGGTGTTGCCGTTGGAGGCGGCCCAGAGCAGCGCGGTCCAGCCGCCGGCCTCCCTGCCGTCCACCTCGGCCCCGGCGGCCAGGAGCGCCTGGGCGACCTCGACCCGGTCCGTGGCGGCGGCGGCGCACAGCGGCAGGCCGCCGTCGCCCGTGTCCTCGCCTGCCTCGCTGGCGAGATTGGGGTCGGCGCCCTGGGCGAGCAGCTCGCTCACCTTCTCCGACTCGCCGTTCAACGCCGCACGGTAGAGCTGTTCCTCATGCATAAAAGGACCCTAGCCTGGCCCGGCCGCGCCGCGGGACCAGGCCGGGCCCCGATCGCTGGTACGTGGCTGACGCCGATAAGGGTTCAATCCATTTGATTGATGGTGATTCCTCCCATAGGAGGACCTCGTTCGGCGGGAAACGCGATATGTTGCGAGTATGAGTGACCCTGGGGAGGTAAGAGCCTCCGACGCCGAGCGGGAAGCCGTCGTGGAGCAGCTGCGTGAGGCCTCGGTCGAAGGCAGGCTGACGCTCGCCGAGCTGACCGACCGCACCGAGGCGGCCTACACCGCCACCACCCACGCCGAGCTCGCCCTGCTCACCCAGGACCTGCCGGAGGGCGCCCCGGCGCCCACCCCGGCGCAGCGGCATGAGGGCGGCAAGCGGCGGTGGTTCGTCGGCGTCATGGGCGACACCAAGCGGCGCGGCACCTGGCGGATCGACCAGGAGCTCGGCGCGGTGGCCGTGATGGGCGACGTGCTGCTGGACCTGCGCGAGGCCGAGGTGCGCACCGACACGGTCGAGATCCTGGCCGTCTCCGTGATGGGCGACGTCAAGATCATCGTGCCCGACGGCGTCAACGTCGACCTCGACGGCATGGCCATCATGGGCGACAAGCGCGTCGACGTGCAGGAGGCGATGCCCGGCACCAGCGCGCCGGTCGTCAGGGTGCGCGCCTACGCGGTGATGGGCGACGTCAAGGTCCTCGGCGACTCCCGTGTCAAGCCGCTCAAGCGGCGATGGGCGGCCTGGCGCGAGCACTGGCGGGAGCTGCACGGCGAGGACTGGCGCGACAGCGGCCGCTCCATCGGCCACTGAAGGGGCGCTGAAGGGGCGCTGAATGGGCGGCGCTGAAGGGCGCTGGATCGGCCTTGGAACCGGCCACTGACCCACGCCGCCGCTCTGATGGCCGTCTGAGCCCCGGCAGGGGTCAGGTCACGGGTTACGACGCCGCGAGGGTCGCCGGGCTTCCCAGGGCCGCCTCGTACCTCTCCAGCAGCACCTGGGCGAGCTCGGGCGCCGGTCCCAGCACGTCGGCGACCACGTCGGCGCCGGCCTCCAGGGTGGCGCGCCGCACCTTGTCGGCGAAGTAGCCCGGAGCCAGCAGGTAGGGGGCGACCGCCACGCGCGGCGCGCCCGCCCGCTTGAGCAGGGCGACCGCCTGCTCGGGCGCCGGGACCGCGGCCGAGGCGTAGGCGGGCGTCACGGCCCACCAGCCGCGGCCCCACGACCGGGCCATCCGGGCGACGACCGCGTTCGCGCGGGCGTCACTCGAACCGGCCGACACCAGCACCACCGCCGTGTCCGGGTCGCCGGGCGGCACGCCCGCCTCGGCCAGGCGCCGCTCCAGCGTCGCCGACAGCAGCGGGTGCGGCCCGAGCGTCGTGCCGTAGCGCACGCGCAACCGCGGCTCACGCGCCCTGGCCTCGTTGAGCGCCGCCGGCAGGTCCACCCTGCTGTGGTACGCCTCCGTCAGCAGCAGCGGCAGCACCACCGCCTCCCGCAGGCCGTGCAGCGCCTGCGCGAGCGTCGGGGTCGAATGGTCGAGGTAGGCGGTGCGCACCGGAACCCCCGGACGCGCCCGCCGTACCTCGTCCAGCAGCGCCTCCACCGTCGCGGCGGCGCGCGGATCACGCGACCCGTGCGCCACCGCCACCAGCGGAACGCCGCCCTGGCCCGCCCCGTCTGCCAACGGGACGGGCCACCGGCTGGGAGTTACAGGTGAATGCCGCATTCGACCTTCCCCAGCCCGGCCCAGCGACCACTGCGCGGGTCCTCGCCCTCGGCGACCTGGCGGGTGCACGGGGCGCAGCCGATCGAGGGGTAGTTGTCGTAGTGCAACGGGTTGATCAGCACCCCGTTGTCGGACATGTAGTTGTCGACGTCTTCCTGGGTCCACTTGGCGATCGGGTTGACCTTGACCATCTGCCGCTTGGCGTCCCACTCGACGACCTTGGTGCCGGTACGGCTGGTGGACTCGTCGCGGCGGATGCCGGAGATCCACGCCAGGTAGGGCTCCAGGGCGCGGTTGAGCGGCTCCACCTTGCGCAGGTAGCAGCACAGGTCAGGGTTGCGACCGAACAGGCGGGGACCGAGGTCGCGGTCCTGCTCCTGGACCGTGCGCGACGGCTTGACGTTGATCACGTTGACGTCGTACACCTGCTGGACCGCGTCGCGGGTGCCGATCGTCTCGGCGAAGTGGTAGCCGGTGTCGATGAACAGCACGTCCACGCCCGGCTTGACCCGGCTGACCAGGTCGATGAGCAGGGCGTCGCTCATCGAGGAGGTCAGGCAGAGCCGGTCCCCGAATGTGGCCGCGGCCCAGCGGATGATCTCGCGGGCGGAGGCGTCCTCCAGGAAGATGGCGGCGGACTCGACGATGTCCTGCAGGTCGAGAGTGCTCCGCTGCTGCCCCAATCCGACCTCGATGTCGACGAGCGTCATATGTTCACTCCGATTCCGAGAAATTTCAGCTTGAAGGCGCGGGAGCATGCCCGGCAGTACCAGCCGGCACCGGAGCCATGGGACCTGGCGGCGTCGGCCGCTTCCTCGTAGGGCTCCAGGTCCTCGTCTCCGCAGTAGGGGCAGTGGAAGGGAACGGCGCGGGTGGTCATTTCAGGTCCGCCTCGTCCGCGCGCTGCACCCAGTCGGCGAAGGTCTCGCCCTCCTTCTTCTGGGTGTCGAAGTGCGTCACCACCCGCGCCACATAGTCGGGCAGCGCCTCGGCGGTGGTCTTGAGGCCGCGCACCTTCCTGCCGAAGCCGGAGCTGACGCCGAGCGAGCCGCCCAGGTGGATCTGGTAGCCCTCGACCTGGTCGCCGTTCTCATCCAGGACGAGCTGACCCTTCAGGCCGATGTCGGCGGTCTGGATGCGGGCGCAGGAGTTGGGGCAGCCGTTGACGTTGATGGTGAGCGGCTGGTCGAACGACGGCAGCCGCTTCTCCAACTCGTCGATGAGGTGGGAGGCGGCGGCCTTGGTCTCGACGATGGCCAGCTTGCAGTACTCGATGCCGGTGCAGGCCATCGTCTGACGACGGAACGTGGACGGGTTCACCTGCAGGTCGGCCGCCTCCAGCTCGGCCACCAGTGAGTCGACCTGATCGGGAGCGACGTCCAGGATGACCATCTTCTGCTCGATCGTGGTGCGGACCCGGCCGGAGCCGTGCCGCTCGGCGATGTCGGCGATGGCGTGCAGCTTGTCACCGTCCAGGCGGCCCACCCGGGGGGCGAAGCCCACGTAGAAGTTGCCGTCCTTCTGGGGGAAGACGCCGACGTGGTCGCGGCGGTTGGCGCGCGGCAGCTCCGGGGCCGGTCCGTCGGGCAGCGCCTCCTTGAGGTACTCGGTCTCCAGCACCTCGCGGAATTTCTCCGCGCCCCAGTCGTTGACCAGGAACTTCAGCCGTGCCCGGTGCCGCAGCCGCCGGTAGCCGTAGTCACGGAAGATGCCGGCCACGGCGGCCCAGACGTCGCCGGTCCGGTCGGGCCGGACGAACACGCCCAGGCGCTTGGCCAGCATCGGGTTGGTCGACAGCCCGCCGCCGACCCATAGGTCGTAGCCCTTCTCGCCCTGCTCGTTGACCACGCCCACGAACGCCACGTCGTTGATCTCGTGCACGGTGCAGTGCGCCGGGCAGCCGCTCAGCGCGGTCTTGAACTTGCGCGGCAGGTTGGAGAAGGCCGGGTCGCCGATGTACGGCTTGATGCCGGCGATGTCGTCGGTGGCGTCGAGCACCTCATCGGCGTCGATCCCGGCCACCGGGCAGCCCAGGATGGTGCGCGGGGTGTCGCCGCACGCCTCGGTGGTCGACAGCCCGACGGCCTCCAGCCGCTCCCAGATGTCGGGCACCGACTCGATCTCGACCCAGTGCAATTGCACGTTCTGCCGGTCCGTCAGGTCGGCGGTGCCCCTGGCGTGGTCCTTGGAGATGTCCGCGATCGTGCGCAGCTGACGGAGGTCGAGCTGCCCGCCGTCGATGCGTATGCGCATCATGAAGTAGCGGTCGTCGAGCTCCTCGGGCTCCAGGATCGCCGTCTTGCCGCCGTCGATGCCGGGCCTGCGCTGGGTGTAGATGCCGTACCAGCGCATGCGGCCACGCAGGTCGGCGGGGTCGATCGAGTCGAAGCCCTGCTTGGAGTAGATGTCGATGATCCGCTGGCGGACGTTGAGGCCGTCGTCGTTCTTCTTGAGCTCTTCGTTCTTGTTGAGCGGCTCCCGGTAACCGAGAGCCCACTGGCCTTCGCCGCGCGGGCGCTTGTGATGCCTGCTGGCAGGGGTGCTCATTGCGCGTCCTTCTGGTTTATGGGCGCGCGCAGCGTTCCTCCTGCCTCGTCATCGAGTGCAGGGGACAAATGGAGAGATGCGACGCGCTCAGTCGTGAAAAATCGGCAGTTATCGGGCGTCGCAACAGATGGCACTGCGGACACGCAGAAGGTCGACGTGGCGTCGACCGACGAGCATGGGGTCCGCTGGCATGCTTAGAAGATACTCTGGCCCATCGGTATGTCCAAGACCGGGTCCACAGTCTGGACGTGATCATCCCTGGCGGGGCCAGTCCAGCGGGGACTCCTCGGCCTGTTTCGGGGGCTGGTGCTGGCAGTCGCACCAGGAGCCGCCCCGGCACTCCTCGTGGCGTCGGTCCTTGCAGTTCTCGCAGATCACACCTGCATTATTCTCCCCGAACAGGGCTCGCGTTAGGCTTCGGGCGTGGATCTCATGGCCGAGTTGCTCGACGACCTGCGCGCCGAAACCGCGAGCCTCGAAACCCTCCTGGATCGGCTGCGGCCACCGGACTGGGAGCTGCCCACCCCCGCCGCGGGCTGGGCCGTCCGCGACCAGGTGAGCCACCTGGCCTGGTTCGACGACGCCGCGAGCACCGCGGCCACCGACCCGGCCGCCTTCCAGGCCATGCTCGCCGACATGCTCGACACCGGCACCTCCGTGGACGACCTCGCGGTGCGGGCACGCGGGATGTCCCCGGCCGAGCTGCGCGCGTGGTTCGGCACGGCGCGGGCCCGCCTCATCGGCACGCTCACCCCGATCGAGCCGCGCCGCCGCCTGCCCTGGTACGGGATCGAGATGTCGGCGGCCTCCTTCGTCACCGCCCGCCTGATGGAGACCTGGGCCCACGGCCAGGACGTCGCCGACGCGGCCGGCGTCACCCGCGAGCCCACCGACCGGCTGCGGCACGTCGCGCGGATCGGGTTCATGGCCCTGCCCTACTCCTTCGCCGTACGCGGCCTGCCGGTGCCGGACCGGCCGGTGCGGGCCGAGCTCACCATGCCCGGCGGCGGGGAGTGGACGGCGGGCCCGCAGGACGCCGCCGACGTGGTGAGCGGCCCGATGCTCGACTTCTGCCTCGCCGTCACGCAGCGCATCCACGTCGCCGACACCGCCCTGCGGATCACCGGCGAGACGGCACGGGCGTGGATGCGGATCGCCCAGGCGTTCGCCGGGCCACCCGGGGAAGGACGAGGGCCACGATCGGGGTGATCCCTGATGAGCCGGGGACACACGCGGTGACATGCTGAAAGCATGCGCACCATCCTCAACGTCATCTGGCTCGTCTTCGCCGGGATCTGGCTGGCCCTCGGCTACGCCCTGGCCGGGATCATCTGCTGCATCCTCATCATCACGATCCCGTTCGGCGTGGCGTCGTTCCGGATCGCCGCCTACGCGTTGTGGCCGTTCGGCCGGACCGTGGAGCGCGACCCGGACGCCGGCGTCTTCTCGCTGCTGGGCAATGTCATCTGGTGCGTGGTCGCCGGGATCTGGCTGGCCATCGGGCATGTGGTCACGTCCATCCCGCTGTTCATCTCGATCATCGGCATCCCGATGGGCGTGGCGAACATCAAGATGATTCCCGTGTCGTTGCTACCGCTCGGCGCACGCATCGTCGACAACGACCAGAGCAGGACGTCCGGGACGTAAGCTGAACCGACGACTAACTGCGAAACAGCGTTGGGTGCGATGACGTCCACGGATGCGCCTAGCCGGTCCAAGAGGCGGCTCGCCGCTACTGCCCGAGCCGGCTTGAGCTGGATCAACGGTACGACGTCGTGGGCGCTTGTCCGCGCGACCACGAATGCGGGCGTGACCTACCGGGTGACCGGTCTGGCCGGTGAGGCGGCGTTCTTCGCGCTGCTGTCGCTGCCGCCGTTCGTGCTGGGCCTGATCGGCGTGCTGACCAAGATCGGCACCTGGATCGGCGGGCAGCAGGTGCGGGAGATCGAGGCCTGGGTCATCGACCGGGCCGGCCTGCTGTTCACCGAGGACACGATCACCAGTGTGGTCCGGCCGCTCCTCAGCGACGTGCTGAGGGACGACGCGGGCAAGGTGTCGATCATCTCGCTCGGCTTCCTGCTGTCGCTCTGGTCGGGCTCGCGCGCCCTGTACGTCTACGTCGACCTCATCTCCGTCGCCTACGGGCTGGGCGAGGAGCGCGGCATCATCCGCACCCGGCTGATGTCCTTCGGCCTCTACCTGATCGGCCTGGTCATCGGCATCATCGTGATGCCCATCCTGGTCATCGGCCCCACCCTGCTCAAGAGCGGTGTGCCGGCGCAGTACGGCGGCCTCATCGAGCTGCTCTACTGGCCGGTGGTGATCGTCGGCTCGGTGCTCTTCCTGACCGTCCTCTACCACGTGAGCGTGCCGGTGCGGACGAAGTGGTGGCGGGAGCTGCCGGGGGCCATCCTGGCGCTGCTCCTGTGGATCCTCTGCGCCGGCGTGCTGCGGGCCGTGCTGGCCGCCTGGTTCTCGCCCGCCTCGGTCTACGGCTCGCTGGCCGCGCCCATCGCGGTGCTGCTGTGGCTCTACATCACCGCGCTGGCCGTGCTCATCGGGGCGATCCTCAACGCCGAGGTGGACCGCCTCTCCGGCGGCGTCGGCCGCGCGAGGTAGCCGGCCGAGGACGCCCCGGCTCCAGGATCGAGCCTGGCCCACTTCCGATATCGTCGGAGGCGACGCGACTGGCGCATTGGGTGGGATCGACCACCGGGGAGCGGAAGGAGCGGAGGCCGTGCGCCTGGGTCTTCGCAAGATGTCAATGATGACAGGAGAGTCATGAGTTCTCTCGCTAGCGTCGACCCGCAGATCGCCGAGCTCATCCAGGCGGAGGAGCGCCGCCAGGCCGACACCGTCAAGCTGATCGCCTCGGAGAACTACGTCTCCAAGGCCGTGCTGGAGGCCACCGGCACCGTCCTGACCAACAAATACTCCGAAGGCTACGCAGGCAAGCGCTACTACGAGGGCCAGCAGGTCATCGACCAGGTCGAGACCGTGGCCATCGAGCGGGCCAAGGCGCTGTTCGGCGTCAACCACGCCAACGTCCAGCCCTACTCCGGCTCGCCCGCCAACCTGGCGATCTACATGGCGTTCCTGCAGCCGGGCGACACCGTGCTGGGCATGGGCCTGCCGTTCGGCGGCCACCTCACGCACGGCTGGTCGGTCTCCGCCACCGGCAAGTGGTTCACCCCGGTCCGCTACGGCGTCCGCCAGGACACCGGCCGCATCGACCTCGACGAGGTCAGGGAGCTGGCCCTGGAGCACCGGCCCAAGCTCATCTTCTGCGGCGGCACCGCCATCCCGCGCACCATCGACTTCGAGGGCTTCGCGGCCATCGCCCGTGAGGTGGGCGCCGTGCTGGCCGCCGACATCGCGCACATCGCCGGCCTCGTCGCCGGTGGCGCGCACCCGTCGCCCGTCGGCCACGCCGACGTCATCTCCACCACCACCCACAAGACGCTGCGCGGCCCGCGCGGCGCCATGCTCATGGCCACCAGCGACGAGCACGCCACCGCGCTCAACAAGGCCGTCTTCCCCGGTCTGCAGGGCGGCCCGCACAACCACACCACCGCGGCCA
This sequence comes from Nonomuraea sp. NPDC049714, assembly GCF_044465295.1. Classification (NCBI taxonomy): domain Bacteria; kingdom Bacillati; phylum Actinomycetota; class Actinomycetes; order Streptosporangiales; family Streptosporangiaceae; genus Nonomuraea; species Nonomuraea sp. NPDC049714. The sequence continues at coordinate 623,848 of NZ_JBITLM010000002.1, read as the reverse complement.
TCGCGGTGGCGCTGCGCGAGGCCTCGACCGACGAGTTCAAGGCCTACGCCCACCAGGTGGTCGCCAATGCCAAGGCCCTGGCCGAGGAGCTCGCCGCGCGCGGCTTCGACCTGGTCTCCGGCGGCACCGACAACCACCTGATCCTGCTCGACCTCACGCCCAAGGGCATCGGCGGCAAGCCCGCCGCCCAGGCGCTCGACCGGGCCGGGCTGGAGACCAACTACAACTCCGTCCCGTTCGACACCCGCAAGCCGTTCGACCCGTCGGGCATCCGCATCGGCACGCCGTCGGTCACCTCGCGCGGCATGCGGGAGGCGGAGATGCGGCAGATCGGCGCCTGGATGGACGAGGTGGTCAGCGCCCTGGCCAAGGGCGACGCCGAGGACGTCATCACCCGCGTGCACCACGAGGTGAGCGAGCTCACCGCGCAGTTCCCCGCCCCCGGCCTGTAGGCCCCGCCGCGACGCCCCGCCGCACAGCCGTGCGGCGGGGCGTCGCCGTCCCGGCGCTCATGTACGGGCAGGCGCGCACCCTTGTCGGCCAGGCCGCCCCCATCTAAGGTAGGTTAGCCTAACCTTACTGTTGGAGCCCTGATGACCGAGCCTTTCCGGATGTTCGACGTGCGCGTACGAAATCTGGCGCCCCTGAGCCCGTCCTTCGCCCGCGTGACCTTCACCGGCGACGATCTCCAATTCTTCGCCGACAACGGGTTCGACCAGCGGATCAAGCTCATCATGCCGATCGCGGAGCACGGCCTGAGCCGCTTGCCGAACGGCCCCGGCTGGTATCAGCGCTGGCAGGCACTGCCCGACGATCAGCGTAATCCCATGCGCACCTACACCGTCCGCGCCGTACGCCCGTCCATGCGTGAAGTGGACATGGACGTGGTGCTGCACGGCGACGGCGGCGGGCCCGCCGCGCGGTGGGTCGGCGCCGCGCGGCCGGGGGACGAGGCCGTGCTGTTCGGCCCGGACGCCCGCCACGACGGCGGCCACGGCGGCGTGGAGTTCAAGCCCGCGGCCGACGTGAGCACGATCTTGCTGGCCGGCGACGAGACCGCGGTCCCCGCGATCCTCGCCATCCTGGAGCGCCTTCCGGCGGACACCGAGGGCGAGGCCCTGCTGGAGGTGCCGCACCAGGCCGACTTCCTGCCGGTCGACTCGCCCAGCCGGGTGAAGATCACCTGGCTGGCCAGAGAGGGCGCCGAGCACGGCGGCCGGCTGGTGCCCGAGGTGCGGTCGGCGGCCGGCCGGCTGCTCACCGCACCGGCGCCGACCGGCCCCGTCGAGGACGTCGACGTCGACGTCGACGAGCTGTGGGAGGTGCCCGAGGAGCCGGCGCGCTCCGGATCGCTCTACGCCTGGCTGGCCGGCGAGGCCTCGATGATCAGGACGCTCCGGCGGCACCTGGTCGCCGAGCGCGGCATGGACAGGCGCTCGGTGGCCTTCATGGGTTACTGGCGGATGGGCCGGGCGGAGAACGACTCCTGAAGCGTCACACTTCGACGGTCAGGATCTTGCGGCCCGCCGTGGTGACGACCTCGAAGCGGTCGATCTCGTCCTGCGTGAGGGCGGCGGCGCCGTGCATGTAGAGCGGGTCGGGTGAGCCCGGCACACCGTAGCCCGGGGTCGGCACCGCCCAGCCCATCATGATCCGGCGTTCGCCGTTCTTGCCCACAGCCACGAGCTCGCACTCCAGCGGCCCTTTGACGCCTGACAGTTCGAGCGCCGCGTGGGTGCCCCAGCCCTTCGACTCCAGCACCAGCCCGCCGCTCACCCCGTCGGCGCCGACGCCGGGCAGGGGCGTGCCCATGGCGTAGAACTGCTCGGCGGGCCCCATCTGCGCGCTGTGCGCGGCGGGCGGCGTCGCGCTCTGGCCGCCGAACTGGGCGCCGACCGTGAGTCCGCCCACCACCAGGGCGATGGAGGCCGCCACGCCGATCAGAAACGTGCTCCTGCGGGTGCGCCGGTCGGCGGCCTGCTTGCGGCGGAGCAGGTCGATCACCTCGGCCGGCCGTTCCCGGAGAGGAGGGGCGGTCTCCACGGGCCCGAGCCCGGTCAGCGCGCTGGCCACGCCGGACAGCTCCGACAGCTCCACCTCGCAGGACCGGCAGCGGAGAAGGTGGGCCTCGAAGGCCAGCCGGTCGTCTTCGTCCAGCAGTCCCAGGGCGTAGGCGCCCACGTCGGTGTGCTCCACTCGCGAGGTCACGCCGTCACCCCCCTCTCCTCGAGCGCGACCCGCAGGGCGCGGACCGCGTAGTAGACCCGGGACTTCACGGTGCCCACGGGGATGCCCAGCGTCTTGGCGGCGTCGTTGACCGACCGGTCGCGCAGGATCGTCTCGTTGAGGATCTCGCGATGGGCCGGTGACAACGCCTTGAGCGCCTCGGACACGACCACCTGGTGCAGGAGACCCTCCATTTCGTCGGGCACGGGCAAACTCGCCAGCGGTCCGTCGCCCGACTCCTGGGGCCGGGCCTCGCGTCGCCGCCGGTCATCGATCACGATACGTCTGGCCACCGTCGCGAGCCAGGGCATGAGCGAGGTCGCCTCCGGATCGAGCCGCTCCGCGCTGCGCCAGGCCCGGATCATGGTCTCCTGTACGACGTCCTCCGCCCACTGCCTGTCACCCCCGGTCAGACGGATCACGAAGGCCAGCAACGGCCGGTGGTACTGCTGGTAGAGCGCGGACACGATCACGTCCGGGTCGGGGCGCACGCGCCTCAGCCAGTGGCGTAACCGCGGCTTGCCCATGGGGGCTGCTCCCTCGGCCGAGGGTGGGGGATACGTGCTCAGTCGCATCATTCCCCTTTCTCGAGTCCGTCGGCAGGAAGTACGGCCGGCATACCCGTCCGGGTTCAATCGATCGGGCGTCAATGCGCGCGACGGGCCGAAAATCGGATTGCGTCCCCGGGGGCGGGTGCGTAGAGTCACCTCAGCGACTGAGCGAGGAGGTGGGGACCATGCGGACTGTGCTGTTCGGCATGCCGTCCATCAGCCTCCGGGTGCGCGCTTAGACCACCCGGGTTCCTTCTCAACCCAAAGGGTGTAACTCCGTTGCTTTTCGATCTTTCTCTGCTCGGCTGGACCGCGTCCCGCGCCGCCGAGCTGCCTGACGGCACCGTCCCGGCCCGCGTCTCCCGAGTCGACCGCGGGGCCGCCGAAGTCATCGCCGCCGACGGCAGACACCGGGTGAAGTACGGCGCCAGGGTGCGCCGGGCGTCGGCCGAGGACCCGGTCGCGCTGCCGTGCGTGGGCGACTGGGCCGCGCTCACCGAGCTGCCCGAGGGCCGCTACGAGCTCGACCAGGTGCTGCTCCGGCACACCGCGTTCGTCCGCGGCGGCGTGAGCCGCGACTCACGGGGCGGGCTGTCGGGTGACGGCCAGGGCCAGGTGCTCGCCGCCAACGTCGACGTCGTCTTCGTCGCCGAGCCGTCCATGCACTCCACCGACTACGCCGACCTCGGCCGCATCGAGCGGCTGGTGGCGCTGGCCTGGGAGTCCGGCGGCACCCCGGTCGTCCTGGTCACCAAGTCCGACCTGTTCGAGCAGGGCCTGGAGGAGCTGCTCGCCGACGTGCGCACCGCCGCGCCGGGAGTGGACGTGCACGCGGTGTCCTCGCTGCTGGGCGAGGGCGTCGAGCTGGCGCGCGGCTATCTGGCGGGCTCCCGCACGGCCGTCGTGCTGGGCCCGTCGGGCGCCGGCAAGTCGACCCTCGTCAACGCCCTGGCGGGCGACGGCGTGATGGAGACCCAGCAGGTGCGCGCGGGCGACGGCCGGGGCCGGCACACCACCGTGCACAGGGAGCTCATCCCGCTGCCCGGCGGCGGGCTCATCATCGACACGCCCGGCATCCGCCGGGTCGGGCTCTACGAGATGAGCCAGGGCGTCGACCTGGTGTTCGCCGACATCGAGGAGCTGGCCGCCGGTTGCCGGTTCGACGACTGCGGGCATGACAGCGAGCCCGGCTGCGCCGTACAGGAGGCGGTGGCGAGCGGTGAGCTGCCCGAGCGGCGGCTGCAGAGCTGGCGCAAGCTCCAGCGGGAGGCCGCCTGGATGGCCTCGCGCACGGACGCGCGGCTGCGCAAGGACATGCAGAACAAGTGGAAGGTCATCCACAAGGAGATGCGCCGCGCGGGCCGCAACCGGCCGTAGCCCGCCCGGTCGTGCGAAGCGCGGGCCAGCGGGTACGACCACCGTATGGAGCGCGTGTTCGTCGACCGTGAGGAAGCCGGAGCGCTGCTCGCCGAGCGGCTGCTCGCCATCCGCGACCCGGTGGTGCTCGCGCTGCCGCGTGGCGGGGTGGAGGTGGCCGAGCCGGTGGTGCGCAGGCTGGGCGGCGTGCTCGACGTGCTCGTCACCCGGAAGATCGGCTATCCGCCGCAGCCCGAGCTGGGCGTCGGCGCGATAGCCGAGGGTGGCGAGCCGGTGTTCGACCGGCATCTGCTGGCCCGGCTCGGCCTCACCCCCGAGGCACTGGCCCGCGTGGTGGCGGCCGAGCGGCGGGAGCTGGCCCGCAGGGTCAGGGTCTACCGGGGGGACCGGCCGCTGCCCGCCCTGGAGGACCGCGAGGTGATCGTGGTCGACGACGGCCTGGCCACCGGCGCGACCGCGCGGGCGGCGCTGCGGACGGTCACCGCCGCCAAGCCCGCGCGGGTGACGCTGGCGGTGCCGGTCGGCGCCGCCGACACGGTGGAGGCGATGAGGCGGGAGGCGGACGAGGTGGTGGTGCTGTGCGCGCCGATCGACTTCAGGGCGGTCGGGCAGTGGTACGAGCACTTCGACCAGCTCACCGACGGCGACGTGCTGGACGTGCTGGCCAGAACCCGGCCTGAGCGCTAACCCCGTAGTACGGCCCAGACGAGCTTGCGCGGCCCCCGGGGGGTGAGCCAGCCCCAGCCCGCGCAGAGCGCGTCCACCAGCCGGAGCCCGCGGCCGTACTCCGCGAAGATGTCCGTCACCGCGGCGATCGGCGCCCGCTGGTTGTGGTCGGCGACCACGCAGGCGAACTCGGCATCGTGGCGGAGCAGCCGCAGCTGGATCGCCCCGCCTCCGTGCCGCATCGCGTTGGTGACCAGCTCCGAGGCCACCAGCTGGGTGTCGAACGTGACCCGCTCGGCCCCCCACGAGCCGAACGTCTGGTCGATGAACCGTCTGGCCATGGAGACGCAGCCGGGCTCGAACGCACTGAGATCATGGAAGGTGAAGACCGCGTCGCAGTCACTGGGGCGACCGTCGATCAGGACGGCCGAAAGCCATCCCGGCGGCCGGGTGCCGCTGGCGGCTTCCGGCCGGGCGTCGAAAGTCGTCATGTGGCCCCCGAAACGCGGTCTGGTGATCCAAGAGCCCATCTTTACGGGGAGCGCTTGGTGATGCAAGACTTTTCCGCGTTTACGGATGCAAATCGCATCTGCACGTGCAGATGATCTGGGAGAGATGACGTTGAGCCGAGAGCGCGCCGAAAGTGTGCGGAGCAGCTCCATCCTGAAGCACGCGCCGGGTAGCCCGACCGTGCTGCGGATCATGCTCGGCACGCAACTGCGCAGGCTCCGCACCAGGCGCGGCATCTCCCGCGAGGACGCCGGCTACTCCATCCGCGCCTCGCACGCCAAGATCAGCAGACTGGAGCTCGGCCAGGTCAGCTTCAAGGAGCGCGACGTGGCCGACCTGCTGTCGCTCTACGGCGTCACCGACCCCGGCGAGCAGGCGCCGCTGCTCGCCCTGGCCAGGCAGGCCAACGCCCCCGGCTGGTGGCACAAGTACGGTGACCTGCTGCCCGGCTGGTTCGAGGTCTACATCGGGCTCGAAGGCGCCGCCTCGATCATCCGCACCTACGAGAACCAGTTCGTCCCCGGCCTGCTCCAGACGCCCCGCTATGCCCGGGCGGTTATCGAGCTGGCCCACGAGAGGGCGCCGGAGCCGGAGCTCGATCGCCGGGTCCGGCTGCGCACCACCCGGCAGGGAAGGCTGTCGTGGGAGGACCCGCTCACGCTGTGGGCGGTCATCGACGAGGCGGTGGTGCGCCGGATGCTCGGCGGGCCCGGCGTCATGCGGGAGCAGATCGAGCACCTGGTGGCGATGACGGCCGAGCCCAACGTCACCGTGCAGATCATGCCGTTCGAGCGGGGCGGTCACGCGGCGGCGGGCGGGCCGTTCAGCATTCTGCGCTTTCCCGAGCGCGAGCTGCCCGACGTGGTGTACATGGAGCAGCTCACCAGCGCCCTCTATCTGGACAAGACTGCCGAGACCGAGCATTACATCCGCGTGATGGACCGGCTGAGCGTTCAGGCGGAGCAGCCCAAGCAGACCAGGCGGTTCCTGGAGCGCCTGCTCAACGGGTAAATCCCCCCCTGAACCATGTGATCCACGGCATACCGGAATTTTGGTCAACCCGTATATGCAGATCAGCGCGCCCCCGTATCCTCTGGCCGTAAGCACGGATGCACGTGCATCCGTAAGGCCAAGGAGTCGCACTCATGCCTGAGTTCCGGAACGGAACGCCCGCTCGTCGCCTGCCCGTCGTCTGGCGTAAGAGCGCGCGGAGCAATCCCAGCGGCAACTGTGTTGAGGTGGCGCCCCTGCCGACGGGCGAGGTGGCGATGCGCAATTCCCGCTTCCCCGACGGTCCCGCACTGGTCTACACGCAGGACGAGATCACCGCGTTCGTCCTGGGAGCCAAGGACGGGGAGTTCGACGACCTGCTCGTCTAGGGGGATGAGTTAGAGCCAGGCCCGCTCGGCGGGCATGCGAAAGCCGCCGTCCGAAATCGGACGGCGGCTTTTTGGTGCGGGGGCTGAGGTTCGCCTGATCAAGCAGTTGTCCCGACCGGGTTCGCCGGAGTCTGGGCTTGGCTGGCCAGACTCCGGATCATCGGGACAACTGCGGGATCACGCGATGCTCTGCGACTGCTGTGGCCGGGGGTCAGGCGGCGGAGATGCCGGCGCTGGCCGCGCGGCGCATGCGACGGCGACGCTCCGAGGCGCGCTCGTCCTCGTTGAGGCCACCCCACGTGCCGTACTTCTCCGGACGGGACAGAGCGTAGTCGAGGCACTCGTTGCGGACGGGACACCCGCCGCAGATCGCCTTGGCCTTGCGCTCGCGCACATCGCGCTCGGGCTGCCGCTCTCCGTCAGGGCCGAAGAAGAGCACGAGGTCCTCACCCCGGCACGCGGCATCATCCTGCCAACCCCAGCTGGGGCGCGGGCGGGCGAGCTGCCGACGTACCTGAGACATGAGAAAACCACCTTCGTGAGAGGTATTTCGGTAATTGAAGCCGCATTGGACGCTTGGCTTATCTGTTCCAACGCAATCCAGGACCGTGATGTTCCCTTGGTCAGCTGAGGGCAGGCGTGGCATACCGCACAGGGGTCAGCCTGTCCAGCGAAACCAGCCGGTAGGTGGCGATCTTCTCGGCGAAAGCCGTGCCACACGGCGCTTGGAACGCCGATGGCTCGATCACAACCTGGAACCGGACGTCTCCGCAGCGCACGATGGCTTCGGTGACGTCGCCGTCCGACCTTGAGGATTCCACGGCCACTGCGCCGACAGAGCACTCTCCCGTATGGGTTCGGGCGAAATGCTCGACGGCTTGCAATGGCTCAGGGATGCCTGCGCGTCCCCGGTAACGGTCAAGAATGATCTCGCCCGACCGGTACGCGTCAGCCGCTGCGATCGCAGCGGCCTGAGACATGCTGCCGTAGAAAATTCCGTGTGGCAAGCACACGAGGTTGGCGGCGTACCGATCGCCGCCAACGTGTGACGTTTCCCATACTCTGTCCGGCAAGAAATCTGCCAGCGAACGAGCGAGGGGCAATCCAATGCGGGCGCAGCACACATTGCGCTTGGCGTGCGTGCAGACCAGAAATACCGGCTCGTCTTCAAGTATGCAGGACTCGGGGACCACTCCGGCCACCAGCGCGTCCAGGTCAAGATCGTCAGGACCTGCGACGACACCGCCGGCCAGCCACGGTTCGTCGCCTACGGCGTAGCCCAGTAGCACACGGATCCCCTGCTGTCTCGGGCGGGTGCGCTTTCCGGGGCGGCGGATCAGCTGCGGGCGGATACCGCGTTCGAGCGCCCGTGTGACCAGTTTGGCGACGTTCTCAGGAAGCTCGGAGTTTTCCAGATGTGACGGCCACGGGCCTTCGTGTTCGATGAGCAGCCAGAGCCGGGCGCCCACCGTGGCGCTCGCCAGGGTGGGTATGCCACCGGTGTGGCAACCCTCCGCGTGCTCACAGCCCTTCGCCACACCGGCCCCCTTCCGCTGATTAGGTAAGACTAACCTAACGGAAGGGTGCTATTTCAGCGGAATGCCCCGAGTGCTACCCCTGCGGCCCGCTCCCGATCCTCGGCGACCAGACCGATCCTGGTCCTGCGATCGAGCAGGTCGTCCACGTCCAGCGCGCCCTCGTGCCGGACCGACCAGACCAGGTCGCCCAGGGTCAGGCCGAGCCCGACCGGCTCCGGGTGCGCCGCCACCAGCCGCTCCGCGGCCGCCGCCTCGGCGCCGTAGCGGCGGACCAGCCCCGGTCGCGCCCCGGCGGGCACCGGCCCGGCTCCCACGAGCGGTAGCGCGGCGGTCCGGCTCGGTCCCGCGCGCAGGCCGCGCACCGCGACCGCCCGGTCCACGGCGTCCTCGGCCATCCGCCGGTAGGTGGTCAGCTTGCCGCCCACGACCGTGACGATCCCGTCACGCGCCAGCACCGCGTGCCTGCGCGACAGGTCCGCGGAGCGCCCGTCGGCCGCCAGGAGCGGCCTGAGGCCCGCGTGGGCCCCCGCCACGGCCGTGCGCGGCAGGCCGGCCTCCAGCACCGTGTTCAGCACGTCCAGGAGCGTCCTGATGTCCTCCTCCGGCGCCTCCGGCACATCGGGGACCGGCCCGTCCACGGCGACGTCCGTGAGCCCCACGTGGACGCGCCCGTCCGGCTGGGGCAGCACGAGCGCGAACCGGTTGCTCTCCCCGGGAACGGGCACGTGAAGCCCGGCCCGCAGCCCCGGCAGCGCGCCGGCCCTCAGCACCAGGTGCGTGCCGCGCGAGGGGCGCAGCCGCACCGCGGGGTCCAGCGTCCCGGCCCAGACCCCCGTCGCGTTGACCACCGCCCGGGCGCGGACGGCGAACTCCTCGCCCGTCACCTCGTCACGCACCCGCGCGCCCGCCCCCGAGAGTTCCAGGGCCCGGCAGCGGGTCAGGATCCGGGCACCGTGCCCGGCCGCCGTCCTGGCCAGGGCCACGACCAGCCGGGCGTCGTCCAGCAGCCGCCCGTCCCAGGACAGCAGTCCGCCGCGCAGGCCGTACCGGATCAGTGCGGGCGCCAGCTCGCGCGCCCGGGCCGCGGTGAGGGTGGAGGGGCCGGGGAGCAGGCGGCGCGGGGTGCGCGCGGCGGCCCGCAGGCCGTCGCCGAGCCGGTAGCCGGTCATCACCAGGGCCGCCTGGCGGCCGGAGACGGCGGGCGTGAGCGGCAGCACGTACGGGAAGGCGCTGACCAGGTGCGGGGCCGTGCGGGTGAGCAGGAGACCGCGCTCCATCGCGCTCTCGTAGGCCACGCCCACCTGGCCTCTGGCGAGGTAGCGCAGGCCGCCGTGGATCAGCTTGGAGCTCCACCTCGACGTGCCGAACGCCAGGTCGTGCGCGTCGATCGCGACCACGCTCAGCCCGCGCGCGGCGGCGTCCAGCGCCGCGCCCGCGCCCGTCGCGCCCAGCCCCACCACGAGCACGTCGGCGGTCTCCTCCGCCGCCCGCGCCAGCTCCCTGGTCCTCCTGGCGGCGTTCAGCGAGCTATCCAAGGTAGGCCTCCAGGATCGCGGCGAGCTCGGCGTCGAGGTCGTCCAGCGTCGGCGGGCCGAGCATGGTCGGGGCCGACACCAGGAACGACTGGGCGATCAGCAGCACCGCCCTGGCCTTGCGGGTGTCTCCCAGTACGGGCTCCAGCATGTCCAGCACCGCCTCCTGGCTGGTGCCCCGCCGGTCGAGCAGGTAGGGCAGCAGCATCTCCGGGTCGGCCTCGACGATCTTGCGCCAGAGCGGGTGCTCGCGCATCCGGCGCACCCCCGTCACCACGGCCGGCACCGGCTCCGACAGGTCGAGCCCGTTGATGATCTTCACCCACTCGCGGGTCATCAGGTCGGCGACCAGCGCGCGCACGTCCGGCCAGTGCCGGTAGATCGTCATCCGCGACACCCCCGCCCGGCGGGCCACGTCGGTGAGCGTGGTGCGGCGCACCCCGTAGGCGAGCACGCAGTCCCGGGCGGCGTCGAGCACACCCTCATTGTGACGAATCGACGGCATGTGTCACAGTGTATGCGTGCCTTCCGAACCCATGCTCTGGTCGGGCTGGGGCGATCCCGCCCAGGCCCGCGAGCTCCCCGAACAGGTCCACGCGCTGCTGCGGGACCTGCTGGGCGTGCGCGCGCCGACCGCTCCCGCCGCCACCCTGGAGTCGGTACGCCTTCCGCCGGTCGCGCTGGAGCCTCGGCAGATCCGGGCGCTCACAGACCTGGTCGGCGCCGAACATGTCCTGACATCTGATGAAGCGCGGGTCCGGCACACCCGCGGCAAGTCCACCCCCGACCTGATGCGGATCCGCGCGGGCGACGGCGCGGACGCGCCGGACGCCGTCGTGCTGCCCGGCGCCCACGACGAGGTGACGCGGCTGCTGCGGCTGTGCGCGGCCGAACGCGTCGCCGTCGTCCCCTTCGGCGGCGGCACCTCGGTCGTCGGCGGCCTGGCGGCCTCCCGCGCCGGCTTCACCCGCGTCGTCTGCCTGGACCTGAGCCGGATGGACCGGCTCGTCGACGTGGACACCGAGTCGATGATCGCCACTTTCGAGCCCGGCGTGCGCGCGCCCGAGGCCGAACGCCTGCTCGCCGCGCACGGCCTCACCCTCGGCCACTTCCCGCAGTCCTACGAGTACGCCACCCTCGGCGGCTTCGCGGCGGCCCGCTCCAGCGGCCAGGCGTCGGCCGGCTACGGCCGCTTCGACGACATGGTCGTCGGCCTCACCGTGGCGACCCCGGCCGGCTCCCTGGACCTGGGCCGGGCGCCCAAGTCCGCCGCCGGCCCCGACCTGCGCCAGCTCGTCCTCGGCTCGGAGGGCGCGTTCGGCGTCATCACCGGGCTCCGCCTGCGCGTCCGCCGCCTGCCCGCCGAGCGCCTCTACGAAGGCTGGCGGCTGCCCGGCTTCCAGGCGGGCGCCGCCGCGCTGCGCGCCCTCGCCCAGGACGGCCCGCCGCCCACCGTCCTGCGCCTGTCCGACGAGACCGAGACCATGATCGGCCTGGCCCGCCCGGACGCCATCGGCGGCGGCGACCCGGGCTGCCTGGTGATCACCGGCTACGAGGGCTCGCGGGTGGCCGAGCGCCGGGCGGCCGCCTCGGCCGTCCTGTCCGGCCACGGCGGCGAACCGCTCGGCGCCGAGCCCGGCGAGGCCTGGGCGCGCGGCCGCTTCTCGGCCCCCTACCTGCGCGACTCACTGCTCGCCGCCGGGGCCACCGTCGAGACGCTGGAGACCGCGTGCTTCTGGGCGGGCCTGCCCCGCCTGTACGACGCGGTCCGGCTGGCGATGCTCGGCTCGCTCGGCTCGCCGCTGGTCATGTGTCACATCTCGCACGTGTACGAGACCGGCGCGTCGCTGTACTTCACCGTGGTGACCGCGCAGGACGCCGACCCGCTGGCCCAGTGGGAGCGCGCGAAGGCGGCGGCGAACGAGGCGATCGTCGGGGCCGGCGGCACCATCTCGCACCACCACGGCGTCGGCCGAGACCACCGCGACGCCTACGCCACCGAGATCGGCCCCCTGGGCACGGCGATCCTGCGCGCGGTCAAGAACGAGGTCGATCCCACCGGCATCCTGAACCCGGGCGTCCTGATCCCCTGAGGCGGGATCCGTACCGAATCCCGAACCCGGGCATCCCCTGAGGCGGGACCCGTCCAGAATCCCGAACCCGGGCATCGGCTGAGGCGGGCCCGTGCGGGGTCCTGGCCGGGGGCGTCACGGCGGGTCACTCCGGGGGTGGGTGGTCGTCCGCCTCGGACATCAGGGCGACGGCGTCGGCGTAGCGGTGGAGTGACCGGTAGACCTCGGCCAGGCAGTACAGGCACAGCGTCAGCTGGGCGCCGCCCGACTGCCTGGCGAGGCCGGCCGCCTCCTCGGCCAGCGGGAGGGCGTCGCCCGGCCGGCCGCGCCGCAGGTGCAGGCGGGCCGCGGTGCGCAACGCGCGGGCCAGCAGCGGCGTGTGCTCGGGAGCCTCGGCGACCAGGGCGCGGCTCATGGCGATCGCCCGGTCGGCGCTCCTGATCGCGCCCCGTCCCCAACGACGCTGGGTCTGCGCGTAAGCGAGCAGGCCCTCGACGGCCGTCACCGCCGTGGAGCTTCGCCGGAGTGCGTCATCGGAACCGTTGCGGGGCATCGAAGCCTCCCTAGCGGACGCCAACCGCTTGCTTGGGGCGTAGACGCTACACCATCCGTGCTTATGGCGGCACTCTCCGTTTCAGGGTGCGCTTCCGGTGCGACATGGCAAAGATGTGGTCATGGTGGAAATCACGGCAGAGCGGGGGAAGCGGGCGTCGTCCCGCGTGTCGGAGGAGGGCGCCGGGTGGGCCTGTCAGGAGATCGGCACGTTCACCCGGCTTCGCCCGGACAAGAATGGTTTCAGCTGGCTGAACTTACGCACCCTGTGGCGCTCCAGGAATGAGATCCTCGCCGGGCTGTTCGGCGACCCGTCGGGGGAGGTGCGCGTGCGGTGGGTCGCCGCGCAACGGGAGCGCGGGGCCGACGCCGGGTTCCGGATCAGGCCGGGCCTCGGGGAGAGCTTCGACTTCCTGCTGCTGGGCGACACCGGCGAGGGCGACGCCTCCCAGTACGCCGTCGTGCCGGGGATGCTCAAGGCGGGTGAGGGCACCGCCTTCGCGGTGATCGCCAGCGACGTGCTCTATCCGGCGGGGTCGGGCAACGAGTACGGCGACAAGTTCTTCCGGCCGTACCAGGACTACGACGCGCCGATCTACGCCATTCCCGGCAACCACGACTGGTACGACGGGCTGGGCGGGTTCATGCGGGTGTTCTGTGACGCGCCCCCGCTCAAGCCCAGACCGGACCGGGGGCCGCGCGGGCTGCTGTGGCGGCGGCCGGAGACCATCGACGAGCGGGTGCTCGCCGAGGCCCGCGAGCTCAGGAGCAGGCCGTCGCAGCAACCGGCCGAGCAGGCCGCGCAGCCGGGACCGTACTGGGTGATCGAGAGCCCGAGCCTGCTCGTCGTGGGCGTCGACACCGGCATCGGGGGGATGATCGACCGCGAGCAGACCGCGTGGCTGCGCCAGGTGTCGCTCGACCCCCGCCCGAAGATCCTGGTCACCGGCAAGCCGATCTACACCCGCAACGAGTACAAACCGTCCAAGCTCCAGGACGGCGGCACCGTCGACGACATCGTCCGCGACCCCCGGCACCGCTACGTCGCGGCCATCGGCGGCGACGTGCACAACTACCAGCGCTACCCCGTCAAGGTCGGCGACCGGGTGATCCAGTACATCGTCTCGGGCGGCGCGGGCGCCTTCATGCACGCCACCCACACCATCCGCCGGGTGGACGTGGGCGGGGTGCACGAGGACGACTACCGGAGCTATCCGCTGCGCGGGGACTCGCTGTCGTTCTACAGCCAGCTCTACGCCAAGCGGCTGCGCATGAAGTGGATCGGCCTCACGCCCGACGAGGCGGCCTGCATCATGGCCGAGCAGATCAAGAACACCCCGGTCAGGCCCATCGGGCAGCCGGTGAAGGTGACGGCGCGGATGCGGTGGGCGGCGCGGCTGCTCGGCTCCTGGCCGTGGCCGTTCCGGCTGCCGGTGGGCACGGTGTTCCACCGCTACCTGTCCGAGCTGTCGGACTGGGACACCCCGCCGTTCTTCAAGCAGTTCCTGCACCTGTCGGTCACCCCGGACCGGCTGACCGTGCGGTGCCTGGCCGCCACCGGCTGCCTGCGGCAGGAGCTGGAGCCGCCGGTCGAGGACGAGGTGGTGATCGATCTGTCGGAGTTGTCGTAGTCGCCTGGCACTCTTGGAGACGTGCACACGGTCCTGGCAGGACAGACGATCCTCCCCGCCGGGGGGACGGCCGAGCAGGCCGGCGACCTGGTGGCGGCCGTGCGCGACCACGAGGCCGCGCGGCCGCGCTGGGTGTGGGCCGACACCCGTGAGAGCTACCCCGCCCTGCTGCGCGCCGGCCTGCGGGTGGCGCGCTGCCACGACCTCGCGCTCACCGAGGGGCTGCTGCTCGCCCACGAGGGCCGCTACGGCGAGCCCCGCTCGGCCCGGGCCGCCCACGCCCGGCTGCACGGGCTGCCCGTGCCGGCCGAGCGGCCCGACGAGCCCGGCACGCTGTTCGCGCCCGAGCCGCTGGGCGCCGAGGCGGTGGCCGAGGTGCTGGCCGACCAGCTGCGCCGGATCGAGGCGCTGCCCGATCCGGGCCGGTTCCGGCTGCTGGTGGCGGCCGAGTCGGCGGGCGCGCTGATCGCCGCCGAGATGGGCCACGACGGTCTGCCGTGGCGCGCGGACCTGCACGACGCCCTGCTCACCGAAATGCTCGGGCCGCGCCCGGTGCACGGCATGCGGCCGGCCAAGCTGCAGGCGCTGGCCGACGAGGTGTCGGCCGCGTTCGGCCATCCGGTCAACCCCGACTCGGTGCAGCAGCTCGTCAAGGCGTTCAAGGCCGCCGGGGTGGCGCTGAAGTCCACCCGGTCCTGGGAGCTCAAGCAGATCGACCACCCGGCGGTCGGGCCGCTGCTCGCCTACAAGGAGCTGGCCCGGCTGCACAGCTTCCACGGCTGGACCTGGGCGGACCAGTGGGTGCGCGACGGCCGCTTCCGCGCCGAATACGTGGTGGGCGGCGTGGTGTCCGGGCGCTGGGCCACCGACGGCGGCGGGGCGCTGCAGATCCCCAAGGTGATGCGGCGGGTGGTGGTGGCCGACGACGGGTGGACCCTGATCGTCGCCGACGCCGCCCAGCTGGAGCCGCGGGTGCTGGCCGCGATGGCCGGTGACGCGGGGCTGGCCGCCGCGGCCGGCGAGATCGACCTCTACTCGGCGCTGGCCAAGTCGTTCGGCGGCGAGCGCGACAACGCCAAGATCGCGATGCTGTCCGCCATGTACGGCGGCACCAGCGGCGACGCCGCCAAGCTGCTGGCCATCCTGCGCCAGCGCTTCCCGCAGGCCTACCGGTTCGTCGAGGACGCGGCCAAGAGGGGCGAGGAGGGGCGGCTGGTCCGCTCCTGGCTGGGCCGCACCAGCCCGCCGCCGTCCGGGCGGTGGAAGGAGCTGGTCTCCGGCCCGGAGGGCGCCAGGGCGCTGCGCGACCGGGGCCGGTTCACCCGCAACTTCGTGGTGCAGGCCACGGCCGCCGAGTGGGCGCTGTCGCTGATGGCGGTGCTGCGCGGGACCCTGCCCGACCCCGCCCGGCTGGTGTTCTTCCAGCATGACGAGGTCATCGTGCACTGCCCGCTGGACCAGGCCGAAGAGGTGATGGCGAGCGTCTCGGCGGCGGCCGCCGAGGCCAGCAGACTGCTGTTCGGCCGGACGCCGGTCCGGTTCCCGATGGAGGCGGTCGCGGTCAGCTGCTACGCCGACGCCAAGTGACGGCCAGCCAGAGCCCTGCCGCCGTCACCATCACGCCGACCACCAGGCCGAGCACGCCGTAGGACAGGCCGCCCACGATCGCCCCGGCGATGATCGTGCCGGTGGCGCCGCAGACGTTCATCAGCAGGTCCGACAGGCCCTGTACAGCCGTCCGCCCCTCGATCGGCACCGACTCGCTGACCAGCGCCGAGCCGGCCACCAGGCCGCACGACCAGCCCAGGCCGAGCAGGAACAGCGCCACGCTCACCTGCCAGACGCGGTGCCCGGCGGTGCCCGCCAGGGCGGCGGAGGCCAGCAGCAGGGCCATGCCGAGCAGTAGCACCGGCACCCTGCCCACCTTGTCCGCCAGCCAGCCGACCACCGGCGACAACACGTACATGCCGGCGATGTGCAGGCTGATCACGATCCCGATGACGTCCAGCGACGAGCCGTCGTGGTGGAGCTGCACCGGGGTCATCGACATGATCGACACCATCGCGGTGTGGCTGACCGCGATCATCACCAGCGCCGTGCGGGCCATCGGGGCGGCGCGCAGGCTCAGCCAGCCGGTCCTGATCGTCCGGGTCCCGCCCTTGGCGGCGGGTGGCGTGCCGTCCAGCTCGCGGGCCAGCTTGAGCGGGTCGGGGCGCAGCCCGGCCAGGACGATCACCAGTGCCCCCGCGAAGGCGAGCGCGGCGAACGCGAACGGCCCCGCCTTGCCCGCCAGCCCGGCGTCCAGGCCGATCCGGTCGGTGGGCTCGGCCAGCATGGGACCGGCGACGGAGCCGATCGTGGCGGCCCAGACGACCAGCGACAGGTGCCTGGCGGCGTGGCCGGGCGGGGACAGGTCGGTGGCGGAGTAGCGGGCGGCGAGGTTGCCGGCGCTGCCGCCGCCCACCAGCACCAGCCCGGCCAGCAGCAGCGGCCAGTTCTCCATGCCGATGGCCGTCACCGAGATCACGCAGCCCAGCAGCGCCGCCAGGTAGGCCAGGGCCAGGCCCACCCGGCGCCCGCCCCGGCCGGCGGCCTTGGCGATCGGCAGCGCCAGCAGCGCGGCGCCGAGCACGGTGGCGGTCCCGGCGAACCCGCTGATCACCGTCGAGCCCGACAGCTCGTCCACGACCACCGAGCTGAGGGCGAGCCCGACGGCGACTCCCACCCCGCCCACGATCTGCGCGCCGGACAGAACTCCCAGCGTACGGAACTGCACACGGCGGATGCGGTCAGGTGGGGAGATGGCGGGCTTCGTGGGGGCGCTGGTCACCAGCGAAGTCTCGCATAATCCGCAAGGACCCCCAAAGGGGACAGATGTCCTTTCGAGCTGTCTTTCGCGTCAGAGCACGGTCACCGGGTCACCCTTGGCGATCTTGCCGGTGCCGTCGGGGATGAGGTTGACGCCGAACCAGGTCTTGCCGTCCCACCTGCGGTGCCTGGCCAGGGTCCGGATCGGCTCCTTGCCCTTGGCCGTGGTCTCGGGATCGACGGTGGTCATCACGCACCGGTCGCACAGCTTGACCACCCGGAACTCCACCTCGCCGATCCGCAGCCGCTGCCACGCGTCCTCGGCGAACGGGACGTCCGCGCCGTCCACCACGACGCTCGGCCGGAACCTGCGCATCGACAGCGGCGCGGGCGGCGGCTCGCCGAGCGATGCGGCCGTCTGCGCCACCCACTCGTCGACCTGGGCCAATGACGTCGTCGAGGTCAGCAGCAGTGGGTAGCCGTCGGCCAGGCTGACCCGGTCCTGCGGCTCGCCATAGGCGGGATTGACCGGACGGCGGGTCGGATCGTCCAGCCAGGCCAGCCTGCCGGGCCGCCCGATCAGCGCGGACATCCAGCCGGCGGCGTCGTCGCCGCAGTCGGTGACCTCCACCGGCGTGCCCCAGACGTCGGCGACGAACCGGTGGGAGGTGGGGGTGACGCGCAGGGGAGCGGCGTGCGGGCCGGTGAGCGTGACGCTGTCACCGTCGGGCTCGGCCACGCAGGCCAGCATGACGGGGTTCTCGCGAGCGCTCATCGGCCGGCGGCCCTCGTCGACGACGAGGTAGCGCCGGTCGCCGGCCAGGCCCCAGGGCTGCACCTCGGCCTCGCCGACCTCGTGTCCGCCCGTCGACTTCACCGGATAGAAGTAGATGCTCCCCAGCTCCATGCGGCAAAACCGTACCGCACCGGATCAGCCTGCCGGCGTGGCGGCCCGGAGGAGCGTGAGGGCGGCCTGCCGGGCGTGGCGCGCGGCCGCGCCGCCGCCGGGGTGCAGGTCGGCCGCGGTGGTGCTGCCCGAGACGAGCAGCAGGAGCTGGTAGGCCAGCACGCCGGGCTCGCGCACGCCCGCCCGGACGGCGATGTCCTCCAGCAGGGCCAGGCGGCGGTCGAGATGCCTGGCGGCCGCCGCCCTGACCGAGCCCTCGTGGTGCTGGGTGGCGGCGTTGACCAGCGCGCAGCCGCGGAAGCCCGGCTCGGCGTGCCAGCCGGCCAGCGCGTCGAAGATCGCCGCGAGCCGGTCGGCCGGGTCGGGGCCCGCGGCGTCCGCCGCGGCCCGCAGCCACCGGGTGACCCGGTCGCTGCGCGCCTCCAGCACGGCCTCGATGAGGCCCTGTTTGGAGCCGAAGTGGCGGTAGAGAGTCTCCTTCGACACCCCGGTGCGGGCGCACAGGTCGGCCACGCCCACGCCGTCGAGGCCGTGGTCGTAGAAGGCGGCCGTGGCGGCCTCCAGGATGGCGGCGCGGGTGCGGGCGGGGTCGAGCGCGGTTCCCTTGGGGACGGGCATGCAGGTGATAGTACCGATTGGTTCGATGAGCTGTTAACGTTCGGCCCTGAACAGAGGGGAGATCGGCATGAGAGCCGCCACATCCGCGGTGACGTTCGACAGCGACGGGGTCGCGCTGCTCGGCGTCCTGCACCTGCCCGAGGGGGAGGGCCCGCACCCGGTGGCCGTCCTGTGCCACGGCTTCCCGGGCAACGAGCGCAACTTCGACCTGGCCCAGTCGCTGCGCCGGGCCGGATACGCCGCCCTGGTCTTCCACTACCGCGGCTCCTGGGGCGTCGGCGGCCACTGGTCCTGGGCGAACGCGCTCGACGACGTCGCCCGCGTGCTGCGCGCCGTGCGGGAGGAGGCGTTCGCGGCCGCCCACCGGCTCGACCCCGGACGGCTGGCCGTCTTCGGGCACAGCTTCGGCGGCTTCGCGGCGCTGATGACCGCCGCCGGCGATCCGGGCGTCGCCGCCACCGTCTCGGTGTCCGGCTTCGACTTCGGTACGGTCGCCCGCCGGCTCGACCCCGCCGGGCGGCGCGCGTACGTGGAGGCCTTCGACGCCGACCTGCTCCCGCTGCGGGGCACCAGCGGCGAGGCGCTGGTCGGTGAGATGGAGGCGGCGGGGGAGCGGTGGAGCCTGGCGGCGCTGGCGCCGTCGTTCGCCGGGCGGCCCGTGCTGCTCATCGGCACCGGGCTGGACCCCGTCACACCCGCCGAGGTGCACCACCGGCCGCTGGTGAGCGCCTTCGCCGGGGCCCGGCTCCAGCATGACGAATGGCCGACCGACCACGCCCTGTCGGATCGCAGGGCCGAGCTGGCCGCCACGGTCCGCGACTTCCTCGACCGCGCGATCGGCGGGACGGCTCCGGTGCCGGAGGGCGTGTCAGGTGGTCTGGCGGAAGGTGTCTAGGAACACCTTGCGGGTCTTGGCCTGGTCGTCCCAGGTCAGCTCCGGCATGTCGAAGGTGATCTTGTAGGCGGTGCTGTCGTCGATGGTGACGTACCTGGACAGGGCGTGCATGGGGACACCGTTCTCCGTGGTGTAGGTGTACTCCCAGTCGGCCGCCTTCCACGCCCGGTAGCGCACCCCCTGGAGCTGTACCTGGATGTAGCCGTCCACGCCGCCGTCGGACTCCTCACGGCTGAGCTCGGCCAGCCCGCCGTCCGGTTGCGACGTCACGTCCTCGACCACGATGCGCGCGCCTGAGTCCTTCGGGCCGGAGAAGGTGGCCTCGCCCTCCGACGAGGCCAGCTTCCAGTCCGGAGGCACCCCGACGGTGAACCCGGCGGGCGTCTGCTCCCGATAGCCATCGGGCACCGGTGAGGCCTTCGGCTCGGTGCGGAGCGCGCCGGCCGTGGGCGGCGCGCTGCTCGCCACGTTCGGCGCCGGGGCCGGCGAGCCGCTGCCGGAGGCGATGAACATCAGCACGGCCACCACGGTGAGCACGGACGCGACGGCGGTGACGATGAGCAGCGGCGTCGGCCGTCCGTCCCGCACCCAGGCGTTGCCCGTCTCCTCGGGCCTGCGCCTGCTCGTGGTGTTGCGGTGCGCCACGCCCGGCAGGGTCGACAGGCGGTTGTGCGCGGACTCCCGCGTCAGGCCGCGGGAGTGGTCGCGCAGGTCGTCGGCCGAGGCGAGCGGCCACGGAGTGGGGCGGCTCGCGCTCCGGCTGTCACTGGTCAGCGGGAGGATCGGCGGCGCCGACGGCCCGTCCGGGTCGGGCAGATGGCCGCGCAGGCTGGAGTAGGGCTCCGGCGGTGCGCTGAGCGGCTGCTGCGGGTTCGACGAGCTGTCCAGCAGGCCGCGTGACACGAACGGCTCGTCCGGCGCCCGCCCCGGCAGAGGATGCGCACCCGAGGCGCTGCGGGCGCCGGAGGTGTCCTCCGGCATCCGCTGCGAGCCCGAGGCACTGGTGAACGCGTCGAACCTGTCCGGACGCGGCGACGGCGGCAGCTGGTCGGTGCGGTGGCTGCCCGACGGGGTCGAATCCCCGTCGAACGGCATCGAGTAGCCGCCGGACGGGCTGGTCATCGGGTCGTACGGCACGCGTACCGGACCTGAGGGCGTCTCCACGATCCGGGAGGGCAGCGGCCCGGAGGAGGTGTCCATTCCCCTGCCGGGGCCGGGGCCGGGGTCGGGCTGCGGCGGCAGAGGATGCTGCGGCGGCTCCTTGCTGCGCGGCCGCACCGCGCCGTGCGCGCTCAGCACCCGCTCCAGGAGCTCCTCGACCTGCTCGGCGGTGAGCCGGTCCGCCGGGCTCTTGCGGAGCAGGCCCTCGATGACGTGCCCCAGCGCGCCCGCGCGCTGCGGTGGGTTCGGCTCCTGGGTGAGCACCGCGCCGAGCACCGCGATCGCGTCGGGCCCCTCGTACGGCGGGCGGCCCTCGACCGCCGCGTACAGCGTCGCCCCGAACGACCACAGGTCGGCCGCCTGGGTGAGCGGCTGCCCGGACAACCGCTCCGGCGGGACGTAGGCCGGCGAGCCCATGAGCAGCCCGGTCTGCGTGATCGTCACATCGCCCTCGATCGCGGCGATACCGAAGTCCGTCAGCACCACCCGGTCGGAGGTGAGCAGCACGTTGCCCGGCTTGATGTCACGGTGCAGGATGCCGGCCGCGTGCGCGTGCCTGACCGCGTCCAGCACCCGGATGCCGATCTCGGCCGCCTGGATCACCGGCAGCGGGCCGCTCTGCCGCACCGCCTGCTCCAGGGACCAGGCCCGGACCAGCTCCATGACGATCCAGGGCCGGCCGTCCTCCTCGACCACGTCATGCACGGTGACGATGCCCGGATGGGTGAGCCGCGCGGCGGACCTGGCCTCGCGCAGCATCCGCCGGTATGCCACCTGCTTGCCCGCGTGGTCGAGCCCGAACGGCAGGATGAGCTCCTTGACCGCCACGTCACGGGCTAACAGGACGTCGTGGGCGTGCCACACCATGCCCATGCCGCCCCTGCCGACCGGCGACATCAGGCGGTAGCGCCGGCCGATCAGGCGGCCTTGGCTCTGCGGAGCGCCGCCTTCGGCGCCGGGGCCGCTGAGCACGCGGTCCGCTGCCATGTCCGCCCCCATCTTCAGCCTCGTCCGCCACACGCACTGCGTGACAGCTCCAGATTATGAGGTTCGCCACGATATCGGCGCATCACTCTGAGGGAAAGCTGAAGAGTCCTTATAGAGGATCTGACGTGGTGATATGTCCACCTACGAAGGGATCTGATACGGAATCGGCCAGGGCCAGCAGGGCACCGGTGAACGCCTCGGGAGGCGGGCTCACCAGACCCGCGCCCACCTGCCCGGTGCCCGCCACCCGCCCGGCGATCCCGGTGTTGACCACCGGCAGCACCCCGGTCCTGGCCACCAGCGTCACGTCGATCCCCACCGGCGTGCCACGGAAGCCCAGCCCCGGAATCTGGTAGGCGGGATGCTCGGCCAGCGTGATCTCGTACATCGACCGGGTCGCCGCCACCGCGTCCGCCACCTCGCCGCCCACGAACCGCACGATGGCCGGGGCCGCCGCCATCGCGAACCCGCCCAGCCCCGACGTCTCCGTGATCGTCGAGTCGCCGATGTCCGGATTGGCGTCCGCTGGACCGTACGCGCCCAGATAGAGCCCGTCAGGCACGCCCGCCGGCCCGGTGAACCACCGCGACCCGAGCCCCGAGACCTGCACGCCGAAGTCGGTGCCGTTGCGCGCCATCGCGACGACCAGCGACGACCCCGGGATGTCGCGGGCCGCGTCGGTGCTCACCTTGGCCGCCGCCATGCCCGCGTTGAGGAAGAAGTGGTCGTTGCCGGCGATGAACCGCAGCACCTCGGAGGCGCCCGCCGGAGCGGCGTCGGCCACGGCGGGCGCGAGCTCGCGCAACAGCAGCGAGGTCGCCGCCCGATTGCGGTTGTGCAGCTCGTCGCCCATCTGCAGCGCCTGCGCGATCAGCGACCGCAGGTCGATCGGCCCGGCCAGCTCGACCGCCGCCGACAGCACCGGCCCCAGCACGTCGTCCATCCAGCCCAGCCGGTCGAGCACCTCGGGCCCGTACGCGCCGTAGCGCAGCACCTTGCCCAGCCCCTCGTTCAGCGAGCAGTAGGCGGTGCCGCCGTGCTCGGCGTCGCGCACCTCGAACATCCACATCGACGGGCTCACCACGCCCGCCATCGGCCCCACGGTCGCGTGCTGGTGGCACGGCTCCAGCCTGACGTCGCCACCGGCCAGGGCGGCGGTGGCCTCCCGCTCGTCGCGGGCGTACCCCTCCAGCAGCATCGCGCCGATCAGCGCGCCCCGCATCGGGCCCGAGGCCCGCTGCCAGGTGATGGGCGGGCCCGCGTGCAGGAACGTCCGCGCCGGCAGCCGCAGCACCTCCGACGCCCTGCGCACCCCCACCAGGTGCGGGCGGGCGGTGGTGAGCCTGTGGACGGCGAGCTCGTTGGCCGTGCGCCTGCGCGGGTCGGCGAGGATCCTGGCCAGGGCATCGGCCGTGCCCGCCAGGGGCGGACGCCAGGCCACGGTGGTGACCTCGGTCGCCTGCTCACGCAGCGACTCCGCCAGCAGGCTCACGCCGGCCGTGATCACTTGGGGCGGGCCGTCGAGCAACGTCATCGTGTTTCCCTTCACCCCCGGTGACCCGTGCCCGAGGGATCGCCGAGCAGCGTCATCGCGTTCTCCCCTGTCCCGGGTCACCCGTGCCCGGGGGATCGCCGAGCAGGCTCCTGGCGTGGCGGGCGGCCTGCGCGTTGGAGGCGAACACGGCGGCGCCCGCCCGGCCGAACGCGGCGCGCTGCCGCCGCAGCCCCTGCGGGTCGGCCTCGGTGCCGATGAGCGCCACCACGACTGGCGCCGGGACGCCCGCGATGACGGGGGCCAGGCCGGCGGCCGGGTCGGGGTCCGCGCCGTGGCCCAGCACGACGTCCATGAGCACCACGTCACCCGGCCGCACCCGGCGCAGCGCCTCCAGCCGGAGCGTCGGGTCGATCATCGGGTGCGCGCGGCCCCGGGTGTAGGCGTCGTCGCCGTAGTCGGTGAACTCACCTCGCCCGGCGACCGACGCCGCCTCGGCGCACAGCGTGCCACCGGAGTAGATGCCGACGAGCACCCCCTCCGCAGACCCGTCGGACCCGTCCGTCCCGTCCGTCCCGTCCGTCCCGCCCGACCCGCCCGGTCTGCTCGACGTGTCGGCGGGGTGGTGCGGCCACTGCGGCACCGGGCGGTTGAGGGCGCGTAGCGCCGTCTCGGTCGCCGCCGTCAGGTCCTCGCCCTGGCCGAGCAGCGCCGTCACGACCGGCGTGCGCAGCGTCGCGAGGACTTTCTGTACGGATTCCGCCACGTCAGGGGAGGGCGGCTTGGAGATGAGCATGATGAGCTCGGTGCCCGGATCGTCGTCGAGCATCCGCAGCGCCCGCAGCGTGGCGCGGCCCCCGATCGGCGTGGACAGGTCCCTGCCCCCGACGCCGAGCACGTGGCTGACGCCCACCCCGGCCAGGTCGAGCAGGCAGGTGACCTGCTGCGCGCCGGTGCCGGAGGCGGCGACCACGCCGACCGGGCCGGGCCTGAGCACATTGGCGAAGCCGAGACCGACGCCGCCGACGACGGCCGTGCCGCAGTCGGGGCCCATGACCAGCAGGCCGCGCTCGTCGGCCAGCTCTTTGAGCAGGCGTTCCTGCGCGACGGGCACCCCGTCACTGAAGATCATCACGGGCAGCCCGGCCTCGATGGCGTCGAGCGCCTCGCAGAACGCGTGCTCGCCAGGCACCGACACCAGCACGAGATCCGCCGCCGACCTGGCCGCCGCCGATCGGGTGGTGAGCGGCGGCTGCTCCGCCGTTTGGCTCCCCTGCACCGGCCGGCCCGCCTGTGCCTGCAACCGGAGGTCCAGCTCGGCCACCGCCGCTTCGACGTCCGCCCCGCGCAGCGCCACGAGCAGATCGCCCGGATCGGCGCCGGGCACGTCGAAGCCCAGGTCGCGCGCGAGGCCGAGGTTAAGTTCCGTGGCCATGGCGACGATGGCCACCTCCGTGCCGGGCAACTCCGCCAGGGCCCCGCTCACCCGCATGAGCGTCACCGAGTCGTAGTAGGCCCCCCGCCGCACGAACACCGCGTCGGACCTCGTACCCGCCCCTGGCACCGACCCCGCGCTTGGCCCCGCCCCTCCGCCTGCCACCGCGCCCGTGCCGGATTCCGTACCCGCGTCGAGGTCCGTGCCCGGGTCGCGGGGCTCGTCCGGGGCGCTCATCGGTGCTCGCCCAGGGCGAGGACCGCTTCGAGGCCGATGGCGACGCCCTGGGCCAGGTCGGCGCCGGAGGTGTGGCCGAGGCCGTGCAGGCGGCGTAGCGCGGATTCGAGGGGTTGACGCCCGGCGAGGCCGCGTAGCACCGCGATCACCTCGGGGCACGCCTCCCCCCGGGCGGCACAGTGCAGTAGCGTCGCCGAGAGCGGCGTCGTACGGGTGCGGGCGTCGAAGGTGACGGCCGCCGCCAGCCAGCCGCCCAGCCGCACCGCCCGCTCGACCCCGGTCGCGGCGCCCAGGTGGCGGAGCGTCACCAGCAGTCCGGCCAGCACGTCGTCCCCGCTCGGGGTCAGGCCGGGACCGAGGCCCACCAGCCGCTCCGCCGCCGTCACCGCGCCCAGCAGCCACCCGGAGGCGCAGCTGGCGGCCAGCAGCTCGACCGCGTCGTGGCCCGCCAGCCCGGGGGCGCCCCGCTCGGCCTGGAAAGCCCGGCTCAGCGACGCCAGGGCTCGCGGATCCACCTCGCCCAGCGGGGGCGCGGGATCCCACCAGCGGCGGGCACGCAGGCTCAGCCGTCCCACCTCCACCGTCCCGTCGCCGACGTACGCCTCGTCACCCACCGTGACGTGCGGCAGCTCGGTGGCGAGCAGCAGCGAGTTGGGCAGCCGGATGCCCGCGCCGCTGATCACGGCGATCACCGACGGCTCCAGCTCGGTCCTGACCTCGAGGTATATCCCGGCGGAGAACGCGGCGAGCACCCTGGCGGGACACCGGGGCGACTCCAGGACGGGACGTACCGCCGTGCTCGCGGCGCCCGTGACGTGGACGCGAACCCGCCGAGCGTGAGTACCGACCGTCACCGGACCTCCCTACGGACCCTGACCTGACCGTAGAACGGCCCCGGCAACCTCCCGTACGGAGAAATTTGCCAACAGTCGGCGGGAAGGTTGGCTCTTCCTGACAGACCGATCCCAGGTGACAATCACCCCGTGACTCCTCCGCTCCCTGAGTGGGGCGGCTTCTCGCCAAGCCGCTTCCGCAGCCTGACGAAGGGCGAGCCCTGCCCTGAGGCTGTTGACCGCCGCGTTCACGTCGGCGTGCGCCGTATGCCCGCACGCCGTACATCGGAACCCGCCTTGGGCGACGCGGTTCTCCGCAGCGCAGTGCCCGCAGCGCGTGCAGGCGCGGGAGGTGCCGGCGGGGTTCACCACGAGCGAGGCAACACCCATGTCGATCCCGGCCGCTGCACCCGTCGGACGCCGCGCCGACCGTGGCCACGAAGTCGGCGCGGATCAACTCCTCCAAGCGAGCCTCCACCCGCCCGCCCAGAACCGAGGGGTGGTACTTCGGGCACCACACGACGTGGTACCCGAGGTCGTACGCCGCGCCGGGGGAAGTGCGCACCTGGCGAGCCACATGATCATTATCACCGTGCCGCACATCTTCTGTGGTGACGAACGGAGAACTCTGATGCGCAGGCCAGACAGGTCACTACACGCTCGGGCCTTGGCGATCCTCCCGCTCCCGATTCCCCCGTCGCCTCAGGGCGACGGCCCCCTTAGGAGGATGTGATGGAGCCCCCCGTCCGTCTTGCCAGCACCGGAACGATCATCCACGGCGTGTCCGTGGGGGAGGTGCTGGGCGTGTCGACTCTCGCGGGGGCGCGGCTGCTCGCGGGGAAGAGCGGCCTGGGCCGCATCGTGCAGCGCCTCAACGTCATGGAGGTGCCCGACATCCTGGCCTGGGTGAAGCCGCACGAGCTGCTGCTCACGACCGGCTACCCCCTGCGCAACACCCCGCAGTCGCTCGGCCGCCTGGTGGCCGACCTGGACGAGCGCGGGCTGGCCGCGCTGGCCATCAAGCTCGGCCGTTACGTGGACGAGCTGCCGGAAGAGATGACCGAGCAGGCGGACCGGCTCGGTTTCCCGCTCATCCTGCTGCCGAACGACGTCGGCTTCGACGACATCCTCAACCAGGTGCTGACCGACATCCTCAACCGGCAGGCGGCCGCGCTGGTCCGCGCGGAGGAAGCGCACCGGGCGCTGGTTCAGGTGGTGCTGGCCGGAGGCGGGCTGGACGAGGTCACCGCCGAGGTCGCCGTGCTGCTCGACGTGTCGGTCGCGGCCGTGGACGGCGGCGGCCGGATCCTGGCCGTCGCCGGGCCGCCCGAGCAGGTCGCGCTGCTGCGCGAGTCGATCGCCCGCGAGGGCCCGCCGCCGCCTCCCGCCGGCGCGACGGGCTCCGCCGTCCGGCTGCCGCCGACGGACACCTCCGCCGACCCCGGCGCGGGGGGCGGGGCGATGACCTCGGTGCCGGTGGTCGCGGGCGGGCACCACCATGGGCGGATCGTCGCCTACAGCGCGGCCGGGGCGATCCAGGACAGCGACGTGGGCATCCTCGAACGCGCCGCCACCGTCGCCGCGCTCGCCGTCACCCGGCAGGAGGCGGTCAACGCGGTCGAGAGCAAGTACCGGGCCGACTTCCTGCGCGACGTGCTCACCGGCCGGGCCGGGACGGCCGAGCGGGTCACGGCCAGGGCCAGGGCGTTCGGCTGGGACCTGGAGCGGCCCGTCACCGTACTGGTGGCCGAGCTCGACCCCGACGGCGACGAGCGCACCGCGCAGGACCGCCTGGTCACCTGCTGGACCGCCGCGATGCGCCGCCACGACCAGCGCGGCGCGGTCGCGGGCTTCTCGCACGAGGTGGTGGCGGTGCTGGACGCCGCCGTGGACGCCGACCGGGTGGCGAAGGACGCCGCCTCCGCCTTCGCCGACGTGCCGCCCGCGACGTTCTCGACCGGCACCTCCCGGCCCTGCCAGGGCGCGCAGACCCTGCCGGAGGCGTACTCCCAGGCGCTCAAGGCGGCCCGCGTCGGCCGCCAGCTGCACGGCAGGGGCGCGGTCGCGCACTTCGACCAGCTCGGCGTCTACCGGCTGCTGTCGCTGGTGAACGACACCGACGAGCTGCACGCCTTCGTCCGCGAGACCCTGGGCCCGCTCGCCGCCGACGCCGACGCCGAGAACGCCGACCTGAGGCGCACCCTGCAGGTCCTGCTGGAGACCAATCTGAACGTCGCGGAGACGGCCAGGCGGCTGCACTTCCACTACAACACGCTGCGCTACCGGATCGGCAAGCTCGAACGCCTCCTCGGCAACTTCACCGACGACCCCCACCTCCGCCTGAACCTCACCCTGGCCCTGCACGTGCTGAGGATGCGCGGCATCTAGGCTTGGTCCTCGTGGACCTGGACTTCGAGCTGCGCTCCGACTACATCCCCCTGTGCGACCTGCTGAAGTACTGCGGGGTCACCGAGACAGGCGGCCTGGCCAAGCACCTGATCGCCGAGGGCATGGTGCTGGTGGACGGCGAGGTGGAGCTCAGGAAGCGGGCCAAGATCCGCACCGGCCAGGTGGTCAGCGGCGACGGGTTCACCATCCACGTCGCCTGATCAGCTTACGGACAAGGTCATGGGATGATCGGGCGACTTGAGCATGATCCGGTTTGGAGAAAGGGTCCGCTACGTGAGTCCGTCCCCCAAGTCCCTCTCGAAATTCTTCCCGGCGGGCGGAATGGTGCTGTCCGCCGCTGGTGTCGGCGCCGTGGTCCTGCAGATGCTGCAGGTCGCCTACCCCGACGGCGACCCGGCCAAGGCGCGCGAGGCCGCGCAACTGCTCCGGCAGCTGGCCCGGCGGGTGGACATCAGCTTGGCGGACGTGGAGGAGGTCGCGGGCAGACTGTGGCGCCCGCCCAACTCCGGCGCGGGCATCGATGCCTTCACCACCTACTTCAAGGATGAGGTCGCGCCGTATCCGCCGCTGGTCTCCGCGTACGTCCGCGGGCTGGCCGACGCGATCGACGACTACGCCGAGATGCTGGCACGGACGCAGCACGCGCTCCGGACGATGGCCTTGATCCAATGGCTCGAGCTGCTGATGTTCTTCTGCTGGCCGGCGATCGACAAGAAGATCCAGGTGCTGATCAACTGGGCGACGCGCAGGTCGCAGGCGCGACTGCTGCTCAAGATGTACGAGCATGCGGTCGGCAAGCGGCTGCTCGGCGCTGTGGGAGGCAGTCTCACGTACACGGCCCTCGACCAGGTGATCGTTGACGGGGTCAAGTTGGCGAGGGGCGAGGACCTGGGGTCGTGGGGTGACCGCGGCGCCTACATGGTGAAGAATTTCGCGGCGGCCATGGTCTTCTATCATGTGGATCCGGCCAACTTCGGGAAGGCCGCGAAGCTGCTGCCGAAGAACAAGGCGGCGCAGAACGCCACCATGTTCGTCATCGGATCCTCCATCTTCACCATGACCGGAAACGCGCTCAACAGGCCCGGCGACGTGATCGACGATCCGGCCAGCCTGTTGCCCACGTGGGAGCAGATGCTCGCCAAGCTGGGTGTCGCCGCGGGCCAGGACCAGTTCAGGCGCTTGCGCGGCTACTGATGTCCACCGCGTGCGGATGACCTCCGGCCAGACCTGAGCTCACCGGGTCGACGCGGGCCGGCCAGGACCAGTCGCGCGAGGTCACCACCCCTGGCTGGAACGCCTGACCTCGTCGGCGAACGGGTTCAGGCCGTCCGTCATCATCGCGGTCAGTTGTGTGGTCAGATCCGCGGCGGCGTTGCTCGCGGCGGTGAGCACCGCCTCCGCCAGAGCGTCCGCGCCGAGGCGCATGGCCCGAGGATCGATCCGGAGTCCGCCCAGCGCACCGCTCGCCAGCACCTCCGCCTCCACCTGGCCATGGGCCGCCGCACCCCGGCCGCGAACGGCACCGAGGCTCTCCTGCAATTCTTCCAGCGGCCGAGTGGTGGCTTGGAACTGGCCGAGAAAGCGATGCATCTCCTCGTCGAGGAAGGGGGCGCCGCCGTCCGGTGTGGTCATTGGGTCTCCAGAGATCGTCAGGGGTTGGGCTTCTCGTCCGGCGCCGAGAACTCGGGCAGGTCGGACACTTTCGGCAGCGATTGGATGCTGGCCCAGTTCGCGACGTCGAAGCCGGTCCTCATCCCGGCCAGCCGTTCGGCGATCCCCGGATATATGTCGCGTAGTGCGTCGACATAGGTGATGGTCGACTGCAACGCGGTGGCATAGCCCTGCCTGAACGTGTTCGCCGTCTCATCTGTGCCGGCGAAGTCGCCCAGTGCGGCGATGGCGTCGAGAATCCAACGGGCGTCTTCCGCCAGGTCCTCGTGTTCGGCGGCGAATCCGCCCGCCGCCTGCGTGAAATCACTCCCCCGGACGTCGACGTCGGGCACGCCTAGGGACGAGGGCGGAATGGCGTCAGCCCTTGCGGACATGAACGGCCTCCTTGTCGCGAAGGTCCAGGACGTAATCACTATTCGGCCTGGCCGAAATTAGTACTTTATCGGATCGGGCGGCAGGGACGGCGCCGTCCCTGCCGCCTCCCGGTTGATCACCGAGCCGCTGGGGAAGGTGTGCGCGAGAAGAGCTCTGGTCAGCGGGCCAGATTTGGCAGATCATGCCCGTGTACACGCTCGCCAGTGGGCCTAATCTGCCCGCAACGCAAGCACCCGGTCCGGGCGAAGAGGGGCTCACATGGCCTTGGGATGGACCAAACACGGCGACGGCAAACACCTGGCCCCCGGCGAGGTCGTACGGCCTGATGAGCGGTTGAGCTGGCCTCGGATGGTGGGGTTCGGGGCGCAGCATGTGGTGGCGATGTTCGGGGCGACGTTCGTCTTCCCGCTGGTGATGGGGCTCGACCCCAATGTCGCGATCATGATGTCGGGGGTCGCGACCATCCTGTTCCTGCTGATCGTCAAGGGGAAGGTGCCGAGCTACCTGGGCACCAGCGCGTCGTTCGTGGGCGGCGTGCTGGCCATCAGGGCGCTGTTCGGCGGTGACACGGCCGGCGCCGACGCGATCGTCACCGGGGCGATCCTGGTCGTCGGGTTCGTGCTGGCGCTGGTCGGCCTGGCGGTGCACTTCCTGGGCGTGGAAGTGATCAACAAGGTCTTCCCGCCGGTGGTGACCGGCGCGGTGGTCATGCTCATCGGGTTCGGGCTGGCGTACGTGGTGGCGGACGTCTACTGGCCGCAGGATCAGTGGATGGCGCTGGTCACGATGCTGGTGACGTTCGTGCTCGTGGTGGCGTTCAAGGGGTTCGTCGGCCGGATCGGCATCCTCATCGGGCTGGCGGCCGGGTTCGTGCTCTCCTGGGGCGCCGACCGGATCTTCGGCATGGTGCCCGCCTACGACGACGGGACCATCCAGGTCGCGGCGCACTTCCGGGTGGATCTCAGCAAGGTCGACGCGGCCCCCTGGTTCGGCTGGCCGGACACGCACTGGCCGGACTTCGAGACCTCGGCGGTGCTGCTGGTGCTGCCCGCCGTCATCGCGCTGGTCGCGGAGAACATCGGCCACGTCAAGGCCGTCGGCGAGATGACCGAGACCGACGTCGACCCGTACGTGGGCCGCGCCATCGCCGCCGACGGCATCGCCACCGTGGTGACCAGCGCGGTCGGCGGCTCGCCCACCACCACCTACGCCGAGAACATCGGCGTCATGGCCGCCACCAAGGTCTACTCCACGGCCGCCTACTACATCGCGGGCGTCATCGCGATCGCGTTCGGGCTGATCCCCAAGTTCGGCGCGCTGGTGTCGGCCACGCCGTCCGGCGTGCTGGGCGGCGTCACGGTCATCCTGTACGGCATGATCGGGCTGCTCGGAGCCAAGATCTGGATCGAGAACCGGGTGGATTTCGCCGATCCGGTCAACATGGTCCCGATCGGGGCGGGCATCATCCTGGCGATCGGACCGGTGAAGCACGTGATCAGTGACGACTTCAGGCTGGAGGGCATCGCGCTGGGCACCATCGTGGTGGTCGGCGGCTGGCACCTGCTGCGGGTGATCGCCGGGCGGACCCCCGAGACGGTCAGGAGCGACACCGGGTGAAGCCGCCGCCGTTCGAGTACCACGGCCCCCGCGACCTCGGGGAGGCCCTGGAGACGCTGGCCGCCGTCGGGGCGCGCGGCAAGGTGCTCGCGGGCGGGCAGAGCCTGATTCCGATGCTCAACATGCGGCTGGCGGCGCCCGCGCACCTGGTCGACATCAACCGGCTGCCGGCTCTCGCCGTGGTGCGCGACACTCCGGCGGGCGTCACCGTGGGCGCGCTGGCCCGGCACTCCGAGGTGGAGCGAGGTGGCGCGCACCCACTGCTCGGCAAGGCGCTGCGGCTGGTCGCCCACCCGGTGATCCGCAACCGGGGCACGGTCGTGGGCAGTCTCGTGCACGCCGACCCGGCCGCCGAGCTGCCCGCCGTGCTGGCCGTACTGGAAGGTTCGGTACGGCTGGCGCGTACCGGAGGGGACGGTGCGGACAGCGGCGGGGTGGTGGCGCTGCCGCCGGGGACGGCGGTGCGTGACGTGCCGGCCCGCGAGTTCTTCCTCGGGCCGATGGAGTCGGCGGTGCGGGCGGGCGAGCTGGCCGTGTCCGCGCACTTCCCGGCGCTGGGCGCGCGGACCGGGACGGCGTTCCGCGAGGTGGCCAGGAGGCACGGCGACTACGCGCTGGCCGGCGTCTGCGCCGTGGTGCGGCTGGACGGGGACCTGCGTGTCGACTCCGCGCGGGTGGCGTGCGTGGGGGTCGGGCCGGTGCCGGTGGTGGTGGACGTGAGCGGCGCGTGCGAGCGGCGTCCCGCGGCGCGCGTCGACTGGCCGGCGGTGGCCGCGGCGGTGCGCGAGCGCACCGATCCGGAGGGCGACGTGCACGCCTCGCCCGCGTACCGGCTGCATCTGGTGGGTGTACTGGCCGAGCGGGCGCTGCGGGAAGCGGCGAGAGAGGCGGCGGCGTGACGGCCGAGCACGAGATCACCCTGACGGTGAACGGCACCGCGCGCCGGGTCACGGTGCCGGGCCGAAGGCTGCTGTCCGACTGCCTGCGCCACGACCTAGGGCTGACCGGCACCCACGTGGGCTGCGAGCACGGCGTGTGCGGCTGCTGCACGGTGCTGCTCGACGGGCAGCCGGTGCGCTCCTGCCTGACGTTCGCGGTGACCGTGGACGGGCGCGAGATCACCACGGTGGAGGGGCTGGCCGGGCCGGACGGGCTCTCGCCGGTGCAGCGGGCCTTCGCCGACTGCCACGCCCTGCAGTGCGGGTTCTGCACGCCGGGCTTCCTGTGCACGGTGACCGCGCTGCTGAAGGAGAACCCGGCGCCCACGGACGAGGAGGTGCTGGAGGGCATCTCCGGCAACCTGTGCCGCTGCACCGGCTACCAGAACATCGCCAAGGCCGTCCACCGGGCGGCCGAGCTGCTCGCCGAAGAGGCGTGACCACGAGGAGGCGAGGCCCGTGACCACCAGGCTGTTCGGGGAGCCGGTGCGCCGCCGCGAGGACCCCCGGCTGCTCGCCGGGCACGGTCGTTACCTCGACGACCTGGGCTCCGGCGCGCTCGCGGTCGCGTTCGTACGCTCGCCGCACGCGCACGCCCGCATCCGGGACATCGACGTGTCGGCGGCCCTGGACGTGGCGGGCCTGGTGGCCATCTACACCTGGGAGGACCTGCCGGAGCGGGTCGGCCGCCCGCTGCCGTTGCTGATCCCGCATCCGGCCCTCACCCACGGGCGCACCGCCTACCCGCTGGCCAGGGAGATCGTCAGGCACGTGGGCGAGCCCGTCGTCATGGTGGTGGCCGCCGACCGCTATCTCGCCGAGGACGCCTGCGGGCTGATCGAGGTGGACTACGAGCCGCTCAAGCCGGTCGTCGGGCTGGAGGAGGCGGCGCACGGTTCGGCGCTGGTGCACGAGGACGTGCCGGGGAACGTGGGCGCGCACCTGGTGCAGGAGGTCCCGTCGGAGACCGGTCGCAGCGCGGCGGAGGCCATCGCGGCCGCCCCGCACACGCTGGCCTTCCGGCTCGACATCGAGCGCAGCGCCAGCACGCCGCTCGAAGGCCGCGGCGTCCACGCCCGCTGGGACGGCACCGACCTGCGCGTCTACTCCAGCACCCAGACCTCCACCAGCGTCCGGATGGCCATCGCCGCCGCGCTCGGCCTGCCGCTGCCGCACGTCGAGGTGATCGCCCCGGACGTGGGCGGCGGGTTCGGCGTGAAGATCGTGCACCCGTGGCCGGAGGAGATCCTGGTGCCGTGGGCGGCCATGCTGCTCGGCCGCGAGCTGAAGTGGACCGAGGACCGGCGCGAGCACTTCATCTCCGCCGCGCACGAGCGCGGCCAGGTGCAGCACGTGCGGGTGGGCTTCGACGACGAGGGGCGGGTGCTCGGGCTGGACGTGACGATCCTGCACGACCACGGCGCCTACACGCCGTACGGGATCATCGTGCCGATCGTCACCTCGACGCAGCTGCTCGGCCCCTACCGGATCGGGGCGTACCGGGTCGAGTTCACCGCCGTCTACACCAACACCGTGCAGGTCACGCCCTACCGGGGCGCGGGACGGCCGCAGGGCGTGTTCTGCATGGAGCGGACCATGGACAAGATCGCCCGCCATCTGGGCAAGGATCGGACCCGGGTGCGGGAGGTCAACTTCATCCAGCCGGACGAGTTCCCGTACGACCAGGGGATGATCTTCCAGGACGGGCGGCCGCTCATCTACGACAGCGGCGACTACCCCCGGATGCTGCGCATGGTGAAGGAGCTCATCGGCTGGGACGACTTCCGGCCCGCGCCCGGCAGGGGCATCGGCATCGGCTGCTACGTCGAGGGGACCGGCGTCGGGCCGTACGAGGGCGGGCACGTGCAGATCACCTCCGATGGGCGGGTGCACGTCTCGACCGGGCTCACCTCGCAGGGGCAGGGGCACGAGACCGCGTTCGCGCAGATCGCCGCCGACCGGCTCGGGGTGCCGATCGAGCGGGTCTCGGTCGTCACCGGCGACACCCGCCGCTTCGGCTACGCGGTGGGCACCTTCGCCTCCCGCGCGGCCGTGATGAGCGGCAACGCCATCGCGCTGGCCTGCGCCAAGGTGCGGGAGAAGGCGCTGCGCATCGCCGGGGACGCGCTGGAGGCCGACCCGGCCGACCTGACCATCAGCGACGGGCTGGTGCACGTGGCGGGCTCGCCGTCGGCGTCCATCCCGCTGTCCACGGTCGCGGTGCTGGCCAACCCGCTGCGGTACGCCTTCGACGAGGAGACGGCCAAGGCCACCCAGTTCGCCGGGGTCGCCTCGCCCGAGCGGCCGCCGGTCGCCGAGGGGGAGGAGCCGGGGCTGGAAGGGCGCGGCTACTACTCGCCGATCAGGTCCACCTTCGCCGCCGGCATGCACGCGGCCATCGTGGAGACCGACCCGGAGACCGCCGAGATCAACGTGGTGCGCTACGTCGTCGTGCACGACTGCGGCAAGCTGATCAACCCGATGATCGTGGAGGGGCAGATCCACGGGGGAGTGGCGCAGGGCATCGGCGGCGCCCTGTACGAGCGGATGGCCTACGACGCGGACGGGCAGCTGCAGAACGCCTCCTTCATGGACTTCCTGATGCCGTACGCCACCGAGGTCCCGCACATCGAGACCGGCCACCTGGAGACGCCGTCCCCGCTGAACCCGCTGGGGATCAAGGGCGCGGGAGAGGCCGGGGTGATCCCGGTCTCCGCGGTGATCGCCTCGGCCCTGGAGGACGCCGAGGGCATCGACATCGACCGGATGCCGATCTCCCCCTCGGAGCTGTTCGACCTCCGAAGGGCATGATCTCGTAGGTGAACACCGAACTACGGGCGCCGGGCGAGCGCCTGACCGCGATGCCGGGCACCGCCGCCGAACTGGCCGGTGCGCGACTGATCGACCTGGCCTGGAACGAGCTCACCGAGCTGCCGCCCTGGGTGGCCCGGCTGCCCTCGCTGGAGGAGCTCAGGCTCGACGGCAACCGCCTGCGCGCGCTGCCCGACCTGTCCGGCCTCACCGCGCTGCGCGCACTCCATCTGGACGGCAACGCGCTGACGGAGTTCCCGCGCTGCCCGCCGCACCTGGAAACGCTCTTCCTGTACGGCAACGCCGTCCGGACCCTGCCCGACGGGCTGCCACGCGGTCTCCGGCACCTCTCGGCCGGCGGCAACGGGCTGACCGGGGTGCCCGGCGGGCTGTGGAAGCTGACCGGTCTCGCATCACTCAACCTGGCCGAGAACGCCCTGACCGAGGTGCCCGCCGCCATCGGCGGGCTGAGCGCGCTGCGCATGCTCGACCTGGGGCACAACCGGCTCACCTCGCTCCCGCCCGAGCTGGCCGACCTACCTCTCACGGACTATCTGTACGCCAGCGACAACGGGCTCACCGAGGTCCCCGAGGCGCTCGGCAGGCTGGACCGGCTCGCCTACCTCAACCTGACCGACAACCGCCTCACCCGGCTGCCCGGGAGCCTCGGCCGGATGAGGTCGCTGGTGGAGCTCCGGCTTTACAACAACCGGCTGGAGGCGCTGCCCGACTCCATCGGCGCGCTGGGCCGCCTGCGTGAGCTGCACCTGCGGGGCAACCGGCTGACGGCGCTGCCCGGCTCGATGGCGGAGCTGGGCGAGCTGCGCGTGCTGGATCTGCGCGACAACCTGCTGCGCTCGGTGCCCGACGCGCTTACGCGGCTGCCCCGGCTCTCCCACCTCGACCTGCGCAACAACCGCCTGCGGGAGCTGCCGGCCGAACTGCCCGCGCTGGACCGGCTCGACCTGCGCTGGAACAAGCTCGACGGCGACCCTCCGGTGCTGCGCCGGCTGGCCGAACGCGGCTGTGTCATTTTGCGCTGAACCCCGGCGGCGAAGCCTGCGTACCTCCGCACATGACGACTTATTCACGTCTGACCGCTTTCGCGCTGCTGGTCGGGCTCGTCGCAGCATG
This sequence comes from Nonomuraea sp. NPDC049714, assembly GCF_044465295.1. Taxonomy (NCBI): domain Bacteria; kingdom Bacillati; phylum Actinomycetota; class Actinomycetes; order Streptosporangiales; family Streptosporangiaceae; genus Nonomuraea; species Nonomuraea sp. NPDC049714. The sequence goes on along the minus strand of NZ_JBITLM010000002.1, from coordinate 587,486 downwards.
TGCGCCAGGAGGCGACGAGAGCGGCGGCGGCTATGTCGCCGCCGCGAACAACCAGGCCCCCGCGGCGCCGCTCACCGTGGAGGACCTCTCCGCCCAGGTGGGCTGCGAACCCCGCATGCAGGTCGACGCGAGCGACCTGCGCACCGGCTACTGCAAGACCGACGCCGGCGAGTTCTTCGTGAACACCTTCACCAGTGAGGAAGGGAAGAACGCCTGGATGGACCAGGCGCCCGAGTACAAGCCGCACCTGGTCGGCCCGCTGTGGACGGTGCTGGGCGACCTCAAGGTGCTGAAGACGCTCCAGGGTCCGCTCAAGGGCGACCTGCACCTGACGGACCACCGCGTCAGCCCGACCCCGACGGCCGGCTGACCGGCGCGGTGGACGCCCTGACCACCAGCTCGTGCGTGGTGCGGCGGCGGCGTGGCCGGGAGGCGGGAGGTTTGAGCGCCAGCTCCAGGGCCTGCCGGCCCATCGCGATCATCGGCAGTCTGATCGTGGTGAGCGCCGGGTAGACGTCGGCGGCCACCGGCACGTCGTCGAACCCGGCGAGCGAGATCTCTTCGGGCACCCGGCGCCCGCTGTGGAGCAGCCATGACAGCGCGCCCACCGCCATCGGGTCGTTCAGCGCGACCACGGCCGTCAGGGCCGGGTGTGCCGCCAGCAGCCTCGCGGCGGCCGCCGCGCCGCCCTCGCGGGTGAAGTCGCCGTGCACGACGGGGATCGCCTGCCAGCCGAGCCCGCCGGCGTCGGCGGCCGACCGCAACCCGGCCAGCCGGTCCTCGACGGTGGTCAGGCTCGCCGGGCCGCCGAGCACGCCGATGCGGCGGTGGCCCAGCTCCAGCAGGTGCCGCATGAGGGTGGCGCCGCCGTTGACGTTGTCGGGCAGCACCGCGTCCACCGGGAGGTGATGGCGGCCGATCACCGTCACCCGGCCGCCCGCGGCGGTGAACGAGCGCACCTCGGCGGCGGTGCCGGCCTCCGCGTCCGCCTCGACGTAACCCGAGCCGGCCAGCACGATCGAGGTCACCCGGTGCGCCCTCAGCGCCCGGATCCTGGCCAGCTCGGCCCGCGGATCGCGCTCGGTCTGGCTGATGAGCGCCAGATAGCCGCGGCGGTCGGTCTCGCGCAGCACGCCCCTGGCGATCTCGGCGAAGTAGGGGTCGCCCACGTCATGCACGATCAGCCCGACCATCGACGCCTGCCCGCCGGCCAGCGCCCTGGCATGGCTGTTGGGCACGTAGCCGACCTGTGACGCGACCGCCCGCACGTGCGCGGCGACCTCCGCGCGTACGCCGGCGCTGCCCGTCATGGCCCGCGACGCCGTCGCCAGAGAGACCCCGGCGGCTCTGGCGACATCGATGAGCCGGGGCGGAGACGGCATCGCACATCCCCCTTGTCTGGCGGTGAATCGCGTGTAATCGTGACCGAAAGCGCTTGCGAAAGCGCTTACGTACTACCTCTTCTCACGGAGGTGCCCCCCATGGCAAGAGTTCTCAACGGCCTGGCGATCATCACGATAGTGAGTCTGGGACTGGCCGCCTGCGCGAAGACGGACGAGCCCGGCGCGGCGCCGCAGCCGGGACAGGGACCAGTCAAGATCGGCATCTCGCTCCCGCTGACCGGCGACTTCTCCGAGCCTGGCAAGGGTATCCAGGAGGGCTACCAGGTCTGGGCGGACCGGGTGAACGCCAGGGGCGGGCTGCTCGGCAGGCCGGTCGAGCTGATCTTCCGCGACGACGCCTCCGACCCCAACAGGGTCAGCTCCGACTACGAGTCCCTCATCACCCAGGACAAGGTCAACCTGGTCTTCGGGCCGTTCTCCTCGCGGCTGGTCATCCCGGCGGCCAAGGTCGCGGAGTCGTACGACATGCTCTTCGTGGAGCCCGCAGGGGCCGCCAAGGAGGTCTTCGAGCAGGGCTTCACGCGACTGTTCTACGCCGCTCCCGCCATCGCGGACGACCACTACGACTACCTGGCCGACTACCTCGTCAAGCTGCCCGCCGGCCAACGGCCCAAGACCGCGGCGTACGCCAGCCTGGACGACCCGTTCGCGCAGGGCACCGCCTACGGGCTCAGGGACAAGCTGGCCGCCGCCGGGATCGAGACGGTGGTGGACGAGGTCTACCCGCCGGAGACCACCGACTTCGCCCCCATCGCCGCCAAGATCGCCGCCGCGAAGCCGGACATCGTGGTCGGCGGCACGCAGTTCGAGGACTCCGTGGGCCTGGTGCGCGCCCTGCAGGAGCTGAAGGTGCAGCCCAAGCTGGCCGCCTTCTCCACCGGGCCGACGCTGTCGGAGTTCCCCGACGCGGTCAAGGGCGCCGTCGAGCACATCGTCTCGCCCGTCGGCTGGTCCGCCCGCTCCGGCTTCACCGGCAACGACGAGCTCGTCAAGCGCTATCAGGAGATGTTCGACGGAGAGGCCAACGAGGACGCCGCCAACGGCTACACCGTCGGCCAGGTCGTCGAGGCGGCCGTCAACGCCGTCAAATGCGTCGAGCCCGCCAAGGAGTGCCAGGACAAGCTGACCGCGCACCTGCGGCAGGCCACCTTCGACACCGTCGTGGGCCCGCTCTCCTTCGACGACAAGGGCCGGCCCGAGCAGGCGCACATGATCCAGCAGTACGTGGACGGCAAGGTCGAGATCGTGCTGCCCGAGGGGTCCGAGGCCCAGACGACCGAGCTCGTCTACCCGAAGAAGCAGTGGTGAGCCTGCTCCTGCAGGGGCTGGCCCTGGGCGTGCTGACGGGCGGCCTGTACGCCCTGCTCGCCTCCGGGCTGTCGCTGTACTTCGGCGTCATGCGGGTGGTGATGGTGGCGCACCCGGCCTTTCTGTTCCTGGCCGCCTACCTGACGTACACGCTGCACACCGCGCTCGGCGTGGACCCGTTCCTGACGCTGCCGCTGACCGTGCCGATCTTCTTCGCGCTCGGGGTGGCGGTGCAGCGGCTGCTCATCGCCCGGCTGGACCCCGAGAACGTGGCCATGATGTCGGTGCTGCTCACCTTCGGCCTCGCGCTCACCATCGAAGGGCTGCTCGGCACCGTCTACAGCGGGTCCTACAAGTCGATCAGCATGGACTACGCGACCCGGTCGTTCACCGTCGGCGGGGTGCACCTGCCGTACGACAAACTGATCGCCTTCGGGGTCGCCGCCGTCACGCTCGGCGTGCTGTTCGCGGTGCTGATCAGAAGCAGGTTCGGCCGGTCGCTGCGCGCCACCATCCAGCACCGGGAGGCGGCCAGGCTGGTCGGCATCCAGACCGAGCGGGTCGCCGGCTACGGATTCGGGCTGGGGCTGGCGACCGCCGCCGTCGGCGGCACGGTGCTGGCGCTGATCACGCCGTTCTTCCCCGCCTCGCACTGGGTGTGGATCGGCAAGCTGATGGCCATCATCGTGGTCGGGGGCCTCGGCAGCGTGCTCGGCGCGGCGCTCGCGGCGGTCATGCTCGGCGTGGTCGAAGGCCTCGTGCTGGTGACGGTCGACGCCACCTGGGCGACGATGATGTTCTACGTATTCCTCTTCCTGACCCTGCTCGTGCGCCCCCAGGGGTTCTTCGGAGGCCGGCTTGCGCATCGCTTCTAGAGGACTCCTGGCGCTCGCCGCCGCGCTGGCGATCGGCTACCCGTGGCTCGTGCCCAACTATTACCTGGTCTACGCCGGGGTGCTCACCGTGATGTACGCGGCGATGGCCACCTCGTGGAACCTGCTCGGCGGGTTCACCGGCTACGTCTCGCTCGGCCACTCGGCGTTCTTCGGGCTCGGCGCGTACGGCACCGGGCTGCTGGTGACCCGGCTGGGCGTGCCCTGGCTCGTCGCGCTGCTCGCGGCGGCAGTGCTGGTCACGGGGTTCGCCGTGGCCGTGGGGATCGCGGCGGTGCGGGTGCGCGGCGCGTCGTTCGTGATCGTGTCGATCGCGCTGGTGTCGATGATGAACCTGCTCGTCCAGGGCTGGCGCTCGCTGACCGGCGGTTCGACCGGCCTGCAGGTGCCCTCGCCGTTCCCGGATCTGCACCGAGGGGAGACGCACCTGGTGTTCTTCTACCTGTTCCTGGCGCTGCTCGCCCTGGTGCTGGCGGCCTGGTGGTTCATCGGCCGCTCGCGCTTCGGCGCCGGACTGCGGGCGATCAGGGAGGACGAGGACAAGGCCGAGTCGCTCGGCGTGCCGACGGCGGCCTACAAGGTCGCCGCCTTCGCGCTGTCGGCCCTGTTCGTCGCCCTGGCGGGAGGCTTGTACGCGCTCTGGTTCGGCAGTCTCGACCCGATCTTCGTCTTCTCCATCCTGATCGGCTCGTACATGGTGCTGATGAGCCTGCTCGGCGGGGCCAGGCACCTGCTCGGCCCGCTGCTCGGCGCGCTCATCGTCGCCCCGGCCGGCGAGTACTTCCTGGTCGCGCTGGGCGAGACGCAGATTCACCTGACCGCGACCGGGCTGCTGCTCATCCTGGTGGTCCTCTTCATGCCGGAGGGCATCATCGCCAGGTTCGCCAGGAAACGGGACACGGGCTCCATCCCCGAGGAGAGTGCGGGGCAGCGGCTGGAAGGGGCGGCCCGATGATCTCGCTGCGCACGGAGGGGCTGACCAAGGCCTTCGGCGGGGTGCTGGCCGTGGAGGGGGCGTCCGTCGAGATCCGCGACGGCGCGATCAACGCCCTGATCGGCCCGAACGGCTGCGGCAAGACCACCTTCTTCAACCTCGTCACCGGAATGATCAAGCCGGACTCGGGCCGCGTGACCTACCGCGACCGCGACATCACCGGTCGCTCGCCACACCGCGTGGCGCACGCCGGACTCGGCCGCACCTTCCAGCTCTGCCGGATCTTCCCCCGCCTGACCGTGCTGGAGAACATGCTCGTCGCCGTCCGCCGCACCCGGCTGCGCGAGCTGCTGGCCGGGCTGCACGACAGGGGTGAGGTGGAGCGGGCCCGCCACTGGCTGCGCCGGATGGGCATCGACCACCTGGAGCGGGCCGAGGCCCGCAACCTCTCCTACGGCCAGCAGAAACTGCTGGAGCTGGCCGCCGTCCTCATGGCCGAGCCCGAGCTGGTGCTGCTCGACGAGCCGGCGGGCGGCGTCAACCCGGCGCTCATCGACCGGATCGTCACGCTGGTGCGTGACCTCAACGCCGAAGGCCGCACGTTCCTGGTCGTCGAGCACAACATGGACATGGTCATGGGCATGAGCGACCATGTGATCGTCTTCGACCGGGGCAGGCCCATCGCGGAAGGGCCGCCTTCGGCGGTGCGCAACGACCCTCGTGTGCTGGAGGCGTACCTAGGTGTCTGAGATCGTGCTCTGCCTGGAAGAGGTCGTGGCCGGTTATGGGCGGGCGGCGCCGGTGCTGCGCGGCCTGTCCGTCACGGTCAGAGCCGGCGAGGTGGTCTGCCTGGTCGGCCCCAACGGCGCGGGCAAGTCCACTGTGCTCAGAGTCGCCAGCGGACTGCTCGCGCCCAGGTCGGGCCGGGTGCTGCTGAACGGCCACGACGTCACCGGCCGCTCGCCGCAGCGGCTGCTCGGTCTCGGGCTGGCCCACGTGCTGCAGGGGCACAGCGTCTTCCGCGAGATGACGGTGGCCGAGAACGTCCGGCTCGGCGGCTACACCGTCCGCGACACGGCCAGGCTGGAGCGGCGGATCGAGGAGGTCAAGGCGCTGTTCCCGGTCGTCGCCGAGAGGTGGGCAAGCATGGCCGGGCTGCTGTCCGGCGGGCAGCAGAAGCAGGTCGAGTTCGCCCGCGCCCTCATGCTCGAACCCGCCGTGGTGCTGCTCGACGAGCCGTCGATGGGGCTCGACCCGCGCACCACTCAGACCGTCTTCGACCAGATCGACCTGATGCGCCGGGCCGGGGTCGCGGTGCTGCTGGTGGAGCAGAACGCGCGCCGGGCGCTGGAGATGGCCGACGTCGGCTGCGTGCTCGACCTCGGCCGGGTGCACATCTCCGGCCCCGCGCGCAGGCTGGCCGCCGACCCCCGTCTGGGCCGCCTCTACCTCGGCGGCGCGGTCGCCACCTGAACACGCTTTCTGAACACCCAGTACGTCCACCCCTGATAGCCGAGCACGAACGGCAGCGCGATCAGCCCGATCCAGGTCAGCATGGTCAGCGTGTAGGGGCCGGAGGCCGCCTCGGCCAGCGTCAGGCCGGGCAGGGGCGCGCCCCTGAGCTGGCTGAAGACCGCCACCGAGACCAGCACGATGGCCGCCGCCATGGCGGTGAACGCCCAGCCCTCCCTGCGCAGGAAGGCCAGCACGGTGGCCGCCGCCAGCAGGCCCAAGGCGACCAGCGCCGGCGGGGAGCCCATGCTCGACAGCGCCACCACGGCCACCGGGATCACCACGACGCTCGCGGCCAGCGCGGCCGTCCTGGCGCGCCGGCGTACCGGACCCTCGGTCCGCAGTGCCAGGAACACCGCGCCGTGCAGCAGGCACACCGAGAGCGTGAACGCCCCGCCGAGCAGTGCCGCCCCGGCGCTGCCGTACAGCAGATCGGCGAAGACCGTGCCCCAGACGAACGCCGGCAGCGCGCTGCCGACCACGATGCCCAGGTCGCACCAGGCGGGGTCGGCCACCTTGCCGCGCCACTCCAGGCCGACGCCGCGCACGATCAGGCCGACCAGGACCAGCACGACAGGCAGGTAGAAGCCGCTGAACATGCCCGCGTACCAGGCCGGGAAGGCGGCGAACATGGCGCCCACGGCGGTGATCAGCCAGACCTCGTTGCCGTCCCAGACCGGGCCGATCGTCTGCAGGCTCTGCCGCTGCTCCTCGCCGTCCGCGCTGACGAACGGCGCCAGCAACCCCACACCGAAGTCGAAGCCCTCAAGGACGAAGTAGCCGGTCCACAGGAAGGCGATGATGACGAACCACAGGTCGATCATTGTGTGCACCTCATGACTGTCCGCACCTCAGGATTGTCCGCGTCTCAATACATGAGCGACGGTTCGAGTTTCTCGGCCGTGCGGACGGGCTCGGGCTCGTCGAGGCCCTTGCGCACATGCCTGGTCAGCAGGACGACCTCCGCCACCGCGAGCGAGCCGTACAGCAGGGTGAAGATCGTCAGTGAGATGGCCACCTCGGTCAGGCTCACCCCGGGGGAGACGCCGGCCGCGGTGAGCAGCTCGCCCGCCACCACCCAGGGCTGCCTGCCCATCTCGCTCAGCAGCCAGCCGGCGGTCACCGCGATCAGCGGCGCGGGCAGGGCCAGCACGAACAGCCGGGACAGCCAACCCGGCATCGGCCGGCGGCGCCGGGTCAGCCACAGGGCGAGCACCGACAGGCCGACGGTGGCCAGGCCGAACACGATCATGACGCGGAACGACCAGAACACGATCGTCTGGTTCGGCCGGTAGTCGCCGGGGCCGAACTCCTTCTCGAACCGCGCCTGCAGGTCCTCGGTGCCCTGCACGGTGGCGTCGAAGTCGTTGGTGGACAGGAAGCTGAGCACCTTGGGGATCTCGATGCCGGGCGCCACCGAGAACGCCGCGCCGGCGGTGTCGCGTTCGAGCCCCTCGGCGGAGGCCAGCTTCATCGGCTGCTGCTCGTACAGGAGCTTGGCGGACGTGTCGCCGGTGCCCGCGACGACCGCCCCCGCGATGGCCGTCATCACCAGCGCCGCCCGCGCGGCGCCGCGCCACATGTCGGCGCGCGTCCGCAGCAGCCAGTAGCCGCACACCGCCAGCACGAACCCGCCCGCCACCACGAACGCCGAGCCGATCACGTGCGGCACCTGGGCCAGGGCGGTCGAGTTGGTCAGCACCGCCCACAGGTCGGTCATCCGGGCCTTGCCGTCGACGACCTCGTAGCCGACCGGGTGCTTCATCCACGCGTTGGCCGCCAGGATGAAGTAGGCGGAAAGGTTCGAGCCGATCGCGGCCGCCCAGATGCACGCCAGGTGCACCCTCTTCGGCAGCCGGTCCCAGCCGAAGATCCACAGGCCCAGGAACGTGGATTCCATGAAGAACGCCAGCAACGCCTCCATGGCCAGCGGCGCGCCGAACACATCACCCACGAAGGTGGAGTACTCCGACCAGTTCATGCCGAACTGGAACTCCTGCACGATGCCGGTGACCACGCCCATCGCGAAGTTGATCAGAAAGAGCTTGCCGAAGAACTTCGTCAGCCGGAGGTAGTGCTCCTTCCCCGTACGGTGCCAGGCGGTCTGCAGTCCTGCCACGAAGACGCCCAGGCCGATCGTCAACGGCACGAACAGGAAGTGGTAGACGGTGGTCACCCCGAACTGCCACCGCGCAAGATCTAGTGCGTCCATTTTCCCCTCGCCGGTCCTGAGCTCTACGGGCTGTAGTACATCTACTCAAAGTAGTACTACAGCCTGTAGAGCAATGCGATGCGACCTTGGTCACACGAGGCTCAACGATGGCGCCCGGCGGTGGTCCGGCGCGTCACCCGCGCGGCTGACCGCCGCCTACGCCTCAGGGCGGACGGGGGCCTACCTGCGCGCGGAGGCGGCGGCTTCCAGGTACGCCTGGAGGTTGCCCAGCTCGAAGCCCCGGCGCTTGATCTTCCTGACCAGGACGCGGAAGCCCCTGGCCATCCTGCGGCGCGGGGGTGGGGCTCGCGTGGGCTCAGTGCCGGCGACGCGCGACGGCGATCCCGCCGAACAGGCCCCGGCCAGCAGGACTACGGTCACCACGGCCGCTCCCACGGCCGCCCTCGCCTCGCCCACCTTTGCCGCCCCCGTCGTCCCCCCCGCACAATGCCGCCCCATCCTGCCAGCCCTCCTGACGGATCGGGAACCGGTTGGGCAGGTGTTGCCCTTATCGCGGCGGGAGATCGCTTTCTAGAGTGGCTGTGTGAAAGTCGCAGGCAGTGCCGTGATCGGCATCGAAAGAGACCGTGTGTGGGCCGCGCTGCAGGATCCGGCGGTGCTGGTGCGCACCATCCCGGGCTGTGAGCGCCTGGAGGCGTGCGGGCCGGACACCTACCGGATGACGGTCAACGCGGGGATCGCGTCCTTGAAGGGCGTCTACCAGGGGGAGGTGGCGCTGGCCGACCCCTCCGCACCGGAGAGCTTCGTGCTCAGAGCCCGGGGACAGGGCGCGCCGGGCACGGTGGACGCCACCGTGCTGGTACGACTCAGCGAGATCGACAGCGGCACCCGGGTCGACTACGACGCCGACGCGGTGATCGGCGGCATGATCGGCGGAGTGGGTCAGCGCATGCTCGGCTCAGTGGCCAAGAAGACGGCCGGCGAGTTCTTCGCGGCCGTGGAGGACCACCTCCGCGCCCCGGATCGTCCCACGGGAGCGCCCGTCGGGGAGTTCGGCGAAGGCAGCCCTGACCTGCCGGTCCCCGGAGCAACCGGGGAAGGCGGCCTGCGCCGGCCGGTCTCCGAGGCGGCACCACGGGAGCCATGGCCTGGCCGGGCGGCGGTCGCCGGCCCGGCCGTCTACGAGCGACCGGTCGAGCAACGCACCGAGACGCGCCCGTGGGTGATGCTGGCCGCCTTCGGCATGGGTGCGGGCGTGGCGCTCACCGGCGCCGCCGTGGGCTGGCTGCTCGGACGCGGCCGCCGCTAGCGCTTCGGCGCGGCCGCGTGCGTACAGTCAGGGGCCGGAGGGTCCGCCGGATTCGCGGGGCCGGCCGCAGGCCGGAGGCGAGCGGCCAAGGCCCGGACGTGCCGGGTCTCGCGGAAAAGGATCTCCCGGCGTAGCGTGACGGTATGCGGCAGGCACATGCTGAAGACGCACGGACCGAGGCCAGACGAGTCGTCAGAGACCTGCTCGGAGAGGAGCACCCGACCGCCGACGCGTTGATCGCCGACGCGCGCCCGGTCATCGGTGACGAGCGTGCCGACCGCTGCGTCGGCCTGGCGGTGGGCGCGTCGCTCACCCGGCGGTCGTCCGAGCTCGCCGCCATCGCCGCGCTGCTCGTCGGCACCCGGGACCTGGGCGTCGAGTGGTGGACGCGGCCCAGGGGCGGCAAGCTGCCCGCGCCCGACGAGGTGCTGCGCACGGCGGTCGCGATCGAGCCGTGGACGGACCTGACCGCGCTGGAGATGCTGGCCGCCTGGGTGTCCGACGACGCCGCCGACGAGCTGTGGGGTGAGCCGGCCGCCGAGGTGGACCTCAACTCCTGGCAGGCGGAGGACCGCTTCGACCTGCCCCGGGGCGTGCGGCCGGGCCAGCGGTTGGTCGTCCACTTCGACGCCGGCGGGCGGCTCGACGCGGTGGTCACCCGGCGGGCCGACGAGGACCTCGGCTCCAACCTGGACTTCCATTCGCTGCGTTACTCCCGCCCCGCCGAGGCGCAGTGGAGCTGGGGGGTGGCCGCCGGGCTGGGCCCGCACCGCCTGCCGGGTGACGAGCCCGACCCGTACACCAAGCCGGTGGAGGCGGCGGCGGCCCGGATCCTGCGCGACTGGGCGCTGCGCCACGGCGCCACCGCCGAGCAGCTGGGCGAGCGCTGGGCGGACGTCGGCGACGTGGTGGCCGCGATCGAGCGGGTGGACTGGATGTGGCGCAGCGCCGAGTGGTTCGGCTGGTGGCGCGGGGCGTCGGCCCTCGTGGACGGCTCGGCCTATCTCCCCTACCGGCTGGAGGAGCTCGCCTCCGGCTGACCGTACAGGAGTGGAATGCCGCAGCCGCGCCACAGGTTGTCATCGAACGTGAAAGTTGAAATCTTCTCCGACGTGGTCTGCCCCTGGTGTTATATCGGCCACGCCCGCTTCGCCCGGGCGGCTGAGGCGTTCCGCGCCAAGGGCGGCACGATCGAAGTGACGATGCGTCCCTTCCAGCTCGATCCCAGCACGCCCGCCGAGGCCGAGCCGGTGCTCGCGATGCTGGACCGCAAGTTCGGCGCCAACGCCGGGCAGATGGCCTCCCGGGTCATCGGCGTGGCCGCCGAGGAGGGCCTGGACCTGCGCTACGACCGTGCGCTGAGCGCCAACACGCTGCAGGCGCACCGGCTGGTCGAGGTGGCGTCCCGGCAGGGGCTCGGCATGGAGATGGCCGAGCGGCTGTTCCGCGCCCACTTCACCGACGGGCTGGACGTCAGCGACCCGGAGGTGCTGGCCCGGCTCGCCACCGAGGTGGGCGTACGCGACACGGGCGAGGGCGCCGAGCAGGTCGGCGAGCAGATCGCCAGGGCGCGCACGCTCGGTGTCACCGGGGTGCCGCTGTTCCTGTTCGAGGGCCAGTACGCGGTGTCGGGCGCGCAGCCGGTGGAGACGTTCGAGGCCGCGATCGACGAGGTCGCCGAACGCACCGGCCAGAAGCCGATCACCCAGCTCGCCGCCCCCGCCGACGGATGCGACGACGGTTACTGCGCGGTCTGACCGACGACGGATTCCCCGGGCTCCCCTGCTCCCTGCGGCATGCCCTCGCCGAGCAGCCCCGTGCGGTGGTGGCGGCGGCAGAGCACCTGATAGCGGACAGGGGAGGCGTCGGTGTCGCCGATGACCACCTGCTCGCCGGTGCGCACCAGCCGCCCGCCGACGATCCTGCCGTTCAGCAGCCCCGGCCGCCCGCACCAGCACAGCACCTCGACCTGCAGCCGGCACACCTCGTCGGCGAGCTCGAACAGCCGCTGCGCCGCGGGGAACATCACCGACCTGAAGTCCGAGGCGAGGCCGAAGGCGTAGACGTCGACGCCGTGCTCGTCGACCAGGTCGGCGAGCTGCTCGATCTGCTCCACGGCGTAGAAGCACGCCTCGTCGCAGATGAGGTAGTCGATCCGGTCGTGCCCGCGTACCAGCTCCACCAGATCGAGGCCGTCGACCACCTCGACGGCCTCCCGGCCGAGCCCTATTCTGCTGGTGACCCTCGGGCCGCCCGACCTGTCATGTTTGGTCAGCACCAGCCCACGCCTGCCCTGGCGGCTGTGGTTGTAGTTCATCTGCAGCGCCAGCGTGGACTTCCCGCAGTCCATGGGGCCGAAGTAGAACTTCAGCACAGCGGCGCGGGACCCCGAGGGCACAGGAGACAAGGCAGACAGATCAGTCACGGGGTGCCACCTTATCGCTTGGCTAGTTCTATGACCTCATGGGAGATTTCTCCTCTGAAACAACAGGAGGAATCTGTGGTCACCGACAAACCGCCCACACTCGACGCCATGATGACGCCGGACGATGTCACGGCCGCGCAGGCCGATGCGGCCAGATGGCGTTACGGCTTCCTCGTGGTGGTGACCGGCATCATCGCCGTGCTCGTCGCGTTCGGCGCGGCCGTGTTCGCCACCGGCGAGTTCGCCGCGCTGTTCGCCGGCGTCGCCGGAGTGGTCGGCACCATCATCGGCGCCTACTTCGGCGTGCAGGCCGGCCAGTCGGGTAAGGCCAGGGTGGAGGCCGAGCTGGCCAAATCGCAGGAGATGGTGGTGCGACTCGCGGCCTACGTCGGCACCGAGAACGCGCCAAAGGTCATCCACGAAGTGCTCGGCCGGCGCCGAAGCTGAGGAGCCATGCGAAGCGTCCGTATTGGAGTCGACACCGGCGGCACGTTCACCGATGTGGTGGCCGTGGACGAGCAGACCGGTGAGATCGTCACGACCAAGACCCCTTCCACCCCCGCCAACCCGGCCGACGGGTTCATCACCGGCCTCGGCAAGCTGGGCGAGCATCTGGGCGAGCACCTGGGAGAGCACAACGTCTCCTCGATCGTGCACGGCACCACCGTGGCCACGAACCAGCTGCTCGAAGAGCGCATCGCCGACCTCGGGCTGATCACCACCGAGGGCTTCGAGTTCATCCTGGAGATCGGCAGGCAGAGCGTCCCCGACGGTTACGGCAACTCCTACTTCTGGGTCAAGCCGCCGCGGATCGTGCCGGTGCACCTGGTGCGGACCGTCGGCGGCCGGCTCGACCACCTGGGCGCCGAGGTCCGGCCGTTTCCCGAGGAGCAGGCGGTCGAGGTGGCCCGCTGGTTCCGTACCAGAGGCGTCACCACGATCGGCGTCTGCTTCCTGCACTCCTACGCCAACCCCGACCACGAGCGGCGGATGCGGGAGGTGCTGGCGCGCGAGCACCCCGAGGCGGTCGTCTCGATCTCCAGCGACGTGCTGCGTGAATACCGCGAGTACGAGCGCGCCGTCACCACGCTGGTCGACGCGGCGGTCAAGCCCGGCATGCGCCGGTACATCGCCAACCTGTCGAGCCGCCTGGGCCGGACGTTCTCGGTGATGAAGTCCAACGGCGGCGTGCTGTCGGCCCGTGAGGTCGTCAACCAGCCCATCACCACCGTGCTGTCGGGGCCGGCGGCGGGCGCGCTCGGCGCGGCGCTGATCGCCGACACCGCCGGCCACCCGTCGGTGATCACCCTGGACGGCGGCGGCACCTCGACGGACGTGGCGGTGGTGATCGACGGCGAGCCGTCCATCACCACCGAGGGCGCGGTCGGCCGCTACCCCTGCAAGATCCCGATGATCGACATCGTCACCGTGGGAGCGGGCGGCGGCTCGGTCGCGTGGATCTCGCCGGAGGGCACGCTCAAGGTCGGACCCCGCTCGGCGGGCGCCGATCCGGGCCCCCTCTGCTACCGCAGGGGTGGCACCGAGGTGACCGTCACCGACGCGCACGTCTACCTCGGCCGCATCCCGCCGCACCTGCTCGGCGGCGAGATCCCGCTCGACGCCGACGCCGCCCGGACGGGCATCGAGGCGCTGGCCGACAAGCTCGGGCTCACCCCCGAGCGCACCGCGACGGGCATCCTGGAGATCAGCGCGTTCAACCAGAGCAACGCGATCCGCCGGCTCACCGTCAAGCGCGGCCTGGACGTACGGGACTTCCCGCTGGTGACGTTCGGCGGCTCGGGGCCGCTGCTGGCCTGCCGCCTCATCGACATCCTCGGCCTGCCCGCGGTGATCGTCCCGCCCGAGCCGGGGAACGTGTCGGCGTTCGGGCTGCTCACCGTGGACGTCAAGAACGACTACGTCCGTACGCACGTCACCCGCGAGCTGGAGCTGGACACGACGGCGCGGCTGTTCGCCGAGCTGGAGGCCGAGGCGGCCGAGGCGCTCGACCGCGAGGGCTTCGACCAGCCGGTCCACGTCCGCAGCGCCGACCTGCGCTACTACGGCCAGGCGTACGAGGTCCGCGTCCCCGCCCCGGTCGGGCCGATCGACGAGGGCTGGCGGAAGGAGGTGGTCAGCCGCTTCCACGACGCCCACGAGAAGCTGTACGGCTACGCCTACCGCGACGATCAGCGCCACGGCGTCGAATGGGTCAACTTCCGCGTCTCGGGCATCGGGCCGATCACCCGGCCGGCCATCCGGCGCAGCCCGTACCAGAAGGTCGAGCCCGTGGCGGCGGCCAGGAAGGTGCACTTCGAGGAGCGGCACGACACGCCGATCCACCAGCGCGCCGCGCTGGAACCCGGCGCCGTCGTCGAGGGGCCCGCGGTCATCGAGGAGTACGGCTCCACCATCCCCATCCACCCCGGTTTCACCGCCGAGGTGGACGAGTACGGCAACGTGGAGGTGCGGCGTGAACGGTGAGGCTCCGGTGAACGACTCAGAGGCACCCCCCGAATCGGCGGCCGCCCCAGAAACGGCCCCGCAGGTGGACCCAGTGGACCCGCATGTGGACCCGCACGTGGATGTGCGGACGGATCCGCGTGCGGGGGCTGTGAGCGGTCGTGGGGTGAAGGCTGCGGACCCGATTCTGGTGGAGATCGTCGAGGGCACCCTCGCCTCGGTGGAGAAGGAGGTCGAGACCGCCATCGCGCGCACGGCCCGCTCGCCGATGATCCGCGACGCGCACGACTTCCGCGCGGGCATCCACGACGTACGGCTGCGCAAGCTGACCGGCCGGTCCTACAGCGCGCTCGTCCAGCCGATCGTCCGCGATTTCCCCGTCGAGACGATGAAGCCGGGCGACGTCTACTTCCACAACGACGTCTACCTGTCCGAGGGCGGCATCGGCCACCTGCCCGATCTGTGCGTCACCGTCCCGGTCTTCCATCAGGGCGAGGTGGTGGCGTTCGTGCAGGCGTTCGGCCACCACGACGACATCGGCGGCTCCGTGCCGGGCTCGATGCCCTCGCACGCCCGGTCGGTGTTCGAGGAGGGGCTGATGGTCCCGCCGATCAAGCTGTGGGACGAGGGCGTGCCGAACGAGACGGCGCTGCGCATCATGACGCGCAACTCCCGGATGCCGGACTCGCTCGCCGGGGACCTCGACGCCGAGTGCTCGGCGTGCCTGATGGGCGCCCGCCGCCTGAGCGAGCTGTTCGACAGGTACGGCAGGGCCGCCGTCGAGGAGTGCTTCGACACGATCATCGACAAGACCACCGAGACGTTCCGCAGGGAACTGCTGGCCAAGATCCCCGAGGGCGTCTACACCTGGGAGGACTACGCTGAGCACGACGGCGTCGACGAGCCCCGCCTGCACGCCCAGCGCATCACGCTCACCGTCGACCACGCGGCCGACGCACCGCTGACGATCGACTTCACCGGCACGTCACCGCAGGCCAAGGGGCCGATCAACCATGCGGGCGACTACGCCGACGGTGTCTTCCTGAAGAAGTGGCTGGCGCCCATCCTGCGCAACCTGGCCGACTCGCCGGAGCGCATGGCCGAGCTCGACGTCAACGAGGGGGTCGTACCCCTCATCAAGATGATATTTCCGGAGAAGGGCACTCTGCTCACCCCGATTTTCCCCGCCCCCACCAACGCCCGCACCTTCGTCATCCTGCGCCTGCTGGGCGTCCTGGCGGGCGTGCTCGCCAAGGCCACGGGCGGCCGGATGCCCGCCGACCAGGAGACCATCCGCTACACCGGCGTGCACGGCGCCGACGCCGACGGGCAGCCGTACCTGATGAGAGAGGTCCTCGGTGGCGGGTCCGGCGGGCGCTGGTACGCCGACGGCGAGGACACCATCCACGTGGTGCCGGACTCCCGCAACATCCCGGTCGAGTTCGCCGAGGCCCGCTGGCCGTTCCGGGTGGAGCGGCTCGCGCTGGCCTGCGACTCGGGCGGCCCCGGCATGTTCCGGGGCGGCCTCGGCTACGACAAGCACATCCGCATGCTGCGGGACGCGTCGTACATGTCCATCGCCGACCGTTCGATCCTTTCCTGCTGGGGCGTCAACGGCGGCCTGGCCGGCCGTCCGTTCCGGGTGGAGATCGCGGGCAAGGAGATGGAAGGCCTGGTGGACGACCACCCGGTGCAGGCGGGCGAGATCATCCGCATCCGCACCACGGGAGGCGGCGGCTGGGGCTCCCCCTACGACCGCGACCCGCGCGCGGTGGCGGCCGACGTCCGCGACGGCAAGGTCTCGATCGCGGGCGCCCTCGGCGACTACGGCGTGGTCCTGGACGGCGACCGCATCGACGAACAGGGCACCGCCGAACTTCGCGCCAACCTCCGCCCCACCACCGACCGCTTCTTCGACCGAGGCCCCGGCTACGCCAGACTCTCAGGAGGCCGCGCCTCGGCCGAGGTGGACGAAGTGTGAAGAGGTGATCACTGTACGTGAACGGCGGGGCTAGCATGATTCCTCGTGAACCCCCCGTTCTCCGCTTACGTCGACGAGTCCATGCGGTTCTCGCATGGTTACTACCTGATGGCCGCCGTGCTGGTCTCTCCGGTACGGGCAGAGTGTCACAGGGCCGCGCTGCGAGCGCTGCTTCTGCGGCGCCAGCGACGACTGCACTGGCGTGATGAGAACCACAAGCGCAGGAGTGCCATCATCGAGGCCGTCGCTGCCCTGCGACCGTCCGCTTGCGTGGTCGTCGGCACAGGGCTCGATCCCAAGCGTCAGGAGCTGCCTGACGTGGTCGCTGGTGCGGCGTCGCTGGCCACCGTGGGCGATGCTTCTTTTTGGGGCGCTGGGCGCTGGTGTCGAGATGACCTACGTCGTGGTCGACTGAGCCTGGGCAACGCAAAGCCCGGGCTTCTGTCGTCCGGCAGTCCACCCGGGCTCACTTCCACTCCCATCAGCGATGGGCGGCAGCACAATCGTACCCGGCCGAGCACTCAGTGTCACCCCGAACGGTGGTTCGACGGGGGCTGTCATGATGGTCTGCGTTTCCGCCGCTGATCTGAATGGAGGACGCCGTGCGCATCGTTCTCGCCGGTCTCGCCACCAGCCATCCGTACACCGACGCCCGGACGCTGGCCCGGCATGCCGAGCTGGTGGTGTGGGAGCGCGACGCGGAGCGGTTGCGGCGGTTCGTCGCCGAGTATCCGGAGGCGCGGGTGGCGGACAGTCTCGCGGGGGCGCTGGACACCGGGCCCGACGGGGTGGTGCTGACGGTGCCGAACCCGCAGGTGCCGGAGGCGCTGGGCGAGGTGCTGAAGACCGGGGTGGCGTGCTTCGTGAACAAGCCCGCCGCCGCGACGCGGGAGCAGTTGGCGGGGCTCGACCGGCTGCCGATCCACGAGCGGGTGATGTCGGCCTCGGTGCTGCGGTTCGCGCCGGCCTTCGCCGGGGTGGAGGTCGATCCGGCCGGCGTGCTGTCCGTGCGCGCGACCGTACGGCATGACGTGGGGCTCTGGGCGACCGGCTACAACGCCTGGCAGGACACCCCCGCCGAGGGCGGCGGGACGATGGTGACCATGGGCGTGCACGGGGTGGAGCTGCTGGTGGCGCTGCTCGGGCCGGACGTGCGGCTGGTGGGGGCGGCCGGGGCCACCAGGCACTACGACACGCTCAGGTCCGAGGACACCGGGGTGCTGGCCCTGCAGTGGGGGAGCGGGATCACCGGGGTGGTCGAGATCGTCGGCGTGTCCGAGGGCGAGTCGTACGGCGTCACCGTGCACCGGCGCGGCGGGTCCGAGCGCATCGTGATC
Organism: Nonomuraea sp. NPDC049714; assembly: GCF_044465295.1. NCBI lineage: Bacteria > Bacillati > Actinomycetota > Actinomycetes > Streptosporangiales > Streptosporangiaceae > Nonomuraea > Nonomuraea sp. NPDC049714. The sequence continues at coordinate 569,748 of NZ_JBITLM010000002.1, read as the reverse complement.
GAGGGCGGCGACGATCCGGTGCTCGGGCTGGGGTACGCCGGGACGATCGAGGCGTTCCTGCGGATGGTGGGCGGCGCGCCGAGCCCGGTGCCGTGGGAGCAGACCCGGGCCATCCTCGGGATCCTCGTCTCCGCCCGCGAGGCCGCCTGAACCTTTGCCTTCCCGGCGGCGTCACATTACCCGACACCACCGGGAACGGGGAGATTCGATGACGAGCAAGGCACTCCAGGCAGTGACAGGGGGCGTGGTCGCGGCGGCGGTCGTCCTGGGTGGGGGGACGCTCGCGTCCGCCGGCACCGCGCGGGCGATACCGGCGAACTTCCTGCTGCATGAGAAGACGGCCCGCGAGCCGGTGAAGTACCCGGGCGAGGAGGAGTGGACCATCAGCGAGAGCCGGACCCGCACTCTCCTGGTCAATCCTTGTGATCTCAAGCCCGCACGCGACAAGGGGCGGCGCGACAAAGGGCGCGAACCGGTGGCGATGCGGACGGTCGGCTACACCGCGCCCGAGCACTTCTCCGGTGAGCAGGTGGTCGTCTACCGCTCCAGCGCCGCTGCCAAGGCCGCGATGGCGAGCCTGCGCGGCCAGGTGGAGCGGTGCGCCCGCGACGCGGACGGCGAGTTCGTCACCCGCGCCTACGCCACTCCGGTGCGCATCGGTGACGAAGCCTTCCGCTTCGCGAGCCAGAACTACCACGGCGCCAAGCCCGCCATCGGCGGCGAACGGGCGGTCGTGGTCCGCCAGGCCCGCGCGGTGGCCATCTACGCCGTGTCGGGCGAGTACGGCCGCATCCGCTCCAGTGACTATGCCAAGCAGCTCAAGGAGGCCGCGAAGATGGCCGCCAAGCTCTGCTCCCTGCCCGTGACGGGCTGCTGACCCAGGCCGGTTACTCTCTCGCCGGTCGTGCGGGCACGGCCGGCGAGAACCGCCTCTCCCTGGTCACGTTGACAGGCGCCATCTGACCAAGTTACGGTCTGGACCGTAAATGACAGATGGAGGAGGCCGGGTGCGGACCACAGCGGAACTCGAGGAGCGGCTGGCGCGGCCGAGCGCCGGGCTGGTGAGCGATCTCGCCGGGCTCGACGGGGACATCATGATCCTCGGCGCCGGCGGCAAGCTGGGCCCGAGCCTGGTGCGGCTGGCGCTGAACGCCGCCGGGCGCGACCGCCGGATCATCGCGGTGTCCCGCTTCTCCGAGCCGGGGCTCGCCGACGCGCTCCGGGACGAGGGCGCGACCGTGGTGCGCGCGGACGTGGCCGACGAGCGGGCCCTGCGCGAGCTGCCCGACGCGCCGAACGTGGTGTTCCTGGTCGGCGCGAAGTTCGGCACCCAGGGGCGTGAGCACGCCACCTGGTTCACCAACGCCTACCTGCCGGGCCGGGTCGCCGACCGGTTCAAGGACAGCCGGATCGCCGCCCTGTCGACCGGGAACGTCTATCCCCTGGTCCCGGTCACCAGCGGCGGCAGCACCGAGAACGACCCGACCGGCCCCGTCGGCGACTACGCGATGAGCTGCCTCGGCAGGGAGCGGGTGCTGACGCACTTCGCCGAGACCTACGGCACCCGCCTGTCGCTGATCCGCCTCAACTACGCCGTGGAGCTGCGCTACGGCGTGCTGGTCGACCTGGCGCAGAAGGTTCTGGCCGGGCAGCCGATCGACCTGACGACGGGCCAGGTCAACGTGGTGTGGCAGGGGTACGCGAACGAGGTCGCCCTCCGCTCGCTGCTGCTCGCCGACACGCCGCCGTACGTGCTCAACGTCACGGGCCCGGAGTTGCTCTCGGTCCGTCAGGCGGCCCTGGCGCTCGGCGCCGAGCTGGGCGTGGAGCCGGTGTTCAGCGGCGAGGAGGCGCCGACGGCGCTGCTGTCGAACGCCGCGAAGTGCCACCGGCTGTTCGGCTATCCGGACATCACGCCCCAGGAGCTGATCGAGCACACCGCCGGCTGGGTGGCCGGCGGCGGGCCGTCGCTGGGCAAGCCGACCAAGTTCGAACGCCGTGACGGCAGTTTCTGACGGACAGCTTTTCATGATGAGGGGGACGAACGTGCTCAGCACGGTTCCAGAGGCGCAGATGTCGGTGCGTGACCTGTTCAGGCGCGGCCTGGTGATTCCGGCCCATCCGCTGGCCCTGACAGCGGACAGGAAGCTGGACGAGCGCCGCCAGCGGGCCCTGACCCGCTACTACGTGGACGCCGGGGCCGGCGGGCTGGCGGTGGGGGTGCACACCACGCAGTTCGCCATCCACGGCACCGGGCTGCTGCCTCCGGTGCTCGAACTGGCCGCTGAGACGGCCCGGGAGTTCGAGCGCGAGGTGGTGCTGGTGGCGGGCGCCACCGGTCCCACCGCGCAGGCGGTGGCGGAGGCCGAGCTGGCCAGGTCGCTCGGCTATCACATGGTGCTGCTGAGCCCGTACCGCGAGCTGGACGAGGACGGACTGGTCGAGCGGGCCCGAGCGGTGGGCGAGGTGCTGCCGGTGATCGGCTTCTACCTGCAGCCCGCGGTGGGCGGCCGGCCCTTGTCACGAGATTTCTGGACTCGTCTGGCGGGGATCGAGTCGGTGGTCGGGATCAAGGTCGCCCCCTTCGACCGCTACCGCACGCTCGACGTCCTGCACGGCGTGGTGCGCGCGGGCCGGACCGCCGAGGTCGCCCTCTACACGGGCAACGACGACCACATCCTGGCGGACCTCATCACGCCGCACCGGGTGGTGGTGGACGGGCGTGAGGTGGAGGTGGAGTTCGTCGGCGGCCTGCTGGGTCAGTGGGCGGTCTGGGTGCGGCGCGCGGTGGAGCTCCTGGAGGAGGCCAAGCTGGCCCGCGCCGGCGACGACACGGCGGTCCGGCGCCTGCTCAGCCTGGACGGCCACCTGACGGACGCGAACTCGGCCATCTTCGACACGGCCAACGACTTCCACGGGTGCATCCCCGGCATCCACGAGGTGCTGCGCCGCCAGGGCCTGCTGGCCGGCCGCTGGTGCCTGGACCCGGCGGAGGAGCTCTCCCCGGGGCAGCTCGCCGAGATCGACCGCGTCTGGGCGGCCTACCCCTGGCTCCGCGACGACGAGTTCGTCGCCGAGGGCCTGGACCGCTGGCTGTCCTGACCCGACGGTGAGCAGCGGATCAGAGCGTGAGCCGGTAGAGGGTGAGGGGGCGGCCGCTGGAGCCGCTGGTGAGGTTGCCGGTGCGCTCGGCCAGCCCGGCGAGCTCCAGGCGGTGCAGCATGCGGCGGGCGGTGCGCTGCTGGACGGCGAGGCGGTCGGCGATCTCGCGGGTGGTCAGCGGCTCGTCGCCGACGGCGGCCCGGGCCTCCAGGAGCTTCTCCAGGGTGGGCAGCGACAGGCCCACCCGGCGGGCGATGACCGAGAGGTTCTGCTCGGCCGCCGAGCCGGTGGGCACCGACTCCAGGACGATGTCGGTGTCGGCACGCAGCGACAGGACCGCGGCGACGTCGCCGATGCGGCGGGCGCGGGCCAGGGCGCGGCGGGCCAGGCTCTCCGCCTCCGCGGCGCTGCGGCCCAGGCCGAAGCCGACGCGCACCACCTGGTTCTGGACCGCCAGACGGGCCAGCATGGGCAGGCCGGTGAAGCCGACGGAGGCGTCGTACAGCGGGCCACGGGTCGTGACCAGCAGGTGCGTGCCGCCGCGGAAGGCGGCGACGGTGCCGCCCAGCGCGGTGGCCTCGCGCAGCAGGCCGTCGTCGTTCTCCACCTCGATCAGGCCGAGCGCGATCTGCGCGTCCTCCTGGGCCTGTCCCTCGGCGGTGAGCAGGAGTTGGCGCAGCGCGACCCGCACCGAGTGCACCGAGGGGGCCAGGCGCAGCACGTGCGGGCCGTCGCGGAGTGCCTCGTGCGCGGAGCTCAGGCAGGTGATCACCGGGTGCTGGGGGCCGCGGCGGTGGAAGGCGACCGCCTTCGCCGAGGTCATCTCCGGCCGGTAGGGCAGGATGCGCAGGTCCTGGGTGGGCAGCCCCGCCTCGGCGAACGTCGCCGTCACGTCGGCCGCCGACAGGGTGTCGATCGACAGGCGGGTCACGTCCTGCCCCTGGTGCTGGAGCCGGACCAGGGCGCTGAGCAGCGTCGCGCCCGTATAGTCGACGAACGCTGCGGGGCGGGTCAGCACGTCGGCGTCGCGGGAGAGCATGTACGGCACGATGCCGGTGAAGAGCCAGCCCTCGACGGCGGTGGCGTGCGCCTCCACGATCGCGGGCGCCTGCGCCTCGTGGTCGTAGTCGAGCCGCAGCGTGCTGACGCCCGGTTGCTCCTCGCAGGTGGCCGCGACCTGGTCGACCAGATCATGCGGACCGACGACACCGATGACGATTGCCACCCACGCCTCCTATCGCTTAATACGGTCAAGACCGCAATTATATCCTGTGAGGTACTCAGTGAAGTTCCCGTCCATGGCCGAGGCCGCGGGCCGCACACTCGGCGACGAAGAGGTGGCCGCCGCGGAACGGGTGATCCGCTCCGGCATGCTCAACTCCGTCTGGGGGACCGAGGCGCGCTCGCTCGAACGCGAGGTCGCGGAGCTGTACGGCGTGCGCCATGCGGTCGCGTGCAGCTCCGGCACCGCTGCCCTCCATCTTGCGGTCGTGGCCGCGGCGCCGGACCCCGGAGACGAGATCATCACGACGCCGATCACGGACTTCGGGACTGTGGCCCCCATCTTGGCGCAGAACGCCGTTCCTGTCTTCGCCGATGTGGATCCCTCGGACGGCAATCTCGATCCCGACGCCGTCGAGAAGCTGATCGGGCCGCGTACCCGGGCGATCATGGCAGTGCATCTGTTCGGGGCCGCGGCCCGGGTGGCGGAGCTGCGCGCGCTGGCCGACCGGCACGGCCTGGCCCTCATCGAGGACTGCGCCCAGGCCTGGCTCACGGAACTTCCCCCTGGGCTCCCCCCTGGGGGCCTGGCCGGGACCGTGGGCGACGTCGCCTGCCTGAGCCTGCAGCAGTGGAAGCACATCACCTGCGGTGACGGCGGCCTGGCGCTGACCGACGACGACGAGCTGGCCAGGCGGATGCGGCTGTTCTCGGACAAGGGCTGGGACCGCGCGGCCGGCCGCTCGTACGTCGCCTTCGGCCTGAACTACCGGATGACCGAGCTCCAGGCCGCCGTCGCGCGCGCCCAGCTCGCCAAGCTGCCCGAGGTGGTCGCGGCCCGCCGTCGCACCGCCCTGCGGCTCCTGGAGGCCCTGGAGGGACTGCCAGGGGTACGGCTTCCTCGGCCGCAGGGGCACTCCTGGTGGCTGTTCCCGCTGGTGCTGCCCGGGGGCGGCGCCCCGGAGCTGGCCGAACGGCTGCGGGAGGCCGGGATCCCGGCCCGCGCCGGCTATCTGGAGCAGCCGCTGAACCGCGCCCCCGTGTGGGACGCGCCGGTGTACGGAGCCTCCCACTACCCTCTGGAGGGCTACGCGCCCCGGTCGTGCCCGGAGGCCGAGCGGATGGTCGCCGAGACGCTGCTGATCATCGACTGGAACGAGAACTACACCCCCGACCACGCCGACCTCGTGGCCCGCGAACTGACGAAGTTCCGGCCTCGGCCGTAGTCACGGTCAGGTATCAGGCATTGACCTCGCCAACATGGCGTTACTAGGTTTCGGTCAGGACCGGTATTCATCGAAGGGATCCCGCCATGAAGAAGATAACGGCAGTCGGCGTCGCGGCCGCGCTGAGCGTCGCCGCCGCCGGGTGCGGATCGGACAGCGGTTCGGACAAGAGCGCCGTGACTCTGTGGATGTACCCCGTGATCAGCGACCAGGCCAAGAGCCAGGAGTTCTGGGCCAAGGTGGAGAAGGACTTCGAGACGAAGAACCCCACCGTCGACGTCACCATCGACCAGCAGCCCTGGGAGGGCCGCCAGGAGAAGGTCACCACGGCGCTGGTCTCGAAGAAGGGCTTCGACCTGGTCGTGCTCGGCCCCGACCAGATCCCGCAGTACGCCCAGCAGGGCACCATCGAGCCGGTCGACGACGTCGTGGCCCCCTCCAAGGCCGCCTACCTGCCGAACTCCCTCACCGCCCTCACCGTCGACGGCAAGCTCTACGGCGTCCCCATCTACCAGACGATCACCGCCCCCATCTACAACAAGAAGCTGTTCGCCGACGCGGGCGTGGACAAGGCGCCCGAGACGCTGGCCGAGCTCAAGGCCGCCGCCCCCAAGCTGGCCGCCGACAAGGTCGCGATCCTCGACTACCCGGGCAAGCCCGAGGTCAGCCTGAACCAGAGCTTCTACCCGTTCCTGTGGGCCAACGGCGGCACCGTCTTCACCCCCGACGGCAAGGGCGTGGCCTTCAACGGCCCCGAGGGCGTCGAGAGCCTGCAGCTCCTGCTCGACCTCAAGGCCGCCGGCGGACTGCCGGAGAACGCCCCCAGCAAGGGCAACGACATCGAGGGCGGCGCGCTGGCCGCCGGCAAGACCGCCATGTACCACGCGGCCACCGCCCTGCAGGCCGACCAGCTCGGTGCCGCGATCGGCGCGGAGAACGTGGGCATCGGCCTGCCGCTGGAGGGCGCCAAGCGGGTCGCGTTCGGCATCCCGGGCGGGCTCGTGCTGGCCAAGCACACCGAGAACAAGGACGCGGCCAAGAAGTTCGCCACCTTCCTTGCCTCGCCCGAGGTCGCCGGCGAGCTGGCCAAGGTGTCCGGCTTCTTCCCGGCCCGCACCGACGTGACGGTGCCGGACCAGTCGGCGGCGGCCAAGGAGTTCGCCAAGTCCCTCCCGTACGCCTTCCCCGGCGACACCCACCCCAAGGCCCGTCAGGTCATGGGCCTCATCGCCCCGCACATCCAGGCGGCCCTGCTCGGCAAGGAAGACGCCAAGACGGCCCTGGACGCGGCGGCCAAGGAGGCCACCACGCTGCTCGGCAGCGGTGGCTGAGCAGGACCTGCGAGAAAGGAAAACCGTGCGCCATCGCTTGCGTGACCCGGTCGCCGGGTTGCTGTTCGTGCTCCCCATGCTCGTCCTCTTCCTGATCTTCCGGATCTTCCCCTCACTGGGGGCGGCGGGCATGAGCCTGACCGACTGGAACATCGGCGGCGAGTGGAGCTTCATCGGCGCGGACAACTACACCAGGCTGCTCGACGATGTGAACTTCTGGATCAGCCTCCGGGTCACGCTGGTGTACGCCGCGATCTACGTACCGCTCACCGTCGTGGTGTCGCTCGGCACGGCGCTGCTGCTCAACCAGGTGGTCTTCATGCGCGGGCTGTTCCGCGGCATGCTGTTCCTGCCGTACGTCACCAGTTTCGTGCTGGCGGGCGTCATCTGGCGCTGGATCTACGAGTTCGACGGGCTGATCAACGGCCTGCTGGCCCATGCGGGCCTCGGCTCGGTGGCGTTCCTGCAGCAGACGTCGGTGGTGCTGCCCGCGCTGGCCGTGGTGTCGGTGTGGAAGGGGTTCGGCTACTCGATGCTGATCCTGCTCGCCGGCATCAAGTCCATCCCCGCCTCCTACCTGGAGGCGGCCACGGTCGACGGGGCGGGCGCCTGGCAGCGCTTCCGGAGGATCACCTTGCCGCTGCTCAAGCCCACGCTCTTCTTCGTGCTGGTGATCGAGACGATCAGCGCCTTCCAGGTCTTCGACACGATCTACGTGATGACCGGCGGCGGCCCCGCCAGGGCCAGCTACTCGCTCATCTACGGCATCTACGACCACGGCTTCCGTTCCTTCGACTTCGGTTACGCCGCCACCTGGGGCATGGTGCTGTTCGCGATCGTGCTGGTCGTGTCGCTGATCCAGCGCCGCTTCCTGGGACGGGGGGAGGTGTGACGGCGACCGCGCCGCGCGTGCGGCGCCGGGTCAGGTGGCCGCTCGTCGCCCTGCTGGCCTTGCTGTCGGTGCTGACCGTCAGCCCGTTCGCGGCCATGGTGATCGTGGCGCTCACGCCCGCGGGCAAGCCGACCGTGCCCGCCCAGTGGCCCGACTCGCTCACCCTCGACAACCTGACCAGGGTGCTGTCGTCGTCCGGGTTCGTGGACTGGACCCTCAACTCGGTCGTCTACTCGGTCGTCTCGGTGGTGGTCATCCTGCTCACCGCGTCGATGGCCGGCTACGCGTTCGCCAAGAAGCGCTTCCCCGGCCGCGACGCGATGTTCTGGACGTTCCTGGCCACCATGATGGTGCCGTTCCAGGCGACGCTCATCCCCACGTTCGTGATGGTCAACAGCCTCGACGGGGTGGACACGTTCTGGGGCCTGATCGTGCCGACGCTGGCCAACGCGCAGGCGGTGTTCCTGATGCGGCAGTTCATCCTGGGCCTGCCGGACGAGCTGTTCGACGCGGCCAAGGTCGACGGCGCCTCCGAGCTGCGGGTCTACCTGACGATCGTGGTGCCGCTGACCCGGCCGATCATGGCCACGCTGGGCGTGTTCGTGTTCCTGTGGCACTGGAACGACTTCCTCTGGCCGCTGGTCGTGGGCCAGAGCGACGCCACCAGGACCCTGACGGTCGGGCTGACCACGCTGCGCACCGAGGAGACGCAGCTGTCCCTGCTGATGGCCTCGGCGACCATCTCGGTGGTGCCGTGCCTGCTGGTGTTCTTCCTGCTGCAGCGCTACCTGGTCAACAGCATCGCGATGACCGGCTTCAAATAGGCTCGGCGGCGTGGACACCTCCGCGCGAGCCCTCCGTGACCGTCTGCGCGGCCGCCTCATCGCGGCCGCGGCCACCCCCATGACCGCGGCGGGGGAGGTGGATCCGGATGTCGTCGCCCGTTACCTCGCCGGCCTGGTCGAGGACGGCGCCGAAGGTCTCGCGGTGCTCGCCCACACCGGCCGGGGGCCGTTCCTGACGCCGGACGTGCGCGCCGCGGTGATCGAGCGCGGGGCCGCGCTCGGCGTCCCGGTGCTGGTCGGGGTGGGCGGAGGCGACCTGGAGAGCGCTGAGGACCAGGCCAGGATGGCCGCCCGCTGCGGGGCCGACGGCGTGCTGGTGTTCCCGCAGGCGGGCGACAGGCGGGCCCTGCACGAGGCCGTCTGGCAGGCGGCCCACCTGCCGATGATCGCCTTCGACCTCTACACCCGGCCCTGCCCGCCGCCCGCCCTGCGTGAGATCCTCCACCACCCCGGCGTCGCCGGCCTCAAGACGGCCCTGCTGTCGGACGCGATGGCCTGCCAGCGGGCCATCGCCTACACCCGGGAGGCGGGCCGGCTGCCGATCACCGGCGAGGACCGCATGTTCGGCCCGTCGCTGCTGTGGGGGGCCGAGGCGGCCCTGGTCGGCATCGCCGCCGCGCACGTGGACCTGACGGGCGCGGTCATGCGCGCCTTCCGCGGCACCGACCTGCCCGCCTTCCGCGAGGCCTCCGCCCGCCTGGACACGCTGGCCGAGGCCACCTTCACCGAGCCGATGGAGGGGTACGTCCAGCGCATGCTCTGGCTGGCGGCGGCCGAAGGCCGCATCCCGGACACACACGCCCACGACCCCTTCGCCCCGCCCCTGCCCGCCGGCGAGCGGGACCAGGTGCTCAAAGCGGTGCTCTAGTCCAGGGTCTGGGTGAGCTCGTCCCGGTCGGCGGTGTGCCGCACCCGGCCGCGCGCGCCGTTGACGATGGGCAGGTACGGCGGCACGTGGCCGCAGTCGACGTCGGCGAGGATCGGCACGCCGAGGCCGCCGAGCGCGTCCAGCACCGCCTCGTGCTGGGTGAGCGAGGGCAGGTCAGGGGCCCGCGTGCGGCCGACGAGGATCGCGCGGGCCGCGTCGAAGAACCCGGCCAGCCGCATGCCGTGCAGGTTGCGGCAGATGGTGGCCGCGTCATGCTCGCATGCTTCGACGTAGACGATCAGTCCGTCGTGGGCCTCGGCTCGTGCGAAGGCCGTCGTGTCGGCGTACCGGCTGCCGCTGAGGTTGCACAGCATCTCCACGCATCCGCCGATCAGACGGCCTTCGGCCTCGACGTCGCCGCCGCCGTCCAGGCGCGTCCACCGGCCAGGGGTGTCGAGGGTGAGCTCGCTCACCTCGGGCTGGGTCGCCCAGTCGTCCTGTCCGTGGGCCCGGTGGCGGTTGGGGGAGATCTGGGTGAAGGTGGTGCCCGGCTCCATGGTCACGATGTCCAGCCAGGAGAGCAGCCCCGGGGGCGGCTCGTAGGGGGTGTCCATCAGGTTGTTGCCGTGGATCGTGGCGATCCCGGTCAGCAGGGTCAGCGGCGTGAGGATCGTCGACAGGTCGGAGTAGCCCACCAGCCAGGTGGGCTCCGCCTCGCGCAGCGCGTCCCAGTCGAGCAGCGGCAGCAGGTCGATCATGGTCTCGCCGCCCCACGGGGGCACCACGGCCCTGACACGCGGGTCGGTGAGCATCGCCATCAGCTCGCGGGCCCGCTCGTCGGCCGGCGCGCTGACATGACGGGCGCCGTCCATGCAGTCGCCGACGACGACCTCGTATCCGCGCGCCTCCACCACCTTGACGGCGGCCTGGAGCCGAGGACGCAGGTCCGGGCCGACCCCGCTGGACGGGGCGGTGACGCCGACGAGGTCGCCGGGACGCAAGGGGGCTGGGTAGGTGATGGCCATACCCATGGTTACCACCGGGCCCGCCCGGCAGGCACCCGGTTTCTCAGCGGCGAGCGACCTCTGCGCGGGTGACGCCGCACCCGATCAGCCGGTCTTCGCCGCGATCGCCAGGCGAGGTGGCCAAACGGCGGGACGGCTCGTCCCGGGCGGGCGGAGCGGGTGTCCGGCGTCCGGGATCTTCAGCGGCGGCCGGTGATGGCGATGCGGACCAGGTTACGGCCCTTCACCCCGAACAGCGCCTCCCGGGAGGGGTCCAGCGCCAGCTTCGGCTCGCCGCCGAACCACTGGCCCGCCAGGCCCGAGACGATCGGCTCGGCGGTGAACGCGACCAGGTCGATCTTGTAGACCTGGTCGCCGTCCGTGCAGTAGGCGACCCTGCCGACGACATGCAGGTCGCTGCCACGGGTGCTGACCTTGAGCGTCCGGGTGACCTTCTTGCGCCGCAGGTCGAACTCGAACACCTCGCCCGTGCTGGAGATGCCGTACAGGGTGCGGGCGCCGAGCGCGAGTGAGACGATCGAGCGGGCGCCGGGCAGGGGTTCGAGCTCCCACAGCAGCTTGCGCTGGACGAGGTCGTAGGCGGCCAGGCGGGCGGTGGTGGTGACCGGGGGCAGACCGAGGCCCTCCTGGACCAGGGTGCCGAGGTAGGCGGTGCCGTGCTTGGTGGCGACCGAGTAGACGGTCTGGCGCTCCACGACGGGCCGCAGGGTGGTGTGCTCGCCGGTGCGGCGGGAGTAGAGGGTGAGGGCGCCGTTCATGTGGCCGGGCTCCGGCTGGGAGGGCATCACGATCAGGCCCGTCCTGGCGTCGTAGGCCAGGTCGCGCGGGCGGTCCTGCTGATTGCCCGCGCGGACCAGCAGCTCGGCCTCCGGCTCGCCGGCGCGGTGCGCGTAGAGCGCGGCCTGGGTGTAGACGCCGAGGTAGGTGGTGTCGCCGAGGGTGAGCATGGTCTTCGGCTCGCCGGGGATGGCGAGCCTGGTGACCTCGCCCGAGGCCAGGTCGTGGATGTCGGCGCCGCTCTTGCCGCCCACGTAGACGCGTTCGCCGTCGCTGTGCACGGACATCGGCTGCTCGGGCGCGGCCTTGAAGCCGCGCTGCACCAGGTTGCGGTAGTCGATGGCTCCCGTGGCCGGGTCGTAGACGAACACCGCGTTGTCCTGCACGCCGTAGATGCGGCCCTCGTGTTCGAGGATGCGGTGGGTGGCGGCCTCGAAGTACGGCACGCCGAGGACTTCGAGCTCGCCCGAGGCCAGGCCGTAGCGGTAGAAGGTGCCGGTGGGGCGGCCCGCGAAGTAGACGAAGCCGTCGTGGATGAGCACCGAGACGATGTACTTCTCGCCCGGGGCCGTGGCCTTGACGACCTGGTGGTCCGCCGGGTTCGCCTTGTCCAGGACGACCACCTCGGCCAGGGAGTTCATGCCGCCCGCGATGTGCGTGTCGGAGACGTGCATGCTCGACACCCAGTCGCGGTCGGCCAGGGCGGCGGGCAGGAGGTCCTTCTTCTCGCCGGTGACCCGGTCGATGGCGATGAGGTGGGCGTTGGCGCCCACTCCCGCGTAGACGAACTTGTCGTCGGCCTGGATGCTGCGCACGTACGCCTCGCCGGGGGCGGCCTCGCCCAGGTCGCGGCTGACCCCGGTCGCCGGGTCGTACTCCTTGACCTTGCCCGGCTCGGAGGTGCCCAGGTAGATCTTGCCGTCGGGGGAGGCGGCCAGGGTCCAGATGAAGTGGTCGGGGTACTCGGCGACCTTGGTGATCGTGCCCGCCACCGTGTCGATCCTGTAGAGGTCGGAGCGGGAGTGGGTGCCGACGTAGACGTCGGTGCCCACCTTGCACATCGCCCAGACGCCGATGCCGGTGGGGATGTCGAAGTGGGCGGTGACCGCGTCCTCGGACAGGTCGTACGCGCCGACGACGTTCGGTGACAGGCCGCGGGATCCGGCGTACAGGACGTCGCCCACGAACTCGGCGTTGCCGAGCGGGCTGGCGACGCTGGCCGGGCCGAGGTCGGTCAGGGTGCCTTCGGGTACGCCGGTCGCCGCGTGGGCGGCTCCGGCGGTGAGGGGGAGAGAGGCGGCCACCGTGGTGGTGGCGGCCGCCAGCAGGAAACGACGGCGGGGGATCATGCGCGGGCTCCCTAGGTAAGTTTCGCCGCACGCTATAACGGGCTGGGCCGTAATGTCTAGATCGAGAAAAGCTCGGCCGCGTTCCGCCAGGCGATCCGCTCGGCGGTCTCGGCGCTCAGCCCGGCCGCCGCCACCGCGCCGTACGCCGAGGACGGGTCGATCAGGGTGGCGTCCGTGCCGAACAGGAGCTGCCTGTCGTCCACGGCCGCCGCCACCGCGGCGATGCGGCCCGCCGGGGCATGTGACCAGCAGGGTTCGAGGTAGAGCCGGTCGCAGGCGTTCGCGGCCTCGATGGCGTGCGCGAAACCGTCGGCGCCCATGTGCCCGGCGATCACCCGCAGGCCCGGCGTGTCCAGGCAGAGCTGGGCCAGCCCGAGCACCGAGGTCCCCCAGGTGTGCACGAGCGCCGGGAGCCCCGCCTCGGCGGCCAGCTCCAGCGCGTCGCGCAGCTGGGGCGAGGTGACGGGGGAGCCGGTGTAGTCGGTGTGGATCTTGACCCCGGCCCACCTGCCGGACGGGAGCAGCTCGCGCAGGTCCCTGGCCGCCTCGCGCAGCCGCCGGGGGTTGACCGTGACGTACCCGTACAGCCTGTCCTGGCCCGCCAGCACCCCGGCCAGCGCGCGGTTGCCCGCCGGCGCGTCGTAGATGACGGCCTCGGTGGCCGACACGATGGCCCGGTCGATGCCGTAGCGGTCCATCGTGGCCAGGCTCGCCTCGGCGACGTCCATGGTGAAGAACCACGGGCCCCAGTGGGCGTGCACATCGATGATCATGACAGCAGTCTCCTCGCGTTGCCCCCGGCCACGGCGGCGATCTCGTCGGGTGTCAGGCCGCTGGTCGCCAGTCGCAGCAGGGGGACGATCGGCTCGTAGTGCGGGGCGCGTGAGCCGTGCAGCAGCCGCTCGGCGCCCAGCTCGGCCGCCACGGTCTCCAGCGCGTCGGGGGAGTTGAGCAGGCGGGTGGAGGTGTGGAACCCCGGCTCCTCGCCGGCCGCCACCAGGAAGTCGCCCAGGTGGTAGAAGTGCGTGTCGAGGAAGACGACGCGGGCCCCGAGCCCGGCGAACGGCTGCCAGAACCTGCGCACGTCGCCGCCGGTGAGCACCACCAGGCCGAGCTCCGCCGCCCGGCGGGCGACATGCCGGACCGAGGGGAAGCCGGCCTCCACGCCCTGCTCGTCCGGGAACAGCCGCACCGCCCGGACCCCGGCCCCGGCCAGCCGGTCGAGCTCGCGGCCGGCCCCCAAGGGGTCACGCAGGTCCACCACCCCGACGGGCGTCCACGGCTGGCCCGAAGAAGCCCGATCGCCGGGTGGCGCCGAGCGGGCCAGGGCGAGCACCTCGTCGTTGCCCGAGCGCATGTCGAACAGGGCCGCGCGCAGGCTCGCCACCGCTCCCGCCCGGGTGCGGTGCGCCGCGAGCAGGCCCGCCACGGACTCGGGCGTCCCGGGCGGGCCGTCCCGGTCCGGGTAGGCCCCGACCAGGACGTCCACGTCCAGGGCCACCTCCAGCCCGCCGATCAGGCTCCACGCGTCGAATGCCATACCGGTCCCCTCCTTAATTGCCATGCGCGCCATCATGCCATTGACGGGCGATGCTCGTTTAGTTACGGTCTGGGCCAAAACCAAGCAGCAATGAACGCGAGGTCCTGGGCATGCTCCGATCCCTGCTGGTCGTCCTGACGCTCCTGTTACCCGCCCTCATCGCGCCACCCGCCGCACAGGCCGCCGTTCCAGGAACGTGCACAGAACCGGCCGTGCGCACCCACGGCCCGGCCTCGGTCACCGGGGCCATCGTCGGCGCCGCCGTCCATGAGGGCCACGCCTACGTCGTCACCCGCGGCCTGAAGCCGCCCATCCTGGCGGACATCGACCTGGCCACCCGCAAGGTCGTCCGGAGCGTCACCCTGCCCGACGGCCCGGCCACCGGGGAGCCCGAGGGCGGCTGGGCCACCGCGGTCTCCGGCGGCAAGGTCTACGTCGGCACCTACCCGGTGCCCGACCTCTACAGCTTCGACATCGCCACCGGCGAGGTCGAGCACCTGCACTCCTTCGGCAAGAACGGCGGCTTCGTCTGGAGCCTGGCGGCGGCCCCCGACGGCACCCTCTACGCGGGCACCTACCCGGACGGCAGAGTGCGGGAGTACGTCCCCGCGACCGGTGAGGTGCGTGACTTCGGCGTGCTGGCGACCGGCGAACGCTATGTCCGGGCGGTCGCGGCCGACGCCGGGTACGTCTACGCGGGCCTGCTGGACAAGGCCAAGCTCGTCCGTATCGACCGCGCGACCGGCGCGAAGCTCGACCTCGCCACCGTGCCGGCCGGCATCGGCTTCGTCGCCGACCACGGCGACCGCGTGCTAGCGCTCAGCGGCGGCACCCTCATCGACGTGCGCGACGACGGCACCGACGCCAGAACCGTCAGCCTGGCGACGGGCAGCCTGGACATGCTGACCGTCGCCTCCGACGGCACCGTCCACACCACCTCCCGCCCCGACGGCGCCGTCCACCGCTACCGCACCGGCGACACCGCGCTGACCAAGGTCGCCGACCCGCCGTCCCAGGACGACGAGACCCGGCGGCTCCACCAGCTCGACGAGCACACCCTGCTCGGCTTCTCCGGCAGCGGCGGCATGTGGTGGCTCGACCTGCGCACCGGCGAGTCACAGTTCGCCGACCTGATCGACGCCGGCCTGACGCCCGGCTCGGAACGCCCGCAGAGCATGCTGCTCGTCCCCAACCGCGCCCTCTACGTCGGCGGCCACTTCTCCATGGAGGTGCGCGACCTGCGCACCGGTGACAAGCGCCGCTTCCGCCTGTCCGGCGAACCCAAGGACCTGGTACGACGCGGCGACAAGATCTACGCGGCCATCTACCCCAGCGGCCAGATCGTCTCCATCGACATCCACACCGACCGCGTGCGCAGCCTCGGCTACCTGGGCCACGGGCAGCAGCGGCCATGGGACATCGAGTACGACCCGCGTACGGACAAGCTCCTGGTCGCCAGCGCCCCGCTGGGCGCCGACCTCAAGGGCGCCCTGTCCGTCGTCGACCCGGACACGGGCGAGATGGACGTGTACGTGGACGTCATCCCCGACCAGAGCCTGATGAGCCTGTCCCTGGACAGCCGCGCCGGCCTGGTCTACCTGGGCGGCGACGTGCTCGGCGGCGGAGGCGCCCCGCCGACGAAGACGGCCGCGTCGGTGGCCGCCTTCGACCTGAAGACCCGCACGGTGCTCTGGCAGGCCGACCCGATCCCCGGCCACCGCACCTTCCAGGACATCAAGGTGCACGACGGACTCCTGTACGGCGTGTACAAGCGGGACTCCGGCGTCTGGATCGCCCTCGACCCGGCCACCAGGAAGATCGTCCAGCAGGGCAAGCTGTCCGGTTACGGCGAGTTGACCGTGCACCGGGGCAGGGTGTTCGTCTCCACCTTCTTCGGCGGCGGCAACGCCTACCAGCTGGACGCCGAAGCCGGGGCCAAGCTGCTGGCCACCGGGCTGGGCGACGACTGGTACACCAACCCGCAGCTCCACTTCGAGCCCGGCTCCTGGAACGCCTGGGCGCTGGTGGGCAGGGACCTGGCCCGGATCAGGCTGGACCCGGACTGCCCGCCCGTGAACGCGAGGCCCTGACCATGCTCCGATCCCTGCTGATCGTCCTGACGTTGCTGTTGCCCGCGCTGGTCACGGCTCCGGCCGCCCAGGCCGCCGCCCCCACTGACTGCGCGGGACCGGCCGTGCGCACGTACGGCCCGGCCTCGGTGACGGCGGCCATCGTCGGCGCCGCCGTGCACGACGGGCGCGCCTACGTCGTGAGCCGTGGCCCGAAGCCGCCCGTGCTCGCCGAGCTCGACCTGGCGACCCGCAAGGTCGTCCGGAGCGTCACCCTGCCCGACGGCCCCGCGGAGGGCGAGCCGGAGGGCGGCTGGGCGATCGTGGTCTCCGGCGGCAAGGTCTACGTCGGCACCTACCCGGTGCCGGACCTCTACAGCTTCGACATCGCCACCGGCGAGGTCGAGCACCTGCACTCCTTCGGCAGGAACGGCGGCTTCGTCTGGAGCCTGGCGGCGGCCCCCGACGGCACGCTCTACGCGGGCACCTCGCCCGACGGCCGGGTGTGGGAGTACGTCCCGAGCACGGGCGCGGTCCGCAGGTTCGACGTGCTCGTCCAGGGCGAGCACTACGTGCGCGCGGTCGCGGCCGACGCCGGGTACGTCTACGCCGGCCTGCTGGAGAAGAACCGGCTCATGCGCGTCGACCGCGTCAGCGGCGCCGTCCAGGAACTGGCCGCCGGTGACGCCGGCATCGGCGTGGTCGCCGTCAACGGTGACCGGGTGCTGGCCGCCAGCGGCGGGGAGCTGATCGACGTGCGCAAGGACGGCACGGATCTGCGGCGCGTCCAGGTGGACTCGGGTCTCCTGGACGCCCTGACCCCGACGAGCGACGGCACCGTCTACGCCGCCTCCCGCCCTGACGGCACCGTGTACCGCTATCGGACCGGCGACACCGCCCTGACCAAGGTCATCGTCCCGCCGTCGGAGGGCGACGAGACCAGGCTGATCCACGTCGTCGACGAGAACACCGTGCTGGCCTTCGCGGGCAGCGGCGGCGTGTGGTGGCTGAACCCGGCCGCCGGCACGTCGGAGTTCGTCGACCTGATCGACGCCGGGATGCGACCGGGCGCCGAACGGCCCCAGAGCATGTTGCTCGTCCCCCACCAGGCGGTGTACGTCGGCGGTCACTTCTCGCTGGAGGTCCTCGACCTGCGCACCGGCCGCGAACGCAGGATCCGGGTGCCGGGCGAGCCCAAGGCCATGGTGCGGCGCGGTCACCTGATCTACGCCGCCATGTACCCCACGGGCGGGATCGTCTCCATCGACGTCCGCACTGACGAGGTGCGCACCCTCGGCCACATCGGCCACGGTCAGAAGCGGCCGTGGGACATCGAGTACGACCCGCGTACCGGCAAGCTCCTGGTCGCCACCGCCCCGTTGGCGGCCGACCTGCAGGGCGCCCTGTCCGTGGTCGACCCGCACACCGGGAAGATGGACGTCCACGTGGGCGTCATCGCCGACCAGAGCATCATGAGCCTGTCCCTCGACGCCGACCGGGGCGTGGTCTATCTAGGGGGTGACGTGCTCGGCGGCGGAGGCACCCCGCCCACCAGGACCTCCGCCTCGGTCGCCGCCTTCGACCTGAAGACCCGCACGGTGCTCTGGGAGGTGGACCCGGTGCCGGGCCACCGCACGTTCCAGGACATCAAGGTGCACGACGGCCTGCTGTACGGATCGTACAAGCGTGACTCCGGATCCTGGATGGTCATGGACCTGGCGACGCGGCAGGTCGTCCGGCAGGGCAAGGTGTCCGGATACGGCGAGCTGACCATGCAGCGGAGCCGGATCTTCCTGTCCGCGTTCCGGGAGGGCGGCAACGCCTACGAACTGGACGTCGAGGACGGGGCCACGCTGCTGGCCACCGGCCTGGGCGACGAATGGCACACCAACCCGCAGGTCCATTTCGAGCCCCGCTCCTGGTACGCCTGGGGGTTGGTGGGCAGGGAGCTGGCCAGGATCAGGCTGGACCCGGCCTGCCCGGCTTGACCGTCATCGAGCAGCAAGGATAGTTTCGGTCTGTGCCGAAATTGGTAGTGGACGCCCACCGGCTGGCCGGTCCGGTTCCCTTCGACGACCTGCCGGTGGATCCCAGGGCCGACCTGGACCGCCTGGGCATCGATCGCGCCCTCGTGACCCACACGCTCAGCCTCTACGCCGACGCGCAGGCGGGCAACGACGCCCTCCTCGCGCTGGACGACCCCCGGCTCGTCCCGGTGCCCGTCGTGGTGCCGGGCGTGCCGGGGACGTCCACGCCCGCCACACCCGGCGAGGTGCCGGCGTGGGGCGCCCGCCTGATCCGGCTCTGTCCCCAGCGGCACCGCTTCGACCTGACCGGCGCGGAGACCCTGCGCTGGCTCGCCGAGATCGGCCTGCCCCTCGCGATCGACCTGGAGGAGACCTCGCCCGCCGAGCTGGCCACCCTCGCCCGGCACCTGCCCGGACAGCGGATCCTGCTGCTCAACCCCGGCTACCGCCGGCTGCGCCAGGTCGCCGCCCTGATGACCGAGGCGCCGGGCGTCTGGCTGGAGATGGGCACCGTGAACACGCAGGGCGCCGTGGAGTGGCTGGCCGAGCGGTTCGGCGCGGAGCGGCTGGTGTTCGGCACCGGCGCCCCGGTGGCCGACGACTGTGGCCCGCGCTTCCTGCTCGACCACCTCGCCCTGACGCCCGCCGAGACCGACCTGATCGCGGCAGGCTCCCTCGACCTGCTGCTCTCCGTCTCGTCCGGGGGAGCGGCCCGGTGATCCGCGACGCGCAGATCCTCGACGCGCACGGCCACGTCGGCACCTGGCCGGACTTCCTCATCCCCGACCCGACCGCCGAAGGTCTCGTGGCCACCATGGACCGCATCGGGGTCACCGCCATGGGCATCAGCCACCTGCTCGCCGTCGGCCCCGACGCCGAGCGGGGCAACCGGCTGGCCATGGAGATCGCCGCACGGTTCCCCGGCCGGTTCGGCGTCTGGCAGGTCTACAACCCGCACCACCGCACCCCGCTGACGCTCGACGGCGTCTGGGGCGTCAAGATCCACCCCGACGTCCACCTGTGCCGCCTCGACGACCCGCGCTACGACCCGGTCTGGGAGCTGGGGCTGCCGGTGCTCGCGCACGGCCAGACGGACTCGCCGTGGAGCGACCCGGAGCAGTTCGCCACGGTCGCCGCCCGGCACCCGGGCGTGCCGCTCCTGCTGGGCCACAGCGGCCTGTGGCCCAGCGGCTTCGAACGCGCGGCCCGCGTCGTGGCCGACCACCCGAACGTCCACCTGGACGTGTGCGGCTCCAAGATGACCGGCCGCTGGATCGCCCGCCTGGCGGCCCTGGCCGGGGCCGAGCGGGTGCTCTTCGGCTCCGACGCGTGCTTCCTCGACCTGAGAACCGGCTACGGCCGGGTGGCCCTCGCCCCGCTCTCCGACGCCGACCGCACCCTCATCCAGGGCGCCAACCTGGCCCGCATCCTCGGCCTCCCCACCCCCTGACCCACCCATCACGCCGCCTCGCCCGTCCGTCCGTCCGTACCCAGAGAAAGGGACGCTTCCGTGACCCTCGCACTCCACGGCGGCTCGCCGGTCCGCGCCACCCCGTGGCCGGGCTGGCCGCCGCCCCTCGACCCCCGCCAGCGCGAACTCGTCACCGGCGTGCTGGAGAGCGGGCTCTGGGGAGCCACCCAGGGAGGCTCGGTGGTCGCGGACCTGACGGCGGCGTTCGCGCGCCTGTCCGGCGTCCCGTACGGAGTCGCGGTCGGCAACGCGACCCTGGGCCTGTTCGCCGCCCTCAAGGGGCTGGGCGTGCGGCGCGGCGACGAGGTGATCGTGCCCGCCTACACCTTCGTCGCCTCCGCCACGGCCGTGCTGCTGACCGGCGCCGTGCCCGTCATCGTGGACGTGGACCCGGTGCACCTGCATCTGTCACCGCAGGCCGTACAGGACGCCCTCACCAGCAGGACCGCCGCCGTCATGCCCGTCCACCTGGCGGGCAGCCCGGCCGACATGGACCCGATCAACGCGCTCGCCGCCCGGCACGGGCTGAAGGTCGTGGAGGACGCGGCCCAGGCCCACGGCGCCACCTACCATGACCGGCCGGTCGGCGGTCTGGGCGACGCCGGCGTGTACAGCTTCCAGGCGAGCAAGGCGATGACCGCCGGCGAGGGCGGCCTGATCGTCTGCCGGGACCAGGCCGACCACGAGGCCGTCTGGTCGGTGTGCAACGTCGGCCGCAGGCTGGGCGGCCAGTGGTACGGCCACCCGGAGGTCGGCTGGAACCTCCGCCTCACCGAGATCCAGGCCGCCCTCCTGCTGCCCTGGTTGGACCGGCTCGACGACGAGGTCGACCGCCGGAACGCCTTCTGCGCCGCCCTGGAACGCGAACTGACCGGGCCCGTGTCCGCGGTGCCGCGGCCTCCGGGCACCACGCGCGACTCCCGCCACCTGCTCATGCTGCGCGTCGACGCGCCGGTGGACCGGGACTTCCTGCTGGCCGCGATGGCGGCCGAGGGAGTGCCGCTGGAGTCCGGGTACCCGCCGCTCGGCACCATGGCCGCGCTGACCGCCGAAGGCGCCCGGACCGAGCCGTGCCCGGCGGCGGAGCAGGCCGCGGCCGACGTGGTCTGGGTACGCCAGGCCATGCTCATGGACGACCCGGCCCGTGCCGCCGACATCGCCGAGGCCCTGGCCAAGGTCCTCGCCTACCGCGAGAAGCCCTGACCGGCTGAATGTGATCGCGGACGTCACGATTTCGGCCCTAACCGTAATAGATGCTTGACCTACGTAAGCCCCTGTTCTTAGGTTTCGGTCATGGTCTTAATTAAACGGGTGCTTCTCGCCGGCATGACCGCGCTCTCCCTGCTCGCACCGGCCGCCCCTGCGGACGCGGCCGGTGGCCGGGTGACGGATCTCGGCGTGCCGCTCCAGGACGTGCTGCTCCTCGGCGGCACCGTCGCCCCCGGCCCGGACGGCCCCCCGGTGCTCTGGAGCGCCTCGTCCGGCTCACCGGCCCGGCTCAACGCGGTCGACCCGGCCACCGGCGCCGAGGTCGCCTGGTTCGACCTGCCGGGCGCCGCCGGCGCCTGGGCGGTGGACGCGACGCCCGACGGCAGCGTCTACGCGGGCACCTACGGCGACGGCCACCTCTACCGCTGGACCCGCGAGTCGGGCGTCACCGACCTCGGCCGGCCGCTCCCCTCGGAGAACTTCATCTGGACCGTGGCAGGAGGCCAGGGCGCGACCGTCTACGGCGGCACCTCCCCGGGCGGCCGGCTGTTCGGCTACGACCCCGCCACCGGGGTACGCGACTACGGCAAGCTCTCGGCGGCCCACTCCTACGTCCGCAGCGTCGCCTACGCCGACGGCAAGATCTACGCCGGCACCGAGAATCCCGCGGCCCTCTTCGAGGTGGATGCCGCCGACGGCACGGTCAAGCAGTTGCCCACGCCGCCCGGCCTGGACGTGAAGGACAGCTGGGCGTACGACGTCAATGTGGCCGAGGGCTACGTGTTCGTCAGGTTCGGCGGCGCGTTCCCGGGGCCGTTGCACGTCTGGGACATCGCGGCCGGCCAGTGGGTGGACGCGCTCGACTCGGCGCACGGACTCGATGTGTCCCCGCCTGACGAGCAGGGCAAGGTCTACTTTGTAAAGGCGGGTGAACTGATCGGCTACGACCCGCGTACCCGTGCCGTCACCCCCACCGGCGTGCCCGTCACCGGACGGGTGGCCAACACCCGCGGCATCGGCTGGGCGGAGCTCGGCCTGCCCGACTACCCCGGCAAGAGCCTGGTCGGGGTGCTCTGGCGTGGTCTGATGTTCCGCTACAACCCGCAGACCGGCGCGAAGTCGTTCGTCCAGACCGGCATCAAGGGCGAGCCGATCGACATCACCGCCATCGCGGGCGGCCCCGACGGCCGCGTCTACACCGGCGGCTTCCTCAACGGCGGCTTCGCGGCGCTCGACCCGGAGACGGGCGAGGTGCGGGAATTCCACACCTTCTCCCAGACGGAGGCCATGACCACGCATCGCGGCAAGCTCTACGTCGGCGCCTACCCCGAGGCCCGCCTGTACGCCTACGATCCCGAGCTGCCGTGGCACAGCCCCGAATACTCGCCCAGCCCCGAGCCGGGCCCCGTGCCGAACCCCGCCCGCCTCTTCGACCTGGCCGCCGACAAGCAGATCAGGCCGCGCGCCCTGACCTCCGCGGGCAGGTACGTGGCCGCCGGCACCATGCCCGACCTCGGTCAGCTCGGCGGTGTCCTGGCCATCTGGGACCCCGCCACGGGCACGCTCAAGCACTCCCGGCGCGACGTGGTGAAGGACCAGAGCATCGTCTCCCTCGCCTACCGCGACGGCGTGCTCTACGGCGGCACCTCGATCTACAGCGGCCAGTCGGCCACCCCGCCGACGCAGCCGGAGGCCAAACTGTTCGCCTGGTCGGTCAAGGAGGACCGGCTGCTGTGGGAGTTCGTCCCCGCGCCCGGCAAACCGGCCATCCCCGCGCTGACGTTCGACGATCGCGGCCGGCTCTGGGGCATCGCGGGCGGCGAGGTGTTCGGGGTGAACGTCGCGGCCCGCGAGGTGGTCTCCCGCGTCACACTCTCCGCCGGCGCCGGCGCGAGCGGCCAGCTCGCGTTCAACCCCGAGGACAAGCTCCTGTACGGGGCGCACGCCGGCACGGAGGTGTTCACGGTCAGCCCGAGGACGGGCGCGAAGGCCGTGCTCAAGCGGGGCCCTGTGCACCATCTCGCGGTGCACAGGTCCGGTGACGTCTACTTCTCCGAGGGGCCGAAGCTGTTCAGGTATCAGCCGCTGACGCGGTAGCGCGGGGCGAGCTCCGGACTCTGCGCCCCGAACGCGGCAAGGTCGGCCTGGAAGATCGCGTCCAGGAGGCCGGCGTCCGCGACGCCCGGGGCGCAGACCGTCTCGCCCAGTTCCAGGCCGCGCAGGCTGGCGGTGACGACGTCCTCGGCCGACATGCGGGGCACCATGCTCAGGTCGAGGCCCTGGCGCTCGTGGAACTCGGTGGCCACCACGCCCGGGCACACGACCTGGACGTTGACCCCCGTGCCCGCGAGCTCCGCGCTGAGGGTCTGGGACATCGCGACGAGGTAGGCCAGCGTCCCGGCGTAGACGACGCGAGAGGGCATCTGGGAGTGCGGGGCGGGCCCGCTGAAGGCGATCATGCCGGCCATGTTGACGATCGTGCCCGCCCCGCGTTCGCGCATGCCCGCGACCACGGCGCGGGTGAGCATCGTGGGCGCGAGGACCTTGACGTTGACGAGTTCCGCGGCCTTGTCGGCGGGAAGATCGGCGAGCGGCATGTAGTGGGCGACCCCGGCGTTGTTCACGAGCATGGTCAGCGGCTCGGTCGCGCAGATCCCGGCGACCGCGTCGATGCCCGCGCCGGTGGACAGGTCAGCGGCTACGACCCGGACGTCGACGTCGGGGTGCGCCTCGGCGAACTCGTCCAGGCGCTCCTTCCGCCGGCCTACGATCACCAGGTCGTAGCTGTCAGCGGCCAGGCGCTCGGCGTAGGCCCTGCCGATTCCGGAGGTGGCGCCGGTGATGAGCGCGAGTCGGTTCATGCCTCAAGGGTGCGCGACGGCCAGGTGACCAGCCAGCCGTCCGGTTTTCCTGGGACTGCTGATACCAGGCAGCGCCGGGGGCCGGACAGCGTGCCCGCACATCTCAAGCCGAGCGTGCACCGCATGCCGGACCGGCTGTCCAGCACCCCTGTCGATAATGACCCGGCCGGTTGTACAAGAACATGAGTCTCCTTCAGGCGGCCGCGTAAATGAGGGCGCCCGCGCGTTCGAAGGGAACGACCTTACCGTTGAGGATCACTTCGGCGGCATTCGGCGCCGCGATCGCGATGGCCTTGGCCGGGTCGGTGCTCGCGGTCAGCCCACTGCCATCGATGCGTACGGTGCCGTCTCCGCCGAAGGCCACGGCCAGGTCCTTGACCGGGGCCGGTGCCTTGACCAGGGTCGCGCCGGCACGTTCGGCCGACGAGCCGTCGACCATCACGATCGACCCGGCGTCGGCGTAGAGCAGCTTGCCGTCGAAGGCGTAGGAGCCGAACGCGCGCGGCGCCTTCGTGGTCCAGGATTTGTAGTAGACCCCCGCGCCGCCGTTCAGGCTCAGGGCTGTCGCCTGGTGCGACGGGGTGGTGCCCACAGGGAGCCGTTCCACCGTCACCGAGGTGTCGGCCGCGCCCTTGGACGGCAGCAGGATGGTGTCGAAGGTCGTCCGGCCGGTGGCCGTCTTGACATAGGAGGCGTACTTCGCGTTCTCCACCGAGTAGAAGCGCGGCGCGTAGTAGCCGTCGCGCAGGTCGGAGTCGACCTCGGCCGGGTCGGCGGGGACGATCGTGAGGTTCGCGCCCGTCGCGAAGGTGGTGGTCGTGGTCTCCGTCCCGGAGCGGATCGAGGGGTTGGCGTCCGAGGCGAAGTGCCAGTTCTGCTCGTAGCGGTGCCTGGCGGTGGTGCTCACCGGCTTGAGCCGGTCGGAGACCACCCACAGGCCCGAGTGCAGCGACAGGACGGATCGCTCATGGCGAACACCGGCGGAGCTCTCGGTGTTCGCGCCGATCAGGTCGAAGGCGGGGTTGGTGATCAGATGCGAGATCCCGCCCGACGCCGTCGACGTCTGCGGCTCCTCGTCGATCTCGATCGTGTTGTGCGCCTCCGTGGTGCGCCGCAGCCACAGCGCCTGGGCGTCCGTGCTGTAGGTGAAGGTGCCCATGTCGGGCAGGAGTGGCCGGCCGTATGCGTAAGCGGTGATCGCCAGCTCGTCCGGGTGGCTGTGATTGCCGCGGTCGGCGTTGATCCGGAGGTGGGAGTCGTCGGCGGTCCAGCCGGAGCGGGAGACCGCGACCCGGGTGTCCGGATAGAGGGCGGAGGTGTGCGCAGGCTTCTCGCCCGACTTGCCGGAGGTGCCGACGTAGCGGAGTTCGTGGTCGTTGAGCAGCTCGCCCAGGCTCCTGAGGGTGCTGCGCAGGTCGAGGGAGTCGCTGTCGCCGTAGGCCGGGCCGTACCCGCTGGGATAGCTCTGGTCCATGAGGAAGCGAGCCAACTGCCGCAGCTTGGCGGTGGCGGTGAACGTGATGCCGTTTCGCCGCATGTAGGCGACGACGTCCACGTACTGTCTGAGGTAGCCCCGCAGGTAGGCGTCCGTGGACTCCTTGTAGCCGCCGTCGGCGTAGGTCGAGTCGTTGAGCTGGGCCGAGAGGAAGTCGGCGGCGTTGGTGCGCCACGCGGGCGCGGCGCTGAACTCCGGGAAGTAGACGGAGGCGTGCAGCAGCGTGATCTTCTGTGACTGCATCTTGTTCGGCGTGCCGTTGACGTTCACCTGCAGGTACAGGCCGGCCCGGTTCATCGTCTTGAGGATCGCGGTGTTGGCCTCGGCGGTCAGCGACGGGCTCTTGCGCAGGATCTCGTAGGCCGCGATCCAGTTGTGCAGGCGGCGCGCGGCGTGCAGGTTGCCCGGGTATGAACCGGCGCCCTGGTCGGCGTCGTAGGCGTCGGCGTCCTTGATGAAGTCGGTCATCAGGCCGAGGAGCGTGCGGGCGTGCTGCTCGTCGCCTGTCTTCTGGTACTCCAGGGCCAGCGGGCCGGCGAAGTAGAAGCGGGGAAGCTGGTAGAGGTACTCCTTGTCGGCGATGAGATACTCCTTGTCGACACCGCCGGGGAGCTTCCAGTCGAAGCCGCCGGGGTCGCCCTCCCAGGAGAACGTGTTCTGCACAGTGTTGGACCAGGTGCGGGTGGCCTCGTCGAAGGTCTCGGCGTTGCCGTACAGCATGATGTCCTTCGCGGTGTCGGCCGTGCCGGTCAGCGTCAGCTCCGCTTTCTGCACGCCGGTGACGCCGCCGAGGTCGAACCGCAGGTACGCCTTGCGCGTCTCGCCGGTGAACGGCCCGATGCCCTGGTCGCTGACCTGCATGTAGTACTTCGTGCCGTACAAGTTGCCCGGGTGGGCCGCCCAGATGTAGGTGTCGTGCGTGGGGCGAAGGGTCTTCACCGAGCCGTCGGCCAGGGTCAGACGGAGGGTGGGCTTGCCCGACCCCTTGCTCCTGCTGTTGATGAGGGCGATGGCCGCGTCCTTGTAGCGGCTCATCAGGAAGAATCCGGGCTTGCCGCTGGCGATGCTGCTCGTGACGTCCGCCGTGACCGTCTTTTCCCCGGGGCCGAAGGTCAGCGTCTTGATGTAGACCTCGCCCGATCCCAGCGTCCAGATGTGGCTGGGGGTCAGCTCTAGGGCGCCAGGCCAGGTCGTATGCGAGAAGCCGCCCGCCTCGATGGCCGGGCGCGCGCGGTAATGATCCAGCAGTCGCTGCTTGGCCAGTGCGTAGTCGCCCGCCTTCACCGCGCTCTCCACGGACTTCAGGCCCGCGTGCGCGTAGTTCAGTCGCGGCCCCACCGTCCAGGCGCCGGCGCTCCACCTGCCGAAGAAGCCCGCGTCGGACAACGCGGCCGCTGCGGCCGGAGGGGCCGGTACCAGGAACGCGGAGACCAGAATCAGGACGGCGAGCCACCGCCGCGAGGAAGACATGCACGCCAAAGTAGGGGTGCGCGGTATGTCTGCGGTATGTCGGGCGCAGGAGGGGCCAGGTGATACGCCCAGCGGGCGGCAGGTTCCGGATGAAGACGGGTTGGGTTTCGTCGGGAGCGCGAGCCCATGACGCCCACCACCCGGCGTCGGCACCTGAGCTGAAGTTGTGCTGCCAAAGGTTGAGTCCTCCGGCCGACCGTACAAGATTGAGGGTTTGTTGGAGAATGAGGTCATGAGCCCGACGCGGATCATCGCCGTGCGGCACGGCGAGAGCGAGGCCAACGTCGCCTACCGGCAGGCGGGCGACGACCCGCTGGTCTACGAGCGCGGCGACGACGAGGTGGCCCTGACCGAGGCCGGCCGGACGCAGGCCGCCGCGCTCGGCCGCCTGCTGGCCGCCCTGCCCTCAGGCGAGGCGCCCGAGCTCGTCTGGTGCTCGCCGTACCTGCGGGCCCGCCAGACGTGGGCCGTCGCCCACGAGACATGGGGTGCGGCCACCCTCCCGCTCACGGTGGACGAGCGGCTGAGAGACCGGGAGTGGGGGCTGCTGGCTCCCTACAACGAGGCCGCCATCGGATTGCGCTTCCCCGAGGAGCTGGCCCGGCTGCGGGCGGAGGGCGAATACCGCTACCGCCCGCCGCAGGGGGAGTCCTTCGCGGACGTGGCGGCCCGGCTGCGCGAGCTCCTCCCGGACCTGCGCGAACGGGCGCGCGGGCGGCGGGTGCTGATCGTCGCGCACGACTCCGTGGTGCTCGTGCTGCGGCACGTGATCGCCGAGTCCCCGGACGCGGAGCTGGCCGGTCTGGCGGAGTTCGCCCCGATCCTGAACGCCTCCGTTTCGACCTGGCACGCGGCGGACGGCCGGCTCACGCTGCTGCACTTCAACGCCGTTCACCACCTGGAGCCATGATCCCGCACCCCGGCCGGGAGCGAGCCACAGCGTCGAGCATCCTCCGCTGGCTCACCCAGCGGGTCGAGCAGGCTCCGGTGGCTCACCCAGCGGGTCGAGCATGTTCCAGTGGCTCACCCAGTGACGAGCGGGCCTAGGTGGTGATGATCTCGTCGGCCCTGGCGCGGGTGCCGTCGGCGGCGAACCAGGCGCGTTCGGCGGCGAACCAGCTCCGCCACTGTGCCGCGAGCTCCTCGCCGTCCCGGCCGAGGACGCGCCGCAGCCGCACCTCCTCGGCCGCCTCGACCCAGATGACGTACGCGAGCAGGCCCGCCGCCGAGGCCCGGGCCGTCCCCACCCCCTCGATGACGAGCACCGGCGCCACCGGCACCACGACACGGTCCCCGTAGTCGCCGCGTACCCAGTCATACCGGCGAAAACAGCCGGGCCGGCCGTGGCGCAGGGGCTGGAGGACCTGCCGGTCGAGGGCGTCGAACCATGGGCCCGGCCCTTCGTCCCAGGGCACCGGGAAGTCGTCGCTGTGGATCACCTGGCAGCTCAGGGCGGTCGCCAGCCGGTCGGCGAGGGTGGTCTTGCCCGAGCCGGCGGGCCCGTCGACGGCCACCAGGCGGACCGGGCCGCAGGAGGGCGGGCGGGCCTGGATGCGACGGGCCAGGGAGATCACGGGGCCCAGGTTAGGCGACGGTGGAGGTAACCCTGAAAGAATGGCCGTTTCGGACCATTCTGGAGGTCGATCTTGCTCGGACCGCTGGGTGACATCGTGGTGCTCGATCTGTCCAGGGCCCTCGCCGGCCCGCATGCCGCGCAGATGCTCGGGGACCTGGGCGCCCGGGTCATCAAGGTGGAGCATCCGGACGGGGGAGACGAGTCGCGGGACTGGGGACCGCCCTTCGTAGGCCCAGGTCACGAAATATCGACCTATTTCCTTGCGGCTAATCGCAACAAACAATCCATCGCCGTCGATCTGAAGTCCCCCGACGGCAAGGAGCTCATCGAGCGGCTGGTGGCCCAGAGCGACGTGCTGGTGGAGAACTTCCGCACCGGCGTGCTCGACCGTCTCGGCTTCCCGGTCGACCGGCTGCACGAGCTCAACCCCAGGCTGGTCGTCCTGTCGATCACCGGGTTCGGCCATGACGGCCCCGAGGGCGGCCGGCCGGGCTACGACCAGATCGCGCAGGGGGAGGCCGGGCTGATGTCGCTGACCGGCCCGTCCGGCGACGAGCCGTACCGGGTGGGCGCCTCGGTCGCCGACCTGCTCGCCGGCATCCACGGCGCCTACGGCGTGGTCGCGGCCCTGTACGAGCGCGAGCGTACGGGCCGTGGCCGGGTCGTACGGACGTCGCTGCTGGCGGCGGTCACCGGCGTGCACTCCTACCACGGCACCGCCTGGACCGTGGGCGGTCAGGTGCCCCGCGCGAACGGCAACCATCACGCCTCGATCGCCCCTTACGGCGCTTTCCGGTGCGCGGACGGGATGCTACAGATCGCCGCCGCGAACGAGGTCCAATGGAAGAAAGTGGCCTCGCTACTCGACATTGACCCGCATATAGCGAAATATGCGACCAACAGGGAGAGATTCGCGCACCGGGATGAGCTGATCGCCGACATGGAGAAGGCCTTGGCCGCCCACGACCGGGCCCACTGGCTGGGCAGGCTCGGGGAGGCCGGAGTCCCGGCAGGCGCCATCCGCTCACTCGACGAGGTCTACTCCTGGGAGCAGACCCGCTCCCAGGGGCTGCTGGTCGAGGTGGACCATCCGGTGCTCGGCACGATCGAGCTGCCAGGGCCACCGCTGCGCTTCGACGGCCTCACGGGCATGACGCACACCGCGCCGCCCGCGCTCGGCCAGGACAGCGGCGACGTGCTCCGCTGGCTCGAAGAACGAGAGCGATGATCGGGTTTCACGGGCACCGATCGGCGCTCTCGTGCGTCAACATGGGATCACCGGTGGACGAAAAGGAGCGATGGTGAGCCGTCCGGACGCGCGTACGCTGATCGAAACGGTCCTCGACGGGGGCTCGTGGATATCGTGGGACGCGCCGCCCGACGACCCTGCGGAGCCGGGCTCCTCCTATGCCGAGGAGCTGGCCGCGGCCCGGGTCAAGTCGGGCTATGACGAGGCGGTGGTCACCGGCGAGGGGCTGCTGGGCGGGCGCAGGGTGGCCGTGGTGGCGTGCGAGTTCTCCTTCATGGCCGGGTCGATCGGGCTGGCGGCGGCCGAGCGGATGGTCTCCGCGATCGAGCGGGCCACCCGTGAGCGGCTTCCGCTGCTGGCCGCGCCCGCCTCGGGCGGCACCAGGATGCAGGAGGGCGCGCTCGCCTTCGTGCAGATGATCAAGATCACGGTGGCGGTGCAGGCGCACCGGACCGCGGGCCTGCCGTTCCTGGTCTACCTGCGCCATCCGACCACCGGCGGGGTGTTCGCGTCGTGGGGCTCGCTCGGGCACGTCACGGCGGCCGAGCCGGGCGCCCTCATCGGTTTCGTCGGCCCGAGGGTGTTCGAGTCGCTGCACGGCTACCCGTTCCCGGAGCACGTACAAGTGGCGGAGAACCTGCACGAGCACGGGCTGATCGACGCGGTGGTGGCGGCGGACGACGCGCGGGACGCCGCGATCGGCGCCCTGTCCGTGCTGTCCGACGACGGGTCGAAGGCCGTGGCAGGGGAGGCGCCGCAGGAGGATCTGCGGCCCGTCGAGGCGTGGGAGGCGATCACCCGCTCGCGCCGCGACGACCGGCCGGGCGTGCGGACACTGCTCAAGCTGGCCGCCACCGACGTGACGCCGCTCAGCGGCAGCGGCGCGGGCGAGAACGAGCCCGGCCTGCTGCTGGCCCTGGCCAGGTTCGGCACGGCTCCGGCCGTGGTGCTGGGCCAGGACCGGCGCAGGCAGCGGGCCAACGCGCCGCTGGGCCCAGCGGGACTGCGGGTGGCCAGGCGCGGCATGCGGCTGGCCGCCGATCTGGGGCTGCCGCTCGTCACGGTGATCGACACGGCGGGGGCGGCGCTGTCGAAGTCCGCCGAGGAGGGCGGGCTGTCCGGGGAGATCGCCCGCAGCCTGGCCGAGCTCGTCACCCTCGACGCGCCGACGGTCTGCCTGCTGCTCGGCGAGGGCGCGGGCGGGGCCGCGCTGGCGCTGCTGCCGGCCGACCGGGTGCTGTGCGCGCAGCACGCCTGGCTGTCGCCGCTGCCGCCCGAGGGCGCCTCGGCGATCCTCTACCGCAGCGTTGACTTCGCGCCGGAGATCGCCCAGGCGCAGCGCATCCGCGCCACCGACCTGCGCCGCGACGGCATCGTCGACCGGGTCATCCCCGAGGTGCCGGACGCCGCCTACGAGCAGCGGGCGTTCTGCGAGCGGGTGGGCCGGGCGCTGGAGTACGAGATCGCCGGCCTGCTGAAGCGGACCCCGGCGGACCGCATGGCCACCCGCCTGTCCCGCTACCGCACCCTGGGACGCTAGGGCCGCTAGGGGACGGGGATCCGTTCGATCCGGATCGAGAAGACCTCCTCGCGCGGCACCACGACCTCGTAGGCGCCGTGGTCGACCATCCAGTAGCCGAGGGCCTCGGCCTTCATCCCGCTGTGGCCGGTGTAGGCGATGTGCAGGCCGTCGTCGTCCTCGTCGAGCACGATGCACGGCTCGCCGCCGAACGTGCCGACGGTGCGGATCAGCACGAGCCCCTCCAGCTCGGGCCGGGCGATGGCGCGCCGCCAGTAGCCGGACGCGGGCTCGAAGCCGTCCAGCTCCTCCTCGCTGAACAGCACCACCTGGTCGTCGGGCCCGAGCGCGGCGGGGAGGGTGCGCTCGCCGAACCGGGCGACGAAGCCGGAGGCGACGGGGGTGATCTCCTCGCTCATGCCGCGGGCCGCCAGGTCAGCCCGTCGTAGTCGGCGAACGGCCGCTCGCCCTCGCCGGTGATGTGCACGATCTGCGCCCCTGCCGGGATCGGCGTCGGAATGGTGTGGAACTGCGGCACCACGTGGTCGCGCGAGGTGGTGAACCCGTTGCCGGCGAAGGGCGGCGTGTCGCTCCAGTCGCCGCCCATGTGCGGGCCGTAGGGCACGGCGTAGGTGTCGATCTCGCGCGCGTGCCAGCGCATGACGTAGAGCTCGGGCACCTCGCCGGTCAGCTCCGAGCCGTCGAACGACAGGTCCAACCCGGAGTAGAGCTGCAGGGGCGTGGTCAGCCTGGCGCAGTCCTGCACGCGGTAGACGTAGCCGGATATGACAGTGCGCTTGCCCGAAAGGTACGGCACGAGCAGACGCGGCGGGACCACCTTCTGCATCTGCGTTCCGATCACGATTCCCACTTTACCGAAGGTCCGCAGAATGCCCCGACCCGAAGGACTCTGGGGCGAGCTTGGGATCTCCTCGATCGCTTGGTGGGGCCCGGTCAGGGTCTCACAAGATCGGATGGAGCGGGAGAGCTCGGGGTGGAGTGTCCGTTCACCCGGTGTGGCCATGGAGGAGGCGTCGTATGTTCGAGTTCGCGGAGTGTGTGTGGTCCATTGCATAGTGCAATGGCTGCATCATGTAGCCATGTAGTCGTGTTGGGGGTGGTGTTCGGTGAAGCTGCGCTACAACTATCGGTTGTATCCGGACGCGCCCCAGCAGGCGTCTCTGGCTCGGTTGTTCGGGTGTGTCCGGGCGGTATGGAATGACGGGCTCGCCCGGCGTAAAGCCGCGTGGAAAGCCGACCGGGCGCGGATCAGCGGCACGCGGTTGCAGCAGATGTGCATCACCGCCGCCAAGCGGACTCCTGATCGGGATTGGCTGGGGCAGGTGTCGCCGGTGCCGTTGCAGCAGTCGCTGCGGGATCTGGACGTGGCCTACAAGAACTTCTTCGCCTCGGTGTCGGGCAAGCGCAAGGGCCCGAAGGTGGGCCTGCCGGTGTTCAAGTCGCGCCGTGATCAGCGGCAGTCGGCCCGGTTCACCACCACCGCGTTCAGGCTCCGCCCCGGCGGTGCAGGTGGCACTGGGGACGCGTTGTATCTGGCGAAGATCGGTGAGATCGAGGTGCGGTGGTCGCGCGAGCTGCCCGCCGCGCCGTCCAGCGTGACGGTCGTCAAGGACGCGGCGGGCCGATACTTCGCCTCGTTCGTCGTTGACGTGCCGGACGACAACCAGGCCCTGCCCTGCTGTGATGCGGAGACGGGGATCGATCTCGGGCTGACCCACTACGCGGTCACCTCCGACGGTGAGAAGATCGCCAACCCGAAGTGGCTGCGCCGCAGGGAACGCAAGCTGAAGAAACTCCAGCGTGCCCTGGCGCGTAAGCGGAAGGGCAGCGCCAATCGCACCAAAGCCCGGATCAAGCTCGCCCGTCAGCATGCCAAGGTCGGCGACGCCCGCCGGGATTTCGTGCATCAAGTCAGCACCACGATCATCCGTGAGAACCAAGCGGTGGCGGTCGAGGGTGGCCGTGCGGGGCCTGGCGCGGGGCAGGCTGGCCAGGAGCGTCAACGATGCCTCCTGGGGCACGTTCCTGCGCCTGCTGGAAGGCAAAGCGGCCCGCTACGGCCGCGCGTTCATCGCCATCGGCCGCTGGTATCCCTCCTCCCAGCTGTGCCCCTGCTGCGGCCACCGGATCGGGAAACTGGGTTTGGACATCCGTGCGTGGGACTGCCCCTCTTGCGGTGAGCACCACGACCGTGATGTCGCCGCCGCACTCAACATCCTGGCCGAAGGCATCCGCCTGAAGGATTTGAACGACCTGGACGACGTGAGGTCGGTGAACGACGTGGCCGCCGGGCTGGCGGACACCCGAAACGACTGTGAAGAGCAGGTAAGACCAGGAGAGGCGATCCCGACCCTGGCACCGCCCGAAACCTTCACCGCGCAAGCGGCGTAGAAGCAGCAGTAAACACCCCGCCGCGAGACGGGAGAACCCCAGTTCCGGCGGGGAGAAGTCAAGATCTACTGATCCCCAGAACCCGATGTTCGAGACAGGGCAAGGTGGCCCTGTAGGAGGCGGTCGCCTCCAGGTCCAGATGTACGACCTGGACGCCGGGTGCGGCGCCGAGGTCGGCCCGGACCACGCCCAGTGGGTCGACCAGCATGCTGTGACCCACGCCGTAGCCGTCCTTGGCCTCTGCCGGGTTGGGCGCCTGGCCGACGGCGGCGGTCCACATGGTGTTCTCCAGCGCTCGGGCGCGCACCAGGGTGACCCAGTGGTCCTCCTTGAGCGGGCCGGAGCCCCAGGCGGCGATGACGGCGAACATCTCGGCGCCCCGGTCGACGAGCGCCCGGGTCAGCTCGGGGAAGCGGATGTCGTAGCAGGTGACCAGGCCGACGCGGATCCCGGCGAGCTCCACGACGGTGGGCTCGGCGCCGGGGGCGACCAGCTCGGACTCCTTCGCGCCGAAGGAGTCGAACAGGTGGATCTTGCGGTAGGCGCCCTTGATCTCGCCGTCGCGGTCGATGGCCACGGCGGTGTTGTGCACCCGGCCCGCGCCGGGCTCGAACGTCCCGGCGATCACCGCGAGGCCGTGCTCCCTGGCCGCCTCGGCCAGGCCGGAGACGAAGGGCCCGTCGAGTGGCTCGGCCAGCTCGGAGATGCGCCTGCCGTAGCGGGTGAGCGTCGCCTCGGGGAAGATCGCGAGGTCCGCGCCCTCGGCTCCGGCCAGAGCTTCGCGGACCCTTGTCAGGTTGGCCGCCGGGTCAGGTGACACCGGGATCTGGCAGAGGGCGATTCTCGTCACGGCCCGACTCTAACCCGTTCGGCACGTACCGAAACCACGTCAGGCATCGCCAGATCCACTCAAGCGGTCCATACCTGTAGCGTCCCAGCCACCACCTGCTGAAAAGGACCTGCACGGCCAGCGTGACGGCCGCCACCGCGATCACCGACCAGCGGGTCGGATCGCTGTCGAGGAGTGGCTCGGCGAAGAAGATGACCAGGGTGCCGGAGACGTAGTTGGTCAGCGCCATCTTGCCGAGCGGCTCCAGCACCGCCGACAGCCACGGCCGCAGCGCCAGCAGCAGCCCGGTGGAGTAGGCGGCGGCCCCGGCGATGGCGGCGGCGAGGTAGACGGTCCAGTCGCCGGTGGACGCCCAGACGGCGACGAGCAGCGCGGAGGTCAGCACGCTCACCGCGAACGCGGGCGCCAGCAGCCGCCGGGGCGGGCGCAGCCGCATGAGCCCCATGCCGATCAGGAACGCGGCGGGGATGAGCAGGGGTCCGGTGGGGACGATGTCGGGCAGGCCGTCGAGCGGCAGGACGCCTCCGTCGTTCACCAGGCTCCAGCCGAGCAGCGCCAGGCCGAGCACCAGCACGGGGACGCCGCCGGGCAGGAACGACGCGGGCACGAGCACCAGTGCGCCGAAGAACGCGTAGTCGATCAGCACTTCGCCGGTGTACCAGGTGTGCTGGATCAGCCCGAACATCAGCAGCCAGAACAGCCGCCGCAGCAGCACCCACCGGTCGGCCCGCTCCAGGAACAGCACGAAGCTGATGCCGAACAGCAGGGAGAAGATCGGGTAGAAGCGGCTCTGGAAGAGGTTGTCGATGGCCCAGTCGATGCCGGTGGCCGGCTCGTGGCCGGCGTGCTGCCAGGTGTTGACCAGCATGATCCCGCCTACCGCGAAGCCGCGGAGGGCGTCCAGCTCGCGTATACGCGTCCCAGTGCTCAGAGAAACCACCTTACGAGGTCTCCAGCGGTCCGAAGATCACCGGCCCGGCCTACTAGTGTGAACATGTGACGGAACCACTTGTCTCCCGGATGCGCTCCTTCGGCACGACGATTTTTGCGGAAATGAGCGCCCTGGCCACCCAGACCGGAGCGATCAATCTGGGTCAGGGCTTCCCCGACACCGACGGGCCCGCGGCGATGCTGGACCGCGCCGTGCACGCGATCAGGTCGGGAGCCAACCAGTATCCTCCGGGCCCCGGCGTCATGGAGCTGAGACAGGCCGTGTCGGAGCACCGGGCCGAGCACTACGCGCTCGCCTACGACCCGGCGGGCGAGATCCTGGTCACGGTCGGCGCGACCGAGGCGATCGCCGCCTCGGTGCTCGCGCTGTGCGAGCCGGGCGACGAGGTGATCGCCTTCGAGCCCTACTACGACTCCTACGCCGCCTCGATCGCGCTGGCGCAGGCCCGGCTGGTCGGGGTGACGCTGCGCCCTTCCGGTGGCCGTTTCGCCTTCGACCCGGACGAGTTGCGCGCCGCCGTCACGCCGCGGACGCGGATGATCCTGGTCAACTCACCGCACAACCCCACCGGTACGGTCTTCACGCGCGAGGAGCTGACCCTCATCGCGGAGCTCTGCCAGGAGCACGACCTCGTCGCGGTCACGGACGAGGTGTACGAGCACCTCACGTTCGACGGCGTCGAGCACATCCCGCTGGCCACGCTGCCGGGCATGCGGGAGCGCACGGTGATGATCTCCTCGGCGGGCAAGACGTTCTCCGTCACCGGCTGGAAGACCGGCTGGGTGTGCGCCCCCGCCGAGCTGGTCACGGCCGTGCAGACGGTCAAGCAGTTCCTCACCTTCACCGCGAGCGCGCCCTGGCAGGTGGCGGTCGCCTTCGGGCTGCGGCACGAGGGGGAGTGGGTCGCCGCCCTGCGCGCCTCCCTGCAGGACAAGCGGGACCGGCTGATGGACGGGCTGTCAGCCGCGGGCTTCGAGGTGTTCGAGCCCGCGGGCACCTACTTCGTGCAGACCGACATCCGCCCGCTCGGCTTCACCGACGGGCTGGAGTTCACCCGCCGGCTGCCGGAGCTGGCGGGCGTGGTGGCGATTCCGACGCAGGTCTTCTACGACCGCCCCGAGCGCGGCGGCCACTTCGTCAGGTTCGCCTTCTGCAAGAAGGACGAGGTCATCGACGAGGCCGTGGCCCGGCTCAAGCGCCTGTCCGTCTAACCCTCCTCCTCCGACAGGTCGGCGATCGCCGCGACCGGGCCGCCGCCCGAGGGGCCCTGGTGCACCGCGGCGACGGAGACGAACACCGCCGGGTCGCCGGTGACGGCCGCCGCCACGCCGCCCACCGTGGCCTTGATCTGGCGGTGCCAGTGCACGTCGGAGTCGTCGAG
This sequence comes from Nonomuraea sp. NPDC049714, assembly GCF_044465295.1. Lineage (NCBI taxonomy): Bacteria > Bacillati > Actinomycetota > Actinomycetes > Streptosporangiales > Streptosporangiaceae > Nonomuraea > Nonomuraea sp. NPDC049714. The sequence continues at coordinate 533,031 of NZ_JBITLM010000002.1, read as the reverse complement.
CATGATGTTGCGCCGGCCCCGGACCCGGCCCGACGGGTCCGCCTCGCACTTCATGAAGACGTTCACCAGCCGGCCGCCCAGGTCGGAGTGGTGCGGGCGGGCCGGCAGCGGCAGGCCCGCGTCGCGGATCGCGTCCCAGATGCCGTCGGCGTCCAGGGCGTCGCGCATGACGCTGTGGCCGATGCGGTAGCGGCCGCCGATGCCCCGTACGTTGCCCACCAGGACGATCTGCGCCCGGTCCAGCTCCACGCCGGACGAGCAGGACGCGACCGACGAGTACAGCGTCAGGTCCTTGTGGATCTGGTCCGCCGACGGCATGTCGATCTCGCCGAGCGCCACCGCGACGCCGAGCGCGGTGGTGGAGTTGGACAGGTCCATCGACGGCCCGGTCTCCTCGATGGCGGTGTTCTGGCCGCGGCTCTTGGCGTCGGTGATGGTGGACAGCGTAAGCAGCGGCGTCTTGGTCTGCACGTAGTGGACGTCGCGCGGGTCGTCGATGCCGGCGATCTTCATCGCCTCACGCACCCCGGCCGCGACCTTCTCCACCATGGCCGGCCGGCCGATGTCCTCCGGCAGGATCACCTCGCTCATCGCCACCCCGACCGACACGCGCGGCTCGTCGGAGGCGACCGTGCGCGCGGGGTCCACGGTGGCGAAGACGGTGGCGTGCGGGCTCAGCACCCCGTCGGTGCCGCCCGACCACACCAGCGGCACGGTCTCCGGCGCGGGGTGGCCCTTGGCCGCCAGCACGTCGCGGAAGGACCGGTCGGCCAGGATGCGCGTGTAGTCGTTCACCCCGCCGTTGCCCTCGGTCTTGCCGACGACGGCGAGGACCCGGCGGGCCTCGATCACCCCGTCGTCGATCAGCCGCGCCAATCCGGAGGCGTCCGTGACGCTCTCGATCGGCACCTTGCGCACTTCGATCGGATCCGGCATTCCTCGCCCCTTCGCACCCGCTGGCCTGGCCCTTGATCGGCATACCCGGCTTCACGTTACTGACGCGGGAAACCGGCTTTCACCGGCAATGTCTGCCAACGTGGGAGGTGACGGCAGTAGTGTCGCGGTGTGATTCGCAAAGCAGTCGTGAACGGGATCATGCTCTCCTTCCGCGAAGAGGGCGATCCGGCCGCCCCGGCGCTGGTGCTGCTGCACGGGCGGACGGCCGACCACAACGACTGGAACGGCTTCACCCAGCACTTCGCGGCCCGCCACCACGTGATCGTGCCCGACCTGCGCGGCCACGGCGCCAGCGGCCATCCGGGGGAGTATCCGCTCCCGGCGATGGCCGACGACATCGCCGCCCTCCTCGCCCAGCTCGACATCGAGCGCGCCACGCTGGTGGGCCACTCGCTGGGCGGCGCTGTCGCCTACCACCTGGCGATCCGGCATCCCGGCCTGGTCCAGCGGCTGGTGCTGGAGGACGCGGTCCCGCCGGTTCCGCTGCTGGGCCGCGAGCCCGTGGTGGAGGACGGCTCCACCGGCTTCGACTGGCGCATGATGCACGACACCGAACGGCAGTTCCGCGAGCCGGACCCGGCCTGGGCGGCGGACCTGGCGACCATCTCGGCGCCGACGCTGGTGCTGTCGGGCGGCCCGACCAGTCACCTCGACCCCGGCCAGCTGGCCGAGCGCATCCCCGGGGCCAAGCTGGTGACCATCGAGGCCGGCCACCTGATCCACACCACCGAGCGCAGGGCGTTCATGCATGCGGTGGACGACTTCCTGGCCGCGCCCTGCTGAGCACCTCAGTGACTCCCGTGAAGATCTTGTACGGCGGGCCGACGTTGAAGGCCTCGTCAACGAGGTAGATGGCTACCGGTCCTTTTCGGCCTCCATGGACGGTGTGACCGGAATGTCATAATGATCGGCCAAGGTGGGAAGAGTGGCAACGAAGCTCGGCGAGCACATACGGGAGCGGTTGAGGTCGTTCGGGCTGGTGGCCCCCTCGATCGCGCAGGCCGCCGTGGGCTCGGGGCTGGCCTGGCTGATCGCCACGCAGGTGCTCGGCCACGCGCGACCCTTCTTCGCGCCGATCGCGGTGCTGATCAGCGTCGGCATCGGGCTGGGCCAGCGGCTGCGCAGGGTCGCCGAGCTGGTGGTGGGCGTCAGCCTCGGCGTGGGGGTCGGAGACCTCCTGGTCGCCTGGATCGGCTCCGGAGCCTGGCAGATCGCCCTGGTGGTGGCGCTGGCGATGGTCACCGCCGTGCTGCTGAACAGCGGGGCGCTGTTCGTGGCGCAGGTGGCCTCCTCCGCCGTGCTGGTCGTGGCGGTGCTGCCGGGCGACGACTCGGGTGGGCTGGACCGGATGCTCGACGCGCTCACCGGCGGCCTCGTCGGCCTCGCGGCCGTGGCGCTGATGCCCGCCAGCCCGCTCACCCTCGCCGCCAAGCACGCCTCCGGGGTGCTCGACGCCCTGTCCACGGCGCTGGAGCAGGCCGCCGAGGCGATCGAGAAACGCGACGCCGACCTGGCCGCCGAGGCGCTGGAGGAGGCGCGCGGCACCCAGGCCGCGGTCGAGGAGTTCGAGCAGGCGCTGCAGACCAGCAAGGAGATCATCATGATCTCACCCATGCACTGGCATCGCCGGGCCAGGCTGGCCAGGTACGAGACGGCGGCCGAACCGGTGGACCACGCGCTCAGGAACGTCCGCGTGCTCGCCCGCAGAACGCTGGCCGCGCTCGGCGAGTTGCGCCCGCCGCCGCTGGTGCTGGCCGAGGCGATGCGCGAGGTGTCGGAGGCGGCGCTGCTGCTGCAGCTCGAACTGGCCGCGGGCCGCGAGCCCGTCCTCGCCCGGCAGGCCCTGCTGGCCGTGGCGCACCGGGAACGGCCCGAGCAGCTCGGCTTCTCCGCCTCCGTGATCGTGGCGCAGCTCCGGTCGATCGTCGTCGACCTGCTCAGAGCCACCGGCGCCGGCCACGAGGAGGCGGACACCGCCCTCCCTCCGGTGGACGACCCACCACCCGGCTGACGGTCCCGGACAGGGCCGGTTTGCCCGCCGCGTGCCGGGTAAAGGCGGGGATATCACAGCCCTGACCAGGAAGGATTCCGCCTGATGAGCACACCCGACGAGAACGTGCCCGAGAGCGACACCGAGCCCCTGCTGGACGCCGAGGACGACCAGGAGCCCGTCGAGGAGCCCAGGACGCCGGGTCGCGCGGCGATGGAGGCAGCGCTCAAGGCGTCGGGCAAGGCCCTCAGCGACCTCACGTAGCGATCGCCGTACCGAACGGACGTTCTTTCATGGGACGCACGCCCTCTTTCGGGGATCAAGGCCCTGGCGTGAGGCTCCGCAGCATGTCGGCGATCTCGCGGACCTCGCTTGCCGGACGCGACTGCGATGACCAGGTCATACGCCGCGTCATCGTCGACCGGCTCGAGATCCAAGCCGTTCTTGGCGCAGAAGACGTACAAAGTGAGCCAGCCTGCGCGCTTGTCGCCGTCAACGAAGGGGTGATTGGTCACGATGGAGTGCAGCAGAGCGGCGTACCTTGCCTTGCGTGACCGACCGTTTACGCGAGGCTGGTGCGGAGGGCGGGGTGACGCGCGGGTAATCTCGGGCGTTGTGCCGAGCATTCCTCAGCCTCTCGACCCCACCGACGACGGCGGCGCCGCCCCGGCCGTGGCCGCCGCGCTGGCCGCCTACCAGGACGGCACGGCCGGGCCCGACCGGGTGCTCGGCGCCCTCGGCGGCGCCCGCCTGCTCGTCCCCGTCGTCGCCCTGCTGACCGAGTCCGAGGTGGGCGAGCACGGGCTGCGGCAGGAGAAGGAGAGCGAGATGGCGCTGCCCAAGCTCGTCGGCCAGGACGGCAGGCAGGCCGTGCTCGCCTTCACCGGCACCGAGGCGCTGACCCGGTGGCGCGCCGACGCGCGGCCCATCCAGGCGACCACCCTGCAGGTGTGTCAGGCGGCCGTCAGCGAGCAGGCGGCGGCCGTGGTGGTGGACGTGGCCGGGCCGGTGCCGTTCGTGATCGAGGGCGAGGTGCTGCGGGCGCTGGCCGCGGTCGAGTCAGGCACCGTCGACCGCCTCTCCGGCGTCACCGTCGCCCGGGTGGTGCCGGTCAGGAAGCGGCGCTGGTTCTCCAGGAGATGACCGCGCCTCCCACGCGTTGACCGCCCGGTTGGCCGCATGGTTGGCCAGGGCGTGGATGACGTTGATGGTGACGATCGCCGGCGCGACCACCGCGACGAACCCGTCCAGCGAGCGTTCGAAGACCAGCGCCAGGATGACCGCGGTGACGCCGTTCTGCTGGGCCAGCGCCAGGTGCACGCGGTCCATCACCGGCAGCCGCCAGGTGAGCAGCGCCGCGGCCAGCATCTGGGCGGCGAACGCGGTGACGCCCAGCACGATCCCCTCGGCGACGTCGACGCCGCCGACCAGCAGCATCCCCATGAGGAGGGCGGCCAGCGGGAACGCCACCGACACCGCCTGCTCGACCCGCCGGCTGTCCGGCAGGCGCAGGAACAGGCCCGCGATCGCCAGGCCCAGCATGAGGAACGTCCACGCGCCGACCAGGATCGCCGTGACCGCGGTCGCGTGGATCAGCCACGGGGGGCCACCGCGGACCAGTCGCCACACCAGGTAGGCGACGACGGCGAACAGCGCGTTCCAGCCGAGGTCCGCCACTTCGCCCAGCCCCACGCCGTCACCGGAGAAGGCGAGCGTGGCCGCGTACACCGACAGCACCACGGTCACCGGGTCGTCGAACGACGACCAGGCGGCCAGGATCGTCCTGGCCCTGGCCGACAGCCGGGACTCGGTCAGCACGGCGGCCACCGAGAGGGGGTCGATCTGGGCGACCGTCACCGCCAGCACCAGCGCGAACGGGTCGTCGTAGAAGAAGAAGATCACGGCGGCGATGAACGCGGCCTTCAGCACCACCCCGACCGTGACCGCGAGCACGATGATCCCGGCGTTCGCGCGCGCCTCGGCCCGGTCGATGCCGTGCGTGCTCCCGTACAGGCCGACCGCCAGCAGCAGTGAACTCGCCAGCATGTACGCCGGCGAGTGCTGGAGACCGTCGAGGCCGGTCAGCTCCGCCAGGCCCCAGCCGGTGAGGAGGACGAGGATCAGGAGCCGGATTCGGGCCACCCGCGCTCTTTCTTGAGGGGACGCAGGACGCCGCCGCGTTCCGGGGGGAGACGCTGGTTGATCGGCGGGAGGGTGAAGTGGCTGCGGATCATGTCGACGAGCCTGGCCATCTTGTCGTCGGCGATGTCGACCTTGCGCTGGTCCAGGGTGACGCCGACGAGGTAGCGGCCGCGGTCCACCCAGTAGTGGTAGAGGGCGCCGCGCTCCAGGTCGACGACGGTCCTGATGACCGAGCCGCTTCCCATCGTGCTGAGCTGGGAGTCGAGCCGCTGACCGAGCCAGTCGAGCTGACGGCCGATCTTGAGGTAGCCGTCGCGGCGCTCGTCGGCGGTGGTCTCGTGGAAGAAGTGCCTGAGGTCGGCGTCGTCGAGCACGTCGGTGTAGAAGCAGCAGCCCTGCGTGTCGAAGAACGCCACGAAGTGCAGGTCCTCCTGGTCGACCATGGACACGCAGCTGCCGAGCGCCTTCTCCATCGCCTGGCTCAGCTCCGGCAGGGTCCGGATCAGGATCTCCGACTCGCCGATCACCTTGCGCTTGGTCGTGGTGGGCGCGGGCCCCGCCGTGGCGTCCAGGTAGGGCAGGTAGAGGCCGCGCCGGTAGAGGATCAGCAGGTAGGAGCCGGTCAGCACGGTGAAGACGCTGAGCCCGATCATGGTCAGCCCGAGCAGCTCGCCGGGCAGGCTGGACCGCCACAGCACCGGCCCGAAACCGGCGACGAACCCGAGGACGAGCTCGACGACGGCGGCCACGGTCAGGGCGGTGACCAGCATCACGGGCAGCCTGCCCCGGACGTTGCCGGCCACGAGCGCCACCAGCGCCAGCGCGACCAGCACGGAGATCACGGTCAGCGCGCGCGAGACGCTGTACTCCTCGCCCTCGATGTACCAGGCCAGAATCTCCAGCAACACCGGAACTAGGACAAACGTCGCAATGATTACCGCGATTCTTGCGTATTTGTCCCGGGCCACGCGGAAATTGTCCGTCGAACAGTGCCGCGTGAACCGCCGCCATGGCGCAACGTCCGCGCCGCACGTAAAGTCTGCCCCGTGCTCGCACTGCTGGCGCTCCTCGGGCTCCTGGCCGGCCGCTACGTCAGGACCCTGGCCGGCGCGTTCGGGGCCGACCCCGCCGACACGCGCGCCGAGGCCCGCGCCGCGTTCACGAGCGTCGTGCGTACGGTGCCCGTCCCGGCCTGGCCGCCCCTCTACGAGCTGGTGACCGCCGCCGTGATCGTGCTGGTCGCCTGGCGGGCGGGCCTGCCGTACGTGTACGCCGCGCTGGTGGGCACGGCCCTGGCCGCGATCGACTGGCGCACCTCCCGGCTGCCCGACGTGATCACGCTGCCGTCGTACCCGATCATGGCGCTGACCCTCGTCCCCACCGGCGAGCTGCCCAGAGCGCTGCTCGGCGGGCTGGCGCTGGCGGCGCTGTACGGCCTCCTGTGGCTGGTCAGGCCCACCGACCTGGGGCTTGGCGACGTCAAACTGGCCGGGCTCATCGGCCTGGCGTGCGCCGCGCTGAGCTGGCAGACCTGGACCGTGGCGGCGCTCGGCGGGCAGCTCCTCGGCGCCCTCTACGCGGTCCTGCTGCTGGTCACCGGGCGGGGCACGCGCCAGACGCAGTTCCCGTTCGGGCCCTTCATGCTCCTCGGCGCGCTCACCGCGCTCTGTCTCGGCAGGTGAACGGCCGGACATCCCACTAGGCCGCACATGGAAGACTTGTAGGCATGTTGCGCTGGTTGACCGCTGGAGAGTCCCACGGCCCCGAGCTCGTTGCCATCCTCGAAGGGCTGCCCGCCGGGGTCCAGGTGACGACGGCCGCCATCGATGAGGCGCTGCGCCGCCGCCGCCTCGGCTACGGCCGGGGCGCCCGCATGAAGTTCGAGCAGGACCAGGTGACGATCTCCGGCGGCGTCCGGCACGGCCGCACCATGGGCAGCCCCGTCGCCGTCCGGGTCGGCAACACCGAGTGGCCCAAGTGGGAGAAGGTCATGGCGGCCGACCCCGTGGACCCGGCGGAGCTCGAAGGGCTGGCGCGTAACGCGCCCCGCTCCCGCCCCCGGCCCGGCCACGCCGACCTCGCCGGGATGCAGAAGTACGGCTTCGACGACGCCCGACAGGTGCTCGACCGGGCCAGCGCCCGCGAGACCGCCGCCCGGGTCGCGCTCGGCGAGGTCGCCAGGCGCTTCCTCAAGCAGGCGCTCGGCGTCGACATCGTCAGCCACGTCACCGCCATCGGCGGCGCCCGCACCCCCGCCGAAGGGCTGCCCGGCCCCGGCGACCTGGCCAGGATCGACGCCGACCCGGTCCGGTGCGCCGACCCCGAGGGCAGCGCCGCCATGATCGAGGTGATCGACCGGGCCCACAAGGACGGCGACACGCTCGGCGGGGTCGTCGAGGTGCTCGCCTTCGGCCTGCCGCCCGGCCTGGGCAGCTACACCCACTGGGACCGCCGCCTCGACTCCCGGCTCGCCGCCGCTCTGATGGGCATCCAGGCGATCAAGGGCGTGGCGCTCGGTGACGGCTTCGAGACCGCGCACCGGCCAGGCTCCCGCGCCCACGACGAGATCGAGTACACCACCGAGGACGGGGTCCGGCGCATCACCAACCGCGCGGGCGGCGTCGAAGGCGGCATGACCAACGGCGAGATCCTGCGGGTCAGCGCCGCGATGAAGCCCATCTCGACGGTGCCCAGGGCGCTCGCCACGATCGACGTCAAGACCGGCGAGGCGGCCAAGGCCCACCACGAGCGCTCCGACGTGTGCGCCGTCCCGGCGGCGGGCGTCGTCGCCGAGGCGATGGTCGCGCTGGTGCTGGCCGACGCCGCGCTGGAGAAGTTCGGCGGCGACTCCGTCGAGGAAGTCGCCCGCAACCTGTCCGGCTACCTCTCATCCATGGTGATCAAATGACCGTCACAACGCCCGCGGCCGTGCTGATCGGCCCGCCCGGGTCCGGCAAGACCACCCTCGGCCGCCTGCTCGCCGAGCGGCTCGGCGTACGTTTCCGCGACACCGACGCCGACGTGGAGGCCGTCGCGGGCAAGCCCGTGGGCGACATCTTCATCGAGGACGGCGAGGACCGCTTCCGCGAGCTGGAGCTGGAGGCCGTGCGGCAGGCGCTGCGCGAGCACGACGGCGTCCTGTCGCTCGGCGGCGGCGCCGTGCTCAACGAGGAGACCCAGGCCCTGCTCGCCGGCCACGCCGTCGTCTACCTGCAGGTGGGCCTGGCCGACGCGGTCGCCAGGGTGGGCCTCGCCGCCGCCAGGCCGCTGCTCGTGCTCAACCCGCGCAGCCAGCTGAAGAAGCTGATGGAGCAGCGGCGGCCCATCTACGAGCGGCTGGCCGTCCTGACGGTCGCGACCGACAAGCGGGAGCCGGAAGAGCTCGCCGACGAGATCATCAAGGGGCTGGGCAGATGACCGCGACCAGGATCGCCGTGCGCGGCGACAGCCCCTACGAGGTCGTGGTCGGCACCGACGTGCTCGGCGAGCTGCCCGGCCTGCTCAAGCCGGGCGTGCGCACGGTCGCCGTGATCCACCCGGAGAGCCTGCCGGAGCTCTCCGGCCCCGTCTGCGCTGTGCTGTCCGAGGCCGGCCATGACGTGGTGCCGCTGCCGGTGCCCGACGGCGAGCAGGCCAAGACCGTCGAGGTGGCCGCGCAGCTGTGGTCCGCGCTCGGCCGCCACGGCGTCACCCGGTCGGACGCCGTCGTCGGCGTCGGCGGGGGAGCCACCACCGACCTGGCCGGGTTCGTCGCCGCCACCTGGCTGCGTGGCGTGCAGGTCGTGCTCGCCCCCACCACGCTGCTCGCCATGGTCGACGCGGCCGTCGGCGGCAAGAACGGCATCGACACCCCCGAAGGCAAGAACCTCGTCGGCACCTTCCTGCCCCCCGCCGGAGTGCTGTGCGACCTGGCGACGCTGTCCGGCATGCCGCGCGCCGACTACGTCGCCGGGCTCGCCGAGGTCATCAAGGGCGGCTTCATCGCCGACCCGGCCATCCTCGCCCTCATCGAGGAGGACCCCGAGGCCGCCCGCACGCCGGAGGGACGGCACACCCGGGAGCTCGTCGAGCGCAAGATCCAGATCAAGGCCGACGTCGTCGGCGCGGACCTGCGCGAGGCGGGACTGCGCGAGATCCTCAACTACGGCCACACCCTCGGTCACGCCATCGAGCGCGCCGAGAACTACCGGATGCGCCACGGTGAGGCCGTCGCCATCGGCATGGTGTACGCCGCCGAGCTGTCCAGGCTCGACGGCCGGATCGGCGCCGACCTCGTCGAGCGCACCCGCTCCATCCTCACCTCGGTCGGCCTGCCCACCTCCTACCCCCTCGCCGCCTGGCCGCAGTTGCGCGACCACATGCGGCTGGACAAGAAGAACCGCGGTGCCAAGCAGCGCTTCGTCGTCCTGGACGGCCTGGCCAAGGTCGGCCGGCTCGAAGGCCCGGCGGAGGAGCTGCTCGAAGCCGCCTATCGGGCCATCGCGGGATGAGCCGGGCGGCCACCGGCCGTCCGGCGAGAACACGCCAAGACTTGACGCGTGTCGCCGGGTGTCGGCGCGGGATTCCCACTACAGTCGTGGCCCACGCCGCAGCACCCACAAAGCGGAGATGAACAGCAGGTCATGAGGCATTACGGCTCCTTCGTGGCCCTTGGTGACAGCTTCACCGAGGGACTCAACGACCCCGGCACCGACGGCCACTACCGCGGCTGGGCCGACCGGGTCGCGGAACGGCTCGCGCTGGACGACTCGTCGTTCCGCTACGCCAATCTCGCGGTGCGCGGCAAGCTGCTCGACCAGATCGTCGCCGAGCAGGTCCCGCTGGCCGTCCAGATGGCTCCCGACCTGGTCAGCCTCTGCGCCGGCGGCAACGACCTGCTGCGTCCTGGCAGTGACCCCGACGTGATGGCGAAGCAGCTCACCGCCGCCGTCCGCGAGCTCCGCTCCAGCGGCGCGGACGTGCTGCTCTTCACCGGCGTCGACCCGCGCGACATGCCGCTGATGCGGCGCCTGCGCGGCCGCTTCGCCATCTTCTACCTGCATGTACGGTCCATCGCCGACCTGTACGGCTGCCGGCTGGTGGATCAGTGGTCGATGCAGGGGCTGCGTGACTGGCGAGCCTGGAGCGAGGACCGCCTGCACATGAACGCCGACGGCCACCGCCTGGTGGCGGCCCGGGTCCTCGACGTCCTGGGGGTGCCCTTCGACGACTGGCACAAGGTGTGGCCGGACAGAGCCGTCGACCCCCGCGCCCGGCGCCGCGAGGACGCCCAGTGGATGCGCGAACACCTGGTCCCCTGGATGAGCCGCCGCCTACGCGGCATCTCCTCCGGCGACGGCCTCACTCCCAAACGCCCCGAACTCTCCCATTGGGAATCCTGACCCCACCCACCCACAGGGGACCGGATCCGGCACCAGAGCGGCGACCGCCCACGCGGGCGAGCGCCCCTGCCGGCTCAACCGGTCCCCGCGACACCCCTCACCCTTCGACCGGTCCCCGCGACACCCTCAGCCGGCCCACGTGTCACCCCTCAGCCGGGAAAGCAAGCGCCGTTACGGCGGCCCGCCACCCCACCCTTGGGCAACGCCTCCCGCGCGCCCCGCAGGAGGACGGCGGTCGGCGCCCACTCGGCCGCGCCGTAAAAAATGACCCCCACCCAGAACGGTATGTCGACAGCGGGACCCCGCTGAGCGCGATGGGCGGCCGCGTGCGGGACGACGACAGCGGGCCGTCCGCTGGACGGGACGTTGAAGCGGACGGGCAGGCGGGGGTCAGGATTCGGTGGACAGGCGTTTCAGGGCGGCGCGGGCCACCGCCGGGTCGGTGGTGCGCCAGAACGGGGGGAGGGAGCCCAGCAGGAAGCCGCTGTAGCGGGCGGTGGCCAGCCGGGGGTCCAGGACGGCGATGACGCCCTTGTCGTGCTGGGAGCGCAGCAGGCGTCCGGTGCCCTGGGCGAGCAGCAGGGCGGCGTGGGTGGCGGCCACGGTCATGAACCCGTTGCCGCCCTTGGCCGCGACGTGCCGCTGCCTGGCCGAGGTGAGCGGGTCGTCGGGCCGGGGGAAGGGCACCCGGTCGATGATGACCAGACGCAACGAGGGCCCGGGGACGTCCACGCCCTGCCACAGGGACAGGGTGCCGAACAGGCAGGTCTCCTCGTCCTCGGCGAACTGCTTGACCAGCAGCATGGTGGAGTCGTCGCCCTGGCAGAGCAGCGGGACCTTGAGGCGGTCGCGCAGCGCCTCGGTGGCGGCCTTGGCGGCCCGCATGGAGGAGAACAGGCCCAGGGTGCGCCCGCCGGCGGCCTCGATCAGCTCGGTGATCTCGTCGAGGTAGGCCTGCGGGAGGCCGTCCCGGCCGGGCTGGGGGAGGTGCTTGGCGACGTAGAGGATGCCGGCGCGGGGGTGGTCGAAGGGGGAGCCGACGTCCATGCCCTGCCAGCCCTTGTCGCCGAGGCCCCACTGGCGTGCCATGCCGTCGAACGTGCCGCCAAGGGCCAGCGTGGCCGAGGTGAGGACCACGGTGCGGTCGCCGAAGAGCTTGTCGCGCAGCATGCCGCCCACGTTGAGCGGCGCGACGCGCAGCATGGGCGGGCGCCGGTCGGTGGCGCCGTCGAGCCAGACGACCTCGGACCTGTCGGTCTCGGAGGCGTGCCCGTAGGCCTCCAGCATGCGCACCGCGGTGTCGTGCACCTCGTCCAGGGCGGTGAACGCCGCCTTGCGCTGGCCCGCCTTGTCGGGATCGTCCTTGTCGCCGCCGCGGGGCCCGAGCGCGGTCAGGCAGCGGGCGGCGCTGTCGCGCACCAGCGCGAGGGTCAGGCCGAGCACCTCCGGCAGCTCGTCCACGCGGCCGGGCGGGGCGGCGGACAACAGCGCCTTGAGGTCCTCGCCCGCCTCCTGGAGCTGGTCGGCGACCGGCTGGTCGATCAGGCGGCCGACGCGGCGCACGGCCAGGGAGACGGAGGTCTCCGACAGCTCGCCGGTCACCACCGAGGTCACCCGGTCGACGAGCTCGTGCGCCTCGTCGACGACCACGACGTCGTGCTCGGGCAGGACGGGCAGGTCGCCCATGGCGTCGATGGCGAGCAGCGCGTGGTTGGTGACGACCACGTCGACCTCGCCGGCCCGCGCCCTGGCCAGCTCGGCGAAGCACTCGGCGCCGCTGGGGCAGCGGCTCGCGCCCAGGCACTCCTGGGCGCTGACCGAGAACTGCCGCCAGGCCTGCTCGCTGACGCCGGGCACCAGCTCGTCGCGGTCGCCGGTCTCGGTCTCGTCGGCCCATTCCTGGATGCGCTGGACCATCCGGCCGGTGGCGCTGACCTCGCGCGGGTCGAAGAGCTGGTCCTGCTCGTCCTCCTCGGGCCAGCCCGCGGTCGCCTTGTAGCGGCACAGGTAGTTGCGGCGGCCCTTGAGGATGGCGTAGGTCGGCTCGTGCGGCAGCTCCTTGGCGAGCGCCTCCGCCAGCCTGGGCAGGTCGCGGTCGACGAGCTGGCGCTGCAGCGCGATCGTGGCGGTCGACACCACGACGGGGGTGTCGGTGTCCATGGCGTGCCGGACCGACGGCACCAGGTAGGCGAGCGACTTGCCGGTGCCCGTGCCGGCCTGGACCGCGAGGTGCTCCTCGTCGTCGATGGCCTGCTGAACGGCCTTCACCATCGTGATCTGGCCCTGCCGTTCGCTGCCTCCGAGGGCGTCGACGGCGATGCTGAGCAGTGAGTCAGCGGTCGGGAGATGGGAGTCCGGCACGGCAGTAAACGCTACCCGCATTCCGGGGTGGCCGCGCCGAACGCCGAGTGATCGGCCAAACGCATCCCGGCGTTCCCCGGGACCTTCGCCGCCTCGCGTGGCACACTGGGCGATCGGAACTCCAACCGGTCAACCAGTCTTGCTGACGTGGCCTGAGGGGTCACCGGTGGGGAGGGGAAGTCCGGTTAGGTAGGGTTTTCCGGGGTTGAGTGGACGGATAAAGGCTGGTTGAAGCAATAATGTCTGCCATGTCGGAAGTTGTCCCGTTGCCGTCGTTCGGCGAAGTGTTCTTCGATGCCCGAGGCCAGGAGCGGTGCCTCCGGGTCACCTGGCATGAGGGCACCCTGGTCCTCAGCCTGTGGCGAGGAGAGATGTGCACCGCGAGCTTCCGCATGCCGATGAACGACGTCGGCCGGTTGCTCGACACGCTCGACGAGGGGTTCGCCGAGGCCTCCGGTGAGCAGCCCGCCGTGCCCGACCAGGAGGCCGGCACCGAGGTGTTCCCCGGCACCGGCCAGTATCAGCGCCCGCCCAATCCCGTGCAGCCGCCGCAGGACGAGCGGCCCACGGCCGCGCTGGCGCCCAACGACGTGCTGGTGGCCAGGGGGACCCCGCCGCCGCCCCAGGACAAGCTGGTGGCCTCCTACAGCGAGACGACCCCGCCGCGCGGCACGCCCACCCCGCAGCGGCAGCCCTTCACCGGCCCCCAGTACGCCGACCAGGGCGGTGGCGACCGCTACGGCGCGCCCCAGCCGTATGCCGACCCGGGCCCCGCCGAGCCCTTCTCCGGGCCGCAGTACACCGACAGCGGCTACAGCGACCCGCTCTCGGGGCCGCAGTACGTCCAGCCGCCGCCTCCCGCCGTCCCCTTCACCGGCCCTCAGTACGTCGAGGAACAGCACGCGAGCGCGGGCCAGCCCGTTTACCAGATGCCGGACGACAGGCGGCGCCAGGCGCCTCTGACGACCGACCCGCTCGGTTTCCCCTCCCAGGCCGCCGAGCCCTACCACTCCGGCGAGACCTACGCCGCGCCCCAGCCGGAGCCGTTCCCGTCCAGGCAGCCCGACCCTTACGGCGGCCAGGACCAGCACTACCGGCAGCAGCCGCCCCCGCAGAGCCCGCCGCCGGCGGGCGCGGCGGCGACGCCCGGGCTCGGCACCCCGATGCACGGCATCCCGGGCGCGGGCCGGCGTCACGACCCCTTCCACGGCAGCCCGGAGGCCACCTACGGGCAGAGCCCCACCTACGGTCAGGACCCCTACGGCCCGGCGGACAACCGGACCCCGCCCAACCCGGTGGACCCGCTGCTGGCGCTGGGCCAGCAGGCCGAGCCCTACCGGGGCCCGGAGGGCGACCTGAGCCGCCCGTACGTGGGCGACCCGATGTTCTCCACCGGCGAGCGGCTCCGCCCCGACCAGCAGTACGACGACCGGAGCGACCGCCGCGAGTGGTGAAGCCCGCGCGTCACCCCATGGTGCTGTCGACGAAACACCACCGCCAGGCCTCGTTGGGCTCGAACGACTGCACCACGGGATGGCCGGTGGCGCGGAAGTGCGCGGTCGCGTGCTTGGCGGGCGAGGAGTCGCAGCACCCGACGTGACCGCACTCCAGGCAGCGCCGCAGGTGCACCCACCGGCCGCCGGCCGCCAGGCACTCCTCGCAACCCTCCGGGGTCCGCGCCTCGGGGTCGGCCGACTTGGCAAGATGCTCACACGTAGTCATGACATCGATCCTAGAACGCCCATCCGGGTAGGTTCGGCGCGCCCGTCATCCACGCGGTTGTAGCGCCCCCGGCGCGTGGCCGTTGGGTAGGGTCGGGGCATGCGTCGCCTTCATAGACGGTTCGCGTCCCTTGCCGCCATCTCCGCGTTCGTGTTCGTCACCGGATGCGGAGAGGTCAATTCCACGATCGACAAGGCTCAGGCCTGCCTGGAGGCACCGAAGATCGTCGCCGACCTGACCGCCCAGCTGACCAGCCTGGCCAACGACCCGCAAGCCATGGAGAAGGCGCTCGACGACACGGCGGCCAAGCTCAACGACGTCGCCGACCAGGCCGCCAACACCACGATCAAGGAAGCCTCCGACGACCTGGCCGCCACCCTGTCCGGCATCAACGTGCAGAGCGTCAACGACGCGGTGGACGCCGCCCAGAAGGTCGGCGCCGACACCGCCGCCTACGTGCAGAAGGTCACCGAGGCCTGCACAGGCTAATCCCGCTATCTCTAGGGAGAATGGGTGCGAATTACCGTTTCTCTCATGGAGCCCGACCCGCGTTTCACCCTCGCCAACGAACGCACGTTCCTCACCTGGCTGAGCACCGCCCTGGCGCTCAGCGCGGGTGGGCTGGCCGTGGCGGCCGTGCCCGCCGACGTGTTCGTCCCCTGGCTGCGCACCGCGCTCGCCGTCGTGCTCGTGACGCTCTCGGCACTGGCCGCGGGCATGGCCTACCCGCGCTGGCGCAGCATCCAGCGCGCGCTGCGCGCCCAGGCCTCTCTCCCGCCGCCCGCGCTGGCGCCCGTCTTCGGGTACGGCGTCGCCGCCGTGGCGGTGCTGGCCCTGGTGCTCATCCTGCTGGCGGCCTAGAGGTGTCGCAGGAGGTCTGGGACAAGGGGCTGCAGAGCGAGCGGACCCGGCTGGCCTGGGTGCGCACCGCGGTGGCGCTGGCCACCGGCGGGCTGGGAGGTACCGGGCTGGGGGCGGCCGCCGGCCTGCCGCTGCCGGCCGTGGCCGGTTTCGCGCTGGCCGCCCTGTGCGGCGCGGTCCTGCTGATCAGGACGGGGGCGCGCTTCCGCCGCGTGCAGCGCGCCCTGCACGCGGGCACGCCGCTGAACAACGGCCTGGACGCGCTGTTCGCCTGGCTCGGCACGCTCGCCGTGGTCGCGGCCGCGCTCGTGTTCGTGCTGGCCGTCCGCTGACCCGGGTTGCGGAGCCGGGGAAAGGAGGCGGAGACTCGGAGGTGAGGAGGTGACCTCATGAGACAGGAGCACAGGAGCCTGCCCTTCGAGTGCCGGGGCTGCCTGCACGTCTGGGAAGAGGACTATCTCGTCAGGCTCGTCGACGCCCGTGACGGCACCGAGACCGAGATCTGGCTGCGGGGCGGCGTGCCCGTTCCGCCGCCCTCGTCGAACGTGGTCTGCCCGCGCTGCGGTTGTCAGCAGGCGGCCATGTTCCCGAGCGGCTATCTCGCCCGCCATCCGGAGCTCATCCCGGCCGAGCCTCGCGTCCCCGACGAGACCCCGCTGCTCAGCCCGGTTCCCGCCCGGAACCATTGGCTCCTAACCTGACACTGATAGTGACCTTTTAGTAACTCATGGTCGCACAAGGCCGCCCTTGTAGGGATGTGGACCCGCGCGCACACTCGGTTGCGGTGGCGGTCCCTGATCGGGGGGTGGTCTTGTGCGCGAGGAAATCGACACGCATCAGCTCTGGCCGTACGCATGCCTCTGCTGTCGGCACGTCTGGGAGGTGCGCTACACCATCAGGCGGCTGAGCGGCACCCGCGGCCGCGAGGCGGAGGTCTGGCTGAACAACGGCGTCGCCGTCCAGCCGCCCTGGGCGGACACCCTGTGCCCGTGCTGCGGAACGGTCCACACGACGTCGTTCCCGCCCGGCTACCTCGGCCGGCACCCGGAGCTGGTGCCCGCGCCCGAACCGGCGCCGGAGGAGAGGATCCCCCTGGTGCCCGCCCAGGCGAGGCGGGCGCCCGTGACGGGGGCGCCACGCACCCGCCTGCTGCTCGCCCTCGGGCTGCCGGTGCTGCTGGCCGCTGGGTACGAGATCTACCGGGTGGTGGCGGCCGTCACGCCCCCGCACTGACTCAGCTGAGGCTGTCCTGCCAGGCCTGGTGCAGGTCGGCGAAGCGGCCCGAGGCGGTGATCAGGTCGCTGGGCGGCCCGTCCTCGACGATCTCGCCCCGCTCCATGACCAGCACCCGGTCGGCGATCTCCACGGTCGACAGCCGGTGCGCGATGATCAGCGCGGTGCGGTCCGACAGGATCGTGCGCAGCGCCCGCTGGACCAGCCGTTCGCTCGGCACGTCGAGGCTGGAGGTGGCCTCGTCCAGGATCAGCACCGCCGGGTCGGCCAGGAACGCCCTGGCGAACGCGACGAGCTGGCGCTGCCCCGCCGACATGCGGCCGCCGCGCTTGCCCACCTCCGTCCGGTAGCCGTCGGGCAGCGCCGAGATGAACTCGTGCGCGCCGATCGCCCTGGCCGCCTCCCGCACCTCCCGGTCGGTGGCGTCCGGCCTGCCGAACTTGATGTTGTCCAGGACCGTGCCGCTGAACAGGAAGTTCTCCTGCGTCACCATGACCACGGCCCTGCGCAGCGTCGGCTCGTCCAGGGTGCGCAGGTCGACGTCGTCCAGCAGCACCCGCCCCGCCGTCGGGTCGTAGAAGCGGGAGATGAGCTTGGCCAGCGTCGTCTTGCCCGCCCCCGTGGAGCCGACCAGCGCCACGCTCTGCCCGGCCGGGATCGTCAGGTCCAGGCCCGGCAGGATCGGCATCTCCTCGACGTAGGCGAACCTGACCGCCTCGAACCGCACCTTGCCGCGCGGCTCCGGCAGCGGGGTGGGCTCGCGCGGCTCCGGCACACCCGGCTCCTCCTCCAGCACGCCCGACAGCTTCTCCAGTGCCGCGCTGGCGGACTGCAGCGTGTTGTAGAACTGGCTGATCTCCTGCATGGGCTCGTAGAAACCGCGCAGGTAGAGCAGGAAGGCGGTCAGGACGCCGACCGTGACCTCGCCATGGAAGGCCAGCCAGCCGCCGTAGAACAGGACGCCGGCGATCGTGACGTTGCCGATCAGCTTGATGCCCGGCATGAAGACCGCGATGAGCTTCATGGCCCGGACGTTGGCCTCCCGGTAGTCGTCGTTGACCTCCCGGAAGATCTCCTGGTTGCGCGGCTCCCGGCGGAAGGCCTGCACCGCGCGGATGCCGGTCATCGACTCCACGAAGTGCACGATGACCAGCGCCACCGTCTCCCTGGTGCGCCGGTAGACGATCGCCGACTGCCGCCTGAACCAGCGGGTGAACAGCAGCAGCAGCGGCAGCGGGATCAGCGCCACCAGCCCGAGATGGAAGTCCAGCACCAGCAGCAGCGCGGCCGTGCCGAACATCGTCAGCACCGCGGTGACCAGGCCGTCGAAGCCGGAGTGCAGCAGCTCGGCGATGGCCTCGATGTCGGAGGTGAGCCGGGAGATGACGCGCCCGGAGGTGTACTTCTCGTGGAAGCTCAGCGACAGCCGCTGGAAGTGGTCGAACACCCGCCTGCGCAGCTCCAGCAGGATGTCCTGGCCGATCCGGCCCGACATCGTGAGGAACGCCTGCCGGGTGAGCGCCTGGGTGACCGCCGCCGCGAGGATGACGCCCACCACGGTCAGCAACGTGCCGGGCCCGGTGCCGCGCAGCATCGGCGGGATGCCGGCGTCGATCCCCACCTTCACCAGGTAGGGGATGGCCAGCCCGGCCCCGTTGGAGACGATGATGATCGCGGTGAGCAGGGCGATGGCCTTGCGGTGCGGGGTGAGCAGGTCGCCGAGCAGCCTGCGGGAGCGCACCCGCAGCAGCCCGCTGACCTTGTCCGACAGCTCGTCCTGGTCCTCGGAGGCCACCCCGCGCCACGAGCCGGTCGATGGGGTGGGGGTCGTCGTCGGGGTGGTCAACGCAGGGCTCCTTCCGTGGGATCCAGGTCGGCGTCCTGCGCCAGCAGTGCGCGGTAGGCGGGCACCTCGTTCAGCAGGTCCTGGTGCCGGCCCACATGCGTGATCGCGCCGTCGGCCAGCAGCGCCACCTTGTCGGCAAGCAGCACCGTGGAGGCGCGGTGCGCGACCACGATGCCGGTCGCCTCCCGCAGCACCTCGCGCAGCGCCTTCTCCACCAGCGCCTCGGTCTCCACGTCGAGCGCCGACAGCGTGTCGTCGAGCACCAGGATCTTCGGCTTGCTCAGGACGGCCCGCGCCAGCGCCAGCCGCTGCCGCTGACCGCCGGACAGCGACAGGCCCTGCTCGCCGATCCGGGTGTCGAGCCCCCAGGGCAGGTCGTACACGAACATGGCCTGGGCGGTGCGGATCGCGCCGGCCAGCTCCTCCTCGGTGGTGTCCTGGCGGCCGAGCGTGAGGTTCTCGCGCACGCTCATGGAGAACAGCGTCGGCTCCTCGAACGCCGTGGCCACCACCGAGCGCAGCTCCGGCAGCGCGAGGTCGCGCACGTCGTGCCCGTCGATCGTGACCCGGCCGGCCGTGGGGTCGATCAGCCGGGGGACCAGGGCGGTCAGCGTCGTCTTGCCGGAGCCGGTGGCGCCCACCACGGCGACCGTCTCGCCCGGCCGGACCTCCAGCCAGACGTCGTGCAGCACCGGCCGGTCGGCGTCGGGGAAGCGGAACCCGACCCCCTCGAAGCGCAGATGGCCGCGCGGCTGCTCGATCCGGCCGGTGCCGCCGGTGATGGACGGCACCATGTCCATGACCTCCATCACCCGGTCGGCGGAGGTCATCGCCTCCTGCGCCATCGCCAGGATGTAGCCGAGGCTGGCGATCGGCCAGACGAGCTGGAGCACCAGAGTGGTGAACGCGAACAGCGCGCCCAGCGTGAGCTGCCCCTGCCCGACCGCCAGCGCCCCCACCAGCAGCACCAGCGCGAGGGTGAAGTTGGGGATCACCTCCAGGAAGGTGAAGAAGCGGGCGGACAGCCGCACCTTGTCCATGGAGGTGTCGTAGACCTTGACCGCGGCCTCGTCGAAGCTCTCGTACACATGGTGACGGCGGCCGAACGCCTTGATGGTCCGGATGCCGATCGCCGACTCCTCGACGAAGGTGCCGAGGTCGCCCTGCTCGTCCTGCACCTGACGGGAGATCTTGATGTAGCGCTTCTCGAACCGCATGGACAGCATCACGATCGGCACCGCCGAGGCCGCCACGAGCAGCCCGAGCGGCCAGTGCTTGGTCAGCAGCAGCGCGGTGACCACGATGAGCTGCAGGACGTTCATGACCAGGAAGAGCATGCCGAAGCCGGTGAACCGGCGGATGGTCGACAGGTCGGTGGTGATCCGCGACAGCATCTGCCCGGACTGCCAGTCGCCGTGGAAGCTCATCGGCAGCCGCTGCAGGTGGGCGTAGACATCGTCGCGGATCGCCGTCTCCAGCCCGAGCACGGGCTTGATCTGCGCCCAGCGGCGCAGGAAGATCAGCAGCGCTTCGAGTACGCCCAGCCCGAGGGCGATCGAGCCGAGCAGGAGCAGCGCGCCGCCGTCCCCGTCGCGCACGGGGCCGTCGACGACCTGCTCGCCCACCAGGGGCAGCGCGATGCTGGCGCCGATGCCGATCATCGCGGCCAGCCAGATGAGCGTCAGCCTGACCACGTACGGGCGGAGATAGGACCGCAGCCGCCACAATGAGTTGGTTCTGAGCAGGGGACGACGAAGTGAGCGCGTATCAGGAGGCATCCTTGTAAGGCTAATACGGCCGATCAACCGAATTACGGAACCACGACCGCCGGTGAGCATGTCGTGGCGGGACGGGAACCGACCCCTGACGTTCGCGTGGCAGGGTGTCCCTATGAACGAGTCAGACCTGCGCCACCTGCGCAAATGTGTCCAATTGGCAGCACGAGCCCTCGAATCGGGCGACGAGCCGTTCGGCTCCGTCCTGGTCTCCGGCGACGGCGAGGTGCTGGCCGAGGACCACAACCACGTCGTCGCCACCGGGGACCGGACCAGGCACCCGGAGTTCGAGCTGGCGCGCTGGGCGGCGGCCCACCTGACGGTGGACGAGCGCGCCGCGGCCACCGTCTACACCTCCGGCGAGCACTGCCCCATGTGCGCGGCCGCGCACGGCTGGGTCGGGCTGGGACGGATCGTGTACGCCGCGTCGTCGCGGCAACTGGGGGAGTGGCTGGCGGACATGGGCGTCGAGCCGCCTCCCGTCCGGACGCTGGCCGTCCGGGAGGTGGTGCCGGACGCGGTGGTCGAAGGACCCGCGCCGGAGCTGGCGGAGGAGGTGCGTGAGCTGCACCGCCGCTTCCACGCCGGGTCCTGAACGCAAGACTCCCGCCTTTACAGCAAGTAATAGCAATTATGTGCTGGTATTTATGTATGCCCGGACAAGTCCTCCTCATTTCGACACGTCTCGGCTAATATCATGAATCACTCGTGATTTCCGGGTGGGTGCGGGGTGTTCCAGATTGACATTCCAGGCGGGAGACCCAGAGCGAGAGTGGCCCGCCACTCTCGACGTGGCCGAAATGTACGCGAACAACTGGCGTCCCCACCCCTTCCACCAGTTCCTTCTCAAGGTGCACAGCCGGTGCAATCTGGCCTGTGACTACTGCTACGTCTACACGCTGGCCGATCAGAGCTGGCGGTCACAGCCCATGGTCATGGCGCCCGAGATCGTCTCGGCCGCGGCCAAGCGCATCGCCGAGCACGCCGTGGCCCATGGGATCGCCGCCGTCCGACTGATCCTGCACGGCGGGGAGCCGCTGCTGGCCGGGCCCGCCTTCCTCCGTGAGACCGTGGCGGCCATCCGTGCCGAAGCCGCTCCCGACGTGCGGGTGGACGCGGCCGTCCAGACCAACGGGGTGCTGCTCGACGAACGGGCGCTGCGGGCCTTCGCCGATCTCGACGTCAAGGTGGGCGTCAGCCTGGACGGCAGCGCTCGCGGTAACGACCGTAACCGGCGGTTCGCGGACGGCCGGAGCAGTTTCGCCCCGGTCGCCGACGCCCTCGCCCGGCTGATGAGCCCGGACTATCGGCATTTGTACAGCGGCCTGTTGTGCACGATAGATCTGGTCAATGACCCGCTTGAGACTTATGAGTCCCTCGCGCAATTCGAGCCGCCGATGATTGATTTCCTCCTCCCGCACGGCACCTGGGAATCGCCGCCGCCGGGCCGCACGGCCGACCCCGGGCGGACCCCGTACGGCGATTGGCTCATCACCGTTTTCGACCGCTGGTACGGCTCCGCCGAGGAGCCGGAGGTCCGGCTCTTCCAGGAGATCATCAACCTGCTGCTCGGCGGCGCGTCGGCCAGCGAGGCGGTCGGCCTGACCCCGTCCAGCCTGGTCGTGATCGAGACCGACGGCACGATCGAGCAGACCGACTCGCTGAAGGTGGTCCGCCACGGCGCCGCCGCCACCGGCCTGAACATCGTCGACCACCCCTTCGACGCGGCGCTGCGCGATCCCGGCATGGTGGCCAGGCAGCTCGGCTGGCAGGCGCTGAGCGACACCTGCACCTCCTGCCGCTTCGCCCGGGTCTGCGGCGCCGGGCTCTATCCGCACCGCTACCGGCCGGGCACCGGCTTCCGCAATCCGTCGGTCTACTGCCACGACCTGTACAAGCTGATCGACCACATCCGCTCCCGTCTCGTCGCCGACCTCCGGCGGTCGTCGCGCTGAAAGGAACTCCATGGACCCACGGCCGCACCGGTTACCAGATGACGTGCTCGCGCGGTTGGCGGCCGGAGGCGGCGGGGCCGAGGCCGCGCGCCACCTCGTGGCGGCCGAACGCAGCAAGTACCGGCTGCTCGTGCTCGGGGTGGCGCGGCTGGCGAGCGATGACGGCCTGCCCCACGCCAAGGCGGTCGACCACGCGTACGACGTGCTCGCGGGCATCGAGAAGGCCCGGCCCGAGGTGGTGCGTGACGTGCTGGGGCATCCGGCGGTGGGCGGCTGGGCGGGACACACGCTGCAAGCACTGGGCGGCGGCGAGGCCGATCCGCAGGCTCCGGCGCAGCTGGGCGCCATCGCGGCCGCCGCGGCCGTCAGGGCGGGCGTCGCCTGCTGGACCGAGGCGCCGGTGACCGGAGGCACGGTCATGCTTCCGTCCCTGGGCCGGATCGTGCTCGCCGACCGGGCGACCGGCCCGGAGCTGGTGGACCTGCGCGTGCACGCCGATGGGACGGTGGAGGCCGGGGGGAGGCGCATCCGCGTGCCGGACGGCGAGCAGCCCGGCTGGCAGCCGCTGCGCCGGGTGCGTTCCGGGGACGGCGCGTTCGCCCCTCTGGTGGACGACCTGGACCCCTACCGGTGGACCAGTGAGACCGCGATCGAGGGGCGCCTGCCCGAGACCGAGCTGCGCGACTGGCAGGCGGGCCTGGAGCCGGCCTGGCGGATGCTGACGGACCGGCACTGGACGATCGCCCGGGAGACCGGCGCGATCATCTCCGTGCTGACGCCGATCCAGGGCCCGCCCCAGGGCATGAACAGCGCTTCGGCGAGCGGCAGGTTCGGCGCGATCGCCATGTCCACGCCGCCCGACGGCCGGTGGCTGGCCTCCACGTTCGCGCACGAGGTCCAGCACGCCAAGCTCGGCGCCGTCCTCGACGTCGTGGAGCTCCTGGAGCCGGACGAGAGCCGGCACTACGCGCCCTGGCGCGACGATCCGCGACCGCTGTCGGGCCTGATCCAGGGCGCGTACGCGTACCTGGGGGTGTCCGGATTCTGGCGGCGTCAGCGTGCGTTCGAGACCGACCTCCGCCCGCACATCGAGTTCGCCCGCTGGCGGGAGTGCGCGTTCGGCGTCACCGGGACGTTGCTGGACAGCGGCCGGCTCACGCCGCCGGGCAGGCGGTTCGTCACCGCCATGCGGCGCACCCTGTCGGCCTGGCTGGCGGAGCCGGTGCCGCGGGCCGCCAGGGACGCCGCCGGGCAGGAGGAGGCCGCGCACCGGGCGGCCTGGGTCACCCGCAACGGCGGGACGTCATAGCGTCACCGGATCGAAGTCCCAGTCGAAGCGGTTTCTCGCGGCGGCGTGGATCCGCTCCGGATGATCCGCCGGGAGCTGCTTGGCGTACTGCAGCATGGTGGTCTCGTACAGCGTGTCCGCGGCCTCGGTGAGGCCGCACGCGCCCAGGTCGAGGGAGAGGTTGACGGCCGCCGACAGGGACAGCGGGTGCGTCTCGCCGAAGAACTGCCGCACATGGACCAGGGTCTCCTCGCTCATCCGGCGCGCGGCGGCCGTGTCGCCGAGCGCGGCCAGGTCGCTCGCGAGGTTGATGGCACTGTCGAAGGTGTACTCATGGTCGCGGCCGACCGTGGCGACCAGGCCGTCGTACGCCTGCTGATCCAGCTCCCTGGCCCGCTGGACGTCGCCTCGCAGGCGGTAGAGCAGCGCCTGGTTGATCAGGCAGCCGTGGACGAACGGGTGACGGTCGCCGAAGACCTCCTGGTAACGCGGCAGCGCGTTGGTGGCCAGCGACATCGCCTCGTCCAGGCGCCCGACCTGCCGCAGGGTGTTGCTCAGCGCGACCATCGCGGCCATCGTCTCCGGATAGTGCGGGCCGAAGAGCTTGGACAGCCGGGCGTAGGTCTCCTCGATCAGCTGCAGAGCGCCGTCGATGTCGCCCGTCCGGCGTCGGGCGATGGACAGGTCCTTGGCCGTCATCAGGGTGAGGGGATGCTCCACCTGCAACTCCCGGCAGCCGTAGGCGTAGGCCTCTTCGCCGAAGTCGCAGGCCTGCGCGTGATGACCGCACAGTCTCACGATCCTGGCCAGCCCGTTCCAGGACATCTGCACGTCCCACTTGCTGACCCCCGCCTTCGCGCCGCTCTGCTCCAGGTAGGCGAGTTTCTGCAGCTCCCGCGCGGAGTCGTACTCACTGAGCAGGGCATGGTCCAGCGCGAGGTTGTTGATCACGCGCATGGTCGCGGGGTCGGTGTGCCCGAACACGCGCTCATGGGCCGCCAGGGAGCTGGTGTCCTGGTTGAAGGCCTCGCGGAACCTGCCCTGCGACCGCAGGTTGGCCGCGTAGGTGAGGGCGACGCGCAGGGTCTCCTGGTGGTCCGGGCCGAACTTGGCCTGCATGAGGTCCAGCGTCGCCTCGTTGAGCTCGTACGACTCCTTGTATCCGCCCATCTGCCAGAGCACGTTGCCCAGGTGCCTGCGCATCTGCAGGACGTTGTGGCTGTCCGGGCCGGAGGTCGACGTCCAGTTGTCGAGGAACTCCAGGGCGAAGGCTCTGGCCGAGGTGTAGCTGGCCACGCGATACAGGTAGCGGACGATGTTGATGCCGAACTCCTGCACCTCCTCGTCACGGCACTCCACCAGGCCCGACGGGCGCACATGGGGGACCAGCGCCTCGAAGTCCTGCCATTGGCCGGTGTCCTCGGGGTCGGTGGGCGCGGCGCTCGACAGGAGCTGGTGCACCTCGTGCCTGATGTCCTTGCGCGCCTGGTCGCTGAGCGAGTCGCGCAGCAGCGCCTGGACCAGCCGGTGCACCTGGACGGTTCCGGCGTCCTGCTCCACCTTCACCAGGGCGAACCGGCTGAGCTCGGCGATCGCCTGGGTGAGCATGAGGGGGTCGGCCAGCAGCGGTCCCATGCGCTGGGCCTCGCTCTTGTTGCCCCGGCGGAAGACGTCGCGGGGGATGGGGTCCGGCCCGAAGAAGGCGAGACAGCGCAGCACCTCGGCGGCCTGGGGCAGGCGGTTCTCGATCTCGAGCACCGAGAGCTGCCAGGCCGCGGTCATGGAGTGGGGGTATTCCGTCGACTTGCCCATGCCCAGCAGCGCCCGTGTCTGCTTGGACAGCTGCTCGACGTAGTCCTCGGTCGACATGCCGGTCATGACCTGAAGGGCCGCCGCCTGCTCGAGCGCCAGGGGCAGGTCCCCCAGCTCGTGCGCGAGGTGCTCGGCCTCCTTCTCGTCGACGTTGCGCTGCAGTCGCTTGCGCAGGAAGGCCACGCTCTCCGTGGTGGAGAAGACGTCGACCGGCACGGTCTCCGCCACACCGCTCCAGCGGCTGTTCCTGGAGGTGATCAGGATGTGGCCGGGGCCGCCCTCCGGAAGGAAGTCCCTGATCTGCTCCGGCTCGTCCGCGTTGTCGAAGATCAAAAGCCATTTGTCGTACGGGTCTCCCCGCTGCAACGCCTCCCGGACCGAGGCGGCCGCCTCCTCGATGCCGATGCTGCCCGCCGGGCGGAGCTTGAGCTCGTCGGTGAGCGCCGCGAGGGTGCTCGGGACGAGCATCGGCTGGTCGGAGGGCACCCACCAGACGAGGTCGTAGAAGCCGCGGTACTGCCAGGCGTACTCGATCGCGAGCTGGGTCTTGCCCACACCGCCGAGTCCCTGCAGCGCCTGGGGGAGGGGCACGACGGCGGCCGTGGCGGTGGTCAGCATGCTGTCGCGTAACTGCGACAGCAGCTCCTCGCGTCCGGTGAAATGCTTGTTGCGGCCCGGGACCTTCCCCCAGATCGCGGGCATCCGTGCCGATGCCTGTGTGCCGACCTGCTCCTCCACGTCGCCTCCACCTCCAGCCCACCTGAATTCGATCCTACGATTGATTCTGGCGAAGTGTAGATAGAAAATGACATAAGAGAAGGCGCGTGACCATGCACAGATAAATAGAGCCGCGTTATGGATGACCGTAAACAGGTTATAGGGAGAGCGCATGGGAGACGAGAACGCGACCGGGCTCATCGATGTCAGCGAAATTGATCTGGAGAGCCTGAAGCGGCTCCAGATCCCCGCACTCACCAGGGCGTTGCAGAGGTGCGCGGAAGAGGGAGGTGGCACGGTCGCGGGCTTCCAGTCGGCTCTCTGACCTCGCCCGCCGCCCTGCTGGAGGCGTGGGAGTGGGATGGGCGACCGGCGTCCCATTCGCACGCTCCCGGCATCGGCCGGATGCGCGATCGGCATTGAGCGAGTACGGTTGAGGGGCGCCGATGATTCTGCAGGGTGAATGCAAGGTCCTCATCTGACGCTGGGCCGATGAGTGAGTTCTCGATGATTATTCCTGGGTAGCGGGATGTGGCGATGACTTCCAGCGGCGGCGACCCGAAGCCATACGTGGGCCTGCGCCCATTTCACCGGGACGATCGAGCGGCATTCTTCGGGCGGGAGCGGGAGGCCGCCGAGTTGGTCCGGCGCTGGCGCGTCAACCGGCTGACCATCCTGCACGGCCCGCCGGGCGCCGGAAAGTCCTCGCTGCTGGCGGCGGGGGCGCTGCCGCGCCTGGACGGCTCGCCGGTGCTGCCGGTGGGCAGCGCTCTGCGGCCGCAGTCCGTGCCCGCCGGGCTGATCCCTCGCGACGGCGACGCGCGCGTCTTCGCCCTGCTGGCGTCGTGGTCACCGCATGAGATCCCGACGGAATTCTCCGGCCTCACGATCTCGGCCTACCTCAGGCGCTACCGCCGGAGCCCTGACGGCCGGCCTGTCATGGCCGCGATCGACCAGGTCGAGGAAGGGCTCGTCCCTGGGCCGGCGGAGGACGGGCACCTGCTCGACCAACTGGCCGACGCCCTCGACGGCGATCTCCCGTTCCGCCTGCTCCTGGTGGTCTCCGACGAGCATCTCGCGGCGCTCCTGGATCATGTCCGGCTGCGCGAGCACGTCACGGAGGACACCCTCTACGCTCTGGGGCCGCTGGACGTGCCTTCGGCCCTGCAGGCGTGCCGCGGACCGCTCGACGGATACGGGCGGGAGTTCGCCCCCGGCGCGGCGGAGGCACTGGTCGACGACCTCGGGAGCGGCTCCTCGCCACCGGCGGTGGAGCCGGTCCACCTCCAGGCGGTGTGCACCGCCCTCTGGGCGCGGGTGCGGGGGCAGGCGTCGCCGATCACCACCGCCGACCTGGTGGACACCGACCAGGTGCTCGCCGACTTCTGCCACGCCCAGATCGTGGAGGTGGCCCACGACCATCTGCACGGTGACGTGGACAAGCTCGTCGCGCTGTTACGGCAGCTCGTCGCCGAGGACGGACCGGCGGGCGGGCTGACGGCGCCCGTGGTGCGAGCGCTGGCCGAGCGCCATGTCCTCCGGCTCGGCCCGGAGCGCCGTCCCGCGATGCCCGGCAGGCTGGTGCGGCCCTTCCTGCGAGGCAAGTTCAGGAAGAGGGAGGAGGAGCAGCCCCCGGCGGCCGACCAACTGTGCGCGGCCCGGCGGGCGTTACATCATGGCCTGGTCGAGCTCGCCGCCAGGAACGTGGACGAGGCCATGCGACACTCCGCCGACGACGCGAGGTTACGCGCCCGCATCGAGTCCTTCCTCGGCGATATGGCGTATCTCAGAGACGACCTGGACGAGGCGCTGGTCCATTACCGCAGATCTGCTCAGCTGTTCGACACGTTCAACGGCGCGGGGCGGACCGTCGCCACCCTTCTCACCGCCATCGGCCGCATTCTCATCAGCCAGGGGCGGTTCGACGCCGCGATCGGCGAACTGAATGGCGCAGTAAGGCGTAGTCCGGATAAACCGGTCATTCAGACGGAATTGGCGTGGGCCCTGTGGTATCGCGGCATGGACAGCGGAGCCGTCGACGTTCTCGACAGCGCCCTGGCGCGTAAGGGGGATTCCCTGCAAGCCCTGCGGGCGCGGGGCGAGATCCTCTCCGACCTCCGACGGCCGCGGCCCGCGCTGCTCGACCTGGATCGGGTACGGCCGCACGAACGGCCCGCCACCAAGGCCGCCTACGCGTTCGCCCTGGCGTTGAGCGGCGACGTCTCCCAGGCGGTGCGCGTCATTCCGCCGCTGGACCGGGAGAGTGACGGCCCCACACTGCTGCGCGCCGCCCGCGTGATGGAGGTCGCGGGCAACCTGACGGAGGCCGTGCGGCTGGCTCGCCGCGCGCGGCAGAGCGCGGGCCGGCGGCCCCTTCCGCCGCACCTCGCCGCCGAAGCGGACCGGCTCATCCGCAGCTGACGCGGCCCGACATCCGGATCTGCGCTCTGTTTGGGTGGCACAGATGGCCCGTTTACTTCCGCGCGGCGTTTCCTCGCTCCGCGATGCTCTAGTCTGCGACAGTGCTCGGGCCTTCATCCGTGCGCCGAACCGAAATGAAAGCCGCCAAGGTCCGAATCTCGGAAGCTGTGGTGGCAGGCGTGCGCCAGATTAAGCAGTTCCATGCTCTTTTGGTCATTCATCGGCCCTTTCGGTGGGCTTGGATGGGGTCGACCTTTTCTATGCTCAGCACGCGTACGCTCGGCGTGACGTATCCGCTGCTGGCCTTCACCATCACCGACTCATCGGCCTGGATCGGCTGGGTGATGTTCGCCTCGACGGTCCCCGGCCTGCTCTGCTACATCCCGGCCGGGGCGCTCATCGATCGGCTCGGGCCGCGCAGGGTGCTCGTGTGGAGCGAGACGGGACGCGCCCTGCTGGTCGCCGGGCTCTGCGCGGTCATGTTCTCCGGCTCGTTGCAGATCAGCCACCTGATGGCCCTGGCGCTGGCCGAAGGCGTGTTTTCCGTGCTCACCTCGGTCGCCGAGACCGCGTTGATCCCGAGGACCGTCGACCCGGACGACGTCGGTCTCGCGCTGTCCATGCACGAGACGACCCTGCACGGGGTCGTGCTCGCCGGACGTCCGCTCGGTGGTCTGCTGTACGGCATCGGGTCGATCGTTCCGTTCGCCGTCAACGCGGGAACGTTCCTGTTCGCGGCCCTGGTGCTCCGCCGGCTGCCCGCGGAGTGGAGCGCGGAGGCGGCGCCACGGGAGAAGTTGCTCAGCCAGATCAGGTCCGGCCTCAGCGAGTTGTGGCATCACCGGTTCCTGCGCTGGGCGACGATCATCACCGCGCTCACCAACCTGATGGTGCAGTGCCTGATCGTGGTGTTCCTTTCGGTGGCGACGGCCGAGGCGCTGCACCCGGTGCTCGTGGGCATGGTCCTGGCCGCCGCGGGCGTCGGCGGCGTCATCGGCGCGTTCATCTCACCGATCCGCGAGCAGATCCTGCTGAGGATCGAGCGGAAGACCTCCCGCCGGGAGTGGGCCACCCGGCTGACCCGGCGGATGGGGCTGTCGCGGCGCCACCGATCCATGATGCTGGCGCACGTCTGCGCGTGCGCCGCGGCGCTCGGGCTCACCCTCGTGTTCGGCCAGACGTCGCCGGCCTTCGCCGCGGCCCTGCTCGTCATCGGGCTGGCCGGAGGACTGAGCAACGTCACCGTGCGGACCGTGCTCAGCCGGGTGCCCGCGGAGAAGAACGCGCGGGTGGTGAGCGCCTCCCGACTCGGCACCTACAGCGCCGTCGCGCTCGGACCGCTGCTGGCTACCCTGCTGTTCACGGGTGTCGAGCCGTACATCTCCCTGTTCGTCCTGTTCGTGCTCATGCTGCTGCTCGCGGTGGTCACCTCGCTGCGTGGCATCGCGTCGTCCGCTCCGGCCGCCTCGCCGGGGCCCCCGTCCATCGAAGGGCTCTGATCCGTCGATAACCGGTTGATCGTAGGGCGTGCGGTCTGTGCCACTGTGAGATGAAATCAAGGTATGGCGGGTGGACGGTTCGCGCGATGGTGCTCGTGGGCCGCGATGGTAGTGCTCATCGCGTTCGTCTGGTTACCGGCCGGGATTGCGGCCGGGGGCGCGGCCGGGCCGCAGTTCCTGGAGCAGGATCGGCTGTCCATCCCGCTGGAGCGGCTGAGGACGGGCAGCCGGTGGCAGATCACGGTCGCCAACCCCGGTGCCGCCGTCGACGCGGAGGTACGGCTGACCGGGGGGATCGCCGACGCGCTGGCCCTCGAGGGCGGCGGCCGGGTCCGCCTGGGGCCTGGAGGCGCGGCCACGGTCGTCATGGTCCCCGGCAAGCGTCCGCGTGCGGGGAACGGGCAGCTCGTGCTGATCTCGGCCGCGGGGATCGACCGGCGGCAGGTGAGCGTCACGGTGACGCCGTTCCTGGAGCGCTACCGGCTCGCGTTGATCGCCGCCGCCTTGCTGGTGGTGGCGGTCGCGGTGGTCCTGTGGTGGCGGCGCCCGGCGCACGGCGAGGAAGAGCCCCCGTCGGCACGGCCGGCCGGCGAATCGCCGGGCTACACGCACAGCGACGAGCCCGCGGCCACGGACCGACTCAACAGGAAGGTGTACGCCGAGTATCTGGCGGAGCTGGCCCGGACCGAGACCCCGCCGCTGGTCATCGGCATCCTCGGGGAGTGGGGGACGGGCAAGACCTCGATGCTCATGCAGGTGCGCGATATCGTGGCGAGCGATCCGCAGTGCGCGCAGGTGTGGTTCGACCCGTGGCGGCACCAATATGACGACAATCCGGTCCTGTCGCTGCTGCACACCATCGTCACCGAACTCGGCCTGGAGAAGAGGCAGCACGTCAGGCGGACCCTGAGGACGATCTCCGAGGTCCTCGGCTCCCTGGTCCTGTCGGCGTCGATCAAGCTCAACGTCGCGGACGTACGCAGATCCTTCGTCGAGTACGACGCCGAGAACTTCCGGATCCGCTCCGAGCGCACACGCCTCGACGAGCACCTGGGCAGGCTCATCAGGATCGCCCTGGCGACCCTGGACAAGAGCCGCCTCGTCGTCTTCGTCGACGACCTGGACCGCTGCCACGCCGACCAGATCACCGCGCTGCTGGACGCGTTGAAGCTGCACTTCAACCGGGCCGACTGCGTCTTCGTGCTCGCCGTGGACAAGGAGCCGTTGCTCGCGGCCGTGCGGGAGAAGTACCAGGATCCGCGCGGCGACTACCTGGACAAGATCGTGCAGTTGCCGTTCGACATGCCGAGACTGTCCGACGAGGACTTCGACCAGTATCTGGACGACCTGCTGGACGACGGGCTCAAGGACGCCATCCCCTCGCTGAGGAGCGGGCTGCGGTCCAACCCGCGCGCCATCAAACGCTTCGTCAACGTGCTCACCCTGCAGGACCGCGTCGCCAGGGCCCGAGGGCTGGATCCCTATGACGTGACCGTGCTCGCGGCCGTCCTGCTGATCCGGGACGGGGACAGCACCTTCTACGCCAGGCTCGCCGAGGATCCCACGCTGCTGAAGCGCATCGCCGAGGACATCGAGACCGCCGGCGAGGACGAGCTGCCCGCCTGGAGCCCACTGCCGCTGAAGATCGTGGAGGCGATCAGGGAGAGCGTGCCGGAGGATGTCAGACCGTACATCGACCTGGTGAAGGCCTCCCCGGTGCCGACGCCGGGCGACCTGACCCTGCCGCTCGCCGAGTCCGCGAGCGCGGCGGTCCCGGACGCGGCACCCGGCCTGGGACGCCCGAGCCGGCGCGCGCTCGGCACCGCGCGCGACGTCCTCGCCGAGGGCGTGCTCGCGCGGGCCGACAGGGTGGGCGGCGATGAGGGCGAGCTGCTGCCGCCGGTCATCCGGTTCGCGGAGGACGAGGTCGCGCGCCCGGCCGAGCTGGACGAGATCCTGGCCCGTGGCGCCGGCAGACTCATGATCATCGGGCCGCCGGGGGCGGGGAAGACGGTCCTCGCCGCCCGGCTGGCCCGGCGCATGCTCACGGCTCACACTCGCGGCCAGATCCCGGTGCTGCTGTCGTTCCGCGCGATCGAGGGCGACTTCGTCACCGTCGAGCGGTCACTGACGCATGCTCTGGTGGACGAGTACCAGATCTCCATGCCCGACGCGTTCGCCATGGTCGACCGCGGCCTGCTGACCCTGGTGCTCGACGGGCTGGACGAGCTCGACGCGGCGGCGGGCCGCACCACGCTCGTGCAATCGGTCGTGCGCTGGGCGGGGACGACGGGAGCGGGGATCATCATGACCGATCGCAGCCGTCCGGCCCGCGAGTTCCCGGCGGCCCGGCTGGGCTTCCACCTGCTCGAACTGCTGGGGGTGCCCGAGGAGGACGCCCGCCACCGCCTGGAGGCGCTCCTGATCTCCCGCCAGGCGGTGCCGAGGCGCCTGCTGAGCCTGTCGCCCGAGCTGCTGGGCTCACCCCAGATGCTCTCGACCCTCACCACGCGGACCGGGTGGATCGACGACCTGCCGGAGCACCCCGTGGAGTTCCTGCCCTGGTACGCCGCGCGGGCGGTGGGCAGGTCGACGGTGGAGGACACGGCCGCCGTCGCGTCGGCGCTGGGCGAGGTCGCCCGCCTGCTCGCAGCCGAGTCGCGCGACACCTTCAGCAGCGATGACGCCAAGGTCAGGGCCATGTTCCGGGGCTCGGGGATCCGCGGCGTCCAGGTGCCCAGCGTGCTGCATGCCATGGTCGACGCGGGGCTGCTCCGCGAGAGCGCCCCGGAGACCTACCACTTCGTCCACCCGCTGCTCCGCGACCTCATCGCGGGCTGGTGACGTGGCAGGCCTCCGCCTGCCCGCTCGCCCGTCCATAGAATGAGCTATGAGCTCCGAGCCCCTGTCCAGGGCGCGCATCGTCGCCGCGGCCATCGACCTCGTCGAGCGCGAGGGCGCCGACGCGGTCTCCATGCGGCGCATCGCGGCGGAGCTGGGCGTGGGCGTGATGTCCCTGTACAACCATGTGCCCAACAAGGACGCGCTGCTGAACGGCGTGGCCGAGGCGGTGCTGAGCGAGATCGAGTTCACCGACGACCCCGACGCGCACTGGACCGACCGGGTGCGGGCGCAGGCTCGGGCGTTCCGGCAGATCGCGCACGGTCACCCGCGCTCCACCATGCTCGTCGTCAGCCGGCAACTGCACTCCAACGCCGGGCTGCTGCCCGTCGAGCGGGCCCTGGCGACGCTGCGCGGCGCCGGGTTCGACGGGATCGACGCCGTGCGGGTGCTGCGGCTGTTCATCGCGTTCATCGTGGGATCGCTGCTGCGCGAGGTCGGGATGACGCCCACGTTCGCCCCCGTGCGGACCTCGGCGGACGACGCCGTGGAGGTGGATCCGGCGCTGTTCCCGGAGGTGAGCGCACTGTCGTCGCTGCTCCACGACTGTGATCACGAGGCCGAGTTCGACTTCGGGGTCGAGCTGCTCATCCAGGCGATCGCCGTGCATCCGGCGCGGCGGGAGGGCATCCGGTGAGCCGCGGATGCCCTGCCGGCCGTCTCAGTACCAGTTGTGTGACTTGAAGTGCCCCCAGGCGCCGCAAGGCCTGCCGTACCTCCCCTTGATGTAGGCCAGACCCCATCGGATCTGGGTCTCGGGGTTGTGCCGCCAGTCCGGGCCGGCCCCCCGCATCTTGCCTCCTGGAAGCGCCTGTGGGATGCCGTAGGCGCCTGACGAACTGTTGTAGGCGCGATGGTTCCAGCCACTCTCCCTCGTCCACAGGGCGTCCAGGCACCGGAACTCGCGCAGCGGCCACGCCCGCTGCACCACCTGATCCAGTGCGAAGCCCTTGCTGCTGTTCCGCGGCCGGTGGGCGAAGACGCGCGGCCGGGCGGTGGTCCGCCAGGTGCCGGTCCGCACCACCGGGGTGTTCCAGGTGCGCGTCCGGGGCTCGGATTCGGCCGTTTGAGCCTGGGGCCCGGATTCGGCCGTGTGCGTCCAGGGCTCGGATTCGGCCCATGCGGTCGGTGTTGTCGGTCCGACCCCGCCCATGGCGGTGAACGCGGTGACGGTGACGAATGTCCTGCGTAGTGTGCGCTTGCTGTTCAACTCGATCCTCGCGGTCGGGTCGTGTGCGGGCGGGCGCTCTCGCTTCCCCGGCGCCCTGTCGCTCCCGTCCGTGGCTCGGACGGTCAGAGCCCGCGCGGCCCTCCGGGATCGGTTTCCGTCCGGCGAACCGGACGGCCCGGAGGGCTCCACGACATGTCCTCTAGCCGGTTTCTAGTACGCGTCGTCACTCAGCGTGATGACCCGGGACACGCGAAGGACAGGTGTTTGTCGCACTGTTATCGACAAAGGGCGCTCTCGTTGGGCCCCGATGGACCGGCCCGGCGCCTCGATGGTGCGGCCTTGCCGCGAAACGTGCGCAAGCCTGGGGTTTGGATCAGTACCAGTGGTGGGATTGGAAGTGGCCCCAGGCGCGACACGGCGAGCCGTAGCGCTGCTTGATGTAGCTCAGCCCCCACGCGATCTGCGTGCGGGGGTTGGTGCGCCAGTCGCGGCCCTTGGCGGCCATCTTGTGGCCGGGGAGCGCCTGAGGGATGCCGTAGGCGCCGGAGGAGCCGTTGGCCGCTCTGTGGTTCCAGCCGCTCTCCCGGGCCCAGAGCTTGGCCAGGCAGCTGAACTGGGACGCGGCCCAGCCTCGCTTGCCGACCATGGACCTGGCGATGGCCTTGTTCCGGTCGGCTCTCTCGGCGGCCTTGGCGGCCGTCGTGATCGTGCTCGCGGCACCGGTCCGGGAGCTCTGCGCCTGTGCGGCCGTGGCGCCGCCCGCCGTCATGAGCGTGGCGCTCAGGAGGAGGACGTGGGTACGGCGGAGCATGGGCATGCGGGTTCCCTTTCGAAGGAATCGGGGACCGCGCCACACTGCACGACTTGCCGCATTTATCGCGAATTGACCATGAAAGAGTAGATAACAGGTAAAGATCGCTACTTATGGTTGTTCTGGGGGTTTATGGGAGATTTGTGGACTCTGTCACAGCGCCGGCCGGACCTCGTAAGGTCGGACCATGAGCGTTCGAGAGATTCCGGTCCGCACTCTGGCGGACGTCCCCACCACCCTTGCCGAGCTCGCCGGCGACAGCGCCGTGCTCGTCGTGAACGTCGCCTCCCGCTGCGGGATGACGCCGCAGTACGGTGGTCTCGTCAAACTCCAGCAGGAGTACGGCCCGCGCGGGTTCACCGTGGTCGGCATGCCGTGCAACCAGTTCGCCGGCCAGGAGCCGGGCACGCCGGAGGAGATCCAGACCTTCTGCTCGACCACCTACGGCGTCGACTTCCCGCTGCTGGAGAAGGGCGAGGTGAACGGCCCCGGCCGGCACCCGCTCTACGAGCACCTGGTCGAGGCCGCCGACCCCGACGGCGTGGCCGGTGACGTGCAGTGGAACTTCGAGAAGTTCCTCGTCGACCGCGACGGCGCCGTGGTGGCCCGCTTTCGCCCCGGCACCACGCCCGGCGACCCGATCGTCGTCTCGGCCATCGAGAAGGTCCTCTGAGGCCGTACACCTGAGCCGGGATCAGCGGCGCGGGCCGCAACTGCCGCGGACGATGAGCTCCGTGGGCAGCACGACGGTGCGCGGCCGCCTGCTCCCGGCGCGCAGGACCAGCTCGGCCGCGCGGTAGCCGATGTCGCGGCCGGGCTGGGCGATCACCGTCAGCGGCGGCGAGCACAGCTCGGCCCACGGCACGTCGTCGTACATCACCAGCGACACGTCCTGGGGCACCCGCAGGTCCAGCTCCCTGGCGGCCAGCACGGCCGCCTCGCCGAGCACGTTGCCGCCC
Source organism: Nonomuraea sp. NPDC049714 (assembly GCF_044465295.1). NCBI lineage: Bacteria > Bacillati > Actinomycetota > Actinomycetes > Streptosporangiales > Streptosporangiaceae > Nonomuraea > Nonomuraea sp. NPDC049714. Next base: position 497,229 of record NZ_JBITLM010000002.1, on the reverse strand, counting down.
GCGAGCACCGCAGACAGGTCGGGGCGGCTCTGGAACAGGCCTGAGGCGGCGGCGTAGGCGGAGTCGCGGCTCCCGGTGGCGAACACGATCAGCTCGTCGTCCACGGGCTCGCCCACGGCCTCACGGAAGGCCGCCACCCGCCGTTCGTGGCCAGGGCCGGCGAGGAAGGCGATGCGCCGGTGGCCCAGCCCCGACAGGTAGCGGACCGCCGTACGGATCCCGGCCCTGTCGTCCGCCAGGACGGCGGGCGCGTCGAGCGCGCGGGCGGGCGGGGGAGCGGCGGCGGCCAGGCCGTCGAGGAGCATCAGGTCGCCGAAGCCGGTGGCGGCGGCGGGGTCCTGCGGGCCGGAGGGCAGCCGGTCGGCGAAGACCACCGTCATGCCCGCCCTGATCGCCGGACGCCAGACGTCGGCGTCGCCCGACGGGACCGCGATCACCCGGTCCACGCTCTGCTCCAGCAGCATCCCGATCAGCTCGGACTCCTGCTCGGGGTCGTCGCCCGTGGAGCCGACCACCACCGGCTCGCCCGCCGAGCGCGCGCAGGCGAGCACGCCCTCGGTGAGCCGGCCGAAGAAGGTGTCGGTGAGATCGGGCACGAGCAGCCCCATGCCGCCGGTGCGGCGCTGGCGCAGGTTGCGGCCGAGCGCGCTGGGCCGGTAGTCCAGCTGGGCGGCGACCGCCAGCACCCGCTCCCTGGTGCTCGGGCTGGCCGAGCCGCCCGACAGGACGCGGGAGACCGTGGCGACCCCCACGCCCGCCGCCTCCGCCACGTCCTTGATCGTCGCCCGCTTCTCCATGGAAACGATTCCATCATGGTTTCCATCGATGCGGAAGATGGGCGCGCCCGCTTCGGCTGCTCACACGGTAACCCTTGACAGGGATGCCCGCTTTCCGGTGAGATGCTTGAAAACGTATCCACGCGAGTGGAAACTCCGCACCACATCGGGGCCCCGCCCTTGAGCGCGAAGGACTGTCATGGCATCCATCGTTCTGTCCAACGTCGACAAGATCTACGCCGGTGGCGTGAAGGCGGTGAACGGCCTCAACCTTGAGATCAAGGACGGCGAGTTCATGGTCCTCGTCGGCCCCTCCGGTTGCGGTAAGTCGACCGCGCTGCGGATGATCGCCGGTCTGGAGGACATCAGCGGCGGCGAGATCTCCATCGGCGACAAGGTGGTCAACCACCTGCCGCCGAAGGACCGCGACATCGCGATGGTCTTCCAGAACTACGCGCTCTACCCGCACATGACGGTCGAGGAGAACCTCGCCTTCGGCCTCAAGCTCCGCAAGATGCCCAAGGCGGAGATCCAGCAGCGCGTCGGCGAAGCCGCCAAGATGCTCGGCCTGGACCCCTACCTCAAGCGCAAGCCGGCCGCCCTGTCCGGTGGTCAGCGCCAGCGTGTCGCCATGGGCCGCGCCATCGTCCGTGAGCCGCAGGCCTTCCTCATGGACGAGCCGCTGTCCAACCTGGACGCCAAGCTCCGCGTCTCCATGCGCGCCTCGCTCAACACGCTGCACGAGCGCCTCGGCGTCACGACCGTCTACGTCACCCACGACCAGGTCGAGGCCATGACCCTCGGCGACCGCGTCTGCGTGCTCCGCGACGGTCTCCTCCAGCAGGTCGACACCCCGCAGAACCTGTTCGACTCCCCGGTCAACCTGTTCGTCGCGGGCTTCATGGGCTCGCCGTCGATGAACTTCGTCACCGCTGAGCTGGTCCGCGACGGCGCCACCACCTACGTGTCCTTCGCCGACATCAAGCTGCCGATCCCGGACTCCACCTTCTCCGACAAGCCCGGCCTCGACCAGTACGTCGGCAAGAAGATCATCCTCGGCATCCGCCCGTCGGACTTCGAGGACGCCACCTCCGCCGGCAGCCACGCCGACGGCTGGAGCACGCTGTCGGTCAAGGCCGAGGTCACCGAGGAACTGGGCTCCGAGATCAACGTGCTGTTCCTGATCGACGCCCCGCCCGTCGAGCACAAGGACACCGTCGCCGCCGCCGACACCGGCGACGAGGACGAGTCGGCGCTGCCGCTCGTCGGCGACAAGTCCCTGTGGACCGCCCGCGTCAACGCCCGCAGCCACGCGCGCTCCGGCCAGGCCATCGACCTGGTCCTGGACACGCACAACCTGCACTTCTTCGACACGGACTCCGGCCTGTCCATCGGCCACCCGGCGAACGTCGGCCGCTGACCGACTCTCCAGTGCCCGGTCGCGAGCATGCGCTCGCGACCGTCATGGGCCCTCACCGCGACCCCCTCCCGCGGCGAGGGCCCGCCTCATTTCCCCAGCTTCCGGTACGCCTCAGCGGCCGATCCGGGCGGAGAGCCGGCTCACCAGGCGGCGTGGCAAGAGCTGTCCGGCCGAAACGACGAGCTTGTAGCGCAGGGACGGCACCGAGACCCACTTGCCCAGGCTCAGGTCCCGCAGGGCCTCGCCCACCACCCGGTCCGCGCTGAGCCACAGGAAGCCGGGCGTGCCCGACATGTCCATCGAAGCTCGCTGGTGGAACTCGGTACGCACGTAACCCGGGCAGAGTGCCATCACCCTGACATGGTCGGCGCGTGCCCCGGCGGCCGCAGACTCGCTGAAGTTGATCACCCAGGCCTTCGACGCGCCGTAGGAACTGCTGGCGAAGAACCCCGCCACCGACGCCACGTTGATCACCGCCCCCCTGCCCCGCGCCTTCATCCCGGGCAGCGCGGCCAGGGTGAGCCGCAGCACCGCCTCGCAGTGCACCTTGAGCATGCGCAGCTCGTCCTCGACCGGATTCTCCGGAAACCTGCCCTGCAGCGTGAAACCGGCGTTGTTGACCAGCAGGTCGACACCCTCACGGCAGCGGGACTCCACACGGGACAGGCCCTCCTCGGCGGACAGGTCGGCGGGCAGCACCTCGACCGGCACGCCGTATCTCAGCTTCAGCCGGTCGGCCGTCTCGGCGAGCCTGCTCTCGTCACGAGCGACGAGAACCAGCGTGTGGCCATCGGCGGCGAGGCGCCGGGCGAAGGCGGCGCCGATGCCGGCGGTCGCGCCCGTGATCAGTGCGGTAGGCATGGCCGAACTCTAACCTCGCCCCGCCCCGCCCCCGGACCCACCGCCGACGTGTCGACTGCCGCGCGCCGCGGGTACGCATGAGATCTGTCGTGCGGGAGCCGGGCGTGGAAGGATGTGCGGCGTGCGCCTCGCCGTGGCGGTACTCGCCGTCGCCCTGACCGCCTGCTCCGCCGCCGCGCCGGAGGTGGCCGCGACCTCGCCGCCACCCGCCTCCGCGCCGCCACAGGAGACCTTGCAGCCGACCGCGCCTGAGGAGACGGCCGGCAAGGGGAAGCTCCGGTTCACGAAGATCGCTGAGCTGGACCGGCCGGTGGCGTTCGCGGTGCGTGCGGACGACCGGCGGCTCTACGTCGCCGAGCAGGGCGGCAAGCTGCGCACCAGCACGGGCGACACGATCGTGGACCTGTCGGCGGAGGTGAGCGGCAGCAACGAGCAAGGGCTGCTGGGCGTGGCGTTCCACCCCACGGGCCGCTGGCTCTACCTCGACTGGACCGATGCCGCCGGCACCACCCACGTGACCGAGTGGGCCTACGACGGCGAGCAGGCGACGGCCAGACGCGACGTGCTCACCCAGAACCAGCCCTACGCCAACCACAACGGCGGCCAGCTCGCCTTCGGCCCCGACGGCCTCCTCTACATCGCGCTCGGCGACGGCGGCGGGGGCGGCGACCCCCAGGGCAACGGCCAGGATCTCGGCACGTTCCTCGGCAAGATCCTCCGCATCGACCCGCGCGGAAAGCCGTACAAGATCCCCGAAGACAACCCGTTCGTCGGCAAGGAGGGCGCGCGGCACGAGATCTGGGCGTACGGGCTGCGCAACCCGTGGCGGTTCGGGTTCGACCGGGAGACCGGCGATCTGTGGATCGGCGACGTCGGCCAGAACCAGTGGGAGGAGGTCGACTATCAGCCGGCCGGATCCGAAGGCGGCGAGAACTACGGCTGGAACCTGCGCGAGGGCAAGGAGCCGTACGACGGGGGCAAGGCGGCCGACCTCGTCGACCCGGTCCTCGTCTACCCGCTGAACGAGGACGGCAACTGCTCGGTGATCACCGGCTACGTCTACCGGGGCACGAAGATCGCCTGGCTGCGCGGTCAGTTCCTGTACGGCGACTTCTGCGCCGGCTGGATCAAGGCCGCCCCGGTCGAGGAGCTCGACCAGGGCGCCGAGGTGGGGCGGGTGGAGCAGCTGTCGTCGTTCGGCGAGGGGCTCGACGGCGAGCTCTACGCGCTCAGCCTGGCGGGTCCCCTCTATCGGATCGATCCCGCCTGACGCGTTCGATCAGCTCCTCCACCTGGGTGTTGAGCCGGCAGCCCCGGGTCCAGCCGGCGTAGTGGGTGAGGAAGACGACGACCTCGCGCAGCTCGCTCTCGCTCAGGTCTCCGGTGCGCAGGGCGGCGTCGAGCTGCACCTCCACCTGCTCGTCGAACCCTTGGCCGACGAGCAGACCGAGCAGGAGCAGGCGCCGGCCCTTGGCCGGGAGCGTGGCGCGCGACCAGACGTCGGCGAAGGCGCGTTCGGCGGTCATGCCGTAGGAGTCCACTGCCGAATGTGTCATTCTCTGCTCCGGTCATGCGAAGGTGGGTCCTCCCATCTTTCGCCACTTCCCGCAGCTGACCAATGCCTGGTCCGGAAGTCACCGGCGGATCTTCTGGAACGATCCGACACGATCTGTAACGGACATATCAGAGTACGGCCAAGATTTGGTGAAGATTTCTCGCCGCAGTGACGGCTCATCCGCTGAGAAAGCGGGCACAACAATGGCGTTGCCCCGTAATGCGGAGGTAAGCCCTGGTGGGACAGACACGGGCTTGGATCATGCTCTTGGTCACGATTCTCATGCTGTCCGGGTGCGGACCGCCCGAGTTCACCTACGTGCGCGACCGGGACGGCACCACTTACTTCAAGGTGCCGGCCTCTTTCGCCCAGATCGACGCCTCTTCGCTGGACCTGGCGCTCAGCGGGAACCCGCCCGACTCCCAGGCCGCCTTACAGCGTGCGCGACGCGTCTGGGCGACGGCCTTCGACCAGGCGGAGCAGCCGGCGATCGACCACCTCTTCGACTCCCGCGCGCCGTTCGTCTACGCCACGGTCCACAAGCTCACCGAGGAACAGCGCGCCACCGTCTCGCTCGACCGGCTGCGGGACTTCATCCTTCCGGTGACGGAGGAGACGCGCACCGCCTATCTCACGCGTGCGCTGCACACGGGCCGTACCCCGCTGTTCACCGGGTTCGAGCCGATCAGCGACCGGCTGGTCCTCCTGGACAACGGCGCCAGGGGGGTCCGGGTGCGCTTCAACTACCAGATCGGCGCCACGACCCAGACGTTCGACCACACCGCGATCCTCGACGATCAGGGAGCCACCGTCTCCGTCATGCTCATCACCTGCCGGTCGAGCTGCTTCGCGGCGCGAGGTGCGGAGTTCGACGAGATCGCGGGCTCCTTCAAGCTGCTCCGGCTGCGCGGATAAGGGGCATCAGTGACGACACTCCATTCCGCCGGCCTGACCAGGGCCAAGATGCCGTTGTGGGGCCGGTGCGGGCTCCTCCTCGGGCTGACGGCCGTCTATCTGGTGCTGACCTGGCAGGTGATGTCCGACTTCGAGGGCATCGTGACCTATCCGGATGCGATGCGGCTGATCGCCGATGAGCATCAGTGGATCTTCTGGCTGCTCGGGGTCGAGGCGCTGCGGCAGGCGCACGTCCTCATCAGTGAGCGGTGGTCCGGCTATCACCGGTTCTGGAGCCGGCGGGTCTTCGGCGGGTTCGAGCGCTGGTCGCACCGTCGCTTCGGCGACTGGACCAGGTTCCAGGCGGCACGGGTCCTGCAGGTCGCGTTCGGGCTCGTCCTGCTCGCGCTGGTGCTCGGCGCGGTGCTGGACACCAGCCCGCTCTTCGCGCTGCTCAGGGCGCCCGCGATGATCGGCCCGTGGCTGCCGGTCGTGCTGGTGGTCCTGGTGATCGTCGTGGCGTCGGCCGGCCTGATCCGGTTCCGGTCCCGGGGCGGTGTCGAGACGTACCTTCCGGGGGAGATCACGACCCGCTTCGCCGACGTCTGGGGTCAGGACCACGTGGTGGAGCAGCTATGGGAGAGCGTCGCCCTCCTCGCACGGCCCGGCGAGATCGAGCGGCGCGGCGGGCACGTGCCGGGCGGCGTGCTGCTGTGGGGGCCGCCGGGCACCGGCAAGACGCTGCTGGCCGAGGCCGTGGCCGGTGAGACGGGCAAGCCGTACGTGGTCGTCGACTCGGGCGCGTTCACGGGCGTACTCAAGGTGAAGGCGTTGTTCAGGAAGGTGCGCAGGCTGGCACTGCGCCACGGCGGGGTGGTCGTCCTCTTCGACGAGGCGGACGCGCTCGGCGGGCAAGGCGGGCAGGGCGGGCAGGCTCGGCGGGGGCCGCGCGGCTCGTCCGGTTGTCACGGCCGCACCTACCTGTCGGAGGGGGCCCGATCGGCGCTCGCCTTCGGTGGCCGTCGCGAGGCCGAGGAGCCGGGGGCGCGCGACACCGGCACCCTGCGGGCGCTGCTCACCGAGCTGTCCGCCCTGGACAAGCCGCGCGGGCTCGTCAACCGGCCGATCCGGCGGCTGCTCGGGATGCGCCCGAAGCCGCCGCCGAAACATCGCGTCCTTGTCATCATGGCCACGAACCGGCCCGACGCGCTGGACGAGGCGCTGCTGAAGCCCGGCCGGATCGACCGCGTCCACAGAGTCGGCCCTCCGTCCAGAGCCGGACGGACGCGCACGTACCGGGGCTACTTCGACCAGGTCCGCCACGAGCTGACTGAGCGGCAGCTCGACAGACTCGTCACCGTCACCCCGTACGCGACGGGCGCCACGATCAGGGACCTGGTGAACGAGTCGCTGATCAGCGCGCTCCGCGACGGCCGGGAGGTCGTCACCTGGTCCGACGTGCTGCGGGCCAGACGGTTCATGCGGCTCGGCCCGCCCCAGGACGCCGAGTGCCCGGAACGCGAGCGACACGCCCTGGCCGTGCACGAGGCCTGCCACGCGGTGGTGGCGTACGCGACCCGCCGTCACCTGGAGATCGACCTCGTCACCATCGAGAGGGGCGCCGGCCACCTGGAACCGGTCGTCCCCGAGGGCCGGGTCACCTGGTGGAAGTCCGAGTACGAAGCGGACATCATGGTCGCGCTCGCCTCGCCGGCAGGGGAGCGGATCTTCTTCGGCGACAGCTCGTCCGCCGTCTCCGGCGACCTGCACGCGGCCACCGTCCTGGCCGCCCGCATGGAGGCGACCTGGGGGATGGGGTCGGGCGTCGCCTCGCTGCCCGCGCTGCGGGAGCTGGAGATCACCGCCGTGGCCGGGCCGGCCAGTGGCGGCGTCCCGCTGGCGGAGCGGATCGAGGCCGCCCTGGCCCGGCTGCTGGAGGAGACCGAGGGGCTCCTGCGTGCGCGCCGCAGGGACGTGCTCAGCGTGGCCCACGCGCTGGAGACGTACCGGACGTTGGACGGCGACGACGTGGTGGCGATCATCGAACGGTCGCGCGGGCCGATGGTCGACGGCGCGCGCTACGCCTCCGACGAGCTCTACCGGGAGCTGGAGGACTATCACCGCGACGCCGCCGGGGGGCACCGGGGACACAGCCGCGCCGATCGCGCGCTGCCCCCGCTCGCGGCGGCGGTCGAGGTCATGGAGGGGCAGGTGGTCGGGGCGCCCGGCCGTCCGGAGTTCGTGCCGACGGGCGGCCCGTACGTTCCCCAGCCTCGCCCCGCGCCCGTGGCACCGGCGGGCGCGCCCGGCAGGCGGCTGTGGCTGCCGGCCGCCAGCGCGTTCGCCCTGGTGGCGCTGGCGGTCATCGTCGGGCTGGCGGTCACCGGGGCGCTGACGGTCAGCCCGGCCTCGGGCGCGGAGACGAGCGCGACGAGTGCCGGGCCGGGGCCGGGCATCGCCCTGCCGGTGCTGCTGCTCCTGCTGTTCGTCGTGGTGGTGGCCGTGATCGTCGGCACCGGGCTGGCGACCGTGGCGGTGAAGGGAGTGCGGGCCAAGCGGTTCAGGGCCGAACGCGAACGCGACCAGGCGCACGCCCGAGCCCAGTTCCTGGCGGCGGCACTCGACCCCGACACGGCGATGCGGCTGCTCGGCTACGACGGGGACGGGCGACGCCAGGACGCCGTCTGAACCGGACCCACCCACCCGACCGAACCAAACCCACCCGACCGAACCGGTACCCGGTCGTCTGAACCGGACTCACCCGGCCGACGTCCTACTGGTGTGCGCACCCTCACCGCCTGCCTGGCCGCCCTCGCCCTGCTGACCGGCTGTGCGGCCGAGCGGCCCTGCACGGCCGTCGGCGCCCCGGTGGGCGTGGCGGTGACCGTCAAGGCGCCGCTCGCCGCCCGGGTGGCGGACGCGACGCTGGAGGTCTGCTGGTCGGGCTCCTGCCACCGCCCCCGCCTGGAACTCCGCCCCGCCACGGCGGCCGCCGGCGAGACCTGCGCGGGCGACAGCTGCTCGGTGACCATGGAGCCGACCGGGGACGAGCACGGCTTCGGCACCGTCGCGGGCCTGCCCAAGAGCCCGGTCCGCGTACGGTTGACGCTGCGTGACGCCGGCGGCGGCGAGGTGCTCGACCGGACCCTCCAGGTGACCCCGAAAGGGCGCTTCCCCAACGGCCCCGACTGCGGCGAAGCGGGCCCGTCCGCCGAGGTCATCGCCGAGGGCGGAATCGTACGAGAAGGCTGACGGCTTAACACGCCGTTCACATGCGGGCAAAATCGGGGAAACGGCTGTCCATAAGACTCGGCGTGGCTGAGCAAATCCTCGAAAGGACCGCCGTGAGCTACAAGGCTGAATACATCTGGATCGACGGCACCGAGCCCACGGCTCTGTTGCGCTCGAAGACCAAGATCGTGGCTGACGGGGTTGAGCCGCCGGTGTGGGGCTTCGACGGCTCCAGCACCAACCAGGCCGAGGGCCACTCGTCGGACCGCGTGCTTCGTCCCGTGATGACCTGCCCGGACCCGATCCGGGGTGGCACGAGCGTGCTGGTCCTGTGCGAGGTCGAGGAGATCGACGGCACGCCGCACAAGAGCAACACCCGCGCCCTGCTGCGCCCGGTCGCCGAGCAGTACGCCGACCAGGAGTCGTGGTTCGGCATCGAGCAGGAGTACACCTTCTTCAAGGGCAGTCGCCCGCTCGGCTTCCCCGAGGGCGGCTTCCCCGCCCCGCAGGGCCACTACTACTGCGGTGTCGGCGCCGAGGCCGTGTTCGGCCGGGAGATCGTGGAGATCCACCTCGACCGCTGTCTCGCCGCCGGACTCGCGATCTCCGGCATCAACGCCGAGGTCATGCCGGGTCAGTGGGAGTTCCAGGTCGGCCCGGCGAGCCCGCTCGACGTCTCGGACCACCTGTGGATCGCCCGCTGGCTGCTCTACCGCACCGCCGAGGACTACGGCGTGGAGGCCACCCTCGACGCCAAGCCCGCCCGTGGCGACTGGAACGGCGCCGGCGCGCACACCAACTTCTCCACCAAGGCCATGCGCGAGGGCTACGACGCCATCATCACCGCCTGCGAGGCGCTCGGCCAGGACGGCAAGCCGATGGAGCACGTCTCGCAGTACGGCGCGGACATCGAGAGCCGCCTGACCGGCGCCCACGAGACCGCCCCGTGGAACAAGTACTCCTACGGTGTCTCCGACCGCGGCGCCTCGGTGCGCATCCCGTGGCAGGTCGAGGTGGACAAGAAGGGCTACATCGAGGACCGCCGCCCGAACGCCAACATCGACCCGTACGTGGTCACCCGCCTGCTGGTCAACACCTGCTGCTCGGCGCTGGAGAAGGCCGGCCAGGTCTGACGTGACGCACTGACGTGACGCACTGACGGTACGCATGAGAAAACGCGGGCACCCCCGATGGGGCCCGCGTTTCCTCATGCCCGGAAGGTACGGAGTGTCACGTAGCGACTCCTCTTCGTAACATGGGGCGTCGTCATCGTGACACGGGTCATCCCCGCCGGGAGGGATTTTCTCTCCGGCGGGGTGGCTCCATTCACTCTCGGTATAAGAGAACTAGATCCGGAACCCCATGTCCGGGGTGATGTCGGCGACGTCCATCTGCGCCTTCTGCAGGCGGCCGGAGTGGTCCCAGTTCATCGACTGCCAGCGGGTGAACTGGTCGAGCACCCACATGCCGGACTGGCGGCTGCCGTTGCCCGACTTGCCGTTGCCGCCGAACGGCAGGTGCGCCTCCGCGCCCGACGTGGAGTTGTTGACGCTGACCATGCCCGCCGAGATGCCCTCACGGAAGCGGAAGGCGTGCTTCGGGTCGGTGGTGTAGATGCTGCTCGACAGGCCGTAGCCAGGCAGGTTGGCCAGTTCGATCGCCTCGTCCAGCGACGTGAAGGTCGTCACGCCGACGATCGGGCCGAACGTCTCCTCCAGGAACAGCCGATCCGACGGCCTGACCCCGTCCACCACGACCGGGTGATAGTAGAGCCCGCCCGCGCCGGTGAACGCGCGGCGCGGACTGTCCGCCGTGATCCGGCCGACCGGTCCGGAGACGACCTGGTGGTGCGGCTCGATCCAGGTCAGGTACTCCTCGTACCGGTCGGCGAACTTCTGGTCCAGCAGCGGCCCGGCCAGCACGTCCTGCTCCGGGTCGCCGATCTCGGCCTGCTGCACGGCGCGGGTGAAGCGCTCGGTGAACTCCTGGTGGACGCTCTCGTGCACGATCACCGTGCCCAGGCTGGTGCAGCGCTGGCCGGCGGTGCCGAAACCGGAGAACAGCGCGCCCTCCACCGCCAGGTCGAGCTCCGCGTCCGGCATGATCACCATGGGATTCTTGCCGCCCAGCTCCAGGCAGGGAGACTGCAGGTGACGGCCCGCCAGCTCGCCGATCTTGCTGCCCACGGCGCTGGAGCCGGTGAAGCCGATCTTCTGCACGGTGCCCTCCGTGAGCGCCCGCTCCAGCCCCTCGAACGTCTGGGCCCCGTCCGCGAAGACGAGGTCGAGCACCCCGTCCGGCAGACCGGCGGCCACGAAGATCCGGTAGAGGGCGTGCGCCGAAGCCGCGGCGTACTCGGCGGGCTTCCACACCACCGCGTTGCCGCACAGCAGCGCCGGCACCAGATACCAGGACGGCACCGCCACCGGGAAGTTGCCCGCGGTGATCACCGCCGCCACGCCGACCGGGTTGCGGAAAGTGAACAGGTTCTTGTCCGGCATCTCCGACGGCACCGTCTGGCCGTACAGCCTGCGCCCCTCGCCCAGGAAGAAGTCACACGTGTCGACGATCTCCCGCACCTCGCCCAGCGCCTCGGCGTACGGCTTGCCGATCTCCCGCGTCACCAGCCGGGCCAGGCTCTCGGCGTTGGCCTCGACCAGCCGCCCGATCGAGGCGATCACCCGTCCGCGCACCGGCGCGGGAACCTTGGCCCACTCCCGCTGCGCGTCCTTGGCGGTACGGCAGGCGTCGGCGAACGTGCCGGCGTCGGCCAGCCCCACCTGGGCCACGATCTCGCTGGTGCGAGCGGGGTTGACGGATGCGTACGTGTCCGTAGCGGCGGCGTCCTTGCCACCCACGACGGAAACAATCTGTCGGGTCACCGTTGACCTCCTCATGGTCTCTCCGGACACACCATCATCCTGCCCCCGAAACCCCAACCCCCACAGGCCCGGACCTCACAGTGCGGTCCACGGGCGGAGCTTCTCGGGATTGCGCACCGCCCAGATGCGCTTGATCCGGTCACCCGCGATGTCGAACGCCACCACCATCACGGTGACGCCATCGAGCTGAGCCACCAGGCCGGGCCGGCCGTTGACCGTACGTTCCAGGAGCGCCAGGCCGGGGGCGCGGCCGGCGAGGTCGACGGCGTAGCGCGCGATCTGCTCGCTGCCTTCGACCGGGTGAAGCACGGCGCTGACCAGGCCGCCGCCGTCGGCGGTCGCCGTGGCGTCGGGGGCGAGGAGGCCGATGAGGGCCTCGACGTCCTTGGCTTCCCAGGCCAGCTTGAAGTTTCTGACGACGCCCGCGTTCTGGGCGGTCGCTGTCGCGGGAGCCTGCGCCACGCGGATGCGACGGCGGGCCGAGTAGGCCAGCTGGCGGCATGCCGCCGGTGTCCGGCCGAGGACCGGAGCCACCTCGGTGAAGGCGTAGCGGAAGACGTCGTGCAGGATGAACGCGACGCGCTCGGCCGGGGTCATCGATTCGAGCATGACGAGAAAGGCCATGTCGACCGACTCGTCGAGGGTGACGCGGTCTGCCGGGTCGGCGGCACTCCCGCCCGTCCGGTCGCTGACCCACTCGGCGCGGTCGGGCAGCGGTTCTGGGATCCATTCACCCACGTAGCGCTCCCGCCTGGCGCGTGCCGAGCCGAGCAGGTCCAGGCAGATGCGGCCGGCGACCGTCGTCAGCCAGGCGCCGGGGGATTCGATGGCCTCCTGTTCCGCGCGAGACATGGCGTACCAGCGGGTGTAGGTCTCCTGCACGACATCCTCGGCATCGGCCAGGGAGCTGAGGAGCCGGTAGGCGACATTGATCAGCTGCCGGCGCTCACTCATGATCGCGGGCTGACGCGGGTCGGTCTGGCCGTGCCCTGGCTCGGCTGGGGTGATCATGGTGGCGCCTGCTCCCTTGGTCTCGTCTGCCCTCACCTGTTCGACGAGACAGAAAGGGGGGCCTGTCGCCTGACATTTCAGGCGGTTGTGTCGTCGGGCTGCTGAGACGCTGTCCAGCGTCGCAGACCGTCCTGAGGAGCCGGCCATGTTCTTGCGTGTCGCGATCATCCTGCAAACCGTCGCTCTCTTCACTGCGCCGATCACCGCCGGGCTGCTGCTGTCCTCCCCGGGAGGACGCACCTTGCACAGTGTTTCGGCGTACGGCGTGTTCGCCGCAGCAGTGTTGTCCCTGGTCGTCACCATTCTGGTGTGGCGTCCGGGTGGTGGCTCGTCGAGGCCCATCCTGCCCGCGGCCGGATTCTTCGGGCTCACGCTGGCGCAGATAGCCCTGGGCATCGCGGATGTGAAGACCCTGCACTTCCCCTTGGGCGTGCTGTTGTTCGGCATGAGCGTCCTTCAGCTCCGCCAGGTCTGGACCGCCCGTCGCGCTCACCCGGCCGTCGCAGGTCCGACCAGCTGAGGCCGGGCGTGGAACCGGCCCGGCCCGCGCGCGGGCCCGTACCAGGCCGAAACCGGTGCAGGTACCTCCACCCCAGCTGGGGGACTGGCCCCCTTCTCCGGCCCCGCTCCCGCTTCTAGCGTCGAGACCACAGCATTTCCCGACAAGCGGCAGGGGTTGTGGATCATGAGCGAGGTGACCCGCAGGGGATTCATCGGCGGCACCGCGGCACTCGGTGGGGGCGTGATGACCGCAGGGGTGACGACAGGGGTGGCGGCAGGGGTGACCGCGCCGCCCCAAGGGGCGCCGCCGCTCGGTCCCGTCGTGGTACGGCCCGGCGATCCGCGCTACGAGGACCTGGTCGTACGCAGGACGAACCAGCGATTCCGCCCCGAGCCGGAGTACTTCCACGTGGTCGGCTCCACCGAGCAGGTCGTCAAGGCGGTCGGCGACGCGGTCCGCGCGAACCGGCGCGTCACCGTGCGCAGCGGCGGCCACTGCTACGAGAACTTCGTCGGCGACGGCGCGCAGGTCGTGATCGACCTGTGCGAGATGTCGGAGGTGTACTTCGACAGCGAGCGCGGCGCGTTCGCCATCGAGGCCGGCGCCACCCTGATGGACACCTACCGCAAGCTCTACCTCGGCTGGGGCGTCACCATCCCCGGCGGCCAATGCGGGGGCGTGGCCGCCGGGGGGCACATCGCGGGCGGCGGGTACGGTCCGCTGTCCCGGCGCGACGGCCTGACCGTCGACTACCTGCACGCGGTGGAGGTCGTGGTCGTCGACCGGCGCGGGCGGGCCCAGGCCGTGGTGGCCACCCGGGACCCGGCCGACCCGAACCACGACCTGTGGTGGGCGCACACCGGCGGCGGAGGCGGCAATTTCGGCGTCGTCACCCGCTACTGGATGCGCGACCCCAAGGCCCGGGGCGCCGACCCGGTGACCCTGCTGCCGAAGCCGCCCGCCACCGTGCTGTCCGGCGTCGCGATCTGGTCATGGGACGGGATGACGAAGGAGTCGTTCCGCAGGCTGCTGCGCAACCACGGTGAGTGGCACGAGCGCAACAGCGAGCCGGGCACCCCCGCCACCTCCCTGTGGGGCTCGCTGCTGATCCCCGGCCGCCAGAAGGGCGCCGACCCCGGTGGGATGATCCTCCCCACCCAGGTGGACGCCGGCGTGCCCGGCGCCGAGCAGCTGCTCAAGGACTACTTCGCCGCCGTCGGCGAAGGGGTCACCCCGGCGGCGATCGTGCCGCCGTTCCAGCGCGATCCGTGGTACCACGCGGTCCGTACACTCGGACTCGACGAAGCATCGGAATCCGGCCATTACAAGGGCAAGTCCGCCTACCTCCGCAAGCCCTTCACCGACGAGCAGGCGGACGTCGCCTTCGACCACCTCGGCACCGCCGACGACGTCTCGGCGACCGGCCTGCTGTGGGTCCTGTCGTACGGCGGGCAGGTCAACACGGTGCCCGCGGCGGCGACCGCCACGGTCGAGCGGCAGTCGATCCTCAAGGTCATCCATATGGCCACCTGGGAGCAGAGCCAGGACGGCGAGGCGCAGCTGGCCTGGGTGCGCCGGCTCCACAGCCGGACGTTCGCGAGCACCGGGGGAGTGCCGGTGCCCGGCGGCAACTGCGGCGGGGCCTACATCAACTACCCGGACATCGACCACGCCGACCCGGCGTGGAACACCTCCGGGGTGCCGTGGTCCACCCTTTACTACGGCGACAACTACGCCCGGTTACGGCGGGTGAAGCGGCGGTGGGACCCGCGCGGGGTGTTCCACCACGCGCTGTCGGTGCGGGCGTAAGCCACGGAAGGCCCCACCCAGCCGATCAGTGGCCTGACCGCGGTCCGCGGTCAGGCGCGGTTGCCGAGGTCCAGACGGTCGGCGAGGCCGGCGGCGGTGAAAGAGGCGACCAGTTCGTCGCGCCCCTCGGTGAAGTGCGCCCAGCTGTCGTAGTGGACAGGGACCACCCGCCGGGCGTCGAGGATCTTGGCGGCCTCGGCGGCCTGTGCGCTGTCCAGGACGATCGGCGCGCCGTCGAAGACGACCGGGATGCGGGGAGCTCCGGCGAAGAGGACGGCGGTGTCCACCGGGGCGAAGCGTGCGGCGATCTCCTCGACCAGGTCGAGGGATGCGTTGTCGCCGCTGACGTACACGGTGGGCAGTCCTTCGCCGGTCAGGACGAAGCCGACGACCTGGCCGAGGAACGCCTCGACCAGCTCGCGCGGTCCGGGGCCGTGGAGGGCGGGCACGCCGGTGACGGTGATGACGCCGCCGTCCGGACGGTCCAACCGGACCGATTCCCAGTCGGCCAGGCCCTTGGCCCCGCCCCCGAGACGCTGTCCGGCGCCTGGGGTGGTGAGGGTGAGGGGAACGTCGGCGAGCAGGGCCCGGCCGGAGGTGTCGAGGTTGTCGGGGTGCTCGTCATGGGACAGCAGGACCACGTCGATGCGGCCCAGCTCCGCGGGGGTGATGGCGGAGGGCGCGGTCTTGACCAGCGTGCCACCCGGCGTCGGATAGTCGCCGGGGGCGTCGAAGGTCGGGTCGACGAGGAAGCGCAGGCCCCCGTACTCGAAGAGGGCCGTCGGTCCGCCGAAGGCGTGGACGGGGCTGGTGGCAGGCATACGGAGCCTCCTTAGCGGCGGCGTCAGCCGGTGGTGGCGCGGGCGGCGGCGTCGATGAGCTCGGCGACGGCGTCCGGGCGGGAGACGGTGACGGCGTGGGAGGCGTCGATCTCGACGGTCGTGGACCCTGCCCTCTCGGCCATGTAGCGCATGGCCTCGGCGGGGATGTTGAGGTCCTGAAGGGTGACCATGGTCCAGGAAGGGATGGTCTTCCAGGCCGCCTTGGT
Source organism: Nonomuraea sp. NPDC049714 (assembly GCF_044465295.1). Lineage (NCBI taxonomy): Bacteria > Bacillati > Actinomycetota > Actinomycetes > Streptosporangiales > Streptosporangiaceae > Nonomuraea > Nonomuraea sp. NPDC049714. The sequence goes on along the minus strand of NZ_JBITLM010000002.1, from coordinate 481,240 downwards.
CGCCTTGTCCTCCAGCGCGGACGCCGTGATGGGCCGCTGCGTGGCCGCCATCAGCTCGGCCACCTCCGGGGCGACGTCGCCGGCGAAGACCCGGCGGAACTCGTCCTGCTGGATGTACAGATCGGTCCCCGTCGGGAACGGCACCGGGTTGAGCGCGGGGCCGAGCTCGCCGCCCGGGAACTTGGCCGCCAGCTCACCGGTGCTCTCGCCGACCTCGAGGTTGAAGCTGGCGATGTAGACCAGGGCCTTGACCCCGGGCACACCGTCGGCCGCCTCGCTCATCACCGAGCCGCCGTAGGAGTGGCCGGCGATCACGATCGGACCGCTCAGGCTCTGGAGCAGGCTGCGCAGGTACGCCGCGTCCTCCTGCAGACCGCGTAGCGGGTTGGCGATGGCGACGACCGGATAGCCGCGGTGCTTGAGGTCGGCCACGACACCGTTCCAGCTCGCGGACTCGGCGAAGGCGCCATGGACGAGGACGACGGTGGGAGTGGTCATCGGGTGTTCCTTTCGGTAGTGAGGTTCTGAAATGGAATATGCAATATATCGCTGACACTGTCAAGGCTTCCGCGGCCGACTTGAACATTTCCGCAGGTTGTGAGCAATATATTGCATGCCCCTCCCGCAGAACGCGCCGGCGATCGACCGGCGCCTCCTCCGTGACGACGTCTATCACCGGCTACGCGACGCCATCGTCGACGGGAGCCTCGCCCCCGGCGAGCAGTTGCGCGACGCCGAGCTGGCGGCCTGGCTCGGGGTCAGCCGCACTCCGGTCCGCGAGGCGCTGCTGCGTCTCGCGGAGGCCGGGCTGGTCATCGCCCAGCCCGGCCGCTCCACCACGGTGAGTTCGCTGAACGTGCGCGACGTCCGTGAGGCCCGCGACGTTGTGGCGGCGATGCACGAACTCGCCGTCCGTGAAGCGGTGGGCAGCTTCACCGAAGCCCACCTGGACGCGATGCGCGAGGCCAACGACCGGTTCCGTGCGGCGATCGAGCGGGGCGACGTCGAGGCGGCCCTGCGCGCCGACGACGACCTGCACGGCATCCCCGTGACGGTGGCGTCGAACCGGGCCCTGACCTCGGTCCTCGACCAGTTCACGCCGGTGGTGCGACGCGCCGAGCGGCTGCGCTTCTCGTCGCTGGGCGGACGTGCGTCCCTAGCCCGGCACGACGACCTGATCCGGCTCTGTGCCGCCGGAGACGCGGAACAGGCGGCCGCGGTCGCCTTCGACACCTGGCGCACGCTGCCCGCAACCGAGGTATGACCATGACCCTGTCCGACTTCCCCCGCCACCCGCTGACCTTCGGGCCGAGCCCCGTCCACCCACTGCCGCGCCTCACCCGGCATCTCGGCGGCGCGTCCGTCTGGGCGAAGCGCGAGGACTGCAACTCCGGGCTCGCGTACGGCGGCAACAAGACCCGCAAACTTGAGTACATCGTCCCCGACGCGCTCGCCCAGGGCGCCGACACACTGGTGTCGATCGGCGGCTACCAGTCCAACCACACCCGCCAGGTCGCCGCCGTCGCCGCGTCGCTGGGCCTGAAGGCGGTGCTGGTGCAGGAGAACTGGGTCGACTGGCCGGACTGCGTCAACGACCGGGTCGGCAACATCATGCTCAGCCGGATCATGGGCGCCGAGGTCCGGCTCGACCCGGCCGGCTTCGGCATCGGCTTCAAGGATTCGTGGACACGGGCGATCGAGGACGTGAAGGCGCGCGGCGGCACGCCGTACCCGATCCCGGCGGGCGCCTCCGACCACCGGCTCGGCGGGCTCGGCTTCGCGAACTGGGCGTACGAGGTGGAGCGGCAGGAACGCGAGCTGGGCGTCTTCTTCGACACCATCGTGGTCTGCGCGGTCACCGGCTCGACCCAGGCCGGCATGATCGCCGGATTCGCCGCACTTGAGGAGGCCGGCGGCCGGCCGCGCCGGGTGATCGGCATCGACGCCAGCGCGAAACTGGAGGAGACCCGCGACCAGGTCACCCGCATCGCGACGGCCACGGCCGAGCTCATCGGCGTCGACCGGCCCCTGCGGGGCGAGGAGACCACGATCCTGGACGGGTGGGCGGGCGACCTGTACGGCATCCCGGTGCAGTCCACCTTGGACGCGATCCGGCTCACCGGCGAGCTCGAAGGCGTGATCATCGACCCGGTCTACGAGGGCAAGTCGATGGCCGGTCTGATCGACCTCGTCACCAGCGGGGAGATCCCGCGTGACGCCACCGTCCTGTACGCCCACCTGGGCGGCCAGCCGGCGCTGAACGCCTACAGCGGCCTGTTCCCCCATACGCAGCGGGTGACTTGACCCCGTGGGTCATCCGCGCTGGCCCACGACGTGGACATGGTCGTCTCGGAGGTGGTCGCCCATGCGGTCGTGCACGCGAAATCACCCGACCGGTGGCGCCGTCACCCCCGCAGCGGAGGGCAAGACCCGCGGGAGACGGAATGTCGGTGGCACCTGGCAGCATCGGCCTCGAGATCGAGATCAGCCGGCAGGAGGCCACGTATGCGCGACACCGAGCGGCAGGCCGCGGGCGCGAAGGTGCTCTGGCACTTCACGATGTCCCTGGACGGATTCGTGGCGGGGCCCGACCACGCGATGGACTGGATGGCCGGGATCTCGCACCGTCCGGGCCTGGTGGACGAGTACGTGGAGACCACGGGCGCCGTGCTGGGCGGCCGGACCGGCTGGGACCATTCCCCGGACGCGGGCGCCATCTACGGCAGCGCCTGGGACGGGCCGGTCTTCGTGCTCACCCACCACCCCGAGGACGCGACACCCGGCGCCGGGGTCACGTTCCTGAGCTGCGACCCGGCCGAGGCGGTGCGGATCGGGCTGGCGGCGGCCGGCGGCAAGAACCTCGAGGTGTTCTCGCCGACCATCGGCCGTCAGCTCCTCGCCCTGGGACTCATCGACGAGATCGACCTGCACATCGCACCGGTCCTGCTCGGCGACGGCATCCGGCTGTACGACAATCCCGGCGGCGAGCCGATCCGCCTCCACCAGGTCGGCGAAGGCGACCCCACGGCGGTCGTCAACGTACGGTACCGGCCCGCCACGACGGCGGCCCCCTGATATCTCAGGCGGGGATGAGGCCGCGGACGTCCGCCAGCAGCTCGAAGGAGCGCAGCCAGGCCTGCCGGTCGGTGGCGGGGGAGGCGACGATCAGCTCGTCGGCCTGGGCGTGCTTGGCGAAGTCGTCCAGATAGTCCTTCACCTCGGCCGGGGTGCCGATGGCCGAGTACTTGGTCATCTGCAGGATCTGCTGGCCTCCAGGGGAGCGCAGGATCTCGTCCGCCTCCTCCGGCGTGAACGTCCGGCCGCGGCCGACGAACAGGCCGACCCTGGACCGCTTCGCGGCCAGGAACTGCTCCTCCGCCGCGTCCTTGGTGTCCGCGGCGATGACGTTCACGCCGGCGATCACGTACGGACGGTCCAGCTGCGCCGACGGCTTGAAGTCGCGCCGGTAGAGCGCGACGGCCTCCTCCAGCGCGTTCGGCGCGAAGTGGGAGGCGAAGGCGTAGGGGAGCCCCAGCATGGCGGCGAGCTGAGCCCCGAACAGGGAGGAGCCGAGGATGTAGAGCGGCACGTTGGTGCCCTTGCCGGGGGTCGCGTCGACGCCCGGGATCCGGGTCTCGCCGGTGAGGTAGCCCTGCAGCTCCAGCACGTCCTGCGGGAAGGTGTCGGCGGAGGAGGGGTTGCGGCGCATGGCGCGCATGGTCGCCTGGTCGCTGCCGGGGGCCCGGCCGAGGCCGAGGTCGATGCGTCCGGGATGCAGCGTTTCGAGGGTGCCGTACTGCTCGGCGATGGTCAGCGGGGCGTGGTTGGGCAGCATCACGCCGCCGGCGCCGAGCCGGATCTTCTGCGTGTGCGCGGCCACGTGCGCAATCAGCACGCTGGTCGCCGAGGAGGCGATCACCGGCATGTTGTGGTGCTCGGCGTACCAGATCCGCTCGAAGCCCCAGCCTTCGGCGCGCTGCGCCAGCGTGACGCTGGCGGCCAGACTGTCGCTCACCGTCTCGCCCTCGCCGATGTGCGCCAGATCGAGAATGGAGAGAGGGAGAGCCATGGACACGCCTTTCACACGGGGACCCGGATCGTACTTGTATGCAGGTGCAACCATCGCGGCGGCCGGGTTATTTCACCCTGTTCGGCAGCTTTCCGTCGCGCGGCCGGAGAAGGTGGAGCTCCAGGCCGACGTCCACCAGGTCCACTCGATCGAGGCCGATGATCTCGTCGAGGTTCACCCACGCGGCCAAGTCGGTGCTGCCGCCGACCTCGTTCCGCAGGGTGCCGCCGACGACCCGGGTCGCGTAGACGACCCGGAGCCCGTGGAAGTCGGCCTCGACGCCGGGGCCGCGGGGGAGGCGGCGGCGGACGGTGTGCAGGCCGAGCAGGGTCTCGACCTCGACGATGTAGCCGGTCTCCTCCTCCACTTCGCGGACCGCCGCGTCGACGGTGTCCTCGGCGTGGTCGACACCGCCGCCGGGTAGCGTCCAGCGCGACCCCTCGGGCCCGACCCACCGGGCGAGCAGCACCTTCCCATCGTCCACGCAGACCGCGTACGCGGCGACTCTGAGCTCTTTGCTGATCTCCGTCACACCGGCCAGATCTATCACTCTTCCTCGCTCTGTGTCTTTTCCACGGACTTGTGTAGCTTGTCCAGCGACGTAGGCATCCAGAAGCGAGAATGAGATGGCGCACGCACGGTTTTCACAGGGCGGGTTTACCGGGGGTTCACCGGTAGAGCCTACGTTTGCGGGCCATGAGCTGGAAGTACAAGGCCAACGCGACGCTTGAGGGACTGACCGGTTACACGCTGACGCGGGCCGGCCGGGTGACGAAGGCTCCGCCCAAGCCCGCCCCGCCCAAGCCGGCGCCCGAGCTCGTACGGCTTCCGGGCGACGAGGTGCGCCCGCCGGTGGATCCGGTTCACGACCGGCTGCTGCACAGGCCGGTCTTCCTGCTCTCCTCGGTGCGCTCGGGCTCGACCCTGCTGCGCGTCATGCTGAACACCCACTCCCGGATCCACTCGCCGATCGAGACGCACTTCCGCCGCATGACCGTGGGGCTTCCGACGGATCCCGTACGCCAGGCCATGGAGCTGCTCGGCCACACCCACAGCGACCTCGAGCACCTCGTGTGGGACCGGATGCTGCACCGGGAGCTGTCCCGCAGCGGCAAGCCGGTGCTCGTGGAGAAGACGCCGAGCAACGTGTTCGCCTGGCGGCGGCTGGCCACCTGCTGGCCGGACGCGCGCTTCATCTTCCTGCTACGGCATCCCATGTCGATCGTGCAGTCGTGGCACGAGGCCGACCCGGAGAAGCGGCCGATGGAGGAGGCGGTGCCGCGCACTCTCAGTTACATGACATATCTGCAGGAGGCCCGCACCCACCTGCAGGGGGTGACCATCAGGTACGAGGATCTGGTGGCCGAGCCGGAGGCGGAGCTGCGGCGGCTGTGCGCGTTCCTGGAGGTGGAGTGGGAGCCGTCGATGCTGAACTACGGCGAGAAGGACCACGGAGGTTTCGTCAAAGGCGTAGGTGACTGGCGCGACAAGATCCGTAGCGGTACGGTCGTCGCTGGCCGCCCGCTGCCGTCAGGCGACGAGCTGCCTCCTGAGCTCAGGGAGATCTGCATGTTGTGGGACTACCGCTGAGTCAGGACTTCCGTCACCATGACTCCGGCAGTGTTCGCCTGCCGTTCTCCGGTGGTTCCCCTGCCGATCTCTTGTTGCCTTGAAGGTGTCCTGCATGATCGACGCGCCGTCGCGCCGTACCCTCCTGACGGGTGCCCTCGCGGGTATGACCCTGCCGTCCGCGGCCTCGCCCGCGCGGGCCGCCGCCTTCCCCGCGCGGCTCAACTTCGTCGTCATCCTCGCCGACGACCTGGGCTGGGGCGAGATCGGCAGCCAGGGGCAGCGGATGATCGCCACCCCCAACCTGGACAAGCTGGCCGCCGAGGGGGTGCGGTTCGAGGCCGCCTACTCGGGGGCGCCGCTGTGCGCGCCGTCGCGGTGCTCGTTGCTGACCGGGCTGCACGCCGGGCACGCGACGGTGCGCGAGAACCCTGAGGGCGGGGCGCAGCGCTCGTTGACCGAGGCCGACCTGACCTTCGGAGAGCTGCTCCAGCTGGCCGGATACCGGACGGCGTGCATCGGCAAGTGGGGCTTCGGGCCGGAGAAGGCGGGGCAGGCGTCCCATCCGAATGAGCGTGGCTTCAGCGAATTTTTCGGATATATCGGTCATCGCCATGCGCATCAGTACTATCCCGAGTACCTCTGGCACAACGACACCCCGGTGCCGCTCGCGCGGGAGGCGTACGCGCCCGACCTGTTCCTGGAACGGGCCGTCGACTTCATCAAGCAGCCGTCCGACCAGCCCTTCCTGCTCTACTACGCGACCAACCTGCCGCACTCGCCCAGTGTGATCCCCGGTGGCGCCGGTCAATACGCCCGCAAGCCCTGGACCCGGGCGAACCGCGGGCACGCCGCGCAGGTCACCCGGCTGGACACCGACGTGGCCAAGATCGTGCGGGCGCTGCGCGAGGCGGACGTCGCCGAGGACACGCTCGTGCTGTTCACCAGCGACAACGGGCCGCACCGGGAGAGGGGCGTGACGCCCTGGCTGTTCGACTCCAACGGCCCCTTACGCGCGGACAAGCGAGACCTGTACGAAGGCGGCATCCGGGTGCCCCTGATCGCGTGGTCGCCGAAGCTGCGCCCGCGTGTGGAGAAGCGGCCGGTGGCGCTCTACGACATCCTGCCGACCCTCGCCGAACTGGCGGAGGTGCCGGTGCCGGACCGGATCGACGGCCTGTCGTTCCGGCGGCTGCTCAACGGCCGGTCCGCGCCCCGGCACGACCATCTGGTGTGGAACCGGCCGCGCAAGGCCCAGGCGATCCGGCGCGGGCGGTGGAAGGCGATCAGGTTCGCGCCCGGCATCGCGGGCGCCGGGCCCGAAGGGCGGGTGGAGCTGTACGACCTGGCCACCGACCTCGGGGAGCAGCGCGACCTGGCGCAGCGCAGGCCGGAGCTGGCCACGGAGTTGATGACGCTGCTCGACGAGGCGATCGGACCCGACCCGCGCAGGCCGTACGGGCTGAAGGTGATGGGCGCGGCCGACGAGGTCACGGTGACGCTGGTCAACGGGTCGGCGGAGCCGTGGCGGCGGGTCAGGCTGGGCCTGGACCTGGCGCAGGGGCGCAGGCTGGCGGCGCGGGACGAGGTGGCGACGCTCCTGCCGGGGGAGGAGTGCAGCGCCGTCTTCCGGGTCAGCGGCGACAGGCCGGTCACGGCTTCGGCCGCCTTCCGGGCGGACGGCAGGCGGCACACCTTCCGCCGCCGTGCCCGGGTGGAGCGCGCGCTCATGTGAGAGCCGGGTAGAACAGTGCATATGCCAGAACAGGCGAACGACCTATCGGCGGTCATTTCGGCCGTGCTGACCGGGACCAGGATGCTCGTCGGCATCGCCGCCCGCTCCCTGGCCGCGGTCGAGGACCGGGTCACGCTGCCGCAGTTCAGGATGCTGGTGGTGCTGGCCGGCCACGGCGAGACCAAGCTCGTCACGCTGGCCGACGTGCTCAACGTCAACTCCTCCACCGCCATGCGGATGGCCGGCAGGCTCGCCGCGGCCGAGCTGATCGTGCGGGAGGTCAACCCGGACAACCGCCGCGAGAGCCTGATCCGCCTGACCGGGGAGGGGCAGCGGATCGTGGACGAGGTGACCGCCCGGCGCAGGCAGGAGATCGGCATGATCGTCTCACGCCTGTCCCCCGAGCAGTGCCGCGCGCTGGTCGAGGCGATGAACGCCTTCAACGAGGCGGGCGGCGAGCCGTCTGAGAGCGGCCTGAACCCGTTCGGCTGGCCTGACGACCGGTCTAGCTGACGACCGGCTCGGGCAGGGCCACGACCGCTTCTTGGACGGTGTCATAGGTCTGGAACCGCCTGTTGAGCCCGGTGACGTTGAGCACCCGCTTGATCCGCGGGTGCACCTCGCACAGGACCAGGGTGCCGCCTGCGGCCTCGGCGCCGCCCAGGGCCGCGAGCAACTCGCTGAGGCCCGAGGAGTCGCAGAAGGCGACGGCTTTGAGGTCGACGACGACCCTTGGTGGCACGGTGCTCGCGATGGCCTCGGCCATGCAGTGGCGAAGCTCCGCCGCCGTGGCGAGGTCGAGCTCACCCGACAGGCTGAGAACCGCTGCACCGCTGTGCGGGGTAATGATCCAGGAGAAGCCGGCCTGCACGTCTCCGCCCTCCAAAGTGTGACATTTCACCCGGGTTCATCATTGCATAGTGCAATGAATTGGTGCAGTACCCAAAATTGCCGGGATACATGCGCCAAGTTCCGCGAATCTCTCCGCTGCGCATCAACCGTATTACTCACAGCGACGAGGAGGAAGCATGAACGAGATTCTGTTTCCCGATCCGGTCCGTGACATCCTGCCGGGCTCCACCGACCGGCCGGCGTTCCAGGACGCGCGAGGGCCACTCTATGGTCACCTTCGCCTGCGCGCGCCGGGACAAGGTCGTCGAGCTCGCTTACGATCGGATCATCGCCCGGATGGACCCCCGCCGGCGGTGACCGCGTGCCGCAGCCGCCCTTCGACGACCGCTTCCCCGATCCGACCGAGCCTTCTTCGAGGAGACGGATTGCACCTTTTCAACCTGCGCGACTTCCAGGATGTGGCGCGCGAGAAGCTCGACCCGGTCTACTACGACTACTTCGCCAGCGGAGCCCACGACGAGCTCACGGTCCAGGCGAACGAGGCCGCGTTCAAGCGGCTGTCGCTGGTGCCCCGGGTCCTGCGCGGCGTCGGGAAGCCCGACCTCGGCGTCACCGTGCTCGGCCAGCAGGCGTCGATGCCCGTGCTGCTGGCGCCGACCGCCTTCCACCGGCTGGCGCACCCGGCCGGTGAGACGGAGACGGCCAGGGCCGCCGCCGAGTCCGGCGTGATCATGATGGTGGCGATGCTCTCGACGGTCGCCGTCGAGGAGGTCGCCGCCACCGGCGCGACGCTGTGGTTCCAGCTCTACATCCAGCCCGACCTGGGCTACACCGAGTCTCTCGTACGGCGCGCGGAGGCGGCCGGGTGCAAGGCGCTGGTCATCACCGTCGACTCGCCGGCCCTGGGCATGAACGAGCGGAAGGACCGCCACGACTTCCACGACCTGCCCCCGGGCATGTCCTGCGCCAACCTCCGCGACGGAGACGTACGGCAGGTCGTCCTTTCTCCTGATTTCTCGTGGAAGGACATCGACTGGCTGCGCGGGATCACCTCGCTGCCGATCGTGCTCAAAGGCATCCTGCACCCCGCCGACGCCACCCTCGCGGTCGAGCACGGCGCCTCCGCCGTCATCGTGTCCAACCACGGCGGCCGCCAGCTCGACACCATGCCGCCGACCATCGACCGCCTCCCGCTGATCGCCGACGCGGTCCGCGGGCAGGTGCCCCTGCTGCTCGACGGCGGTGTACGGCGCGGCACCGACGTGGTCAAGGCGCTGGCGCTCGGGGCCCAGGCGGTGGCCATCGGGCGGCCGGTGATGTGGGGCCTGTCGGTGGCCGGCGCGGAAGGCGTGACCAAGGTGCTGTCCCTGCTGCGCGCGGAGCTGGTCAACGCCCTCACCCTGTGCGGCGTCGCCGATCCCGGCGCGGTGCCCCGGGAACTGGTGGTGCCGTGAACGTGACCGGGTGACCGCTCAGGCGTCAGTGCTCGGTCATGCGTACGTGTCCGGTCAGGCGACAGCGTCCGGTCAGGCGTACGTGTCCGGTCAGGCGTCAGGTACGGCTGTGAAGTCGGCGAAGTCGAAGCCCGGCGAGACCACGCAGCTCACCAGCACCTCCTCGTCGCCCGCCGGCCTGGCCGACTGCCACACGCCGCCCGGGACCACCGCCTGCGGGATCTGCCCCTCCTCGACCAGCGGCCCCAGGACCACGTCCCGCTCGCCGATGGTCAGGCTCAGCGGCCCGCCCCGGTGCCACAGCCACACCTCGTCCGAACGCACCAGGTGGGGCACCGACTCCTCGCCGGGCCGCAGCAGGAAGTAGATGCCGGTGGCGCTCGCCCGTGGGCCGCCGTAGCCGTCCGGCACGAACGACACCGCGGACCGCCAGGTCTCCCTGAACCAGCCGCCCTCGGGATGCGGGAACAGGTCCAGCGCGTCGGCGATCGGCGGGCGCTCGACGAAGGCGACCGGCGCCCCGGTGACGTCACGCCGCAGGAACCGGGTGCCGTCGAGGACCAGCTGCCCTTCCAGGTCGCACGCCAGCGCCTCGGCCTCGTCGGCGACCTCGACCGTCGGACCCTCGGGATAGATCATCAATTCCACCCGGCGATTGTACGGTCCCCGGGGATTCGCGCGGCGGGCGCGGAGGTTTCGGGGCGGTGGCGGGTGCGTCGGCAGGGACGCGAAATGTCGGTGCGCGTGACTAGTGTGCTTCAAGTGATCGAACGGTGGAGCCGTGATCAGGTCCTCGCCCTCGCCCCCGACGCGCCCTCCAAGAAGGCGGCCCAGGGCGTGGCGACACCAGGTAAATGGTCGTTACGCGGCACGACAGGCGATGTGGTGTTCGGCGAGTGCAAGGGCAGCGGCGCCAAGCCCTACCTGGCGGCCGTGGACCTGACCGAGCCCGCCTACCGGTGCTCCTGCCCCAGCCGCAAGTTCCCCTGCAAACACGCGCTCGGGCTGCTGCTGCTGTGGTCGGCCGAGGGCGTGGCCGAGGTGGAGGCGGTCCCGTCGTGGGTGGCGGAGTGGCTCGCCCAACGCGCCGACCGCGCCGCCAAGTCAGCCGCCCGCGTGGAAGCCGCCCGAGCCGCGTCCGCCGCCGAGAATCCGGACGGCGCAGCGGGCTCGGAAGCGGAGGGCGCAGCGGGTTCGAAGGCCGGTTCGGGTGCGGACGGCGCAGAGGGCTTGGACGCGGGTTCGGGTGCGGACGGCGCAGAGGGCTTGGACGCGGGTTCGGGTGCGGGCGGTCCTGCGGGTTCAGGCAGTGGTTCCGGTCTGGGCGGTCCTGCGGGTTCAGGCGGTGGTTCCGGTCTGGGCGGTGCCGTGGGCGGGCGGGCCGCGGGCGCGGAGTCCGTACGGCATACGCGCGTGGCGGCGGGGTTGGCCGAGTTGGAGCGCTGGCTGGCGGACCAGGTGCGGCAGGGCCTGTCGGGTGCGGCGGAAGATGACTGGGCCGGGCTGGCCAAGCGGCTCATCGACGCGCAGGCGCCCGGGGTGGCGGGCATCGTGTCGCGGCTGGCGCGGGTGCGGGCCGTGGACGGCTGGCCAGGGCGACTCCTGGAGGAGTACTCCCTGCTCCACCTCCTCGCGGTCGCCTACAGGCAGCGCGCCGAACTCCCCGCCGACCTGGCCCAGACGGTTCTGATGCGCGTCGGGTTCCCGGTCACGCGCGAGGAGGTGCTGGCCGGCCCGGTGACGCGCGACCGGTGGGACGTGCTCGGCAGCCGCGACGAGGAGCAGGACCGGCTCGCCGCCCGCCGCGTATGGCTGCGGGGCCGCCGTACGGGCCGGGCGGCGCTCATCCTGTCGTTCGCCCCACCCGGCCAGGCCCTGGACGCTTCCCTGGTCACGGGCACCACCATCGACGCCGACCTCGCCTTCTACCCAGGCGCCTCCCCCTTGCGTGCCCTGGTGGCCACCCGCCACCGAGCCACCGACCCGACCACCCCTACCGCCACCCACGGCGGTGTGCGCGGCGTCGCCGGCGATGCCGGCGGCAGTGCGGAGAGGGGTGGCCATGGCTTTGCCGGTGGTGGTTCGGGGGATGGCGCCGCTCGGGGCGGTGCGGGGGTCGCCGAGGGCAGGGTGCCGCCTGGGGCCACTCCTGAGGAGGCGATGGAGGAGATCGGCGCCGTCCTGGCGGGGGACCCGTGGGCCGATTCGTGGCCGATCGTCCTGGCCGGTGTCGTACCCGAGGAGACCTCACTCGGGGGCTTCCCGCTGCACCCGCGCAGGGGCGACATCTGGCGGCTGCTCGCCGTGTCCGGCGGCCGGCCCCTGACGGTGGCCGCCGAATGGACCCCGCAAGGCATCCGGCCCCTGACCACCTGGGACGAGGACGAGGCGACGGTGATCCTGTGAGCTGGGCTGACGACGAGGCGATGGTGACCCGGTGAGCTGGTACGACGACGAAGCGAGGTGACCCGGTGAGCTGGGCTGACGATGAGGTGGCGGTGATTCGGTGAGCTGGGACGACTTGGCGTCGACGGCACTGGTGGGGACCGATCGCAGGCCGTACGCAGGAGATCTGCTCGGCAGCGCGGCCGTCGAGGTGGTGCGGCGGCGGGCCGGGTGGCGGCCGGGCCGGCCGGGGGAGCCGGTGCGCGCGCCCGACGAGGAGCAGGAGGCCGTCAGCAGGCGCGCGGCCGAGCGGCTGGTCAGGATTCTGGGCGGCGAGCACGAGAGGGTGCTGCCGGAGTGGCTGTCCGTCGCCGCCGGCAGCGGACGCAGGGCGCCCGCCTACGTGCTGCCCGAGCTGCTGCATCGTGGCAGGCGGGACGCCTCGATGCGGGCGGATCTCGGGGTGCTGGCGGGCCGGCGCGGCCGGTGGCTGGCCGAGCGTAACCCGGTGTGGGCGTACCTGCTGGAAGAGCCGACGGGCGAGACGTGGGAGCTGGGCAGTGCCGCCGACCGGCGCGACCACCTGCGGCGGCTCAGGGCCGCCGAGCCGGGCGAGGCGCGGCGGCTGCTGGAGAGCACCTGGGAGCGGGAGACGCCCGACGACCGGGCGGTGTTCGTGCAGGTGCTGGCCGAGGGGCTGTCGATGGACGACGAGCCGTTCCTGGAGGCGGCGCTGGACGACCGCAGGCGCGAGGTGCGCCAGGGGGCCGCGAACCTGCTCACCCGGCTGCCCGGCTCGCGGCTGTCGCAGCGGATGGCGGCACGGGCCCGGGCCTGCCTGACCGTCGAGCCGGCCACGATCACCGTGGAAGCGCCGTCGAGCTGCGACAAGGCCATGGAGCGTGACGGCATCAGGCCCAAGGCGCCGCGCGGCGTCGGGGAGCGGGCCTGGTGGCTGCAGCAGGTGATCGCCCGCGCCCCGCTCCAGATGTGGGGGGAGTCGCCCGGCGCGATGCTGCGCAAGAAGATCCCCGACTGGGAGAGCGAGGTGAAGACCGCCTGGGTACGCGCGGCGGTGCTGCAGCGGGAGCCGGCGTGGGCGCGGGCGATGTTCGCCTGCGATCCCATCTCCGACCTGCTCGTGGCGCTCGGGCCGGCCGAGCAGCAGGAGCTGGCCGCTGGCTTCACCACCGAGCACGACCTGGACAGCCAGTTGATCATGGTGCTGGGGGGCGTGTCGCCGTCCTGGCAGGAGACGCTGGCCACCGCCGTGCTCCGCAAGATCATCCAGGTGGCCACCACCCAGCCGTGGAACCTCGGCGAGCTGGTCAGGCTGGCGGGTGAGCGCATCGATCCCGCGTTCGCCGATCTGGCGGAGGACTACTCGCCGGTCCCGTCCATCCAGCAGGTCGCCGCCCTGCTGCGTTTCCGAGCCGACATGATCAAGGAGCTTTCATGACCGTCCTGCGCCCGCACGCGGAAGACCAGTACGCCGACGAGCTGGCCCTGCTCGCCAAGGACGACGACCGGCCCAGGCCGCCGGGCTGGAAGCTGTCGCCATGGGCGGTCACCACCTACATCCTGGGCGACGGCGACCGGATCTCGCCCAAGTACGTGGGCGCCCGCCGTATCGTCGAGGTCGCCGTCGCGACGCTGGCGACAGACCGGGCGCTGCTGCTGCTCGGCGTGCCCGGCACGGCGAAGACGTGGCTGTCGGAGCACCTCGCCGCCGCCGTCAGCGGCGACTCCACGCTGCTGGTGCAGGGTACGGCCGGCACCGCCGAGGAGGCCATCCGGTACGGCTGGAACTACGCCAGGCTGCTGGCCGAGGGCCCGTCCATGGAGGCGCTGACCCCGTCGCCGGTGATGCGGGCGATGGCCGAGGGGCGCGTCGCGCGGGTGGAGGAGCTCACCCGGATGCCCTCCGACGTGCAGGACGCGTTGATCACGGTGCTGTCGGAGAAGACGCTGCCCATCCCGGAGCTCAACCGGGAGGTCCAGGCCGAACGCGGCTTCAACGTGATCGCCACCGCCAACGACCGTGACCGGGGCGTGAACGAGCTGTCCAGCGCGCTGCGCCGCCGTTTCAACACCGTCGTGCTGCCGGTGCCCGCCACCGCCGAGGAGGAGGTGGACATCGTCTCCCGGCGCGTCACCCAGCTCGGCCGTTCGCTGGAGCTGCCGGAGACGAGCACCGGCATGGCCGAGATCCGCCGGGTGGTGACGATCTTCCGCGAGCTGCGTTCCGGCGTGACCGAGGACGGCCGTACCAAGGTCAAGTCACCCAGCGGCACCCTGTCCACGGCCGAGGCCATCTCGGTCCTGACCAGCGGCATCGCCCTGGCGGCCCACTTCGGCGACGGCGTGCTGCGGCCGTTGGACGTGGCGTCGGGCATCGTCGGCGCCGTGGTGCAGGAGCCGGTGTCGGACCGGGTGGTGTGGCGCGAATACCTGGAGACGGTCGTCCGCGAGCGGTCCGACTGGCGTGACTTCTACCGCGCCTGCCGCGAGGTGTCATGAGCGTCTCGATCCTCGGCGTGCGCCACCACGGCCCCGGCTCCGCCCGTGCCGTGCGGGCCGAGCTCGCGCGCCTGCGGCCCGATGTGATCCTCATCGAGGGCCCGCCGGAGGCGGACGCGCTCGTCAGGCTCGCGCCCGAGCTGGAGCCGCCGGTCGCGCTGCTGGCCCACGTCCCGGGCACGTCCGCCGGCGCGGCCTTCTGGCCGTTCGCCACCTTCTCGCCGGAGTGGCAGGCCATCCTGTACGGGGTCGCGGCCGGCATTCCGGTACGTTTCTGCGACCTACCGGCGGCCCACACCCTGGCCGAACCCCGGCCCGAGCCTGAGTCCGACCCTTCGGACGGGCCGGAGCTGCGGGTCGATCCCATCGCGGCGCTCGCGCGGGCGGCCGGGTATGACGATCCCGAGCGGTGGTGGGAGGACGTCGTCGAGCATCGGGGCGACACGCCGTTCGAGGTGATCGCCGAGGCCATGGCCGCCGTCCGGGAGGGCTACCGGCCGGACGAGCGGGAGGCCAGGCGTGAGGCGTACATGCGGAAGACGCTCCGTGCGGCGCTCAAGGAGGGCTTCGAGCGGATCGTGGTCGTCTGCGGCGCCTGGCACGTGCCCGCGCTGACCGAGCCGCTGCCCCCGGCGAGGGACGACACCGCGCTGCTGCGCGGGCTGCCCAAGGTGAAGGCCGAGCTGACCTGGGTGCCGTGGACGTACGGGCGGCTGGCGTGGTGGAGCGGCTACGGAGCCGGGATCACCTCGCCCGGCTGGTACGACCACCTGTTCGCGGTGGTGGACCGGCCGGTGGAGCGGTGGCTGACGGGCGCGGCGGCCGTGCTCCGCGACGAGGGGCTGCCGGTGTCGCCGGCACACGTGATCGAGTCGGTGCGGCTGGCGAACAGCCTGGCCGGGTTGCGCGGGCGTCCGCTGGCAGGCCTGGGCGAGGTGACCGAGGCGGCCCGCGCCGTGCTGTGCGAGGGCGACGACCTGGCCGTCGAGCTGATCCAGCGGCGGATGGTCGTCGGGGACCGGCTCGGGCACGTCACCGACGGCACGCCCATGGTCCCGCTGCAGCGGGACCTGCGTGACCAGCAGCGTAAGGTCCGGCTCCGGGCGGAGGCGCTCGACCGGGAGCTCGACCTGGACCTGCGCAAGCCGCTCGACCTGAGCCGCAGCCACCTGCTGCACCGGCTGCGGCTGCTCGGCGTGGACTGGGGCGTGCCGGGCGTCTCGCGCGGCAAGGGCACGTTCAGGGAGACGTGGACGCTGCGCTGGCAGCCGGAGTTCGACCTGGAGCTGATCGAGCGCGCCGCCCTCGGCACCACCGTGTCCGGCGCGGCCACCCAGCAGGCCCGCGACCTGGCCTCCGGCGCGGTCGCCCCGCCGACCGCCGGGCAGCCGGACGGCGGCGGAGCTCCGCAGGGCCCTGGTGGCTCCGCGCCTGGCGGGAGCGTGGGGGCGGGGCCGGTCGGGTCGCTGGCGGATCTGACCGCTCTGGTGGAGCGGTGCCTGCTGGCCGATCTGCCGGAGGCGCTGCCCGAGGTGCTGGCCGCCCTGTCGGCGCGGGCCGCGCTCGACACCGACGTCACGCGCCTGATGGCGGCGCTGCCCGCGATGGTCCGCGCCCATCGGTACGGCGACGTGCGCGGCACCTCGGCCGAAGGGCTGGAGGTCATCGTGCACTCGATGGTCGACCGGATCTGCGTGGGCCTGCCCGTCTCGGTCACCGGCCTGGACGACGGCGCCGCGGCCGACCTGCTCGGCCATGTGGACGCCGTACACACCGCCGTCGCCCTGCTCGACGAGGACGGAGGGCGGGCGCTCGCATCAAGGCTCGACGAGGATGGTGAGCCGACACGGGTGGCCACGCCGCGCAGCCGGTGGCTGGTCACGTTACGCGGCATCTGCGACCGGCAGGACCTGCATGGGCTCATCGAGGGACGGCTGACCAGGATCCTGCTGGACGCGGGCGACCTCGACGACGTCGGGGACCGGATGTCCAGGGCGATGTCCCGGGGGCAGACGCCGGTCAGGGCGGCGGCCTGGGTGGAGGGGTTCCTGTCGGGCGGCGGGCTGCTGCTGGTGCACGATCCCCGGCTGCTCGCCCTGGTGGACGAGTGGCTGACCGGGCTCGGCGGTGACCAGTTCATCGAGGTGCTGCCCCTGCTCAGGCGTACGTTCGGCGGCTTCGCCGTACCGGAGCGCAGGGCTGTCGGCGAGCGCGTCCGGTCGGGCGGGAGGCACGCGGAGGCGGCCGAGGCGGAGCTGGACGAGCGGCGCGCGGCCGCCGCGGCGAGGACAGTGCTGGCGATCTTGGGGAGAGACCATGGATGAGCGGCTGCGCAGGTGGCGCATGGTGCTGGGCGGCGGCGAGGCGGACGGCACCGGATGCGGGCTCCAGGGCGCCGACGCGGCGATGGACGGCGCGCTGGCCGCCGTCTACGGAGAGCAGGAGGGCGGCGGGCAGGGCGGCCGGGGAGCCGGGCTCGGTGCGTCGGCGCCGCGGGTGGCGCGGTGGCTGGGCGACATCCGGTCGTACTTCCCGTCCACGGTCGTCCAGGTCATGCAGAAGGACGCCATCGAGCGGCTGAACCTGACCAGGCTGCTGCTGGAGCCGGAGATGCTCGAGGCCGTGGAGCCGGACGTGCACCTGGTCGGCACGCTGCTCGCGCTCAACCGGGTGATGCCCGACCAGGCGCGCGAGTCGGCCCGGGCGGTGGTCCGCAAGGTGGTGACGGACCTGGAGCGCAGGCTCTCCCAGAAGACCAGGACGGCCGTCACCGGCGCGCTCGACCGCTCCGCCCGCACTCACCGGCCCAAGCGGGTGGCCGACATCGACTGGGACCGGACGATCCGGGCGAACTTGAAGAACTACCTGCCGGAGAAGAACACCGTCGTGCCGTCGCGGCTGGTCGGCTATGCGCGTAGGCAGCGGGCGGTCCAGCGGGAAGTGGTGCTCTGCATCGACCAGAGCGGGTCGATGGCGGCCTCGGTGGTGTATTCGAGCGTGTTCGGCGCGGTGCTGGCGTCGATGCGGTCGCTCAAGACGTCCCTGGTGGTGTTCGACACGGCGGTGGTGGACCTGACCGACCAGCTCCACGACCCGGTCGAGCTGCTCTTCGGCACCCAGCTCGGCGGCGGCACCGACATCAACCGGGCCATCGCGTACGGCCAGGGGCTCATCACCCGGCCGGCCGAGTCCATCTTCGTGCTGATCAGCGACCTGTACGAGGGCGGGGTCAGGCAGGAGATGCTGCGCAGGGTGGCCGCCATGACTCAGGCGGGCGTCCAGGTGATCGTGCTGCTGGCGCTCTCGGACGAGGGCGCGCCGTTCTACGACCACGACAACGCCGCCGCCCTGGCCGCGCTGGGCGTGCCGGCGTTCGCGTGCACCCCTGACGCCTTCCCCGGCCTGATGGCGGCGGCGATCGAACGCCGCGACATCGCCCAGTGGGCCGAACGCCACCTCGGCGCGGGCTCCTGAGCATCAGGGGGCGTGCTGGAGACTCGACGGCACTCGATGGTCTTGCTGCCGTCGGCGATCCGGTCGAAGGCGCGGCTGCAGATATCACCTGCCGACCGAAGTCATCTCTCGATGCCGGGTGACCAGGCGTATTCCCGACGTATTCCACGCTGCTGCCGGCGCGTGCAACGATCACTCCGGTGAACCTCGGGCCGCCGGGATCGCTCATGTCAGAAGCCTCGTCGGAGGCCGTATTACATCCCCTGGCACCGGGCGCTCCGGCGGGCTGATCTTCGTCTGAGAGAAGGAAGAACGATGAACCCGCTCAAAACGGTCACCGTCGGCGTCGCTGTCGCGGTGGCGAGCGTCATTTTCGCGCAACCGGCCTTGGCGGCGAGTTTTCAACGCGATGTCGGCGACGGGATCGTCCGCTACGCCGACCCTGCCAACGAGCTGTGCGTCCGGGCCGATGACACCACCGGGACCGCCTGGGTGGAGGTGACCCTGACCCGCCCGGGTGTGATCGGAAAGCCCATCGTCATCAGAGACGACAACATCCGCCACCCCGGCGCCACCTGTGCGGTGCTCCCCGGCTTCGAAGACGTCACCTACCGGGCCGCTTACGAGAGCTACTGGAGCGGGCGGGACACCGTCCTGCGCGGGACGTTCACCTTCGAGACCTGACGCCCAGGCAAGGCCCCCGCACCATCGATCGCCGTTCTTCGTCGCGATCCACCGCGAGGCGATACCTCGCACATCTTCCCCCGCCGGCCACGCGGGAGCGCTGAAGCGCACGCCCCACGGCCGACCGAACCAACCGAGACATCTCTTGCTGGAGGACTGTTGAAGACACGCATTCTGGGCGCCGCGCTGGCAATCGCAGCATTGAGCGGCCTGCTGGTGGCAAGCCCGGCGCAGGCGAGAGACGGAGTGTCCTCCGCCCGCGTGGACCCCTTCGAGAGCGCGGAGGGCCGCGACTACAGTGGCGGGACCGCCCGGGCGACCGTCGACTTCGTCAGCCGGACGAAGGTCATCTTTCGGAACTTCACGGTGCGCGACCTCTGTCCCGGCGACAACTTTCCGATAAAGGGCCGGGTTTGGTGGGAACACACCGACGGAACCTACGGGTACGGCGCCTGGAAGTGGGACCGCAACGGCTGCGGCGACGACGGCACCAACTTCGGAACCTTCACCCGCACCGGCACCAAGTCCATATCGCATGTCTACGTGCAGGTGTGCAGCACGTATTGCGACCACAGCGCGGCCCGATACAACCAGTACGTACACCCGGGCCGCTGACGCTCAGGCCTTCAGCGTTCGGCCTCGCCGCCGGAGGAGAAGGCGATGCCGTCGATGATCCGGACGCCGTGGCCGAGCCGGTCGGCACCCCCACCACTGGATCGCCTGCCAGATCGACGGCAGACGGGATGACCTCCGTGCGCTGTTCACCGGCGCGGGCCGGGTCTCAGGCCGGCAGTCGCAGGCCCGTGACCGCCGAGAAGAGCCGTCCCTTGTCCGGTACGATCCGCAGCCGGACCCGGTCGCCCTTGGCGGGTGGCGCGTTGGGGTCGACCCGGGCGATGACGGTCTGGTCGAGGAGCGCCGGGTCGGTCGTGTCGGCGTACCGGCCGTAGAGGAAGGCGTCCGAGCCGAGTTCTTCGACGACGGTGGCGGTGACCAGGAAGGTCGCGTCGTCCTGGTCGCCGTCGCCGACCATGGTGACGTCCTCGGGCCGGAAGCCCAGGATGACCCGGTCGCCGCCTTCCTCCTTGAGCGCTTTGAGCGTCTCGCGGGTCAGCCGGATCCGCGCTCCGCCGAAGACCACCTCGTCGCCGTCCACGCGGTACTCGCCCAGGTTCATCGACGGGGAGCCGATGAAGCCGGCGACGAAGACGTTGGCCGGCTGCTGGTAGAGGCCCAGCGGCGTGTCCACCTGCTGCAGGACCCCGTCCTTGAGCACGGCGACCCGGTCGCCCATCGTCATGGCCTCGACCTGGTCGTGGGTCACGTACACCGTCGTCACGCCGAGCCGCTGCTGCAGGGCGGCGATCTGCGTGCGGGTCTGCACGCGCAGCTTGGCGTCCAGGTTGGACAGCGGCTCGTCCATGAGGAACACCTGCGGTTCGCGGACGATCGCCCGGCCCATGGCCACCCGTTGCCGCTGCCCGCCGGAGAGCGCCTTGGGCTTGCGGTCGAGGAACTCCTCCAGGTCCAGCAGCCGGGCCGCCTCTCGCACCCGGCGGTCGCGCTCGTCCTTGGAGACCTTCATCACCCGCAGCGCGAAGCCCATGTTGTCGGCCACCGACATGTGCGGGTAGAGCGCGTAATTCTGGAACACCATCGCGATGTCCCGGTCGCGCGGCGGCAGGTGGGTGACGTCGCGGTCGCCGATGGCGATACGCCCGCCGTCGACCCTCTCCAGCCCGGCGAGCATGCGCAGGGAGGTGGACTTCCCGCAGCCGGACGGGCCGACGAGCACCAGGAACTCACCGTCGGCGATATCGAGGTCCAGGGCGTCCACCGCGGGTTGTACTGATCCGGGGTAGATGCGGGTCGCCTCGTCGTAGAGAACTCTGGACATGACATCACTCCTGTGGCCGTACGACTGCCTTGACCAGCGCGGGATCGTGGGCGCCGGCCGTCAGCGCCTGCTCGACCTCGGCCAGGCCGTAGTGCCCGGTGACCAGGGCATCCAGCTCGACGCGCCCCGACGCGGCCAGCACGATGGCGCGCGGCCAGGTGTTGGCGTAGCGGAACGTGCCCGTCACCTCGAGTTCGTGGGCCTGCACATGGGTCAGCGGGAGCGGGATCTCGTCCCCGCCCATGCCGATGAGGACGACCCGCCCGGCCCGCCCCACCGCACGGACGGCCTCTCCGGCCGCGGCCGGCCGGCCCGAGCACTCCAGCAGCACGTCGGGGTCGAACGCGGCGTCGAGCAGGCGGTTCGCGCGCGCGTCCAGGGTCGCGCTCGCACCGAGGTCGCGGGCCAGCGCGAGCCGGACGGGGTTGACGTCGGTGACCATGACGTCCGTGGCGCCGAAGGCCCGCGCGGCCTGCAGGCAGAGCAGCCCGACCGGGCCCGCGCCGGTGACGAGCACGCGGGCGCCCGGCCCGACCCGCGCCTTCTCACAGGCCCACACCCCCACCGACAGCGGCTCGATCAGGGCCGCGGCGTCATCGGACAGATCATCCGGTACGGGGTGGGCGAACTCCTCGTGGAGGACGACGTACTCGCAGAAGGCGCCGTCGACCGGCGGGGTGCCGAAGAACCGCATTCGCGGACAGAGGTTGTACCGTCCGGCCCGGCACTGCCGGCAGGTGAAGTCCGGCACGCCCGGCTCCAGCGAGACGCGCTGCCCCAGGCGGTGACGGCGGGCCTCGGCTCCGGCGCCGACCACCGTGCCGGACGGCTCGTGCCCGAGCACCAGCGGGGACTTCACCACGAAGTCGCCGATCCGCCCGTGCTCGTAGTAGTGCACGTCGGAGCCGCACGTCCCGACCGACGCGACCCGCACGAGCACGTCTCTGGGGCCGGGTTCGGGCCGGGGCCGCTCCTCAAGCGCGATCTTTCCCACGCCGTGCAGTACGGCTGCGCGCATGGTGCCTCCTACTCTCCGGTGACGGCGCCCAGGGTGAGCCCGGTGACGAGCCAGCGGCGCACCGCGAGCCCGGCGAGCATCATCGGCAGGACCACGATCGTGCCGATGGCGGTGAGCTGGCCCCAGTCGATGCCCGTCTGGGTGACCAGCTGGGAGGCGGCGATGGGCAGCGTCTGGGAGTTCGGCCCGGAGAAGACCACGGCGAAGGCGTAGTCGTTCCAGGCGAAGACGAGGCACAGCACGAAGGTGGTGACCAGTCCCGACTTCGTGAGCGGGAGGATGACGGTGCGGAAGGCCTGCCAGCGGGTGCAGCCGGCGACGAGCGCGGACTCCTCCAGCGACGACGGCACCTCGGCGAAGAACGCGCTCATCAGCCAGATGGCGAACGGCAGGTTGAAGCTCAGGTAGGCCAGCACCAGCCCGGGTATCGAGTCGATCAGGCCGAGGCCGCGGAAGATGAGGAACAGCGGGACCACGATCGCCGCGATGGGGGCCATGCGGGTGGAGATGATCCAGAAGGCCAGGTGTTTCTTCCCGCGCATCTGGGTCCGCGCCAGACCGTAGCCGGCGAGCGCGCCCAGGCACACGGCGAGCACCGCGGAGATACCGGCGGCGAGCACGCTGTGCCAGATGTAGGGCCACAGGTTGTTGGGGCCGGTGAACAGGTTGCGATAGTTGTCCAGGACCGGCGTGAACAGGACCTGCGGGGTGGCCGCGGTCACGTCCGCGCGGTTCTTGAACGACGAGAGCAGCATCCACAGCAGGGGGATCAGCGTCCAGAGCAGGGCGGCTGCGACGAGGACCGCCACCACCCACCGCGTGCGCCGGCTGCTCGCCTCCAGGGGAGACTGCGGCACCCCGCGGGGCGCGGCCTGGATCGGCTTCGAGGTGCTCATCGGGTCAGCCCCCTGGTGTCGAGCATGCGGACGAAGGCGCGGGCGATGACGATGGAGAAGGCCAGCATGGTCAGGCCGATGGCCGCGGCATAGCCGAAGTCGAAGAAGCGGAAGGCGGTCTCGTACAACCGGATAGGGATGATCTTGGTCGCGTCCGCGGGCCCGCCGTTGGTGGTGACCCAGATGATGTCGAAGTAGCGGATGGCGTCCATCGAGCGGATGAGCAGGGCGACGAGCAGCACGTTGGAGATCGCCGGGAAGAGGATGTACCGCAGCGTCATCCACCCCGAGGCGCCGTCGACGGCGGCGGCCTCCCGCACCGACTGGGGCACGCTGGACAGGCCGGCGAGGGCGATCAGGGCGATCAGCGGGGTCCACTCCCATACGTCCATCAGCACGACGGCGGCGAAGGCGCTGGTGGTGCCGCCGAGGATGTCGCCGCTGAAGCCCAGGGAGCGCAGCACCCACGAGTAGAGCCCGAAGGTGGAGTCGGTGAGGTAGCGGCCCAGCAGGCCGACGATCGAGGGCGCGACGAACATCGGCAGCAGGAGCAGGCTGAGCAGGATGTTGCGGCCGCGCAGCACCCGGAACAGGCACAGGGCGATGCCCACCCCCAGGAGCATCTCCAGCCCGACGGTGAGCACGAAGAAGATGATCGTGCGCAGCCAGGACAGCCACATGTCGGCGTCGGTGAAGGAACGCACCCAATTGGTGACGCCCACCACGTCGAGCCGTACCCCGCCCAGCAGCCGGACGCGGGAGAAGCTCATCGCGACCAGGGCCACGAAGGGCAGGATCGACAGCCCGGCCAGCAGGATCAGGCCGGGGAGCATCATCTTGCCCTCGAAGCGGACCCGCGGCTCCTTGAACGCGGTGCTCTCCGGCCGGGCTCGGCGGAGTCCCGGCGTGGTGTCCGCGGTGTTCGTCATCTAGGCCACCCACCCTCGCGCCACGATGCGATCGACCCGGGAGGTGATCGAACGCATCGCTTCCTCCGGCGACGTCCCCCCGGTGAGCATCCGGGACAGCTGCGTGAAGACCGCGGTGTTGCACTCGTTCCACATGGGGATCTTGGGTCGCAGGCCGATCCGGTCGGGCTGCCAGGCCTGCCGTACGGCGGCGGCCGTGAGCATGTTGGGCATCGACGACGGCCGCCGCTCGGCCGCGCGCACCTCCGGCAGCTCGTACACGGAGGTGCGGGTGGGGGTGCCCCCGCCGGCCTTGCTCTTGAGGTTGGCGAGCTGCGTCTCGGGCGAGGTGGCCCACACGAGGAACAGCCAGGCCGCGCCGCGCTCGTGGGGCAGCGTGTTCGCGCTGATCGCGATGCCGGTGCCCCCGTACATGTTGGCCGTGCCCGCCGGGCCCTTGGGCAGTGCCGCGTAGCCGACCTTGCCCGGCAGCACCTGCTCGTTGCTGGCCGCGAACTCGTGCCAGTTGGGGCACATCGCCAGCCTGCCGGAGCGGAAGGCGGCGCCCACGCCGTCCCAGTCCCACGTCGTCGAGGCCGGATCGGCGATGCCGAGCAGCCGGTTGTAGAACTCCGCGCCCGCGATCGCGGCGGCGGAGCCGAGCCGGCACGGGCCCGGGTCGGTCGCGCCCAGCCGCCCCACCTCCTTGCCGTTGTCGAAGTAGTCCCCGCCGTAGGACCACAGCACGTTGCTGAAGTCGTTCATCAGGGAGTCGTGCTGGCGGGCCTGGTGCCCGGTGCCGTACGGGACGTCCGCCGTCGCGTTCTTGTTGAACCACTGGGCGAGCTGGAAGTACTCCTCCCACGTACGGTCGCCGCCCGGGGTGGGGTCGAACCCGAGATCGTCCGCCATCCGGTCGCGGTACTTGTCGAACAGGTCGCGCCGGTACTGCCAGATCATCGTCGGCGCGTCGTACGGCAGGGCGTAGACCTTCTCCCGATCGACGAAGCGGCCGGCGGCGTCCAGCTGGGTGGGGATGAAGTCCGTGAGACCGCCGGGCAGGTCCGGCAGGTTCGGGTCGTTCTGCAGCGAGCGCAGCTCCACCAGCCCTTTGTGGTACGGCGCGAGCACCTGGTAGGGGTCGGCGTAGATCACCTGGTACTGAGCCTGGCCCGAGGCCAGGTCCAGGGCGACCCGCTGGACGAGCGCGGACAGTTCGAGCGTCACGATGCTGACGTCGATGCCCGTCAGCTCGGTGAACGGGCGGATGTTCGCGGCGATGGCGGCGGTGGGCGCGGTGTTCTCCGAGATGAAGTTCAGGGTGGCGCCCCTGAACTGGCGCCACGGGTCACCGCCGGCGGTTCGCGGCGCGTCACCCCGGGAGCCGCAGGAGCTCAGGCTTCCCCCCAGCGTCAGCGACGCCCCGGCGGCCAGGGCGCCACGGAGGACATCGCGCCTGCTCATCTGGGCAGGATGGCCGTCCACTGTCCACTGCACCTCCCCCCACACACAACAAAAGCCCCATACCGTTGAGATATTGACATAAACTTATATGCATTACTTCTGGGGAAAAGTGGATATTTCTTTGGCATTTGCGCGTGGATTGTTTCGGGGAATTGACAGACCATCTACGCGTGAATGGCGTTCTTCATAGCCCCACGAGCTCTCGTACCGTCGCCCGGGCGCCCTTGGTGTGCAGCGATTCGAGCGCGCGCAGATAGGGGTCGACGAACCGCCTGTCGTCGGCGAGATCGCCGAACAGATCCCGGTCCTCGATGAAGGCCGTCGGATGTTCGCGCTGCGCTCTCGCGGCGGCCGTCAGCCGCTCCTTCAGCCGGTCGACGATCTCGATCGGCTCGCCGGACTCGTCGACTCCTTCCGCGTAGCGTGCCCAGCTCGCCACCACCGCCGCCGCGTGCGTGACCGCGCCGCCCCGAGCCAGCTGTTCGCGTACGACCGGAAGCAGCCATTTCGGGATCCGGTCGGACGACTCGGCGCACAGTCTCGCCAGCGTGTCCCTGATCTCGGGATTGCCGAATCGTTCGAGGAGGGTCCGTTTGTAGGCGTTCAGGTCGATGCCGGGCACCGGGGGAAGCGTCGGCGTGGCCTCCACGTCCATGTAATCGACCAGCAACTTCGCGATCCCGGCGTCCGTCACCGCCTCGTGGACGTAGCGATGACCGCTGAGGTGACCGAAATAGCAGAGCGCCTGATGGCCGGCGTTGAGCAGACGCAGCTTCATCAACTCGTACGGCCCCACATCCGCCACGACCTGTACCCCGGCCTCCTCGAACGGCGGCCGCCCGGCGGAGAAACGCTCCTGCAGCACCCACTGCGTGAACGGCTCGCAGACCACCGGCCACGCGTCCTCGACGCCGGACCGCAGCGCCAGGGCCTCGCGGTCCTGGTCGGTGGTGACGGGGGTGATGCGGTCGACCATGGAGTCGGGGAACGCGGCGGTGCTCTCGATCCAGGCGGCGAGCTCGGGGTCGGCCAGGCGGGCGAACGCCGTGAGAGTCCGGCGGGCGACGTCCCCGTTCCCCGGGATGTTGTCGCACGACATGACGGTGAACGGCTGGAGCCGCCGGGCGCGCCTGCGGCGCAGGGCTTCGGTGACCAGTCCGAACACCGTGGCCGGGACCGCGCCCGCCCGCAGGTCCGCGCGGATCGCGGGGGCCTGCGCGTCGAACTCCCCGGTGACGGGGTGGATGTTGTAGCCGCCTTCGGTGATCGTGAGCGACACGATCCGTACCGCCGGGTCGGCCATCTTCTCGACGACCGCCTCCGGGTCGTCGGGCGCGAAGAGGTAGTCGATGATCGACCCGATGACGCGGGCCTCGTACGTCTTGTCGGCGTGCTTGCGCACGAGCGTGTACAGGCCGTCCTGCGCGGTCAGCGCGTCCCGCATCCGCACATCACCGGGCAGGACCCCGACGCCGCAGATCGCCCAGTCGTGCGCCTTGCCCTCGTTCATCAGCCGGTCGAGGTACATCGCCTGATGCGCGCGGTGGAAGCCACCCACCCCGAAGTGGACGATGCCGACCGTGAGCGCCGACCGGTCGTAGGCGGGGACCGCCACCCGCCCGGAGAGAGTTCCGACCGTCTGCTGCGTCAATACCGTCACTGCCGGCTGTCTCCTTCGCCGTGGCCTTCCCTCCTCCGTCTCTACGCCCTGCGACGCCCACGCCAACAGGTCACGTTTTTAAACTGTTGGCATAATCCCGAGCCGCTGACCAGGACTTGACGACCCGCTTACCTACGCCGACCCGGCCACGGATCTAACCTTGAGATGGAAGGAGCAGGCCATGGTCACCACTGTCGTGCTCGGACTGATCCTCGTGCTCGCGGTCTTGCTGGCCGTCAGCGGCGTCAGGATCGTCAATCAGGTCGAGCGAGGCGTGGTCTTCCGTTTCGGCAAGGCCCAGCGGGAGGTCCGCCAGCCGGGGGTCACCTTTCTCATCCCGATCGTGGACCGGATGAAGAAGGTGAACGTACAGATCGTCACGATGCCGGTGCCCACGCAGGAGGGCATCACCCGTGACAACGTCTCCGTCCAGGTCGACGCGGTCGCCTACTTCCGGGTCCAGGAGCCGCTGCGGGCGGCCATCGCGGTGCAGAACTACCTGTTCGCGATCGAGCAGGTGGCCCAGACCTCACTGCGCTCGATCATCGGCAAGAGCGATCTGGACGGCCTGCTCTCCAACCGCGAGGAGCTGAACAAGGGCTTGGCGCTGATGATCGACAGTCCCGCGCTCGGGTGGGGCATCCACATCGATCGGGTGGAGATCAAGGACGTCCACCTTCCCGAGAGCATGAAGCGATCGATCGCCCGCCAGGCCGAGGCCGAGCGGGAGCGCAGGGCACGGGTGATCACCGCGGACGGGGAGTTCCAGGCTGCGCGGAAGCTCGCCGACGCCTCGGCCATCATGTCCGAAACCCCCGCCGCGCTGCAGCTGCGCCTGCTGCAGACTGTGGTGGAAGTGGCGGCCGAGAAGAGCTCCACGCTGGTCATGCCACTGCCCGTGGAGTTGTTGCGTTTCTTCGAGCGCTCCACGAGGAGGGACCAGGCCGTGGCGGACACGGAGCAGGCCGCCGGCGCCTCGACGGGAGCGCCGGAAGCGCGGCCGGGCGTGACGGACTCCGCCCCGCCCGAGCTGGCTCCGCCGGCGCCTTCCTTCGAACGCTCCGCCGCGGAATCGGTCACGGAGAGCGCCGCCCTGGATGGCACGAAGACCGGGCACTCCACGTGACCACGGTTCCGCCGGGAGCGCGCACCGCCGCTCGGTCGGCGGCCTAGGCCGAACGTCCTACGACCTGCGTCCGATGTGCCGGCCAGGGGCTTCGCCATAGCGTTCCGGCATGACGACGACGGATGAGAAGACGGCTGTGACCCCCGACAGCGTGATGTCACCGCGTTACCGAGCGCTCAGCGTGGGCCTGGTGGCGCTGGTCATCCTGGTGGCCTTCGAGGCGATGGCGGTGGCGACGGCCATGCCGGTGGTCGCGCGCGAGCTTGGCGGCATGCATCTCTACAACCTGGCCTTCAGCGCCACCCTGGCGGCCAGCGTGATCGCCACCGTGCTCGGCGGGCGCTGGAGCGACAGGTCCGGGCCGATGACGCCGATCGCCACCGGGGTGGCGGGGTTCGTGGCCGGGCTGCTGATCGCCGGGTTCGCGCCGACCATGGAGGTCTTCGTCGCGGGCCGGTTCGTGCAGGGGCTCGGCGGCGGGCTGATCCAGGTGGCGTTGTACGTCTTCGTGGCCAGGGTCTATCCGCCTGAGCTGCATCCCAAGGTGTTCGCCCTGTTCTCGGCCGCCTGGGTGGTGCCGTCCATGGTCGGTCCCTCGATCGCCGGGCTCGTCGTGGAGAACACCGACTGGCGCTGGATCTTCCTGGGCGTCTCGCTGATCGTCGTCCCGGCCTCGCTGCTGCTCTGGCGAGGCGGCGGCGGGCAGGCGACCGGAGGCGGCGGTGGCGCGGAGCCCGCGCCGGGCATCGGGCGCAAGCTGATGTGGGCCACGCTGACCGCCGTCGCCGCCGCGCTCATCCAGTACGGCAGCGCGCTCCAGCTGGCCGGCGTTCCGCTCCTGGTGGCCGGGGTGGTGCTGCTGGGCGTGGCGCTGCCCAGGCTGCTGCCCGCCGGCTCGCTCCGGGCGGCGCGCGGCCTGCCGAGCGCCCCGGTGCTGCGCGGCCTCGCCTTCGGCGCGCTCATGGCGGCGGAGGTGCTGATCCCGCTCATGCTCATCAACGAACGTCACCTGACGCCCACCGGCGCCGGCGTCGTCCTCACCATCGGCGCGCTCGGCTGGTCCACCGGCTCCTGGATCATGGGCCGTGGCCGGATCGGCCGGCTG
This sequence comes from Nonomuraea sp. NPDC049714, assembly GCF_044465295.1. Classification (NCBI taxonomy): domain Bacteria; kingdom Bacillati; phylum Actinomycetota; class Actinomycetes; order Streptosporangiales; family Streptosporangiaceae; genus Nonomuraea; species Nonomuraea sp. NPDC049714. The sequence continues at coordinate 452,445 of NZ_JBITLM010000002.1, read as the reverse complement.
ACCGCGCTGCGCGGCGGCGCTCTCATGATCGCTGGAGGCATCGCGCTCGTCTCGCTGGTCCTGATCGACTCCGTGCCCGTCGCCGTCGCGTACGTGGCCATGGCGGTCTCCGGGCTCGGCATCGGCGCCCTGCACCCCACGGTGTCGGTCCTGGTGCTGGAGCTGTCCGCGCAGGGCGAGGAGGGCCAGAACAGCGCGGCGGTCGGCGTCGGCGAATCGGTGTTCACCGTGGTCGCCGTCGCGGTCACCGGCGCCCTGTTCACCGCCACCGGCGAGACCTATCTGGTGGGCTTCGCCTTCACCGTCGGCCTCGCCCTCCTGGCCGCCTTCGTGGCCCCCCGTTTTGCCCAGCCTGCGAAGACAGGCACACTGGAGGCATCCGCGTCGTAGAGGGGGGCACATGCCGCGAGTGCGGGAGCTTGAGGTGCTCCGGGTGGTTCTGCCGTACGGTCCTCGTACGGAGAGCCTCCTGGTGAAGCTTACCGATCAAGCCGGCATGACAGGCTGGGGCGAGACCGTCAGCCCCGAGCCGAAGGCCTGGAGCAGGCTGGAGGAGTCGCTGGGAGCGCTGCTCATCGGTGTCGACTGGGAGCACCCCGACAGCGTGCCGAGCGGTGACTCGGCCGTCGACATGGCCTGCTGGGACCTGTGGACCAGGATGCGCGGCGTGCCGCTCGCCGACGCGATCGGCGGCACCCGCACGTCCCTGATGGCCACCGTCCGGCTCACCCCCGACGCGTCGGTGGAGAGCCTGGTGACCAGGGTCAACCAGCAGGTCTGCGCCGGCTACAGCCACGTCACGCTCGACGTCCGCCCTGGGTGGGACGTCGAGCCGGTGCGCGCCGTCCGCGCCGCCTACCCCGCGCTCACCCTCGCCGTCGACTGCGCGGGCGCCTACAGCGACAGCGGCCAGCTCGTCGCCCTGGACGCCTACGGCCTGGAGGTCATCGAGCGTCCCTTCCCGGTGGCCGACGTCTACGCCCACGCCTCGCTCCAGGACCAGGTGGCGGCCTCGGTGGCGGTCGAGATCCGCACCACGGCCGGCCTGGACGACTACCTCACGCTGCGCGCGGGCAGGGTCCTCCTGCTGCGGCCCACCGCCTTCGTCTCGCTCAGCGAGGCCCGCCGCGCCCACGACCGCGCGGTGGCCGCCGGCTGGGACATCCAGTGCGCGGGCGGCCAGGGCGCCGGGCTGGCCAGGGCGGCCACGGTCGCGATCGGCAGCCTGCCGGGCTGCACCCTGCCGTGCGACGTGACCCAGCCACCGCGCAACAACCAGATCGTCACCCCGATCGTCGGCGCCAACGCGGGCGTCATCGCGGTCCCCTTCACCCAGCCGGGCCTGGGCCACACGGTCGACGAGACCCGCGTCCGCAGGCTGGCCAAGGACTACTTCAGCGCCTGACCCGTACCTGGTGTGACATGTACGTGATCATGATCCTCTACCTTTACTCCGATATTTCGGGATAATGGTGGTCTAGGTGGGGTTATCCAGGGCTCGGGTGCTGTATCTCCTGCTGACCACGCATCTGCGCGTCTTCGTGCCCGACTGGCTGCAGGTGCTCTCCGGCATCGTCGTGCTGCTCGGCGTCGGTGTCGGCGGGGCCATCATGACGACGTCCTTCGGCATGCCGCCGTTCACCGGGCTGTGGAGCCTGATGGCCGGCCTGTGTCTGTGCGCCTTCGTCCTCCACCATGGCCCCAGCGCGGGGTGGAACACCCCCGTCCTCAGGCTCGACGAGCATCCCCGGCTCAAGAAGGCCCTGCTCGAAGCCGTGGAACTCACCGGGGCCAAGACCGTCCCCAAGATCCGCCTCTACACCACGCCCTCCATCGGGCTGCAGGTGCGGACCAGGAGGAAGCTGCTGATCGGCCTGCCTCTGGTGATGGAGCTGCCGGAAGACGAGATGCGGGCCCTGATGGTGCGGAGCCTGCTGATCTCGCGACTGTGGTCATGGCGCGACGAGTGGATCGGCAGCCTCAACAGGTGGGACCTCCGGCGCGCGAATGACGGCAGGCCGCATCTCGACCGTGCCCTGCTTCGCGCACACGCCAAGCGGCAGCGCCAGGACCTGTGGGGTGAGGCCGTAGAGCTCGTCGGCCGTGAGACGCTGATGCGCGCGATGCGGCGGGAAATCCTGATGGGCTACGCCTTCACCTGGTTCGTGGACCGTTACGTGGCGCTCTGGGCTGATCCATCCTGGGGCTATCCCACTGATGTCTACTCGGCGTTCAGCTGGAAGATCAGGCAGGACGGCTTGCTGGAGAGGATGGAGCGGGTCGTCGACGCTTGTATCGAGCAGGAGGATCGGCATGAGGCGGAGCTGCTCGCGGAGCTGGGCTGGCACTCCGGAGCTCCGGTCGGCGCCGCGACCGCGCACGTGGCCGGGCCCCTTCCTGACCGGCTCCAGCGCCGCATGGGGCAGGTTCTCTGGCGTGAGTTGCAGCGAAGTAAGTCGCCGTACGGAGTCAAGGGTGCCTCGATACGCGACAAGCCCGCGCAGCTGTGGGCGTACTACACGGACGCGCAGCAAACCCAGATCATGGAGGCCGCGGCCTTGCTGCTAGGCCGCCCGGCGACCGCCGGGGACGTCGTACGGCTCGCCGTCGAAGGGCGGGCGGCAGAGCTCTCATGGCAGCATGGCGAGCTCCCGTGCCCGCATCCCACGCCCGCCGTCTGCGTGCTGGTGCCGCTGCTCGACGTGGCGCTGCGCAGGATCGGCTACCTGCACGAGGATCCCTTCCGGCAGCGCGTGCTCGTCGGGCGGCTGGGCGATCGGGTAGACGTGGTGGAGTTGGCGGGCAAGGTCGCCCAAGGCATGACGTACGGACTGGAACTGGGGTACGGGATGGGTGAGCGGGACCCGGACGAGGACGCGAGGCGGCTGGCCGCCGAGTCGCTGGCGGCGGGCGACCCGATCGGGTGGTTCGAGCGGCTCTATGCGGAGTCGGGCGCTGGTGAGGCGATCGTGCCATGGGATTCGGAGACGCCGCACGCCATGCTCGCCGATTGGGCCTCGAAGCGGGGGTTGCGCGGCGACGGGCGCGGGGCGCTGGTGGTGGGGTGCGGGCTGGGGGACGACGCCGCGTACGTGGCGGGGCTCGGCTTCGACACCGTGGCGTTCGATGTGAGTGAGTCGGCCGTGCGGCAGGCGCAGGAGCGGTTCCCCGCATCGGGTGTGCTCTTCCGTCGTGCCGATCTGTTCGATCCGCCGGGGGAGTGGCGGGAGGCGTTCGACCTGGTGGTGGAGGTCATGACGGTGCAGGCGCTGCCCGAGGACCTGCACGCCGGGGCCATCGAGCGGGTCTCCTCCTTCGTGCGGCCGGGCGGGACGCTGCTGGTGATCGCGACCGCGCGGGACGAGGGCGGGCCGGTGTTCGCGCCGCCGTGGCCGCTCACGCCGTCGGAGATCGCCGCCTTCGCCACCGGCGGGCTGGTCCCGTACGAGATCGAGGACTTCCGCGACGGCGAGCGTCATCGCTGCCGCGCCACCTTCGGCCGGCTGGGCTGAGACCCAGGTCAGGGGGCCAGGGCGGCGTCCAGGAGGAGGGCGCCCGCGCCGAGCAGGGCGGCGTCGCGGCCGGCCCGCGCGGGGGCGATCTCCAGGTCGCGCGTCGCCAGCGGCAGGCAGCGCTCGTAGACGGTGGCGCGGATCGAGGTGATGAGCGGTTCGGCGGCCGACAGGCTGCCGCCGATCGCCACCACGTCCGGGTTGAAGAAGTTGACCAGGGCCGTGAGCACCTCGCCGATGCGGCGGCCGGCGGCGCGCACCAGGCTGGTGGCCTCCGGGACGGCGTCGCTGACCAGGGTGACGATGTCGGCCGTGCGGGTGACGTCGATGCCCGCCTGGGCGAGCGCGCTGGCCAGGGCGGCGCCGCTGGCGTGCACCTCCAGGCAGTCGGTGTGGCCGCAGGCGCAGACCACGGACGCGTCGGAGCGTACGCGCACGTGGCTGATGTCACCGGCCGCGCCGCGTCCCCGGTGCAGGCGGCCGCCCACGATGACGCCGCAGCCGATGCCGGTGCCCGCCTTGAGCACCATCAGGTTGGCGCTGCCGGGCCAGGCGCGGGCCTCGCCGACGGCCATCAGGTTGGCGTCGTTCTCCACCAGGATCGGCAGGTCGTAGCGGGTGGCCAGGTGCTCGGCGACGGGGAAGTCGTTCCAGCCCGGCATCCGGGACGGGGTGACGACCTTGCTCGTGGCCGGGTCGACCGGGCCGGGGATGCCGGTGCCGAGGCCGCGCAGGGGCACGTCGGGGGGCACCCGCTCGGCGAGTAAGTCGTCGAAGGCGGCCATCAGCCAGTCGAGCGTGACCTCCGGGCCCTTGGCGATGTCGCAGGGCCGCTCCTGCACGACCAGCGGCTCGCCGCTCAGGTCGAGCAGGGCGAGCCTGGCGTGGTGGGCGCCGAGATCGGCGACGGCGAGCACGCCGGCGGTGGGCGACAGGCGCAGCCGTCGTGGCCGCCTGCCGCCGCGTGAGGCGCCGGAGCCCTCTTCGGCGAGCAGGCCCGCCTCGATCAGTTCTTCGACGCGCAGCGAGACGCTGGAGGCGGCCAGGCCCGATAACCGGGCCAGGTCCGCGCGTGACGCGGCGTCGCCGGTGGCGACGAGCTTCAGCAGGTCGCCCTGTGCCCCTTGCACGGGCAGCCGCTGGTCCATGGTCAGAGGAATATCACGAGCCGCTTAAGTTCGACAACGGCTTGACTTGCTCCGAAATAAGCCACTACGGTCCGCTTTGTCTTCGATATCGAACGAAGATAGGTCGAAGGAAGTGGTTGGACATGAAGAGGATGGTCGCTGCCCTCGCCGTGGCCGCGTTAGGGCTCACGGCCTGCGGCGAGACGAGCAGCCCCGCCGTACCCGGAGCGTCGAAGAGCGGTGACCTGCTGGCCGACGCGCCCGTGGCCGCGGCGGCGGACATCTTGCCCGGCTCCACGATGGAGAAGATCAAGCAGCGCGGCGAGCTCATCGTCGGCGGCTCGCTCGACGCCCCCCTGCTCTCCCAGCAGAACCCCACCACCGGAGAGGTCGAGGGGTTCGACGCCGACATGGGCAAGGCGCTGGCCAAGTACATCATCGGCGAACCCAAGGTCAAGATCGTCAACTCGGCGTCGGAGACCCGCGAGGCGCTGCTCGCCAACGGCACCGTGGACGTCGTCTTCCAGACGTACACGATCACGCCGGAGCGGGCCGAGCAGGTCGCGTTCGCCGGGCCGTACTACACCTCGGGCCTGACCATCGCGGTGAAGAAGGGCACCACCGGCATCACCAAGCCGGAGGACCTGAACGGCAAGAAGGTGCTCGCGGGCGCCAACACCCCGGCCATCCCCGCGATCAAGAAGCTCGCCCCCCAGGCCGAGATCATCACCTTCGGCAGCGACCCGGAGCTCATGCAGGCGCTGAAGCAGGACCGCGGCGTCGCCTACGTGCAGGACGAGACCCTGCTCGTGGCCAACGCCCAGAAGGACCCGTCGATCGAGATCGTCACCAAGCCCTTCACGTCCGACCCGTACGGGATCGGGCTCAAGCACGGTGACGAGCAGTTCAAGACGTTCGTCAACGCCTGGCTGAAGAAGACCCAGGACGCCGGCCTCTGGCAGCAGATCTGGAAGAACTCCATCGGCACGGTCGTCACCGGTGACGCGCCGGCGCCGCCCCAGATCGGCTCCGTGCCGGGGTCCTGATGTCCGCACTCCTCGATCACCTGCCCGAGCTGTGGCAGGGCCTGATCGTGACGTTGCAGCTCATCGCCGCGTCCTTCCTGGGCGCGGCGGTGCTCGCCGTGCTGGTCACCGCCCTGCGGGTGAGCCCGGTACGGGTGCTGCGCGTGCTGGGCACGGTCTACGTGGAGACGTTCCAGAACCTGCCGCTGCTGGTCCTGCTCGTGCTCGCGGTCTTCGGCCTGCCCGAGATCGGCATCCAGGCGGACCTGCTGGAGACGGCCATCGTCGTCATCGCCGTCTACCAGGCCGCCTATTTCGCCGAGGCGCTGCGCTCCGGGGTGAACTCGGTGGCCAAAGGGCAGGGGGAGGCCGCCAGGGCGATCGGGCTGACGTTCTCCCAGTCGCTGCGGCACGTCATCCTGCCCCAGGCGCTGCGCACGGTCGTGCAGCCGATCGGCAACCTGTTCATCGCGCTCGCCATGAACACCTCGCTGGCCGCCGCGGTGGGCATCGTCGACCTCACCGCCGCCGCCAACCGGGTGAACCTGGTCGAGGCCCAGCCCATCCCGATCTTCGTCGGCGCGGGCCTGGCGTACGCGCTGATCGCCGCCTGCGCCGGTTTCGTCACCGGGCGGCTCGAACGCAAGCTGGTGATCCTCCGATGAGCAGCACCGTCCTGTTCGACGAGCCCGGCCCCAAGGCCCGGCGGCGCATCCGCGTCGCAACCGTCCTCGGCACGCTCGCGGCCGTCGCGCTCGTCGCCCTGGCCGTCCGGCAGTTCGCCGCCAACGGCCAGCTCGACTACGAGCGCTGGCAGCCGTACGCCACCTGGCCGATGTGGCGCTACCTGCTGGACGGGCTGTGGTCCACGGCGCTGGCCGCCGTCGTCTCCGCCGCCCTGGCCATGGCCTTCGGGCTGGTCCTCGCCCTCGGACGGCTGTCGGAGCGGCGCTGGGTGCGCCTGCCCGCCGCCGGCTACGTCGAGGTGGTCAGGACCATCCCGGCGCTGCTGCTGGTGTACGTGGTCCTGTTCGGGTTACCGCGTTACGGGCTGGACCTGCCGCTGTTCTGGAAGCTGGTGGTGCCCCTGGCGGTGTCGAACGCGGCGGCGTTCGCGGAGATCTTCCGGGCCGGCATCCTGTCCATCGAGCGCGGCCAGACCGAGGCCGGGCTGGCCGTCGGCCTCACCCGGGGCATGACGATGCGCCTGATCGTGCTGCCGCAGGCGGCCCGCCGGGTGCTGCCGTCGATCGTCAGCCAGTCGGTCGGCCTGTTGAAGGACACCTCGCTCGGCTTCGTTGTCAGCTACGCCGAGCTGCTCTACAGCGGCAAGGTGCTGGCCTCGTTCAACGGGCTGCTCATCCAGACCTACCTGGTCGTCGCACTGATTTACCTGGTGGTCAACCTGTCGCTGTCCAAGCTGGCCCGCACACTCGAAGCCCGCCAGCGGATCGCCGTACCGAAGAGGAGACTCGCCCGTGCCTGAACTCGCCGCCCTCGCCGAGGTCGTACGCTCCGGTTTCACCGAGAGCGTCCACTACGGCAGCGCCGTCGGGCTGGACCCGTCCGGGCGCGCCGAGGTGGCGCTCGGGCAGGTGGACGCGCCGGTGCTGCCGCGCTCGTCGGCCAAGCCGTTCCAGGCGCTCGCCTGCCTCACCACCGGCGCGGCCCTGGCCGGGCCGAGGCTGGCGATCGCCGCGGGCAGCCACACCGGCGAGGACTTCCACGTCCGGCTGACCGGCGAACTGCTGGCCGACTACGGGCTCGGCTTCGACGCGCTGGCCTGCCCGGCGTCGTGGCCGGAGGACGAGGCCACCCGCGACGAGCTGATCAGGCGCGGCGAGGCTCCCACCCGCGAGCGGATGAACTGCTCGGGCAAGCACGCCGCCATGCTGGCCGCCAGCGTCGCCAACGACTGGGACACCGCCTCCTACCTCGCCCCCGGCCATCCGCTCCAGCTGGCGGTGCGCGCGGCCACCGAGGAGCTGTCGGGGGAGAAGACCGCGCACGTCGCGGTGGACGGCTGTGGCGCGCCGCTGTTCGGGCTGTCGCTCACCGGGCTCGCGCGGGCCGTCCAGGGGTTGGTGCTCGCCGCGCCGGGCAGCGCCCCGCGTCAGGTCGCGGACGCGATGCGCGCGCACCCCGAGTACGTGGGCGGCACCGGCCACCAGAACACCGAGCTCATGCGGGCCCTGCCGGGCGCCGTGGCGAAGGGCGGCGCGGAGGGCGTCCTGGTCGTGGCGCTCGACTCCGGGCACTCCGTCGCCGTCAAGGTCATCGACGGCAGCCCCCGCGCCACCACCCTCATCGCCCTCGACGTGCTGCGCCGGATGGGCTGCGACGTGTCGGCGGCCGCCGCGTTCGACACCGTGGAGGTGCTCGGCGGCGGCGTGCCGGTCGGGCGGATCGTCACAGTTGACCGCACCCGTCCGTGAGGCCCTGAGTGGGGCTGTCGTCGGCCTTCTTGGGGCTCTTGGTGGGTGTGCCGGTGGGTGTGCTCGTGGGTGCGCCGGTGGAGGTCTTCGCGGGAGCGGGGGCCGCGGTCGTGGTCACGGGCTGAGCGCCGGTGGACTCGCGTACGGCCTTCTGCGTGAGCTTGCGGATCTTGGCCCAGTCGGGGTCGTACGTCTGGATCAGCGGGGGGACGAGCTGGATGCTCGTCACCTTCGCGTCCTTCACCTTCAACGCCAGCGGCACGAGATCGCTCAGCATGGCGCGCGGGATGTCGGTCTGGATCAGCTCCTTGGTGGCCGCCGCGACCTGGTTGAACCGTGAGAGCACCGTGGCCGGGTCCGCCTGGTCGAGCAGCGCGCCGATCACGCAGCGCTGGCGGCGCATCCTGATGTAGTCGTCGCTGTTGGTGCGCGAGCGGGCATACCACATCGCGTCCGCGCCCTTGAGCTTGCGCGTGCCCGCCTTGACCAGGCCCTCGTTGTACTTGCCGAACACCACGTCCCGCTCCACGGTGAGCGTGACGCCGCCGATCGCGTCGATCAGCCTGGCGAAGCCCCACATGTTGACCAGGGCGTACCAGTCGACGTCCAGCCCGAGGGTGTAGCCGATGGTGTCCATCAGCACCTCGGCGCCCTGCTCGCGCTTGCCGCCGAAGATCTCCGGATGCGCGTCGGAGTACTCCCAGACGCTGTTGAGCAGGTCGCTGCGCCCGCCGCCGGGGTCCGTGGGCAGCCGGAAGCCGCTGGGGAACTGCTCGGCCATCGGCGTGCCCGGCCTGAACCGCACCTCCTCCAGGTTGCGCGGCAGGCTGATCAGCACCGTGTTGCCGGTCTTCACGTCGACGCTGGCCACGTTCATGCTGTCGGTACGGACACCCGGCCGATGGTCGTCGGCGTCGCCGCCCAGCAGCAGGATGTTGACCCGTTCGCGGCCCGCCCACGGATCCTGCCGCCGCTCGGTCAGCTTCTCGCCCTGCGCCTGCGGGTCCGGCTGGGAGTCCTTGAAGATGCTGTTGAGCGCCTGCCTCGACGCCCAGCCGGTCTGCGCGACCACCGCGAACGGCGCCAGTACCCCGACGGCGAGCAGCCCCGCGAGCGTGCCGGTGACGATCTGCTCCGACTGGCGCAGTGTGCCCGGCCGCAGCACCACGAACGAGTGCACGATCAGCGCGAACCAGGCGACGCCCAGCAGCGCCGAGCCGACGGTGATCGCCGTCAGCCACGTGTCGTCCAGCGCCGAGCCGATCAGGGCGCCGAGGTCGCCGGTCGCGAGCACCACCGCGAGGACGCCGAGCAGCCCGACGGCGTAGCAGCCGAGCAGCACCAGCCCGGTCCTGCGCCGGCCGGCGCGCAGATGGGCCGCACCTGGCGCCAGTGCCGACAGCACCAGCCACCCGAGGAGCCTCCCGGCGTCCACGCGTTGCCTCCCCTGGACCACCCTCTTGACCACGTCATCCCCGTTTCCTCGGCTCGGTAGGCCGAATCGAGGGGGCAGCCTACTGTCAAGATACGAAATCTACGTTTATATAAGAGTGAACTTCTGTAGCCGAATAAGGTTCGGGTCGTGGGTTCGTGAGATGGAGGACGGCGTGGCGGGCCGGATCGTCACCTTCACATTGAAGCGGCCGCGACCGCTCGGCGCTTTCACCTTTGCGATGCGCGGAGAGTCGCCCCCGGGCACGCCGCCGTGGCCCGTTGATCCTTATGGTGTCTAGCATGTACGAGACCACCGTTCTGACCATGCCGCCCGACTTCGAGGGTGAGGTCGTCGCGACGCTGCTGTCCAGGCGCGCCGGATCTCGTAGGGCGGTGCTCTACCTGCACGGCTTCACCGACTACTTCTTCCAGGACCACCTGGCCGACCACTACCTCGACCGCGGAGTCGACTTCTACGCCCTCGACCTCCGCAAGTACGGCCGGTCACTGCGCCCCCACCAGACCAGGGGGCTGGTGCGCAGTGTGACGGAGTACTTCCCGGAAATCGACCGGGCAGTCCAGATCATCCGGCAGGACCACGACGAGCTGACGGTCAACGCGCACTCCACCGGCGGCCTCGTCGCGCCCCTGTGGGCCGACCGTGTCCGCGGTCGCGGCCTGGTGCACGGCCTGGTGCTCAACAGCCCGTTCTTCGACCTGAACGTCCCCCTCCCGCTCCGGCTGGCCGCCGACCTGCTCACGACCCCGCTCTCCTACACCCGCAGGCCGCTGCCGCTCGGCGTCAGCACCGTGTACGGCCAGAGCCTGCACCGCGATCACCACGGCGAATGGGACTACGACCTGGAGCTCAAGCCGCTCGCCGGGTTCGCCGTGCACGCCATGTGGCTGGCCGCCATCCGCAGAGCGCAGCGGCGACTGCACGCAGGGCTGTCCGTGGACGTGCCCGTGCTCGTCATGTCCTCCGCCGCCGGGCTACGGGTGCGCGACTTCGTGCCCGAGGCGCTGTCGGCCGACATCGTGCTCGACCCCCGGCAGATCGCCCGCTGGTCCGCCTCGATCGGCCCGCACGTCACCAGCGTGCGCGTCGCCGGAGGCGTCCACGACCTGGTGCTGTCGGCGGAGCCGGTGCGCAAGCAGGTGTTCGCCGAGATCGACAAGTGGATGGCCGCCCACGTTCACCAGGGGAAGGAGAACAGCCCGTAGTAGGCCGCCGCCACCAGCAACAGCCCGGTGCCGCCGAGCACGCCGGCGATCGCCACATGCTGCCAGCGACTCGGCCGCATGCCCTCGCGCAGCCCCGACACCACCGCCGCCACGGCCGTGACCTCCTGGACGAGCATCAGCACGGCCAGCACCCGCACCACCAGCCAGCCCGCCAGCACCGCCGGCCAGGCCCCGGCCTGGTTGATCGAGAACAGCACCAGCAGCGTGATGAACGCCACCACCGACAGCAGCAGCCCCACGCCGGTCCACACCATCTTGTGCAGCCTGCGCCTGATCAGCGGCCACAGCCTGGCGTTCACCTCGGGCGCGGCGTGGCGGCCGCGCAGCCGCACCACCATCGCGGCGACCGGGCCCGCCACGTAACCCACGGCCGCCAGGCAGATCGTCAGCCCCAGCATCGTGCCGCCCGCGTACCACGGCGCGGCCGGCACGTCACTGGCCTCGAACCGCTGCACCGGAGTCGCCCCCGCCAGGTGCACCGAAGGCTCCGCGGTCCCCGGCAGGCCCTCGATCCAGTTGGCCAGCGTCTCCAGATAGCCGGCGGTGAACTCGCCACCGTGGATCCGCATGGCGTGGTCGCCCCTGTCCATGAAGCGGATGGTGTAGCGGTCGTTGCCCGCCTCCTTCATCCCCTTCATCAGCGCCTGCGTGGACTCCACGAAGGGGATCGACGGATCCGTCGTGCCGTAGAACGCCAGAACCGGTTGCTTCACCTGACTCAATGCCGGCTGCGCGTCGTACCGGAGAAAGTCGAAGCCGACCGCGCCCATCGCCCTGATCAGCAGATCGCGTGCCCCGATGGGGGCGCGCAGCCGCAGCAGTTGCTCGTTCAGCGCCCAGGCCACCTGGCGGAGCGGGGAGACGTTCGGAGAGGAGACCAGCACCATGAAGCCCACGCTCGGGCTCTTGGCGGCGGCGATCGGCACCACCCAGCCGCCCTCGCTCACGCCCCAGATCCCCACCCGCAACGGGTCCACATCGGGACGGGAGCGCAGATACTCCACCATCCGCAACGCATCGTCGGCGAGCAGCCCGAAGTCCCTGTCGCGGAAGTTGTAACCGTTCGTCCGCTTGTCGAACGCGACCGTCACCACCCCCGCCCTGGACAGGAACTCCGCCTGCGGGGTGAACTCGGTCCGCGAGCCGTTGCCCGACCCCGACACGAACACCATCGCCGGATAGCGCCCGGCCGCCGCCGGGAAGCGCACCGTGCCCTCCAGCGTCTGCCCCTCGGCGGGAATCGAGACGGGCTCCTCACGGATGGGCGTCACGTCCAGCACCGGCCGCACCTCGGTGACGGGCTGCGGCGGCAGGGACTGCAGTGCTAATTCGGCCTTGAGCGGCGGAGGATCGAACGTGGGCGGCAGCACATAGCCCACGGACGCGAGAGCCACCAGTAACAGACCGGCGGCCACGCTCAAAGTGCCACGGCCCGTCCGCATCGGCCTCCCCATGTGCGTTGGTTTGCCCGCCGATCTTTCAGCCTACTCCCGGTGCGTGTGGCGGAAGTGACCGCGATTGTCAGTGGGACCTGTTAGCTTCCTGCGAATGCGGATCCTGCATACCTCGGACTGGCATCTGGGGCGGTCGTTCCACCGCGAGAGCCTGCTCGACGGGCAGGCGGCCTACATCGACCACCTGCTCGAGACGGTGCGCGCCGAGCGGGTCGACGTGGTCGCCGTGGCCGGCGACGTCTACGACCGCGCGCTGCCGCCGGTCGACGCCGTCGCGCTCTGCAACGAGGCGCTCGGCCGGCTGCGCGCCGCCGGGGTCCGCACCGTCATGATCAGCGGCAACCACGACTCCGCGCGCAGGCTGGGCTTCGGCGCCTCCCTGTTCGAGGCGGCGGGGGTGCACCTGCGCACCGATCCGTCCCTCGCCTGGGAGCCGATCGTCATCGACGACGTCGCCTTCTACGGCATCCCCTACCTCGAGCCCGAGCTGGTCCGCCGCCCCTGGGAGCTGCCCGACCGCAGCCACACCGCCGCCCTGTCCCACGCCATGGGGCACATCCGCGCCGACGCCGCGCGCCACCCCCACTCGGTCGTACTCGCCCACGCCTTCGTCACCGGCGGGCAGGCCAGCGACAGCGAGCGCGACATCAGCGTCGGCGGGGTCGCCCACGTGCCGCTGACGGCCTTCGACGGCGTCGACTACGTCGCGCTCGGCCACCTCCACGGCCGCCAGCGCATGTCCGAGACCGTCCGCTACTCCGGCTCCCCGCTCGCCTACTCCTTCTCCGAGGCAGAGCAGGTGAAGGGCTCCTGGCTCGTCACCCTCGGTGCGGGCGTGGAGAGCGTGGAGTTCGTGCCCGCCCCGGTGCCACGTCCCGTCGGCCGCCTGCGCGGTCACCTGGAGGACCTGCTCACCTCGCCACGCCACGCCGGCCTCGAAGACCACTGGCTCCAAGTGGTGCTCACCGACCCGATCCGCCCCAAATCCGCCATGGACCGGCTCCGCGCCCGCTTCCCGCACATCCTCGCCCTCTCCTTCGACCCCGAAGGCGGTCAGGCCGCCCCTCAGCACGTACGCCACACCGGACGGCCCGAGGCGGAGGTCGCGCTGGACTTCGTCCGCGAAGTCCGCGGCGAGCCTGCCGCATCCGACGAGGAAGAGCTGCTAAGACGGGCCATCGAGGCATCCCGGGTCAAGGAGACGATGGCATAGATGCGGCCGCACCGGCTCTCGCTGACGGCCTTCGGCTCCTTTCCCGGGTCGGAGACCGTCGACTTCGACGCACTGACGGAGTCGGGCCTCTTCCTCGTGCACGGACCGACCGGGGCGGGCAAGACCACCGTTCTCGACGCCATCAGCTTCGCCCTCTACGGCCAGGTCCCCGGCCAGCGCAACAGCGCCCGCAGCCTGCGCTGCGACCACGCCCCGCCCGCCGCCGGCCCCTCCGTCACGCTGGAGGTGACGATCCGCGGCCGGCTGTTCCGCATTCAGCGCTCGCCCGCCTGGCAGCGCCCCAAGCTGCGCGGCACCGGCACCACCGAGGAAAACTCCAAGGTCATCGTCCAGGAGTGGCAGGGGGCCGACTGGCAGGGCCTCACCACCCGCCTCGACGAGGCCGGCGATCTGGTGAGCGGGCTGCTCGGGATGAACGCCGACCAGTTCTGCCAGGTGGCCATGCTGCCGCAGGGGGAGTTCGCCCGGTTCCTGCGCGCCGACGGGGGAGAGCGGCGCAAGCTGCTGGAGCGGCTGTTCACCGTCAAGATCTTCACTCAGGCGGAGTCCTGGCTCGCCGACCACCGCAAGCAGGCCTGGCGCGAGCAGGGAGAGCTGCGGCAGCAGGTGGACTACGCGATCCAGCGACTCGAAGAGGCGGCGGGCGACGACCTGCTCACCTCCGGGACCTGGCTCGACGCTCAGGAGGCGACCCCGTCCGACCCCGCTGCGGCCGAGGTTGCCCAGCCCACGCCGGAGGACGATCCCGTCGAGTGGGCCGGAGCCCTGCTGGACGCCGCACGGGCCGTCGTCGCACGCACGGCGGACCGCCACGCCGAGGCCGAGCGGGCCTGGCGAGCGGCAGGCCTGCGGTTCGAGCAGGCGGCCGCGCTGGCCGACCGGCAGCGCCGGCACGCCGAGGCGCTCACCCTGCGCCGCACCCTGGACGAGCGCGCCGAGGAACGCGCCGAGCTCCAGGCCGTGCTCGACGACGCCCACCGCGCGGACCGCGTGCTCCCGCTGCTCGCGGCGGCCAGGCAGCGCGCCGAGGCCGCCGCCAAGTCCCGCACCATGGCCGCCGACGCCCTCGCCCGCGCCCGCCCCCTCCTCACCGCCGAGACCGGCGACGGCGATGCTCGCGGTTTCGGTACGCCCGCGTCCCGGCGCTCGGCCGGTATCGAGGCGTCGATCGTCGGATGGGTGGCCCCCGAGCGGCTGGCCGACATGGAGCGGCGGCGGCAGGTGGAGCTCGCGCGCCTGTCCGAGCTGCTCACCGAGGAGGCGCGGCTGCTGGTGGTCCGGCGCGACCTGGGCAGGATCGAGGAGGAGCTCGGCGCGCTGGCCCGCGAGGACGAGACCGTGGGCGAGCGGTTGGCCGTACTCCCCGGACTCATCGAGGAGGCCGAGCGGGAGCTCGGCCGCGCTCGCCTGGACGCGGCCCGGATCCCGGCGGCCGAGGCCGTACGCGAGGCCGCCGCCGACCTGATCGGCATCGACCGCGAGCTGGCGCGGCTCGCGGCCGAGCTCGACGGGCTGACGCAGCGTGCGGCCGAGGTCGCCGCCACCGAGGCAGAGCTGCCCGCGCGGGTCGCCGACGCGGCCGCTCGCCTGGCCGAGGTACGGTCCGAAGCCGCGAACATCCCCGCAGCCGCCGCGACACTCGACGCCGCCAAGGCAGTGCTCGACGCCACTCACCGGCGAGACACCCTGGCGGACGAGCTGGAGACGGCCAGGGCGACGCACCAAGCACGGGTGGACCGCGCCCAGGGGCTCCGGGAGCGGTGGCTCGACCTCCGCCAGGCCCGCGTCGACGGTATGGCGGCCGAGCTGGCCCGCGACCTCGCCGACGGCCGGCCGTGTGCCGTGTGCGGCTCCACCCATCACCCGGACCCGGCCGCACCGGCGCCCAGCGCCCCCTCGGCCGACGACGAACACGTCGCCGAGCTCGCCCACGAGTCCGCGCTGGCCGATCGCGAGGCGGCCGAACTGACCATGGCCACCCTGGAGTCGCGCCTGACCGACGCGACCGAGGCCACCGGTGGCCTCGACGCGGACGCGGCCACGACCGCCGTCGAGCGGGCCGAGCGGGACCTGGCCGCCCTCCAGTCCGTCGCGAGCCGCGAGCCTGCGCTCGCCGCCGAGCTGGTACGCGCCGAGAACGAGCGCGAGGACGCCAGAGAACGCGCCCAGCACCTTAGCCATGCCCTCGCCGAACACCGAGCCCACACCACCCACCTACAAGCCGAACGATCCCGCCTCCTGACCCGCTTGACCCCCACCGACGCCATTGCCGATACCGACACCGGCGGTCCCCAGGGCGTTCTCGATCAGGACGGTGCTGCTGACCTGGGTGGGGCCCTCCGGGAAGGCGGCTCCGGGCGCAGCCGGGCGGTGCCGGAGATGTCGCCCGGGGCGGCGGCCGTCCTGCTCGCCGCTGCCGAGCAGGAGGTGAGCAGGCTCAGGGCGTCCGCCGCCAGGGAGCCGGTGCTCGCCGAGGAGGCGGCCAGGTTGCGGCGCGAGCTCGACGGGTCTCAGGAGCAGGCGCGACGGGTGACCGCCCGGCTGGCTTCCGGCCGTACTCGTCAGGAGGAGTTGAGCGGTGACGCCGCGAGGCTTGGCGCGCGGCTCGACGAGGCGCGCGGCGACGACGCGACGATCACGGCGCGGCTGTCCAGGCTCAGCGACGAGGCGGAGCTGCTGCGGGAGGCGCTGGAGGCCACGCAGGCGGCGGCCGCGGCCGAGGGGGAGCGCGGCAAGGCGGCGGAGGCGGCCGAGCAGGCGGCGCGGGAGGCCGGGTTCGCCGACGTGGCGGACGCGGAGGCCGCCGCGAGGAGCACCGCCGAGCGGGAGAGCAAGGCCGAGGCGCTGCGCCGGCTCGACGCCCAGCACGCGGCCGTCACCAGCACCCTGGCCGACCCGGAGCTGGTCGCGGCGGCGGCCGAGCCGGCGCCGGATCTGGACGGGCTCGGCGCGGAGCGGGACGAGGCCGAGCGCGCGTACACGGGGCTGGCGTCCGCGCTGGACCGGGCCACCGGCCGGCAGGCCCGGCTGGGGGAGCTGCGCGGCGAGCTGGTGGCCGGCATCGAGCGGTGGCGGCCCGCCGCCGAGCGGCACCGGCTGGTGGAGCGCATGGCGGCGCTGGCCAGCGGCACGTCGAGCGACAACCAGTGGAGCATGAGCCTGTCGTCGTACGTCCTGGGGGAGCGGCTCAGGCAGGTGGTCGACTTCGCCAACGAGCGGCTCGGCCACATGTCCGGCGGCCGCTACCTGCTCCGGCACGACCTGGCCAAGACGGCCGGGTCCAGGGCGCGTTCGGGCGGCGGCCTCGGGTTGCGGATGTACGACGGGTGGACGGGTGTGGAGCGGGACCCGGCGACGCTGTCGGGCGGGGAGAGCTTCATCACCTCGCTGGCGCTGGCCCTCGGGCTCGCCGACGTCGTCACGGCGGAGGCGGGCGGGGCGGAGATCGGCACGCTGTTCGTGGACGAGGGGTTCGGGACGCTGGACGAGGACACGCTCGACGGCGTGCTCGACATCCTCGACGGGCTGCGCGACGGCGGCCGGGCGGTGGGCATCGTCAGCCACGTCGCCGAGCTACGCTCCCGCATCCCCGCCCAGCTCAAGGTCACCAAGACCCGCACTGGCTCCACCCTGTCGGCGATCACGGGCTAGCTCGTCGGGCCCTGCCCGTCGGCTGGATCCGCGCCGACCTGACCAAGGCAGAACGCAGCACAGCTGTTTTCTGCCTTGGCGGAGAGCGTCGCACCGATACCTGGACCTACTGAACCGACCACACCAGGACGAATGAGAAGTCCAGTTTTGTCCTGCGGTTCAGCGGGATATCGATCTTGACTCTATGCGCGATCTCATGACGACTGATGCTTAATCCATGAGCGATGAGCCGTTCGGGACGGACTGGCACGGGATCGTCGAAGGTGACCGTGATCTGAAGGGGCCATGGATCCTCGGGAACGGGAGGTGCGTGGAGTTCCCAGCACCCGTCCCAATCGAGCGCGAACCGGTTGCGGCGGGCGATCAACGGGTCGAGAAGGGTATCCACGACGAGGGAAGGCGAGTTGGCCGAGTAACCGGCGAGAAGGTCAGCGGGCAGTGAGCGGACCGGGACGCGATCGTGGACGGTGAGCTTGCTGGTCCGGCCACAGGAAACGCAGTTGACCAGGAGCCAGACATCGAGAAGTTTGCCGTTGGCGTTGACGCGGAACCTGCCGTTGCCGATGGCGGCGCGGCCGGAAAGGCAGGCCACGCACCGGAGGGCGAGCAGGGGCAGGCGGGTGCGTCGCACCGCCCAGGGCAGCACGATATGAGGATGTGAAGACATGATCTCTCTGAAGACCTGACGAAGAGCATGGAGAACAGAGCCGACGGCGTCGTCGGCGACCGATGCGCAGGGAAGTGTCAGGTCTACAGAGCAGGCGGCGTCATGCGCGCGAAGTCCTCACGTTGGGGTGAGAACCCAGGGTAGGAAACCGCCATCCACACATCCATCCGTTTTCGCGACCGCCGTCAGCGGGAGCGTTCGGAAAGCCCGGGTGCCGAGTGAGGGGACAGGGCCGGGATTGAGGAACGGCCGCCCAAGGCACGAAGGGAACCGCACCGCGCGTTGGATGCACCTTTCGGCCGAGGTTCCCGGCGTGGAACGGCACGTTGAGCCGGCAAGCCGGGTTGATCAAGGGCCGTGCCCGAACCGGTCAGCCGGCTCGCCGGGACCCGCGCCTGATCGGCCGTCAAGCCGCCTCGTGGCCGGAGAAGAGCAGGGACAGCTCACGCGGGTAGGTCGCGATCAGGCGCAGCTCGTCGTCGGTGAGCGGCCGGCCCGTCATCGCGTTGCAGAGCTGCACCAGCCGGAACGCCAGGTCCTCCTCCCGCACCTCGACGCCGAGGCCGTCCATGACGTGCCGGAACCCGGCCTTCCCGCCGTACTCGCCGGTCAGCACCACTCGCCCGGCCCGCGCGTGCCAGTCCTCGGGGAACGGGCCGAGCGTGGCCTCGTCGTACAGCTCATAGTTGCCGTGGTCCTTCAGCGCGCCGTCGGCGTGGATGCCGCTCTCGTGCGCGAACGCGTTGCGCCCCACCCCCACCTGGTTGTACGGCAGCGGCTGCCCCAGGGCGTAGGCCGCCCACAGCCCGAACCTCCGTGCCCACGACAGGTCGAGCGCGTCACCGATCTCCGCCTCCAGGCCGAACCCGTGCTCGAAGGCGAGGATCGTGGAGAGCAGGTCGGCGTTGCCCGAGCGCTCACCGATGCCGTTGACGCAGGTGTTGATCCACGCGTCCTGCCCGGCGTCGAGGTCGCCGAGCGCGCCGGAGACGGAGTTGGCCACCGCCATGCCGAGGTCGTTGTGGCAGTGCGTCTCGATGGGCAGCGCGACGGCGGAGGCCAGCTTGGCGAACCGTTCGCGGATCCGGTCGGGGGTGTCGCCGCCGATCGTGTCGCAGTAGCGCACCCGGTCCGCGCCCGCCTCCTTGGCCGCCGCCGCGAACTCCAGCAGGAATCCGTCCCCGGTGCGCGAGCCGTCCTCGGCGTTGACGCCGACCGTCTGCGCGCCCGCCGCCTTGGCGGTCCTGACGGCGGCCGTCATCTCCCTGATGATCGCCTCCCGGTCGAGGCGGCCCCGGAACTTGTTCTGGATCATGTAGTCGGACGTGGAGATGGACAGGTTGTAGTGCCGTAGCCCGAGTGGCGCGGCCTTCTCCACGTCCTCCGCCACGCCCCGGCACCACCCGGACAGCCGCAGCTCGCCGAACGCTCCGGCCTCGGCCAGCGCGACCTGCGCCTTCACGTACGGCACCTCGTGGAACAGGAAGGGGAACCCGATCTCGGACTGCGCCACGCCGAGTCTGGCCAGATAGAAGTTGACCATGGTCTTGCCGAACTTCGACAGGCCGGTGCGCGCGGTCTGCACGCCGTCCCGGTTGGTCACGTCGAGGAAATGAACTTGAGGCATACGGTCACGTTGACACGTCTCCTCAATGTGTATCAATATTGATTTTCATCAATATAGGAGGCGGCCGGTGGAGTGGATCGACGCAGCGACCGCAGCGGAACGGCTCGGCATCAAACCGGCCACGCTCTACGCGTACGTCAGCCGGGGCCTCCTCAAACGCCGCCACGATGACAGCGGGCGGCGCAGTCTCTTCGACGCCGCCGAGATCGAGCAGCTCGCCAGGCGCGGCCGTCCGCGCGGCCAGCCGCCGGAGCTGGTCATCGAGTCCGCCATCACCGCCCTCGGCCTCGACCGCCCGCACTATCGCGGCCACGACACCCTGACCCTGGCCCGAACCACGAGTTTCGAGGCCGTCGCCGAGTGGCTGTGGACGGCCGACCCGGCACTTCTACCTCAGGCGGCGCGAGTCCCGGCGGCTCGTGACGGCGAGCCCCGACCGTGGACCTGTGATCCCGAAGCAGTACGGGCGGCCGTCGCCGCGCAGCGCGATCTGCCCGACGACATCCTGCCGCTCGACCGCCTGCAAGTGATCACCACCGTGCTCGGCGCGTCCGACTCCCTCCGCTACCACCTCGATCCCGAGTCCGTCACCGCCACCGCCCGCCGCCTCATCACCGGCCTGGTCGAAGCCCTGCCCGCCCTCCAGAAACCCCAAGGAACCTCAATCGCCGAGCGGCTCTGGCCCCGCCTGACCCCGCACCCCGCCACCCCCGCCCTCCTGCGGACCCTCGAAGCCGCCCTCGTGCTGATCGCCGACCACGAACTGGCCGCCTCGACCCTGGCCGCCAGGGTGGCCGCCTCGGCCAGAGCCGACCCGTACGCCGTGGTGCTCACCGGCCTCGGCGTCCTCGGCGGCCCGCTGCACGGCGGCGCCTCCTACGCTGCCGAACGCCTCCTCCACGAGGTCACCACCCCGGCCCAGGCACCGCGCGTGATCGCCGACCGGATCCGCCGAGGCGAGCGCATCCCGGGCTTCGGCCACAGCATCTACAAGAACGGCGACGCCCGAGGCGTGCTCCTCCTCGACCTGGTCACCGAGGCAGCCCTCGGCGAGGACGACCTGGCCGTTGAGGCGACACGCGGAGAGAGCGGCGTGGCCGCTGAGGCAGCGTCCGGCCGCGACAGGCTGGCCGTCGCTCGGGCCGTGCTGGACGAGGTGCGCAGACGCCGCCTCCCCGAGCAGAACGTCGACTTCGCCCTCGCAGCCCTCACCGAGGTCGCCGGCATGATCACCGGCGCGGGCGAGGCCGTCTTCGCCATCGCCAGGACCGCCGGCTGGCTCGCCCACGCCATGGAGGAGTACGCCAACGGCACCCTGCTCCGCCTCCGCGCCACCTACATCGGCCCGCCGATCAGATGACCCGGCGCCAGAACGGTCTCGATGTCGAGGCTCCACCGTTTGGGTCTGCTCCTACAGCCGGAACCAGACACGTTTTCCGCCCAGAAGTGGTTCGAACATCAGGTCTTCCGCGAGCATGGACAGCAGGAACAGCCCTCGGCCGCTCTCCTCGTCCTGGGTCGGTTCCTTCATCACCGGAAGAGTGTCGTCGAAGTCGGTGACTTCAACGGTGATTCCATCCGCTGTCTCGCGGACCGGTACCTCGCAGCCGCTGTGGGCGTGTTTGTGCACGTTCGTCAAAAGTTCGGTGACGCCCAACTCGGCCACGAAACTCAACTCGCTCTTACGCCAGAGCCGCAGGTAGACGCGGACCATCTCGCGAACGGGACCAAGCACGTCCGGGCACACCTCGGACAGCACCATGTAGTACTGGCGCGCAGTGGGCGCAGCCGTGGCAGCAGACATGTGACCTCTCCAGGACGTGGATGAGTGGTTCAGCGAAGATGTCTCTCCGTACTTGCTCGACCACTCTTCGCTGTCACGCCTGATGATGCAGCGAGAGCTACCCTGTGGGCAAGTAATTCCTTGAAGAAAGTCTTTCCTTCGAAGAGGATGGCGTTACCTGAGCCGTTCCCGGCATTACGCTCCACCGAGGAAGGAGGTGGTCATGCCTGTCGAACCCACTCCACGTCGGCGGCGTCTCGGGGCAGAGCTCAGGCGTATCCGTGAGGCGCTGGGCTGGACCCAGGAGGAGGCTGCGAGCCGCCTCGGCTACCAGTCCCTTTCGACCGTTAGCAAGATCGAGAATGGATTGCAGGGGCTCAGGATCCAGCAGCTCCCGCACTTCTTCGAGGTCTTCGACATCACCGACGCTACCCTGCGAGAGGAGCTCCGGGACCTTGTACGCCGTGCCGGCGAAGCCGATTGGTGGCAACGCTACGAGGGTGTGGTCGATGACCCGCTCGGCGACTACCTCTCCCAGGTGGAGAACGCCGACGGTCTGTTCGTCTTCAACCCGCTGGCCGTCCACGGCCTGCTCCAGACGCCGGAGTACGCCCACGCCGTGACTGAGGGCAGCAGGGTATGGAAGACCCCTGAGGACATCGACCGCTTCGTGGCGCTACGACTGGAACATCAGCGGGCCATGTCGGAGAGCCGACCGCCGTTGAAGATCTGGACGGTCCTCCCCGAAGGACTGCTACGCCAAGAGGTCGGAGGACGGGCATGCATGCGCGCCCAGATCGAGCATCTGATGCACGTGGCTCGCACCAGCCCTGAAGTCACCATCCAAGTTCTGCCGTTCTCGGCGGGAGCGCACGCGGGAATGGACGGCCCATTCATGATCATGTCCTTCTCGACCGGCCGTGACCTCGTCTGCATCGAGTCCCTACGCGCATCCCTGCACGTGAACAAGCCCGAAAGCGTCGAGCTCTACCGGACAGCCAGCGACCTGTTGAAGTCCGACGCCCTGTCACCCAACGCTTCGCAGAAAATTCTCGCCACGATCGCCAAGGATCTCTCATGAACAAGAACGCCCTCGACACTGCCTGGATCGAGACCCAACTCCGTGACGCCCACTGGCACACCAGCAGCTTCAGCAGCGGCGGCACCAACTGCGTTCAGGTCGCCTTCCTGGACGGCGGCATCGTGGCCTTACGCGACTCCAAGAACCCGCAGAAGCCGCCGCACCTGTTCACCGACGCGGAGTACGACGCCTTCGTCGGAGGCATCGAGCACGGCGAACTCCGGCGTTCCTGAGCATGCGGGATCGATCAACGCGAACGTGGCCCGCTACGGCAATGGTTACGATCAGACCGGCCGATGTCGCAGTGCGATGAGTGAACCCTCTCGCAAGGAGGCTCCGGTGACAGGTGATCCTTCGAAGGCGGTGACTGGTTTGGAAGCGATCAGAAAGTTCATGATCGGTGATACGCCGATCGCGGCCGAAGACCACGGCGGGCATGGTCAGGATGTGCTGCTCCTGCACGGTGGCGGGCGGTCACGCGAAGACTGGGCCGTCTTCGCGGAACTTCTTCTGGCCAGGGGATTCAGACCGGTGTCCATGGATCTGCGTGGTCATGGCAAGTCCGGCGCGGCGCCGTGGTCATGGGAGGGGGCGCTGGCGGACGTGACCGCCGTGGTCGAGGCGGTCGAGCTCCGTCAACCTGTGGTCATCGGGCATTCCCTGGGCGGCATGGTGGCCGCCCTATGGGCCGGCGAGCATCCGGAGTGCCCGCTCGCGGTCAACCTCGACGGTCACGGCAACCCGACACGGGCCGAGCAATTCCTCGGGCTGGACGAGGCCTCGGCGGTGCGGGCGCAGCAAGAGATGACCCTGTTCCTGGAGGAGATGGGCCGGGGCCTCCCGGAATCGTTCCTCCAGGTCATGCGAGAGATAGACGCTCTGGATCTCTTCGCCGTCTACCGTGCCGCACGCTGTCCCGTACTTGTCGTCAGCGGCGACGCGACGGCCTTCGCAGCGATCTTCCCTGAGCATCTCGTCCCTGCCTGGCACGCCTACTGCGCCTGGACACGGCGGGAGCTTGCGGCGGTCACCCGCAGGCCATCGCCGGTACGAGAAGCGTCTCTACCAACAGGGCACGATCCACACCGTGAAGACCCTGAGAGTCTGGCACGTCTCCTGGCCGAGCATCTCGACCAGAGCGATACCGCCTCGGCCTAACTCCGAGGGCGAGGAGCAGCCCGTCGAAAGGAGAAGGATCGGCGTGCGCGGCTACTCGCCGGTCGCCTTCATCCGGGCCGTATGCCACCAGCGCGCGAGCAGATCATTCACGGGCGAGAGGTCCAGCTCTTCGGTGGCCTTGGCCATGGCCTGCTGGTAACCCTTGTCGAAGTGGACGCGGTCGGTAGGAGGCAGGCAGGCGCGGATATTACGAGGGCTCCGATCGCCGTTCAGCGACTCAACGATCTTGTCAGGAGCTCGCACGGTGACCCTCGGCGGTCCTGTCCACGTACGCCGCCAGGGTGCGCACCCGGTCGGCGTGCTGGTCGTGGCCGACGATCACCGGTGGCTCGTTGTACGGCATCGCGTCGGAGGAGCGGCGGAGCTTGATGTACTGGCCGCAGGCGTCGATCGCGTACGGCTCCATGTCATCCTGGAGTGCCCCGATGACCGTGATGCCGTACGTCTCCCCGATCCGCCTGAACAGCGCCACCGCCTCCCGCCTGTGCTCCTTGCCCAGGTTGCGGCCCAGCTCGTCCAGCACCAGGCACAGGTGGCCGCCGCCGGAGGAGGCGATGGCCGCCGCGCAGACCAGCTTGACCGCCTTCTCGTCCATGAGCGCGGTGTTGGCCCGGCGGTTGTACGGCACGTAGCCCTGGCCCTCGCCGCGCCGCCACTTCGGCGTCACCCGCCACTGCCAGCGCTGCTCAGGGTCGGCGGGGGCGGGCGGCACCGGGAACTCCAGCGTCGCGCCGTAGCCGCCGTACGAGCTGTCGAGCTTCTCGAACTCCTCGGCCACCCGGGTGAGCCGCGCCCTGATCGCCGCCGTCAGCGCCGCCCGGTGCACGGCCGTCGACTGCGCCGCCTCCTCCGCGCCCTTGTCGGCCGCCGCCAGGTCACGCTGCCTGGACACCACCTGCGCCTCGATCTGCCGCCGCTGGTGCTTCTCGTACTCCTCCTGCGCCCGCAGGTAGGACGCGAGCGACCCGCACACCCCCGCGAACGTCGCCTGCTCCCGCGCCGTGCTGCCACTCCGCTCCTGCAGCAGGAACCGCAGCTCCTCGGGAACCTCGTCCTCCTCCTGCGGGAACGTGTCACGCAACGCCTGGTCGAGGAGGCGTTCGGCGGCCCGCCACCACTCGTCGGCCGTGCGCCCACGCTCCTCCTCCGGCAGCGCCCGCACCCACTCGCCGGCCGTCTCCACGGTGCCGCCCCAGTCGGCGGCCAGCGCCTCCAGCTTGAGCGCGTCCCGCTCGGCGCCGACCTTCGCCTCCTGCTCGCGTGCCTGCGCCCGCTCGGCCTCGTGCCGGTGCCGCCGCCCGTCCAGCCGTTCGATCTCCATGTCCCTGGTGCGAGCCCGGAAGTCGAGCGCGCCCGCCTGCCGTTCGGCCTCCGCCACGCGCGGCACCAGCTCCTCCAGCGCCGCCGTCAGCTCGCTCAACCTGGCCCGCCGCTCGCTCAGCCGCCGCTCCAGCTCCGCCAGCCGCACCCCGGCCTTGGCTCCTTCGAGCCTGCGCTGCGCCTGCGCGACCGCTTCCTCCTCATTCCGTACGGCTTGCGCGGCGGTCTCCTGGATGTCCATGGCGCGGTTCAGCCGGTGCTCGGCCGCCTTGATCCGGGCCTCGCGCCCCGTGGCCACCCCGTCGAACGCGCCCACCACGCTCACCCCGGCGGCGCTCACCAGCACGGATCCGGGCAGTTCGGCCAGCGCGGCGGCGGCCGCCCCAAGCTGGGCGGCGTCCACGATCACGGCGTGCTCGCCCGGCCACCCGCGCAGGTCGTCCAGCCGGAGATCCCCGACCGGCCCGCCCTGATCGCGAGCCTGCTCGGCGACATCGAGCGCGTCGAGCAGCCCGGTCGCGCCCACGCCCGCCGAGGCCAGGGCGTTGAGCTGGGCGGCGGCCGGACCTCCCTCGGCGTCGTCCAGCGCAGCCTGTGCGGAGGCCGTCTCCCGGTCGGCCACGCCGAGAGCCTTGAGCGCCTCGTTCAGTCGCAGCCCGACCTCCTTCAGCTCGCGCTCGGCCGTGGGCACGTCACGGCCGTCGGCGAACCTGCGGGCCTCCTCCAGCGCGGGGATCATCCCGCGCAGCTCGTCGGCGGAGTTCTCCGCCACGGCGCGGTCGGCGTCGAGCTTGCCCGCTCGTGCCTGAAGGGCGGCGAGCTCTCTGCGCGCCTCCGTGACACTCCGGTCGAGCGTGTCCTCCTTGAGCGTGCCGATCTCCGCCTTCACCAGCGCGATCGCCTCGGCCGCCGCCTCACTCGCCGCCTGGTGCCGGGCCAGCTCGGCGGCCAGCGCCTCGTCCTTGCCCGCTGCGTCGGCCAGCCTTCTGGCCTGCCTGCCCCGCCAGCACCGCAACGCCCCGGCCAGCCGTACCCGCGCCTGGTCCCGCCGGTCGAACGTGGCCAGCAGCGCCTTCGACTCCGCCTCGAACTCCGCCAGCCGCTCGCCCGCCAGCGCGGCCCGCACCCGCTTGGCGTGCTCGTCCCGCCGCGCCTCCCGCTCCTGCTCCAACTCGGCGTCGAGCCCCGTCAGCGCGGCGATCGCCTCGAAGACCCGCTCGGGCGAGATCTCGTTGAGCGGCTGGGAGAGCAGGTTCGTGGCGACCTTGCTGCGCACGCTGGTCGACAGGAACGACACACACCGGACCCGATCCCCGTACAGCACCTTGGTGAGATCACGCGCCACCACGTCGCGCCGCCCGGCGGACCTGGGCAGCGACGCCCACAACTCGTCGGCGCGCGCCACCCGCTCGGCCTCGGAGGCCGCGGCGGCCAGGTGCACCCCCTCGCGCCAGCGGATCTCCAGGTGCGGCGCCTCCTGGTTCACCCGCAGCCAGACGGTGACGGCCCCGCCCGAGGTGGCGGTCACCTCGAACAGCTCCCCGTCCTCCCCGGCCACCGCGTCGACCGACTTCGCCGCCGTGAAATCCTCCATGCCCGCCGGGGCGAAGACGCCCACGATGTAGCCGTGATCCGCGCTCGCCCACTGCCGGGCGCCCGCGCCGCTGGCCAGCTCGGCGTTGAACAGCAGCTCCGACACCGCCTTGGCGCCCGAGGCGAACCGCCACTGCTCGTCCCCCAGCAGCGCCGTGATCGAGGCGATGAACGAGGACTTGCCCGCGCCGTTGGAGTCCTTGGGCCCGGCACCCGCGACCACGATCAGCGTGCCGGGCACCGTGGGCACCGGATGGGTGGACAGCCGCGAGATGTTGACCGCCTGCACGGCGATCAGCACCCGTTCCCCGACGACGTTCTCCACCTGCGCCACCACGACCCCCATACCTCTTTCCACCCGCACGCCCATCGCGTACGGCTACCTACGCCTCAACCCGAGCCCTGTGTGCCCGCTGCGTGCGAGCTTCCAGGGCGTGCAACCCGCGCTCTGTGTGCCTTTCCGCCTGCGCACTCTCGGGGTTTCCAGCCGTGCACGGCCTTGGCTCTCAGGACCGCGGTTTCACCACGTGCACTTGTGATCCGTGTCTTTCACCGTGCTGACCTGCGAGCTCGTACGGCCGCCGCCAGTGGCGTGTCCGGGCCGGCGGCCAGAATGAGCTCCTCCTGCAACCGCCGCCGCGCCGCCGGGGTGAGCCGGTGGAACTGCGGACCGGGAACGTAACCGCCCGCCTCCTCACCCGCCTTCACCTGGGTCAGCAGCCCCGCATGCCGCAGGACCCGCAACGCGGCCTCCAGCTCGCCGATCGGCAGCTGGGTGTGGCGGCGCAGCTCGTCCGCCGGCGTGGGGTGCGGCGACAGCCACGAATCCTCCGGCAGCAGCCCCTCGGCGCGCGGGATCGCCACCGAGTGCACCAGCACCAACGTCAGCACCGCCCGCTCACTCTCACCCAGCTCAGGCCCACCGGGGCGAGCCGGCGGAGAGGAGGCCGCGACACCCGTGGGGGACGTGGGGGCGGCGCCCGAGGCAGCGGCGGCGGCCTCGTCGTCGTAACCCGAGATCCAGCGTTCGCGGTGCTGGATCAGCGTGCGTCCGCGACGGGTGAGCATCTCGCCGAGTGTGCGGCGCAGCGCGGGGTCGCGCAGCGCGGCGAACCGTGCCTCCTGCACCGGCTCGGCGGTGTGCTCCACCACCATGAAGGCCGCCACCAGCTCCGCGCGCCGCCGCTCGTCGTAGGCGCTGAGCAGGTCGTCGAACTCCACCACGCCGGACTCCACCCGCCCACCCACCACCGACCACGGAGCCGGCCGATCCCCGGCCTCGGGATCAGGGTCTCCCGTGGGCGTGCCCTCGGCCGCTACGACGGCCTCGGTGTGTCGGCCTGCGGGTGTGGTCTGGGTTGGTATGGCGGCATCGGGGTGCTGGTCGGCAGGCGTGCCCTCGGGCGAGCGGGCCGCTGTGACGGGATCGGCGTCAGACGGGTGGGCCGCCGCCTCGGCGCCGGGGGCCATAGGAACGCGGGCCGCTGCCACGAGGTCGGCGTCGGGGACTACGGTCAGCGCCCGGCGCTCCGGCTCGGGGATGCGCCGGACCAGGTCCTTCAGGACGGACTGCGACTCCACGGGCCACAGGGCGCAGCGTGGGCCGAGGGAGACGATGCCGTCGGCCATGACGATCCACGCCGAGTCGTGCAGGCGGCGCAGGGCGCCGATGGCCCAGTTGCGCATCAGGTCGTCGGAGCGGCCGATCAGGGCCCGGTAGGTGTCGAGCACCCGCTCCATCGGCGCCGGATCACCCGGCCACGGATCGGTCGAGTGGTCGCTCCAGCAGCACGTGAGCACCGCCGCCAGCACCCGGCGCGTCTCGCCCGCCCGCTCCACCGGCATGGGCGCGACCTGGTGCTCCTCCAGCAGCGACGGCGTCACTCCATCCGGCCACAGCGGCAGGGCCTGGCCGGTGTAGTCGTGGCGCGACAGCCGCAGCATCCCGCCGGGGGCGGGGACCGCCGCGCCCAGCGGGACAGGCCCACCCGAGCGGGCCCGCACATGTGCGACCGCGTCAGCCGCAGGACCGGCAGCGGGACGGCGCGCGGAACCGGCACTGGCCCGGCGTGTGGGACCGACGCCGGTTTGGCGCCGTGCGTCACCCGGTGACGAGGGCCGGTCGGGAGTCGGGGCCTGGTCGTCGCCGAGGGACGGCGGGGCGTCCGAAGGGTGCGCGTCGGTCATCGGGTGCGCTCCAGGTAGCCGTGGGAGAGCCAGGCCGGCTCGCGGGCCGGGTCGATGGTGAGGTCGCCGGACCAGGCGAGCCGGTAGGGCAGCTCGGGCCGCAGGTCGACGGTCGTCAGGTCGGCGAGCAGGCGGCGGGCGGAGGGCCAGTCGGGGCCGAGCACGTCGGCCAGGGCGACCCGCGAGGACGGCCCGAGCAGGGTCTCCGCCAGCTCGGTCAGCCGTTCGACGGCGGCCGTGGGTGAGGAGTCGAGCGAGTCGCCGGGGCCCGGGTCGGGCAGGGCGGAGCGTGGCGGAGTGGGCTGCGCGGGGGTGGGGCGCGGAGCCTCGTCGACGGCGCGGGCGATGGCCGCTGGATCGTGCCAGGGCGCGGGGGCGTCGAACACGAAGCCGTCGAGCACCGCCGCCAGCCGCTCCTTGGACGCCGTCTGGGCGAACGTCCGCCACGCCTCCGTCGGCAGCAGCGTCAGGTTGCGGGTCATGCCGGCCGAGTCGGCGAGCCGGCCGGCGGCCCGTCGTGAGGCGTCGCTGTAGGAGTAGATGGCGGCACGCAGGTCGGTGCAGGACCGGTCGAGCTCCGGCCAGCGGGTGAGGATGGTGCCGTGCAGGCTCTGGGCGCGGTGCGCGATCTCCTCGGTGCCCCACAGCTTGGGCGCCTGCTCGCGCAGCTCCTCGATGGTGCCGGTGGTGAGCGTGATCAGCTCCAGCGCCCACAGCCTGAACGCGCGCGCCAGGTTGGCGGCGCTCTGCCGGGCTTCGTCCATCGTGGTGCGGGGATCGGCGACGTTGAGATCCTCCAGGGCGAGCAGCCGGTGCATCTCGGACTGCCCGCCGTCGTCCATCATCCGCCGGATGAACATCAGCCCGACCACGCTGGTGAACGACGCCCGATAGCGGAGCTGGTTGGGCTTGGGGAACACCTCGCGGATCGCGCCGAGGCCCTTGAGCACGCGCAGCCGGTTGTCGAACTGGTCGGTCGGGTGGGCACGGCAGGCGAAGCGCATCTGCTCGTGCGTCAGCCACTCCTCGCCGGCCTCCGCGAACGCGGCGAACAGGGTCTCGGCGATGTCGACCAGGGCCGGATCGTCGACGACCGCGCCGCTGTCGCGGGCCAGCGCCGCGAACATGCGGCGGTAGGTGGACAGCACCGCCTCGTCGGTGAGCGCGGTGTCGAGGGTCAAGAGCTGCTCGGGCACGGGCACTAAGGTACGGCCTCCCGCCGACAATCTCGGACCGGTCACAGCCGTGCCGGAGACGCATGCGGAAAGCTACGGCAGCGCGCTAGGGTGACTCACGATACAAACGGGGCGAACAGATAGTAATCATTCATACGGGGTGAGTAGACGGATGCGTATCCGCGTACTCCGAGGAGATCGAGCCACCGCGGTGATCGCGGGAGCGGCGGCCGTCGTCCTGGTCGGCGCCGCGGCCTTCTTCGGCGTGGGCGTGTCGAGCGCCAACCCGAAGCTGGCCGACGTCGGGGCCTGGCTGTGGACCAAGGTCAGCGGCAAGGTCGTGCACGTCAACGGCCTGTCCGGAGAGGTCGACGGCTATCTCGACGACAAGGCCGGCAAGCAACTGCGTGTCGTCCAGGACGGCTCCCACGTGCTGCTCGTCGACGAGCGCACCGGCAACGTCAGCAGGATCGAGCCCAGTCAGCTCACCGTCACCCAGACCCGCGACTTCGGCGCGGCGGGCGTGCAACTCGTGCTGTCCGGTTCGACCGGCTATGCCGTGGATCCGGCCGGCAAGGTGCAGCAGATCGACCCCCTCACGCTCAACACCGTCGGCGCACCGCTCACCCTGCCGGGCCCGCTCGGCGCTGCCCGCGTCGACGGTGGCGGCAAGCTGTGGGTGCCCGTCACCGCCGAGGGCCAGGTGGTCCCGGTGTCCGGCGGGACGGCCGGGACCGGCGTCAAGGTGGGCGAGCCCGGTGAGGAACTCGCCGTCACGATCGCCGGCACGGTCCCCGTGATCGTCAACACCCGCGCGGCCACCGCCACGCTGATCGGCGCGGACGGCGGCGTCGGCGAGATCACGCTGCCCAAGGAGGTGGCGCAGGCGGCCAAGGGCGGCGTGCTCACCCCCGCCGCCACCGAGGGCGCGCTCGTGCCGGTGCTCACGCCCGGCGAGTCGGGACTGCTCGTGGTGATCGACACCTCGTCCAACTCGGTGCTCAACACCAAGTTCGAGGTACGGGATCCGGCCGCGCTCGGCGTGCCACAGGTGCTCGGCTCCAAGGTGTACGTGCCGGACAGCGGCAGCGGAGCCCTGATCGTCTGGGACAGCGCCGTCGGCGGCAGGCCCACCACGCTTCAGGTGGCGCAGGGCCCCGGCCCGGTGGACGTGTTCGTCAAGGACGGGCTTCTCTGGGCGAACGACGAGAACGGCGACAAGGCCATCGTGATCGACCCTGAGGGCCGCAAACACGACATCGAGAAGGACGACTCCGACGTCCCCGGCCCCACCAACACGCCACAGCCCAAGAAGACGCCCCGCCCGGAGCCGACCCGTACCGGAACCCTGCCGGACCCGGACAGGACGGCCGACCCCAGCCCGACCGACACCGAGCCGGTCCAGCGGGAGCCCGAGCCCGACCCGGAGCCCACCCGGACCAGGACGCCCACCCGCACTCCGACCCCCACGCCGACCAGGACCGCCATCGCGCCGGGGAAGCCCGGCGCGGTGACCGCCCGATCCGGCCCCGGCCGGGTCGACGTCGGGTTCAGCCCGTCGACCGGCGGCCAGGTGGATCGCTACACGCTCCAGGTGTCGGGCGGCGACGGCCGGACCACGCCCCAGTCGGTGGACGCCGACGGGCCGTTCCGGTTCGAGTTCGCCGGCGGCGACTGCACGGCCGAGTACACCTTCACCGTCGTCGCGCACTGGTCGGGCGGCGAGGTCGAGTCCGAGCCGAGCGCCGGCGTCAAGCCCTGCGTCGCACCGGGCGCGCCGTCGAACTTCGCGGCCAAGGCCAAGAACAAGGGCGCGGAGCTGACCTGGAGCGCCCCGGAGAACGCCGGCGACGGCGTCACCTACGTGCTCTCGGGCGCGGCCACCGACGACGGCGTCCAGGGCACGTCGTTCACCGTGGACGGCCTCAAGAACAACCAGAAGCACGCGTTCACCCTCAAGGCCAGGAACGACGCGGGGGAGAGCCAGGAGGTCGCCACGGCCGAGGTGGACCTGGCATATCCGAGACAGCAGTACAAGAACGTCAGCAACGACGACACCAACACGATCATCCGGCCGGGACCGTCGCAGAGTGGCGAGTCCGGAAAGATCCCGCAGGGGCAGTACATCACCCTGACGGTGATCTGCCAGGTGAAGGGCACGTCGTACACCGACACGTCCACCGGCAAGTCCAGCGACATCTGGAACCGGATCGAGTCGTCGGCCGGCAACGGCTACCTCAACGACACGCTGGTCGGGACGCCAGAGGGAGGCGGCTTCCCGGAGGCGCCGCTTTTCGAGTGCGATGACTGAGACGGATGACTGAGACGGGGGACTCAGCGTGACGCAGTACGCCTACGAGCAGACCCAGCAGCCCGCGGCGCTCGCCGGGCAGTTCGCCCAGCGCTTCCAGATGCTCGCGGCCAACATCGAGCAGGTCATCCGCGGCAAGCGGGAGGCCGTCGAGCTGGCCCTGGTGTGCATGTTCGCCGAGGGGCACCTGCTCATCGAGGACGTGCCGGGCACCGGGAAGACGACCCTGGCCCGCTGCATCGCGGCCAGCGTCGACGCCGAGTGGGGGCGCATCCAGTTCACCCCCGACCTGCTGCCCAGCGACATCACCGGCGTGTCGATCTTCAACCAGGCGCACCAGAAGTTCGAGTTCCACCAGGGGCCGGTGTTCGCCAACATCGTGCTCGCCGACGAGATCAACCGCGCCTCCCCGAAGACCCAGTCCGCGCTGCTGGAGGTCATGGAGGAGCGCAAGGTCACCGTGGACGCCGAGCCGCATCCGGTGCCCAGGCCTTTCCTGGTGGTGGCCACCCAGAACCCGGTCGACATGGACGGCACCTACGCGCTGCCGGAGGCGCAACTGGACCGGTTCCTCATGCAGATCTCCGTCGGCTACCCCGATCACGTGTCGGAGGTCGAGGTGCTCAAGGGCATGCCGTCGGGGCCGCAGGTGGACCGGCTGCCGGTGGTGGCCCGCGCCTCCGACGTGGCCGGGATGATCGACTTCGCCACCCGGATCCACGTCGCCGACCCCGTCTACGACTACATCGTCGCGCTCTGCGCGGCCACCCGGCACAGCCCGCACCTGCGGCTCGGCGCCAGCCCGCGCGGCAGCCTCGCGCTGCTGCGCGCCGCCAGGGTCAAGGCCGCGGCGGCGGGGCGGCACTACGTGGTGCCCGAGGATGTCAAGGCGCTGGCCGTGCCCGTGCTGGCGCACCGGCTCATCCGCACCCCCGAGGCCGAGCTGCGCGACGTCACCGCGGCGAACGTGCTCGGCGAGCTGCTCGCCGGGATGCCCGTGCCCCAGGCGGCGTAGTGCTGACGCCGCTCGGCTGGGGCACGCTCGCCGGCTCCGTGATCCTGTACGCGGCCGGGTTCGCGCTCGGCTACCCCGAGCCCGTCGTGCTGGCCACCGGCGGCCTGCTCGCGCTGGCCGCCGCGCTGCTCTGGACCGCGCCCAAGCCCCGGCTGGAGGTGCGGCGCGAGGTGACGCCGGGCAAGGTGCCGCGCGGCGACGCCGCCGTGGCGGTCCTGCACGTCCGCAACCTCGGCCGCCGGGCGCTGACGGGGCTGCGCGCCAGGGACCGGATCGGCGCCGCCGAGCACACCGTCGACCTACCCCGCGTGCCCCGGCGCGGCACGCGTACCGTCTCCTATCCGCTGCCCACGCGGACCCGCGGCGACATCCCGGTCGGCCCGCTCCTGCTGGTCCGCGCGGACCCGCTCGGCCTCACCCGCAAGATCAGGGAGTACGGTGCGGCGGCGACGCTCCTGGTCCGTCCCCGTACGGTCACCCTGGCCGTGCCGCCGTCCGGCAAGGCGCACCATCTGGAGGGGCCCACCAGCGACAACGCCCCCAGCGGCACGGTCACCTTCCACACACTGCGCGAGTACGTCGTCGGCGACGACCTGCGCCACGTCCACTGGCGCTCCAGCGCCCGCACCGGGACGCTCATGGTCCGCCAGCTGATCGACGCCAGCCTGCCCACCACGACGGTCGTGCTCGACACCCGCGGGCTCACCGAGCTCGCGGTCGATGCGGCCGCCTCGGTCGCCGTGGCCGCCGCCGGGGCCGGCTTCCCCGTCCGGGTGGTCACGGGCGAGGGACCGGTGGCCGAGACGAAGGCCGACGCCGAGAGCGTGCTCGACCGGCTGGCTCTCGTCGGTCCGGGCACGGCGGGCGTCGCCGAGGCGATGCGGCTGGCCCGGGGCGGCGGCTCGCTCGTCCTGGTCACGGCCGACCCCGCCGAGGCGGGCCGAGCCGCGGGTGTCCGCCGCCGCTTCGACCGGGTCGTATGCATATACGTCGGGACAAATCCAGTTACCGCCCCCGGAGTGACCCTCGTCCCCATCACCAACCTGGACGACCTCCCACTGATCTGGGGCCCCCGATGACCCGACCCACCCCTCCACCCACCCCAGGCCCGCCCGCAGCCGGTCCTCCGGGCGGCTTGCCGGGTGCGCCGGGTATGGCTACGGCCCCTCCTCCGGTGGGCTCCGTACCGGTGGGTGAGGGGGATGGGCGCTCGGGGGCGGAAGCGTTGTGGCGGCGGCTGGTGGGGGTCGCGCTGGTGGCGGGGGTCGCTGGGGTGGCCGGGTGGGGGTTTCACCGGGTGTTTCCCGGCGCGGAGCTGCTCGTGGCCGTGGTGCCCGCCGCCGTGGGCCCGGCCGTGGTGGCCGCGTTCACCTGGCGGCGGCCCCTCTGGCTGGCGCTGCTGCTCGACGTGCTGGTGTGGATCGCCGGAACGGTCCCGCTCTACCAGGGGCTCGCCCCCGCAGTGGTGGTGGACCTGGCCGACTCCTGGCAGGCGCTGCTCACCACCCTGCTGCCCGCCCAGCCGGAGCCGCGGCTGCTCATCCTGGTGCACACGCTCGTCTGGGCCGCCGCCACCATCGGGGCCGAGGTGCTCACCCGCACCCGCACCAAGATCGCCGCCGCGGTGCCGGCCCTGGCGGTGTTCGGGGTGGCGCTGCTGTTCGGGGTGGACGGCACCGGCTCCAACCTGCCCGTCGCCGGCGCCGTACTGGTCCTCGTCGTGGCCCTGGCGCTGGTCAGGGACGGGCGGCCGGCGCTCTGGCTGCTCGCGGGAGTGCCCGCCGCCGCCGCGCTGACGGCCCTCGCCCTGCTCGTCGGCCCCCTTCTCCCCATCGCCGCGGAGCCGTACAACCCTCGTCAGGACGCCGAGCAGCCGCCTCCCAAACGCGTCGACAGCGTCAGCCCGCTCGACCGCGTGTCGGCCTGGCTGCAGATCCCCGACCGGGAACTTTTCACCGTCAAGGCGGACAAACCGCTCAACTGGCGGCTGGCCGTACTCGATCGGTACGACGGCGTGCGCTGGACGTCCGGCGGGCGCTTCCAGCCGACCGGCGGGCGGGTGCCGGACGGCGAGTGGACGGGCGAGGCGGAGACCGTGCGGCAGACGGTGACGTTCCGCGGGCTGCCCGGCACCTGGCTGCCCGCCGCGGAGCGGCCGGTGGAGGTCGGCGGGGTACGCGGGCTCGTGGTGGACCCGGACAGCGGCTCGCTGCTGGTCGACGGGAAGGCGGGCAAGGGGTTCGGCTACCAGGTGACCTCTCGGGTGGCCAAGCCGTCGAAGGCGGACCTGCTCGCCGCCACCCCGGTCGACGAGCCGGCGCTGACCACCTTCCCGGCGGGGCCGCAGGAGAAGCTGTTCCGCGAGCTGGCCCAGGAGGCGACCAAGGGTGCGGACCTGCCGATCAAGCAGGCGTACCGGCTGCAGAGCTACCTGCGCGCCAACGCCGGCTATGACGTCACCGCGCCGCCAGGACACTCGCTCAAGGGGCTGGAGTTCTTCCTGGAGACGACGCGCATGGGGACGTCGGAGCAGTTCGCGTCGGCGTTCGCGCTGATGGCCAGGACGCTGGGGCTGCCGTCGCGGGTGGTGGTGGGGTTCCGCCCCGGGCAGGCCGTCGATGGGGTCTATCACGTCAAGTCGGGACATGTGATGGCGTGGGCGGAGATCAAGTTCGACAAGCTGGGCTGGCGGCCGTTCTATCCGACGCCGGGCCGCAGCGGCTCCAAGGACGACCATGACGTGGTGTCCTCGGCCATCAAGGAGAGCGAGGAGCTGCAGGGCGAGTTCACCAAGGGCGGAGCCGGCCGGCCCAAGGCGTCACAGCGTCCGGACGCCGGCGCCGGCGAGCCCCCGTCCGGGCCGCCTGTCTGGATCATCCTTGCCGCGGTGGGCGGCGGGATCGTGCTGGTGTACGGCGCGCTGACGATCATCTTGCCGTGGTGGCGCAGGCGCGCCCGCAGGAACGTTTCGGGCGCGGGGGCGAGGGTTCTCGGCGCGTGGGCGCAGACGTGCGACGACCTCGGCCTCAGGGCGGAACGGGCGCTGACGGCCGAGGACGTCGTCACCCGCCAGCCAGGCGACATCTTCCCCTATCTCAAGGCATTAGCCGATATTTGCAACTTCGCCCGCTACGCTCCGGAGGACATCTCACCGCAGGCGGCAGACGAGGCCTGGCGCCACAGCGACGCCGTACGCCGAGCGGTACGCACCAGAACCCCGCTCCCCACCCGCCTGCGCAAACGCCTGCTCCTGCGCTGACGAGCCATGCCCGGGGCGCTGAGTCGGTGGCCGAGGCAGGGCGGCATGATCGGGGGTATGCGCAGCGTCGAGGCCCAGCTTCTCCATCGTCCCCCCGGTCACGGCGCCGGGGATGTCGTCCGGCGCCTGGCGGCCATGCAGGCGCAGGACATCCCCTCCGCCTACCTGGCCTTCCGCGCGCGCTCGGCCACGCTCACCCGGGCCGACGTGGAGTCGGCCTGGCAGGCTCGTGAGATCGTCAGGACCTGGGGCCCGCGCGGCACCCTGCACTTCACGCACGTCGACGACCTGCCCTGGCTGCACGCGCTCACCAGGCGCGACACCGCCACCCTGCGCCGCCTCGCCCAGGAGGGCGTCACGGGCGACGACCTGCTCCCGCTCATCGACCGCGCGCTCGCCGGCCAGGGCCCGCTCACCAAGGCCGAGCTGACGGAGCGGCTGGCGGGCCGCGCCCACGGCCAGGGTGTCGTGCACCTGGTCGCCCTGGCCGCCCACCACGGCCTGGCCGTGCTCGGCCCGCCGCGCGGCGGCAAGCCGACGTACGTGCACGCCGCCGACTGGCTCGGCGCCCCGATCGCCGCCGAGCGCGACAGGGAACGCGCCCTGGCCGAGCTGGCCCTGCGCTACCGCCGCGCCCACCAGCCGTCCGAGCCCGAGGACCTGGCCGCCTGGTCGGGCCTGTCCCTGGGCGACGCCCGCACCGCCTGGCGCCTGGCCACCGCCGTCCGGAAGCGGCCTGCCGCCGCCTCCGAGCCGTGTGCCGCCGCCTCCGGCCCGTCTGCCACCGCCTCCGAGCCGCCTGCCGCAGGGCGGGGACCGATGGTGCGGCTCGCTCCGGCGTTCGACGAGTACCTGCTGGGCTGGCAGAGCCGGGACCCGATCCTGGCCGCCGAGCACGCCCGCACCGTGTTCCCCGGCGGGGGCGTCCTGAGACCCGTCATCATCGTCGGCGGTGAGATCAAGGGCGTGTGGAGCCGGAAGGGCGCCGAGGTGACGGTGATGCCGTTCGCCGAGCCCGTCCCCGGCTCGCTCGACGACGAGATCGAGGACGTCCGCCGGTTCCTGAGCTAGCGGCCTGCCGTCCCGACGTGCCGTTCCGGCCCGGTTCCCTGGCACGGGAAGCACAGAGCAGCCCATAAGGGCGGATTCGGTGGCTAGCCGGACTTCCTGGGGACCGCTCCTCTGATGCACGTGGGCTTCGACCAGGCGACCGTGCTGTTCTCGCCGATGTTCAGCGGTACGCCGACGACGAAGCAGTAGCCCGTGCCGGGGTCGAGTCCTGCCAGCCGGGTGGAGGTGGTGCCCGCCTCCAGCGGGGTGAGGGCCTGCCCGTCCCGCTCGACCGGCGAACGCTGCACCACGACCGGGTAGCGGCGCGCCCCGGCCGGCAGCGCCCAGCTCAGCTCGACGAGCGTGCCCTGGTCCGCTGCCACCCGCACCCTCCGGGGAGCCAGCGCGGCGACCTTCCCCTTGTCGACCTCGGCGGGGGCCTGGTCCTCGGTGGCCCGCTGCGACGCGGCCGGCACGCTCGCCGTGGGATCGGCCACCGGCGGGCCGGCCTGCTGCCTCGACAGCCAGACGGCCAGCACCGTGCCCGCGACGGCCACGGCGGCGACGGCCGTCCCGATCATCACCCTGGCCTTCAGCCCCGGCGCCCGCCCACCCGGCTTCGCCGCGAGATGGCCGTAACCGGCGGCCACCGGCGCGGACGGACCCGCCGGCGAGGCCTGCGTCGGCCCGGTGTACGGGGTCGCCACCGGGAAGGACGTGGGGGCCGGCGGCGACTCTCCTGCCGGGACGTACGGGTTCGCGGGGAGCGGTCGGCCGGGGGTGATCTCCTGGCCGATCAGGTCCGTGACCGGCAGCCCCAGCTCCGCCTGCACCTGCTGCAGCCGCTGCGCGAACGCCCTGGCCGAGCCGTACCGCTGATCGGGCTGTTTGGCCATGGCGCGCAGGATGCTCTCGGCAACCACCGGCGGCACGTCGCCCCGGTTGATCGGGGGCGGGGCGTTGCTGAGCACCCGGTACATGAGCGGCGCGATCGACGGGTCCGTGGGGCTGTGGAAGGCGGGCTGGCCCGCCAGCAGGTGGTAGAGGGTCGAGCCGAGCGAGTAGATGTCGGTGGACGTGGAGTGCGGCTGCCCGGTCACGACCTCGGGGGCGGCGTGCAGCGGGGTGAACGCGTGTGAGGTCGCGGAGATCTCGGCCGAGTCGACGACCCTGGCCACGCCGAAGTCCGCGACGGCCGGCTCGCCGTACCTGGAGATGAGGATGTTCTGCGGTTTGATGTCGCCGTGCAGGACGCCGGCCTCGTGCACGGCGGCGAGCGCGCCGGCCAGCTTGACGCCCGCCCGCAGCACGTCGGGAACGGGGAACGGGCCCTCGTTGCGCAGCTTGTCGCGCAGGGTGCCGTTCTCGAAGAAGTCCATGGCGATGTACGGCTTGCCGGAGCGCGTCACGCCGGTGTCGAAGACGGTGACGACGTTCGGGTGGCCGGTCAGCCGTCCGGTGAGCTGCAACTCCCGCTGGAATCTGCGCATGGTCCGCTGGTCGACCCGGTCGACCGACAGCACCTTGAGCGCGACGATCCGGTCGAGGCGTTCCTGGTGGGCGCGGTAGACGACGGCGAACCCGCCCTGGCCCGCCTGATCGAGCACCCGGTAACCGGGCGCGTCCCCTGGCAGCACGACCTTCCCCCCTGTCACAGGAGAGTTTAGTGGGAAATTTCGCAGTTAGAGGGGATTCATCGAGTACGCAGATCTCTGGACTAGCATGACCGCGATCAACCGCTTTGAAGCACAGTGTCAAAGAAGTCAACAGCACGGGGGAGAACGAGTATGAGCACCATCGCCATCGTGGGAGCGGGACCCCAGTTAGGCCGAGCGATCGCGCACCGCTTCGCCCGCGAGGGCTTCGATGTCGCCCTGATCGCGCGCAGCCGGACGACCCTCGAGAAGATGGTCGTCGAGCTGACCGAGACCGGGGTCCGGGCAGCCGCCTTCCCGGCCGACGTGACGGACCGTCCGGGGCTGCGTGACGCTCTGGCCGCCGCCGAGGATCACTTCGGCACGATCGACGTGCTGGAGTATTCTCCGGGGCCGTCGCCCGCGGACTTCGCCGCCCGGCCGATCGTGGAGGCGTCGCAACTCACGGTCGAGTCGATCGTGGCGGAGATGGAGATGTACGTCTACGGCGGCGTGACGGCGGTGGGGCAGGTGCTACCGGGGATGTTGCGGCGCGGTCGCGGCACCATTCTGGCCACCACCGGCGCCGGCTCCGGACCCATGATCGTGCCCGAGGTGGCGAACGTTCAGGTGGCTACGGCGGGCCTGCGCAATTTCATCCTCAATCTGCACGCATCGGTCGCCGAGCGCGGCGTGTATGCCGCGCACGTGGCCTTGGGCGCGTTCATCGGCCAGGGCAGTCCGAAATCGGAGCCTGATGTGATCGCGGACGCCTACTGGCGGCTGCATCAGGAGCGTAGCGAGTCGGAACTGTTCTACCTGGACCTGCCGGACGACTACGTGTTCGAGGGGGTGTCGCCGCAGTTCCTCTCCGAAGGCGAGTGAGCCGTTCGAGCCATGCCGGAGAGGTTCCCCTCTTAGAGGGGGTTCATCAGGTACGCGCCCGCGACCACCGAGCCCACCCCGACCAGCAGGAAGAAGAACACGTAGAACCCGCCGGGCAGGAACGTCAGCCTGGCGAGCTGGTCGGCGTCGGAGTCGCGGGCCTGCCGTCTGCGCCGCTTGCGCTGCAGCTCGAAGATCGGCCGGATGCCGCCGAACAGCAGGAACCAGACCACGACCAGGGCCACCACCTGCTGCACCTCGGCGGGCGCGTACATCGACACCGCGAACACCGCGCCGCCCGTCACCAGCAGGATCAGCGCGCCGTACAGGTTGCGGATCAGCAGCAGCATGCAGACCAGGAAGAGCAGCATGCTCCAGATGAGGAGCGTGATCCGCCCCTGGTCGGTCAGCCAGGCGGCGGCCAGCCCGAGCAGCGAGGGCGCCAGATAGCCGGCGAGCGCGGTCAGCACCATGCCGAGCCCGTTGGGCCTGCCCCGGGTGAGCGTCACCCCGGAGGTGTCGGAGTGAAGCCGGATGCCCTCTAACTTGCGCCGCGTGAGCAGGGCCATCACGGCGTGGCCGCCCTCGTGGGCGATCGTGATCAGGCCTCTGGTCAGCTGCCAGGACATGGTGAAGGTGACGATCGCGAGTGCGGCGAGAGCCGAGCCGCCCACGACCCAGGGGTCGGGGGCGGACTGGACCTCGATCAGCTGATCCCAGAGCTTGTCCATCGAGGAGAAACCCTATCCAGGTAAAGTCTCGGCTGTGCTCACAGAACGCCATTCTGACGCGGACGTTCCAGGTTGGTGGCGGGCGCTCGGCCTGCCCGGCCTGATCGACCTGCATGTGCACTTCCTGCCCGAGCGGATGGAGCGCCGGGTCTGGCACCACTTCAACCACGGCGGGCCGCTGATGGGCGAGGGCTGGAAGATCGAGTACGAATGGCC
Source organism: Nonomuraea sp. NPDC049714 (assembly GCF_044465295.1). NCBI lineage: Bacteria > Bacillati > Actinomycetota > Actinomycetes > Streptosporangiales > Streptosporangiaceae > Nonomuraea > Nonomuraea sp. NPDC049714. The sequence continues at coordinate 411,615 of NZ_JBITLM010000002.1, read as the reverse complement.
GGTGGAGGAGCGGGTGACCCGGCTGCGCGAGCTGGGGCTGCGCGCCTTCCCCGCGCTCGCGTACGCGCATCGGCCGGACATGGCCGCCGACCTGAACGCCTGGACGCTCGACTTCGCCCGCCGTACACCGGGATGTCTGCCGTCCGCGACGTTCTATCCCGAGCCGGGAGCAGCGGACTACGTGCGGCGGGCGCTGGATGACGGCGTCAAGATCTTCAAGGTGCACCTGCAGGTCGGCGGCTTCGATCCGCGCGAGGCGGCGCTGGCGGAGATCTGGGGGCTGCTGGCCGACGCGGGCGTGCCCGTGGTGGTGCACGCCAGCTCGGTGCCCGTGCCGGGCGGCTGGATCGGCCCGGAGCCGATCGGCGAGGTGCTGCGCCGGCATCCCCGGCTGCGGGTGGTGATCGCGCACCTGGGCATGCCGGAGTACGGCCCGTTCTTCGAGCTGGCGCGGACCTATGAACGGGTGGCGCTGGACACCACGATGGCCTTCACCGACTTCGCCGAGCGGGGCATGCACTTCCCGGCGAAACTACGTCCCGCTTTGCGTGATCTGGGGCTGGCTGGGAAGGTGGTTCTCGGCAGTGACTTCCCCACCATTCCGCACCCGTACGCACACCAGCTCCACGCACTCGACCGGCTCGATCTGGGCGACGAATGGTTGAGGGCCGTGTGCTGGAGCAACGGCCTGGCCATGATCTGATGGAAAAGTGAACGAACGGCACGTTGCGCTGATCAGCGCGTTCCATGAAGCTCTGAGTCGCGCCGACTTCGCGGCGATGGAGCGTTGCTACCACCCCGAGGTGAGCTTCGGAGACCCCATCTTCCAGGAGGTGGAGGGCCGCGAGAGAGTGATGGCGATGTGGCGCCTCCTGCTCGGGGTGCGTAACGGGCTGCGCGTCACCTACGGTGAGGTGACCGCCGACGACTTCTCCGGCACCGCGCACCGGACCGCCCGCTACACCTTCGCCAGCACCGGGCGCGAGGTGGTCAACGAGATCGAGGCGCAGTTCCGGTTCGACGGCGACCTGATCGTCCGGCATCACGAGGAGTTCGACTTCAAGCGCTGGTCCAAAATGGCGCTGGGCCGTCCCGCCGGGCTGCTGTTCGGGTGGACCCCGATGTGGCGCAAGACCATCCGCGACCGAGCGTTGCAGGAGCTGAACCAGTTCCGTCCCTAGGAGGTGGCATGGCCAGGGTGAAAGGGCTCAGGCGTGGTGGCGCGGTCCGCGAGGAGGCGCCCGAACACTCGATGGATCCACGCGCCTCCGAAGAGCCGCCTTACCGGCCGACCGTGATCAACAACACGATCTACCAGGATGGCAAGGCGGTCGACAACCCCGGCTCGCTGGCCGACGCCTTCGAACGCCTCAAGCAGATGCCCGGCGCCCTGGCCTGGATCGGGCTCTACCGGCCGAAGGAGTGGGAGCTGGTCAAGCTCGCCGAGGAGTTCGAGCTGCACGAGCTCGCCCTGGAGGACGCGATCGTGGGCTCGCAGCGGCCCAAGGCCGACCGCTACGGCGACACGCTCTTCGTCGTGCTGCGCGCCGCCCGCTACCTCGACGACGTCGAGGAGGTGGCGTTCGGCGAGGTGCACATCTTCGTCGGCCCCAACTTCGTGCTCACCGTACGGCACGCGGAGGCGCCCGACCTCCAGGCGGTACGCAAGCGCATGGAGTCCGACCCCGACCTGCTCCGCCAGGGCCCCCAGGCGGTGCTGTACGCCATCCTGGACGCCGTCGTCGACGGTTACGCCCCGGTCGTGGCCGGGCTGCAGAAGGACATCGAGGAGATCGAGGCCCAGGTCTTCGGCGGCGACCCGTCGGTCTCCCGCCGCGTCTACGAGCTGTCGGGCGAGGTCATCGAGTTCCAGCGCGCCACCACACCGCTGGTACGGCTGATCGACGGGTTCATCGCCGGCGCCGAGAAGTACGACCTCAACGAGGAGCTGCTGAGCTACCTGCGGGACGTGGCGGACCACGTCATCACGGTCGCCGAACGGGTGGCCTCCTTCCGCCAGCAGCTCCAGGACATCCTGGTGGTCAACTCGACGCTGGTCACCCAGGCCCAGAACGCCGAGATGGCCCGGATGACGGAGGTCAGCATCCGGCAGGGGGAGGAGGTCAAGAAGATCTCCTCCTGGGCGGCCATCCTGTTCGCCCCGACGGTGGTCGGCGGCATCTACGGGATGAACTTCGACAACATGCCGGAAACCCACTGGGCCTTCGGCTACCCGTTCGCGATCCTCCTCATGGCCGCCGTCTGCATCACCCTGTACGTGATCTTCAAGCGGCGCGACTGGCTGTGAGAACACGAGACCGCTAATGACCACCGTGAAGGCGGACGGCCAGCCGGGTGACGCCGCGCTGAAAGTCGGATCGCCGGCCGACCTCGTCGGCCGGCACCGCCAGTTCCAGGTGGGGAAACCGTGTCAGCAGCGCGCTGAACACGACCTGTGCCTGCAGACGGGCCAGCGGCGCGCCGAGGCAATAGTGGATGCCATGCCCGAAACCCAGATGCGGGTTCGGCGCACGGTCCAGCCGCGGCTCGCCCGCATCCTGGAAATGGGCCTCGTCACGGTTGGCCCCCGCCAGGCTGATCATCACCCGGGAGCCGGCCGGAATGGACTGACCGCCGAGCTCGAGCGCCTCAGTGGTCCTGCGCTGCGTCGCGGTGGCGATCGGCGACTCGTACCGGATGAACTCCTCGATGGCGGTCGGCAGCAGTTCAGGTTCGTCGCGGAGCCGGATCCATCGACCCCGGTCTTCGAGCAGGACGAACACGCCGTTGCCGATCAGGTTGACAGTGGTCTCATGGCCGGCGATCAGCAGCATGAACACCATCGACGTCAGCTCGTCCTCGGACAGTCGATCGCCCTCCTCTCGCGCCGCGAGCAGACCGCTCAACAGGTCATCGCCGGGATGCGCGGCCCGGTCGGCCAGCAGGGTCCGGGTGCGCTTCAACACCCTCTCCAACGCCTGGGGCATCTCGTGCTGCCGGGCCGGCCCGGCAGCCACGATCGCGGACCAGTCGCGGAACTCGACGCGATCCTCGGCCGGCACACCAAGGAGCTCACAGATGACCTGCAGGGGCAGCGGGTAGGCGAACGTCTCGATCAGATCGACCGTCTCGTGGGCGGCGATCGCATCGAGCATCCCGGCGGTCAGCTGCTCGATGCGCGGGCGCAGAGCCTCGATGCGGTGGGCGGTGAACGTGGCCGAGATCAGTCGGCGTAGACGCGTGTGGTCCGGAGGGTCGAGGAACATCATCATGCGCAACATCGAACTGGCGAGCTCCGGCTCAAGGCCGAGTTCCTCGGCCCTGAGCACCTTGGACAGACGCCGGTCCGACAGCGCCTGCCGAGCGGCTTCGTAGCCGGTGACCCGCCAGGCCGAGGTGCCGTCGGGTAGCGGGATCATCTGGATATCAGAGGTCACTACAATTTCCTTATGTCGCGTTCGTAGATCGTTCCGCAGTAAATGCGTGATCATCACCCTATGGTGGTGATCGCGGCTTCGAGCACCCGGAGAGCCCGCCGACCCGCGGCGCGGAGCCTTCCTCGCGGCACGACTACCCGATGGCGGCGTGGCGCGCGGCGGCTCTCGAAGAGGTGGGCGCACCGGCCGGCTGACCGTCGGTGGATGCCCTAGGCGGCCACCTTACGCAGCAGCGGCAGGCTGGTGCTGCGGGCTCAGGATGCCTGCAGCCCGGTGAGAGCGCGCGCTGGGGGAGCGCAGGCGATGGTACGCGGTCGATGCGGGTGGTGAGGTCCTGGCCGCTGTGAGTACTCACGCTTGCGTACAGTCACGTAGTCGTGTTTGAGTACTCGCATGCGAGCAACGCGCCTCTTCATTCTCGGCGCCCTGGCCGACGGCGGCCCCATGCACGGGCACAAGATCCGAGCCGCGGCACAGATCGACCGGGTCGAGCTGTGGGCGGACATCAAGCCCGGATCGCTGTACGGCGCGTTGCGCCGGATGGCGGAAGAGGGCGTCGTCGAGGTGGTCCGGACCGAGCAGGAGGGCAACCTCCCTGCTCGGACGGTGTACGGAATCACCGACAAGGGCCGGGCCGAGCTGGTCTCGGTGATCAGATCCGCCCTGGCCGACACGAGTCTCCGGCCGGATCCGATCCAGCTGGTGCTCCTGCACATCGACGAGATCGGCCCTGAAGAGCTGCGCGCAGCGGCCCAGCAGCGGCGCGACTCCTACGCCACACAGCTCGACTTCTGGCGCAACCTCCGCACCGTGGCCGGACCCCATCTGACCAGGTTGGAGGCCGTGGCCTTCGACCACACCCTGATGCGGCTCGAGACAGAGGTCACCTGGCACGACCGCCTGCTGGCGGAGCTCACGGACACGACCGAGCAGACCTGACGGCACGAGCAAGCGCCCCCCACAGAAAGCGGAACCCCCTATGTCCCTGAAGAGATTGAACGTCGCCGTGATCGGCGGCGGGATCGGCGGGCTCTGCCTGGCACAGGGTCTGCGGCGAGCCGGCGTGAATGTCACCGTGTACGAACGGGACCGCACGGCTGACGCGCGGCTCCAGGGCTTCCGGCTGAACATCGAGCCGACCGGGAGCGCTGCCCTGCACGCCTGCCTGCCACCCGTCCTGTGGGAGCTGCTGGTGGCCACCGCCGGCGACCCAGGGCCCGGGATCGGCTTCCGCGACGAGCGGATGCGGCCGCTCGTCCTCATCGGGCAGGACGGCCCGGACCGTGATCCGCTGGACCCCGCGACCAGCGAGCACGCGGTCAGCCGCGTCACGCTGCGCAAACTGCTGCTGGCCGGCCTGGAGGACGTGGTCCGCTTCGACCATGAGTTCACCGGCTTCGCACGGGCGGACGACGGGACGGTCACGGCGAAGTTCGCCAACGGCACCACCGCGACCGCCGACGTGCTCGTCGCGGCCGACGGCGTCAACTCCCGGGTGTGGGCGCAGCTCCACCCGGGGGCCGGCCGTGCCGAACTGCCGGCGACGGCCGTCGCCGGCAAGCTGTTCCTCACCGAGGAGAACCGACGATGGCTGCCGGACCTGCTCGCCGGCCGGAACGTCTTCTGGCCGCGCAGGGACTTCCTGTTCACCGCGATCTTCCGCAGGCGCGAGAATCCCGCGTCGATCACCGCCAGGCTCGGCGACCGGGTGCGCGCGCTCGGGCTCGACCCGGAACACCTGCTGGCGGACTCGCATGACGACGACTACGTCCTGTGGGCGTTCATCATGCACCGCGACTCCCTTCCGGCGAGTTTCACGTCGAAGGCTCAGGACGACCCGGCCGCGCTGCGGGAGTTGCTGGCCGAGCGGACGGCCGGGTGGCATCCCGACCTGCGCCGCCTCCTGTCCGACTCGACCCCGGACACCCTCTACCGGACCGGGTTCAGCGCCGCCGAACCGCTCGACCGGTGGGAGACCGGCAGTGTCACCGGGCTCGGGGACGCCGTCCACCACATGCCGCCGGTCGGCGGGCTCGGCGGCAACACGGCGCTGCGCGACGCGCACCGGCTCTGCGCCGCTCTTACCGCGGCCGACCGCGGCGAGGAGCCGTTGCTGCGGGCGTTGGGCGCCTACGAGGCGGACATGCTGCGCCACGGGTTCGAGACGATCCGCGAGGTCGTGCGCAACACCGAAGCCGCGATCACCAGCAGCGCGCTGAAGCGATCAGCGACTCGAAGGTTCTTCCGGGTCTGCGAGGCCCTCCCGCCCCTCGGCCGCGCGGCGTTCGGGAAGCGCTGAGTCAGCGATCGCCACGCTGGGCCGGGTGACCTGTCGCAGTGAGGCCGGAGGAGCGCAACGTTTCATCCAGTTGGCGTACATATGTGGTGGTCGCCCAGGGTTCCAGCCGGGTTCGGGCTTGGTTGATCTCGTTGGCCAGGCGAGTGGAGCTGTGCTGCCGGGTGATGTTGGCTGCCTCGGTCAGCTTGGCGGCGGCTTCGGGGATCTCCTTGGTCATGGTCAAGGCGCGGGCGTATTGGGTGAGCACCCACGCATGACGCCCTTTGAGTCTGGGGTCCAGCCTGGTCAGATACCGTTCGGCTGCCGCTATGACAGGTTTGGGTTGGTTCTGCTGGACCAGCGAGGTGCTTCTCCTGAGTTCTACTTCCGATGGCGAGACCCAGTACAAGAACGCCGGTTCGTTGTCCTTTGGCGCTCTGGCCGACGCGAGCGCGTTGTCATGTGCGCGGGCACTCGCCGCAGTATTGCCCTCAGCCGCATAGGCGAGTGAGAACAGTGTTTCGTGCAGAGGGGCCAGTAGCTTACTCGGAGATCGGGCGGCCCAGCTTTGAACGGCGAAGGCGTGGTCGAAAATGGCGGCGGTGCGGTGCTGGTCGGCGGCCAGCCTACCGAGCCAGTAGTGCACGAAGGCGATCAGCGTTGGGTCCCCGAGGTCGTGCGCGGCGTGCAGGCTGTCGAGCAGGGGTTGTTCGGCCGCCGTGTACTCGCACAGGTCGTAGGTCAGGTAACCGGTCAGCTGCGACAGTTGTGCGTACGTGTCGAGGAGCCGGTCGCGCAGGCCGGGTGCCATCGACTCGCAGGCGAGGAGCTTGCCGACTGCCGCTCGCTGTCCATTGATCACCGGCAGCAGCGTCGCGGGGCCGGACACGTCGTCGGCCTGCCGAGCCCGCAACGTCAGCTTCTCGAAGGTCCGCACCGTGGCCTCGTCCATCCGCCAGGTGCTGCGCAGCACCCCGGCCAGGCGCTCTTTTTCGTCAGGGGTGAGGACCCGCAGCAGACTGAGCGCCTGACTCCCGCCGAACACCGAAGCCAGTTCGAAGAGCAGCTCGCGTCGCTTCACGTCGGCCTCCACGGCACCGGTGGCCTGCAGCAGCCGAACGCACGCTGCGGCGTCCACGAGCGACGTGTCAGCGGAGGTGACTGCTGCGCTCTCGTCCATGGTGACACGGCTTGGAGCAGCGATCCGGTTAGTGTCTACGTGGCGAAAGTCCGCCTGGTCGATCAATTCATGATCTGCGGCTCCGTACGATGCCAGAGTCGCGTTGTGCACCAGGTTGCGCGCGCTGGTCTGGTAGATCTTGGCCAGGGCCGCGAGCAGGGGTGCTGGCGGCCGACGTCCCGTTTGAGGCCACGCCTCGAAGTCGTACAGACGTGCCTCGCGAAGTGCGGCGGTGCCTGCCGGGTCGGCGTCGTTGACCAGGGCGGCCACGTCGGCGGCGGTGCGGCCGTGCGCCAGCCGATACAGCCGCAACGGGCTCACGTCGTGCGTGAGCGCGATCACCTCGGCGATCTGATCCCAGGTGAAACCCTTCTCCCGGAGCCGCTGACCCCACAGGCGGGCCGGTTGCGGAACTCGGTTGCCCTCGCTGGACATCCGCACCACCTCCACTCTGAGTTCGATTACTATAAGTAATGAAAATATTACTCATAGTGCTGGGTGCGTGCGAGATCGACGAGAAGGGAGTGGCTGGGGTGCCGATCATGAAAGCTGAGGGATTCACCCAGGTCAGTCTCAGTTCAGCGGGAGTGGTTTTGAGACTTGAGGTGGGGATTCAGGAGGCCTGCCTGGTGGTGCAGCCTTTCGGTGACTCACCGATCTCTTTCCCCACGGAGAAACCCCAGTGCCTGACACCGCCGCCGCCCTGATCATTCCCCGGCAACGCGAGCAAGACCAGCCGTGCCACGTCAAACGCGAGCTCGTCGAGGCGATGATCGACCTGCACCCCGGTGGCATGGTCTGGCGGCGCACCTTCCCCGGCACCTTCGACCAGGTCCCGGCCGCCCGCCACTTCACCCGCTTCCTGCTGCTCGACTCTCCCTGCCAGGACGACGCCGAACAGATCGTCGCCGAACTCGCGGCGAACGCCGTCCAGCACAGCAGCAGCGGCCGCTCCCGGGGCACCTTCATCGTCGAGCTCACCCGCACGACGGCCACGATCACCATCGCGGTCTACGACTGCGGCTGGGGTGGCGTTCCCCGCTTCGGCGCCCGGTGCCGGACCATCGCCGAGCACGGCAGGGGCCTGGCCATCGTCGCCGCGCTCGCGGACCAGGCCGGGTACGAAGGCGACGATGCGATCGGCCACAGAGTGTGGGCCAAGATCCACTCTCCGTTTTCCGCCCGGACGACGAGATTCTGACCTTTACCCGGGCGGGCCCGTCCTCCCGGCGACATCGCGCCGCACCCTCCGGTTGGGCGGCCCGCCGTCTCACCTGACCGACGGTGAACCCGGGTCCCGGCCATCGGCGCGCTGGGCGATATGGTGTGCCACCATGCCTGATTTCTCCTGGATGGACGCCGGCACCGCCTACTTCGCCGCCCGCTTCGACGGGGCCGACCTCTACGCGGACTCAGCCCTGCCGGGCTGGACGCGCCGGCACGTGGTGGCGCACGTCGCGGCCAACGCCCGCGGCCTCGGCCGGCTCGCGCACTGGGCCGCGACCGGCGAGGAGACGCCCATGTACGCCTCCGCGCAGGCGCGCAACGCCGAGATCGAGGAGCTGGCCACGCTCCCGCCCGAGGCGCTGGTGGCGCTGTTCGAGCAGACCGCCGCCGACTTCCGCGCGGCCCTGCTCAGCCTGACGGCGTCACAGTGGGAGGTTCCGGTACGGACTGCGCAGGGCGCGGTGGTGCCCGCCTCGGAGATCGTCTGGATGCGCTGCCGTGAGGTGTGGATTCACGGCGTGGACCTGGGGACGGGCGGCGGGTTCGCGGACTTCCCGCCGGACCTGCTGGACGCGCTGCTCGCTGACGTGACCACGCGATGGGAACGGCGCGGCGAGGAGCATGCGCCCGTGCTGATCACGACCGACACCAAGGCGACTTTCCGCTCCGGTGACGCGAAGGGCCCTGAGGTGTACGGGACCGCCGCAGAGTTGGCAGCCTGGGTCACAGGACGCGGCCCTGCACCGCATCCGGGGGCGCCGGCGATCGGCGGCTGGCTCTAGGGAAGGTCAGCCCGGTCACGTCTTCCCGGAGTCCCACGAGCCGGCACTGAAGGTGCGCAGCAGGACGATCAGCACGGCCCCGAGCCGCCAGTCCGATCCCGGCGCGTGCACATGCAGCTTGTCGCCTCTGGATCTGAACTCCAGCGGCATCTGACCACCCGCGCGCCACCTGATGCGCCGGGGGCCGCGCGCGACGCCACCCTCATTGCCGGGGACACTGTCGAAAACGGAGAACACGAGGATCAGCACCTGCATGGGCAGCAACAGCCACCACAGGCACCACCACACGATCCGGCCCTTGAAGCCCACCGCGTCAGGGCCGCCGGGCTGAGTCACGGTCCAGCGGGTGCGCAGGCCCCTGCCACGGAGCGCCTTCTCGCGCACGAACGTGCCGATGAGCTCACCGTGCGCACCGAACGCCTGAAACGTCGCGACGCCGCCGGTGGCTGACTGGGTCACCAAGGTGGCCACCCGCTCCCGGCGGTGCTCGTCGGCCCACAGGACGAAGGAGCGAGCGCCGCTGCCGCGGGCCGCGAGGTATGCGGGTATGCCGCCCGGCGGCAGCTCGCGCTCCACGTACGCGACCACCCGGGCGGGTCCCGATCCGTCGGAGAAGTCGACCATGCCCATGACCGGCGCCGGAGTGCCGCCGCGGATGCTTCTCCGGGAATATCTCATGGTCAGTACGCTGCTCACCCGACGCGCTCTCCTTCGTGCTTGGGCAGGTGCGGCTCCAGTCAGGCCCACTGACGTCTGTCAGACAACCCCGCCCCACAGAGGGCGAACGATACACCGGTCGGCCCGTCACACGACCCGTCGGACAGGCGGCTGCGCCCGGTGGGAGCTCTTCGGCGCGGCCGGCCGAAGGCAGGTCAAGCGTCCACGGCTCGTGAGGCGTACTGGCTGGCAGGGCGGGGCAGCCCGTAATGCGAGCGCAGGGTCGAGCCGTCGTACTCCGTCCGGAACAGGCCGCGGCGCCGCAGGATGGGCACCACCTCGTCGGCGAACAGGTCGAAGCCGCCGTTCAGGTAGGGCGGCATCACGTTGAAGCCGTCGGCCGCCCCGCCCTCGAACCACTCCTGCATGCGGTCGGCGATCTGCTCGGGCGTCCCGGCGGTCACCCAGTGCCCGCGGGCTCCGGCCAGCTGGTGCAGGAGCTGCCGGATCGTCGGCCGCTCCCTGTCGATGATGTCCACCACCACCTGGAAGCGGCTGCCGTACCCGCGCTGCTCGTGCGTGGGCAGTTCCTCCCGGGGGACCGGCCCGTCCAGGTCGTACCCGGACAGGTCGATGCCGAGGAACTGGCGGAGCTGCTGGATGGAGTACTCGGGCTGGGTCAGCTCGTTGAACTCCTCCCGCAGCGCCAGGGCCTCGGCCTCGGTGGAGGCGATGAACGGGCTGATCCCCGGCAACACCTTGACCAGGCCGGGATCGCGGCCGGCCGCCTTGACCCTGGACTTCACGTCGGCGTAGAAGTCGCGGGCGTTGGCGAGCGTCTGGTGCGCCGTGAAGATCGCTTCGGCGTGGCGGGCGGCGAAGCCCTTGCCGTCCTCCGAGGAGCCCGCCTGCACGTAGACGGGCCTGCCCTGCGGGATGCGCGGCGTGTTCAGCGGTCCCCGGACGCGCAGCCGGTCCCCGGAATGGTCGATCGGATGAATTTTCCTGTCATCAGCGAAGATGCCGGATTTCTGGTCGATGACCAGCGCGTCGTCCTCCCAGCTGTCCCACAACGCCGTCACCACCTCGACGAACTCGTCCGCCCTGGCGTACCGCGAGGCGTGCGCAGGATGCTCGTCGAGCCCGAAGTTCTGGGCCGCCTGCGGCGCGCCGGTGGTGACGATGTTCCAGCCGGCCCGGCCCCGGCTGAGGTGGTCGAGCGAGGCGAACAGCCTGGCCAGGTTGTACGGCTCCAGGTAGGTGGTGGAGGCGGTGGCGATCAGCCCGATGTGGCTGGTGGCCGCCGCGATGGCGGACAGCCAGGTGAACGGTTCCAGCCGGAAGCGGCTGGCGTACCGGACGTTGTCCGGCAGTGAGGGCCCGTCGGCGAAGAAGACCGCGTCGAACGTGGCCGCCTCGGCCCGCCGGGCGAGCTCCTGGTAGTAGGTGATGTCGAGCACCCGGTGCGGCTCGGCTCCGTGATAGCGCCAGGCGGCCTCGTGGTGCCCGGCCGGGTAGATGAAAAGGTTCAGATGGAGCTGTGTCACGCGCCTTCTCCTGTCACGCCGAGGGCCAGCAGCAAATCGGTACGGATGTCGGTGGTGCTCGTGCCCGGCCCGAGCCGCCGCTCGGCGGCGATCCGGCCGGAGTCCAGCACCAGGACGCGGTCCGCCAAGGCGATCGCCTCGTCCACGTCGTGAGTGACCAGCAGCACGGCGGGGCGATGCCGCTCGACCAGGCGGCGCAGCAGCCCGTGCATCTTGATCCTGGTCAGCGCGTCGAGCGCGCCGAAGGGCTCGTCGGCGAGCAGCAGGCGCGGCTCGCGTACCAGGGATCGGGCCAGCGCCACCCGCTGCTGCTCGCCTCCGGACAGCTCGCTCGGCCAGGCCCGCTCGCGCCCGGCGAGGCCGACCTCCGCCAGGCTCTCCCGGCCTCGCCGGGCGCCCGCGTCCAGGCCGAGGATGACGTTGCCGAGCACCCGCTGCCAGGGCAGCAGCCGGGCGTCCTGGAAGACGACCGACATCTGCGCGGGCACCTCCACCAGCCCGTCCCCGGCCACGTCGTCGTCCAGCCCGGCCAGGGCGCGCAGCAGGGTGCTCTTGCCCGATCCGCTCCGGCCGAGCAGCGCCACGAACTCGCCCGGCGCGATCTCCAGATCGAGGTGGTCCAGGATGAGGCGGTCGCCGTAGCGGCGCGTCAGTCCCTGTACGCGGGTCAGCTCGCCAACGTCCGTCGCCATGACAGCGCCCTCCTCTCCACCAGCCGGACGGCGGCGTCGGAGAAGAGGCCGAGCAGGCCGTACAGGACGATGCCCACCAAGATCACGTCAGTCTGCCCGTACGTCCGCGCCAGGTCCATCATGTAGCCGATGCCGGTGGTGGAGTTGATCAGCTCGGCCACCACCAGGTACAGCCAGGCGGTCATGACGGCGAACCGCATGCCGAGCAGGAACCCCGGCAGCGCGCCGGGCAGGACCACCTTGCGGACGAACGCCCCACGGCGCAGATCCACGGTCTCGGCCAGCTCGACGTAGCGGCTCTCGATGCCGCGCAGCCCGTTGTGCGTGTGGATGTAGATCGGCACCAGCACGCCGAGGATGATGACGGTCACCTTCATCACCTCGCCGATGCCCAGCCACAGGATCAGCAGCGGCATCATCGCGAGCGCCGGGATGGCCCGCTTGATCTGGATCGGCCCGTCGATCACGGCCTCACCCCAGCGGCTCAGCCCGGACACCAGCGCGAGCAGCGTGCCGAGCGGGACGCCGATGGCCAGTCCCAGCCCGACGCGCTGGACCGACGCCAGCAGGTGCTCCTGCAGCCGGCCGCTCGCCACCAGCTCGCCCGCGGTGGTGACCACGGTCCACGGCGGCGACAGGAACCGGGGGTCCAGCAGTCCCGAGGCCGAGGCCCCGGCCCAGAAGGCGAGCAGCAGGACCGGCCCCACCAGGAAGCCGCCCCTGATCGGGCGGCGCGGCCGCAGGCGACGGCGGCGGCTCCGCGCCCGTGCGGGCGCCACGGGGCGGGCGGTGACGAGCGTCATGACGTACCCTCCTTGATCGCGTCCGCGCCGACCGTCCGGTAGCGCAGGTCGTAAAGGTCCACGGCCTTGACGGCCTCGTTGCCGGTCTCCCTGGCGAGGATGTCGATGGTCTCCTGGTGCCTGGCGATGACCTGGGACCAGTCGGCGGGGATGTCCGGCTCGCCCGCCAGGTCGACCAGGTAGCGGCCGTCCTCGGCGGACAGGCCCTGGTCCTTGACGTAGTAGCCCTCGATCCACTCCTCCGGATGCTCGTAGACCCAGGCGGAGGCCCGCGCCCAGGCCGCGACGAACTCCCGGATCGCGGCGGCCTTGGCGGGATCCTGGAGCGTGACGGTCCGCACGTACAGATGGGCCGGATCGTCACGCAGGCCGTGGCGGAGGGTCGTGGCGCCGTCCCGGCCGAACTTGGAGACGTACCGCTTGATGTTGACGCCCCCGATCGGCGCCACGTCCACCTGCTTGGACGCCAGCGCGTTCGGGTAGACGTCGCCGGTGCTCGGCAGCTCCACCAGGGTGACGTCGTCCTTGGTGAGCCCGGCCCGGGTGAGCACCCGGAGCACCAGCGCGCCCTGCGCCTGGCCGGGGCTGTAGGCGATCCGCTTGCCCCGCAGGTCGGCGAGGGTCCGGACGGTCACGCCCGGCGCGATGCCCAGCTCGTAGGTCGGATGGTCGAGCGGGTCCTTGCGGAACCTGGCGGCGACGATCTTCACGGGCAGGCCGGTCCAGGTCGCGTGGAGCGGCGGGATGTCGGCGACGGCGCCGACGTCCAGCGCGTCGGCTCTGAACGCCTCGGTGGTCAGCGGGCCGCCGCTGATGTTGGCCCACTCGATGTCGAACGAGAACGTGTCGATCTCACCGGAGAGTTCGAGCGCCACCTTCGTCGGCGGATCTCCGATGATCAGTTTGGTGCCCCGGGGGACGGAGACGGGCAGCGCCGCGTCCGCCGCGAGCACCGGCTTGCCCGCGTCCCGCCCTTCACCTCCGGCGCACGCGGCCAGGCAGGCGAGCAGGAGTACGGCGAGTGCTGGTCGTAACAGCGAGACAGGCATCCGACATGACCCTTCGACGAGCGACGAGATCAACCCCGCACTCACGATAGGCATGCTGGTGAAGCTAAAGCAATATTTCCTACCTGTTTTCTAGGTAATAGCCTCGCCGAGATGACGGACCAGCCGTCGGGCCGGTCAGCTCAGCAGCTTGCGGGCCGCCTCCTCGATCTCTTCCTCCGACAGCAGCACATGGTTCGCCGCGGCGCCCAGCGGGATGAAGCTGTCGGCCGAGGTGACCCGGGCGATCTTGCCCTGGAACCCCGCGTCGACGAGCTCGGCGATGACACCTTCGGAGACGCCGCCGTTGTGCCGGGTCTCGTCGGCGATCAGCACCTTGCCCGTCAGCTCCGCCGCCCGTACCAGATCCTCCACCGGCAGCGGCGCCAGCCAGCGCAGGTCGAGCACCCGGCAGCTGACCCCCTCCTGGGTGAGCCGGACGGCCGCGCGCAGGCTCATCCGCAGCCCGTTGCCGAACGTCACGATCGTCAGGTCGCGCCCGTCGCCGTAGGAGCGGGCGCGGCCGATCGGGACGTGCGTCTCCGGCCAGCGCGCGGGCGGCGCGTACGGGGCCAGCCAGCCGCCGTCGCCCGAGTCGAACAGGTCCTTGGTGTGGTACAGCGCGATCGGCTCCAGGAACACGCAGACCGAGCCCTCGGTACGGGCCGCCGCCAGGCAGGTGCGGAGCATGGCCGAGGCGTCGTCCGGGCGTGACGGCGCGGCGACGACCAGCCCAGGGATGTCACGCAGCGCGCCGACGGCGTTGTCGTTGTGGAAGTGGCCGCCGAACCCCTTCTGGTAGGCCAGGCCCGCCACCCGCACCACCAGCGGGTTGGGGAAGGCACCCTGGGAGAAGAACGACAGCGTGGCCGCCTCGCCGCGGATCTGGTCCAGCGCGTTGTGCAGGTAGGCCAGATACTGGATCTCCGGCACCGGCAGCAGCTTCGACACCCCCGCGCCGAGCGCCAGCCCGAGGATGGACTGCTCGTCGAGGAGCGTGTCGAAGACCCGGCCCCCGCCGAACCGCTTCTGCAGGCCCCGGGTGACGCCGTAGACGCCGCCCTTCTTGGCGACGTCCTCGCCGAAGACCATCATCTCCGGGTAGACGGCCAGCGCGTCGGCGAGCGTGCGGTTGATCGACTGGGCGAGCGTCATCGGCTCTTCCGTCTCGGGCAGCGTGCCCGCGAACGCCTTCGTCCTGACGGCGCTCTCCGCCGCGACCGGGCTGATCTTGGCGATCAGGTCGGTACGGCGTGGCGCGATCGGCTCCATGACCTCCTTGGCGGAGGTCAGACGCGGAGTGCGGGTGGTCTCCAGCGCGATGCGCAGTACGTGTTCGCGCGACAGTTCGTACCGCTTGAGCAGCTCTTCCGGTGTGCTCAGCCCGGCCTCCACCAGCAGCCGGGCGGACCCCAGCAGCGGGTCGCGCGCCAGGTCGGCGCGGATCTCCCGCTGGGTGCGATAGGCCGCCTCGACGTCGGAGCCGGCGTGACCCATCAGCCGCACGGTGGACAGGTGCAGGAAGGCGGGGGAGCGGCTGGTGCGCACGTACGCGACGGCGCGCAGGGCCGTGTCGTAGACGTCGGCCAGCTCGCAGCCGTCGGCGGTGAAGTATTCGATGCCGGGCCGGCGGGCGGCCGCCTCCACCCAGCCCCTGGGCGTGCGGACGCTGATGCCGATGCCGTTGTCCTCGCACACGAACAGGATCGGCAGGGGCTGTCCCTGGTGGGTGGCGTAGGCGGCGGTGTTGAAGCCCGTCAGCGCCGAGGCGTGGTTGATCGAGGCGTCACCGAAACTGCAGACCGTGATCGCGTCGTCCGGCCAGGCCGCCGCGGTGTCGAGCGCGCGGGCCCGTTCGATGGCGAAGGCCACCCCGACGGCCCGCGGCAGGTGGCTGGCGATCGTGGAGGTCTGCGGGATGACCGCGAGGTCGGGATGGCCGAACACCTTGTGCCGGCCGCCCGCGATGGGCTCCTCCGCCGAGGCGGTCAGGCCCAGCAGGACGTCGCGGATGCCCTGCTCGGCCAGCCGTCCCGCCTGCTCCGACCGGGTCAGGTAGAAGGCACCCGAGCGGTAGTGGAGCAGGGCCGGGTCGTCGGGCCGCAGCGCGGCGGCGACGGCCGCGTTGCCCTCGTGCCCGGCCGAGCCGATCGTGTAGAAGCCCAGATCCTGCTCGCGCAGCCACCGGGCGGCGATGTCGAGCAGCCGGCTGTCGAGCTGACGCTGGTAGAGAGTACGGCACTGCTCGCCGGTGAGAGTGGTCCCCTCGCGGACGGGACCCTCGGGATCTCGAACCGCGCCCGTCTCGAGAGCGGCCACCGCTTGAACGAAATGAGTCTCAACTGTGTCGCGCGCCACAGTGCCGATTATGTCTGCCGTCGGCTCTCCCGTCTGCCAGTCGGCGGGGAGATGTTCTGGACCGGTCCTTTTGACCCAACTCTTTGACAGATTGTCAGAATTGAGAACTTTGGACCTTGGTGCGGCGTCTACTGGGACGAAACACGTGGCACCCTCAATGCCGCGTTGAAACCACTGGGGTGTCCAGAAAGGAAACCCGTATGTTACAACGCATCCGTGTAGTCACCGTCGCGCTCGCGATGGGCGCCGGGGCCCTGGCCCTGACGCCGCCCGCGTCGGCGGAAGTCCAGGTCGCGGCACCGGAGATCTCCAAGGTCCGGATGAGCCCGGCATCACCGATCGTCGTCTCCGGCAAGGCCGTCACGGCGACGTTCACGTTCTTCGCCAAGGACGCGACCAGCGCCGAGTTCCAGCTCAAGGCGCCCGGCCAGACGGGCGTCTTCACTCCGGTGAACGTCGACGCCGGGGCGAAGCGAGGCGACTGGACCCGGTTCACCGCCACCAAGTCCTTCGACGCCGCTTCGGCCGGCACCTGGAACTTCCTCGCCATCGCCAAGGGCGACGGCGAGGCCTCCACCAAGGGCGCCTTCGAGGTCAAGAAGGAGCTTCCCACCACCAAGATCGTCGAGTTCGACGCCAACCCCGACCGCGTCGACGCGGGAGACGGCATCCGGGTCTCCGGCCGGCTCGAACTCGACGACAAGGGTTACAGCGGGCAGAAGGTCACCATCACCTTCCGCGACCGGGGCACCGACGCCTACCGGCACGTCACCGACGTGACCTCCGGCCGCAACGGCTGGTTCGCCGCCAGGGTGCGCGCCGAGAGCACCGGATGGTGGCGGGCCGAGTTCGCCGCCACGTCCGCGGCCGGCGGCTCGGTCAGCGACACCGACCGGGTCAGCGTCAGGGTCCGGGACCGGGACAGCCGCATCACCGGCTTCGACGCTCGCCCTGAGCTCGTCACCAAGGGCGACAGGCTCAGCTTCACCGGCACCCTGAGCACCGACGACCGCGCCCTGCCCGGTCAGCGGGTCACCATCCGGTTCAAGGCGCACGGCTCACGGCACTGGCAGTACGTCACCAGTGACGTGACCAACCGGCACGGTCGCTTCTGGGTCTCCACCACGGCCGAGGAGTCCGGCTGGTGGCGGGCCGACTTCCGCGGCGCCCGCGGCGTCGACGGCTCGGTGAGCCGCCCCAACTGGGTCCGGGTCACCGAACCACCGGAGAAGTCGGACAGCCGGATCATCGGCTTCAACGCCTCCCCGGAGCCGGTCGAGCGCGGTGACCGTCTGCGGATCTGGGCGGCGCTGCAGATCGACGACGACGGCGACTGGGACGGTCAGCGGGGCAAGGTCCGGCTGTACTTCAAGGCCAACGGCTCCGACACCTACCGGTACGTCAAGTCCACCTGGTCGGGCGAGAGCGGCAGGCTCTTCACCACGGTCAGGGCCTGGGACTCCGGCAGGTGGAGGTTCGTCTACGGCGGCGACGAGGACACCAACGGCGACACGAGCCGCTCGGACTACGTCCGCGTGAGGCGCTGATCCCGTAGAACGAAGAGGCCCGGGACGAACCCGTCCCGGGCCTCCGTCACGTCTAGTTGACCCGATCGGCGGGGGCTGTCGCTCCCAGGCTCAGAAGCATGCTCTTGATCTCGCCGAGCTGGTCGTCCACCTTGGTGAATCGTTCGTCGACCTGTGCGAACCGTTGGTCGACCTGTGCGAACCGTTCGTCCATCTGCGCGAACCGTTGGTCGACCTGCGCGAACCGTTGGTCGACCTGTGCGAACCGTTGGTCGACCTGCGCGAACCGCACATCCGTCTGAGCACTGAGCTGGTTGAATCGCTCATCGATCTTGTCGAGCAGGTTGGTTGCGACCGCGTCCACCCGCTCGTGAAGGGTGGTGAAACGTTCTGCGATTGTCGTCTCAGGCACACCACTCACTGTACGAGACTCGAGGGCGGAGAGCCTGACTTCGAAGTCGCTCATTCGAGCTTGCAAACTGAACACGGGGGGTTCCTTTCCACAGAGGGATGTCACAGCATGCATGGGGAAAGTTACCGTCCGTGAATCTCTTTCTGCATTCGAACACCAGACTTTGGTTGGCGCTCCAACCAGGAGGGTCTAGTCGGCGCGTCTGAACTGGGCGATCCCCACGCCCAGCAGCACTGCTCCCAGTGCCGCGACCAGCCCGAGCTCCACCGGGATCGGCACCTGCCAGCCGAACCACTGCACCCCCGGGTTGAGCGTCGCGTTCACCGCCGGCGGCACGTCCAGGGTCGCGAAGACCGCCTGCCGCATCGGGTCCACCGCGTACGTCATCGGGTTGACGACGGTTAGCACGTGCAGCCACGACGGCAGGTTGGCCAGCGGGAACATCGCCCCCGACAGGAACATCATCGGCATGATCGCCATCTGCATCAGCCCGAAGAACGTCTGCATGTTCTTCATCCGGGCCGCGAGCATCACGCCGAAGGCGGTGATCGTGAACGCCGCCAGGAACATCTCGCCCAGCAGCGTGAGCATCAGGACGGGGGAGTAGGGGACGCCCACCAGCCCGGCCATGGCGAGGATGATGACGCCCTGCCCGGTGGCGACGATCGCGCCGCCGAGGCACTTGCCCACCACGATCGCGGCGCGCGAGACCGGCGCCACGAGCATCTCGCGCAGGAAGCCGAACTCGCGGTCCCATACGATCGACCCGGCGGAGAACATCCCCGTCATGATCACCGTCATCGAGATCATGCCGGGGTACATGAACGTACGGAAGTCCACTCCCGGGATCGACCCCTGCACCAGCGAGCCCAGCCCGGTGCCCATGACGAACAGCCAGAGCACCGGCTGCAGCAGCATCGACATCATGCGGGTGCGGTCGCTGAGGAAGCGCAGCATCTCCCGGTGCAGCACCACCTTGACCGCGCGCAGGTCGTGACCGGCGCTGCGGGCGGGCACCCGCACCCTGATCGCCTCCGTGGCCATGGTCATCGCCTCGCCATCGTGCGCATCCACGCCATGCTGTCGTCGCCGGCCTCGGCGTCGCGGATCGTGGAACCGGTGTAGGACATGAACACGTCGTCCAGCGAGGGACGCGACACGCTCACCGCGGTGATGGGCATGCCGAGCTCGGCGAACAGCCGTGGCACGAACTCCTCGCCCGAGGCCACCGCGAAGGTCACGGCGCCTTCGTGCACGGCGGCCTCCAGGCCGAACCGGTCGCGCAGCGCCGTGATCGCGGCCTCGTCGTCACGGGTGTGGATCTGCACCCGGTCCTTGCCGACGCTGGCCTTGAGCTTCTCGGGGGAGTCGATGACCACCACCTCGCCGTGGTCGATGATCGCGATCCGGTCGCAGTACTCGGCCTCGTCCATGTAGTGGGTGGTCATGAAGATGGTGATGTCCTCGCTGATCCGGAGCTGGTTGATGTAGCCCCAGATGGCCGCGCGGGTCTGCGGGTCGAGCCCGACGGTCGGCTCGTCCAGGAACAGCACCCGGGGCGAGTGCAGCAGACCGCGGGCGATCTCCAGCCGCCGCTTCATGCCGCCGGAGAACGTCATCACCTTGGCGTCCTTGCGGTCCCAGAGCGCGACCATCTCCATGACCTGCCGGATCCGGTCGCCGACGACGGCCTTGGGCACGCCGTACAGCTCGGCGTGGAAGCGCAGGTTCTGCTCGGCGCTGAGGTAGCCGTCGAGCGTCGGGTCCTGGAAGACCAGCCCGATGTTGCGGCGGACCTCGTCGCGCTCCTTGACCACGTCGTGCCCGGCGACCGTGGCGGTGCCGCCGGTCGGGTTCACCAGTGTGCAGAGCATGCTGATGGTGGTGGTCTTGCCCGCGCCGTTCGGCCCGAGGAAGCCGAACACCTCTCCCGACGCCACCTCAAGGTCCACGCCCTTGACGGCCTCGATCTTCCCGTACGTCTTGCGTAACCTGTCGACGGCCACAGCCGTTTCGGTGCTCATTCAATCCTCCGCCAGAATCTGGAACACGGACTTCCGGGTCTGCGTGAGCAGTTTCTTGGCCTCGGCGACCTGCTGGTCGTTGGCCGTCCGGGCCAGGTGCACGAAGGCCTCGCCCAGTTGCGCCCACAGCAGGCGCAGCTCGTGGCGGTCCTCCGGCACGGTGCGGGCCACCTCGTCCCAGGGCGCCTCGCGGCCGAGGTGGCGGGCTGCCTCCTCGGCGCCCCGCTCGGTCAGCCGGTAGGTGCGGCTGCCGCCGCCGTCGTCGCAGAGGACCAGGCCCTCGTCCTCGAGCTGCTGGAGCGCGGGGTAGACCGAACCGGGGCTGGGGCGCCAGACGCCGCGGCTGCGGACCTCGATGTCCTGGATCATCTGATAGCCGTTCCTGGGCCCCTCGCTGAGCAGGCTGAGCAGGGCGGCTCGGACGTCCCCGCGCCGCACCCTCGGCGAGCTGTCCAGGTCCGGGGCCATGGAAGGCATCGGCGGGAACGGGGCCGGTGGCTCCTGCCACCTTCGGGGGTCGCGCATGCTGTCACCTCTCACCTATCGAGATAGGTGAAAGATATATCTAGATAGTAGACACGACAAGACGCTTTCGGCGGATCGGCGGGATGTTAGCGGGCGTTAACTGAAGCCTCGATCGCGGCGCGCGCCATGGCGTGCAGGAGCGGCCGCATGTCCTGCGGCGGCAGCTCGCCGGCGCTGTGCGGAGTGGAGTTGAGCAGGCCGAAGATCGCGTGGGTGGCCGCGCGCAGACGGGCCGGCGGGCACGACGGGTGCAGCTCCGCCAGGACGGTCACCCACTCCTCGACGTACAGGCGCTGCAGTCGCCTGATCTGCCGCCGCTCGCGCTCGGGCACGTTGCCGAGCTCTCTGTCGTGCACGGTGATCAGCGCCGGCTGCTCCAGTGCGAAGGTGATCTGCGCGTGCAGCAGCGCGTCGAGCGTCTCGCCCGGCCCGCGCGCCGTGGTGGCGACCGCGACCGCCGACTCGCGCAGCCGCGAGCTGATGTCCAGGAGCATCTCGGCCAGCAGCGCGTCCTTGCCGCTGAAGTGCCGGTAGAGCGCCGGGCCCGAGATCCCGACGGCACCCCCGATGTCCTCGATCGAGACGCCGTGGAAGCCGCGCGCGGCGAACAGGCTCGCGGCGGCCGCCAGGATCTCCGCACGCCTGTTGCCGCGATTCCGGGTAGGTGCCTGGGCAGTGGTCACGTCTCACATGCTAGACGGTTACGTTAATGATGGCTAACATCGTGGCCATGATGAGAGGGGACACATGAGCGACTGGCCGGTGCTGAAGTCGGCCGCCGACCGTGCGAGCGAGGCCTTCAAGCGCAACGCCGAGCTCAACGAGCGGCTCGCCGCCGACCTCCTCGAACGCCTCGCCACCGCCGCCCTCGGCGGCCCCGAGCGCTCGCGGCTGCGCCACGTCGAGCGCGGCAAGCTGCTGCCGCGCGACCGCGTCGACGGCCTGCTGGACCCCGGCTCGCGCTTCCTGGAGCTGTCGCCGCTGGCCGCCAACGGGCTGTACGACGACCAGGCGCCCGCCGCAGGCATCATCACCGGCGTCGGCAGGATCTCCGGCCGCGAGTGCGTGGTGGTGGCCAACGACGCCACCGTCAAGGGCGGCACCTACTACCCGATCACCGTCAAGAAGCACCTGCGCGCCCAGGAGGTGGCGCTGCACAACCACCTGCCGTGCGTCTACCTCGTCGACTCCGGCGGCGCCTTCCTCCCCAAGCAGGACGAGGTCTTCCCCGACCGCGAGCACTTCGGCCGCATCTTCTACAACCAGGCCACGATGTCGGCGCGCGGCATCCCGCAGATCGCCGCCGTGCTCGGCTCCTGCACCGCCGGCGGCGCGTACGTGCCCGCCATGAGCGACGAGGCCGTCATCGTACGAGATCAGGGCACGATCTTCCTGGGCGGTCCGCCGCTGGTGAAGGCGGCCACCGGCGAGGAGGTCACGGCCGAGGAGCTCGGCGGCGGCGACCTGCACGCCCGCGTCAGCGGCGTCACCGACCACCTCGCCGAGGACGACCCGCACGCGCTGGCCATCGTCCGCGACATCGTCTCCACGCTGGCCCCCCGCGCCGCGCGCCCCTGGGACACGACCGAGCCCGAGCCGCCCGCGTACGACCCGCGCGACCTCTACGGAATCGTCCCCGCCGACACCCGGCAGCCGTACGACGTGCGCGAGGTCATCGCGCGACTGGTCGACGGCTCGCGGTTCCTGGAGTTCAAGGCCGAGTACGGCGCCACGCTCGTCACCGGCTTCGCCCGGCTGCACGGCCACCCGGTGGGGATCGTCGCCAACAACGGCATCCTGTTCAGCGAGTCGGCGATGAAGGGCGCGCACTTCATCGAGCTGTGCGACCAGCGGCGGATCCCGCTGGTGTTCCTGCAGAACATCAGCGGCTTCATGGTCGGCAAGGCCTACGAGGCGGGCGGCATCGCCAAGCACGGTGCCAAGATGGTCACCGCCGTGTCGTGCGCGCGGGTGCCCAAGCTGACCGTGATGATCGGCGGATCGTTCGGAGCGGGCAACTACGCCATGGCCGGGCGCGCCTACTCGCCCCGGTTCCTGTGGATGTGGCCGAACGCGCGCATCTCCGTCATGGGCGGCGAGCAGGCGGCGAACGTCCTGACCACGGTGGGCGACGCGGACGCCGACGCGATCCGGGCCCAGTACGAGCACCAGGGCAACCCGTACTACTCCACGGCCAGGCTCTGGGACGACGGCGTGATCGACCCGCTCGACACCCGCACGGTCCTCGGCCTCGCCCTCTCCGCGGCGGCCAACGCCCCGCTCGACCCCATCGGCTACGGCGTCTACCGGATGTGACGGTGCACATGGCTCACTCACCCAGCGCGCCCTTCGAGCGCGTGCTCGTCGCCAACCGGGGCGAGATCGCCGTGCGGATCATCCGTACGTTGCGCACACTCGGCATCACGTCGGTGGCCGTGCACACCGCCTCGGACGCCGGGGCCCGGCACGTCGTGGCGGCCGACCTCGCGTACCAGATCCCGAATTATCTGGATATTTCGGCAATTGTGGAGGTGGCCGGGGCGGCCGGGGCGCGGGCCGTGCATCCGGGGTACGGGTTCCTGGCGGAGAACGCCCTGTTCGCTCGCCGGTGCGCCGAGGCCGGTCTGGTCTTCGTCGGCCCACCGGCCGGGGCCATCGAGGCCATGGGCGACAAGATCCGCGCCAAGGCCACGGTGTCGGCCGCGGGCGTCCCCGTCGTCCCCGGCGCCGCCGAGCCCGGCGACGACCTCACCACCTGGCGGCACTTCCCCGCGCTGATCAAACCGTCGGCCGGGGGCGGCGGCAAGGGCATGGCCCTGGTCACCTCGGCGGCCGACCTGCCCGACGCCCTGGAGTCCGCCCGCCGCACCGCGACCGCCGCCTTCGGCGACGGCACCCTGCTGATCGAGCGCTACATCGGCGACCCGCGCCACATCGAGATCCAGATCCTCGCCGACGGCCACGGCGGCGTCGTCCACCTCGGCGAACGCGAGTGCAGCCTGCAGCGGCGGCACCAGAAGATCATCGAGGAGTCCCCGTCCCCCTTCGTGGACGCCGTGACCCGCGAGCGCATGGGCTCCGCCGCCGTCGAAGCGGCCCGCGCCGTCGGCTACACCGGCGCGGGCACGGTCGAGTTCATCGTCGACGGCGCCACGGGCGCCTACCACTTCATGGAGATGAACACCCGCCTCCAGGTCGAACACCCGGTCACCGAGCTCGTCACCGGCCTGGACCTGGTCGCCCTCCAACTCCACGTCGCCGCCGGCCGCCCCCTCCCCTTCACCCAGGACGAGGTACGCCTGACGGGTCACGCCGTCGAAGCCCGCATCTACGCCGAAGACCCCGCCCGGACCTTCCTCCCCACCGGCGGCCGCATCCTCACCCTCCACGAACCGCCCCCGACCCCGGCCTCGCCCCCGGGAACCCCGCCGGCCGGCGCCGCACACCTCGGCCCCGGGCCGGCGGGAGTGGGTCCGGCGGAGTTCGGCGCCTTGTACGGCGCGCAACCGTTCGTACGGGTGGACTCCGGGCTCGTCGAAGGCGGGGTCGTGGGCAGCGAGTTCGACCCCATGCTGTCCAAGGTCATCGCCTGGGCCCCCGACCGGGCGACCGCCCTGAGGACCCTGGACCAGGCCCTGGGCGAGACGACCATCCTCGGCGTCACCACCAACATCCCGTTCCTGCGATCCCTGCTCACCCACCAGGCCGTACAAGCGGGCGAGCTGGACACCGGCCTGGTGGAACGCATCCTGCCCGACCTGCTCCCCACCACGGCCGTCCCCGACGAGGTCCTGGCCACCGCCGCGCTCGTCTTCCACGACACCCCCAAGGGCACCGACCCCTGGGACATCGCCGACGGCTGGCGCGTCGGCCCGCCGGCCTGGACCGCCTACCGCCTGGAGTCGCGGGACGGCGTACACGAGGTCCGGGTGCGCGGCCTGCCGAGAGAGGCCGCCGAGGTCCGTACGGCAGCCGCAGCCGGAGCGGCAGAGCAGCACCTCGGCTCGCGCGATGCCGCCGGAGCGGCCGCGCGAGTGGAGCGGGGTTTCCCCGCGACCCTGCGGGCAGGCGGGCAGAGTCTCGCCGTCACCCTGGACGGCCGTACCGAGAGGTACGCCTGGGCGCGCGACGGCGAGACCCTGTGGCTCGGTAAGGACGGTCACACCTGGGCGCTGACGCGGCACCGCATCGGCGACCCGGGCGACCGGCCGGGCGCGGCGGGCAGCGGGGACGGCGTCGTCAGGAGCCCCATGCCAGGCACCGTCCTGGTCGTCAAGGCCCAGGTGGGCGACCGGGTCGGCGAAGGGCAGCCGCTGCTGATCGTGGAGGCCATGAAGATGGAGCACACCGTCACCGCCCCCCGTGACGGCCTCGTCACGGAGCTGCCCGTGCAGGCCGGCCAGCCGGTGGACATGGACGCCGTACTGGCCATTGTGACAAGCACAGTGACCAGTGAGGAGGCGTGATGAGCAGGTCGTATCCGATGCGGGACCTTCCGCATCAGGTCACCGTCCACGAGGTGGGCCCGCGCGACGGGCTGCAGAACGAGGCGGCGATCGTGCCCGTGGAGGTGAAGGCGGAGTTCGTCGACCGGCTCGCCGACGCCGGGCACAAGGTGATCGAGACGACCAGTTTCGTGCACCCCCGCTGGGTGCCTCAGCTCGCCGACGCCGAGGAGCTGCTGTCCAGGCTGCACCGCCGGCCGGGCGTCCGCTACCCGGTGCTGGTGCCGAACATGCGCGGCCTGGAACGGGCCCTGGAGCACGGCGTGGACGAGATCGCGGTCTTCGCCAGCGCCACCGAGACGTTCGCCGCCAAGAACCTGAACCGCAGCCTGGAGAGCCAGTTCGAGATGTTCGAGCCGGTGGTCGCCAGGGCGCTGGAGGCCGGGATGCGGGTGCGCGCGTACGTGTCGATGTGCTTCGGCGACCCGTGGGAAGGGGCCACGCCGGTCCCGCAGGTGGTGGCGGTCGGCGAGCGGCTGCTCGGCCTGGGCTGCTACCAGCTCTCGCTCGGCGACACCATCGGCGTCGGCACCCCCGGGCACGTGACCGCCCTGATCGAGGCGTTCGGCTCACCGGACCGGCTGGCGGTGCACTTCCACGACACCTACGGCCAGGCGCTCGGCAACACGCTGGCCGCGCTGCGGGCGGGGGTGACCACGGTGGACGCCTCCACGGGAGGCATCGGCGGCTGCCCCTACGCCGAGTCGGCCACCGGCAACCTCGCCACCGAAGACCTCGTCTGGATGCTGCGCGGCCTCGGCATCGAGACCGGGCTCGACCTGGACAAACTCGTCACCACCAGCACCTGGCTGGCCGAGCGGCTGGGCCGGCCCAGCCCCTCCCGCGTCGTCCAGGCCCTCTCGAAAGGCTGACCGCTCATGCTGACCGCTGAACACGAAGAGCTGCGCAAGACCGTCGAGGCGTTCGCGCGTGACGTGGTCGCCCCGGTCATCGGGGACTTCTACGAGCGCGGGGAGTTCCCGTACGACATCGTGCGTCAGATGGGCGCGATGGGGCTGTTCGGGCTGCCGATCCCGGAGGAGCACGGTGGCATGGGCGGCGACTACTTCGCGCTCTGCCTGGCGCTGGAGGAGCTGTCCAGGGTCGATTCGAGCGTGTCGATCACGCTGGAGGCGGCGGTGTCGCTCGGCGCCATGCCGATCCTGCGGTTCGGCACCGACGACCAACGTGCGCGGTGGCTGCCCCGGCTGGCCTCCGGCGAGATGCTCGGCGCCTTCGGCCTGACGGAGCCCGGCGGCGGCACCGACGTGCCGGGCGGCATGCGCACCACCGCCGTCCTGGACGGCGGCGAGTGGGTGATCAACGGCACCAAGGCGTTCATCACCAACTCGGGCACCGACATCACCGGCGTCGTCGGCGTGGCCGCGCTCACCGGCGAGCGGGAGATCTCCACGATCCTGGTGCCCGCCGGGACGCCCGGCTTCACCGTCTCCAAGAAGTACTCCAAGGTCGGCTGGAACGCCTCCGACACCCGCGAGCTGTCGTTCGCCGACTGCCGGGTGCCCGCGGCGAACCTGCTCGGCGAGCGCGGCCGCGGCTACGCGCAGTTCCTGCAGACACTTGACGAGGGCCGCATCGCCATCGCCGCCGTCGGCGTCGGACTCGCGCAGGGCTGCGTGGACGAATGCCTCAAGTACGTCAGGGACAGGAAGGCGTTCGGCCACCCGATCGGCCACTACCAGGCCATCCAGTTCAAGATCGCCGACATGGAGGCCCGTACGCACACCGCACGGCTGGCCTACTACCACGCGGCGGAGAGGATGCGCGCGGGCCTGCCGTTCAAGAAGGAGGCGGCGATCGCCAAGCTCGTCTCCTCCAACGCCGCCATGGACAACTCCCGCGAGGCCACGCAGATCTTCGGCGGCTACGGGTTCATGAACGAGTTCCCCGTCGGGCGCTTCTACCGTGACGCCAAGATCCTGGAGATCGGCGAGGGCACCAGCGAGGTCCAGCGGATGCTCATCGCCCGCCAGCTCGGCCTCGGCGATCTGTGAGGCCCGTGTGAACATCTACCACGACGCGGCCTCGGAGCCCACACCGGGCGAATCACTGAGAATCCTCGACACTCGGTGAATGGCGATTGGACTGGTGATGGAGCACGATCTAGGGTCATACGTCATGACGGCTGACGACCTTGTCATCAGGAAGGCCGAGAAGGCGGACGCGGACGCGGTGTTCGCGTTGGCGCGTGAGTTCGGGCTGACCTTCAGGCCCGAGCGCGACGCCTTCGACGAGGCGCTGCCGGCGTTGCTGGCGGACGACGACACCCTGCTGATCGCCGCCGTGGTCGACGGGCGGGTCCAGGGCTACCTGCTCGGCAACGTGCACCTCACGCTGTTCGCCAACGGACCGGTCGCCTGGGTGGAAGAGGCCATGGTGCAGACGGGGGCCCGCAGGCAGGGGATCGGGCGGGCGCTGCTGGAGGAGTTCGAGAAGTGGGCCCGCTCCCGCGATGCCCGGTATGTCGGGATGGCGACGCGGCGGGCGCCCGAGTTCTACCACGCGCTGGGCTACGAGGCGTCGGCGACGTTCTTCCGCAAGGTGCTGCGCTGATCCTGTCGTAGGAGGGTGGCATCCTTGGGTGCGTGAGCATCCATACGGTGAGTCCCCTGTTCGTCGGGCGTGCCCGCGAGCTGGGCGTGCTCGACGCCGCGCTCGACGGGGCGCGGGCCGGGACGGCCTCCACCGTGCTCGTGGGGGGCGAGGCGGGAGTCGGCAAGACGCGCCTGGTCGGCGAGCTGGCCGAGCGTGCCGGTGACGCCCTGGTGCTCGTCGGCGGATGTCTGGAGCTGGGCACCGAGGGGTTGCCGTTCGCGCCGTTCACCGCCGTGCTGCGCGGTCTCGTACGCACCTTCGGGCGTGACGGCGTCGCCGGGCTCGTGCCGGGAGGCACGACCCGAGGGCTGGCGCGGCTGCTGCCCGAGTTCGGCGAGCCCGATCACGACGGGGCCGAGGCGCGGGCGCGGCTGTTCGAGCAGGTGCTCGGGCTGCTGGAGCGGCTGACCGAGGACCAGCCGGTCGTGCTGATCGTCGAGGACGCCCACTGGGCCGACCGGTCCACCCGTGACCTGCTGTCCTTCCTGGTCCGCTACCAGCGCGGCGACGCCCGCCTGCTGATCGTCGTCACCTACCGCGCCGACGAGCTGCACCGCGCGCACCCGCTGCGCCCGCTGCTGGCCGAGCTCGGGCGGGTCGGCTGGGTCACCAGGCTGGAGCTCGGCAGGCTCACCCGCAGAGAGGTCCTGGAGCAGGCGGCGAGCATCCTGCAGCGCGAGCCGTCCGCCGTGGACATGGACCGGATCTACGCGCGCAGCGAAGGCAACCCGCTGTTCGTCGAGGCGCTGCTCAGCGAGGTGAGCGGCGGCGACAGCCTGCCCGAGTCGCTGCGTGACCTGCTGCTGGCCAGTGTGGAGCGGCTGCCCGAGGGCACCCAGGAGCTGTTGCGGGTGGCCAGCGTGGGCGGCCAGCGGATCGAGCACGACCTGCTGTCGGCGGTCGCCGGGCTCGACGAGAGCGCGCTGGCGGGCGCGCTGCGCCCGGCCGTGGCGGGCAACGTGCTCGTCGTCGACGGCGAGGGCTACTCCTTCAGGCACGCGCTGATCCGCGAGGCCCTCCACGACGACCTGCTGCCGGGGGAGCACACCCGCCTGCACACCAGGTTCGCCGAAGCGCTCGAACGCGACCTGTCGATCCTGCCCGCGCCGCGCGGCGCCGTCGAGCTCGCACACCACTGGCACGCCGCCCGCGACACCACCTGGGCGCTGGTCAGCGCCTGGCACGCCGCCGCGGCGGCCCGCAAGTCCACCGCCTACGACGCCCAGTTCGGGATGCTGAGCAGGGTGCTGGAGCTGTGGGACCGCGTGCCCGACGCCGAGGCGCGCATCGGCGCCGGGCACGCCACCGTGCTGCGCCAGACCTCCGTCGTCGCCTACCTCGCCGGTGAGTACGAACGCGGGGTGGCCATGGCCTCCGCCGCCCTCGCCGAGATCGACCGGGCCGCCGAGCCGGCCGGCGCCGCCCGCGTGCTGCGCCAGCGCGGCCTCATCCGCTACGACCTGAGCCGCCCCGGCTACGTCGACGACCTGCGGGAGGCGGCGTCCCTGGTGCCGGCCGACCCGCCGAGCAGGCTCCGCGGCCAGGTGCTCGAATCGCTCTCGCGCATGCTCCACCAGCCCGAGCAGCTCGCCGAGAAGATCGCCACCGCGCAGCAGGCCATCGAGATCGGCCGGGCGGTCGGCGACGCCGCCACCCACGCCCACGCGCTGATCAGCCTCACCTGGGAGCGCTGCCGCTACTCCCAGATCGACTCCCACCGCGACGGATTCGCCGAGGCGCGGCGGATCGCCGGCCAGGCCGACGCCTACAACGCGGTCATGCGCGGCGCCATCTCCGAGTCCGACGTGCTCGAAGGCGCCGGCCGGCACGAGCAGGCGGCCCAGGTCGCCCGCGACGGCATCACCCTGGCCCAGCGCTACGGCCTGGCCCGCACCTCCGGCACCTTCCTGTCGGTCAACCTGGCGGAGCCGCTGGTGTCGCTCGGCCGCTGGGACGAGGCGCTGGAGGTGGTGGAGCACGCCCTCGACCTCGTGCCGCCGCCCCCGCACCAGGCCAGCCTGCAGGGCTTCGCCACCGACATCGCGCTCGCCCGCGGCCTGCTCGACCGCGCCGAGACGCTGCTGGCCGCCTCCCGGGGCGTGCTGTCCCGCGGCAAGTTCCGCGAGCAGACCGCGCTGCCGCACACCCGCAGGGAGATCCACCTCCTGCAGGCCCACGGCCGGCTCGACGAGGCCCGCGAAGCGGCGGCCCGCGCGCTGCGCGAGCACGACCTCACGGCCGACCCGCGCTACTCCTGGGCCCTGCTGGTCTACCTGGCCGAGCTCGGCGGCCCCCTCCTGCCGGAGCTCCGCTCGATCGCCGGGTGGCTCGACGTCGAAGGCGCCCTGCAACACGCCCAACGCCTCACCTTCACGGCCCTGACCGGCTGGGAGGCGGCGGACGCGCCCGACCCGGGCGGGCGGCCTGGGCGTGATCGCGACAGGGTGTCCGGCGCCGACGGGATGGCTCCTGACGAGGCTGAGACGGCGAGCCGGCGCCTCAAGGCGTGGGACCGGGCCGCGGCGGCCTGGGCCGCTCTCCACCAGCCCTACGGTGAAGCCAGGGCCCTGACAGGCGCGGCGCACGCGGCACACGCCTGCGGCGACCGGCAGGGGGCCACCTTACGGCTGACCAGGGCCCGGGAGCTCGCCGAGCAGCTCGGCGCCGCACCCCTCCTGGAGCAGCTCGACGTCTTCGCCCGCCGCGCCAGGATCGCTTTGACGGACGGCGTCGTCCCCAACGGCCTGCCGCTCGGTCTCACGGCCCGGGAGCTGGAGGTCCTGCGGGAGGTCGCCCGCGGCCGCAGCAACCGGGAGATCGCCGGGGAGCTGTTCATCTCGGTGAAGACGGTCAGCGTCCACGTGTCCAACATCCTGGCCAAGCTCGCCGTCACCTCCCGGGGCGAGGCCGCCGCCAAGGCCCGCGCCATGCGCCTGTTCGACGAGTGACGGTTACGCGCCGACCCCGTTCGGGTGGCCGGTGGCTCAGCCGGTGAGCTGGGCCTCTAGGCGGTAGCCGTCCACGGTCACGTACACCTGGTCGCCGGGGCGGGCGTTGAGGCGCATGAGGACGGGCTGCAGAGAGTCGAAGACCGGCTGATGTCCCTGCCATACCAGGACGATGGCGTTGTCGCCGGGGCCGGTGACCGAGAGCAGGGTGCCGGGGCGCATGCCGAGTTGGGTGGCGTAGCCCTCGGGGACGGGGACGGGGCCGCCGCGGAGGTACTCAGGGGTGACGTCGATGCGCTGCCAGCGGCGGGGGTCCGACGACGGGCTGGGGAGCGGGGGCGGCGGGGTGGAGGGGGCGCCCGCGAGTACGGAAGGGCGGCCGCCTGACCCTGACAGTGCGGAGAGGGTGGCGAGCGCGGCCGTGGGGTCGATGGTGGCGGCCGACGCCGCGGGGATGGGCTGGCCGCCTCTGTGGTGGTGGCCGTTCGCGCCGGGGGTGCGGCGCGGGAGCGGCTGGGGAGGGGCGGCGGAGGCGACGGGGTCGGGTACGGCCTCGGCGGGAAGGGCGTCGAGCCAGGCCTTGGCCGAGTGGGCGCGGATGCCGAGCTCGGTCATCAGCGCCACCACGTCGGCGTCCGGCGGGGCGGCGGCCAGGAGCTGCCTGGTACGGGCCTGGAGGCCGTGGATGTCGCCGATGGCGAGCCAGCCGTCCTGCAGACGGCGGTCCGGCATCAGCGTGACGAGCACCCGCCACAGCGGGGTGCGCAGCGATGGCACCATCACCGGGTGGGCCGGGTCGGCGCCGATGAGCTGGTCCTGGGTGGCGGCCGCGCCGAGCCACTCGGTGAGCCGGAACATGTGGCCGGTGACGGGCGCGGACTCCGAGGAGCGCAGCCAGTTCAGCACCCGTTCCTCGGCCGTCCGCTGGGCCTGGGAGAGCACGTCCCGGTCGACGAGCATCTTGTGCGCGAGGGTGCGCAGGCTGATCGGGTCCTCGGCGAACAGGCGGTGCACCGCGACGGACAGCTCCAGCTTGTTGAGGCTGCGGAAGAGGCTGTCGACCACGCGGACCATCGCGTGGTCGGTCTCGCTGGGCGCCGGGGTGGCGGGGGCCGGGAGCGGGCCGGCGACTGCGGGCTCGGGCTGCGGGCGCTGGGGGAGCGGGGTGCCGTTCCCGCTCTGCGCGGGGAAGGAGCCGGTCTGGGGTTGCCGGGGTGCGCCGTTCTCGCCGACCGCGGGGAAGGAGCCGGTGCCGGGCGGGGGGCCGCCGGCGTTCGGGCGGTTGCCGCTCTGGGCGGCGAAGGTGCCGGTGCTCGGGTTCTTGTCGCCCGGCTCCGAGAAGAGCCCGTTGCCGGGGCGGTTGCCGCCGACCGCGGGGAAGGTGCCGGTGCCGGACCGGTTGTCGTTCAGTGCCGGGAAGGAGCCCGTATTGGGGCGGTTGTCGTTCGGCGCGGGGAACGAACCTGTGTCAGGGCGGTTGTCCCGCTGGGCGGGGAAGGAGCCGGTGCTGGGACCACCGTCGCCCGGCGCGGGGAAGGGGCCGGTGCCGGGGCGGTTGTCCCGCTGGGCGGGGAAGGAGCCGGTGCCGGGACGGTTGCCGCTCTGCGCGGCGAAGGTGCCGGTGGCGGGGCCCGGGTCTCCGGGGGAGGGGAAGGCGTTCGCCGCCCGCTGCGGCACCCCTTCGCCCTGGGCGGGAACGGAACCCGGGGCCCGCTGCTCGCCCGGGAGTGGCCCCGGTGCCCGCTGTGGGGCTCCGTCGCCCTGGGCGGGGACGGCGGGGAAGGTGCCGGTGGTGGGGCGGCTCTGGCCGGGCGCCGGGCCGCGTTGCGGCGGGCGGCCGGCCTCGGGCTGCACTGCCGCCTGTACGGCGCGGGCGGCGGACTCGGGTTGGGCGGAGATGCGGCCGAGCACCTCGCGGAACACCGAGCCGATCACCACCTCGGGCGTGGCCGCCGGGGTGCTCATGTCACCGGGGGACAGGCGGCGCAGGCGGTGCCAGCCGCCCAGGCCGGCGATGGCGGTCCTGGTGGCCTCGGGCCAGCCCGGCAGCGCCGGGTCGATGTGGTGGATCGTCAGCGCGGGCAGCACGTCGGCGAGCGGCAGATAGTCCCAGCGGGCGGTGGCGAGCAGGGCGAGCCGGTCGCAGACCCAGTCGAGCCCGGCGGTGCTGAGAGCCCGTGACAGGGGGAGCGAGGACCACCAGGCGGCCGGCAGCCGCGTGTCGGCCAGTGCCTCCGCCACCTGCTGGGGACGGCTCCAGCGCAGGGCAGGGACCAGGTCGCTCAGGCAGATCGATGACTCGACTTCCATCGGCGGACCTTATCCTCCCCAGTGAGCCGCATGGTGCTCTTCGATACATATGTGGCCGTTGGTGCAGCCTACGCGGCAAGCTATCAATCGGTGTGAATAGGGTAAAGACGCTTCAAGTCCAAACCGTACCGTGGCCTACCCCCAACCAGGGCCACGCATTCGGCACCGGCACGGCAACCTGCCTCAAGAGCGGCCCTTTC
Organism: Nonomuraea sp. NPDC049714; assembly: GCF_044465295.1. Taxonomy (NCBI): domain Bacteria; kingdom Bacillati; phylum Actinomycetota; class Actinomycetes; order Streptosporangiales; family Streptosporangiaceae; genus Nonomuraea; species Nonomuraea sp. NPDC049714. The sequence goes on along the minus strand of NZ_JBITLM010000002.1, from coordinate 378,542 downwards.
TCCCTCGCCCGCCAGGGTGGCTGTGAGATATCCCGCTGCGAACGCGTCGCCCGCCCCGGTGGAGTCCACCATCTCGGTCGGCACCGGGTCCGACTTGGCGGCGACCTGCCCGCCCGTGGCCACCAGGGCCCCCTGGGATCCCAGCTTCACCACCGCCGTGCCGTACCTCTCGCTGAGCAGTTCGGCGGCGCGCTCAGGAGTGGCGGCCCCGGTGAGCAGCAGCGCCTCGTCCCGGTTGGGGAAGATCAGCTCGGCGAGCGCGGTCTCGTCCAGGAAGCGCTCGACGCCGAACTCGCACAGCGGGCTGGTGGAGGCCGGATCGACGCTGATGGCGATCCCGGCGGCGGCCGCCTTGGCCATGGCCAGCCGGACCAGGCGCAGGCCGGGCTCGCCGAACAGGGTGTAACCGGACACGTGCAGGCGGGCGACGCCGTCGAGCAGGGCGTCGTCCCAGTCGTCCTCGGAGATCAGCCCGCCCGCGCCCCGGTTGGTGAGCATGGATCGCTCGCCGGTCCTGTCCACCATGGCGATGACGACCGCGGTGGGGTTGTCGGCGTCGATCCGGACGTGCGGGCGGACGCCGGCCTTGGCCAGTTCGCCGATGTGCCACTCGCTGCTGTCGTACCCGCACCTGGCCAGCAGCCCGACCTCGCCGCCCAGGTGGGCGGCCCAGGACGCGGTGTTCGCGCCGGAGCCGCCCGGCCGGAGCACGATGTCGGCGGCGATGTCGGAGGCCGACATGACCGGCGCGCCGTGCAGGGCCACCACATCGGTGACCACGTCACCGATGACCAGGAGACCCTTGCCGGTCACGATCGCGACCAGGCTAGGGAGATCCGCGCCGCGAGGGCGGTGTTGCCGCGTACGGCGGCGAGGTTGGCCTCCAGGGAGGCGCCGGAGGTGCCACGCACCAGATAGCCGAGCAGGAACGGGGTGATCGCCTGCCCGGTCACGCCGTCGCGGCCGGCGGCGTCGAGTGCCTCGGCCAGCACACGGTCGTGCAGACCGGGGTCGAGCTGCTGGTCGACGGGGACGGGGTTGGCGACGATCAGCGCGCTCTCCTGGCCGCCGAACGCGTCCTGCCCGCGCATGATCGCGGCGGCGTCCTCGGCCGACTCGATCCGCCAGTCGACGGGCAGGCCGGAGGAGTTCAGGTAGAAGCCGGGGAAGGTGTCGGTCCGGTAGCCGGCCACGGTCACGCCGCGCGTCTCCAGACGCTGCAGGGTCGCGGGCACGTCCAGGATCGACTTGACGCCGGCGCAGACGACCGTGATCCGGGTGCGGGCCAGCGTGTCGAGGTCGGCGGACTCGTCCTGCTCCTCGGTCCAGCCACGGTGTACGCCGCCCAGGCCGCCGGTGGCGAAGACCCGGATGCCCGCGCGGGCCGCCAGGAAAGAGGTCGCCGACACCGTCGTGGCGCCGCTCGCCTTGAGCGCCGCCGCCACCGGCAGGTCGCGCTGTCCCAGCTTGCGCAGCCCGGACTCGCTCGCCACGCGCTCCAGCTCCACCTCGGACAGGCCGATCCTGGCCACCCCGTCGAGCACGGCGATGGTCGCGGGCACCGCTCCGGCGGCTCGTACGATCTCCTCCAGCTCCCGCGCGACCTCCAGGTTGCGCGGCTGCGGCAGCCCGTGGGAGATGATCGTGGACTCCAGCGCCACCAGGGGGGCGCCGGTGGCCAGGGCCTCGGCGACCTCGTCGGACGGGTGCAGATGTGAATCGGCGGCGCTGCGCATGGTGTGTTTCGTGCTCCTTGGACGGTCCCGATGATCCTCAGTCAGAACGATGTCTTTCCCAGACTTTGTTCCAAACTGAGCAGGTTACGGCCGGAGCGCGTGCGCGTCCACTGGTCAGGGGATCAAGAGGACGACCGGTCAGGGGATGAGGAGGACGACGCCCGCCAGCGAGATCGCGCCGATCAGCCCGGTGGCCAGCCCGCCGAGCAGCAGAGCGCGCCCGCCGCTCAGCAGTCGGCGCACGTCGATCCCGGTGCCGAGCCCGAACAGCGCGGCGGCCATCAGCAGGTCGGTGATCGGAGGTACGGCCGACGTCACGGACTCGGGGACGAGCCCGGTGCCGCGCAGGGCCACCATGGCCAGGAACCCGGCGACGAAGAGCGGGACGACGGGCGGCCGGCCGGTGCCGGGACGGGCTCGGGCGGTCAGGGCGACGATGGGGGCCAGCAGGACGACCCGGCCCAGCTTCACGGTGACCGCCGCCGCGAGCACACCCGTGGCCGCGCCGATCGCGGCCACCTGGGCCACCTCGTGCACCGCCGCCCCCGTCCACACCGCGAGCTGTGCCGGTGACAGTCCCAGCCAGGCGGCCAGCAGGGGCACCGCGATGATGGCGGCGCTGCCGTACAGGACCACCACGCCGAGCGCGTTCGCGGCGTCCTCGTCGTCGCCGCCCGCGCCGTCGCGCATGGCCGCGATGGCGGCCGCGCCGCAGATGGAGACCCCCGTGGCGATGAGCAGGCCGGTGCCGGGGGACACGCCGAGCCGGCGGCCGGCCGTCGGCGTGAGCGCGAACGTGAGGCCCGTCGCCACCAGCACGATCGCCACCGTCCGCCAGCCCATGGCCAGCACCTCGGGCACCGAGATCCGCAGGCCGAGCAGGACGATCGCGACGCGTAACACCGGCCTGGACACCAGCCGCAGACCGGGCAGCAGCCTCTCGCGGACACCCCCGAGCGCGGCCAGGGCCGCGCCCGCCGCCACCGCCACCACCGCGGGGCTGAGCACGGGCAGCAGCGCGTGTACGGCCAGCGCGAGCACCACCCCCATGGCCGCCACGAGCACGCCGGGCAGGATGGAGGTACGGGAGGGGATGTGGAGCACGATGTCAGTCTTCGTGCGGCCGGAGCCTGCCGGTAGCCACAGGTTGCCTGTGAGCCCATAGCCTGTGGCTATGACCTCGCTGCCCGATCTGGACTCGCTGAAGCTGCTGGTCGACGTGGGCGAGCTGGGCAGCCTGGGGCGGGCGGCCAAGGTGGCGGGCATCGCCCAGCCGTCGGCGAGCAAGCGCATCGCCCAGCTCGAACGCCGCCTCGGCCTATCGCTGCTGGAGCGGACGCCGCGCGGCTCCACGCTCACCAACGAGGGCAAGGTGGTGGCCGGCTGGGCGGCCCACGTGGTCGCGGCCGCGCAGGAGCTCGTGCGGGCCGCCGAGGCGGTGCGCCACGGCGGCGCCGCCCACCTGCGGGTGGCGGCGAGCATGACGGTGGCCGAGTACCTGGTGCCGCGCTGGCTGGGCGAGCTGCAGAGCCGGGAGCCGGACGTTCAGGTGGGCCTGGACGTGGTCAACTCCGCCGACGTCGCGACGCGGGTGCTCGCCGAGGAGGTGGAGCTGGGGTTCATCGAGGGTCCGTACGTGCCCGAGGGGTTGGCCAGCCGGGTGGTGGGCACCGACCGGCTGGTGGTCGTGGTGGCGCCCGGACATCCCTGGACGCGTCGCCGTACCGCGCTGAGAGGGGCGGAGCTGGCCGGGACGGCGCTCGTGGTACGCGAGCCCGGGTCGGGCACCCGCGAGACGCTGGACGTGGCGTTCAGGGACCTGCGCCAGGCCAGCCCGCGCCTGGAGCTGGGCTCCAACTCGGCGGTCAAGGGCGCCGCCCAGGCGGGCGCGGCGCCGGCCGTCATCAGCGGGTACGCGGTGGAGGCGGAGCTGGCGACCGGGCGGCTGATCGAGGTGCCACTGGCCGGTCTCACGCTGGTCAGGAGCCTGCGTGCCGTCTGGCGCCGCGGCCGCACCCTGACAGGCCCCGCCGCGACCCTCCTGTCCATCGCCAGCCGCCCCTGACGGCCGGTGCGCTTCGCAGTTAAAGTGCTTGGATGGGTGCATATGACGTGGTCGTCGCCGGTGGGGGGCACAATGGGCTGGTCGCCGCCGCCTACCTGGCCCGCGCGGGGCGGCGGGTGCTGGTGCTGGAGCGGCAGGATCACACCGGGGGCCTGGCCATCTCCACGCGCGCCTTCCCCGGCGTGGACGTACGACTGTCGCGCTACTCCTACCTGGTCAGCCTGCTGCCCACGAAGATCGTCAAAGATCTGGGCCTCGACCTGGAGCTGCGCGGACGCCGTTACTCGTCGTACACGCCCCACGGCGACACCGGCCTGCTCGTCGACGGCGGGGACGAGGGCCGGACGGCGGCCTCCTTCCGTACGGTGACCGGCGGCGACGCCGACCACCGGGCCTGGCGTGACTTCTACGCCATGACCGCGAGGACCGCCGAGGCCCTGGCCCCGACCCTGCTGGAGCCGCTGCGCCCGGCCAGGGAGATCGAGCGGCTGGTCGGGCCGCAGGCGTGGCAGGACCTGTTCGCCAGGCCGATCGGCGAGACCGTGGACGAGCGGTTCGCCGACGACACGGTGCGCGGCGTGGTGCTCACCGACTCCCTGATCGGCACGTTCGCCGACCCGGCCACCGACCTGCTGGCCAACCGGTGCTTCCTCTATCACGTCATCGGCGACGGCACCGGCGCGTGGAACGTCCCCGTGGGCGGCATGGGGGCCGTCTCCGGAGCGCTGGAGGCCGCCGCCCGTCAGGCGGGCGCGGAGATCGTGACCGGCGCGGAGGTGGTCGGCATCTCGCCGACCGGCGAGGTCGCCTTCCGTACGGCCGACGCGGCCGGTGAAGCGGCGGAGCACACGGTGACCGGCGGGCACGTACTGGTCAACCTGCCGCCGGCGGTGTTCGACCGGGTGCTCGGCAGGACGCCGAGCGTGCCGGAGGGCGCACAGCTCAAGGTGAACATGGTGCTGAGCCGGCTGCCACGGCTCAAGGACGCCGGGGTGGATCCGGTGGCCGCCTTCAGTGGGACGTTCCACATCAACGAGACCCGCGACCAGCTCGCCACGGCCTACGCCCAGGCGTCCCGGGGCGAGATCCCGCAGCTGCCCCCGGCCGAGATCTACTGCCACACGCTCACCGATCCGTCGATCCTCGGCCCGGAGCTGCGCGGCAAGGCGGAGACGCTGACGCTGTTCGGCCTGCACATGCCCGCCCGACTTTTCCGGAAAAATCCCGACGAGGCGCGGGAGGAGGCCCTGCGCGCCACCTTCGCGTCCATGAACCAGGTCCTGGCCGAGCCCATCGAGGACTGCCTCCTGCGCGCCCCCGACGGCACCCTCTGCGTCGAGGCCAAGTCCCCCGTGGACCTGGAGAACGAGGCCGGCCTGCCCGGCGGCCACATCTTCCACCGCGACCTGAGCTGGCCGTACGGAGAAGAAGGCGGTTGGGGCGTGGAGACCGAGCACGAGCGGATCCTGCTGTGCGGCGCGGGCGCCCGCCGGGGCGGCGGCGTCAGCGGCATCCCCGGCCACAACGCGGCGATGGCGCTGCTGCGCTGACTATCCCACAGGAACTTGGTGGTGCGATCAATTGCCGACCGCCTTCCCTGAGCAGCGGAGAGCCATCGCCCCAAGGGCTATGCCCTCAATCGGCTTGGGGTGATCAAATGAGTCGCGACACATCAATTGACATCAGGTTCAGGGCTCAACTCGACTTCGAAGTCATTCTCGAACAACTCGAGCAATCTGGGTGGATGTTCCTCCGAGGCCATCACATCATTTACATGGTTAACGATTTTGATTGGAAGACTTCTGCAGCGGACGCAATGGATTCAGTGCGGCATGAAATGCGAATCTCCTATAATGCCGGAGATTCGATCGCCATATCAACCAGGCTCCCCAGGGCCGAGCGCCTTGCTAATGTTCTGTTTCATGATGACAGGCGCTTGATATCACTTATCCCACTGATAGACTACCAAGTCATTCCAGAGTCCCCTCGATGGATTGACCTAGGCTGGTACATAACGCAACTTGTTGTGGCTCTACAGGATTTCCCCATCGCCGGGATCATGGGTAGCGATGAACTGTAGCAGCACTTCCCAAAAACCAGCCCTTGGCCCTTCTTCTTGCCATGGACCAGCTTCTCTTCGCGCCACTATGGAATGATCTTCTTGAGTGGCTGGCTGTGAGGTCGCGAGTAATGTTCACAGTAGTCGTTCAGGTCAACACGCGACCCGACCGACCTCGCGACGATACGTATGCTGGTAATCAGGCCCCGTATGATCCGCTGGCACCCTGGTGGTGGCCACCATGGGCCAGGATCTTACAGGAGCCGAAGTTTTATGGCGGGATACGTCGAGTCCTCAATCAGCTGTGCTGGGACGCTGACCGGCAGATGGAGTATGTGCGAGGCCTAAAGGTCGGCGTGGACGAACTGGCTTTAGAATTCGACGATACATTCAATCTTGCTAAGGCTAAGGTGCTCGAAGGCATGCTGAGTCAGGAAAAACTTCAGGCGCTTCAACCGGTCGACACCAAGCTGGTTCACATGTCTGAGCAGGGTGCCGAGCTCTGGGCAGAGGAGGCGCTTAGGGCGGATCCTGCCTGGCAGGAACTGCGGGCGATCGCACGACAAGCATATCTGGATTTCGACTTGTAAGTGCAGGCAGATGCCCGTCGTGAGCCTGGAAGCCAAAGCATATGCGGCGCCGCATGGCCTGACGTTATCCGGTGGCACGCCACGTTCGAGCTGGGCATAGAAGTAGAAATCGGCTTCGACGAGGATCGAATGCTGGGGTGACAGCGCGGTATCCCGCCTGATGGTGAGCGCCTCGGATCATTGGCGCAGGTGTGGGATGGGCGCCAGTCGCGGCGGGCGTGCTGTGTCCGACTGTGATCGTACAGGGGAACGAGGAGAGTAGACGTGGTCTCCCGTTGGGTTGGCTCGGTGGGTGCTGCTGTCCTTCGCCGGTTCGAACCCTGGCCCCTGCCGAGGTGAGGCCGCAGGGTCCTGTCCAGCCGGCGAACGTACGTGGTGCTCGCCCAGGGCACCAAACGGGGCTCGCGCCTGGTTGATCTCATCGGTGAGCCGAGCCGAGCCGAGCTGTCTGGTGATGTCGGCCGCCTTTATGACGGATCGACCTGTAACCCGGCGGCCTGACCTGGCGACGCGCGTTCCCCCGGTGCCTTCCACCGAATCCCGCATGCCCGCCACTTCGCCCGCTACCTTCTGGCCGGCGTTCCCATTCGGCAGGCTCTCCAGGATCGATGCGGAGTACGGCCGGGGCCTTGCCATCGTCGCCGCGCTCGCCGACCAGTGCGGGGTACGAAGGCGGATGTCCTGTCCGGGGGCTGATCGGCAAAGTCACTCAGCATCCGGCAGGTGATGATGCTGAGCAAGCAGAGGGCCGACGGCCGCAGGAGCGCCGTCAAGCAAAGGCGGGGTGCTCGGAGCGGTACCGCAGCGCTGCTCCGGATGCGTGCAGGACTGGAAGTTTGCCGTGGTCAGGGCATGAACTCGAAGGTCCGAGAGGCCACCGGCGTCGGGTGCGGGCCCGGCCTCTTGCACATTCTGTCCGACAATCGTATGGTCGGACAGAATTCGCGCTGGCGGCGGCCGCGCCTGGCCGTGCCGGCATTCTCGCCCGCGAGGGCCGCCGAACACATGAAGAGGCTGATATGACCACACCGAGCGGCGGCGATGACGCCGGGTTCGAGGTATTGCAGGTCAAGTACGCCGAGCGCGTCACGCAGAAGAGTGTGGTCCTGCACGACTACGCCTCCTACGGCCAGCCTGACGGCGACCTGCACATGGAGTACAACTTCTGGGTGATGCGCAGGGCCGGCGAGGTGATCCTGCTGGACACGGGCTACGACGTCGCGGCCCGTGACTGGCTGGGGGAGATCGGCGTCAAGCCCACCCCCGAGGGGCTGGCCCTTCTCGGCGTCGACCCGCTCGACGTGACGATGGTCATCACCTCGCACTTCCACTATGACCACATCGGCTACCTGAGGTTGTTCGACAACGCCCAGGTGGTCTCGGGCAAGTCGGAGTACGACTACTGGTTCGCCAAGTGGCAGAAAGACGACCTTGAGGGCGAGTTCACCATCGCCGAGCACCTCGAACCGGTCAAGAAGGCCGAGGAGGAGGGCAGGCTGCGGCTGATCTCCGAGGAGACCGAGGTCCGTCCCGGCATCACCGTCTACCCGGTGGGCGGGCACTGTCCCGGGGAGCTGCTCACCCTGGTGCGATCCAGGTCGGGCCTGCGCGTCCTCGCCGCGGACGCCGCCCACTTCTACGAGCAGATCGAGAACGAGTGGCCGTTCTTCGCCCACACCGATCTGGACGAGATGCGCGGTGCGCTGTCGTTCATCAACGAGCTGTCGCGGGAGACGGGCGCGGTGGTGGTGCCAGGTCATGACGGGCGCGTGCGCGCCAAGTTCCCCCTGATGGACGGTGCCGCAGGAGAGGTCGTCACCGTCCTCGGCTGAGCCCCCGGACCTGTCCGGATGAGGGCCCGTGTGCGGCCCGCCCCACCACTTCGCGCTGCGATCTAAAGGAGTCATGTCATGGCGCTCAGCCCCCGTCAGCAAGAGGTCAAGGATGAGTTCATCCGGGTACGCGGGACCTGGAGCGATACCTGGCAGGCCATCCTGGAGCTCGACCCCGAGTTCTTGAAGGCCTATGCCGACTTCTCCGCGGTCCCGTGGCGGAAGAACCACCTGGACGACAAGGTCAAGGAGTTCATCTACATCGCGATCGACGCCGCCGCCACGCACATGTACCTCCCCGGCGTCCGGCAGCACATCAAAGCCGCGCTCAAGCTCGGCGCGACGCCGCAGGAGATCATGGAGGTGCTCGAGCTCACCTCCACGCTCGGCATCCACGCGATGAACATCGGCGTACCGATCCTGGTCGAGGTGCTGGAGGAGAAGGGTCTCCGCACCGGCCCCGCGCCGCTCACGGCCTACCAGGAGGAGGTCAAGGCCGAGTTCACCAAGACGCGCGGTTACTGGCACGCCTTCTGGGACGAGATGCTGGAGCTGGATCCCGAGCTGTTCGCCGCGTACACGGAATTCTCGTCGGTCCCCTGGCGTACGGGGACGCTGGAGCCGAAGATCAAGGAGTTCGTGTACATCGCCTTCGACACCGCAGCGACGCATCTCTACGTCAAGGGTCTGAAGCTCCATATCGAGAACGCCATCGGTTACGGCGCCACCGCGCAGGAGATCCTTGAGGTCATGGAGATCGCCAGTGTCATCGGCATTCATGCGGTGACCTCCTCCGTGAGCATCCTGGCGGAGGAGCTCGGCAACCCGGAGAACCGGCCCTAGCCCGGCGCCGCCATCGCCGGGCGCGTCCGCGCTCCCATGTGACTTCCGGCAGGGCCGTCGTTGTCCTCCCCTCCATCGAGCGGGGGGACGAGGGCGGCCCTCCGTGTTGCTGAGAGCCACACCCACGGTTCACGAGCACGAAACCGACCGTTGACCTAGCTGATATGACGGTCATACAATCCGACAATCGTACGGACGCGGTCCGGCGCACTATGGATCGTTCACCTGCCGCGCTATTCCCTGAGGAGTCAGCTATGGCGCCCCACCTCCCGGCAAGCGCTGCCCAGACGCGGCGGAAGACCGCCCTCGCCGTGGGCATCGGAAATTTTCTCGAATGGTTTGACTTCGCGGTCTACGGATTCTTCGCGACGACCATCGGCAAGCTCTACTTCCCCAACGACGACGCGGCGGTCTCGCTGCTGTCTTCCCTGGCTGTCTTCGGCGTCGCCTTCCTGATGCGGCCCATCGGCGGTTTCGTGATCGGCTCGATCGGCGACCGCAAGGGACGCCGCTGGGCGCTGACGATGACGGTCGCCATGATGGGAGGCGCGACGACGCTCCTGGGCCTGATGCCGACCTACGAGCAGGTCGGCATCCTCGCCCCGATCCTCCTCGTGCTGATGCGATGCCTGCAGGGCTTCTCGGCCGGCGGCGAATGGACGGGCTCGTCGGCGTTCCTCCTGGAGCACGTTCCCGCTCACCGTCGTGGCCTCGCCGGGAGTGTCATCTCCTCGACGGCGGCGCTGGCCACCGTCGCGGGCAGCCTGAGCGCGCTCGCCCTGAACGCCGGGCTCAGCGAGGAGGCGCTGAACTCCTGGGGATGGCGCGTGCCGTTCCTCGCCGCGGCGCCCCTCGGCCTCATCGGTCTCTACATCCGGATGAAGCTCGACGAGACCCCGGTGTTCATGGAGATGCGCGAGCAGAAGGCCGTCATCGACCGTCCGCTGCGCGCGGCGGGCCGCCGGAACGTCAAGTCGATCGTTCTGACGTTCTTCTTCGCCAGCGTGCAGGGACTCGGCTTCTACTACCTGGCCACCTACGTGGTGAACCACCTGTCGCAGACCGTGGGCCTGCCGCGCACGACCGCTCTGATGCTCAGCGCGGTCGGGCTCACCTTGTACGCGTGCCTGTGCCCGTTCGCCGGGGCGCTCTCCGACCGGTTCGGGCGGCGTTCCATGAACATCATCGGCAGCTTCGGCCTGGCCCTGATCGCCTACCCCGCCTTCGCGCTCATGAGCGGCGGTGGATCGTTCCAGATCGTCCTGGCCATCTTCATCTTCGCGGTCTTCCAGTCCATGGTCAGCGTGACCACCGTGGTCATGCTCACCGAGCTGTTCCCGGCCCAGACCCGGGGGAGCGGCAGCGCGATCGGGTTCAACCTGGGCCTGGCGCTGATCGGCGGCCCTGGTCCCTTCATCGCCGCGGCCATCGCCACCGCCTCCACCGACAAGGCGATGCCGGCGATCTACATGGTCGCGGTGGCGCTGGCCGGCGCGCTGGTCGTGCTGCGCTGGCTGCCCGAGACGCGCGGCCGGGCGCTCGGCCTGACAGAGAAGGAGCCGGCGGGGATCGCCGAACGCAGCGAGGCGTAAGGTTCGCCGGTTCGAGAAGGCCACTCGCGGTCGAGCGGGGAGAGGCGGTCGCACTGCTCGGCGCGAACGGCGCGGCAAGACGACGTTGCTGCGGGCCATCATGGGACCGGTCGCCTACCGGCGCGGGAGCGTCCGGGTCGACGGCGCCGAGATCTCCGGGCTTCCGGTGCGGTGATGAGCGACCCGAAGATCATGCTCCTTGACGAGCCGCCGCTGCCATCGACACCGTCGCCGAGGCCCTGATCAAGCTGCGCGAACGCGGCGGATCGCTGTTGCTGGTCGAGCAGCGCGTCGATCTGGCGCTACGCGCCTGCGACCGTGTCTATGTCCTCACCGAGGGGCAGGTGGTCGCCGAGAACGAGTCGAAGGACATCGACTCGGAACGGCGGTCCCTGCTCGACGCCAATCTGGGATAGGAAACCACCACGATGATCGGATATCTGCCCCTTACCCGGACGGGGGCGCTGTGACGAGCGACGCGACGTACGAGGTGATCGCGCTCCGGTACGGAACCCGGCGCGGGGCGAAGGAGGAGATCTTCCTCAACTACGCCATCTACGGCGAGCCGGACGAGCCGCTCGGGATGGACTACTACTGCTGGGTGGCCCGCAACGCCGAGCGCACGGTCGTGATCGACACCGGCTTCGGCGAGGTGGGCGGCGCGCGCAGGCGGCGGACGACCCTCGTCCCGCCGATCGACGCGCTGACGCGGATCGGGGTGGACGCCGCGACGGCGCCACAGGTCGTCGTCACGCACGCGCACTATGACCACATCGGCAATCTCCCGGCCTTCCCCGCCGCCGAGGTCGTCATGGCCCGCCGTGAGTACGACTTCTGGACCGGTCCGTACGGACGGCGGGCGCAGTTCGCCTGGTCCACCGAGGAATCCGAGACGGCTCACCTGGCGGAGGTGCGCGCCCAGGGCCGGATGACCCTGATCGACCAGGCGTACAGCCCCGCGCCCGGGATCGAGGTGATCCCCGTCGGTGGCCACACGCCGGGGCAGGTCATCGTCCTGGTCGCCACCGAGGGCGGCCAGGCCGTGCTCGCCTCGGACGCCGCGCACTACTACGAGGAGATCGAGCGGGACCGGCCGTTCGCGTACGTCGCCGATCTGGAGGCGATGTACCGCGGCTTCGACCTGCTGAAGGAGATCGCCTCCGAATCGGGCCGCGTGATCGTGGCGGGGCACGACCCGGAGGTGATGCGGCGGTTCCCCGCCGTGGAGGGCATCGACCCGGGACTCGCCGTCCGCGTCGGCTGACGCGTCGCGAGGTCCGGCCAGGCCGGTGAGCCCGACGGCGGCGCACCGGAACACGAGCAGGAGGGAATGGGCGCAATGGCGCGAAGGACACTGGACGGCAAGGTCGCCGTCGTCACGGGCGCGGGCGGGGGGATCGGCGCGGCCAGCGCCCGCCGGCTGTCCGAGGACGGCGTCCGGGTCGTCGTGGTGGACATCGACGGCTCGGCGGCGCGAGCCACCGCCGAGGCGCTGCCCGGGGAGGCGATCGCGGTCCAGGGCGACGTGTCGCGGGAGGAGGACGTCGACCGTTACGTCCAGGCCGCCGTCGAGCGCTTCGGCCGGATCGACCTGCACCATCTCAACGCCGGGATCTTCGGTACGTTCGACCGCCTGCCCGAGGTGTCGGCCGGGGACTTCGACCGGGTGATCGCGGTCAATCTCCGGGGCGCCTTCCTGGGCCTGCGGGCGGCCTTCCGCCGTTACGAGGAGCAGGACGGCGGCGGCGCGATCGTGCTGACCGCGTCCATCGCCAGCCTGCGCGGCAGCGCCGACCTGCTGCCGTACCAGACGTCCAAGCACGGCGTCATGGGCCTGGTCCACGGCGGAGCCCTGTACGGCGGTCCGCTGGGCGTTCGGGTGAACGCGGTCGCCCCCGGCCTCGTCCCCACCGGGCTCTTCGCCGCGGGCGGGACGGCCAGGGGCGGGGGAGGCGACATGGAACAGCGCGGCACCACCACGCCGATGCGCCGGGTGGGGACGACCGAGGAGATCGCCGGGGTGGTGGCCTTCCTCCTGAGCGATGACGCCGGTTATGTCACCGGCGAGGTCGTATCCGCCGACGGCGGGGCGTCCGTGGTGAACACGGTCCGCCCATCCGGTGGCGCCGGCGCCTGGACCCCGTCATGATTGTATGACGGACATACGGTAATATTTCATGCTGGAAGGGCATGCTGGAATGCGCCTTCCGCAGCAGCTTGAGGAGCGTGAGGCATGACCGGACGGCGGGTCGGATTCATCGGCCTGGGAAACATGGGCGGCCGCATCGTACGGCGCATCGTCGACGGCGGTCAGGCGGTGCTCGGCTTCGACCTTGACGCCTCGCGGGCCGCTGCGGTGGGCGCCACCGCCGCGGCCACCGTCACGGAGGTCGTCCGGGGCAGCGATGTCATCCTGATGTCGCTGCCCGACAGCAAGGCCGTCGAGGCGGTGGTCCGTGGCGACGAGGGGATCCTGGCGGCGAGCCGCGCCGGGCAGATCGTGGTCGACCTGAGCACCGCGGCCCCCGGCTCGACGGTCAGGTTGCACGCGGCCTTCGCCGAGCGCGACGTGGAGTACCTCGACGCCGGCGTCTCCGGCGGCGCCGCCGCGGCGGAGAAGGGCACCCTGACCATCATGGCCGGGGGCTCGGCCGCCGCGCTGGAGGAGCTCGGCGGGCTGTTCGAGCTGTTCACCTCCAAGGTGTTCCCGATGGGGGAGAGCGGCGCCGGGCACACCGCCAAGCTGCTCAACAACTTCCTCAACGCGGTCAGCCTGGCCGCGACCGCCGAGGTCATGGTGGCCGGCCGCAAGGCCGGACTGGACCTGCGGACCCTGCTCGACGTGCTCAACGCCAGCAGCGGCGTCAACTTCGCCACCCTCAACCGCTTCCCCCGCATCATCGAGGGCGACTATCTCGAAGGCGGCCTGACCGGCGCGCTGATGATGAAGGACGTGGTGCTGTACGTCGATCATCTGCATGAGCTGGGCGTGCCCAGCCTCAACGCCTCGGGCCCGATGGCCAGCTTCGGCCTGGCCAACAGCACCGGCTACGCCCACCTGATCAGCAACCGCGTCGTCGACGCGATCGGCGACATCTCCGGTGGCGTCCGGCTGCACGACGAGCCGGGCGCGGACGACGGCAGCGGAAAGGCGACACCATGAGGATCATTCGTGGCCGCGCTCCGGGCAGCGCCTCCGAACAGCGCTCGGCCACCTTCACCGGCACCGTCTGGGCGGACCCCGTCCTGCCCACGACGGACGGCGTCACCGTCAACAACGTCTTCTTCACACCGGGCTCGCGCACGCACTGGCACAGCCACGAGCACGGCCAGATCCTGCACGTGACCGCCGGGAGCGGACGGGTGTGCACGCGGGGCGAGGAACCACAACCGCTCGGGGCCGGCGACACGGTCTGGGTTCCGGCCGGCGAGACGCACTGGCACGGAGCGGGCCCTGACACCTACCTCCTGCACCTGGCCATCTCCCTTGGCACGACCGACTGGCACCAGCCGGTCGGCGATGACGAATACGGCGCCACCGCGTGAAGATCCCGGGCGGGTGCCATCGCTCTCAATCAGAGGGGATACCTGAATGACCAACCAGCAGGCCGACGGACGTTTTGAGCGCGGTCTACAGACGCGGCGCGAGGTCCTGGGCGCCGAGCACGTCGATCGTTCCCTCGCGCGGGTGAGCGAGTTCGCGCGCCCCATGCAGGAGTTGGTCACCGAGTACGCCTGGGGTGAGATCTGGACCCGTGACGGACTCGACCGCAAGACCCGCAGCCTGCTGAACCTGGCCATGCTCACGGCGCTCGGCCGGATGCACGAGTTCGCCGTGCACGTGCGGGGCGCGGTGACCAACGGATGCACGGAAGAGGAGATCCAGGAGACCCTCCTGCAGACCGCGGTCTACTGCGGGGCGCCCGCCGCGCTGGAGTCATTCCGCGTCGCGGAGAAGGTGCTCGAGGAGGTTCGCACGCATGAGTGACGCACCGGTGAACGACGAACCGGGCGAGACGATCGTGGGCCCCGGCGCGGTCGTGGGATTCGTCGGGCTGGGCAACATGGGGTCCCCGATGGCGGGACGGCTGGCCGGGAGGGGATACGTCGTGCGCGGGTACGACGTATCCCCCGAGGCGCGCGCACTCCTAGCCGAGTCCACCGGCGCCACGGTCGTCGAGACGGTGGCGGAGGTGGCCGACGGAGCCGATGCCGTCGTGCTGATGCTGCCGAACTCGGCCGTGGTCCACTCCGTGCTCTTCGACGCCGGCCTGCTCGACCGCATGGCACCGGACACGGTCCTGATCGACATGGGCTCCTCGGAGCCCCTGCGGACCCGTGAGCTGGCGAGGACGGCCGCGGATCGGGGTGTTCCGGTGGTCGACGCGCCCGTCTCCGGCGGAGTGCGGGGCGCCCGGGACGGGAGCCTGACCATCATGGCCGGCGGGCCACCGGAGGCGGTCGCGGCCGTGTACGCGATGCTCGGCATCCTCGGCGGGAAGATCCTGCACGTGGGTCCGGCCGGCGCCGGGCACGCCCTCAAGGCGCTCAACAACCTGCTGTCGGCCACGCACCTGCTGGCCACCTCCGAAGCGATGCTGGCCGGCCAGGAGTTCGGGCTGGATCCGGCGGTGATGCTGGAGGCGATCAACGGATCGAGCGGCCGCAGCGGTTCAACGGAGACCAAATGGCCGCGTTTCATCCTCGATCGTGGCTTCGACTCCGGTTTCGGGCTGCGGCTGATGCTCAAGGACATGCGCATCGCCGTGGGGCTGGCGGACGCCACGGGACGGCCGTCCCGCCTCGGCGAGGCGGCCGTGGAGCTGTGGGCCCACGCGGCCGAGCGACTGCCCGCGGAGGCCGACCATACCGAGATCGTGCGCTGGCTCGAAGCGGAGGGCGAGAAGGCCGATGATTGACTTGGATCGTACGATCGTCAGGCCGTAGGCTGGCATGGTGGCGAGCACCGAAAATCAGACGACCGGCGCGCTGAGCGGCATCCGTGTGGGGCGCGTCGCCGCTCCGCTACGCGAGCAGGTGCTGGAAGGCCTGCGGCACGCCATCCTCAACTTCGACCTCAAGCCCGGAGAGCGGCTGGTCGAACGCGAGCTGATCGAGCAGATCGGCGTCTCCCGCACGACGATCCGTGAAGTGCTCCGTGAGCTCACCGCCGAAGGTCTCGTGGTGGTGATACCGCAGAAAGGCGCGGTCGTCTACGCGCCGTCCCCGGTGGAGGCGCAGGACCTCTACGCGGTCCGCGCCTCCCTGGAGTCCCTGGCCGTGCGGCGCTTCATCGAGCGCGCCTCAGAAGCGAGCGTCGACGCGCTCCGGGCCAGGGTCGACGAGATGGAGAGGGTGGCCCTGGGAGACGGCGACATGCTGGCCCTCCTGCAGGCCAAGGACCGCTTCTACGACGTTCTCCTCGAAGGCGCCGCGAGCCCGACCATCCAGGACATCCTCGGCGGGGTCCAGGCCCGCGTGCGTCTACTGCGCGCCACCTCGCTGTCCCAGCCGGGACGGTCGGTGCACGTCATCGCGGAGATCCGCGCGCTCGTCGCCGCGATCGCGGCCCGCGACGCCGATGAGGCGACCCGCCTGTGCGTCGAGCACCTGAACAGGGCGGCGGCGACCGGCCTCAAGGCGCTGGCGGCCGAAAGGGCCGCAGGCTGACGGGACGGCGCTCGGACCCGACGGCCATCCCCTTCATCGGGTTCTCAGAATGTTGCTCTAGCGTTGGGGCATGAGCGAGCTGGCACGGTTGCTGGTGGTGGACGACGAGCCCGCACTGCGCGAGGCGCTGCAGTCGAGCCTGGAGTTCGAGGGCTACCAGGTCGTCACCGCCAACGACGGGCAGGCTGCCCTGGAGGAGCTGGCGCGCACGCCGTACGACGCGGTGCTGCTCGATGTCATGATGCCGAGGCTCGACGGGCTGACCGCCTGTCGCAGGCTCAGGGCGGCGGGCGACCACGTGCCGGTGCTCATGCTGACGGCCCGCGACGCCGTCGGTGACCGGGTGTCGGGGCTGGACGCGGGCGCCGACGACTACCTGGTGAAGCCGTTCGAGCTGGACGAGCTGCTGGCACGCGTACGGGCGCTGCTGCGGCGCGGCGCGTTGAGCGCCGGGGAGCCTGAGCCGACGCTGTCCTTCGGCGACCTGAAGATGGACCCGGCGACCCGGGAGGTCACCAGGGGCGAGCGGCGCCTGGACCTCACCAGGACCGAGTATCTGCTGATGGAGCTGTTCCTGGCGCACCCGCGCCAGGTGCTGACGCGGGACCAGATCCTGGCCGAGGTGTGGGGGTTCGACTTCGAGCCGTCGTCCAATTCGCTGGACGTGTACGTGATGTACCTGCGGCGGAAGACCGAGGCCGGCGGCCAGTCCCGGCTGATCCACACCGTGCGGGGCGTCGGCTATGTGCTCAGAGGCACTGCGTGAGAGCTCGCAGCATGCGCTCGCGACTCACCCTGCTGGTCGCGGCGGCGGTGGCGATCGCGGTCGCGGTCTCGGCGGTGGGCTGCTGGTACTTCGTCCAGCGGGAGCTGTCGTGGCAGCTCAACCAGTCGCTCAGGGACATCCGCGTGCCGTGGAAGCTGATGGACAAGGCGGTGAAGGACTGCTCGCCGAATCCGGTGACCACTCCGGCGGACGAGGACTATCTGCCCTTCCCCGAGCCCATGCAGATCGTCTTCCCGGACGGCACCCGCTGCGTCATGGGCAACACCGCGGTCAAGGTCACCCATCGGGAGAAGAAGATCGCGGGCGGCTACCGTGGCCAGGAGGAGGTCTACGACGGCCACGCCGACAACGGCAGGCCCATCCGCGTGCTGGTCAAGAACGTGGACCAGAACGCGGCGTTCGTGATCGCCAGGCCGCTGAACGAGCTACGCGGCACCCTGCGCAGGGTGTCGGTCATGCTGGTGATCGTCGCCGCGCTCGGCGTTCTCGCCGCCGCGACGGCCGGGCTGCTCGTCTCGCGGGCGGCGCTGCGCCCGGTGGGGCGCCTGACCAGGGCGGTCGAGCACATCGCGCAGACCGAGGATCTCACCACCCGCATCCCGGTGGAGGGCAGCGACGAGATCGCCCGGCTGAGCGCCTCCTTCAACGCCATGACCGCCGCCCTGGCCGGATCCCGCGTCCGCCAGCAGCAGCTCGTCGCCGACGCCGGGCACGAGCTGCGCACTCCGCTCACCACCCTGCGCACCAACATCGACCTGCTGCTGCGCAGTGAGCAGACCGGCCGCAGCCTCGACCCGGGCGCCAAGGAGCGGCTGCTGGTGAACGTGAAGGCGCAGTTCGCCGAGCTCACCACGCTGGTCGGCGACCTGCTGCAGCTCGCCCGCGGCGACACCGACCACGAGCCGCACGTCGAGCTGCCCCTGCACGAGGTCGTCACGGCGGCCGTGGAACGGGCCAGACTGCGTGGCGCCGAGGTCAGCACCGAGCTGTCGCCGTGGTACGTCGTCGGCAGCGCCGCCTCCCTGGAACGGGCCGTGCTCAATCTCATCGACAACGCCGCCAAGTTCAGCCCCGGCCGCGCGGTCGAGGTGGTGCTGCACGAGGGCACGCTGACGGTCCGCGACCATGGGCCGGGGATAGCCGAGGACGAGCTCCCGCACGTCTTCGAGCGGTTCTGGCGTTCGCCGTCGGCGCGTTCGCTGCCGGGTTCGGGGCTCGGCCTCGCGATCGTCGCGCAGGCCGCGGCGGAGGCCGAGGGAGTGGTCAGCCTGGACAACGCGGACGGCGGGGGAACCATCGCGACGATGAAGCTGCCGGGAGGGCCGCAGGCGGCCGGCTGAGCGCAGGGCCGGAGTGAGTCAGGCGGGCATGGCGGCGAGGAGGAAGGCCAGGCGGGCGGCGGCGGACTCCACGTCGTCGGTGCTGCCCAGCCGGTATCCCCAAGAGGTGACGAAACTGCCGTTCTCCGAACACGTCACGCTTTCCATGAGAGTCGCGGAGAAACGGTTACGCACGGACACATAGGCCGGGTCGCTGGCGAGGGCCAGAACCTCCACGGACAGATCAGCGTGGCGGCCGATGAACCAGGCGAATCGCTCGAGGCAGAGCGCCGTATCAAGCATCATGCGTCACCTCCGTCTCGCGTCAGAATTGCACGATCTTGCGGCGGGGGGCAAGCAATTGCGAGATTAATGTGAGGATTGTTTGCGGTATTCGTCAAGGACGCGAATGATGACGTCACGCCCCTCTTCTGCAAACTTCGCTACCTTTGTGTAATCGGCGAAGGCCCGCGCGTAAAACGCGATGTCATCGGGGTCGCGCATGACCAGCTCCTTGGTCATCGTGCCCACCCCCACCATCGCCTCGTTGTAGATCCAGAAGCCGTGCATGGGCGCCGACGGCAGCTCCTGCGTGAAAGGGATCACGCCGAATTCCACGTTCGGCAGCGTGCTGACGGCCAGCAGCCGGTCGAGCTGGCCGCGCATCACGTCGACGGGGGTCAGCCGGGTGTGCAGCACCGCCTCGGAGATCACGAACCTGAACGTCCTGGTGCGGTCGTAGAGGATCTCCTGGCGCTGCATCCGCACCCGCACCGCCGCGTCGATCTGGTCGGCGGCGCTGTACAGCCGCTTGACCTTGCGGAACACGTGCCGGGCGTACTCCGACGTCTGCAGCAGACCGACCATGACGGCCGGCTCGAACGCGCGGAAGAGCCTGGTCCGCGCCTCCAGGTCGCGCATGTCCTCCTGGATGGCGGCCAGGCCGCTGCGGTGCCGCTGCTTCCAGCCGTCGTGCCGCTCCTGCAGCGCGAGCGCCTGGGCGATCAGGTCGTCCGTCGTCTCACCTGCGGCTCCCACCGCCTGGGCCCAGACCACGACGTCGTCCTCCGTCGCGGTCTGCCGCGCGTTCTCCAGGCGGGAGACCTTGGACGGCTGCCAGCGCAGCCTCTCGGCCAGGTCCTTGCCCGAGAGCTGGGCCGCCTCGCGCAGCTGCCGGAGCCGGCCGCCGAGGTCCATGCGCGCCTGCTGAAAGGACGTCACGCCGGATGAGGCTAAACCGCTCACGTGGATCATGCCACCCTTGGCCGGACAATCGTGATCAACCGGATGCGAGGTCCCTAACTGGGAAAGCGGTTGCCGATTCGTCGGGCAGAACCCGGCGGGCGATCTCGGTGAGCAGTTCGCGCGGCACCTCGACCGCGACCTCGCCGTCGAGAATGTCGCGTAAGTCGGAAAGGGCCTCGGCATCCGTGACGCGGAGGCCCTGCACGACGATCGTGCCCCGGTCGGTTTCGTACAGGGTGGGGCAGGCGCCCGCCTCTGACGTGGAACCCAGGAACCGCATACGCATGACGATCCTTCCCCGACAACAGTGCAATTGCGCGCAATTGTACGAGGCAAGGTGCGGCTTGTGATCGTTTTTCGTGATATTTCGGAATATGGGCGTTATGTCTAGAGGGAGTCGCGCATGATGGTGCCCGCGCGCTCGAAGAGGCTCAAGGTGGTGGCGTGCAGCGCGTCGCCGATGTCCTTGGGCGCCTTGCTCGCGCACGCGCGCGCGTGCGTGCCCTCCAGCACGATGCCGAGCTTGAAACAGGCCATCACGGCATACCAGTCGATCGCCGACAGGTCGCGCTCCGACAGCGCCGCATAGCAGTCGACGATCTCGCGCGGCGACGCCAGGCCGGGGATCTGCTCACCGCTCAACGGCAGAACGGCCAGCAGCCAGCCGAGATCGACCAGCGGATCGCCGATCGTGCACATCTCCCAGTCCACGATGGCCGCCACCCTCGGCCCGTCGTGGGCGTACAGCAGGTTGGCGAAGTGATAGTCGCCGTGCATGATCCCCGGCGTGAAGGTGGCCGGGCGGTTCGCGTCGAGCCACGCGGCCGTCTCCCGCAGCCCCGGAATCCGCGGCCCCGGATAGCCGTCGAGCTCGCCGTAGGAGTCGAGCTCCTTGAGCCAGCGCGGCACCTGACGCTCCAGGAACCCCTCCGGCCGGCCGAAGCCGGGCAGCACGTCCGGATCGACCCGGCCCAGCTCGGCCAGCGCCGAGGCCGCCTCCAGCGCCATCCGGTGGCGGATCGCCGGATCGGAGGCGTGCGGCTCGGGCAGCCCCATCGACGGGTTGAACCCGTCGACCGGCTCCATCAAATAGAAGACCGGCTCCAGCTCCGACCGCACCTCGGTCTGCGCCGCCACCAGCCTGGGTGCCGCGACCGGCGTGTCACGCAGCGCGGCCAGCACCCGCGCCTCGCGGCGCAGCACGTCGTTGCTCTTCGCCCGGGCGTGCACGGGCGGCCTGCGCAGGATGTACGGCCTGCCGCCGCGCTCGAAGCGCACCATGACATTCTGGGTGCCGCCGGGGACCGGAGCCGCGCCGGTGATCTCTCCCTCGGGCAGTCCCTGCGCGTCCATCCAGGCGCCGAGAGCCGCCAGATCGATGGCGCTCACGTCGATGTGCGTGGAGGTCATGAACTGCCTTTCGACCGGACAAAATATCAGCGGTGACCCTACGAGAGCCCGGCTCGGCCGGTCAACCCAGGGCCTGCATGAACGGCAGGTACTGCCGCGACCGGTCACCGGGCAGGACGCCGCCCCGGACCATCAGCGACACCTCCCACGGGCTGCCGATCCCGTGCCCGTCCGCCCACCGCACCAACTCGTCCTTGGCCAGATCGAGGTCCAGCCGCACCTCGCCGCCCGCGTCCAGCGCCAGATCGCCGATCAGCGCCCTGGCCGTCTCCTCGTCGCGCGCCACGACGGGCCCGACGACCACGTTGTCATCGTTGCGCCAGCAGTGACCGAAACCACCTTCGGCGATCCGTACCTGCTCGCCGAAGGCGAACATGCGCCGCAGCAGCGCCGACCTGTCGGTGCCGAACACCTCGGCGTCCATCGCGACGATCTCCCCGAGGTCCGTCTCGGTGGCGGCCCGTGTCCGGCCGGAAGGCTCGCCGCGGAAGACGCCGGTGCGCTTGGCGACCCGGCCGACGGTGCGGAAACCGAGCGTCTCGTACAGCGGCCGGCCGTTCTCCGTCGCGTGCAGCGACACCACCCGGTCCCCGGCCTGCGCCAGCGCGTGCGCCATCAGGTCGCGGGCCAGGCCGCGCCTGCCGTAGCGGGAGGCGGTGAGCACCATGCTGATCACGGCGTGGCCGGCGCCGTAGCGGGTCAGCACGGTCGTCGAGGCCAGCCCGTCGCCGTCGGGCGCGTCGATGCCGTACACCTCGCCGACCTCGAACAGCAGCGCCCACTTGTGCCGCTCCGGCAGCCACCCCCGGTCCTTGGCCAGCCGGCCGCAGTCGTCCAGGTCGGCGAGGGTGAGACGGCGCGGGGTCATGTGTCACATACTCCTGCATTCCTGGCCCTGTGCTCAACGCGATTATCGTGGATCATGAGCTGATGCGATGCGTGGTGGCGGTCGACGTCGGTGGCACGACCATGAAAGGCGGCCTGATCGCCCAGGACGGGACGATCCTGTACGCCGAGCGCCGGTCCACTCCCCGAGCCGAGGGGCACGCCCGGGTGATCGCCGCCATCTCGGCCTTCGTCACGGACCTGGCCCGCCCCCGCACGCTGAACGGCGGCCGGGTCCATCCCGAGGCGGTCGGCCTCGCCGTGCCCGGCCTGGTCACCCCGGACCGCGCCGTCTACTCGGCCGCCTTCGGCTGGAAGGACGTACCCGCCGAGGCCTTCACCGACGTCGCCCTCCCCATCGCCCTGGGCCACGACGTGCGCGCCGCGGGCGAGGCGGAACTGGCGTACGGGGGTGCGGCGGGGCATGTCCTGTTTCTGCCTGTCGGGACGGGGATCGCGGGCGCGCTCGTGCTGGCGGGATCGCTGTACGGCGGGGCAGGCGGGTGGGCCGGGCAGGTCGGGCATGTCCCGGTCTGGCCGGATGGTCTGCCGTGCCCGTGCGGACAGCGCGGGTGCCTGGCCGCGTACGCGTCGGCGTCGGCCATCGCGAGCCGTTGCGGCGAGACCTCCGCCGCCGACGTCGCCCGCCGGGTGGCGGCGGGCGATCCCCGGGCCGTCACGGTCTGGGGCGAGGCGGTGGAGGCGCTGGCCCTGGCCCTGGCCACCTACACGCTGCTGCTGGACCCGGCGCTGATCGTCATCGGCGGCGGTCTCGCACAGGCGGGTGACCTGCTGCTCGACCCCCTGCGCGAGCGGCTCGGGGACCGGCTGGCCTTCCGCCCCGCCCCCACGGTCCGCGCCTCAGCGCTGGGCCCGGACGCGGGGCTCCTCGGAGCCGGTCTCCTGGGCTTCCGCGCCCTGGCCCGCCCCTGAGCCCCGCCGGCTCACAGCAGGGATCGCGGCAGGTCCACCTGCTGGGCTCGCAGCTCTTCGCCGAGGGCCTTGGCCTGGGGGTCCATGCGAGGGCTCGCCGCCACGCCTCTGCCGAGGAGGCCGTGGACGACGAAGTTGAGCGCGTTGAGGTTGGGCAGCTCGTAGCGGTCGACGCGGTACGGGGCCAGGGCCGGGAGCAGGTCCTTGAGGCGTTCGATGGTGAGGTGGCCCGTCAGCCAGGCGTACTGCTCCGGGGTGGTGGTCCAGACGCCCAGGTTGGCGTTGCCGCCCTTGTCTCCCGAGCGCGCCCCGGCGATGCGCCCCAGCGGGACGCGTACGAGCCGCCCGTCCGGAGGCCCGCCGGCCCTTTCCGCCTCCCCGTGAGAGGCGAGAGGCGCGGGCTCCCCCTCCGAGGCGACCTCCTCGGGGACGGGCTCCCCGGGCAGGGGGACCTCCTGAGGAACGGGCCGGCCGTCCAGGAAGACCTGCGGGTGCACCTCGGAGGCGGGCACCAGGACCGGCCAGTAGACGCCGTACGGGGAGGCCGCGCCCGGCGGGGTCAGACTGTAGAAGCCCGGGTAGCTGGCCAGGCCCGTCTCCACCACGGCGGCGGAGAAGGCCCGCCCGGCCCGGTTCCGGTCGGCGTCCATGACGGTGATCCGGAGCAGGCCGGAGTCCGTCAGGGTCACGTCGACCTCGTCGAAGGAGTCCTTGGGGATCCTGGCCCAGATCGCCTCCTCGGCCACGCGGGCCTTGGCCTCCAGGTCCAGGCCGGTCAGCACGAGCGTCATGGTGTTGCGATAGCCGGCCAGATGGTTGACCGCGACCTTGAGGGTGCCGGGCGGCGGCTCGCCGCGCACACCGGAGACGCGTACCCGGTCCGGCCCGTCGTCGGCCAGGCCGATGGTGTCGAAGCGGGCCACCACGTCGGGGCCCGGATAGCGCGGCGCGGCGATCTCGTACAGGAGCTGGGCCGTGACCGTGCCGATCGAGACCAGCCCGCCCGTGCCGGGGTGTTTGGTGATGACGCTGGAGCCGTCGGCGTGCAGCTCGGCGATGGGGAAGCCGCAGTGGGCCAGGTCGGGCACGTCCTGGAAGAAGGCGTAGTTGCCGCCGGTGGCCTGGCAGCCGCATTCGATGATGTGGCCGGCGACCACCGAGCCCGCCAGCGGGTCCAGGTCGCCCGGCTGCCAGCCGTACCGCCAGATGCCCGGCCCCGTCACCAGCGCCGCGTCCGTGACGCGGCCGGTGACCACCACGTCGGCCCCCGCCGACAGGGCGGCGGCGATGGGACGGCCGCCCAGGTAGGCGTTCGCGGTCAGCGGCGTGGCATGCAGCTCCTCGCCGGTGTCGGCGTTCACCAGGTCGAGATCGCGGCCCGTGAGGTCGTCGCCGGTCACGTGGGCGACCTTGGGGGACAGGCCGAGCCTGGCGGCGAGCTCGTGGACGGCTTCGGCGCAGCCGGCCGGGTCCAGGCCGCCCGCGTTCGTCACGATCTTGATGCCGCGATCCAGGCAGGGGCCGAGGACGTCCTCAAGCTGACGCAGGAAGGTGGGGGCGTAGCCGGGGCGGCCCTTGAGCCGGTTGCCGGCCAGGATGAGCATGGTCAGCTCGGCCAGCCAGTCGCCGGTCAGCACGTCGATGGGACCGCCCTCGACCATCTCGCGGGCGGCCGACAGCCGGTCGCCGTAGAAGCCGCTGCAGTTGGCGACCCTCAGGGGGGACTCACCTGCCATCGGGGACCCAGTGGGGCGGCCGCTTGGCCATGAAGGCGGCGATGCCCTCCTGACCCTCCTCGGACGTGAAACGTTCGGCGGACAACTCGGTCATCCGCCGCAACCCCTCCTCGAACGGGATCGCCGGGATGTCCCGGACGAGCCGCTTGGTGATGGCCAGCGCCTCCGGGCCGCCCTTGACCAGCATCCCGGCGTAGTGGGCGACCGTCGCGTCGAGCTCCTCCTGCGGCACGGCCCGCGTCAGCAGGCCGATCTCCACCGCCCTGGCGGCGTCGAAAACCTCGCCGGTCATGAAGTACTCGGCCGCCGCCCTCGGCTGCAGCCTCCTCAGCACCGGCACTGAGATCATCGCGGGCGCGACGCCGAGCCGTACCTCGGTGAAGGCGAACGAGGCCGTCAGCGGCGCGATGGCGAAGTCGCAGGCGGCCACCAGGCCGAGGCCGCCGGCGCGGGCGGTGCCGTTCAGCCGGCAGACGACCGGCTTCGGGCTCTCCCAGATGAGCGACAGGACCTCCGGGAACGACGCCGTCACCGGCGCGTCCCCGCGCTGCTCCTTCAGGTCCGCGCCCGAGCAGAACACCGGGCCTGTCCCGGTCAGCACGATCACCCGCGCCTGTGGCTCGGCCAGCGCCCGCTCAAGGGCGTCCGCCAGGTCACCGAGCAGGCGCACGGACAGCGCGTTGCGGTTCGGCGGCGAGTCCAGGGTGATCGTCGCGATCCCGTCCGCGAGCTCCCTGTGGACCAGGCGTGTCATGCGTCCCCCTCCTGAATGATCGCCAGCACGGCTCCGGCGTCGACCTGCCGGCCCTTCTCGACGTGCACCTCCGCGACGAAGCCGTCGGCCGGGGCGGCGATCAGGTGCTCCATCTTCATCGCTTCGAGCACCAGGACCGGCTGCCCCTTCACCACGCGCTCGCCCTGGGTCACCTCCACCCGCAGCACGCTGCCCGGCATCGGCGCGAGCAGCGAACCCGGCGTGACCTGCTCCACCGGCTCCGGCAGCCGCGGCACCGGCGTCAGCGCGACCCCGCCCGCGGCGGAGTCCACGTACACCCTGCCGTCCACCCTGCCGTCGTCGTAGCCGGACACCTCGAAGGCGTGCCGCACGCCACCCCGTTCGAGGACCACTCTGTACGGCCCGACGGCGGAGCTGTCCGGCTTGTGCGGCGCGGTGGTGGATTCTTCCTCTTTGTACGGCGCGGAGTCGTTCGCTGGGGTTGCCCGGACTGTCTCGATCACGCGGACCCCGGCGGGTGGCGGGTCGTAGACCACCTCGGCCTCCTCGAAGCGGGCCACCCGCGCCTGGGAGCGGACGTTGCGCCACCCGGCGGGCAGGCTCCCCAGGACCGGGGCGCGGTCCCGGTTGGCCGCGGCCGTCGCGAGGGCCGCCGCCAGCACGGCCAGTTCGTCGGGCGGGCCGTCGCCCGCGAACGCGTGCTGGTCGAGGAATCCGGTATGAGTGTCACCCGCCTCGAAGTCCCGATTTTTCAGGATGTCGAGAAGAAGGTCGCGGTTCGTGGTGAGCCCGTGGATCCGGGCCCGCCGCAGCGCGGAGACCACCTTGCGCACCGCCTCGCCGCGCCCCGCGCCGTACCCGATGATCTTTGCCAGCATCGGGTCGTAATGGGATGACACGACCGACCCGCTCTCCACCCCCGAGTCCACCCTGACCTGCCCGGACACCTCGAACCGGTGCAGCACGCCCGACTGCGGCAGGTAGGCCCGGTCCTCGGCGTACAGCCGCACCTCCACGGCGTGCCCGACCGGCCGCGGCGGCTCCGGCGGCAGGGCCGCGCCCTCGGCCACCTCCAGCTGCCACCGCACCAGGTCCACCCCGTAGACCAGCTCCGTCACCGGATGCTCGACCTGCAGGCGCGTGTTCATCTCCAGGAACGCCACCTGCTCGCCCCTGACCAGGAACTCGACCGTCCCCGCGCCCACGTAGCCGATCGCGCGGGCGGCCCGGACCGCGGCCTCCTCCAGGCGGGCCCGCATCGCCGGGGTGACGCCGGGGGAGGGGCATTCCTCCACGACCTTCTGGTGCCTGCGCTGGATGCTGCACTCCCGCTCGCCGAGCGCCCACACCGTGCCGTGCGGGTCGGCCAGGACCTGCACCTCGATGTGCCGGGCGCCCTCCAGCAGCGGCTCGACGAACACGCCGCCGTCGCCGAAGGCCGCCAGGGACTCCCGATGGGCGGACGCCACCTGCCGCGCCAGCTCGCCCGGGGCGCGCACCACCCGCATGCCCCGGCCGCCACCGCCGGCGACGGCCTTCACCAGCACCGGGAACTCCCAGGCCGGAGCCCCGTCACTGTCCGCCAGCTTGCCGTCGGCCGTCTCGGCCAGCGACGGGAGGGTGGGGACGCCGGCCTCGGACATCAGGCGCTTGGCCGTCAGCTTGACGCCCATCGCGGCGATGGCGGCCGGCGACGGGCCCACCCAGGTGAGCCCCGCCTCGACCACCGCCCGCGCGAAGGCCGCGTTCTCCGACAGAAAGCCGTAGCCGGGGTGCACCGCGTCCGCCCCCGACGCGCGGCAGGCCGCCAGCAGCCGGTCGACGGCGAGGTAGGTGTCGGCGGGCCGGACGCCGCTCAGCCGCACCGCGTAGTCGGCCTCGGCCGTGTGCGGCGCGCCGGCGTCGGCGTCGGAGAAGACGGCCACCGTCTCGATGCCCAGCTCCCGGCAGGTACGGAAGACCCGGCGGGCGATCTCGCCCCGGTTCGCCACCAGCAGACGTGTGATCACGGGCGGAACACCCCGAATCCCGCCGCCTCCGGCACCGCGGCGCTGTTGATCGCCGACAGGCACAGGCCGAGCACCGTCCGGGTGTCGCGCGGGTCGATCACCCCGTCGTCGTAGAGCCTGCCGGACAGGAAGAACGGCAGCGACTCCGCCTCGATCTGCGCCTCCACCATCGCCCGCATCGCCGCGTCCGCCTCCTCGTCGTACACCTGCCCGCGCGCCTCGGCCGAGGCGCGGCCGACGATCGACAGCACCCCCGCGAGCTGCGCCGGGCCCATCACCGCCGACTTGGCGCTCGGCCAGCTGAACAGGAACCGGGGATCGTAGGCCCGTCCGCACATCCCGTAGTTGCCCGCTCCGTACGAGGCGCCCATCACCACCGTCAGGTGCGGCACCGTCGAGTTCGACACCGCGTTGATCATCATGGCGCCGTGCTTGATGATGCCGCCCTGCTCGTACTCCTTGCCCACCATGTAACCGGTCGTGTTCTGCAGGAAGATCAGTGGTGTGCGGGACTGGTTGGCGAGCTGGATGAACTGGGTGGCCTTCTGCGACTCCTCGCTGAACAGCACGCCGCGCGCGTTGGCCAGGATGCCCACCGGATAGCCGTGCAGCCGTGCCCACCCCGTCACCAGCGAGGCGCCGTACACCGGCTTGAACTCCTCGAACTCGCTGCCGTCCACCACCCGGGCGATCACCTCGCGCGGGTCGAACGGGACCTTCAGGTCCTCCGGCACGATCCCCAGCAGCTCCTCCACCGGATAGACCGGATCCCTCCCGGCCTGCGGCCGGACGCCCTGCTTGCGCCAGTTGAGCGAGCGCACGATCCGCCGCCCGACGCGCAGCGCGTCGTGCTCGTCGGCCGCCAGGTAGTCGGCCAGCCCGCTCACCCTGGCGTGCATCTCGGCCCCGCCGAGCGACTCGTCGTCGGACTCCTCGCCGGTCGCCATCTTCACCAGCGGCGGCCCGCCCAGAAACACTTTCGCCCGGTCCCGCACCATCACCACGTAGTCGCTCATCCCGGGCACGTACGCGCCCCCGGCCGTGGAGTTGCCGAAGACCAGCGCGATCGTCGGGATCCCGGCGGCTGACAGCCGCGTCAGGTCGCGGAAGATCCGGCCGCCCGGGATGAAGATCTCCTTCTGCGTCGGCAGGTCGGCGCCGCCGCTCTCCACCAGATTGACGTACGGCAGGCGGTTCGTCATGGCGATGTCCGCGGCGCGCAGCGTCTTCCTGAGGGTCCACGGGTTCGAGGCGCCGCCCCTGACCGTGGGGTCGTTCGCGGTGATCACGCACTCGACGCCCTCGATCACGCCGATCCCGGTGACCACGCCGGCGCCGACGGCGAACTCGCTGCCCCACGCGGCCAGCGGTGACAGCTCCAGGAACGGCGAGTCCGGATCCACGAGCAGCTCGATGCGCTCCCGGGCGAGCAGCTTGCCCCGGCCGCGATGCCGCTCGACGTACTTGGTCCCGCCGCCGGCGACCGCCTTGGCGTGCTCGGCGTCGAGCTCGGCCAGCTTGGCCAGCATCGCCTCCCGGCGCCGCGGATGGTCGGCGTCGCTCGTGTCCAGCCTGCTGACGATCACGCGTCCTCCTCCGTACGTGACGGGAGCGTCAGGCCGATGGCTCGGGCCCAGAGCCGGGACAGGTGGTCCACGGCCGCCTCCTCGTCCGCCTGCTCGCCCAGGTCCAGCCATACGTGCGCGAAGTGCTCGACCATGCCGCCCAGCATGACCGCCGTCAGCCGGGGATCGAGCGTGGGGTCGGCCAGGCCCTGCTCCTGCAGGCGTCGCACCCCGTCGGCGCCGCGCCGTACGAAGACCTCGCGGAGCTCCAGGAGCAGCCGGCCGAACCGGTCGTCGGCGGTGGCCACGTGCTCCAGCGTGCGCATCAGCCGGGAGTTCGCCGACCAGGCGCGCAGGTAGAGCCGGTTGGCGGCCTCGATGCGGGCGTACGGCTCGGCGGGCGCGGACGGTCCCACGACGCTCGCCGCGAACATCTCACCCATGGCCGCCCCCGCCACCTCGGCGAACAGGGACTCCTTGGAGTCGAAGTAGGTGTAGA
This sequence comes from Nonomuraea sp. NPDC049714, assembly GCF_044465295.1. Taxonomy (NCBI): domain Bacteria; kingdom Bacillati; phylum Actinomycetota; class Actinomycetes; order Streptosporangiales; family Streptosporangiaceae; genus Nonomuraea; species Nonomuraea sp. NPDC049714. The sequence goes on along the minus strand of NZ_JBITLM010000002.1, from coordinate 349,031 downwards.
AGGTGCCGTGCGACACCCCGGCCCGCGCGCAGACGTCGTCGATCCGCACGGTGTCGTAGCCGTGCTCCTCGAACGCCTCCCGTCCTGCCCGCAGGAGCGCGGCACGCGTCCGCCTGCCCCGGGAGGTCAGCACACTGGACCTGACGATCACGTCAACTACGGTAGCCGCCTGTGGCCGTTCTGAGAAGAGAGCGAGGTGCCCGGCTCGGCAGCGGCGAACTCCGGCCCAGCACGGCGAAAGGGCCGCCCTCCAGCAGGTGGAGAGCGGCCCCGAACGAGGAGCGGGCGTGGGCCGGACCGGGCAGCGGGTGTCAGCCGCAGTGGCTCCAGCCGGACTTCCAGGTCAGGTTCTCCCAGGTACCGCCCCAGATGACGCACTTCTTGGGGGCCGACAGGCGGATCGGGCCGGCGTAGGCGCTGAACCTGCCGGGGTTGCTCGCGCTGGCTCCACCCTTGACCTGCAGGATCGCGTTCATGTGAATCTTGGTCGGATAGATCAGGCGCGACATGGTGACCACGCAGTTCTTGGCCAGCCCGGGGTGGTAGAGCAGGAAGACGGTCGCCTTGTCGCCCAGAGGTTGCCTGGCGATCACCTTGTAGCCGGCGCCGCACACCACTGACGGCTGGTGCGGGTTCTGCACGATGGTGGGCGTCGGCGTCCCCGTCGGCTCGGTGCTCGGCTCGATCTGGTTCTTCTTCCTCGTCGGCCGCTTGGTCGTCTTCGTGGGCGACGGGGACGGACTCCGCGTCGGGCGGGCCGTCGGCTTCCGTGAGGGCACCGCGACCGGGTCCGGCACCTGGGCCAGGGCGTCGTTGCGGGGCCTGGTCCTGGTCTTGGTGGGCTTGGGCTGGTCCACGTCCAGGTCGGGGACGCTCGACGGATCCGGGGTCGAGGTGTCCACCGGCAGCTCGGCGGACGGGAGGATCGTGGGGGACACCTCGGAGGTGACGCCCACGGACAGCACCTTCTGCGCGCCCGAGTTCGCCTGCACCACGACAGCGCCGGCCACCACGAGCAGTGCTGCCGCGGCGGCGCCCGAAAGAGCGAAGGTCAGCGTACGGCGCTGCTTCGACCCCGCTCCACCATCGGGCCGCCCACCAGGCGGCTGCCCCGGCCCTCGGCCTCCCGGGCCGTGACCACCGGGCCCCTGAGAGCCCGGCCCGTGACCACCGGGCTGCTGGGATCCTGGGCCATGAACTCCGGGCAGTTGGGAGCCTGGGCCGTGTCCTGCGGGACCTTGAGGGCCTCCGCCGTGCCCTCCGGGACCTTGAGGGCCTGGGCCGTGGGCTACGTGACCCTGGGGCCCTGGGCCGTGGCCTCCTGGGAACGGTCCCGCCTGCGGACCTCCCTGGGCTGCACCGGGCTGCTGGGGAGCGCCTGGGGGCATTCCAGCGCCGGACGGGTGCCCGTCATGGGGCGGCATTCCAGGCGGCCCACCGGGCATCCCCGGCTGACCGTTCCCGGCGCCCATGCCGGGTGCCTGACCGGCACCCATGCCGGGTGCGCCGCCGGGCGGCATGCCGGGCGCGGATGGCATGCCAGGTGCGTTGCCGGGCGGCGTGCCAGGCCCCTGCGGGATGCCGGGGCCGAAGGTCGATGGGGCGGCGACCACCGTGGGGCCCGCGCCGCCGGGCGCCGGAGCCTGGCCGTAGGGCCCTGTCTGCGGCGGGGCGTCAGGCTGGCCACCCGCCTGCGGCCACGGCGGGAACTGCACCTTGGAGCCGCCTTGAGACCCCGAGCCGCCGGGACCGCCAGAACCCTCCTGGCCGGCCGGCCCCACCTGGGAGCCGGAGCCGCCGACGTGGGCGTTCGGGCTGTGCTGGCCGTACGCGGTCGCCTGGGGTGTGTAGCCCGCGGCGGGCTTGTCCTCCGTGCCGCCCTGCTGGACCGTGGGGTGGGGAGCGGCGAAGGCGTGCGGGCCGGCGGGCTGCTGGGTCGTCGGGCCGGTCACCGGTTCGACGGCGGCCTTGGGCACGGGCTGCCCGGTGAGCTCGATGATGAGCTGGTCGGCCGTGGGCCGCTGCGTGGGGTCCTTGGACAGGCAGGCGGCCACCAGGTCCGCCAGCGCCCCTTCCATCCTGCCGAGCTGCGGCTCCTCGTTCAGGATCCGGTGCATCACCACGGGGATGGAGTCGGAGCCGAAGGCGGGCTTGCCGGTGGCGGCGAACACCATGGTGACGCCCCACGCGAACACGTCCGCGGCCTCGGAGATCGCCGACGTCCCGGTGAGCTGCTCGGGCGCCAGGAAGGAGGGCGTGCCCATCGCCATCCCGGTGGCGGTGGCGGTGGGGGAGTCCAGGGCGCGGGCGATGCCGAAGTCGATCACGACCGGGCCCTCGGGGCCCATGAGCACGTTGGCGGGCTTGAAGTCGCGGTGCAGGATCCCGGCCCGGTGGATGGCCGCCAGGGCGGTGGCGGTGCTGATCGCCAGGCGTTCGAGGGCGGCCCCCCGGCGCGGCCCCTCGTTGATGACGAGCTCACGCAGGGAGGGGCCGGGCACGTACTCGCTGACGATGTACGGCCGGCTGCCTTCGAGGTCGGCGTGCAGCACGGTGGCGGTGCAGAACCGGGCCACCCGCTGCGCCACGGCCACCTCGCGCAGGAATCTGGTGCGCGCGTCGGGATCGGCCACGAGGGCATGGTGCAGGAGCTTGACCGCCACCTGCTCTCCCGAGCCGGACTTGCCGAGATAGACGATCCCCTGGCCGCCCTCGCCGAGCCGGGCGATGATGTCGTACTCGCCCAGTCGTCGCGGGTCGTCCGACGCCAACGGCTGGAACTGACTCACCCCTGCCCCCCATAACAGAAACGATCGTTGGGGCAAGACCGTACCAGCGTGACCTTTGGTACGTAGCCTCACCTGGCAGATCATTCATCTTTGACGCTGACATGTCAGCGTTTCTGTGCAGGTCGAGTCCGTATGCGGAGGTTAGGTCACGGCTTGGTGAACAGTGGGATGATCGCTGATCAGATGGCCTTTCCTGGGTTGAGAAGCCCCAGAGGGTCAAATACGGCTTTGATCCCCTTCTGCACATCTTGGGCCACTGGTCCGGATTCGAGCGCGAGCCAACGCTGTTTGAGCAGCCCGACACCGTGCTCGCCGGTGAGCGTGCCGCCCAGCTCCAACGCGCGGGTGAACACTTCGTCCGCGGCGGCCCACACCTCGGCCGGCGGCTCGGCCGTACCGTGGTCGAAGATGAAGACCGGGTGCAGGTTGCCGTCGCCCGCGTGCGCGACCGTGCAGATCCGCACCCCGTGCCGCGCGCCGGCGGCCTCGATGGCGGTGATCATCTCAGGCAGCACCGAGCGGGGCACGCAGACGTCCTCCACCAGGCACGCGCCGAGCCGCTCCTTGGCCTCGTAGGCCATCCGGCGCAGCCCGATCAGCTCCTCGGTCTCCTGCGGGCTGGTGGAGACGGCGACGAAGGAGGCCCCGTTGTCGAGGCAGAGCCGCTCCATCCGCTCGGCCGTGACCTGGGCGTCGGAGGCGTCGGACTGCCCGATCAGCATGGCCATCGTGCCTGCCTCCAGGCCGATGTTGCGCCAGTCGTCGATGGCCTCCAGCGTGCCACGGTCCAGCAGCTCCATCAGCGACGGCTGGCACCCGGCCGCCATGATCGCCGACACGGCCGCGCCCGCCTCGCGCAGCGAGCCGAACTCCGCGGCGAACGTCGCCGGAGGCGCCGTGGGCGCCGGGCGCAGCCGCACGGTGGCCGCGGTGATCACGCCGAGGGTGCCCTCCGAGCCGACGAACAGCCCGGTCAGGTCGTAGCCGGTGACGCCCTTCATCGTGCGCCGGCCGGTGTCGAGGATCCGGCCGTCGGCCAGCACGACCTCCAGGCCGAGCGCGGAGTCGCGGGTGACGCCGTACTTGACGCAGCGCAGTCCGCCCGCGTTCGTCGCCAGGTTTCCGCCGATCGTGGAGATCTCGTACGACGAGGGGTCCGGCGCGTACATCAGCCCGTGCTCCCGGGCGGCCCTGTCCAGGTCGGCGGTGATCACTCCCGGTTCGACCACGGCGATCTCGTCCGCAGGCGACAGCTCCCTGATCGCGGTCATCCTGGCCAGCGAGAGGATCAGTGCCCCCTCGCTCGCCGTGGCGGCGCCCGCCAGCCCGGTGCCCGCGCCGCGCGGCACCACCGGCACCCGGTGCTCGCTCGCCCAGCGCAGGGTGGTCACCACGTCGTCGCGGGAGGCGGCCAGCACCACGCCGATCGGCTTGCCAGGCTCCACGAAGGTGCGGTCACGGGCATAGGAATCGGTCACATCGGGATCGGTCAGCACACGGCCGTCGGGCAGGGACTTCACCAGGGCGTCAATGGGTCTCACATGAGAAACCTTACGGTTTGCACGGACGGAGCCTTACGGCCAGACTGCCCAGGTGGAAGCGAAGTGTCCGGTGTGTGGGCAGGTAGACCAGGTCGTTTCGGTGCCGGGAGCGGTGGCGGCGGGCACCACGTACCGGATCGGCAGGGTCAGGCTGCCAGGGGAACGGCAGGTGGCGGACCTGCCCACCGCGCCCGCGCTGGGCGCCTCCAAGCATCTGATGAGCCGCACCCAGCTCGCGGTCTGGCTGTCGTTCCCCAGCCGCCACTACAACCCGTGGGCCAGGAACCAGGGCTACCTGTTGCTCCTGCTCGGCGCCCTGGTGCACCTGGTGCTGGCGCTGGTGCTCGCGATGGGCAAGGACTCTGGCTGGGGTGAGGTGCTGCTCGCGCCGTTCTGCCTGACCGGGTTTCTGTGGGGGTTCGGGCTGCTGTTCGTGCTCGGCGCGCGCGGCGCGCGCAAGACCGACCACGCCGAGGGCCCGGCCAGGGAGCAGGCCCTCGCCGTCTGGGAGGGCCTCTACTACTGCCCCCGCGACAACGTCGCGTTCGAGCCGGAGGTCGGCGTCTCGTTCCATCCGAGCGAGACGCGCGAGTACATCTTCGGCTACAGAAAGCGCACCTGAGTGTACGGCTCTCGCACCCCGGCCCTGATTCAGGCTTCCTCCGCGACCAGGCGGACGCAGACGGCCAGGCCGGTGATGGCCTGCTCCAGCTCCTCCAGGCTCGGGTAGGTGGGCGCGATCCTGATCGTGCTGTCACCCGGGTCCGTGCCGTAGGGGTGGGTGGCGCCGGCCGGGGTCAGCGCGATCCCGGCGGCCTTGGCCCTGGCCACCACCTCGGCGGCGCGCGGCACCTGCAGGCTGACGAAGTAGCCGCCCTTCGGGCTGGTCCAGGTGGCCAGGTCGCCGAGCTCCTTGGCCAGCACCCGGTCCACGGCCTCGAACTTGGGCCCGATCAGCTCGGCATGCTTGCGCATGTGCGCGGCCACGCCCTCGGCATCGCGCAGGAACTCCACGTGGCGGAGCTGGTTGAGCTTGTCCGGGCCGATCGTCTGCTTGCGGGCACCGGCCAGGAACCACTCGACGTTCGCCGGGGAGGAGCCGAAGAAGGCCACGCCGGAGCCCGCCAGGGTCACCTTGGAGGTGGAGCCGTAGACGAGGACGCGGTCGGGATCGCCGTGCTCGGCGCTGAGCGCCAGCAGGTCGGCCAGCTCCACCGGCGTGTCGGTGAGGTGGTGAACCGCGTAGGCGTTGTCCCAGAAGACGCGGAAGTCGGGGGCGGCGGTGGGCATGGCGGCGAGTCGGCGCACGGTCTCGTCGCTGTAGACGATGCCGGTCGGGTTGCTGTACTTGGGCACGCACCAGATGCCCTTGACGCTCGCGTCCTCGGCGACCAGGCGCTCGACCACGTCCATGTCGGGGCCGTCCGCGTTCATCGGCACCGGGACCATGGTGATCCCGAACTGCTCGCAGATGGTGAAATGCCGGTCATAGCCGGGGACGGGGCAGAGGAAGGTGATCTTCGGCTCCTCGACCCAGCGGCGGGCCGCGCCCGGCATCCGGCTGAGCAGCGCGTGCACGATCGTGTCGTGCATCATCGCCAGGCTGGCGTTGCCGCCGACGACGAGCTGTGCCGCCGGGACCTGCAGCAGCGGCCCGAACAGGGCCCGCAGCTCCGGCAGCCCCTGCAGGTCGCCGTAGTTGCGCGCGTCGGCGCCGCCGGCCGTGAGGTAGGACGACGGCATCCTCAGCATGTCGTTGGAGAGGTCCAGCTGGCGCGGTGACGGCTTGCCCCTGGTGAGGTCGAGCGAGAGTCCACGCTGGACGAGGGCGGCATAGTCACGCGAGGCGTTCACGAGGTCTTCTCCTCCGATCGGGTCGGATACGAAGGATAGAAGACGCCGCCCGCGCACCGGGCCTCAGGTCAGGAGCCGGTCCGGCGCGTGACGCGACGATCTCGCATGGCGGCCATGCCGGCGACGCATGCGGGCGAACTTCCCCTGTTCGCGGGGCGATGGTTGGCGTGAAATGGGGGCATAGGGGCAGCCCGTACCTCGCAGGGAGGGAGCAGCCGTGACCAGCGTCCGCGAGACCTCGATCGAGCAGGCCGGGAGCCGCCGGACCGGGACCGTGATCGTGTCCTGGCTGACGACCACCGACCACAAGGTCATCGGTTATCTGTACCTCATCACCTCCTTCGGGTTCTTCCTCGCGGCCGGGGTCATGGCGGTGATCATCCGGGCCGAGCTGGTGCAGCCGGGGATGCAGCTGGTCGACGCGCAGCAGTACAACCAGCTGTTCACCATGCACGGCACGATCATGCTGCTGCTGTTCGCGACGCCGCTGTTCGCCGGGTTCGCCAATGTGATCATGCCGTTGCAGATCGGCGCGCCGGACGTGGCCTTCCCGAGGCTGAACGCGGTCGCGTACTGGCTGTTCCTGTTCGGCGGGCTGATCGCGGTGGCCGGCTTCTTCACGCCGGGCGGTGCGGCGGACTTCGGCTGGTTCGGCTACACGCCGCTGTCGACGGCCACCTACTCGCCCGGTGTCGGCGGCGACCTGTGGATCATGGGCCTGGCGCTGAGCGGGCTCGGCACGATCCTCGGCTCGGTCAACTTCATCACCACGATCATCGGCATGCGCGCGCCCGGCATGACCATGTTCAGGATGCCCATCTTCTGCTGGAACGTGCTGCTGACCTCGATGATGGTGCTGATGGCCTTCCCGGTGCTGGCCGCCGCGCTGCTGGCGCTGGAGTCGGACCGCAAGTTCGGCACCCACGTCTTCGACGCCAACGGCAGCGGGCCGATCCTGTGGCAGCACCTGTTCTGGTTCTTCGGCCATCCTGAGGTCTACATCATCGCGCTGCCGTTCTTCGGCATCATCACCGAGGTCATCCCGGTCTTCAGCCGCAAGCCCATCTTCGGCTACCTGGGGCTGGTGGGGGCCACCATCGCGATCGCCGGGCTGTCGATGACGGTGTGGGCGCACCACATGTTCCCGACCGGCCAGGTGCTGCTGCCGTTCTTCTCGTTCATGACCTTCCTCATCGCGGTGCCGACCGGGGTGAAGTTCTTCAACTGGATCGGCACGATGTGGCGCGGGCATCTCAGCTTCGAGTCGCCGATGCTGTTCGCGATCGGGTTCCTCATCACGTTCCTGCTGGGCGGGCTCACCGGGGTCATCCTCGGCTCGCCGCCGCTCGACTTCCACGTCACCGACACGTACTTCGTGGTGGCGCACTTCCACTACGTGGTCTTCGGCACGGTGGTGTTCGCGATGTTCGCCGGGTTCTACTTCTGGTGGCCGAAGATGACCGGCAAGATGCTCGACGACCGGCTGGGCAAGGTCCACTTCTGGACCCTGTTCATCGGCTTCCACACCACGTTCCTGGTGCAGCACTGGCTCGGCGTGCTCGGCATGCCCCGGCGCTACGCCGACTACGGCGCCCAGGACGGGTTCACCACGCTCAACCAGATCTCTTCCGTGGGGGCGTTCCTGCTCAGCGCCTCGACGATCCCGTTCCTGTACAACATCTACAAAACGGCCAAGAGGGCGCCCAAGGTGAGGATGGACGACCCGTGGGGCTTCGGTAACTCACTCGAATGGGCCACCTCCTGCCCGCCGCCCCGGCACAACTTCACGTCCATGCCGCCGATCAGGTCCGAACGGCCCGCCTTCGACCTGCACTACCCGCACAGGAAGCCGGAGAAGTCGACCGGCTGACCCGGGCGGCTCCTTACGCGAGGTCCCTACTGGGGCCTCGCGTTCGTCTGTTACAGGCGCGCGTGATCATAGCCATGGGTCTGCTGTTGTGAAATGTCCTTATTTGGTTACATTTCAACAACCTACTTTACGGATTCTTTAGGAAGCTCTACCGTCCGGCATTGCGACTCCCTATGATCATGCGCCCGGCGATCCCGGGCAGAAGGGGTTACTTTGTCCAGCCCAAAGCGCCTGTTAACCCTGGTCCCGGCGGTAGCCCTCCTCGGCGCTGCCTTGACGGTCCCCACCGCTCAGGCATCCTCGGTGGCGAGATACGAGCCCAGTGCCTCTGACTACTACATTAACTACGCGCCGCCCAGCGTCGAGGACTCGCCCGAGGACCCGGCCGTGCCCGGCAGCGACAAGCGCCTGTCCCGGGCGCAGGAGTTCGACCGGAAGTTCAAGACCGGCAACCCCGCCGCCGGCCGCGTCCTCGCCGCTCGCGAGAGGCAGGCCATCAAGACGGGCCGCAACCCGGCGGACTTCATCTTCAAGAACTCCAAGCAGACCACGACGGCCAAGCTGCTGACTCTGCTCGTCGAGTTCAACGAGGGCGCCAACGACGACTTCTCCGGCTTCAGCCGGCCCCGGACCGTCGGCAGCGCCCCCGACGACTGCGTCACCGAGCCGGCCGGCACGGTGCTGAACGGCCCCTTGCACAACAACATCCCCGACCCCGCCACCCTGCAGGCGAAGGACAACAACTCCTTCTGGGTCAAGGACTTCAGCCCCGAGCACTTCAACAAGATGCTCTACACCGACCGGGGCATCACCGAGCGGGTGCGCACCGACCTGAGAGACCCGCGCGACGGCAGGCGCGGCATCGACATCTCCGGCTTCACCATGAAGAAGATGTACGAGGAGATGTCCAAGGGCGCCTACTCCGTCACCGGCTCCGCCGTCGGCTGGATCAAGGCCCCGCACTCCGAGGCGTGGTACGGCGCGGCGGCCTGCGGCAACGTCCAGCAGGACATGTCCGGCCACCCCGACAACCCGCGCGGCGCCGGCCAGCTCGCCATCGACGCCGTCGACGTGCTCGCGCAGACCCAGCCCGAATTCCCGTGGGCCGACTACGACGTCGAGGACGTCTCCGACGCCGACGGCGACGGCAACTTCGCCGAGCCCGACGGCGTGATCGACCACCTCGTGCTCGTGCACGCCGGCAAGGACAAGTCCTCCGGCGGCGGCGCCGAGGGCACCTACGCCATCTGGGCGCACTCCAGCGCGGTCGCCGGCGGCTATCAGGTGCCCGGCAGCGACAAGAAGATCTCCAACTACATCGTGCAGCCCGAGGACTCCGGCGTCGGCGTCTTCGCCCACGAGTACGGCCACGACCTGGGCCTGCCCGACCTCTACGACACCTCGGGCGCGGCCAGTTCCGCGGTGGACTTCTGGGACCTGATGTCCAGCGGCTCCCACTCCGGCCCGATCTTCCAGTCGATGCCCACCCACATGGGCCTGTGGGACAAGTGGGTGCTCGGCTGGGCGAACCCCGAGGTGCTCGACCCGGGTGACCGCCAGCGCCTGGTCACCGTCGGCCAGTCCTCCCGCACCCCCAAGTTCACCGAGGACGGCGTCCGGGTGAACCTCAAGTCCGAGCCGCTGAAGATGATCGACCCGCACAGCGGCACCGGCGCCTGGTGGTCCGGCATGGACCAGGAGTGGGCCAACGTCTCGCTGAACCGCGACGTGGAGGTGCCCGCCGGGACCGACGTGCGGTTCTGGATGTGGAACAACTACGAGATCGAGGCCGACTGGGACTTCGGCTTCGTCGAGGTGTCCACCGACGGCGGCCAGACGTGGGCCCAGCAGAAGGTCTTCGACGAGGCCGGTAACGAGATCACCACCGCCGACGACTACCCGGACCCGAACAAGAACCTCCAGGCGTTCGGCGACAAGAAGTACGGCATCACCGGCAACACCGACGGCTGGCGGCACGACTACGTCAACCTGACCCCGTTCGCCGGTCAGACGATCAAGCTGCGGCTGGCGTACAACACCGACGCGGCCTTCACCCCGCGCGGCTGGCACGCCGACGACTTCGAGCTCACCAACGGCGGCGCCGCCGTGTGGAGCGACGACGTCGAAGGCGGCGAGAACGGCTGGCGCGCCGCCGGCGGCACGTTCACCAACACCAGCGGCTCGGGCTGGACGATCAACAACGGCGAACGCCAGATCGACCGGTTCTACCTGGCCGAGTGGCGTAACTTCGACGGGTTCGACAAGGGCCTGCAGTACGCCTACGACACCAACTACTCGCGTGACGGCGCGTGGAAGGTGGAGAAGGTCAAGTACAACGCGCCCGGCCTGCTCGTCTGGTACCGCGACTCGACCTTCACCAACAACAGCCTGGCCAACAACCTCGAAGCCGGGCCGAGCATCGGCTCCAAGGGCTCCCTCCTCCTGGTGGACTCGCACTTCGACCCGCTGCGCCGCACGGGCGACGCCGCCGCCAAGGACCCGAGCCGGCACAAGAACATGGACGGCCGTACGCAGACGTCCAACGCGGCCTTCTCCTTCAAGGACACCTACCCGCTGAAGGAGTGCCTGGAGGCAGCCGGCGAGCCGTTCAGCGAGTACTGCACCGAGATCAAGGGGCTCAAGGGCGTGCGGAACTTCACCGACGCCAAGACCTGGTACCCCGGCCTCGAAGTGCAGGACGGCGGCCTCTTCTACCGTGACTTCGACGCCTCCGTCGTGGTCCCGAGCAAGGACGACCAGCCGTACAGCACCCGCGTGGTGAACGTCGACGGCACCGCCGCCACCGAGTTCTACGGCACCGACATCGGCGGCGGCCACGTCCTCGGCACCGGCAACCCCGGTGACGAGGGCAAGGCGCTGGGCGTGCAGTTCAAGCTCGTCGCGCCGCTTCCCGGCAACCTGGGCGCCATCGTCCAGGTGGTCCCGCCCAAGAAGTGAGCCACGGGGCCGCCGGGAGAAGTCCCGGCGGCCCTCCACCCGACCTGGTCCGGCGGCTGAAGGCCGGGGGATCAGGACCTACGATTGACGACCATGAGCGAATTGCGCGCCAAGGCCGAGCACACCAAGGCGATCCGGCAGGACCGCCGGGTCGCGGTGGTGATCAACACTCGTTCGCGTCGCGGCCGTCGCCACTACTTCGAGGTGATCGAGCAGCTGCACAAGCTCGGCTACGAACCACTGGCCGAGATCGGCGTCTACAACCCCAAGCGGCTGCGCGACCTGCTGGACACCGCGCTCGCCACCGGCCCTGACCTGCTCATCGTCGGCGGCGGCGACGGCACCCTCTCCTCGGCCGTGCGCCACGTCGCCCACCGCGACGTGGCGCTCGGCGTGCTGCCGCTCGGCACCACCAACAACTTCGCCCGCAGCCTCGGCCTGCCGCTCGACCTGGCCGGCGCGATCAGGGTGTTCGACACCGGCAAGGTCGCCGACATCGACCTCGGCATGGCCGACGACCGGCCGTTCGCCAACCTGGCCAGCTTCGGCGTGTCGGTCGAGGTGGCGGGCAAGGTCAAGCCGTGGCTCAAGCGGGTGCTCGGCCGGCCGGCCTACCCGCTGACCGCCCTGACCGTGCTGCCGGGGCACACGCCCTTCCGCGCCTACATCACCGTCGACGGCCAGCGCCACGAGCTGCTCACCCACCAGCTCAACATCGCCAACGGCCGCTTCCACGGCGGCTGGCAGGTGGCCCGCGACATCAGCATCGACGACGGCATGCTGGTGGCCTACCAGCTCGGCTCGGGCAAGAAAGTGCGGCTCCTGGTCGAGACGCTGGCCCGCGCCACCACCGGCCGCTGGCGCAGCCTGGCGGGCGGCCCCTTCGTGGTCGGCCGCGAGATGCTGCTGGAGACCGACCCGCCGATGGCCGCCGACGTCGACGGCGAAGTACGCCTCCGCACGCCCATCCGCCTGCGCGTGGTCCCCAACGGCGTCCGCGTGATGGTCCCCGACAGCTTCGAGGACCGCTGACCCCTAGCCGGATCCCAGACGGCCGTAAGCGGCGGTGAGCGGGCTCGCCACCTCCGGGGGTGGCGGGAAGACGCGGGGGAGGAGGTCCGGCGGCGCGGCGGCGGGCCTGCGCTCGGGGCGGTGGACGGTGGCCGCCGGCGCGTAGAAGTCCGCCAGGCGGTCCGCGAACGGCACGTCCGCCACCTCCAGCGACACCGCGTCCACCACCGGGTCGTCGGCCAGGTTGCCGAGCAGCTGGTCGCGGGTGCGGCCGCGCCAGGCGAGCACCAGGAACGGGTCGTCGTCGAACGACTCGGCCAGCAGATAGAGCACCGCCGACACGTGCTTGCACGGAAAGCCCCAGTCGGGGCACGAGCACTCCATGTCCAGGTCGCGCGGGAACAGGTCGGCGCCGAGCGAGGCGAACAGCTCCTCGATCTCCGTCGGCATCTCCCCGGCCAGCAGCTTGGCCCGGTAGACGGCCTGCGCCCCGATCACCTCCTCGATCGCCGTCCAGCGCGTCTCGTCGTACGCCTCGACGGAGATCGTCACGTCGTACGGTTCGGCACGCGAGCCCTGCACCGACGCGGCCGCCAGGCCGGGCGACAGGTCGATGGACAGGACCTGGCCGGCGCGGGCGTAGCGGCGGCCGCGCGACAGCCGGCCCTGGTCGCAGATCCGCTCCAGGATGTCGATGAAGCGCCTGGACCACCACGTCGAGCCGATGGAGCCGCGCTGCGTCCGGGCCCGGATGCCGCCTTCGACCCTGATGGGCCGGCCCGCCTCGAACCAGCCGTCCCTGCCGACCGGCATGCTCAGCTCACCGCCTCGGCCGTCAGACGGAACACCTCGCGCAGCTCACCGGTGGACAGGTCCGTCAGCCAGTCCTCGCCCGCGCCGACCACCCGCTCGGCGAGCGCCTTCTTCCGCTCGATCATCTCGTCCACCCGTTCTTCCAAGGTGCCGGCGCAGATCAGCTTGCGCACCTGGACGTTGCGGCGCTGGCCGATGCGGAACGCCCGGTCGGTCGCCTGGTCCTCGACGGCCGGGTTCCACCAGCGGTCGACGTGGATGACGTGGCTCGCCGCCGTCAGGTTCAGCCCCACTCCCGCCGCCTTGAGCGACAGTAGGAACAGCATCGGCTCGTCGTCATGCTGGAAGCGGTCCACCAGGCGGTCGCGGGTCCGGCTCGGCAGGCCGCCGTGCAGCCACAGCACCGGCCGCTCCAGCCGCTGCGCCAGATAGGGCTGCAGCATCGTGCCGAACTCGGAGTACTGCGTGAACACCAGCGCCTTCTCGCCCTCGGCCACGATCTCCTCCGCGAGCTGCTCCAGCCGGCTCAGCTTGCCCGACCTGCCCGCCAGCAGCGAGCCGTCCTTGAGCAGGTGAGCCGGGTGGTTGCAGACCTGCTTCAGCCTGGCCATCGCGCTCAGCACCAGGCCGCGCCGCTCGATTCCCTCGCTGTCGTCGATCTTGGCCAGCATGTCGTCCACGACCGCCTGGTACAGCGACGCCTGCTCGGCCGTCAGCGTGCACCACTCCTTGACCTCCAGCTTCTCCGGCAGGTCGGAGATGATCGAGGTGTCCGTCTTGAGCCGGCGCAGCACGAACGGCCCGGTCGCCCGCCGCAGCGCCTGCGCCGCCTGCTCGTCCTGACGGGCCTCGATCGGCTCCTGGAAGCGCGTCCTGAACCTCGACCGCGATCCGAGCAGCCCCGGATTGGCGAACTCCATGATCGACCACAGCTCGGCGAGATGGTTCTCCACCGGAGTCCCGGTCAGGGCCAGCCGGGTGCCCGCCGGGATCGCCCTGACCGCCCGCGCCTGGAGGGTGGAGCTGTTCTTGATGGCCTGCGCCTCGTCGCACACCACCCGCCGCCACCGCAGCCCGCGCAGCGCCTCCAGGTCCCGCTGGGCGGTCCCGTAGGTGGTGATCACCAGGTCCGCGCCGTCGATCTCGCCGACGTCCCTGCCGCTGCCATGGTGTACGTGCACGCGCAGCTCCGGCGCGAACCGGGCCGCCTCCCGGCGCCAGTTGCCCACCAGCGACATCGGGCAGACCAGCAGCGTCGGCTCGGTGCGCGCTGACCCGGCCCGCTCGTGCACGAGCAACGCCAGCGTGGTGACCGTCTTGCCCAGGCCCATGTCGTCGGCGAGCACCCCGCCGAGCCCCAGCTCCGACAGGAAGCTCAGCCACGCCAGCCCGCGCTCCTGATAGGGCCGCAGCGTCGCGTCCAGCCCGGCGGGCGTGCCGATCGGCAGCAGCCGCCGCTCCGCCTGCCCCGACAGCAGATCGCCGAGCACCCCGTCGGCGTCCACCGTCAGCAGCGGCAGCTCATCGTCCCCCTGCATCACCTCGCGCAGGATGTCGGCCGCCGGCACCTGCCCGGCCCGCCCGCCCTCGACCGCCTTCAACGCCGCCGCGAGCTGGCGCTCGTCCAGCTCCACCCACTGGCCCCGCACCCGCACCAGCGGCACCTTGAGCCTGGCCAGCTCGGCCAGCTCCTCCTCGGTGACGGTCTCGTCGCCCACCGCCAGGTCGACCCTGAAGTCCACCAGCTCCCGCAGCCCGAACCCCTGCCCCGTGGCCGCGCTCTGCCGCTGGGTGCGGGTGGTGAGCTTCAGCCCGAGCCGGGCGCGCCCCGCCCACCTCGGCAGCTGCACCCCGAACCCGGCCGCCTGCAACAGCGGCGCCGCCTGCCGCAGGAACTCGAACGCGCCCCGCGTGTCCAGCGTCAGCTCGCTCGGCTCGGCCACCCGCAGCGCCCGATCCAGCTCGGGATACAGCCGCACGGCCCGCCCCAGCCCGGCGAGCAGCTCCCGCTCCGGCCGCCGGGGCAACCCCACCACCGGCTCGCCGGCCCACACCCGCCCGGCGGGAACGTACAGACTCGGGTCATCGGCGGCCTGCAACGCCACCTCCACCCGCCACTCCCCAGAGCCCCCGCCCGCTCCTGCGTCGGTGCCCGCGTCGGCTGGTTCGACCAGCCGGAAGCAGACGCGGGCGGCCCCGTCGGCGGCGACCACGGACGCCCGCCAGGCGTCGAGTTCCTTCCGCAGCTCCGGCACGTCCGGGCAGGCGCCGTCAGGCCCGGTCAGCGCCGCCAGCCATCGCTCCTGCGGCGTGCCCGGCCGCCTGACGAGCGGCTCGCCCAGCGCCGCCCGCACCAGCGCGTCGGCGAACGCCCCGAGCGCCTCACCCAGCACCTCACCGGACGGCCGCTCGGCCCTCCAGGTGCGGCAGGCGGGCGGCATGGCCAGCGCCAGCTCCTTGAAGTACGACGCGTCCGCGCCGGTCAGCACCGGCTGCCACACCGCCCTGGCGTCGGCCTCAGGTTGAGCCCACTCCCCGGCCCACTGGCCCACGCCGCCGTCATCGGGCCGCTCGCCCGCGCCGCCGCCGACGGTGACGAGCCGGGGGATGACGCGGCCGCGCCGTACGAGATCGCGAGCGAACGCCACGACGGCGGCCCAGTGACGCAGGGTGGCGGCGCCGGCGGCCTGCTCGTCCACCAGGCGCAGCGCCTCGCCGACGGGCGGAACCAGCGCGTCGACCCGCCACAGGTGCAGCCGGGGCCGGGCGATCGCGGACAGCAGTCCCGTCTCGGGAGACGGCAGCGGCTCCTTCACCGAGCCGGGCAGCAGCAGCTCCAACTCGCGGACGCCTGCACCAGGACCCTGCGACGCGTCCCGGGCAGCCTCGGGGAGGGCGAGGGCGGCGGCCAGGGTGCTCGCCGAGGCGGCGAAGGGGTGGGAGCGCGGGGCGGCTCCGGACGCGGGGCGCGGGTCGACGGCCGCGTCCTCCGCCCAGAAGGCGAGCCCGTCTCCTGCCCAGACACCATGTACGACCAGCACCTCGGCAGGTTACCCGCCGCGACACGGCCACGGCGCGTACGATAAAGGTATGAACCCTCCCGGATCGTGGTGTGAGCGGCCCAAGCCGCAGGCTCCCTCGTGCGAGCTCCCATCCCCGTGGAGCGCGCCCAAGAAGCCCGACAACTGGTGCGAGACCCAGAAGTCGCCCGTCGTGGCGGTCTTCGACTTCCTGCTGCGCGCGGCGAAGCGCTGACGAGTGCTGACCGAGCGCTGACCGAGCGCTGACCCCCTGCGCGCCGCCGTGCCGTTGATATAAGGCCGGTTCCCTGGGTAGTCGCCCCCTCGAACGGAGGAGGCGACGGCGTGAACGACACTCACAAGCTAGTGAACGATCTGTCGGAACAGGTCTCCCGGCTCGTGAAGGACGAGTTGCGGCTGGCCAAGCTCGAGATCACGCAGAAGGGCAAGCGCGCGGGACTCGGCGCGGGGCTGGCCGGCGCGGCCGGCGTGGTCGCGTTCCTGGGCGGAGCCACGCTTGTGGCCGCGCTCGTGCTGCTTCTCGCTCTGGTCATGCCCGCGTGGCTGGCCGCCGCGATCGTGGCGGTGCTCCTGTTCGTCGCCGCCGCGCTGCTCGGCCTGGTCGGCAAGAAGAAGGTCCAGCAGGCCACGCCGATGGTCCCGGCGGAGACGATGGCGAGCGTCCGGGCCGACCTCGACGCGGTCAGGGAGGGGGCGCGGCGATGAGCGAGATGAACCCCGGTCGCACCGACAAGCAGCACGCGGGCACCGTGGGCGCCCGGCGCGCGGCAGTGGGCGAGCCCATCGACCACGAGTCCATCAACGTGCCTCCCACCAGGCCCGGCGCGGCTGAGAACGCGCACGAGGCGGAGCGCGCCCGAGAGGGTCACGAGACCTTCGTCCCCGAGGCCCCCCAGCGCGACGACCGCACCGACGCGGTCAGGTCGCGCGCCGTGGAGGAGGAGTCGCTGCAGGGCGGCGAGCCCCGCCACGAGCAGCACCCCAGCGACGAGCGCCACAGCCGCGAGCGGCACGAGCGGCGCCACAGCCAGGACGGCGCGAGACAGCAGGACGCGGACGACGTACGGCAGGACATCAGGCAGACCCGCCAGGAGCTCGGCGAGACCGTGCACGCCCTGGCCCAGAAGGCGGACGTCAAGAGCCGGGCGGGCGAGGCGGCGGCGACAGCGAAAGGAAGGGCAGGACACATGGCGGAGACCGCGAAGGGAAAAGCGGCGGAGATGACGGAGACGGCCAAGGAGAAGGCGGCCGAGTTCACGGGCACGGCCAAGGGCAAGGCGGCCGAGATGACCGGTGCGGCCAAGGGCAAGGCGGCCGAAGTGACGGGTACGGCCAAGGGCAAGGCGACCGAGGTGGCCGGGACCGTCAAGGGCAAGGCCGCCGTCATGGCGGACAAGGTGCACGACGCGACGCCTGAGCAGGCCAGGAAGCGGCCCATGCTGATGATCGCGGCCATGGGCGCGGTGCTGGCCTTCGTCGTACGGCGGATCATGAGGCGCAACAGGGCCAAGTGAGCGGTGGAACGTCCCGAGCGGCCCACCGAACTGCCAGGCCGGTCCTGGTGGCGCGTGATCAGGCGCACGGTGGCCGAGTTCAACAACGACCGCGTCCAGGACCTGGCGGCCTCCCTCACCTACTACGCGGTCCTGTCGATCTTCCCGGCGCTGATCGTCCTGGTGTCGATGCTCGGACTGCTCGGCCGTCAGGACGCCGCCGCCGTCGTCGGCAACCTGACGGCGGTGGCGCCCGCGGAGGTGCGCGACCTGCTCGGCCAGGGCCTGTCGCAGGTGCGCGACACCCGGGCGGGCCTCGCCGCGATCATCGGTCTCGTGGTCGCCCTGTGGGCCGCCTCCGGCTACATCGCGGCCTTCATCAGGGCGGGCAACCAGATCTACGACATCCGGGAGGGCCGCCCCTTCTGGAAGATCACCCCACTGCGCGTCGGCCTCACGGTCCTCCTCGCGGTCCTGCTGACTGTGGCGGCGGTCGCGGTCACGCTGACCGGTGACTTCGCGCGCCTGGCGGGTGAGGCGCTGGGCCTGGGCGAGACCGTGGTGACCGTCTGGGACCTGGCCAAGTGGCCCGTCCTGGCCCTGATCGCGGCAGGGCTGATCATGGTGCTGTACTGGGCGGCGCCGAACGTGCGCCAGCCCGGCGTGCGCTGGCTCACCCCCGGCGGCCTGCTGGCGGTCCTGCTCTGGGTGCTCGTCTCCGGCGGCTTCGCCCTGTACGTGGCCAACTTCGGCTCCTACAACAAGACGTACGGCACGCTCGCGGCGGTCGTGGTCTTCCTCGTCTGGCTGTGGCTGTCGAACATGGCGCTGCTGTTCGGCGCGGAGCTGGACGCCGAGCTGATCAGGGAGCGCAACGCGGTCGCCGGCAAGCCCGCCGAGCAGGAGCCGTACGTGGTGCCGCGCGACCCGCCCAAGCCCGACAACCTCCCTGACTGACCTGGGGCTTGCAACCTCATCGCGGCCGGGTAAAGCTGCCTGTCATGGACTTCATCCGGGTACGCGCGTCGTCCGACGGCACCGAGACGATCTCGTGGTGGACCGGTGACGTCTACGGATGGGAGCCGGACGGCGGCCCGCACCACCTGTTCGGCGTCGAGGGCCTCAACGTGGCCCGGGCGGTCCGCGCCGACGACGGCTGGCAGCTGCTGACCAGGGAGGCCGCCCTCTACCTCGACCCGGTCGGCAGGGACGTGCTCGACGTGTGGGACAACCCGCTCACCGGGCGGCGGACCGAGGTGCGGCACGTCTTCAACGACCCGGTCAACCAGCGGCTCGGCGACCGCCCGGTGCCGGTCACCCGGCTGGGCGACCAGGTGGTCTTCAACGTCGACGTCCGCCTGGCCTACCCCTCGCCGCTCAAGGTCGCCGACCACCCCGAGAATTCGGCGGGCGACACCTACCGGGCGCTGGAGCTGTTCCAGTTCTTCGCCGGGGCCGCCGAGCTCGGCTCCGGCATGGCCGACGTGCCGTCGGTGTTCTCCTGGTGCCGGGTGTCGCCCTGGCTGCCGTGGATGGCGATGGCGCAGCGGCCGGGCGGGCTCGTCTACCACTGCCGGGGCGGCAAGACCGCCGAGGTGCCCGAGCGGCTGCGCGAGCGCGTCGGCGAGCGCTTCCTGCACGCGCCGGAGCGGTGGTCGGGCCCTAACATGACCAGCTGGACGGCCTACGCCGGGCGGGCGGATACAGTCGGCCGGTGAGCAACGACCTGTTCTGCGAGATCATCGCCGGGGAGCGGCCGGCCCGCGTCGTGCACTCCGACGAGGTGTCGGTCTCCTTCCTCGACACCCGGCCCGTCTTCAAGGGGCATGTGCTCGTGGTGCCGCGCGCCCACGTCGAGGTGCTCACCGACCTGACCGACGTCGGCCCGTTCTTCGAGCGGGTGCAGGCGATCACCCGCGCCGTGGAGGAGGGCCTGGAAACCGACGGCACGTTCGTCGCCATGAACAACCGCGTCAGCCAGAGCGTCGCCCACCTGCACGTGCACGTGGTGCCACGCCACCGCAAGGACGGCCTGCGCGGCTTCTTCTGGCCCCGCACCACCTACGCCTCCGACGCGGAGGCGCAGCTCTACGCCGAGCGCATCGCCAAAGCGCTGCCCGAGGGCTGAGTCATGGAGTACGTCTTCGGCGCGGCCGTGATCGCGGGACTGGTGGGGGTGCCCGCGCTCGTGCTCTGGCGGGTCATGCGGGGCCGCCGGGAGCTCGGCACCAGCCCGGCGGAGCGGGCCACCTTCGAGACGCTGCACACGGCCTCGCTGGCCGGGCCGCCGCTGCGGGCCGGGCTGACCTCCGAGGGCGCGCTGCGCTCCTCGCGGCACCTGCGCGAGCTGCTCGGCTCCTCCGCGCTGGCCATCACCGACGGCGAGCGCCTGCTGGTCTACGACGGGGCCGGCGAGCACCACGCCCCGGAGGCCTTCGAGCAGGCCAAGGCCACCCTGGCAGACGGCCGCACCCAGGTCCTGGCCATCTCCTGCGACCTGCTGGAGTGCCCCGTCAGGCACGCCGTGGTCGTCCCTCTCACCACCGACGACCGGGTGGTCGGCACGCTGGCCGCCTTCGGCCCGCACGCCTCCGCGGGGCTCGTCAGGGCCGCGCAGGAGGTGGCCGGCTGGGTGGACTCACAGCTGGAGCTGGCCGAGCTGCACCGCTCGCGCACGCTGCTGATGGAGGCGGAGGTACGGGCGCTGCGCGCGCAGATCTCGCCGCACTTCATCTACAACTCGCTCACCGCGATCGCCTCGTTCGTCCGCACCGACCCGGAGCGGGCCAGGGAGCTGCTGCTGGAGTTCGCCGACTTCACCCGCTACTCCTTCCGCCGGCACGGCGAGTTCACCACGCTGGCCGAGGAACTGCGTTCGGTCGAGCGCTACCTCGTGCTCGAACGCGCCCGCTTCGGCGACCAGCTTCAGGTGACGCTGCGCATCGCGCCCGAGGTGCTGCCGGTGGCGGTGCCGTTCCTGTGCCTGCAGCCCCTGGTGGAGAACGCCGTCAGGCACGGCCTGGAGAGCAAGGACGGCGTGGGCCGGATCACGATCGTCGCCGAGGACGCCGGAGCCGAGTGCGGCATCAGCGTCGAGGACGACGGCCTCGGCATGGACCCGGACCGGCTGCGCCGCATCCTCGCAGGTGAGGCCTCCTCATCGGGCGGCGTCGGGCTGGCGAACGTGGACGAGCGGCTGCGCCAGGTGTACGGCGACGAGTACGGATTGGTCGTCGAGACGGCCCCTGGCGCGGGCACTAAGGTCAACGTGAGGTTGCCGAAATATCACCCAGGCGTCTCAGCCCGTTGACCTGGACCTTTGTTGTCGGTTTTATCACTGTCTATGGCACAACTTCGGGTCCTCGCGGTGGATGACGAGCTTCCCGCGCTGGAAGACATCTCCTACCTGCTCCGCGCCGACCCACGGATCGGCGAGGTCGCCACCGCCCGGGACGGCGCCGCCGCGTTGCGGCTGCTCGACCGGGCCATCGCCGAGGGCAGGCCTATCGACGCCGTCTTCCTCGACATCAGGATGCGCGGCCTCGACGGCGTCGTGCTCGGTCGCCTGCTGTCGCGGTTCGCCAACCCGCCGAGGGTGGTGTTCGTCACCGCCTACGAGGAGCACGCCGTCGACGCCTTCGAGATCAAGGCCGAGGACTACCTGCTGAAACCGGTGCGCCCGGAGCGCCTCGCCGAGGCGATCAGGCGGGTGGCGGTCTCGGCCGACGTGCCCGTCGAGGGCGCCGAGACCGACACGATCCCCGTCGAGCTCGGCGGCGTGACCAGATTCGTCTCCACCGCCGACGTCATCTACGTGGAGGCCCAGGGTGACTATGCTCGCCTGCACACCGCCACCGGCAGCCATCTGGTCCGCATCCCGCTGGCCACGCTGGAGGAGCGCTGGTCGGCGGCCGGGTTCGTCCGCGTGCACCGCAGCCATCTGGTCGCGGTCAAGCACATCGAGGAGCTGCACATCGACTCGGGCAGGTGCGTGGTCAGGGTCGGCGACACGGAGATCCCGGTCAGCCGCCGCCACACCCGCGAACTGCGCGACCTGCTCGTCCGCCGCGCCAGGAAGGGAAGGCCCGAATGAGCCCTGAGCCGAGGCCTGGCCGCCGCGTCGCCATCACCAGCCCGCGCACCGCGGCGGCCCGCCGCCCCCGCTATCCCGCCACCCGGGAGATCGACGAGCAGACCCACCTCGGCGAGGTCTACATGCGCTCGCTGCTGCGCACCCAGTTCAGGCTGGCCGCGTTCGTGTGCACGGTCCTGGGGTGCGTGGTGGGGAGCCTGCCGGTGCTGTTCCTGCTCATCCCCGAACTGCGCGACGTGCACGTGCTCGGCGTCCCCCTGCCGTGGGCGGTGCTCGCCGGGCTCATCTATCCCGCCTTCGTCATCGGCGCCTGGCTCTACGTACGGCAGGCGGAGCGCAACGAGCGCCACTTCGCCGACCTGGTCGACCGCTCGTGAGCCTGGCCGCGGTCGTCATCGTCATGGTGGCGGCCGTGCTCATCGGCGCGTTCGGCATCCGGGTCTCCCGCACCACCTCCGACTTCTACGTCGCCTCCCGCACCGTCAGCCCCCTCTGGAACGCCTCCGCGATCGGCGGCGAGTATCTGTCGGCGGCGTCGTTCCTCGGTGTGGCCGGGCTCATCCTCAGCTACGGCGTGGACATGCTCTGGCTGCCGGTCGGCTGGACCGGCGGCTACCTGGTGCTGCTGGTGCTGGTGTCCGCGCCGCTGCGCCGCTCGGGCGCCTACACGCTGCCCGACTTCGCCGAGGCCAGGCTGGAGTCCATGGTGGTGCGCCGGACCGCCAGCGTGCTCGTCGTGCTCATCGGCTGGCTGTACCTGATGCCGCAGTTCCAGAGCGCCGGCCTGGTGCTGCGCACGATCACCGGCGCGCCGGTGTGGGCGGGCGGGCTGCTGGTGGCGGTCGTGGTCGTGGTCAACGTGCTGTCGGGCGGCATGCGGTCGATCACGTTCGTGCAGGCGTTCCAGTACTGGCTCAAGCTCACCGCGCTGGCCGTACCGGTGATCTTCCTGCTTCTTGCTTGGCAGTCCGACGGGGCCCCCGGCCTGTCCGCGCAGGACGCCGCCGGCTGGCAGATGCCGCTGTCCGGGGCCAGGGAGTACGGCCTCTACTCGACGTACTCGCTGATCCTGGCCACCTTTCTGGGCACCATGGGGCTCCCGCACGTGCTGGTCCGCTTCTACACCAACCCCGACGGCCGGGCCGCCCGCCGGACCACGCTGGTGGTGCTGACGCTGCTCGGCGCGTTCTACCTGCTGCCGCCCGTGTACGGCTGGCTCGGCCGGATCTACGCGCCAGACCTGGTGCGCACCGACGCCGTCGTGCTCACGTTGCCCGCGCGGATGATCGGCGGGACGCTCGGCGACGCGCTGACGGCGCTGATCACGGGGGGAGCGTTCGCCGCGTTCCTGTCGACGTCGTCGGGGCTGACCGTGTCCGTGGCCGGGGTGATCGCGCAGGACCTGCTCAAGGGCGGTGTCCGCTCGTTCCGGATCGCCACGCTGATGGCCGTCGCGGTGCCGCTGGCGCTGGCGCTGTGGGCGAGGGCGCTGCCGGTGGCGGACGTGGTGGGGCTGGCGTTCGCGGTGGCGGCCTCGTCGTTCTGCCCGCTGCTCGTGCTCGGCATCTGGTGGCGCAGGCTCAGCACCACCGGCGCGCTGGCCGGGCTGTACGTGGGTGGCGGCCTGGCCTGTCTCGCCGTGCTGGCCACGATCACCGGCGGCCCGCACGCCGGCCTGGCCGGGGCACTGCTGGCGCAGCCGGCGGCGTGGACGGTGCCGATCGCGTTCGCGGCCATGATCTCGGTGTCGTTCCTGACGCCGGACCGGGTGCCGCTCGGCGTGGCCAGGACCATGGTGCGCCTGCACACGCCGGAGAACCTCGACCTCGACCGGGGAGACTGGCGGCCCCGCTCTTCCTAGGGCTCCAGCAGGTCGATCTCGGCTCGTACGAGCATCTCCTTCAGCTCGGTCCGGTCCGGATCGCCGCCGAGGACCTGGAGCGCCTGGCTGACGGTGTGGCAGTCGGCGTCGAGGGCGAGCAGCGCCGGGATGGCGAGCTCGGGCGAGGCCCGGCGTCCGTTCGAGGCACCTGACGACTTCAGCGACCCCATAGGCATCAGGAATGGTTCCCGCCGCCGGCCTCCCCGCCTTTCTACGCTCGAGGGAGCCCACGGACAAGGGAAGCGCCATGGCGACCCCGCAAGAGGCCGAGCAGGCACTGCGCATGATCGCGCGCCTGGCCGACGAGCAGGGCGGCGCGCTGGACAAGGTGTTCCGGCTCTTCGGCGACGGCGCGCTGCTCGGGTCGGGCGCCGCACGGCTGCACGGCGGCCTGGTCGAGCGTCACTCCGAGGTACGACGCGCCTTCGAGCAGGCGTTCCAGCAGGTCGAACGGCTCGCCCTGGCCGGCGGCGACCCCGTCAGGATCCCGCCCCCGCAGCTCGGCCGGCCGCCGGAGGCGCTGCGTGACCCGCCTGGCGGCTATGTCGGCGGCGACCCCGACCTCATGCGGGCCGTGGACGCGGAGCTGGCCGAAGCCGGCGGCGACTGGCGGCAGGCGGGCCACGTCCTGGCGAGCGCGCTGGCCCGGCTCGGCGTCGGCACCGCCCCCGCCCAGGACCTCGTCCGCGCGGGGAACTGGCTCGACGACCAGCGCGCCGACCTCCGCCGCCGCCGCGCCGAACTCCTGAAGACCACCCCGGCCCCCACCACCCCACCGCCGCAGGAAACCACCCCACCCCTGCAGGAGTCCTCCTCGCCCCCGCCGGAGTCCTCCTCGCCCCCGCACGAGGACATGGCGCCCCCGCACGAGGACATGGCGCCCCCGCACGAGGACATGGCGCCCTCGCACGAGGACATGGCGCCCTCGCACGGGGACATGGCGCCCCCGGCTCAGAGCGGGCGGCCCGGTACGTCTTCGGTTGAGGAGACGCCGTTCGGCCGGTTGGCCGGTGCGGTCAACGACGTCGTGGCGTGGGCGGGGAGCGCCTGGGCCGGCCAGGTGGGCGCCGCGGCCGGCGCACTCGGCCTGCCCGGCGTCGGGGAGCTGGCCCGCGGATACGCCGAGCACGGCGCGATCCCCCTCGTCCAGGGCGCCGCCGAGGCCACCATCGGGATCGCCGAGTTCGGCTGGACCGCGTCCATCGGCGGCCTGATCACCGATCCCGGCGCTATCCCCGACCTGATCGGGAACGCCGGCGACGCCGGCGTCTTCGCCGCGGAGCATCCGGTCGAGTTCGGCAAGTCGGTCGTCGACTGGGAGACCCTCACCGAGGAGCCGGTCCGCTGGTTCGGCAGGCTCATCCCCGACGCCCTCCTCGCCATCACCGGCGGCGGGCTGGCGGGCCGGGCCGGCCGGACCGTCGACGGCCTCGGTAGACCTCCTGCAGCCACGCCCGGCGGCTTCCGGATCCCCCCGGCGCGAACGGCGGCCGACGGGCCACCCCTGGACACCATTCCGATGAGAGAACGACACGTCGGCGAGGATCAGCGGGGCGTCCGTTACCTGACCCCCGAGGCGTTAGAGAGAAGGCGCCTCGTGGTGCATGATGGAAGGCTCCATGACATAACCGGGAAGCCTTTCGACACCGAAGACGCCCATTCTCACTGGGCTCCGGGAGGAGGCCGCGCGATCTTCGTCATGGATCGATACGGCAATCTCTACGCGGAGAAGGAGCATGTGGTCGGAGAGTTCCACCACTCCAGCTTTCTGAGCGGTGGACGAGTCACCGGAGCCGGGGATATCGAGGTGGAAAATGGCGTGCTGACGGCCATTTCCCGCCATAGCGGCCACTACAGGCCGAAACCCGAGGACCTGGACCGCGTCATAGGCGCTCTGAAACGCGCGGGTATCGATGTCGACGGTGTGCAGAGGGAGGGGTACGACGGTGGCTGACTGGCTGGGGTCCGACCGGGACCGGGTGGTCTCCGTCCTGTTCTACAGCGTCCAGTTCAACGCGGAGCTCGATGACGCCCTCGCCCTCGTCAGGGCCCGCGCGCTGATCCTGGAGCCCGTCCACGGCTACACGCCGGAGGAGGAGTACGAAGCCATCGGCGCGTCACTGCGAACCGGCTCCCCGCTCGCCGACCTCATTCCGTCTCCGCTTCCTGTGCCGCATTCCGAGCAGGAGCACCGGGATTTCGCGCAACGCGTGCTCGACCACATGGACGCGCTGCGGCCCTGGCCCGAACTACCGTTCATTTCACTACGCGAGGCCCCGTGGCACGACTACGCGGAATCCCGGGTGATCGCGCGGATCCGGATGAACGAAATGCGGGTGACAGAGCGCCTCCATCGGCATCTCGCCCAGGTCCGCGAGGACGAGCGGTTGCGCCACTGGTTGACGCTGCGGCTCAATTCGGGGGACGAGGTCGCACTGGCCGAGCCGTGGTGGCCGGACAGTGAGCACGTCGCGGTGCTGTCCCGGCGCGGCGCCGACAAGGCCCCCGAGGCGGTGCTGGCGGCGTTCCTGCACGTCACCGGCTTCACCCTGGACGAGATCGACGATCTCACCGACGGTGTGGACCCCCTCTCACGGGGAGGCGCGGGCACCGGCTGGCTCGCCTACACGCTACGGCGCGACAGCACCGCCGGCGGGATCCGCCAGGGGTCGTTCGGGGCGTTCCAGCGCGCCCGCCTCTACTGCGAGGCGATGGACAAGCCCGGGGTCGTCGCGGTCGGCCCGCCGGGCAAGGGCCTGGTGCCCGCGTTCACATCGCCGGAGGCGCTGGCCCACTACGTCACGGCCAAGGGGAGCGACGTGGAGTCCCAGGAGCCGCGCTACTTCTCCACCCTCGGCGCGGACCTGCTCGGCCTCCTCCCCGATGGCTATGCCGTACTCGTGGATCCAGGGGAGGAGTACGCTGCCGCCTTCGACCGGAACGGTCCCCGCTGACGTCGTCAGCGGTCGTGCGCCCACGTCCGCAGGAAGAGGACGCGGCCCTTCTCCTCCACCCGCTCCGGCTCGTCGTCGGTGAGCCGGAAGCCCAGGGCTCGCGCGACGGAGATGCTGGGGGCGTTGTCGGGCTCGATCTCCAGCAGGACGCGCGGGATCTCCAGGACCTGATGGGCGTAGTCCATCAGCAGCCGGGTGGCGCGCGGGGCCAGCCGCTGCCCGCGGTGGGCGGCGCCGATGGCGTAGCCCATGCTGCCCCGGGAGAGGCTGACCAGCACCTCGCCGAGCGGCTTGTGGCCGTCGGTGGTGACGGCGAGGTGCAGCCGCTCCCCGGCGGCGCGGGTGCGGCGGGCCTTCTCCAGGTACGCGCGCGCCTCGTCGAGGCCGAAGGGGGAGGCCAGCGGGGTGCGGTAGGCGACGCCGGGATCGTCGAACAGCTCCGCCATGACCGGCAGGTCCGCTTCCTCCCACTCGCGCAGCACGAGGTCATGGCCGGTCAGCCGAACGGGCGAGGTGGGTAACGTCATGGGCGACCTCCGGTGGGCGAGGCGTCGATTCTACGACTCGGCGCGCGGCCGGGCAGCTCGCCCGAGCCGCGGGCGACCAGCTCGACCGGCACCTTGATCCGGCGCCCGCCCGACTCGCCGTCGAGCAGCAGGTCGACGGCGCTGCGCGCCAGCCTGGCCACGTCGTAGCGGACCACCGTGACGCCCGGGTTGAAGACGTCCGCCAGGGCGAAGTCGTCGAAGCCCACGTACGCGGGCCGTTCCGGACGCTCCCGCAGCGCCTGCAGGATGCCGATCGCGGCCCGGTTGTTGGTGGCGAACAGCGCCGTCGGCGGGTCCGCCAGGTCGAGCAGCCGGCTCACCTCACGGGAGACCCGCCACGGGTCGAACACCCCCCGCACCACGAGGGACTCGTCGACGGGCAGGCCCGCCGCCCGCAGCGCCGTACGGTAGCCGGACGCGCGGTCGTGCACGGAGCTCAGCCCGTCGTCGTCGGAGATCAGCGCGATGCGGCGGTGGCCGCGCGCGATGAGGTGCTCGGCCGCGACGAGCCCGCCCTTGACGTCGTCGAGCACCACCACGTCCGCCTGTTCGAGGCCCGCCGGGACCCGGTCGACGAACACCGCCGTCAGGCCCGGGTGCTCGCCCAGCCAGCCGTGGTCGGCGGCCGAGGGGACGATGATGAGGGAGTCGACGCCCCGGGCGTACATCGACTCGACCAGCATCCGCTCCCGTTCCGGCCGCTCCTCGTAGGAGCCGAACACCACGAGCGCCTCATGGTCGGCCGCGGCCGCCTCGACCGCCTTGGCCAGGCGGGAGTAGAACTCGTTGGAGATGTTCTCCATGATCAGGCCGAGGGTGAGCATGGTGGCGCCGCGCGCCAGGCGGCTGGCGGCCTCGTTGCGGCGGAAGCCCAGCGTGCTGATGGCGGTCAGCACCCGCTGCCGCAGCACGGCGCTGACGTGCGGCTCCTGGTTGACCACCCGCGAGACCGTTTTGAGGCTCACCCCGGCGTGCCTGGCCACGTCGACCATGGTCGGTTTCCGCACTGTCATAGTCTGCCCCCATGGATGATGAATGGATCTGCGGCCGGCTGGGCGAGGACGAGCCCTGGGTGATGGGCGCGGTCAACCCGCCGATCTTCGAGAACTCCCTGTTCACCTTCGACACGGCGGGCGAGCTCGGCGAGGCGATCAGGAACGAGGACGAGAGGTACGTCTACTGGCGTGGCACCAACCCGACCGTCGATCTGGCGCAGCGCAAGCTGGCCGCGCTTGAGCGGGCGGAGCGGGCCAAGTGCTTCGCCTCGGGCATGGGCGCCATCGCGGCGACGATCTCCTCGCTGGTCTCGGCCGGCGACCACGTGCTGGTGCTGGGCGCGGTCTACGGGCCGACCACCCAGTTTCTGCGTTACCTGGAGAAGTTCGGCGTCACGCATACGCATGTCGTCGATCTGGCGGCCGGTGACAGCGCTATCAAGGAGAGCACCCGCCTACTGTACTTCGAGTCGCCCTCGTACATGCGGTACGAGATCTTCGACATCCCCGCCGTCACCCGCTGGGCCGGCGAGCACGGCCTGGTGACCGTGATGGACAACACCTGGTCCACGCCGATCTTCCAGAAGCCGCTGACGATGGGCGTGGACCTGGTCGTGCACTCCCTGTCGAAGTACGTGGGCGGCCACAGCGACCTGGTGGGCGGGGTGGTCGCCGGGCCGTCGCGGCTGATCAGGCCGCTGGCGCTGACCGAGTACCAGCTCTACGGGGCGGCGATGTCGCCGCACGACGCGGCCAAGGTGATCAAGGGACTGCGTACGCTGCCCGTCCGGATGGTCGCGCACCAGGAGCGCGGGATGGCGGTCGCCGGGTTCCTGGCGGACCATCCGGCGGTGCGGCAGGTGAACTATCCCGGACTGCCCTCACATCCCGGTCATGGCATGGCCCTTCGCCAAATGTCCGGCTTCTCCAGCCTCTTCAGCATCGAACTGGCCACGGAGTCCCGCGCGGCCGTCGCCTCCTTCCTCGACGCGTTGCGGCATTTCCGGATCGGAGTGTCGTGGGGCGGATTCGAGAGCCTGGTCAACGCCCCGGCGCTGTCCACCGAGGAGAGCGTGCGCGTCACCATGGGCATCCCCGTCGGGCTCGTGCGGCTGTCGGTCGGGCTGGAGGCGGCCGAGACGCTGATCAAGGATCTGGGCCTGGCGCTGGAGCGGATCGGTTGATCGCCGGGCCGGTCTCGGTCCGGTGGCGAATCGGCCGATCCGGCGTCCCGGTCTAGCGCCGGAACGGCCCAGTCGCCTAGCGTGATTGACAGCGCTGTCTTACCTCTCTGGAGGCCCCACCATGAAATCCCCCCTCCTGGCGGCAGCAGCCGCCGCCACGCTGGTGCTGGCCGGATGCGGCTCCGGCTCGTCCTCCTCCCCCGGGGAGGTACAACTGCGCATGATCGAGAGCCTGACCAGCCCCGAGCGGACCAAGCTGATCAGGAAGCTGCTCGCGGACTTCGAGAAGGCCAATCCCGGCGTCACCGTCGAGCTGGTCTCACCACCGCTGGACAGCGCCGACCAGAAGATCACCCAGATCCTGCAGACCAAGAAGGACCTGGACGTGCTGGAGGTCCGCGACCACACGGCCAAGTCCTTCACCAACAACGGCTGGCTGGCCGAGCTGCCCACCACCGAGTGGCCCGGCTGGGCGGACCTGACCGAGCTGGCCCAGACCAAGGCCGTCGAGGTCGGCGGCAAGCCCTACCTGATCCCTTACGGCTTCTACCAGCGGACGCTGTTCTACCGGACCGACTACGGCATGACCGCGCCGCCGAAGACCTGGCAGGAGCTCTACGAGGCGGGCAAGAAGATGACCAACGGCGACCGCTTCGGCTACTCCTTCCGGGGCGGCAAGGGCGGCGCCGACTACGCGGTCATGATGATCAGCGCCTACAACGGCGAGGCCCTGAATCCCGAAAAATCCTTCTTCCTGAAGGACAAGCGCACCATCTTCTCCACCCCGGAGGCCATGCAGGCCCTCGACCTCTACGTCAAGATCTTCAAGGAGGCGTCGCCGCCCGACTCGGTGTCGTGGGGTTACCCGGAGATGGTCCAGGGCTTCACCTCGGGCGTGACCGGCATGCTCATCCAGGACCCCGAAGTGATCAAGACGGTGGAGGAGAGCGGGGTCACCGCCTGGTCCACCGCCCCCATCCCCAAGGGCCCGAGCGGCTACGCCTTCCAGCCGGTCGGCTACGCGGGCTGGGGCGCCACCTCCTTCAGCGCGCACCCCAAGGAGGCGGTCAAGCTCGTGCAGTTCCTGTCGGAGGCCGAGCAGAGCATCGCCTTCGCCAAGGGCAACTCACTGATCCCCATCTCCAAGCAGGCCCAGAGCGACCCGCAGTTCTCCCAGGGCGCCTGGAAGGCCTACCTGGAGGCGCAGCAGGACCCCAAGCAGGTCATCACCATCCGCCCGGTGGACTATCCCGGCTGGAGCCAGTTCAACGTCGACTCCGACCGTGACATCCAGGCGCTGATCACCGGCAAGAAGACCACCGCCGAGGTGCTCAAGTCGTGGGACGCCTTCTGGACGGACCAGGCGAAGAAGGTCTCTTGAGCGCCCGCGCGAAACCCGCGTTCACCGGGCGCAAGGCCAGGTTCATCGCCCTGTGCCTGCTGCCCGGTGTGGTGTTCGTGGCGCTGTTCACGTACTACCCGATGGTGCGTGGCGCGATCATCGCCTTCCAGCGCTACAACCTGTTCGACCTGACCGCCACGCCGTTCGTCGGGCTGGAGAACTTCCGGGCGGTGCTGGCCGAGGACCGGTTCTGGACGGCGCTGCGCAACACCGGCACCTGGGTGGTCGTGTCGCTGTTCTTCCAGTTCTTCCTCGGGTTCGGGCTGGCGCTGCTGCTGCGGCGCCACTTCCGGGGGCGCGGGCTCTACCAGGCGTGGGTGTTCTTCCCGTGGGCCATGTCGGGGTTCCTGATCGGGCTGCTGTGGCGCTGGATGTTCAACGGGCAGTTCGGCGTGATCAACGACCTGCTGCTCAAGGCGGGGATCATCGACGAGCGCATCGGCTTCCTTGCCTCGCCCGGCTGGGCGATGACCTCGGTGATCGTGGCCAACGTCTGGTACGGCGTGACGTTCTTCGCCATCATGATCATGGCCGCGCTCCAGTCGGTGCCCCGCGAGCTGTACGAGGCGGCGTCGGTGGACGGGGCGTCGCGGCTGCGCCAGTTCTGGCACGTGACGCTGCCGCACATCCGGCCCACGCTGGCGCTGATCGTGCTGCTGCGGATCATCTGGATCCTCAACTTCCCCGACCTCATCTACGCCATGACGGGCGGCGGCCCGGCCGGGAGCACCGACATCATCACCACGTTCCTCATCCAGCAGGTCGCCGGCGGCGACTACGGCCGGGCGGGCGCGGTCGGGCTGCTGGTCCTCGGCCTGCTGCTGGCCTTCAGCGTCTTCTACCTGAACGCGACCCGATTCGAGAAGGCCCGATGAGACGTCTCGCCAAGGTGATCGTGCTCACCGTCTGGCTGCTGATCACGCTGTTCCCGCTCTACTGGATAGTCGTCACCTCGCTCAAGCCCAAGGCCGAAATCTTCTCCCTGCCGCTGCGCTACTGGCCCGGCACCGTGACGTTCGAGCACTACGCCGAGCTGTTCTCCTTCGCCGACTTCGGGACGTACCTGCTCAACAGCCTCATGGTCTCCCTGGTCTCGGCCGGCGTCGTGACGGTGACCGGGGTGCTCGGCGGCTACGTCCTGGCCCGGTTCGCCTTCCCCGGCAGGGGGGCGCTGATGCTGGCCTTCCTCGTCACCCAGATGATCCCGCTGTTCATCGCGCTCGGCCCGCTCTACCTGCTGATGTCGGACCTCGACCTGCTCAACAGGCTGGCTGGGCTCATGCTGGTCTACGTCGCCATGCTGGTGCCGTTCGCCACGATCATCATGCGCGGCTTCTACGAGCGGGTGCCGGTGGCGCTGGAGGAGGCCGCGCAGGTCGACGGCGCGTCGCGGATGGCCGCCATGATCAGGGTGGTGATGCCGGTCATGCTGCCCGGCATCGCGGCCACGTTCATCTTCGCCTTCGTGCAGTGCTGGAACGAGCTGTTCCTGGCGATCACGTTCATCGACAGCGAGGACGCCAAGACCATCCCGGTCGCGATGAACTCCTTCATCACGCAGTACGACATCGACTGGGGCGCGATGGCGGCCGCCACGGTGGTGTCGGTGATCCCGACCCTGGTGATGTTCGCCGTCATCCGGCGCTACATCGTCGAAGGGCTGACCGCTGGAGCGGTCAAAGGATGACCAACCGTTCGTCGTACCGAACGGACCATTCGTCGCAGCCGCCGCCCAACTGAACGCCGTTGGGCGGCGGCTCGCCGAACAACCTCGTCTAGCCCCTCCACGTAGGGTAGGTGTCCCTCTTACCGTGTGCGTGATCCGCATCACAGTGGAGGTACCGTGACAACCCAAGAACATGACGCGTCTGTCTATGAAGAAGTCCAGAGGAGCAGTGAGTTCCAAGATCTGAAGAGGCGTTTCCGCCGGTGGACGTTCCCGATGACGGCGGCGTTCCTGGTGTGGTACCTGCTGTACGTGGTGATGTCGGGCTGGGCCCGCGACTTCATGGCCATCAAGCTGCTCGGTGAGATCAACGTCGGACTGATCTTCGGGTTGCTCCAGTTCGTGACGACCTTCGGCATCGCGTGGGCCTACTCCAGGCACATGGAGAAGGTGCTCGACCCCATTTCCGACAAGCTCCGCCACGAGGTCGAGGAGAAGGCCAAGTGAGTTCTCAAGTCCTCGCCACGATCCTCTTCCTTTCCTTCGTGGCCGCCACGCTCGGCATCACGGTCTGGGCCAGCCGCCAGACCAAGACCGCGGCTGACTACTACGCGGGCGGCCGCTCGTTCACCGGCGTGCAGAACGGCCTGGCCATCGGCGGCGACTACATGTCGGCGGCCTCGTTCCTCGGTATCGCCGGCATCATCGCGCTGTACGGCTACGACGGCTTCCTCTACTCCATCGGCTTCCTGGTCGCCTGGCTGGTGGCGCTGCTGCTGGTGGCCGAGCTGATGCGTAACTCCGGCAAGTTCACCATGGCCGACGTGCTCGCCTTCAGGATGAGCCCCCGGCCGGTGCGCACCGCGGCCGGCGTCTCGACCATCGTCGTCAGCATCTTCTACCTGCTCGCGCAGATGGTCGGCGCGGGCGCCCTGGTCGGCCTGCTGCTCGGCATCACCTCCGACGCCGGCAAGATGTGGACGATCGTCGCCGTCGGCACCCTGATGATCATTTACGTGGTGTTCGGCGGCATGAAGGGCACCACCTGGGTGCAGATCGTCAAGGCCGTGCTGCTGATGAGCGGCGCCGCCCTGGTGACCATCCTGGTGCTGGGCAAGTTCGGCTTCAACCTGTCGGCGCTGCTCAGCCAGGCCGCCACGACCAGCGGACCCTCCGGCAACACCGGCAGCTTCCTCAGCCCGGGCCTGAGGTACGGCACCGAGGCGCAGGGACTCGCGGGGAAGATCGACCTGATCAGCCTCGGCCTCGCCCTGGTGCTCGGCACGGCGGGCCTGCCGCACATCCTCATCCGCTTCTATACGGTCCCGACCGCCAAGGCAGCGCGTAAGTCGGTCATGTGGGGCATCGGCCTCATCGGCACCTTCTACCTGCTGACGCTGGTCCTCGGCTTCGGTGCCGCCGCCCTGGTCGGCGCCGACGCCATCCGCGCGGAGGACCCGGCCGGCAACACGGCCGCGCCACTGCTGGCCCAGCGGATCGGCGAGGAGATCTTCGGCCCGGTGGGTGGCACGATCCTGCTCGCGCTGATCGGCGCCGTCGCCTTCGCCACCATCCTGGCCGTGGTCGCGGGTCTCACGCTCGCCTCCTCCTCCAGCTTCGCCCACGACCTGTACGCGCACGTCTTCAAGCGCGGCCAGGCCAGCGAGCGTCAGGAGGTCGTGGTGGCCAGGCTCTCCGCCCTGGTGATCGGCGCCGCCGCCATCGGGCTGGGCATCCTCGCCCAGGGGCAGAACGTGGCCTTCCTGGTGGCCCTGGCCTTCGCGGTCGCGGCCTCGGGCAACCTGCCGGCGATCCTCTACAGCCTGTTCTGGAAGAGGTTCAACACGGCAGGGGCGGTCAGCGCCATCTACGGTGGCCTGGTCTCCGCGCTGCTGCTGGTCATCTTCTCGCCGGTGGTCTCGGGCGGCCCCACGGCGCTGTTCAAGGACGCCGACTTCAGCTGGTTCCCGTTGAGCAACCCCGGGATCATCTCGATCCCGCTTGGGTTCCTCTGCGGCTGGCTCGGCACGGTCCTGAGCAAGGAGTACAACGCCGCCAAGTACGCCGAGATCGAGGTCCGATCCCTCACCGGCGTGGGCGCGGAGCAGGCTACCAAGCACTGACGCGCACTGACGCGCACACAGCGGGGCCCGGCACGGACTGCACGCCGTGCCGGGCCCGTTTCACGCGGTCAGGAGCCGACCGGCTCCGCACGGAGTTTCGCCGAGTGCTTCACCAGCGAGATGAGCACCTCCCGGCTGGAGTCACGCTTTCTGGCGTCGCACATGATGATCGGGATCGACGGCTTGAGCTGCAGCGCGAGTCGTACCTCCGCGAGCTCGAACATCTCGGAGTTCTCGAAGCAGTTGACCGCGACCACGAACGGGGTGCCGCGCCGCTCGAAGTAGTCGACCGAGGGAAAACAGTCGGCCAGGCGGCGGGTGTCGGCCAGGATGACCGCGCCCAGCGCGCCTTCCGCCAGCTCGTCCCAGACGAACCAGAACCGCTCCTGCCCCGGCGTGCCGAACAGGTAGAGGACGTACTCCTCGCCGATCGTGATGCGGCCGAAGTCCATCGCCACCGTGGTCGTCCGTTTGGCCTCGACGCTGGACAGGTCGTCGATGCCGATGCCGCGGTCGGTGAGCACCTCCTCGGTGCGCAGCGGTCTGGTCTCCGAGACCGCGCCGACCATCGTGGTCTTGCCCGCGCCGAACCCGCCGGCGATGAGAATCTTGATCGCCGTCGGCAGGCGCGGCCGGTTAGAGCGATCGAAGGCCATCGAGCACCGCCCTGTACATCTTCATGTCACGCATGTCCATTTCGGATTGCGGCTCCTGGGCCGAGACGAGCTCCCTGTCGAACAGGTCGCCGAGCAGCACGCGGATGGTGCCCGCGGGCAGGTTGAGATGTGCGGCGATCTCCGCCACGGACTTCGGCTCCCTGCAGAGCCGGAGGATCGAGTGGTGCTCCGGATCGAGCCCGGCATCGGGGCCCGGTGGCGGGCCCACGGCGAGGGCCATGGAGATCAGGTTGAACCTGCCGTGCACGGGCGCGGTCCGCCCCCGCGTCACCACGTAGGGCCGGATGATCTCCGGATCGATCCAGTGCTGCTCCTCGCTCGGCTCGCCCGAGGATCCGTATTCCCCGTTCACCGCTCGGCCCCGGCGCGGGTCCCCGAGGTGAGATATTGGCCGACGCGGGCCACGAGCATGGCCATCTCGTAGGCGACGAGGCCGATGTCGGCGCCCTGCCCGCAGAGCACCGCAAGGCAGGCCCGCTCGCCCGCCACGGTCACGATGAGGAACTGCGATCTCCACTCCACCACGGTCTGCTTGACCGGGCCGCCCCGCACATGATCGGAGACGCCTTTGGCCAGGCTCTGCAGCCCGGAGGCCACCGCCGACAGGTGCTCGCCGTCGGTCCGCTGGAGCGCGGCGGAGGAAGCCATGAGCAGCCCGTCGGAGGACAGCACGATCGCGTGCTCGGCCTCCTTGACGCGGCCGGTCAGGTCATCGAGGAGCCAGTTGAGGTCTGTGCCGGCACCTGGTGTCACGTGTCGCCTCCCGACTGTTCTTCCATGAGCCTGGCCGCCTCGGTCCTGCCGAGCCGGGTGCCGGACTGCAGGGATCCCATCATCGCCCGGATCTCCTCTGGCGAGCGCTCGTCATCGTCGTCCTCAAGATCTGGAGTGGTGGGCGGGCCGTCCTCACGCAGGGCCGCGGCCAGGTTGGCCTGCGGCACCCGCAGCGGCAGCCCTCCCGGGGTGAACACGGATGGTGCTTCGGGCGTGGGCTCCGTCGCCGCCCCCTTCTCGATTCGCTGGGGCGGGTCGGGCTGAGGCTGCTGAGGCGGCCTGGAAGAGCCGGCCACCTTCAGCGCGCGGACGTTGCGCTCGGTCGCTGGGCGCTCCGTCACCGGGCGTGTCGTCGTGGCCGTCGCCGACGTGGGAGTCCTGCGCGGCAGCCGCGGCGAGGAGTCCGTGTCCGCCGGTTCGGGCCCGGCGTCCACCTCCACCAGCTCCTGCGGCAGCAGCACGACCACCGTGGTGCCGCCGTAGGGCGAGTGCTTGAGCACCACCTTGACGTCGTGGCGCTCGGCCAGCTGGCTGACCACGTAGAGGCCCAGCCGGGCGGTGCCGCTGATGCGGAACTCCGGCGGGTCGGCGATGCGCTCGTTGGCCGCCGCCAGGTCCTCGGGCTTCATGCCGAGCCCCTGGTCCTCGATCTCGATGACGTAGCCGTTGGCCACGAGCTGACCGCTGACCCGCACGTTGGTGTACGGGGGCGAGAAGGAGACGGCGTTCTCGATGAGCTCGGCCAGCAGGTGGATCACGTCGCCGACGGCGCGGCCGACGAGCACCACCTCGCCCATCGGCATGAGCGTCACCCGGGTGTAGTCCTCGACCTCGGCCAGCGCGCCGCGCACCACGTCGACCATGGGCACCGAGCGGCGCCAGGTGCGCGCGGGGGAGGAGCCGGACAGCACGATGAGGTTCTCGGCGTTGCGGCGCATGCGGATGGCGAGGTGGTCCAGGCGGAAGAGCTGCTTCAGCTCCTCGGGGTCGGTCTCCTGCCGCTCCATCACGTCCAGGACGGTGAGCTGCCGGTGCACCAGGCCCTGCGTCCTGCGCGCCAGGCTGAGCAGGATGTCGCGGATGCCGCGACGCAGCTCGGCCTGCTCGGCGGCGACGCTGATGGCGGTGCGCTGCACGGTGTTGAACGCCTGACCGACCTGGCCGATCTCGTCGTCGCCGAAGTCGAGGTCGGGGACCTCCCGGCTGACGTCGACCACCTCGCCGCGGCCGATCCGCTCCACCACGCCGGGCAGTCGCTCGTCGGACAGCTCGTGGGCGGCGTCGCGAAGCTTCTTCAGCTGGGCGAGCAGCTGCCTGGTCGTGGTGATGGAGAGCACGATCGAGGCGATGACCGCGATCAGGCCGAGGCCGCCGGCCAGCACCAGCCGGACGATGACGCCGACGGCGACGGGCGTGATCCGCTCCAGCAGCCGGTCCCCGGCCGCGACCGTCACGTTGTGCATGTCGGCCAGGGTCGCCTCGGCGGCCTTGCGCCACTCCTCGCTGCTGACGGGCAGGATGTCCGTGCCCGCCCGGTGCCGGATGAGCCGCTCCTCCATGCTCAGCAGCCGGGTGGCGGGCGCGCTCTTGAGCCAGGCCTCGTAGTGGGGCCTGTCCACGTCCGGAAGTTTGGCCATGGCCTCGGACAGGGTCTGGCGGAAGACGCCGGCGGCGGCCACGAAGTCGGCGTGCTCCACCTCGGTGAACCCGTCGCGGGCGAACACGCCGGCCATGATCGCGTCCTCGCGGGCGAGGAACTCGCGCGAGTGGTGCATCTCGGCCAGCGTCCGGCCGTCCTTGGCGACCTCCTTGTCGTCGAACGCGGCGACGGAGTCGTACATGCGGTAGAAGTCGTCGATGACGGTGTTGTAGGGAGTCGCCGCCTGTGAGGGAGGCGTGACGCCCGTGTCGATCGCCTTCCTGATGGCGCCGAGGCCCGCCAGCCGGCTCTCGACGGCGGCCACGCGCTCTTCCAGCAGGGCGTCCGCGCCGAACCGCACCGCGGCGCCGTCGACGGAGTCGGCGAACACGGCGTGCGCCGCGTCCGTCCTGACTCGCTGCTCGCGGAGCGTCGCCTCGCCGGCGGGTCGCAAACGGTTGCCGAGGCTGGCGACGGTCAGCCGGCGCTCGCGCTGCAGCTCGACGAGCAGTGGCTCGCTCGGCTCCACCACGCTGCTGTTGATGGTGGCGGCCCATAGCATGTTGACGCCCTCCCGGAGCGTCACCCAGGCGGCGAAGGCCCACAGGAGTGCGAGCGACACGATTAGTGCAGTGACCTTTGACCGGACACTGGCGTTACGGAAGCGCATCGAGCCCACCCCTGGAGAAAGCAGGGTAGTCAGCCTGCCTTGTCAAGACGGAAAGATGAGCAACCCAAGAATCAGACACCCGGGTCACCTTAGCAACGCAGGGTTGCTCTCTCAACGCGAATCGATACCATCGGGACGCTATGTCCCGATTTCCCGTACAATTATCCCTTTGAGCTCTTTGCTACGTAAAGAGCGGCTAGGATGGCTGCTCGCACGATTGCTGTCGGCGAGTAAAGGTCCTTGTCATGCCATAGCGGTGTAAAATCTGATAAGGCTTCTTCCTGGGTGAGAAATGTACATCCTCGCCAGGCGGCTTTCAGGCATCGCTCGTCCGGCTCGGGGCCGGAGAGCAGGAGAATCTGCATGGCGTAGGCGGTCTCCTCCGGGCCGCCCGCCCAACGCCCCCACGATCCGTCGGCACGCTGGTTGGCCAGCACCCATTCCCTGGCTCGGTGGATCGGCGCGGCGTGCCGTGGCCCGCCGAACTCGCCGAGCGCCAGGACGCAGCTGAGCGTGGCGTAGAAGGGGGAGGCGTGCCAGCGGTCCTCCCAGCTTCCGTCGGGCCGCTGCCGGGCGGCCAGCCAGCTTCCTACGCGCGCCATCACCGGCCCGTAGACCGCCTCCGCCGCCGGCCTGACGCGCACGTACTGACCGAGTGCGTCCAGCACGTGGGCGTTCACGCTGACCGAGACGCCGTCCTCGCCCTGCCAGGTGCAGAAGTGGGCGCCCGTGTCGAACGTCATCAGGGACGAGGGATCGCAGGGCACGCCGAGCAGGGCCAGGGCGTGGAGCGCGACGCTGGTGGTGTCCGCGTCGGCCGGCAGCCCGGCGCCCGCGGGTGTGCCCTGGGGGCGGATCGCGGTCCTCAGGTCGGCGATCATCTCGGGCGGCACCCGTACCGGCACGCCCGCCCTGATCAGCCAGCTCAGCACCCAGCCGCGCTCGAAGACGGTGATGGGCAGCCCGACCGGGACCGGCCCGCCGCTCCGCCGGGCCACCGCCTCCAGATGATGCCGGGCGGCGGCGGCCGCGTCGGTCAACGTCGCGTTGGTCTGGGTCGCGTGGGTCTGGGTCGCGTCGGCCGGGGCGAGTGCGGCGAGCCAGGTCGCCGTCGCCGCGGGGGAGGCGCCGACGGTGCCGAGCGGCGCGGGCCGGACGGCGCCGGCTCGGGCCGCTTCCGTGCCCGCGACCTCCAGGACGTGCAGCACCTTCTGTGGCGGCTCCTGCCCCGAGGACAGCAGCCGCTTGACCCCGTCGAGGCGGGTGGTGTCCATGCCGGGCGCCGTCAGCGGGTCACCGTGGCCGTGCGCGTTGATCAGCTCGACGAGGGCGGGCACGATCAGGTCGATCGCCGGCGTGTCGGGCAGGTCGGGCGGCTGCCGGAGCAGGTGCTGCAGCGCCCGCAGCCCGGACCGGGCCGCCGGGACGACGGCGGGGTCCTGCGCCGCCGTGCTCAGCAGTGCCTCCGTGGCGCTCAGCGTGGGCACCAGGCCGTAGCCGTCGGGAGCACCCCAGGAGCCGTCGCCGCGCTGCTCGGCCAGCAGGAAGGCCACCCTCTCGCCATGGCCGGGCAGCCATGGGGCGAGCGTGACCAGCCGTCCGGTCTCGTAGACCGACGCGGACACCTGGCCCCAGGGCTGTGCCATGAGCCCGTCGACGAGATCGCTGGCGTTCTGGACGAAGTCCATGGTCATCCCGCCCAGAAGTCGGTCAGCTCGTAGAAGCCGGCGCTGTAGTGGACCTGCCACCACAGATACTCGGCTGCTCGGGGGTGGACGTTCCTCAGCGGCTCGATCAGGCCGGCGGCCTTGTGGGACAGCTCCGCCAGCCGGGCGGTCACCTCGTCGGGGGTCATGCCCAGCGTGAAGGCGTTGAGGTCGCCGAAGCTGCGCTCCCTGTGGTGTGTGGCCAGGTCGTTGAGCAGCCGGAGATAGCGCTGCACCACGTCGCAGGCCGGACGCAGCCGGTCCAGGTCGCCGGGGCCGCCGGCCAGGCCGGTGTGGATCCAGTGCGAGACGCTGATGAAGCCGGCCCCGCAACTGTCGGCGTTGGCCAGATACCGCTCCGGCGTCGGCGCCTGCGGAGCCCGGCTCCAGTCCCATTCGCGGGCCATGGCCGTGAGCATGCGCTCCAGCTGATCGCGCCAGGCCGCTTCCAGCGCGGGGAAGCCGGGCGTGCCAGCCAGATCGCCGCGCAGGTCCGCGAGGAAACCGCCGGCGGGGGAGCGGGGGGCGGCCCCGGCGGCCACGGCCAGGCATTCGGTCACCAGGGCGGCCACGTCCTCCCGGCAGGTCGCCTCCTGGTCGATGAGCCGGTCCACGGCGAACACCAGCAGAGAGGAGCGGTTGACGGCACGCAGGCCGTCGACCGTGGCCCACGGTGAGCCGAACGCGCCGGCCAGCGCCAGGGACAGGTAGAGCCCGGCGTCGAAGGACCCCTCGGGGAAGAGCTCGGGATGCTTGGCCGCGCTGCGGGCCAGGTCGCGGCCGCCGGCCACGGCCAGGGCGCACGTCCGCCCATCCGCGAACAGCTCGGACGGCGTCCTCATCGCCGGGCCGCCGGGTGCAGCGTCATCATCAGCCCGGACGGTGGCCGTAGCGACGAGGCGAGCTGGGGGGAGACCGGGCCGTCGCTGTGGACCACCGGCCGGTACCTCCTGAGGATGCCGGCGATCAGCAGGGGAGCCTCCATCATGAACAGGGCCTGCCCCAGGCACACGTGCGGCCCCGCGATGAATGGCAGGTAGGCGTAGCGGTGCCGCCCGGACTCGTTCCCCGGCGTGAACCGCTCGGGCTCGAACGTCAGTGGCCGCTCCCAGAACTGCGGCAGGCGCTGGGTCAGATACGGGCTGAGCATGACGGTGGACCCGGCTTCGATCGTGACTCCGCCGACGACGTCCGTGGCGAGGGCCTTGCGGGGGAGCATCCAGGCCGGTGGGTACAGGCGCAGCACCTCGCTGACGAACATCCGCAGGTACGTCAGCTCCGGCAGATGGGAGACGCTGACCGGGGCGTCGCCGACCACCCTGTCCACTTCCTCGTACACCCGGGCGGCGGCCTCGGGGTGGGCGGCGAGCGCCGGCCAGACCCAGGTGAGCACCGTGGTCGTGGTGTCGGTGGAGGGGCCGTGCATGGCCACCATGTCGTCCCTGATCCGCCGGTCGCCCTCCGGTCCGGTCTCGTCCCGGCGGGCCCGGCACAGCCGCGAGACGACGTCGTCGCCGTCCTGCTCCTGCGCCCTGACCTGCTTGATGCGGAGATAGACGACCTCGTCGACGGTCCTGATCGCGCGCCTGAAGGCCCGGTCCCCCGGTAAGGGCACGCGCTCCGGCACGAACGGCATCAGGTGCCGGATGGCGTTGGCGGTGACGGCGACGTCGTAGGCCGGGCCCAGCCGGTTCATGTCCGCCACGGAGATCTTCTCGCCGAAGAACAGCCGCACGATCATCGGATGCACGATCGCGGACATCGTCTTGGCGATGTCGAGGGGCCGTCCTGGAGTGATGATCTCGTCGATGGACCTGTCGATGCTGTCCGCCATGCGTTCGGCCAGCGAGTTGACGTACCTGGCTGTGAAGAGCGGTTGCAGGATCCGCCTGCTGTCCGCCCAGTTGTCGCCGTCGGACAGGATGCCGTGACCGACGAGCGGGGCCAGCGGATCCCAGAACATGCCTTCGCGGACGAAGTTCGGCTGGTTGGTCGTCAGGACGTGCTGGACGTGGTCGGGGTGGGTGACCAGATAGGGGCGAAACGGTCCCATGTTCAGGCGGACGAGCTCGCCGCCCGCCTGCGCGCCCGCCTCCTCCAGAGCGTTGACCGGGACGCGCCAGTGCCTGGTCAGCCTGCTGAGAAAGGGGAGGGTTCTGACGG
Organism: Nonomuraea sp. NPDC049714; assembly: GCF_044465295.1. Taxonomy (NCBI): domain Bacteria; kingdom Bacillati; phylum Actinomycetota; class Actinomycetes; order Streptosporangiales; family Streptosporangiaceae; genus Nonomuraea; species Nonomuraea sp. NPDC049714. The sequence continues at coordinate 307,185 of NZ_JBITLM010000002.1, read as the reverse complement.
AGGCGGTAGTGGTCGCCATGTGCGTGCCTCCATCCTCAGCCTAGCCATCTGTCTCACATAACGGACATAAGCTGACGAAAGTCGAATCTAGACGGAGTATCACATGATCATGCATATAGTTCAAGATCGCATTGAGTAGGAGCACGTCATGAATGCCAGCCGTCCTGACGCCGTCCAGGCGGGTGCGGAGGCGATCGCTCGCTGTCGGCGCCTGCTCGAACCCGCCCTGCGCGAAGCGGTCTCGGTGCTGCATCCATCGGGGGCCAGGATGGTGGGATTCGCCCTCGGCTGGTCGGATGTCGACGGCCGGCCGGCCGTCGGCGACGGCGGCAAGCACCTGCGACCGGCCATCGCCATGCTGTCCGCCGAGGCCGTCGGCGCCCCGCCGGAGACGGCGCTGCCGGGAGCCGTCGCCGTGGAGCTGGTGCACGCGTTCTCGCTGGTGCACGACGACATCATGGACCTCGACGAGCGGCGCAGGCACCGGCCGACGTTGTGGCGGGCCTACGGCGCGGGCCCGGCCCTGCTGGCCGGCGACGCCATGCTGGCGCTGGCGATCGACCGGCTCGCCGGCACCGGCGTCCCCATGGCCTATCTGTCCAGGGCGCTGGTCGAGCTCGTCCAGGGGCAGACCCTCGACCTGGCCTTCGAGAGCCGCCCGTGGAGCGGGCCCGGCCAGGTCACCGTCCAGGAGTACGAGGAGATGGCCGCGGGCAAGACCGGCAGCCTGCTGGGCGCGGCGGCCGCGACCGGGGTGGCGCTCGGCGGCGCGCCGGAGCTGGCCGAGCGCGCCTGGGAGATGGGCTGCGAGTTCGGCGTCGCCTTCCAAATCTACGACGACGTCCTCGGTATCTGGGGCGACCCGGCCATCACCGGCAAGCCGGTCCACGGCGACCTGCGCCGCGGCAAGAAGACTCTCCCGATCATCGCGGCCCTGTCCGCGGGCGGCCCGGCCGCCCGCGAGCTGACTGCCGTGGTCGGCTCGCCCGACATGGACGAGGAAGCCGTACTGCGGGCCGCCCGTCTCGTCGAGGAGGCCGGCGGCAGGCAGGCGGCGCTGGACTTGGCGGCCCGCCGGGCCGGGGGCGCCATGAAGATGATGGAGGAGTGCCTGCCCGGCGACACCGCGCTCCGTGACGTGTGTGGCTCCCTGATCGACCGCATCCGCTGACCGTCAGCCCGCGGCCCCGTCACGGAACTCATCGCCCACCTGATCGTCCAGCAGCTCGTCCAATGCCACCCGCAGGTGGCCGAGCAGACTCCACACGTCGTCCACCCGCTCCGGACAGGCGACGATGCCGAAGTCGATCATGCCGTCGTAGGACAGGCAGGTGATGTTCACCCCGCCGCTGAGGTCGGTCAGCACCGACATCGGGTAGTACGACAGGACCCGCCCGCCGCACAGGAACAGCGGGAACTGCGGCCCCGGCACGTTGCTGATGATCAGGTTGATCGGCGGGCACGCCACCGCGGCGAACCGGAAGATCGCCGGCGTCGCCAGACCGGCGACCGGCGCGGGCAGCAGCGCGCACAACTCGTCCAGCCACCAGGTGGACGCCATCGCGAAACGCCGCTTCGCCGCGCTCATCGTCTCCCCGGCCACCCGCAGCCGCTCCCTGGCTCCGGCGACCTGCGTGGGCAGCGTGGTGACCAGCGCGGAGATCTGGTTGCCGACCCGTTCACTGGCCGCTGCCGTACGGACCGCCACCGGGACGCCCACGATCAGCGGCTGCTCCGGCAGCGCGTCCCGCTCCAGCAGCCATGACCGCAGCGCCGACGCGCACAACGCCATGATCACGTCGTTGACGCGGACGTCGTTGGCCTTGGCCACGTTCCTGACGTCCTTGTACGACACCGAACCGAAGGCCAGGTGCCTGTTCGCGCTGATGGGCCCGTTGAACGGCGTGCGCGGCACCGCCAGGCCGGGCGGTTCGGGGCGTGGCTCCAGGTCGCCGGCCGCCACCCGGGCCGCCTGGGCGATCAGCCGCGCGCCGGGCACCCTGGCCGCCAGCGGGATCGCGTCCAGCTCCCCCGCCATCCGGATCGCGGAACGCAGCGTGCGCACGGGCTGCGTCGCGGCCTGCACGGCGGCTGTGCCGAGCATCTCCAGCAGGCTGGGCGCCCCCGGCGGCCGGTTCGCCGCGTTGTGGGCCGGCATGTGCTCGTCGAGGTCGCCGGGCCCGTCAGGCCGATCACCCTCCCTGACGGGGGAGTCACCCCTGCCGCTCTTGGAGCTTCCGTGCTGCCCGTCGGCCCTGTCACGGACGTCGGGGGTTTGCGGGGTGTCGAGTATTTCGGGGCCACCAGGGGCGAGGTCGAGGAGGGTGGCGAGCGTTTCCGCGCCTGAGACGCCGTCGATGACCGCGTGGTGCACCTTCGTGTAGACCGCCACCGTCCCGTCGGCCAGCCCGTGGATGAGGTGCATCTCCCACAGCGGGTGCGCCCGGTCCAGCCGCCGGGCGTGGATCTCGGCCACCGCGTCGGCGAGCTCCCGCATGCCGCCGGGCGCGGCCAGGGTCAGCTCGAACAGGTGGCGATCGAGGTCGAAGTCCGGATCGTGAGCCCAGTAGGGCCGGTCCAGGCCGAGCGGCACCTCCACGAGGCGCAGGCTCAGCGCCGGCGAGAGGTGGAGGCGTTCGAGCAGCAGGCCGGCGAGCGCCTGCCGGTTGAGGCGGCCACCGGCCGGGTCGAGAATCGCCAGACCCGCGACATGAGCGGCGGTGGTCGCGGACTCGGCGTTCAGGAACTGCGTGTCGAACGCGGACAGCTGGCGCATCTGCTCTCCTTTTCGCCGGGTACGTTCACCATCACATGAATGGATTACCGGAACGTTTCCGCGCGAGTCTCTCAGATCAATTCGAGCGCCTCGCGCACCCGGTTCATGAATTACGCAGATCAGCCGCTATCCGTGACATTTCTCTAACCACGCACCACGCGAATGGGGTGTTGTACGACGGCGTCGAAGTGATAGCCGAGCGGATGCCGGCGCGTGATCATGGGCTGTGTGGCGCCGGTCTCGTCGGTCGCCCGCGCCATGAGCACCTGCTCGCCCGGCTGCTCGGGCATCCACCAGACATGCCACGGCAACCAGGCGCTGACCAGGTGCGGGCCGTGGTGCTCCGCCTCGTGCCAGCCGGCTCCGCCGTCGAAGCTGACCTCCACCCGCACGATCCGTCCGTGCCCCGACCACGACCTGCCGCGCAGAACGTGTGGCACGCCCGCCGGCAGGACGGCGTTCCAGGCGAGCTCGAACGCGCTCTTCACCGGTTGCTCGGCGACGTTGCGGTAAAACACCGTGTTCCACGGCGTGAAAGCGGAAGTCGTACAAACTTCAATTTCTCCCACCCACTTGATGGACGCGATTCCCGCCCAGCCGGGCGCCACCAGTCGCGCCGGAAATCCATGGTCGGGGAGAAGTGGCTCGCCGTTCATCTCGTAGGCCACCAGGACGTCGGCCATCGCCTTGCCGATGGGCAGCGGCCTGCGTACGTGGCCGTACCCCTCGAACGGCGTGTCGAGCCCATGAGCCACCACGTCCACGGCGTTCCCGCGTACGCCGGCCTCCCGCAGCAGCTCCCGCAGCGGCACTCCGCGCCAGCGCGCGACCCCGATCGCCCCCAGTCCCCACTGCGCTCCCGGTGCCGCGTCCCCCTCCTGTGATCCGTAGAACCGCCGGCCGTTCCCGGCGCACTCGATGGCCGCGTCGATCGTCCGCGAAGGCATGGACAGCAGTCGCTCGTAGTCGAACACGCCCGGCCGGCGCACCCCGTCCCCGTGCACCCGCAGCCGCCACCCGGTCACGTCGATCAGGGGAGTGGAGGTGTGGTTGCGGACGAAGAACCGGTCGGCGGGGGTGTGGTAGCCCTGGCCGGCCATGCTCTCCCAGCGCATCTCGGCGTTGCCGTCATGCCGTACGAACAGGTGCTCCGGCAGCGGCTTCACGATGGTCCCCAGCGCCTGCTTCACGTCGGCCACCTCCTAAGCTCTATATTTCCTACCTGTAAACCATCTAATCCTTCCAGTCGTGTCCATCGACGCGCCTTCAACGATCCCGGTATCCCGAAACCCGTCATATCAGGACATACCCGGAAACGCGCAGGGCGGAACGGCTCCTCTCCGCAGGCACGAGCGCATGCGCTCCGACGCCGGGTCGAGGCGATAGCGGAGGCGAACAGGCGAAGGCGAAGGTGAAGGGGGGCGAAGGTGAAGGGGGGCGAAGGTGAACAGGGCGAAGGCGAGGGTGAGGGCGTAGGGGTAGGCGTTGAGGGCGGCTTTCCGGCGTTTGCGGTCCTTGCCGATCGGCGCCGTCAACTCCGCGGCGGAGCTCGCCAGGATCGGTGAGCTCGCCGGGGTCGGCCAGGAGGCTCATGATCGCCATGTAGGAGCACCTGAACGCCGGGTGGCGCAGATCAGGCGGGTCGGTAGCGGGCTCTGATGTGGAACCGTTCGCCCTGGGGGCCGAGGATGCTCAGGAACTCGACCGGCTGCGCGTCGGCGTTGCCGAACCAGTGCGGGAGATGGGTGTCGAACTCGGCGACCTGGCCCGCGACGAGGACGAGGTCCTGGTCGCCGAGCACCAGGCGTAGTCGTCCGCTGAGTACGTACAGCCAGTGGTATCCCTCGTGCGAGCGGGGATCGGGTTCGAGATCGTTGGGGCCGGCCGGGAGGATCTGCTTGAACGCCTGCAGCCCGCCGGGCTTTCGGGTCAGTGGGATGACGGTCATGCCGTTGTGCATGACCGGCCGGGGAAACACCCGTGGATCGCCGCTGGCCGGGGCGCCGACGAGCTCGTCGAGCGGCACCTGGTAGGCCTTCGCCAGGGGGAGCAGCAGCTCCAGGCCCGGTTTGCGATGGCCGGACTCCAGGCGGGACAGGGTGCTGACCGGGATGCCGGTGGTCTCCGACAGCGTGGTCAGGGTGGCTCCTCTACGGTGACGAAACTCGCGAAGTCGCGGGCCGACCGCGCTGAGCACGGCGTCGAACTCGTCACTCATGCCCCCACTATGCCCCCGCTTTTGCAGTTTCCGCAAAGGACTTTGTCCACCGGTCACCGGCCGAGCCAGGCTGGCACCGGAAGTGGTCACGATGACCCAACACGATGGCCGGAGGACAAGAGCGATGGACGCGCAGTTGTGGGACGAGAAGTATGGCAGCAGCGACCAGCTCTTCAGCGGGGCCCCCAACGGGGTGCTCGTCACCGAAGTCGCCGACCTGCCGCCGGGGCACGCGCTCGACGTGGGATGCGGTGAGGGCGGCGACGCGCTGTGGCTGGCCCGGCGCGGCTGGCGGGTCACCGCGGTCGACATCTCCCGGATCGCTCTGCAACGTGCCGCCACCACGGGCGCGGACCTCGCCGACCGGGTGACCTGGACACGCGCCGACCTCACCGCCCTGCCGCCACCGGCCGACGCGTTCGACCTGGTATCCATCCAGTACTTCCCCCTTCCCCACCAGCCGGCTCACACCGCGCTACGGGGCCTGCTGGCCGCCGTCGCCCCGGGCGGCACCCTCCTCGTCGCCAGTCACGACCTGGCCGACCTGCCACCGGGCCACGAGCACGGCGTCAACCCGAGCGACTATTACCAGCCCGCCGACATCGCCAAGCTCCTTGACGACAACTGGACCGTCCTGGTCAACGAAACCCGCCCACGAATCGGTCCCGCACCCGCGGGCACGCGGCACACCAACGACACCGTCCTACGAGCACAACGCCTGCGGTGACCGCGTCGCCTCCATCGCCCTCCTGCGCGCCGATGTCCGGAAACGTAGACCTCCGCAGATTGCCTACCGGCTCGTCGGCTGAGCCTGGGGCGCGACCTTCACCAGCGTCGTGAACGGGTCGCCGTTGTTGAGACCCTTGATCAAGGTCTGGAGGCCCGCTCGTTCGCCGTTTCGCCGGAGCCAGCGGCTCACCTGGCACGCGGACTTGGCGTAGCTGCCTGGGTCCTGGCCGGCGGCGTGGAGCCATTCGCCCAGCGTGACGGGCAGAGGTCCAGTCGGCTCGATCAGGCAGCGGTCAGGGGCCGATGCGGGGGCGAGGTAACGGGAGTCGTCGGAGACCACCACCGCCAAGCCCTCGTCGAACCACTGCGGCACGTCTGCCCCTCCGCCGATGCGCTCGTGTAATTCGACGTGCGTCAGCTCGTGCGAGGCGATCACCGGGTCGAGGCCGCGCGGTGAGAGCATCACCGATCGGTTGAGCACCGCGATCCCACGCTCCTTCCCGCCGCCGATGCGCTGGTAGCACTCTTCGGTCAGGCATACGAGCAGCTTGGGGGAGCTGAGCCGGCCGCCGTAGAAGTCGTTGACCCGTTGTCGCGCGGCCTCGACCACCTGGCTCACCCGCGCCCGCTGCTCGCCGGACAGGCCCTGCTCGGCATGGACGCCGGGTTGCGACTCCGTCAACCCGTAACAACCTGGGCAGGTGGTCGCCGCCACGGACGGGTAGGCCAAGGCGACTCCTGCCGCACCCGCGACGAGCAAGGCGGCCAGGCCGGCGAGGCTCCGCGTCCAGATCTTGCGGAACCTCGATCTCGTCCGCGTCGCCTGCATGCCCCAGCCCTCCGAGGTGTGTGCGTCCTTGCCGTGAGATTCTCGCGCACCCACCCGCGTCGCCACATCAGCCCGTGGGAGGTCATACCGGGGTCGTAGATGACCGGACCGCTGCAGGTCGTACGCATGGGCTCACCACACCGCCGGTGCCCAGAAGCCGGTCCGGCTGACGGCAGGGCCTCGGTCAAGAGGTCCGAGACCAGGGGCGAGCTCCGGCCGGCACAGCACCCGCGCCGCAGAAACCCCTGATCGCCGTCAACGCCCAGTCAGCCTTCATCGCCCCAAGAACGCGAGCAACCGCTCCAACGGCCAGGTGTTGATCACATCGTCGGTCGTCAACCAGGCCCGCTGCGCGATCCCGATCCCGAACCGCTGATGATTCAGATGCGGAATCGCATGCGAGTCACTGTCGATGGAGAACTTCACCCCATGGTGCTTCGCCAGCCGCACCAGGTCGGCGGGCAGGTCGGAGCGGTCAGGATAGGAGTCGATCTCCATCGCCGTCCCCGTGCGAGCGGCCGCGCGGAAGATGGCGTCCCAGTCGGCGTCCACCGACGGCCGCTTGCCGATCTTGCGGGTGGTGGGGTGGCCGATGATGTCCACGTACGGGTTTTCGCAGGCGGTGATGAAGCGGCGGGTCATCTCATCGCGGGTCATCCCGAAATGAGAGTGGACCGACGCGACACAGACGTCGAAGTCGCGCAGGACCTCCCCGGGCCAGTCGACGGACCCGTCGGGGGCGATGTTGAGCTCGGTGCCGTGCAGCAGGCGCATGTCCGGGTAGTGCTGCTGCAGCTTGGCGACCTGCTGGCGCTGCTCCAGGGCCCTGTCGAGCGTCATCCGCTGCATGGCCAGGTCAGGGGCGTGATCGGTGACCGCGTAGTAGGAGTAGCCGCGGGCGTGACCGGCCGCCACCATGTCCTCCAGCGAGGCGATCCCGTCGGTGAGGTCGGTGTGCGTGTGCAGGTCGCCGCGCAGGTCCGGCAGCTGCACCAGCACAGGGAGCTCGCCGCGCAGCGCCGCCCGCACCTCGCTGCCGTCCTCCCGCATCGGCGGGGGCACGAACTGCATGCCGAGCGCGGCGTAGATCTCCTCCTCGGACTCCGAGGCGATCACCCGCTCGCCCTCGAACAGGCCGTACTCCGACAGCTTCCAGCCCTTCTTGACCGCCATCTCCCGAATGGCGACGTTGTGCTCCTTGGAACCGGTGAAGTACTGCATCGCCGCGCCCCACGACTCCGCCGGCACCAGGCGCAGGTCCACCTGCATGCCGGATGTGGTCCGTACAGAAGTCTTCTTGTCGCCCGCCGCGATCACCTCCGCGACGTACGGCTGCGCGCGGAAAGCCTCCATGATCGAATCGGGCCCCACGGCGAGGATGTCGATGTCGCCGATCGTGTCCTTCATCCGGCGCAGCGATCCGGCATGGGCGATGCGCTCGGCCTGCAGCGAAGCCATCACCTGCTCCGCCACGCCCGTCGCGACCCCGATGTGCACCCGCAGCCCCGACTGCTCAAGCTGCTCGATGCCCTTGGTCAGATTGGCCAGCGTCTTGGGCCCGAGCCCCTTGACCCCGTCGAGCCGCCCGGCCGCGATCGCCTCGCCGAGCGCCGCGGGGGAGTCGATGCCGAAGTCCTCGAACAGCATGATCGCCGTCTTCGGCCCCAGCGTCGGCACCCGCGTCAGCCGCCGCACCCCGTCGGGCACCCGCCCGCGCAGGTCGTCGAGCTGCCGGAAGCTCCCGCGCTGCAGAAACTCCTCCATCTTCTTCGCGATCGCCTCGCCCACACCCGGAACGCCACGCACGTCGACCGCCGCGATGTCCTCGGGGAACCCGGCGATCGCCTTGGCGGCCTTCTGATAGCTGCGCACCCGGAACGCGTCACCGCCCGTCAACGCGAACAGCTCGGCGTACTCCTGGAGGGCGGCGGCCGCCTCGTCATTTGCCCGTGCCATGACCCCAGCTTAGGAGGGCGCCCCGACAGAATCCGGCGGCCTGGGTCGTCGTGCACAGCGTCGTCGGGCCGCCCTCCATGACCGTGACCGGTGGCATCCGATCAGGCGTGCAGGGGAAGGCGCTTGGTGAGGGCGGTCACGCGGTTGCGCGGCCCGAACACGGCGACGGCCACGAAGTCGACGTCCGCCGCGGACGTGGCCTTCAACGTGGCGAGATAGTCGTCGTAGTCACGGGCGCGGCGGGCCACCTCGTTGAAGCCAACAGTGATCAGGTCCTCTCGGGCCTGGGCGCGGTCGTGCAATTCCCGCAGTTCGTCGGCAGGGGCGGTGAGCACGGGCACCGGATGGGTGTTCAGGCCCGCGTGGGACCGGCCGGACGCGTCGGCGCCGTCGGCGCCGAGCGGTTGGCCCAGGCGCGCGCCCAGGCTGAGCCCGACCACCGCCGCCGCGTTCACCGCCAGCGCGGGATCGAGGTCGTCGCGGACGACGAGGACCAGCTTCGTGGGCAGAGACATGGTGGATCTTCCGTTCTCGGTCATGTGGATGCGAGGCGCGGGGTGTCGAGGCGGAGCCGGGCCTGTTCTGTCGCGGCCTGGGCTGGGGTCACCTGTCGCTGGTCCGCCGTGTCGAGAAGGTCGGTGACGGTGTGCTCGATGGCCTCGACGCGTTCGCGTGCCTTGTCGGGGGTTTCATGGTGCAGTTCCACGGTGAGCGCGTTGATGACTCCGCCCGCGCTGACGACGTAGTCGGGCACCCAGATGATGCCGCGCCGGTGCAGGAGGTCGGCGACGGCCGCGGTGGCCAGTTGGTTGTTGGCCGGCCCAGCGATGGCGGAGCAGCGCAGCCGCGGCACGACATCTTCGGTGAGAAGGCCGCCGAGCGCGGCCGGGACGAGGATGTCGACGTCCGCGGTGAGCGCTTGCTCGGGCGAGACCCAGGTGGCGCGGAGTTCCTTGTTCTTCGCCCGTTTCGCAGGGTCGACGTCGCTGACCAGAAGGTCGGCTCCATCATCGGCGAGCAGATGCGCCAGCCGCATGCCGACGCTGCCCAGCCCCACCAGCGACAGGCGCACACCGGCGAGCGCGCGCGTGCCGTGGAGACGCCGGCTCGTCGCGCGCAGTGCCGCCAGCGTGCCGAGCGCGGTGGCCGGCGAGGAGTCGCCACTGCCGCCATGCTGGGCCGGCCTGCAGAAGACATGTGGGGTGCGCTCGCCGATGACCGCCATGTCCTGCGGAGTCGTACCGACGTCTGGACCGGTCGCGTACATCCCGTCCAGTGACGTGATGGCGTCGGCCACGTCGTCCAGCACCGCGCGGCGCATGGCCGCGTCCAGCTCGGCGCCCTCGGGTATGGCGACGACGGTCTTGCCGCCTCCGTTCGCGAGCCCGGCCACGGCGCATTTGGCGGTCATGCCGGCCGACAGACGCAACGCGTCGGCGAGGCCGTCCCGCCAGTCGGCGTAGCGCCAGAGCCGGCATCCGCCCACCGCCTGGCCGAGCGTGGTCGAATGCACGGCGACGATGACCGGCAGGCCCGAGCGCGGTCCCGTGCGGATCAGGACCTGTTCATGGTCGAGGGTGGACATGTCATCGAACCTCCGTGTTCATACGAGCGGTGCCTCGTCACAAGCATCGGGCATCCGGCTGCGGAGGGGAGGTTCAGCCGTACGAATGATCGGAATCAATGACAGAATCCCGTACATGGACGAACTTGATTCGGAAATCATCCGCCTTCTCCAGACAGATGCGCGGCAGTCCAACCGCGAGCTGGCCCGCACGCTCGGCGTCGCGCCCTCCACCTGCCTGGAACGCGTCAGGGCGCTCACCCGTCGTGGCGTCATCCGCGGTTACCACGCCGAGATCAACCCGGCCGCGCTCAACCGCGGCGTCCAGGCCATGGTCTCGGTGCAGGTACGCCCGCTCAGCCGTACCGTCATCGACACCTTCAAGGACTCCGCGAGCGCCATGCCCGAGGTGCTCAGCGTCTTCGTGCTGGGCGGTGGCGACGACTTCCTGCTCCACGTCGCGGTCCAGGATCTCGACCACCTGCACGCCTTCCTGCTCGACCGGCTCAGCAAGCGCCGGGAGATCGCAGGCTTCCGCACCTCGGTGATCTTCCAGCAGGTGCACGACGCCGCCCCCACCAGACTCCCTGACGTATCCGACCACCCATAGTCGGCAGGGACGGATCGAAACGCCACCGTGATCCGCCCCTGGCAAGATCACGCGCCATGAGACTCCTCCTCCCGATCATCGTGGCCGGCTCGGCCGTGCTCATCGCGTCGGCTCCGGCGCAGGCCGCCCCCAAGGACCCGGTCAAAGCGGTGAAGGCGCACCTGGTGGCCGGTCACGGTGTCCGGTTCAGCGAGACGGTCAAACAGGTGGGCGACGGCACGTCCAGCCTGATCGTGCGGCGCTCCGGCACCCTGCAGTTCGGCAAGGGCAAGGTCGTGGCCTCCGACGTCACGGGCACGTTCGCCTCGGGGAAGGGCAACAAGCCCGAGCGGACGATCACGATCGGCCGCACCTCGTGGACGTCGGGCGGCCTCTACCGGTCGGGCCTGCCCAAGGGCAAGACCTGGTACAAGGGATCGAGCGCCCTCGCCGGCGGCGGCATCACCGGGCTGGTGACCCAGGTCGTGGACGCGGCCGAGCCCTCGACCCTCGCCGCCCTGGTGAAGAACGGCAAGCGCGGCAAATCGGGCTACAGCGGAACCCTCACCATCAAGGAACTCGCCAAGGTATCCCGCTCGCTCCGGGCCGCCAAGCCGATCTTCGCCGCGCCGGACACCGACATCAGGTACGACCTCACGCTCGACCGCAAGGGCCTGCCGAGCCGCCTGAGCACGTCGTGGCAGGCGGCGGGACTGGCCGCCCTCGGCGGGGAGGACCGGACGTACAAGGTCGAGACCCGCTACAGGGGCTGGGGCGCCAAGGTCTCGATCAAGCCCCCGCCCGCAGCCAAGACCTCCGCCAAACTGACCCGCTGAGCGGCGCGGGTCGCCAATGCCGAGTTGCCCCGGCCCTTCGATCCGTACGGCATCGGCACGATGGTGCCGAAGTGCGGGCCGTGGCAGTTACGGCGTTTCCTTCGGGCGCATAGGGGGGTGCTGTACGCGCTCAGCACCGCCGGCGTGGGCACCTCGGCCGTATTGCAGAGGCAAACGCATCGTGCGACCGCGCTCGTGGAAGAAGGCCGCTACTCAGGATGAAATGGCTCTTATCGTGTCGGTGGGTGCTGCGAGCATGACGGGATGAACGCGAAGCCTGATGACTATGCCTGGTTCTCCCGTGAGCGCTTCCCCGAGCTGGCGGATGCCTACTGTTTCACCTACGTCCGCGGCCTGACGCCCGAGGAACTGGTGACCCGGCTCGGCGTCCGGGTTGAAGACTGCTCTCGCATGACGCTGGCTGAGCTGATCCGGGGGCAAACCTTCGGTGCCGTCGCCGTTGGAGACTGGGTGCTCCTCGTCGAGGCCTACGGCGGGCTTGGCGTCACCGAAGAGATCATTGTGCCGCTGTCGGCGGGCACGCGTCTCGTCTCCCACTTCTACCTCGACGTCGACGGCATGGACTACTTCCACTGGATCGACGACGGAAAGATCCGGTTCGAGTTCCTGCACCAGGAAGGCTATTCCCACTGGATCAAAGACGGAAAGATCCGGCTTGAGTTCCCGCACCACGAAAGCTACTCAGAAGAGATGCCGGACGAACTCGCAGAGACCATGGAGCGGATCAGCTCCCCCGTCTACCCGATCGCCGACCCCCACGAAGGGCCCGCGTTCCTCATGGCCGAGCGCCTCACCGGGATCACGATGACGCCGCAACTGCTGGAGGAGTCCACCTACCTGGGCGGAGGCGTACCCAGATCGAGGTGAGCAGATCCACCGTACCCCGTGGGTTGGCCGCTGACGGTGGATCACTTCGCTGCACGCTCCTACAGGCTCCACGAGCGAAGGTGTAGTAGGCGTCGAGGTCTGGGGGTCGGTGAGGGTGGGGCGAAGGCGGTCAGGTGGGGGTAGCGGCTGGGGGCAGGCGTTCCAGGTCGAGGCGGTGTTGCCGCCTGAGCTCGGGGCCTCCTCCTCGTCGCCCCCACGCCGCCGGGTTGGCAGGACGCCATGGCCGCGACTCCCAGGACCAGGTAGGTGGCCACCTGGTCGGCTTGCCGGAGGGTGATCCGGCCTCAGCCCGGCCGTCTCCTACGGCTGGGCGGATGTGCGTTGCCTGCGGTATTTGCCGGGTGCGGTGCCGTACTGGCGTTTGAAGGCGTTGGCGAAGGCGAACTCCGAGGTGTAGCCGATGTGGGTGGCCACCTCGTGCAACGGGGCGTCGGATTCGCGCAGGAGCTCGGCCGCGACGGTCAGACGCCACCAGGTCAGGTACGTCAGGGGCGGCCGACCGGCAAGGGTGGTGAAGCGGTGGGCGAAGGTGGCCCGGGACAGGCCTGCCTGCGCGGCGAGGGTCTGGACGGTCCAGGGGCGTGCGAGGTCACGGTGCATGGCGTGCAGGGCGGCGCTGACGGCCGGGTCGGCCAGTGCTGGAGCCCAGCCGGTGTCCGGAGTAGGTGGATTCTCGAACCAGGTGCGCAGGATGTACAGCAGCAGCATGTCGAGCAGCGCCGGCACGATGGTGTCCGCGCCGAGACGGGGGTTGCCGATCTCGTTGCCCAGGAGGTCGATGGCCGCGCGTAGCTCGGGGTGGTGCCCGAGCCGGGCGGGCAGGTGGATCACCTCAGGCAGGTCGCGCAGCAGCGGGTGAGTGTGACCGGGGGAGAGTTGATAACCGCCGCACAGGGTCACCGTGACGGGCCCCTCCTGCCCCACGACGTCGGAGGCGAACAGCTCGGCGTCCTCCAGCGGGTCGCAGACCGGCTCGGCCAGTGGCGTCGATGGACTGTCGGCGAGACCGTACGCGTGACCGTGGGGGAAGAACACCACATCGCCGGCGCTGAGCGCGACCGGATCACCAGAAGGTGGGATGAGCCAGCACGAGCCCTGCAGGATCACCTGAAAGCCCGCCGATCCGGGAGCTGAGGGAAAGCGCTGCCCCCACGGCGCGCGCCAGGCGACACGCGCGGAGCGAGGCCGTCCGGAGCGCATGACGGCGATCACGTCGCTGAGCACATCCACAGGAAGAAGCTAGCACTCAGACGATGGCGTATGAATTCCGGCTTCCGAAGTATTGGGCATCTCGGCTGATTCGCCTACGTTCGACTATCAGTTGATCGCGATAGGAGGAGTTGGATGTCAGGACAGATTTTGGTCACTGGGGCGACCGGCACTGTCGGCCGTCAGGTGACAGCGCAACTGCTGGAGGCCGGGGTCGAGGTGCGCGCGCTGACCCGCGGGCCGGCCGATCTCCCGCCTGCCGTTGAGCAGGTGCGGGGTGATCTGTCGGTGGCCGATTCCCTGGGCGCCGCTGTCCAGGGAATCGAGGCGGTTTTCCTGGTGTGGCCGTTCGCCTCGGCCGAGGGGTTGGAGGCGGTGCTGCCAATGCTGGCCGAGCACGCCCGCCAGGTGGTCTACCTGTCATCGGCGGCAGTACGTGACCACGAACGGCAGGCCGAGCAGCTGATCGAACGATCCGGGCTGGAATGGACGATCCTGCGCCCGCACGCCTTTGCGGCCAACACGCTGCGCTGGGCCGAGCAGATTCGCGCCGAGGGCGTGGTCCGCGGGCCGTACGGCCAGGCCGCGATGTCCCTGGTGGACGAGCGGGACATCGCGGCGGTCGCGGTGCGGGCGCTGACTCGGGACGGACACGCCGGCGCCGTCCACGAACTGACCGGCCCGCACTCACTGACCCAGGCCGAGCAGGTACGCGTCATCGGCGAGGTGGTCGGCCGCCCGGTGCTCTGGGCGGAGACCTCCGTCCAGCACGCCCGGCAGCAGATGCTGGCCCGAGGCTGGCCGGCCGAGGTCGTGGACGGCATCCTGCAAGCTCAGGCGGAGATGACTCTCGGCCCGGCACCGGTCACCGCCACGGTGGAGGAGGTGACCGCGAGCGCGGCGCGTACGTTCCGGTCGTGGGTGGCCGAGCACGCACCCGCCTTTCGCGCCCTTACGTGACCACTCAGCGCTATGAGGTGATTCCCTCCCGGGTTGGGCGAAACCAGTCGCTTGCTCGACGATCGCGGCACGCCGGGTTCCCGAGGTGATGTCCCACAGTTCCAGGACGGATGCCTTCTTTGGGTGCACAACGTCCGCCCGGCCGAGGGGCGGGCGGTGCTGCGGTACGGCCGCACCGAGTCCGTACGCCCGGAAGAGGTCGGACGAGCGGATCGCCGCGCAGCACCCGGTCTTCCGCGTCGCCGCGTGGAAAAACCGATAAAGTCCTCTACTTAGTGGACGCCGAACGAAAGGTGTAGCAAGTCTGTGGCCACGAAGGTGCGGACTTTCACGCTCGATGATTCGGGAAAGCTTGTGCCGGTCGAAAGTTGTGGCGCTCACTTTTCGCGGGACAAGTACATTCAGGGAGCGATTGAGTTCTCCGTCGACTACGTTCGGATTCTCGGGTGTGAAGAGAGCGACACGATTGACTCACTCTGGTCCCTCATCGTTACGGGTCTCAAGAGTGACTTACCGGCGGGATCTCAATGCAGCGGTGCGGCTATATGAGCAGTGCCGGGCCGGTTCTCGTCGGGGCCGCGGCGCACCGCCCCGACGTGTGGGGCCAGCGGTCCTGCACCAGTAGAGTCCGCTGATCGCGGGCATCGGGCCAGCAGCCAAGGCAGGGGCGCATGGACGAGACCGACGAATCGCCGTTCGGCGTGTCCTGCGCGAGAGCCGGCGACAGGAAGACGGGCCAAGCGCCTCGCAGGCGCCCGACTGAGTGCCATGCCGCACGTCGTCCTAAACGCTCAGCCCAGTGCACGGGCATGTGTACGACATCGAGAGCTTCCCCCGGGCGAGGCGATCCTCTCAAAAACGCCTGAGTCGAGTCGCCAACAGATTACTCACCCGGAAAACGCGGAGAGGGCGCGGGCCGTATCGATGTATTCGCGTGCTGCGACAATCTTGCCGTCCGCTAGTTCGAATGCGAAGTGATATACTTGATTGAGGCTCTTCCCATTAACGAGAAATGCGTTCGACGTCGCCTCCACTGACGCATTGGCTTCATCTGCGATTACACTGGTCACCGACATGTGTATACCACTGGGAAGCGAGTCGTGAAATCTCTTCATGTGTTCGATGAACGCGGACTTCGACATGTCGCCGGAGACCGGGAAAGTGGCAGCGTCAGTCATGACGGTCCACACCGCGTTCTCGTGAAGAAGGTCAAAGGCGTCGGGGCTGCCGTTCGTTCCTAGGCCTTCGACCAGCTTCTTGACGGAAGCCTTGTTCTGGTCGATCGTCATGCCTCTTCCCTTCGCCGTCAGGTCTGGTATGGGCTCGCACATGCCTGCGCGTCGTCAGTCTGAAGCCAGGCTCACGCGCTCGGATGTGGGCCTGAGCCCCAAGCGCCCTCCCTCGGCGGCGGTTGGCCGCTCACGGGAGGCGGGTGATGCGGGTAAGCCTCGCGAGGCCGGCGTGCCGGAACCGCGGGCGTAGTCTACCTGTCCCGCAAGGCCGGGTAGTTAAGGTCCGGCGCTGGTTGTCGAGGGCCCTGTACTGGCAATTCTGATCTTGGTGCTGGTGCGGGGCCTGTAGGGATCTGCCTTGTTCCAGCGAGACAGTGGTGATGTGACTTTGCGGGCGGTGACGCGCGGTCGGCGGGGTGGGGACGGGTCGGCCAGGACAGTGCGGCGCTGCACACTTCCGAGCTGCACGGCTGGACGCGCTGGTGGTCCTGCTGCGCACCTTCGGTGCTAGCTCGTGGGACTCCGGAAAGACGTGACCTGACGCAGGCGGTGCCCGGCTTCGTCTTCGAGGTGGCGGCGGCGCGCGTGGTAGGCGGCGGTCAGTGCGAGCAGGATCGGGCCCCACAGGGCGATCGGGGTGATGGCGGTTCTGGCCAGCGCCTCCCACCAGATGTTCTCGTACGGGACGCCTTCGATGGCTCCGAACCAGGTGAGTCCCATCATCACCGTCACCATGGTCAGGACCAGCCCGCCGATCGTGGCGGGGATGACCACCAGCATCGGCGGGACGCGCCTGCCACCGACGATCGGGACCCAGGTCGGGATGATCTCACCCCACCGGCTGACCAGGCCGATCGATGCCAGCGCGGCGACCTCGGTCAGGATGCTGAGCCCGAAGACGTACGGGATGGAGATCGCCAGGCCGGGCATCGAGATGTCGTGGATCTGCCCCATCTGGAAGTTGAACGCGAACGGCAGCCGCCACAGGCATGACGGCAGCAACAGCAGCGGCAGCGCGTAGGCCAGTCGCAGCGCCCAGCGAGGGGCAGGCCGTTCGGTGTCGCTGGTGATCGGCACCCTGTGCATCAGCTTGATCGTCATGTGCTCAGGGTGCCTGACCTGCGAATACCGTAGATCCCCCGTGAAGGTGAAGTGGCTCCCCCGGACGGGGGAATCGACGGCCTGCCCTCGAAGACGGTCCTACGGGGCCGGTGGGTAGTCGGTGAGGTAGACCGGTACGCCCACCTTGGTCGTGTCGGCCGCCTCGCCCACGCCGTTGACGACGTGGTCGATCGTTCCGGCGTTGAGGTTGACGGTCATGATGTGGTGCAGTTTGACGCCCGGCCTCGACGGCGCCTCGAAGCCGTTCTCGGTGTGGATCTCCGGGTTGTTCTGGTTGAAGACGTAGACACCGGCGCCGTACAGGTTGTGCGTCCTGACCCGGTCGCCGACCTTGTAGCCGGCCCAGCCCTCGACGTCGCCGTTCATCCAGTCGGCCTGGGCAGGCGGGTCGTACGGCAGTTCGTTCTGGTAGAGGATCGTGGTGCCGTGCTCGCCGTTCCAGATGGTGTTGTACTGCTGGAAGTGCTCGACGAACAGGCCGGTCGCGGTCACGTGGTCGCCGTTGACGACGACGCCGTTGCGGCCGGTGTTGGTGTTCCAGCGCTGGGTGTCGGTGAAGCCCTCGACGCCGTGGTCGGCGCGCCACACCCAGGCGTGGTCGATGAGCACGTGGTCGCTGTTGACCTCGAGCGCGGTGCCGGTCTTGCCGACGTGCGGTCCGCCGACCCGGAAGTAGACGTCGGACAGGGTCGTCGGGTTGTTCGGCGAGCTCCGGTGATGGCCGTGCTTCGTACCGACCCTCAACAGCACCCGTGACGTGTGGAGACCCGCGTCGATGGTCACGCCGGCGACGACGACGCCCGGCACGTCGGCGACGACGAGCGGGGTCGAGCCGCGTACGGCGGTGAGCGTGGCGTGCCCGAGGCCGAGGACGACCGTGTTCGCGCGCTTGACCTCGATGCTCCGCGCGATGTCGTACACGCCGGGCGTGAGCAGCAGGTTCTTGCCCCGCGCGAGCTGCTGGTTGATGACGTGCACCGAGTCGGACGGCTTGGCGACGAAGAAGTCGCGGATCGGCAGCGTACGGCCCGGCGTCATGCCGCCGGCCCACGAGACGCCACGGGTGCCCTTCCGGGCGGCGGGCACGTGCACGTGGTATCCGCCCCGCGCGTCGGCGTACAGGTAGGGCTTCTCCCGGCTGACGGGGGTGGTGTCGAGGGTGGTGTAGGGCGGAGTCGGGAACGCGGTGTCGTCCGGCGCGCCGACGACGCCGGCGAAGACCTGGTTCCACACGGCGTTCGACCAGCCGGCGACCTCGCTGTCGCGGATCAGCCACTGCTGCTGCGATCCGTTGGTGACGGACGGCAGTTTGGAGTCGGCGATGAAACCGCCGCTGGCGTACTGCGGGCCGGCGGTGCAGTAGTCCATGAGCGACAGGGTGCCGCCGGTGACGTTGAGCCGGCGCATGGACACCGCCTGGGAGACGGCCCAGATGTTCGCCGTCGACCTGCAGCCGTCCTGGCCGGCCGCGTTGACGTTGATCGACAGGTTGGACAGGGTGCGCCAGAAGTTGACCAGCGCGAGGCAGTTGGCGGTGCCGCCGTCCGCCAGGCAGCGGTTGTAGACCTCGACCTTGCCGTTGATGACGACGTCGGTGGGTGAGGCGCCGAGGCCGGAGATCTCGGTGTAGTAGCCGACCTTGATCTGGAGCGGCTGCTCGGCGGTGCCGTACGTGCCGGGCTTGAAGAGGTAGGCGTGGCGGGTGGCGCCCATCTCGTTGTCGACCTGGGCGGCGTGCGCGGCGTCGAGGGTCGCCTGGATCTCGGCGACGGGCATGCCTGGCTCGAATACGGTGACGTGCGGCCCGAGGTCGGGGGCGCGGTGGGGCGGTGTGGCGGCGGTGGCGGGCGTGCCCGTCGTCATGAGGGCGGTCGCCAGTACGAGACCGATCGTGGACACCCGGCGGATCCGTAAGCGTCGCCTCGTGTTGCCAGGGGGGTGGGTCGCCATTGCGGTTCGTCCTTTCCACTGCGTGCGCAGCGCCTGGTCCGGACGCCGCCGGACCGCGAGAGAGCGCTCTCTCGTGTGGCCTGTTTCTATCGTGTGGCGGATCCGATCACAAGGGCCGCGAACGAGGTTCGTGGAGGCGGCGAACCGCCTCCACGAGGAGAACCGCATCTCACGGGCCGTGTACGGCTCCACCAGGAAAGCGAGCTCTCTTTCGGAAAGCGCCACCACCGCGTCGACCTGGGAACCATGGGTCGACCGGAGGCGATAACGATTTTGGCGAGGTGCGCGCTGTTTTGTGTGCTGGTGTCACGCTGGGGGAGTGACGGCTTCTCTTCCCCCAGCACCTGAGCCGGGGCGGAACCGGCGGCGGCCCCGCGTAGCGGCGGGAGCGCTGGTGATGCTGTCGCTGGCTCTGATCGGTGTTGGCATGCTGGCCTTTCTCGCTGACACTCAGGACGGGCCCAGCGCGATACTGGATGTGCTGGACAAGCGAGCCAGCGTGGTCAGCATGGTCATCGGCGGCGCCGGCTTGCTGATCTCCGGGGCGGCGCTGTGGGCGCAGTTGCGCTCACCTGGCCTACGGACGGCCATGAACTCCGCAACGAGTAGGCCCTCAGCGGTCATCGGTGACGGAACCATCGTGTTGAACGCTGCCTCGGTGGGGCGGGTAGGAGGGGTGCACCTTTCACCACGCCCCGCGGTGGCTTCGCGTCCGGTGCGGTTGACGCCGCGGCCCCCGCAGTTGGCCGGCCGTGACGAAGTGTTGGCTGCGTTGCACCGGCGCTTGACGGCGGCCGATGACCTGCCGTGCATGGTGACGGTGTACGGGCTGGGTGGGGTCGGTAAGACCAGTCTGGTAGTCGAGTACGGGCATCGCTACGAGCACGAGTACGGGTTGGTATGGCAGCTTCCGGCGGAAGATCCGACGACGTTGTCAGCCGCATTCGCCGACCTGGCCGCGGTCTTGAACGTGCGGGACATGCTCGACGTGGCCGGTCCGGTACATCGTGTGCATGCGGCGCTGGCCGCGCAGACCCAGCCATGGTTGCTGATCTTCGACGATGTGGCCGAGGCCGACTTACTGCGCGCCTTCTTGCCCCCAGCAGGGCCGGGTCATGTGCTGATCACCAGCCGCTCGGCTCACTGGCCCCCTGGACAGGGATTGGATCTGCCGGTTCTGGAATGGGGTCCGGCGACAGCCTTCCTGCTCGCGCGTACGGGCCAGGACGACAACTCGAACGCGGTTGCGCTGGTCGAGGAACTGGGGGCACTCCCGCTGGCGTTGGAGCAGGCCGGCGCCTATATGGCGGACACCGGAACCAGTCTGGTGGACTACCTTCGCGACCTGGGTCGCCAGCGGGCCGCGATGCTCGATGAGGGCGAACCATGGGGCTACCCAGCACGAGTGGCTTCCACATGGCGCCTTGCCTTCGACCGTCTTACCGACAGCAGTCCCCAGGCCATTGAGCTGCTGCGGCTGCTCGCTTGCTGTGCTCCTGACGCTATCCCGTATCGCCTGCTGCTCAGGCAGCTCGATGATCGCTCGCCGCTCGAACTGCTGGACGATGGCGATCTGGCCCATGAGAGCGAAGAGCAGGTGGTCGCGGTACTGCGCGGGCTGCCCCACTTCACACTGGACGTCAATGCCGCGGTCAGCGCGCTTCGTCGTTATGGCCTGATCGGACCGCCGATCAACAGTCTGGTCTCGGTGCACCGCCTGGTCCAGGCCGTTACCCTGGACCGCCTGCCCGCCGCTCAGCGCACCTGTTGGCAGGTGGCAGCCGCCGCACTCCTGCGTGCCGCACTCCCCCAGGAGTCGGCGCCCCTGGTGGACTGGCCGCTCTTCAAGCAGTTGGTGCCCCACGCTCTCACCGTTCTGCCCCCAGGGGCCGCTGCCTTGGACAAGGTCGCCGATTATCTGGGAGTCAGCGGCGACTATCGCACCGCTACGACCCTCTATAGGCGAATTCACCATGAGTTGGTCACGAGCCTCGGCGTCGAGCATCCCCGTACGCTGACCGTTCAGTATGATCTTGCCTATTGGATGGGGCAGGCAGGAGGCGCGGCCTCCGCTCGCGAGGGTTTCGCCGAGTTGCTTCCGGTCCGTGGGCGTGTACTCGGGGTCGATCACCCCGACACCCTGGCCACCCGGCGGCAACTCGCCTACTGGACAGGAGAGGCGGGCGACTGGGTCGCCGCCCGTGATCAGCTCGCTGACTTGCTGCCTGTTCGTCAGCTGGTGTCCGGCGCGGACCATCCGGACACTCTGGCCACGAGGCATGAGCTCGCCTACTGGACAGGGGAAGCCGGTGACAAAGCAGCGGCGCGCGATCTACTGGCCGAGTTGCTTCCGGTTCGTGAGCGGGTGCTGGGCGTCGATCATCCGGACAGTTTGGCCACGAGGCATGAGCTTGCCCGCTGGACAGGATGGGCGGGGGATGCGGGTGCTGCTCGTGAGGGTTTCGCCGAGTTGCTTCCGGTTCGTGAGCGGGTGCTCGGGGTCGATCATCCGGACAGTTTGGCCACGAGGCATGAGCTTGCCCGCTGGACTGGAAGGGCGGGGGATGCGGGTGCTGCTCGTGAGGGCTTCGCCGAGTTGCTACCGGTTCGTGAGCGGGTGCTCGGGGTCGATCATCCCGACACCCTGGCCACCTGGCACAATCTCGCGAACTGGACAGGGGAGGCGGGAGATCCTCTCTCCGCACGCGACCAACTGGCCGCCTTGCTGCCCATCCGTCAACGGGTTTCCGGTATCGAGCATCCCGACACCTTGGACACGTGGCACCAGTGGGCTCGCTGGACAGGATGGGCTGGTGATCCTGTCGTCGCCCGTGACCAGATCGCCGCGCTATTGCCCATCTGGGAACGGATATTCGGTTACGAGCGTGCCCTTACCGTGGAGCTTCGGCGCGAGCTTGCCTTCTGGGTGGAGAAGGCGGCTCCGCGTAGGGGGAAAATAGCGATGTTGTGGAGGAAGATCTGGACGTTCAGGTAGGACGTCGTGGTTTCTGCGGCTCGTGGTCTGCCAGGTGGTGCCGGCAGACCGTGTCCCGTGGGAGCGGCGGGCCGCCCCCACGAGGTACACGTTAGAACCGCACCTCACGAGCCGTGTACGGCTCCGCCAGGAAAGCGAGCTCCTTCTCCGAGAGCGTCACCCCCACGGCCGCCACCGCGTCGTCCACGTGCCGATCCTTGGTCGCCCCCACGATCGGCGCCGTGACGGCCGACTGGTGGAGCAGCCAGGCCAGCGCGACCTGGGCGGCGGGCAGGTCCCGCTCACGGGCCAGCTCCGCCACCCGCTCCACGATCAGCCGGTCATTGTCAGGCTCGTACAGGAAGTCGATCCGCGCGTCCGAGCCCGTCCTGGCCGTGGCGGCGTCGGACCCGGCGCGAGCGAGCACCCCGCGCGCCAGCGGGCTCCACGGGATGACTCCCACACCCTGGTCCGCGCAGAGGGGAAGCATCTCGCGCTCCTCCTCGCGGTACAGCAGGTTGTAGTGGTTCTGCATGGACACGAACGTGGTCCAGCCATGCCGCTCGGCGGCGTGCTGCGCCTTGGCGAACTGCCATGCCCACATGGTCGACGCGCCGATGTAGCGCGCCTTGCCCGCCTTGACGACCTCGTGCAGCGCCTCCATCGTCTCCTCGATCGGCGTCTCGGGGTCCCAGCGGTGGATCTGGTACAGGTCCACGTGGTCGGTGCCGAGCCGCCGCAGCGAGTCGTCGATGGCGGCGTGCACGTGCTTGCGGGACAGGCCGCGATCGTTGCGCCCCTTGCCCATCGGGAAGAACACCTTGGTGGCCAGCACGTAGTCGTCGCGGCGGGGGAAGATCCTGCGCAGCACGTTGCCGGTGACGGTCTCGCTGGCGCCGGAGCTGTAGACGTCGGCGGTGTCGAAGAAGGTGACACCGGCGTCGGCCGCCCGCCGGATGATCGGCTCCGCCTGGTCCTCGGGCAGCGCCCACTCCTGCTTGGCCGGATCGCCGAAGCTCATCATCCCCAAGCAGATGCGAGAGACGTGCAATCCGCTGTTACCCAGTCGCGTGTAGTCCATATCGCCCACCATATGACCGGGAAAAGGGTGGACTCTCAGCGGGGATACTGAGGGGTGATCATGGTGACGCCCGGGACGGAGCCGATCCCCGCCAGCGCCTTGCCGGCGTCGCCGAGGCCGATGGTCCTGGTGACGAGCTGATCCGGGTGCAGGAGGCCGGCTCTGATCATCTCCATCATCGGCGGGTACGCGTGCGCGGCCATCCCGTGGCTCCCCAGCAGTCGCAGCTCCAGCGCGACCACCCGGTCCATCGGCACCGGCGTCGCCCCGCCCGGCAGCAGGCCGACCTGCACGTGCCGGCCGCGCCGGCGCAGGCTCTCGACCGAGGCGGCGCAGGTCTGCGGGCTGCCCAGAGCGTCGATCGAGGTGTGCGCGCCACCCCTGGTCAGCTCCCTGACCTGGGCGGCGGCATCACCCGCCGAGCCGTCGACGAAGTGCGTGGCGCCCGCCTCCTCGGCCAGGTGCAGCGCGTCGGTGCTGATGTCGACGGCCACCACCCGCGCCCCCGCCGCGCTCGCGATCATGATCGCGGACAGGCCGACACCCCCACAGCCGTGTACGGCCACCCACTCGCCCGGCGCCACCCGGCCGACCTGCGACACGGCGCGGAAGGCGGTGGCGAAGCGGCAGCCGAGGCCGGCCGCGGTGACGTACGACATGTCCTCGGGAAGCGCGATGAGGTTGACGTCGGCGTGGTCGATCGCCACGAGCTCGGCGTAGGAGCCCCAATGGGTGAAGCCGGGCTGTGTCTGCCGTTCGCACACCTGCTGCTCGCCGGCGGCGCAGGCCGTACACGATCCGCACGCGCAGACGAACGGGACCGTCACCCGCGCGCCGGGCAGCCACCCGCGCACGTCGGAGCCGACCGCTTCGATGACGCCCGCCAGCTCGTGGCCCGGGACGTGCGGCATGACCCGGATGTCTGGATCGTGCCCTTGCCAGGCGTGCCAGTCGCTGCGGCACAGCCCTGTCGCCTCGACCCTGATGATCGCCCCGTGCGGGGCGGGGGACGGGTCGGGCAGCTCGCGCACGTCGAGCTCTCCACCGAAGATGTCAAAGGCTACCGCTCGCATCTCATGAGCTTAGGGTCAATTCCCGCAGCTCGCGCAAGGCCTGGTGGGAGGGGGAGCCTGGCTCGGCGGTGTAGAGGACCAGACGCAGGTCGTCGCGGTCGGGCACCTGCATGACCTGGCAGATCACCTCGATCAGGCCGACCAGGGGATGGGTGACGCGCTTGCGCTGCTCCCTGCGCGGCGCGACCTCGTGCTCGGCCCACACCCTGGCGAAGTCGGGGCTGAGCGCGAGCATCTCCGCGACCAGTGCCTGAAGGCCGGCGTCGTCGGGGTAGCGGCCCGCCGCGACGCGCAGGTCGGCGACGGAGGTGCGGGCGAAACGGCCCCGCTCCTCGTCGTCCAGGTGCTCGGCGATGTCGGGGGAGCGGAACACCCAGCGGATGACGTTCAGGTCGTCGCGGGGCCGCGCGTCGAGGCCGCCCAGAAGGGCGCCGGCCAGCGGGTTCCAGGCGAGGAGGTCATACCTGGGGTTGAGCACGTAGGCGGCCACCTCCTCCAGATAGCCGAGCAGGTGCAGGGTGCCCTGCGGCACGTCGGACCTGATCCTGGGCGCGTCGAGCGGCTGCCCGGCCAGGCGGAACAGGTGGGCCCGCTCGTCCTGGTCGAGCATCAGCGCGCGGGCCAGCGCGTTGATCACCTGGTGTGACGGGTGTGGGCCGCGGGCCTGCTCCAGCCGGATGTAGTAGTCGATCGACATGCCGGCGAGCTGGGCGACCTCCTGCCTGCGCAGGCCGGGCGTGCGGCGCTGCCCGGCGTCGGGCAGCGCGACGTCCCTGGGCGTGACGCGGGCTCGCCTGTTGCGGAGGAATTCGGCCAGCTCGTCGCGGTTCATGGGCTCATTGTCTGTCATGTCGTATCGGCGTGGGTGGTACCGCTGATCCCAGCCTCCGCAGGTCTCTCCCGCCCGTCTCCCGGCCGGACCAGCGTGGGAGGCATGACGACGACAGCGCTCATCACAGGCGCCAACAAGGGAATCGGTTACGAGGTGGCGCGGCAGCTCGGCGAGCGGGGCATCACCGTCATCGTGGGAGCGCGCGACGAGGAGCGCGGGCGGGCCGCCGCCGAACGGCTCGGCCGGCCGTACGTCCGGCTCGACGTGACGGACGAGGCCAGTGTCCAGGCCGCGGCCAAGTGGATCGAGCGGGAGTACGGCGCGCTCGACATCCTGGTCAACAACGCCGGGGTCGCCGTGCCGCAGGACGATCCGCGGCCCAGCGCCACCTCGGCGGCCACGCTGCGGGAGACCTACGAGGTGAACGTGTTCGGCGTGGTGACCGTGACCAACGCGATGCTGCCGCTGCTGCGCCGGTCGCCCGCCGCCAGGATCGTGAACATGTCGTCCGAGCTCGGCTCGGTGACGATGGCGGTGGATCCGGACAGCCCGTTCTGGCCGCACCATTTCCTGGCCTACAACTCCTCCAAGTCCGCGCTCAACATGCTCACCGCCATCTACGCCAAGGAGCTGTGGGACACCCCGATCAAGGTGAACGCCGCCAACCCCGGCTACTGCGCCACCGACCTGAACGCGCACACCGGGTTCCGCACGCCTGAGCAGGGTGCGGCGATCGCGGTGCGGCTGGCGACGCTCGACGCCGACGGGCCCAGCGGCGCTTTCGTCCAGGATGACGGACAGCTGCCCTGGTGAAGGTGTCAAAGTCTTTCCCCAGGACAGAGAGGGGGGATGGGACGGGATCTAAATAAAGCACGATTTTCTGAGACAGAATTCTTCCAATTCGGGGAGCGGCTTCACGAACAGCTCGTGGTGCTGCGAGAGCTGCTCGACAGGCCCGGCTTCGGCGAAGGCCCGATGACCATCGGGGCCGAGCTGGAGCTGTTCCTCGTGGACGAGGCGGGCCGGCCGCTGCCGCACAACGCCGAGGTGCGCGAGGCGCTCGACGACCCGCGCGTGGTGCTGGAGCTGGGCCGCTTCAACCTGGAGGTGAACCTCACCCCGCTGCCGCTGGCCGGGCCGTCCTTCGAACGGCTCGGCGCGGAGATCCAGGAGACCCTCCGCAAGGTGGACGCGGCCGTCGAAGGAGGCGGGGCGCTGCCCATCGGGATTCTGCCCACGTTGAACACCGAGGACTTCACCGCCGACGCCATCAGCGACGAGAACCGTTACGAGGCGCTGAGCAGGGGCATCCGGCGGCTGCGGCTGGAGCCGTTCCTGGTGAAGATCGACGACCTGGAGCTCTCGGTGGAGAACGTGATCCTGGAGAGCGCCAACACCTCCTGGCAGGTCCACCTGCGCACCCCGCCGGACCGGTTCGCCCGGCTGTTCAACGCCGCCCAGCTCGCCATCGGCCCGGTCCTGGCCGTCTGCGGGAACTCGCCGCTCTTCCTCGGCCGGACGCTGTGGGAGGAGACCAGGATCGCGCTGTTCGAGGAGGCCGCCGACGACCGCGACGTGGAACGGCTCTACCGCAAGGACGGCCGGGTCACCTTCGGCTCCGACTGGGTGCGCGAGGGCGCGTACGAGATCTTCGAGAGGTACGTGAACGACTACGACCCGGTCGTGCCCGATCTCAGTGACGGTGGCGAGCCGGGCGACGTGCCCCAGCTCCGCCTGCACCAGGGCACGATCTGGCAGTGGAACAGGCCCGTCTTCGACCCGGCCGGCGGCGGCCACCTGCGCATCGAGATGCGCGCGCTGCCCGCCGGCCCCTCGTGCGCGGACATGACGGCCAACACGGCGTTCCTGCTCGGGCTCACGCTGGCGCAGGCGGAGCGCGACCTGACCGGATACCGCTTCGCGGAGGCGTACCAGAACTTCTACCGTGCGGCCATGCACGGGCTGGACGCCAAGCTCTCCTGGCCGGGCAGGGACGGCGAGCTCAGCGCCGCGGACCTGGTGCTCAGCCTGCTGCCCGAGTCGCGGGCCGCGCTGCTGGCGGCCGGGGTGGCGGTCAAGGACGTGAACGACGCCTTCGAGATCATCGAGCAGCGGACCCGGCTGGGCCGTACCGGAGCGGTGTGGCAGCGGGAGACGCTGGAGGCGTTCGGCGGCGACAGGGAGCGGCTGGTGCGGCGCTATCGCGAACTCGCGCTGTCCGGATTGCCGGTTCACCTGTGGCCGTAACCCGCAACCATTACGGCCTCCCGGTCGTCAGACCTAAGCAGAGGACCGAAACGACTGGGGGATAGGCATGGTTCCGACGGATGCGGCGCCGTTCACCTTACGACAGGCGACCGGCACCCTGGCCGAGGGGGCGGCGAAGCTGGCCGGTGAGCTCGACGCCGCGACCGTGGAGACGGTGCTGGCCGAGGCCAACAGGAACGTGGTGCGCAAGGGGGCGCCCGCCGCGTTCGGCTCGATGGCCAGGCCCAGCGAGTGGTACGCCTTCGACGGCGGCGACCAGGAGACCGTCGACTGGTATCCGCAAGGGCTCACGTGCGGCGAGGACTCCGGCTCACTCGGCGTGCCGGTCTTCGTCGTCACCTGGTACTACCGGCCGGAGGCGGGGGAGCGGGGGATCAGGGTCTCCTTCCTCAGCCCCCAGACCCTGAAGTACCGCAACGCGCTGCTGGTCGAGGCCAAGCCAGACGGCTCCTACCGGCCGATCGACATCCACGCCGGCGGCGTCGCCTGCTACGGCCACCTGCTGTACGTGGCCGACACCACAAGGGGACTGCGGGTCTTCGACCTGACCAAGGTGCTCGATCTGCGCTCGAAGCAGGGCGACCTGGGCGACCCGGAACGGATCGGCCGCCACGGGGGCAAGTTCCACGCCTTCGGCTACAGGTACGTCATCCCGCAGACGGACGCCTGGCAGGTCGTCACGAAGGGCGCCCGCTTCTCCTTCGTCGGCGTCGACCGCACCACCACACCGCACACGCTGATCTCCGGCGAGTACGTGGACGACGCGACCACCGGCCGGGTCGCCCGGTGGAACCTGGACCTGACGGACGGCGTGCCCAGGGACGCCTACGTGATGGGCCAGAAGAAGATCCAGGGAGCGATCTCGCACAACGGCACGTGGTATCTGAGCCAGGCCGCCGGCAGCACCGCCAACGGCAAACTGCTGGTCCACTCCGGAGGGGAGTTCGCCGCGCGGCCGTTCCCGATCGGGCCGGAGGACCTGACCGCGCTGGGCAGCAAGGTGTGGAGCGTCACCGAGTTCAAGGGGAAGAGGGTGGTCTTCGGCGTCAGCCTCTGAGATGCCGGTGCAGCACCTCACGGTAGCGGCGGTCGAAGTCGTCGTAGCGGGTCCGTAGCTCGCCGCCCGGCCAGTCCGGCGGCAGCAGCGCCTCGGGCAGCAGCGGGTCGGCCAGCAGGTGGCGCAGCACCGCGGCCGACACCAGGAAGCCCTCGGCCAGCCCGTCCGCCCGGTCGAGCGAACGCTCCAGCGCGCGTGCCTCGGCCGCCCACCCGTCCAGGTCCCACAGCAGCGCCGTGGGGTTGGCGTGGGGGCGGCCGTCGATCAGCGTGCACTGCCCGATGACGGTCTCCGGCCACTCGCGCACCAGGTTGGCGGGGCGCATCCAGGTGCCCTCGCGCAGCTCGGCCAGCCGCAACGCGGCCATGGTGTGCCGGAGCGCCGCCCGGTCGGCGGGGGCGCGCCGCTCCGCGGTGACGACGGCGATCTCCCACGTGCCGTCCCACGGCCTGGTGTGCGGGGCGCGGCTCTCGTCCTGCCTGCTCTGCCGCTCGACCAGCCGCTCCGACAGCGTGTAGCGGCCGTCGGCCTGGCTCAGGTCGCCCGCGGCCACCATCCGCGACAGCGCCACCCGCACCGTGCCCTCGGCGATGCCGAACAGCGCGCCGATGCGCACCAGATGACGGGCCGACAGGCTCGGCGGGTGGCTGCCCAGCAGCGCGCTGAGCACGGCCGACCGGGCACTCAATCCATTACGCTCTTCCATCGCGTGTCGATTATATGTAACACTCCGGGGTATGGGGCGCTATCTCACCGAACCGTTCGACCGCAGCGACCGTTACGCCACCGAGCGCTACCAGGGCGCCGCCGGGCGCAACTGGTGGCGTTGCGACCCGTCGCTGCGCCTGCTCATGCGCCGCCACCTCGGTGACGGCTACGCCTGGGCCGAGCCGCACCTCGATCGGCTGGGCGCACTGACGGGCGGGCTGATCGCCGACTGTGCGGAACAGACGGATGCGAACCCACCCCGGCTGGAAAAGTACGACAAATGGGGGCGCGACATCAGCGAGGTCGTCATGCCGCCGTCGTTCCACACGGCCAGGCAGGCCCTCATGGCCGACAACTTCACCTCGCCCGCCTTCGCCGAGCAGGCCCGCGCCCACGGCGCGAACCCCGCCGCACTCGGCACCGCCTGGACCTACCTGCTCGACCAGGCCGACATCGGCATGGGCTGCGCGCTCGGCACCGGCGGCGACATGGTCGTCTCCCTGGCCGAGCGGTACGCCCCCGACGACGTCAAGGAGCGGGTGCGAGAGATCTTCGCCAACGGCGACTACTCCGGCGAGGCCGCGCAGATGTTCACCGAGCGTACCGGCGGATCCGACCTGGCCGCGCTGGAGGCATGGGCCGTCCCGGACGGCGACTCCTGGCTCCTGACCGGCTTCAAGTGGTTCGCCTCCAACGCCAACGGCTCCGCCTTCGTGGTGCTGGCCCGGCACGAAGACTCCGTCGCGCCGTTCCTGGTGCTGTGGGAGCGCCGCGACGGCAGCCGCAACGGGGTGCGGATCCGGCGGCTCAAGGACAAGCTCGGCACCCGGTCCGTGGCCTCCGCCGAGGTCGAGTTCGCCGACGCCGAGGCGTTCCTGCTCGCCGGGCCGGGGTCCGGCTCCGGGCTCGGCACCATGATGAAGCTCACCAACTCCTCCCGGCTCGGCGTGGCCATGATGGGACTCGGCGTCGCCCGCCGCGCCCTGGTGGAGTCCCTCTGCTACGCCCGGGCCCGCGAGGCGTTCGGCCGGCCGCTGGCCGACCAGCCGCTGATGCGCCGCAAGCTGGCCGAGTTGATCGTCGGGGTCGAGGCCGTGCAGGCGCTGGTCTTCGACGGCCACCTCGGTCCCCGGCTACGCCTCGCCCCCGCCCTGGTCAAGCTCCGCGCGGCGCGGTTGGGCGTCACCGCGGCGAGCGACGCCGTCGAGGTGCACGGCGGCAACGGCTACATCGAGCAGTGGCCGGTGGCCCGGCTCCTGCGCGATGCCCAGGTCAACCCCATCTGGGAGGGCGGCGACAACATCCTCTGCCTCGACGTGCGCCGGGCGATGGTGAAGGAGAACGCCCACGAGCCGTTCCTGGAGCGGCTGGCCGCCGCCGTGGACCTGGCCCCTTCCGGTGACTGGTCACTGGTACGGGGCCGCGTCGACGACCTGGGCAAGGCGATCACCGCCTGGGCCTCGCTCGACCCGGCCGTGGCCGAGGCTCGGCTGTATCCGCTGGCCCAGTTCATGGCCGACGTGTACGCCGCCGCGCTGCTGGTGGAGCAGGCCGGGTGGGAGGAGCGCGCGGGCCACGGCTCCCGCAAGGCCCTGGTCGCCCGCCTCTACGCCGACGCCCACCTGGCCGACCATGGCCCGCTCCGCGGCCTGGACCGCCCCGCCGAAGACCTGGACCACTTCGACGACCTCGTCCGTGGGGCCCTTTCGCTCTGATCCACGCGGTCCTGGCGGGAGGCCTGTCCCGCCAGGGCAGGTGGTCGGCCCGTCAGGTCACCGGGGCCGGCGGCCCTTCTTGCCGCTCTTGCCCCGGCCTGCCGGGACTGCCCGGCTCCCGGAGCCGCCCTGGCTCGGCTTCCCGGCCTGCCGCCGCGCCGGCTTCTGCACCGCCTGCTTCTGCACCTGCTTCTGCACCGGCTTCTCCGCAGGAGATGCGGGAGTACGGCCACGCGAGCTGTTCGCGGTACGGCCGCGGACGATACCGATGAAATCCTCCACCAGGTCAGTCGTCTCGTTCGTGAGCCAGGCCAGCGCCACCTGCGACTGCGGCGCGTCCGGCACCGGCCGGTAGGTCAGGTCCCGGCGGTCATGGAGCCGCGCCAGCGACTGCGGAACCAGCAGCAGCCCGGCCCCGCCCGCCACCAGCTGAACCGCGTCCGCCGTCGTGGCCGGCCGCTCGAACGCGGGCAACCCAGGGCGAGCCGTCCACTCGATGGCGTCGTCCAGCGGGTGGAACACCTCTTCGTCGGCCAGGTCGGCGACGGTCACCTCGTCGGCCGCGGTCACCGCGTGCTCCTTCGGCACCACGACCACCGTGGTCTCCACATAGAGCGGAATCACGCTCAGCCCGTCACGGTCGACCGGCAACCGGACGAATCCGGCGTCAGCGCCTCCGCTCCGCAGCAGCCCCTCCACCTCGGCGGCGGGAACCGCGACCAGGGTGAGCGGCACCTCCGGCAGCCTCTCGGCCCAGACGCTGACCCACTTCGCGGGCGTCACCCCGGGCGGGTACGCCAGCCGGAACACCCTGCCGCTCTCCTCATGAGTCACCCCGCCAGGGTACCGATGTGCGGAGAACCGTTTCTTACTGACTACCCTGGACCCATGACCTCGCTCAAATCCAAGACGACCCAGACGATGAAGCCCGCGACCGCGGCCAAGAAGCTGGGCATCCTCCTCTCGGCCACTCCCGCCGAGTTCCAGGAGGGCGTCGTCTCCAGGAGCGAGCTGAACGCACTGCAGGCGACGCCCCCCGCCTGGCTCGCCGACCTGCGCCGCAACGGCCCACACCCCAAGCAGGTCGTCGCCGCGAAGCTCGGCGTGTCCGTCTCCGGCCTGATCAGAGGCGGGATCACCGACCCCCTCACCACCGCCGAGATCGACGCCCTGAAGGCGGAGAATCCCGCGTGGCTCGAGCACGAGCGCTCCGTCCAGGCCGATGTCCGCAAGGAAGCCCAGCGCCTCAACCAGCGCTAGCCCGTCCCAGGCCGACGTACCTCGTTTCCGAAACGTCGGTGGCGGCCCACGTCCAGCCACGCTGGATCGGCCGGTCGGGGCCGTAGGGCAGCGGCCGGGCCGGTGCCTACGGGAGGCTCCTGGCCTGGCAGATCCTCGCCTGGCGGGCCGTCAGCCACGCAGAAGGGTCACCTGGCGGCCGGACGGAGTGGTCGCCTGCTCGAAACTCCCGCGTTCCTCCCAGGGCGGGGCCTCGGGGCGCCGGTCGAAGACCACCAGCACGCCGGTGGTGAGGCTGAGCCGGTCCAGATACCCGTCGAGCTGGGCGAGACCGTCGCGCACGGGGTCGTCCCGGTCGGCCCGCCATACCTTCAGCTCCATCGCCTCCCGCTGCATCAGCCGCTCGCCGTCCGGACCGGTGTAGGGCCAGCGGATCAGCGCGTCCAGGCGCTTGGTGCCCGCGGCGTACTCGCGGTCGAGCTGGCCGCCGCCGTTGACCAGCCGGTGCAGGAACGCCATGAGGATGATCTGGCAGGCGGCCTCGTGGTAGCCCTCCTGCCGGATGAGCACCTCGCCCTGCTCGCGCCAGAACACGACGAACTCTCGCAGTAGACGCCCCAGGTCGAAACGGCCGTCGGGCAGTACGAAGCTGCGCGGATCGGCCATCACGTACTGTTCCGCCGGGTCGCCCAGCACCCGCAGGATGACCTCCCGATAGATCGGGTTCGCCACCTCCAAGGGAGGTCTCTGTTTGATCAGGCCTAGATCGCGGACGTACGACAGTGCGTCGGAGAAGGTGGGGTCGACATTGGGGAACGACCCGGCCACCACGGGCTCGATCACCCGCTTGACCCGGGGCTCGTACAACCGGGCCACCAGCGCGTCGAGATGGGTGGCGCGCGCCCGGATCAACCGCTCCTTGGCCTCGTCCACCTGTCCGGCGGTGATGGTCCCGGTCACTCCCATCTTGAAGGTGATCTCATGGGCAAGGGCGTTGACCAGCCACGGTTGTCCCTGCGTCAGCTCGAACACCCGGTCCACCGCGTTCTTGATGAAATCCTGGCCGGTCGCCTGCGTGTGCTGGTCGTACAGCTCGGAGATCTCATCGGCGGTGAAGTCGCCCAGGCGCAGAGACTCGGCGATGATGTTGAACGGGCTGGCCGGATTTGACTGACCGGGATCGCCGCCCGAGGCGACCTTGTAGTCACGCACGTTGCGCAACCCGCACAGCACTACAGACGCGGGGAACGGGTGGCGCTCATGCCGCGCGTTGTGACCGTCGCGGAGCTGGCTGAGAATGCTGACCATACTGTTGCCCTGCAGGGCGTCGATCTCGTCGAGGAACAGCACCACCCGGCGCGGGCAGCGACGGCACCACTCGCTCAGCGCCGAACCGAACCGGCTGCCCGGTGTGACCTGCGGCCAGGGATCCGGTGGCAGCAGTTTCTCTGGCCAGCCCGACCGCGCCGCGGCGTCGCGGAGGGAATCCAGCAGAAGTGACTCCGCGGTGGCGTAGTCGTCGCCGGCTGCCTTGGCCCGCTCGCAGGAGAGCATCAGGGCGGCGGTGTCGCCTTCGGCGGTGAGCTCGGACGCCAGGGTACGCAGTGCGGTCGTCTTCCCGGTCTGCCGTGGGGCGTGCAGCACGAAGTAACGATCCATCTCGATGAGTACGCGCGCCTGCGGGAGCCGCTGCGTGGGGGACAGCATGTAGTGGTGCTGTGGGCCGCAGGGGCCGGTGGTGTTGAAGTATCTCGCTCGAGGTGGGCGCATGATCACATAGTGTCATCACGCGCTGTTCCGGTAACAAGATTCGCGTCAAGACCGCCGAGGCACTACTCAACGTGCTTCTTCGGATGAGATCGTCCGGGTGGCCTGGATGGCGCGGCGCAGCCGACCGTCGGCGGCCAGCTCCCCGAACATGTAGATCTCGGTGGTGATGGTGCCGCCCTTGCGCAGCTCCGCGATGAGCCGGTACCGGGCGGCGACCTGGTCATCGTCCACCAGCGCCTGGTCCACCTCGACCCGCAGACCCGCGGCCCGCTTGCGGGCCGGGCGGATGTGGTCGAGCAGCCGCTTCCGGTCCAGCCGTACACCGTCGTTGACCAGCTCGTAGTCGGGCGTGTGGTAGCGGTCCAGCACGGTCGCGGGATCCTCGTCGCCCAGCCCCGCCTCCTGCGGATAACGGACCAGGTAGCCGGTCAGATCGGTGCGGGGTGTCATGTGATCTCCCAGAGTCGACTTATCTTTGACGCAGTGTCTACGTTAATGCTCGATGCTAGATTAGACAACGTGTCAGAGATAACAGGTGCCCGGCGCCGCCGGCGGCGTTCGGACGCCGAGCGCAGCGCCGCCGCCGTGCTCGACGCCGCCGTCCAGGTGCTCGGCCGGCAGCCGGACGCGAAGGTGGAGCAGGTCGCCGCCGCAGCCGGCGTCACCCGCCAGACCGTGTACGCCCACTACCCGTCCCGGCCGCAGCTGGTGGCCGCGGTCATCGACCACATCACCGCCGAAGCCGTCGCCGCCCTCGACGCCGCCGACGAGGACGGCGGCACCGCCGGGGACGCGCTGCTGCGCTGGCTGGACGTCACCTGGAGGCTGTTCGACCGGTATCCGCTGCTCTTGCACCCCTCGGCGGCCGCCGCCGACCCGGCGGACTCCGACCGCCGGCACGCCCCGGTCATCGAGCGCTTGGAGAGCCTGATCAGGCGCGGCCAGGCCGCCGGGGAGTTCGACGGCACCCTCAGCCCGGCCTGGCTGGTCTCCGCGGCCATCGCGCTCGGTCATGCGGCCGGCGGCGAGGTCGCCGCCGGCCGCATGACCACCGCGCAGGCGGCGACGGCGCTGCGCCACAGCATCCTGCGCGTGTACGGCGCCCACGAGCCCTGAACCCGCGTTCTCATGGCCCTGCGAAACCGGACACCTGCCAGATCAAGAAGCCTGGACGGCGGAGTTGGTCGGCTCAGAGCTCGATGCCCTTGATGATCTTTGCCAGTTCCGGCACGAGGGGCCGGCCGGCCATCACGGTGACGACGACGCCCTTGCGCTCGACCCAGCCCACATACCGGCCGTGGCCCAGCGCGCCGTCGCCCACCTGCGTGAGCACCTGCCGGCCACCGATCTTCATGATCCTCGTGCTACCGGAGAACGTCCCCATGCCGAACGGCGCGTTCTTGAGCTGTGTCAACTTGCTCGCCTTCGGCCAGCACACCACCCTGACCCACAGCGACCGATGCTTGCGGTTCTCCTCGGAGCGGGCATCACGCCACTGGTAGCCGTACTCGGTGATGCCGTCGTGCTTGTTGACGCTGACCCCGCCGTACGCGAAGCCCTTCGGGATGTGGTTGACGCGGACTCCCTTGATGGCGGCGGCGCCCCTCGGCGGCTTGTCGGTCTTGGCATCGGACGATCGCTTCGCCTCCGCCTTGGTCGGGACAGGGCAGGCCGGGCGCTCCGCCGCCTGGGCGGGGGTCGCTGTCAGAGCGGCGGCAAAGGGCAGCGCGGACAGGACGGCAAATACGCGCATTTTCGTCATACCCAGCTCTGATGCGGCAGGCCCGAAGAAAGTTCACTGGGCGAAGGCCGCGAGCGCGATGCCCATGCTGCGCTGATTCTGGCCCACAGCCTTGGCGTCGGTGGAGTTGACCGCGTACACGACCGTACGGCTCAGGTCGCGGGTGGCGCCGATGCCGGCTGTGCTGCCGTACCGGGCGCCGGTCTTGCCGTAGGCCACGATGCCACCGGGCAGCTCCAACCTGGACATGCCCGAGGTGTGCATGGCGGGATCGCCGGTGCCGTACGTGGGCACCTGCGGCACCGTGAACATGTGCACAAGCTCCGCCGACGGACCACCTTGCCGCCGAACAGGGCCTTGATGAACGTCTCCAGATCAGCGGTGGTGGAGATCAGGTCGCCGGAGGCCCAGGTGGAGCTGGAACTGTTCACGGTCATGTCCACGACATACCGGCGGCCGTACTCGATGGCGTTCTGGAAGCCCTTCGGTACGACCTGGTAGCCGTGGTTGTGCCGGCCGCGGATGCGGATCGAGTCGCCCGGCAGGTAGCTGTTCCGCATGCCGAGGGGGTTGAGGATCCGGGTGGTCACCTCGTGCTCGTAGGACCGGCCGGTGACCTTCTCGATGAGCAGCCCCGCGACGAACGTGTTCATGTTGACGTAGTGCTGCTGCGTGCCCGGGGCGAACTCCATCGGATTCCGTACGGCTTCGCCGACGTACTCCCGCGGCGTCCACTTCTTGAACCTGGTGGCGTAGACCCACTCGAAGCTGTCGCCGATCTTGGGTGAGGGCAGCCCGCTGGTGTGGTTGAGCAACTGCCCGATCTCGACAGGCGGGAAACTGCCCGGCAGCAGGCCGGGCAGGTGCCGCTGGACCGTGTCGTCCAGCGAGATCTCGCCCTCGGCGACGAGTTGCAGGACGACGGCGACGGTGAAGACCTTGGTCACGCTGCCGACCCGGAATCGGGCCCCCTGTTTCGCGGAACGGTCGGTACGCAGGTCGGTCATGCCGGCAACCCCTTGCCACGAGCCTTTCGCGCCGCCCACCCTGACCTCGGCCGCGGTCGCGTCGGAGGCGGGCAGCCCGGCGATGCTCCGCTGAGAGCGGCGGCGACATGGGTGCGCTTCATGGTGGTGTCTCCAGGTAGTGGAGGTTCTGTGGGATGCCCCCATCCTGTCGATCACAGTCGGTCGCCCGGATCGCCGTCACTGGCGATCTTCCAGCTCACTCCCAAGGGGGAGCTTCTCGCCCAGCCGAGTGACCCGTGTCGTCAGCCGGCGCGGCATCTCGTGGGAGGCGTCCATGGCTTGATCTTGGCGACGGAACGTCGTAACGTTTGCGACAAGTTGTCGCGTAAAGGCGGAGTTCTGACAAGCGCCATCACGAGCGCGGCAGAACGAACGCTCTTCGTCGCCGTAGTGAATGGAGAGGGCTTCTGATGAAGGCGCTCATTGATCGGGCCGATCTCATCGAACTGCTCGGCCGATATGCCGACATAGCCGACCTGAAGGAGTTCACCAAGCTGCCCGGCCTCGTCTTCACCGACCCGTTGACGCTCGACTTCGAGTCCGTCGCCGGCATTCCGCCAACGACCATGCCGCTCGGCGATTACCTGGAAATCCTCCGTACCGCCTTCGCGCCCTACGCGGCAACGCACCATGCCATCACCGGCCACGTCATCGACATCGACGGCGACAGCGCGACGATCCATGCGCACGTACGCGCCGAACACTGGCTCCCGGCCGAGCCCGCCGGCGGTGGACCCGGTCGCTGGCTGGTGGTCGGCTTCTACGACAACGAGGCGGTCCGTACGGCGGACGGCTGGCGCCTCAACCGCGTGAAGCTCACCGCGACGTACCAGGAGAACGCGCAGCCGCAGGCCCGGGGCGCGAGGGAAGCCGCAGCCGGAGGAGAATGATCGGATGCCGCGGATCAGGGGAGCCAGCATCGAGGAGCACCACGAGATGGTGTGGGCCGACCTCGCCGAGGCGATGCGGCAACTGCTGCTCGAACGCGACTACGAGTCGATCAACATGGGCCACATCGCGGCTCGGGCGGGGCTCGCGCGCAACACGCTGTACAACTACGCTCGCGACAAGAGCGCCCTGGTACTGGCGCTGACTCGGCGGGCGGGCCGACCCGCCGTCGAGCGGGTGGCCGCGATCGCCGCGCGGTCTTCGGACCCGGCCGCGGCGCGGATGCGGGAGATCATCGAGGCGGTCCTGGAGGCGTCCACGGATCAGGCCATGCAGCTGATGTTCCGGCCGGGCTCCGGTCGTCCGGTCACCGAGGTGCCGAAAGGGCCGGACAGCCCCTTCCATGTGATCGTGGTCGAGGTGGAGAACGTCGTCCGGGACGGCATCGCGCGGGGAGAGTTCCGGGACGTCGGTGACGTGCACCTCGTGGTGGAGCTGCTGTCCGGTGTCATGCGCGCGGGCGCCGAACGCATCGGCCGGGATCCGGCCGCCTTCGCGGCCACGGTCCGTGCGGCACGGGAGATCATCCTTTCCTCTCTGGCCTGCCGTCCGGATCAGTACGGCAGTCGGAGATCGTGATCTGTGTGGATCGGCGGTGCTCGTAACGCAGAACAGCCGCCCGGTGATCGTGATGTGTGACGATCAATGACCTTCGGGCGGCTGCTGCCGCCACGCGCGCGCGTGTACGGCGCCCACGAGCCCTGATCCCGCGACAGACAGCGCAGAGCCGGCGCGTGGCCGACCGGGGCTGTGGCCGGGTCGCAGCACCGTCCACCTGTGGGCTCTCGGGGTGATGAGTTGTCGCGCCCGCACCCGTCATACCTACGACGGGACACGACGAGGCGGAAGGATGACGTGATGAGTACGGACACGCGGCTGGAGGAGCTGGGCGTGAGCGGTCTGGGCGAGGTCGACGAGCCGGCGTTCTCGGGGCTGGCGGAGCGGCACCGGCGGGAGCTGCACGTGCACTGCTACCGGATGCTCGGGTCGTTCGAGGACGCCGAGGACACCGTACAGGAGACGTTCCTGCGTGCCTGGCGGCGGCGGGAGACCTTCGAGGGGCGGTCGACGTTCCGGGCCTGGCTGTACCGGATCGCCACCAATGCCTGCCTGGACCTGCTCGCCAAGGCCCGGCCGGAGCCTGCGACCGGCGGCGAGGTGCTGTGGCTGCAGCCCTACCCGGACCGGCTGCTCGACGAGCTGCCCGCGGGCGACGCGGACGAGCCGGAGACCGTCGCCGTCGCGCGGGAGACGATCGAGCTGGCGTACCTGGTCGCGGTCCAGCACCTCGCGCCGCGCCCGCGGGCCGTGCTGATCCTGCGGGACGTGCTCGGCTGGCCCGCGAAGGACGTCGCGGAGCTCCTCGGGGACTCCGTCAACTCCGTGAACAGCGCGTTGCAGCGGGCCCGCGCCGGCATGCGGGAGCACCTGCCCGCCGAGCGGCAGGACTGGACCGGCGGCGAGGAGGACGCCGGGACGCGCGAGCTGGTGCGCCGCTACACCGATGCCAGCGTGGCCACGGACATCGACGG
The DNA here is from genome assembly GCF_044465295.1 of Nonomuraea sp. NPDC049714. Taxonomy (NCBI): domain Bacteria; kingdom Bacillati; phylum Actinomycetota; class Actinomycetes; order Streptosporangiales; family Streptosporangiaceae; genus Nonomuraea; species Nonomuraea sp. NPDC049714. The sequence continues at coordinate 268,340 of NZ_JBITLM010000002.1, read as the reverse complement.
GCTCGCCGCACTGCTGCGGGACGACGTCCGCTGCTCGATGCCGCCCACGCCGGGCCTGTACGTCGGCCGCGACGCGGTGGTGAACGACTGGGTCGAGAGCGGCTTCGAGGGCATGAAGGGCCTGCGCGCCATCCGCACCTCCGTGAACCGGCAGCCTGCCGTCGCCTTCTACCTCTGGCAGCAGCGGGAGGGCGCGTACCTGCCGCTGACGATCGACGTCCTGCGCGTCACCGGCGGGGCGATCACCGAGATCATCACGTTCCACGACGACCGGTTCCCGCGGCTCGGGCTGCCTGAGCGCCTGCCGGCGGACGGCACGGAGTAGTCCCGGTGCGGACACTCGCGCTGCGCGGTGGCGCGCGTGTCGAGGTGGTCGCGGCGGAGTGGTGCGACGCGTTCGGCGTCGTCACCCGCGGGCGGGTGCAGCTGGAGCTGCGCGACGGCGAGCCCGGGCCGATCCTCGGACGCGACGCCGGGTTCTGGCTGCGCGGCACCGGGGTCCGCGCCCTGCGGAACCCCGGCCGTCGCACGGCGAGGGTACGCATCCTCACCCCCAGGGCCAGGACCGTCACGTCCCAGCCACCGAATGATGGAGGAACGACATGAACAGCCTGAATGACACCGGGGGCGTCGCAGACCCGGCACCGGGCCGGACCAGCCACACCCACCGACTCCGCGGGCTCGCCGGCACCGGCTTCATCGCCACGCTCGCGGCGATGGCGGCCACCACCCTCGCCGCTGCGCTTGCCCAGGCCGTCGGCGTCGACTTCGAGATACCCGATGGTGGCGAGACGATCCCGTTGTCCGGGTTCGCCGTGGTGACCGGCTTCTTCTCGGTCGTGGGCGTCGTCATCGCCGTCGCTCTTCTTCGTTGGAGCGTTCGCCCCGCCGAGCGATTCGTGTGGACGGCAGTGTCGCTGACCGCGATCTCGCTGGTACCGCCCTTCCTCTCCGGGGCGAACACCGCCACTGCCATCGCCCTCTGCGGGCTACACCTCGTCCCTGCGGCGGTGATGATCCCCACTTTGGCGCGGAGCCTCCGCACCCGGACCGATGAACGATCCCTTGCGGGATGAAGATCCCGCAGACCCGTCCGCGGGGTCGACGTCAGGCTCAAGCCGCGCCGGCACGCGCTCGGAGCCGAGCCCTGACACCTACGCGTGCCGGAGGCTGCCCGCGTTGTAGCCGGTGGGGCAGGGAGCGCTGGTTGTGACGTGGGAGGCCGGCAAGGTGGCTCGGCCGTCCGTTGATCTTGTTCGCTGTCGTTCCTCCTGCGGAGGAGGGACGGTCACCCCCGTCGTCGGGTGATGCGCCGATGTCACGCGCCTGGATGATGTCCCCGTTGACGTCGCCGCTCAAGGTGTTCCGGACAGATCCCGGTGTTTCCTTCGATGGCGCGGGGGTCGTGCGGCGCATGAGCACCACGCTGTAGACGGTCACGCCGAGGCCGGCGATTCCCGCGAGAGTGCCGATGATCTGCGCCCATTCACCGGCCCGGGCCGTGCCGATCCGCAGGAAGAAGACGCTCAAGACACCCAGGGCGATACCTGTCGATGCGAAGATCAGCCAATTGGAACGACGCCGTTCACTCATAAGAGCACCATCCGAGTACTCAGGCTCTTCCCTGTCAGCACGGCCCCCGGTGAATGCCGGGGGCCGCATGGTCGCTGACGCTAGAAGTCGAAGATGCCGTTCTTCGCGCCTGCTACGAACTTTTCCCAGACGGCCGGGCGGAGAATCCACGGGTCGGTGTCCGGTTGCTCGGTGTCGCGCAAGGCGACACGGCCGTCTGACAGATGCTTCGCCTCCAGGCACTCGCCACCCTGACCGCTTGATGCGGTGATCCAGCCCTTGGGGTCAGCGATTTCCCGCGCCATGTCTCCGCTTAACTCCACGTCGTCACTCTCTCCTTGATCCGCTGTATTGACAGGTACTCGGGAAGCGCAGCCTTACGTACGCATTCGAGCCGACGCACGAGCCTTTTGATCTCTTGGCTAGATCATCGCTGGTATGCGTATATGCGTGAATGGGGCATAGGTGATTAACGTGGCAGTCCTCGGCGCTCGGCTCATCGGTGAGATGCGATTTCCTGGATGTCCGGAAATTCTGAGCGATGTCCGCATTTACGTGGCCCGATGGCTTGTCATCGAGCTGCCCGAAGCGCTGAAGGCGGCGAACTGCTGGACAACGTACGCTTTCTCGCGGCCGAGCTCGCCGCGAACGCAATAAAGCACACCATTTCCGGACGATGGAGCAAAGGCTCATTTCGCGTCCGTATGTGGCTCGGCGCCGGGCGGGTCCGTGTCGAGGTCATGGACCAGGGATGGTGGTCAGGGCCGCGACTCCGCGACGACCCCGACGAGACGAGCGGACGAGGACTGCACATCCTGGCCGCTGTGGCGACGCGATGGGGCGTGAAGAGGCGCCGGCTCGGCCGGACCGTGTGGTTCGAGTTCCCCATCCAGTTCCCTGCGGCCGCACGCCCGGCGGACCCGGAGCCGCCGTGCCGGCCTGGCACGATGCCGCCGTCCGGCCGCCGCTACCTCCACGACCTCGCCATGACCCGCGTCGACATCGCGTTCAGGAACGTCACCGAGGTCTCCAAGAGAAGGAGCGCGTGACATGCCGGAGATCCCCGACTTCCACGGCCCGCACGTGGAGCCGCCCATGCCCGGCCACGTCAAGCTGACCTGGGACGAACCCACCCCTCGGGCGTCATGCATCCGGGTGCTCTCTCATACGTGCGAATGCCGGGAGACGACGTACGAACTCTGCGCCGCAGCCGGCCTGGGCTTCGTACGCCGTACCGATCGCGTGAAGCGGACCGTTCACGAAACCACGTGGATGTCGGCCACGGCCGCCGGACTCATCTTCACGCAGATCCCGCACGGCGAGGCGCGATGATCCACGCGGCGACCGGCGGCGGGCCTGCGCCTCCATCGAGCCGGTGAGAGAAGCCGGCGGCAAGCCGAAGACGAGGTGCGTGGCATGGGCGACACCAAGCCTCGGGCCGGCCTGCTTACCGCCGAGGCTGGTGTGGCTCGATCACAGAACTGCCGCCTGACCACTTCATCCCGGCCCGGCAACCTGCGGAAGGTTGTCTTCGTTGCCCGAGCGTCGCGCCTTATAGCCGGCCGAGATCACCTTCGGTCGCCCGATCGACTGCGCGGACATCACCGCCTATGATCGCCTGCTTCAGGCACTTGCCGCCGTCTGATCCCATCGCCTGGGCTGGAAGCGTGACGGGCTGATCAGATGCCGATGAGCCGGACGCGGTCGCCGCACAGCCGGGCCATGTCGTCGACATCGGAGGTCAGCATGGCCACTGGACCCGGTTGGCGCAGCGCCACCTCCGCGACCGTCGCGTCGATCGCGTACCGGTGGCCGTGCAGACCTGCGGCCTTGAGCAGCTTCGCGGACACCTTGGCCGCACGTTCGGTCACCGGCTCGACCTTGACACGGGAGAGCACCCATTGCAGCCGGGGCATGTTCACACGGGTGTGGCTGACTTCCACGATGGTGTTGGCACCGATGACGAAGTCGGCACCCATGGTGTGGAACACCTGCAACATCGCGAGGATCTTACGGTCCTCCGCCATCCAGGCGGAGAGCCCTTGTGAGTCCAGGACGACGGTTTCGATGTTCTTGATCATGTCGCGCTCGCCGAACCACCGAGATCCGCCGCTCCGGAGATCATTGCGCGAGCCTGAGTCAGCTCCTCCTCGGTGAACTCCCCGTGCTCCTCCTGGTGACGCCGCAGGTCGGCACCGAGGAGTTGGTGCCGCAACTGGCGTGCCACCGCCTCGGCGACGTAGCCGGAGACGTTGTCGGTGAGCTTTCTGAGCTCGGCCACCTGGTCGCTCGGCAAAGTCACGGTGATGCGAGTCGTGTCCGCCATACGGCAAGCATACTGCGGTATGCGCATCGGCGCTGCTTTGGAAGTTGCGGACGTGGTGACTGGGGTGGCGTTGTGCTGGGCCACTTCGCCGCGCATGCGGAGCCGTACCAGCTCTCTGGCCGAGATCCGCTCTGGCCGGCCGGGCAGGGCGAACTCGCCCGCCGTCGCCCGGCGTGTTCTGCCGACGGTGGCGGGCCGCTCATCGACGGCGGCACGGTACGCTGCAGCGCCTCATCGGGCAGAACCCGGGCGATGGACATGTTCCTCGCCGGCCACGTCAGCGCGCGTGAGGCGTACGAGATCGGGCCGGCCAACCGGAAGCGACGAGAGAATGTGACCGCTTGATCGTTAGTCTTGTCGGGTGACCGGAACACGGCGTGAGGTGGTGGCCGGTGATGGGGTCCGGTTGGTCTGCTGGGATGGCGGTGGACCTGGCCGGGCCATTGTGCTGTTGCACGGCTTGGCCGGTGCGTCGGGGTGGTCCTGATCGAGGCTGGTCCGGAGCGGCCGGACCCCGCTGGACCGGGCAAGATCGGCGGGTGGCTGAGTTCCTGGCCGGTGCCGTTCCCGGATCGGGAGCGGGCCGCCGAGTTCCTCGGGGGTGGGAGCGTGGGGCGGGGCTGGGCGGCTGAGCTCGCGGAAACCAAGGAGGGACTGTGGCTGCGGTTCGATCGCGAGGTCATGGTGGCCGCAGTCGCTGCCGCGTGCGGGCGGTCCTACTGGGCTGAATGGCGGCGGATCCGGTGCCCGGCGCTGGTGGTGTTGGGGGAGAAGGGGTTCATTGTTCCCGAGGAGAGCGACCGGATGCGTCGTCTTCGGCCTGACATCCCGATCGTGGTGATCGACGGAGTCGGTCACGATCTCCACTTGGAGGATCCGCAGGCGCTATCTGAGCAGATGGCGGGGTTTCTGCGCCATCCGTGACAGACGGCGCCGCTCGCCGCCGCGACTGTCAGTGGCCGTCGTTGGCCTGTTGGTGAGTGTCCAAGGCTGAGAAACCCCTGACAGGGCCCGACCTGCGGCGCCCTGGCCGCCAGCAACGGCCGTCAACCAGGCGATCCGAGCAGGATCGTCTCGTCCGGCCAGCGTCTGGCGATCACTGTGTACGGCGTGGAGCCGTACACAGAGTCCGTGGCGGTTCCGCTCAGCCGCACGGCTGACTCGACCGTGCCGGCCGGAACGGGCCGGCCGGCGCGTCGCGCGCTACAAGGCAGTGGCCTCAGACAAGGTGCCGGGCGAAGAACCGCAGCGCGTTGTCGGTTTCGTACGCGGGGATCTCCAAGTGGTCGCCGGTGTTGGCATGCAGGGTCTTGTCAGTCGAGGCCAAGGCATCGAACAGTGCCAGGGCCTGGTCCCGGGACACCAACGAATCATTCCATTGGAGCAGGAACTGCACCGGTACGGTGACCCGGGCGGCGGTCTCGGTCAGCCCCTGCGCGCCGAGCAGGCCGAGCACCGCGGCGCGGATCCGGGGTTCGGCGGCGAGCAGCGGCACGCCGAGCCCGGATCCCATCGACACCCCCCAGTAGCCGACCGGCCCGGCGCCCACGTGGTCGAGCTCCTGGACCGCGCTCAGGACGGCCTGCCAGTCGGGGACGGCCTGCTCGGCCAGCAGGTCGTGCATGGCAACGACCACCTCGGTCGCATCCTTGCCGGCGGCCATGTGGGCCTGCATGTCGCTCGCCAACTGCATGACCTGTTCGTCTTTCGGCCGATCGCCGTGGCTGGGGGCGTCGATCGCGGCGACGGCGAAAGCGCCCTCGCTGGCGAACCGGTGGGCGCCGACCAGGATGCCGGGGGCCTTTTTGTGCTGGCCGCCGCCGTGTCCCATCAGGATCAGCGGGCGGGGGCCGGTGGCGTCATGGGGCGTGAACAGGACGCCGGTGATCTCGCCGAGGGTGAAGGACTGTTCGGTGACGCCGTCGGTCGACATCTGGGAAGTCAAGCTGAAGCGCATAGCGTTCCAAAGCCTTTCGAAGGTGCCTGGTGCGGGTGCTCCCTAGACCATGCACGGGAGGGAGGCCCCACCTGTCACACAGTGTTGATCGTTCTCACCCATTCTCACCGTCGTAGCGAGATACTGCGTCGCCTCGCGGAGCCGGAAAGAGACCTGCCGAGACATTCCGTACGGTGAAGGTCATGCCGGCGGCGAAGGCTCACGTGGAAAGGTCTGACCCACACGTCTGTGCGGTGGCTCAGCCCGTGATCTGGCGGGTGATGGACGGGTCGGTGATGGCGGTGTCGTCGGCCAGGAGGAAGGCTTTGCTGAGGATGAGCGCGAGTCGGCCGTCTTCCTCGAAGGGGAGGAAGAGTCCCGCGTGCGGATCGCGGGCTGAGACGATGCACAGGTAGGCGTCGTTGGGTTCCATGAGGATGTTGCCCGAGCCCAGGTGGATCTTGTAGGTGCGCAGGTCGCCTCGCACCACCAGGAACCGGTCGGTGACCGTGCACCGTTCGGCGATGGCCGTACGGCCGACGAGCCGGGACAGCGCGTCCCGGCGCACCTCGGCGGACGGTGGCAGCGGCCCGAACGAACCCGCCTGCCAGTAGTCCCGCAGCCGATCCGGCCCGCCGTCGGTCCATTCGGGGTAGCTCGCGATCGAGGTGACCGCGACGAACAGGTCAACATCCCGCATCGCCTCGCTGAACACCAGCGGGGGCACCTCGCTCAGCGCCGCCGCTTGCCACGCACCCTCGGAAAGCCGGTGGAAGCGGACCTGGTCGGTGACCGCGTAGCCGTCGTCGTCCGGCAGGAGATCATGGCAGAGCGTCACCCGCCACCGCCCCCCGGTCACCACCCGCCGAGCCTCCCCGGAGCTGCCGCCGTCCCAGAACCCGAGATAGTCGGCCTGCCAGCCGCGCTGCTTGAACAGCGCGTACAGCTTGCGATAGTCCACCACATGCGCGGCGAACCGGTTGGAGTAGAGCTCCGTCGCCTCCTCGGCGGGCGTCAGCAGGTAGACCTCACGGAAAGCCTGCTTGAACGGCTGCCGCAGCTCCTTGTCCTGCACCACCTCGCGCCATGCACGCACGTCGGCCACCGAGGCGCGGGCCGGATGCCACAGGCGCACCGGCCCGTCCGGCACGCCCAGCCCCAGTTCGCTGCGCCACTCACCGCGTGACACCTCGAACTCCCAGATCAGCCGGTCCGCGATCGGCTGCCCCGCCAGCCGGCGATAGGGCGGGGTCACGTCACTGGTGTAGCCGGCCTCCAGCGCCCTGACCAGCGTCGCCTGCTGCTGCCGGACCTGCTTGGCCAGCGCCCGCAGCCGCTTGACCTCGTCGGGATGCGCACGCTTGACCGCCGCCGGGAGCGACTTGAGCTTCTTGTCCCCCTGCCACCACGAGAGCTCGACCTCGCCCTCGGTCGAGATGACCGCCGTGTGCTCACCCACCGCCTGCCGCACCCGCCCGTCGGGCAGCCGCAACGCGACCTCGACCCGCCCGGCCAAGGCGACCTCGATCCGCTTGAACATGCGGTCCAGCTGCTTGGGCACCCCGGCATGCCGGGTCGCCTGACGGGCGGCCCGCAGCGCCGTGATGGCCTCGGGGGTCGGGTGATCCTCCACCGCGCGGGCGATCTCGAACAGCACCCCCTGCGAGGGCAGTGTCCTGGCCTCGGTGGGCGCCACCGCCACCCCGCGCAGCAGCCCGTCCAGCAGCTCGGGCAGCCACGGTTCGTCCTGGAACAGCGCTAACCGTGCGGCCCGGCCGATGGTCTCCTTCTCCCCGGTCGCGAACGCCTTGTCCGCCCGATACGGGATTTCCCCGGCCTGGATCGCCGCGACGCGGCCCTCGGCCGTCTCCAGGGTCACCCGCGCGAAGTCCCGGTGATCGGGCAGGCCGCCGAGCCGCTCCAGGACGTCGGGCAGGGGAGGGGAGGCGTTGTGGGACTGCTCCCGGATCCACTCGGCGAACAGCGCCCGCCGCGCCACATCCCAGCCGAGCAGCAGCTCCACCTCGGCGACCGCGATCGGCCCGCGCCCTTCGGTGAGCTGCGCGGTCACCTCCGCGTCCAGCCCCGCGATCCCGGCCGTGGCCAGCAGGGAGAAGGGGCTGTCCAACCGCTTCTCGCGCAGCAGGAACCGGACCAGCGTGCGGGCGGAATCGGCCAGCCGCTCCAGCGGCGCTCCCGCCGGGCACCGGACCAGCGCACCGATGCCGACGGACAGGTCTGCCCATTTCCGGGCCGGCAGTCGGTCGACCAACGCCTCGAACAGATCGACGCACGCCTCGGGCGTGAACACCGGCTGCCTCGCACGCGCCTGCGCCTCGGTCGCGAAGCGCGCCATCCTGGCCCCACCGCCCCGTGTCCCGACCCGGTAGGCGGCCGGGATCAGCGTGCCCAACTCGACCGCGCTCACCTGGGAGACGTCCGGCCACGCGTCGTGGTCCTGCCTGTCTCCGGTCATCAGATCCAGGAGGTACTGGGCTTGAGAGGAAAGCTCCATGGGGAAGATCCTGCCCGACGCCTCCGACAAAGATGAACGTCAGCCCCTGATCTGCCGTGTGATGGACGGGTCGGTGATGGCGGTGTCGTCGGCCAGGAGGAAGGCTTTGCTGAGGATGAGTGCCAGTCGGCCGTCTTCCTCGAAGGGGAGGAACAGCCCTGCGTGGGGGTCGCGGCCGGAGACGATGCACAGGTAGGCGTCGTTGGGCTCCATGAGGATGTTGCCCGAGCCCAGGTGGATCTTGTAGGTGCGCAGGTCACCCCGGACCACGAGATAGCGGTCGGTCACCGTGCACCGTTCGGCGATGGCCGTACGGCCGATCAGCCGGGACAGCGCGTCCCGGCGCACCTCGGCGGACGGCGCCAGCGGCCCTAACGAACCCGTCTCCCAGTAGCCCCGCAGCTCGTCCGGCCTGTTGGCGGCCCATTCGGGATAGCTCGTGATCGAGGAGACGGCGACGAACAGGTCGACATCCCGCATCGCCTCGCTGAACACCAGCGGCGGCACCTCGCTCAGCGCCGCCGCTCGCCACGCGCCCTCGGACAGCCGGTGGAAGCGGACCTGACCGGTGACCGCGTACGCCTCCTCGTAGGAGAGATACCCGTGGTCGAACGACGCCCGCCACCCGCCCCCTGCCAGCACTCGCCGTGCCTGTCCGCCGCCGCCGTCCCAAGGTCCTCTGTAATCGGCCTGCCAGCCGCGCTGCTTGAACAGCGCGTAGAGCTTGGGGTAGTCCACCACGTGCTCGGCGAACCGGTCGGAGTAGGTCGCCGTCGTCTCCTCGGCGGGCGTCAGCAGGTAGACCTCACGAAAAGCCTGTTTGAACGGCTGCCGCAGCTCCTTGTCCTGCACCACCTCCCGCCAGGCACGCACGTCGGCCACCGAGGCGCGGGCCGGATGCCACAGGCGCACTGGCCCGTCCGGCACGCCCAGCCCCAGCTCGCTCCGCCACACGCCGGGCGAGACCTCGAACTCCCAGATCAGCCGCTCGGCGATCGGCTGCCCGGCCAACTGGTGGTAGGGCGGTGGGGTATCGCTCGCGTATCCGGCCTCCAGCGCCCTGACCAGCGTCGCCTGCTGCTGCTGAACCTGCTTGGCCAGGTCGCGTAGCCGCTTGACCTCCTCGGGATGCGCACGCTTGGCCGCCGCCGGCACCGACTTGAGCTTCTTGTCCCCGTGCCACCACGACAGCTCGACGGCACCCTCGGTCGAGATCACCGCCGTGTGTTCGCCCACCGCCTGCCGCACCCGCCCGTCGGGCAGCCGGAAGGCCACCTCCAGCCGGTTGGCCAGGGCGGGCTCGATCCGCTTGAACATGCGGTCCAGCTGCTTGGGCACCCCGGCATGCCGGGTCGCCCGACGGGCGGCGCGTAACGCCGAGATGGCCTCCGGCGTGGGATGCTCCTCCACCGCGCGGGCGAGCTCGTACAGCACGGCCTGCGAGGGCAGCGTCCTGGCCTGCTGGGGCGCCACCGCGACCCCGGGCACGAGCCGCCCCAGCAGCTCGGGCAGCCACGGCTCGTCCAGGAAGAGCGCCAGCCGGGCGGCCCGGCCGATGGTCTTCGTCTCGCCGTGGTCGAATGCCTTGTCCGCCCGATAGGGGATCTCCCCGGCGTGGATCACCGAGACCCGAACCTCCGCCGCTTCCAGCGTCGCGCGGGCGAAGTCGAGGTAGCCGGGCAGGCCGGAGAGCTTGCGCACATCGAGTGGCGGTGGCGAGAAGCCGTCGGACCGCTCCCCCAGCGACTCGGCGAACACCGCCCGCCACGCCACCTCCCGGCCGAGCAGCAAGTCCACCTCGGCGACCGCGATCGGTCCGCACCCCTCGGTGAGACGCGGGGCGACCTCCGCGTCGAGTCCCGCGATCCCCGCCACCGCCAGCACGGTGAAGGGCAGCTCCAGCGACCTGTCGCGCGGCACGAAGCCGAGCACCACGCGCGCCACCTCATCCGGTCGCCCCACCGGCACTTCCGCCGGAAGAGGCACCACCGTGCCGACCTGGACGCACAGGTCCGCCCATTGCTGGATCGACAATCCCTCGATCAGGGGCTCGAACAGCCTGGCGCACGCCTCAGGAGTGACCGACGGCCGATTCGCCGCCTCGCCGGTGGGGGAGGCGGCGGCCGTGCTTCTGATCATCAGCTCCAGCAGGTGCTGGGCCCGATAGGAGAACCGCATGCGGGCGATCATGCCGGACCCCACCGACACATTCGCTCCTGGCCTGAGCCGGGTACCGGGTCGTAGGTTGAGGTGACCTGTGAAGGAGACGGCATGACCGTACGAGTGGAACGTGAAGGCGCGGTGACGACCGTCGTGCTCAGCAGGCCCGGGGTGCGCAACGCCGTCGACCGTGAGACCGCCGACGCGCTCACCCGGGCCTTCCGCGCGTTCGACGACTCCGACGCCGACGTCGCGGTGCTGTGGGGAGAGGGTGGGACGTTCTGCGCGGGCGCCGACCTCAAGGCGCTGGACAACCACGTCGGCGAGGACGGCGACGGGCCGATGGGCCCGACCAGGCTGCGCCTGTCGAAGCCGGTCGTCGCCGCCGTCGCCGGGCACGCCGTCGCGGGCGGCCTGGAGCTGGCGCTCTGGTGCGACCTGCGGGTGGCCGAGGAGGAGGCGGTGTTCGGGGTGTTCTGCCGGCGCTGGGGAGTGCCGCTCATCGACGGAGGCACCGTACGGCTGCCGCGCCTCATCGGTGAGAGCCGGGCGATGGACCTGATCCTCACCGGCCGGCCGGTCGGCGCGCGGGAGGCGTACGAGATGGGGCTGGCCAACCGGATCGTGCCCACCGGGACCGCGCGGCAGGCGGCCGAGGGGCTGGCCCGCGAGATCGCCCGCTTCCCGCAGACCTGCCTGCGCGGCGACCGGCTGTCGGTGCTGGAACAGCACGGCCTCACCGAGGCCGAGGCGATGCGGGGCGAACTCCGGCACGGCCTGGTCTCGCTGTCCGACGCCGCCGACGGCGCGGCCCGCTTCGCCTCCGGAGCGGGCCGCCACGGCGACTTTGGACAGCTGTAGCCCAAGGCCGTCCAGGCGTCATGGGCCGGGCGGTTGCGGCGGAGGTCATCAGGCGTAGCGGCGTACGGTCTCCGGGTGGATGACGACGCGGAGCTGGTCGGCGGCCAGCATCGCGGCCAGATCGCGGGCCCGGGCCGGGTCGTCGAGGTCCCAGTAGCGAGCGGCGAGGCGGGAACACAGGTCGTGCGCTCCATCGGCCTCCATCGTGGCGCGGCCGACGACGGACACCCAGTGTTCGCGCTCACCCACGGGGGCTGCGACCACGATCGAGGCGCGGGGATCGCGCCGCAGGCGCCGCACCTTCAGCGAGTCCGGCTCCGTGATGAATTGGATGGTCCCGTCCGCGGTGACCTCGAACCACACTGGCCGGGGTTGCGGCGGCTGCGTCCCCCCGGCCACGGACAGGAACCCGAGCAGTGGGCGTCTGAGGAACTCAAGGTCCTCGGCGGTCAGCAGGGTGGTGTCGGTGCTCATGGCAGTGATTCAATGCTGTCCGCTCGGACGAAGCCATGGGTGAAAAGCCGGATTTCCTGTGTCATCGTCCAATCTTGGTGGCTCGGCTGGAATGACAACTCCCGGGACCAGAGCTAGAGCACGGGGAAGTTCGCCCTGATCACGCCGCGCGGGTCGCGGGTCCGCTTGAGGTCGCGCAGCCTGTCGAGCGTCTCGCGGGGGAAGGCGGACGCCGCGTGCTCGCCGCTGTGCAGCATCGTGTACGGCGTGCGACCGGTCGTGTGCGGCACCAGAGCCTTCGACAGGCCCTCGATCCGGTCGGCGGTGGCCTGGGACGGCAGGCCGAGCAGGTAGGCCAGGTACGGCTCGTCCAGGTGACCGGCCGCGCCACCGCCGGGGGCGGGCCTGGACAGGGCGCCGCCCAGGTGCCTGATCTGCACACTGATCAGCGGGTCGATCGGCTCGGCCAGCAGCACCTCGGCCACCGCGTCGTCCAGGCTCGTCAGCAGGTGCGCGCTGCTCATGCCGGGGCTGGGATCGGTCGGCTCGGCGCAGATGCCGCCCAGCTCGGCCACCGGCAGCAGGCCGCGGCTGTCGCTGATCGCGCCGCCGACCCGCTCGAAGGGGCTCAGCAGGGCGCCCGGGTGCTCGCCCAGGAAGGTGCAGTCCACCGCGACGAAGCCCGGCCCGCCAGGGAACTTCAGCAGGTCGAACCAGACGGTCAGCTCGTCCGGAGCCGTCGCCGTGACCTCACGGTAGGCGGCCAGCACCTCCGGCGCCCGCTCCACCGGCCACATGATCCGCCCGCCGTACAGGAAGGGCGCCGGATGCAACCCGAACTCCAGCCCCGTCACCACGGCGAAGTCACCGCCGCCACCGCGCAGCGCCCAGAACAGCTCCGGGTCCGTCTGCGCCGTCACCCTGATCTTCGCGCCACCGGCATCGACCGCGTCGAAGGCGAGCACACTGTCGGCGGCGAACCCGTACGCCCTGCTGAACCAGCTCAGCCCGCCACCCAGCGTGTACCCCGTCACCCCCACCACCGGGGAGCTCCCCGCCAGGCCCGTCAACCCGAGCGGGCTCGCGGCGGCCAGCACCTGCCCCCACTGGGCACCCGCCCCGGCTCGCGCCACCCCGTCGATGATCTCCACGCTGTTCAGCCGGTGGGTCCGCAGCAGGATCGCGCCCTCGGACGAGGCGCCGGCGCCGTGGCCGGTCGGCTGGGCCGTCACCGCCAGGCCGTGCAGGGCGGCGTAGCTGATCGTCGCGGCCACGTCGTCGGTGTCCGCCGCCTCGACGACCGCGAGGACCGGCTGGTCCACCGCCAGGTTCCACGGCCGGCGCGCCTCGTCGAAGCCCGGGTCGCCGACGGTCCAGGTACTGCCGCTGATCGCGTTCTTCAGTTCGTTCATGGGAACGAGTGTGCGGTCAACGAATTGACGGTGGCTTGAGGTTGACTTGGGGTCGTGGAGGTTCGACTGTTCGGTCCGCTTGAGGTGTACGACGCCGACGGCGTCAGGCTCGATCCCGGCACGCGCAAGCAGCGGGCCGTGCTGGCCATGCTCGCCCTGCGGCCGGGCACGGCCGTCTCGCTCGACCGACTCATCGAGGAGCTGTGGGCGGGCGAGGCCCCGGCCAAGGCCACCGGGACGCTGCAGGCGTACATCTCCCACCTGCGGCGGGTGCTGGAGCCGGGCCGCAGGCCGCGCACCCCGCCCGCGCTGCTCCTCACCCGCGAGCCCGGCTACCTTCTGGACATCACGCCCGCCCAGACGGATGTGGGCCGCTTCGCCGCCTGGGCCGCCGACGGCCGCCGCCTGACCCGGTCCGGTCGGCACGCCGAGGCCGCTGCGGTGCTCGATCGGGCGCTGGCGCTGTGGCGCGGGGAGCCGCTGGCGGAGTTCCCCGGCCTGAGCTTCGCCCGCGCCGAGGCCGCCCGGCTGGCCGAGCTGCGGTCGGGTGCGGTGGAAGATCGGCTGGAGGCCCGGCTGGACCTGGGCGAGGCCGGCATCCCCGACCTTGAGGCGCTGACCGAGTCCCACCCTTACCGGGAGCGCGCCTGGGGTCTGCTGGTGCTCGGCCTCTACCGTGCCGGCCGGCAGGCCGAGGCCCTGGCCGCGCTCCGCCGCGTACGCTCCCTCCTGGCGGACGAGCTCGGCATCGAGCCGGGCCCCGACCTGAAACGCCTGGAACAGGCCGTCTTCAACCAGTCCCCAGACCTGGAACGCCGCTCCCACACCGGCCCGGCGGACACGATCCCGCGCACTGCGAAGGTGCCCGACACCCCTGCTGGTCCGCGTGCGGCGGCGATCACGTACGAGCCTGCGGGCTTGCGTGACGCGTCGATTCCGGACGAGCCTGCGGATTCTGCCGTCGCCCCCGCTTCGTACGGCGCTGGTGGTGGGCGGTTGGTGGGGCGGGGCGGTGAGTTGCGGGCGGTCGAGGAGCGGCTGGGGGAGGCGCGGGCCGGCAGGGGCGGGCTGGTGGTGGTCACCGGCGAGGCGGGGATCGGCAAGACCAGCCTGGCCAGGGCCGCCGCCGAGCGGGCGGAGGCGCGCGGGTTCCGGGTGGCGTGGGGGCGCTGCCTGGACGGGGGTGGGGCTCCGGCGTTCTGGCCGTGGACGCGGGCGGGCGTGATCCCGGCTCGGGCGCACGCCGAGCTGTTCGACCTGTACGACGACGTGCTGACGCACCTGCGCATCGGCCCAAAGCTGCTGGTGCTGGAGGACCTGCACTGGGCCGACGCCTCCTCGCTGAAGCTGCTCGGCCATGTCGCCGGCGAGCTGCCCCGCACCTCCACGCTGGTCCTCGCCACGCTCAGGCCCGAGCCGGGCGAGCACCCGGAGCAGTTGCGCGAGACGCTCGGCGCGCTGGCCAGGGAGAGCCTGCGGATGCCGCTGGCCCCGTTCGACTCCGACGACGTGCGCGACTACCTGCGCCTGCGCGACGTGCGAGCCGACCCGCTGGCGTTGCTGGACCGCTCGGGCGGCAACCCGTTCTACCTCACCGAGCTGCTCCGCCTGCCGGAGAGCGAGCGCGATCTGGTCCCGCCGGGCGCCCGCGACGTCATCGACCGCCGCCTGGCCAGGCTCCCCGCCCCCACCCGGGACCTGCTCAGGGCGGCGGCCGTGGCGGGCCGCGAGGTGGACCTGGAGCTGCTGTCCGCGCTGGCCGAACGGCCGATCGAGGAGGTCATGGCCCTGCTGGAGCCCGCCCTGGCGGCCGGGCTGATCGCCGAGACGGCCGGCTACCGCTTCTCCCACGACCTGGTACGCCAGGCGCTCGACACGGGGCTCGACCGGCTGGCGCGCGCCCGGTTGCACCTCAGGGCGGGCGAGCACCTCGCCAAGGTCCCCGGCGCGGACCCCGCCCTGCTCGCGGGCCACTTCGCCGCCGCGGCCCCGCTGGGCGGCTCGGCCAGGGCCGTCGAGCACGCGACCGAGGCCGCCCGCCGGGCCGCCGCGGGGCACGGCTACCAAGAGGCCGTCGAGCTGTGGGAGCTCGCGCTCGCCCACCTGCCGCCCGGCGACTCGGCCGCCCGTTGCCGCACCCTGACCGAGCTCGGGCGGGCGCGCCGCGACGCCGGGGACGCCGGTGGCACGCTGCGTGACCTGAGTGAGGCGGTCGCCCTGGCCCGCCGGCTGGGTGACCGGCAGGCGCTGGTGACGGCGGTGTCGGTGTTCGGCGGCCAGTCGGTGTGGAACTGGCGGCCGTACGGAGTCGTGGACGAGGAGATGGCCGAGGTCCTGGAAGAGCTGCTGGCAGGCCCGCTCGCCGACCACGACAGGGCGACCCTGCTGGGCACGCTGGGCGTCGAGCTCTACTACGGCCCCCGCCGCGCCGAGGGCGAACGCCTCGCCGCCGAGGCGGTGGAGCTGGCCCGGACCCTGGACGATCCGGCCCTGCTCGCCAGGACGCTGAACAACCACCTGCTCGCCTCCTTCGTCCCCGGCCGCAACCCGCAGCGGCTGCGCGCGGCCGAGGAGATGCGCGAGATCGCCTGCCTGAGCAGCCAGGCCCGCCTGATCGCCGGGATCTTCCGGATGTCCTGCCTCCTGCGGGCCGGCGAACTCGCCGAGTGGGAGCGGGAGCTGGCCCGCTGCGAGGAGCTTCTCCGGCGGCTGCGCCGGCCGGAGCTGGAGGCCATGGTCAGGGTGGCGGAGACGGCCGGGCACACCCTGCACGCGCGCTGGCCGGAGGTGGAGTCGCTGCTGGACCGCTTCCCCGGTCTCCGGTACGGCGCGAGCCTGTGGGGGCTGGACGCCCGCCGCCTGACCGCCCTCTACACCTGCAGGCGCGGCCAGGGCAGGGTGGCCGAGATCCTGGACGAGCTCGTCGCCGCCGCCGGCCGCCCGCTGCTCACGCCGGTGCGCCCCATCGCCGTTCTGGCCGCCCTCGACGTCGGCCGGGAGGACCTGGCCGCGGACCTGATCGCCAGGTGGGGCGCCGACCTGCGCGAGGACTGGTCCGCCGACTTCCTGTGGCCTGTCTGGGGGCTGATCGCCGCCCGGCTCGGCACCCCGGACCCCGCAGACCTGTACGCCCGGCTGCTGCCGATCGCGGACCAGCTCATCGTGATGGGCTCGGGCAGCGTCGGCTGGGGCTCGGTCAGGGACGTGCTGGCCCAGCTCGCGCTCCGACTCGGCCGTACGGACGAGGCTCGTACGCACGCGCGGGCGGCGATCGACGCCCACCACCGCCTGGGCCTGCCCTACTGGGAGACCCGCAGCCGCGAGCTGTGGGAGCGAGGCACGGCGGGGGATTGTCGGGGCCGCCACGTATCGTGACCTCATGCCTGACATCGAGGTCGCCGGCCGCGAAGTGCGCATCACCAGTCCCGACAAGGTGGTCTTCCCGCGCGGCGGGCACACCAAGCTCGACCTGATCCGCTACTACCAGGCGGTCGGCGAGGCCGCGCTGCGCGGCGTGCACGGGCGGCCGATGGTGCTCAAGCGGTTCGTGCACGGCATCGAGGAGGAGCCGTTCTTCCAGAAGCGCGCCCCGGCCAAGCGGCCCGACTGGATCGAGGTGGCCGAGCTGCGCTACCGCTCGGGGCTCGGCGCCGAGGAGGTCGTCTGCACGGATCTGGCGCAGCTGGTGTGGGTGGTCAACCTCGGCTGCGTCGACCTCAACCCGCATCCGGTGCGCGCCGACGACCTGGCCAACCCCGACGAGCTGCGCATCGACCTCGACCCGGTGCCCGGCGTCCCCTACTCCGACGTGCTGCGCACCGCGCAGGTCGCGCGGGACGTGCTCGGCGATCACGGGCTGACCGCGTGGCCCAAGACGTCGGGTTCGCGAGGGTTCCACGTCTACGCCAGGATCGACCGGCGTTGGCCGTACGCGCAGGTGCGCAAGGCGGCCGAGACGGTGGCGCGCGAGGTGGAGCGGCGCGCCCCGGACCTGGCCACCAGCCGGTGGTGGAAGGAGGAGCGCCACGGCGTCTTCGTCGACTTCAACCAGAACGCCTACGATCGCACCGTCGCCTCCGCCTACTCCGTGCGCGCCCTCCCCGACGCCCGCGTGTCCACACCGCTCACCTGGGACGAGGTGCCCGGCTGCCGGCCGGAGGCCTTCACCCTCGACACCGTGCCCCAGCGGTTGCGGGAGGTCGGCGACCCGTGGGAGGACATGGACCTGCACCCCGGCTCCCTCGACGGCCTGCTGGAGCTGGCCGGCAAGCTCGGCCCCGCGCCCAAGCCGCCCAAGGGCAGCGGCCGCAGGCAGCAGACCAGGCCCGTCATCGAGATCGCCAAGGCACAGCACAAGGACGAGGCGATGGCCGGCTTCGAGCGCTGGAAGGCCCGCCACCCGGAGGTGGCCGCCCAGCTGGAGCCGGCCGACGTGCTGGTGGACGGCATGCGCGGGCGCAGCAGCCTGTGGTACCGGATCAGGGTCAACCTCCAGCATGTCCCGGAGGCACAGCGCCCGCCCCAGGAGCCGCTGGAGGTCGACTACGACCCCTGGACCTGACCCCCACCGGCGTCACCCCCAGGTCAGCGGCCGGAGATGAGGTCCGCCAGGCGGGCGTACGGCGAGGTGGTGGTGCCGCGCTCGTTCTCCCGCCGGTCGGCGGCCCGGTAGAGGGTGTAGATGAGCTGCACGCCCGCCCACCGCAGCGGCTCCGGCTCCCACTGCCTGACCTGACGCCCCACCCAGGGCAGCGCGGTCAGCTCGGTGTCGCGGCGCAGCAGCAGGTCGCGCAGGGTGCGGCCGGCCAGGTTGGTGGTGGTGACACCACTGCCCACGTAGCCGCCGGCCCAGCCGAGGCCGCTGGCGTGGTCGAGGTGCACGGTGGAGCACCAGTCGCGGGGCACGCCCAGCACTCCGCACCAGGAGTGCTGGACCCGCACGTCCACCGCCGCCGGGAACAGCTTGACCAGCATCCGCCACAGCAGCGCCGCCGTCCGCGGCTGGGTGGCCCCCCGGTCGTCCGTACGGGATCCGTACCGGTAGGGGACGCCGCGCCCGCCGATCGCGATGCGGTCGTCGGCGGTGCGCTGGGCGTAGACGTAGGCGTGCGCCTCGTCGCCGAGCAGTTCGCCGCCCGCCCAGCCGATGTGCTTCCACACCTCGGCCGGCAGCGGCTCGGTGACGATCATCGAGCTGTTCATCGGCAGCCACTGCCGGTGCTGACCGGCGAGGCCGGCCGTGAACCCCTCGGTGGCGCGGATGACGTAGTCGGCCCGGACGATGCCGCGCGTGGTGACGGCCGACGCCGTGCCGCCCTGACGCGGCCGGATCTCGGTGACCGTGGTGTTCTCGAACACGTCCACGCCGAGTCCCGCGACCGTGCGGGCCAGGCCGACGGCCAGCTTGGCCGGCTGGAGGCGGGCGCAGTGCGGCGAGAAGGTGGCCTCGACGGCGCCCGCGACGTTCACCCGCTCGTGCTGCTCGTCGCGGCTCAGCGGCCGCATGTCGTCCTCGCCGTAGCCCCAGGTGCGCAGGTCGGCGAGGTCGGCGCGCAGCCGGGCGCGCTGGGCGGGGTTGGTGGCGACGCGGATCAGGCCGCCCTTGTGGATGTCGGCGTCGATGCCTTCGTCGCGGGCCACGCCGATCACCTCGTCGACGGACCGGAACATCGCGCGCTGCAGGTCGATCATGGCCTGGCGGCCCCGAGCCTTGGCGTGCCGCCTGCGCGAGCCCGCGAACTCGGCCGACAGCCAGCCGCCGTTGCGGCCGGACGCGCCGAACCCGGCGAACTCCTTCTCCAGGATCGCGATCCGCAGGTCCGGCTGCTCCTTCTTCAGGTAGTAGGCGGTCCACAGGCCCGTGTAGCCGCCGCCGACGATGGCGACGTCGTACTCGCGGTCTCCGGGCAGCCCGGCGCGGCGCTCCGGCACGCCGATCTGCCGGTACCAGTAGGACACGCCGCCGTTGGCGAAGTCCTTGGTCCGCGGGATGCCTCTCACGTCGTCACAGCTCCTCAGGCAGGGGTGGGCGGGCTGATCACCCAGAGGACCTCGGCGACCTCGTCACCCTGGTTGGCCAGGCGGTGCGGGACCGAGGTGCGGTACTCGACGCTGTCCCCGCCGGTCAGCACCTGCGGGGACGCCGAGCCGAGCCAGATGGTCACCTGGCCGCGGAGCACGAGGAGGATCTCCTGCGAGTCGCCGTGCGTGTACGGCTCCGCCCCGGTGGAGGCGCCCGGGTCGAACTCGCCCGCGTACATCTCCAGATTCCGCAGCGGACGCTGTGAGATCAGGTATTTACGGGTGCCGGGGCTCATGGGCAGCTCCGGCCGTTGCGAGCGGCGGACCACGCGGTGGCCCACCTCCTCCTCGTCGTTGAAGAGGTCGGCCACGGTGAGGCCGAGAGCGCCGGCGATCCGCCGCAGCATGCCGATGCTCGCGCTGGTCTGACCGCGCTCCAGCTGGCTGATGAAGCTGGGGCTCGCCTCCGCCTCGCCGGCCAGACCCCGAACGGTCATGTGCCGCATGAGCCGGTAGGCCCGGATGCGGGCGCCCAACTCGGTCATCGAACCCCTCGATCAGCCCTACTGAACAAGGTGTTCAGTGCCCTGAGGGGAAACGTACCCAACCTGGAGGAACCCCAGCAAGAGGACGCCGGGTAACGATTACTTCCTCGTCTGCCGCTGGTAGCCCTCGTCGCCGCCGTAGACCCGCAGGTCGGGGTCTCGCTCCGGCTGGTTGGCCGGGCTGGTCGGCGAGGCCGTGTGCTCCACGGCGAAGTCGTCGGACAGGGGCATCGGCGGGGACAGATAGTCGGCCCAGGAGACCCGGCCCAGGGGAGTGGCGTCCGTGGTCAGCGCGCCCGATCGCTGTGCGGCGACCAGCTTGCCGGGGTAGCGGACCCGTACGCACACGCGGCGCAACCCACGAGCCCGCAGCCAGGTCCTGACCAGCTCGTCGGTGCCGAGCACCTGCGGCCCGCCGAACTCCAGCGTCTCGTCCCGCGGCCCCTCGGCGAGCAGCCCGGCCAGGCGCGCGGCCACCTCGCCGGTGTCGATCGGCTGCCAGGGGACCGAGTGGTCCACCGGCAGCATGGGCAGGCCGGCGAACCCGCGCAGCAGCTTGTCGAGCCACTGGTGGAAGTGGGTGGCGCGGAGCACGGTGTAGCCGAGGCCGCTGCCCCTGACCACGCGTTCGGCCTCGAACGTGTGCCGCAGCAGGCCGGTGGGCACCCGGTCGGCGCCGACCAGAGAGACGTACAGCAGGTGAGCCACCCGCGCCTCGCGAGCGGCCGAGACGAGCGTCAGGGTGCCCGCGACGTCGACCCGCTCGGCCCCCTTACGGCCGTGAGTGGCCAGATGCACGATCGCGTCGCAGTCGCGGGCCGCCTGCCTGACGCCGTTGCCGGAGGCGAGGTCGCCCCGCACCCACGTCACCTCACCCCCGTCCCGCTCACGGCGACTCAACGCCCGGACCTGGTGGCCCCGCCTGACCAGGGCGGGCACCACGGCCCTGCCCAGCGTGCCGGTCGCTCCCGTAACCAAAATGCGCATATCGGTCACCTACCCGGTGAAAGCCTGTCCGTGCATCTGCGGGGTAGTGCGCTGCACATGGCTCGAATCGCAGCGGAATCCCTGATAGAACGGCTCGCCGAGTGGGATGTCGACACCGTCTTCGGCATGCCCGGCGACGGCATCAACGGCATCATGGAAGGCCTGCGCCGCCATCGCGACCGGGTGCGCTTCGTCCTCGTGCACCACGAGGAGGCCGCCGCCTTCATGGCCACCGGCTACGCCAAGGCGACCGGCCGGATCGGCGTCTGCCTGGCCACCTCCGGCCCCGGCGGCATCCACCTGCTCAACGGGCTCTACGACGCCAAACTGGACCACGCGCCCGTGCTGGCCATCACCGGCATGCAGGAGACGTCGGTGCTCGGCACGGCCTATCAGCAGGAGGTCCACCTGGACCGGCTGTTCGAGGACGTCACCGAGTACAACATGATGATCAGCAACCCGGCGCAGCTCCCGTCGCTGGTGGACGTGGCGATCAGGACCGCCTACGCGCGGCGCGGGGTCGCGCACCTCACCATCCCCAACGACGTGCAGGTCGCCGACGCCGACGCCGAGCCGTACGACAGCCTCGGACCCGTCAGGCCGCCGCAGACCGCGCCCGTCTACCTGCGGGCGTCCGGCCTGCCGCGCCCGGAGGACCTGGAGTGGGCGGCCGAGGTGCTCAACGGGGCCGTCCGCCCGGCCATGCTCGTCGGCGCGGGCGCGCTGCACGCCGGGGACGAGGTGCTGGCGGTGGCCCAGGCGCTGGGCGCGCCCGTGGTCAAGACACTGCCCGGCAAGGCGGTCATCCCGGACGACTCGCCGTACACGACGGGCGGCATCGGCCTGCTCGGCACCCGGCCGAGCGAGGAGCTGATGGAAGAGGCCGACGTGCTCTTCATGGTGGGGACCAACTTCCCCTACACCAAGTATCTGCCGGAACCCGGCAGGGCACGGGTGGTGCAGTTCGAGGCGGACCCGGCCAGAGCGGGCACCAGGATCGCCACGGACGTTCCGGTGGTGTGCGACGCCAAGGAGGGGCTGCGCGAGCTGCTGCCGCTGCTCGCCCGCCGCGACGGCAACGCCCATCTAGCGAAATATCAGGAAAAAATGGCGAACTGGCGGGCCGACATGGACGCGCTGGAGAACGGTGAGCGCGACCCCATCGCCCCGCAGTACGCCGTGTCCGTCCTCGACGAGCTGGCCACCGACGACGCCATCCTGACCTGCGACAGCGGCACCATCGCCACCTGGGCGGCCCGCCACTGGACCATCCGCGGCGGGCGCGAGTTCTACCTGTCCGGCACCCTGGCCACGATGGCGCCCGGCCTGCCGTACGCGATCGCCATGCAGCACGCCCACCCCGGGCGGCAGGTGATCGCCTACGTCGGCGACGGCGGCTTCGCCATGCTCATGGCCGAGTTCCTCACCGCCGCCCAGCACCGGCTGCCGGTCAAGGTCATCATCAACAACAACAACTCGCTCGGCCAGATCCTCTGGGAGCAGATGGTCCTCGGCTACCCCGAGCACGGAGTCCGCTACCCCGAGCCGGTGGCCGACTTCTCCACCTGGGCCCGATCCTGCGGCGGCTTCGGCGCCAAGGTCAGCAAGGCGGGCGACCTGGCACCGGCGATCAGCCAGGCGCTCGCCCACGACGGCCCGGCCCTGGTGGACGTGGACGTGAACCCGAACGAGCCGCCGATGCCCGGCAAGGTCTCTTACGAGCAGGCCAAGAACTTCGCCCAGGCCTTCCTCAGGGGACAGCCGCACAAGGCCGCCATCGCCACCACCCTGTGGAAGGACCGCATCCAGCGCCTGGGCGACTAGAGGCGACCAGAGGTTCAGGCCACGCTCAACGGTTCACGCTTTCCTTCTGCCGGACGTACCAGGTGACGATCCACAGGACCAGGCCGATCGCCAGCAGCACACCCGCGATCTGGTATTGGCCGGCCGGACGCCCGGAGGACCACGGCAGCACCAGGTAGAGGCACGTGAACGTGCCCACCACGGGAAGGATCCGGCCCGCCTTGAAGTGCTCCCCGGGCACCTGATCCTTGCGCAGGACGAGCACGGACAGGTTGACGAGCGCGAACACCGCGAGCAGGAGCAGCGACGTCGTCCCGCCCAGCAGGGCCACGACCGGGCTCTCCGGGTCCAGCGAGACGAAGGTGATGAGGCCACCCGCGATGGCGGTGGTGAACAGGATCGCCGCGTGCGGCGTGCGGCGCGTGGGGTGCACCTTCGCCAGGAAGGCCGGCAGCACGCCCTGTCTACCCATCCCGTAGAGCAGCCGGCTGGCCATCAGCATGTTGATCAACGCCGAGTTGGCGACGGCGAACATCGAGATGAACGGCAGCAGGTCGGAGATCGGGAAGCCGGGAGCCGCGGTCTGCACCACCAGCGACAGCGGCGTCTCGCTGTCGGCGAGCTCTCCGACGGGCACCACGGCGACGGCGCAGATGGAGACGAGCACGTAGATCAGACCCGTGATCCCGAGACCGGTGAGCATGATGCGGGGAAAGATCCGGGCCGGGTTCTTCGTCTCCTCCGCCATGTTGACCGAGTCCTCGAACCCGACCATGGCGAAGAACGCCAGCGACGTCGCGGCGCTGACCGCCAGGAACACGCTCTTGTCCTCGGGAGTCTCGAAGGCGACGACGCGGGAGAAGTCCGCGTTCCCGCCGGAGATGAAGTACAGACTGATCACGATGACGAGCAGCAGGCCCGAGAGCTCGATCGCGGTGAGCACCACGTTGATCTTGACGCTCTCGCCGACTCCGCGCAGGTTGACCGCCAGGACCAGGAGCATGAAAATCAGCGCGATCATCAGGATGACGCCGTTGCCGACGTCGAGCCCGAATCCGGTGCTGAGGTTCGCGGCGAAGGCCCGCGAGGCGGCGGAGGCGGAGGTGATGCCGGAGCACATCACGGCGAAGCACACCATGAAGGTCAGGATGTGCGTGCCGAACGCCTTGTGCACGTAGAGCGCGGCTCCGGCGGCCTGCGGATACTTGGTGACCAGCTCAAGGTACGAGCACGCCGTGATCAACGCGACGAAGAAGGCGATGGCGAAGGGCAACCAGGCGGCGCCTCCCACTTCGCCCGCGACCTGGCCGGTCAGTGCGTAGATGCCGGTGCCGAGAATGTCGCCGATGATGAACAGCAGCAACAGCCCCGGGCCCATCACCTGCTTCAGGCTGGGTTGCTCGCCGCTGTTCGTCCCGATATGGCTGGGTGGGCTGGTCTGTGCCATGGGGGGTTCCTCTTCTGCAGCCGCTCTGGAACGTCATTACGTACCCCGGTTGGCCTGCGGATATTCTGGCCCGCGCGGTGACATTGCGATCGTCCGGCCGCGACTAAGCCGCCTGTGACCAGGCGCGGGCGATCCCGGCCGCCGCGCTGCGCAGCGGCTCCACCAGGCGGGGCAGCTCCCGCGACCGCCGGGAGGACAGCACGATGCCCAGAGCCGCGATGGCCCGCCCCTCCACCAGGACGGGAGCCGCCGCCGAGCACGAGCCCAGCGACATCTCCTCGAACGTGAGCGCGTAGCCCTGCGCCCGGACCGTTCCCAGCTCCCGCGCCAGCCGGCCCGGCTCGGTGACCGTGTGCGAGGTGGGCCGCTCCAGCTCGCGCGCCAGATAGGCCCGGACGAACCAGTCGGGCTCGTACGCCAGCAGCGCCTTGCCCACCCCCGTCGGGTGCATGGGCAGCCGCGACCCCGTCCTGGAGACGATCGGCACCGCCCGCTTGCCGTACACCTTGTCGACGTACAGCACCTCCAGGCCGTCGCGGACGGCCAGGTGCACGTTCTCGCCGGTGCTCCCGAACAGCTCCTGCAGCCACGGGTGCGCCACGTCGTGCAGCGGGTCCGGCGCGAGCCGGCCGAGCTCCCACAGCCGCAGCCCCACCCGTAACCGCCCGTCGGCGGTGCGGTTGAGCGCCTGCCACCGCTCCAGCTCACCGACCAGCCGGTGAGTCGTCGTCAGCGGCACCCCGCTGCGGGTGGCGAGCTCGGTGAGGGAGAGCTGTGGGTGCGCCGCGTCGAACGCGCCCAGCAACGCGAGCACCTTCGAGGTGACCGTACGACCCGGCTCGCGGGATCCGCCTGACATGTGCCTATCGTGCAATGTTCTTCCACTGAGTGGAAGAGTCCTGTCGGCTTGTCCGCCGCCGGGGCAGGATGCTTCCCGTATGCGGACTCAGGTAGGGATCATCGGCGCGGGGCCCGCGGGCCTGCTCCTGTCACACCTGCTCCACCTGCGCGGCATCTCCTCCGTGGTGCTGGAGAAGCGCAGCCGCGACTACGTGGAGCGGCGGGTGCGAGCCGGCGTGCTGGAGCAGGGGACGGTCGACACGCTCATCGAGGCCGGCGTGGGCGAGCGCCTGCTCCGCGAAGGGCTGCCCCATCACGGCATCGAGCTCAGGTACGACGGCGAACGGCACCGCATCGCCTTCGAGAAGCTCGTGCCCGGCAGGGCCATCACCGTGTACGGCCAGCAGGAGGTGGTCAAGGACCTCATCGCCGCCAGGCTGGAGGCGGGCGGCGACATCCGCTTCGAGGTCGAGGACGTGGCGGCGCACTCCCTGGAGGACCGGCCGTACCTGACCTTCGGCGGCGAGCGGCTCGACTGCGACGTGATCGCCGGCTGCGACGGCTTCCACGGGGTGTCCCGGCCGTCCATCCCGCCGGGCGTGCTCAAGACCTACGAGCGCGACTACCCGTTCGCCTGGCTGGGCGTCCTGGCCGAGGTCGCGCCGTCCTCGGAAGAGCTGATCTACGCCAGGACCGAGCGAGGCTTCGCTTTGCACAGCATGCGCTCACCCACGATCAGCCGCTTCTACCTTCAGGTGCCGCCCGACGCCGACGTGGCCGAATGGCCCGACGAGCGCATCTGGGCCGAGCTCAGGACGCGGCTGGAGACCGTGCCCGGATTCGCCCTGACCACCGGCGCGATCATCGAGAAGAGCGTCACCCCGATGCGCGGCTTCGTCACCGAGCCGATGCAGCACGGCAGGCTCTACCTGGCGGGCGACGCCGCGCACATCGTGCCGCCCACCGGCGCCAAGGGGCTGAACCTGGCCGTGGCCGACGTCCGGGTGCTCACCGAGGCGCTGACCGCGTTCTTCCACGACGGCTCCACCGGCGCGCTCGACGGCTACTCCGCCGCCTGCCTCAAACGGGTGTGGCGGGCGCAGCACTTCTCCTGGTGGATGACCACGCTGCTGCACACCTTCGACTCCGACGACGCCTACGGGCGGCGGTTGCAGCTGTCCTACCTGGACTATGTGACCTCCTCCGAGGCGGCGGCGACCACACTGGCGGAGAACTACGTAGGACTCCCCTGGTGAACTCAACCCCCGCAACTGAAGGAACGCGATGACCCATCCGCCCTATCTGAGCCCAGGCTACGGCAGCACCGTCCTGCGCGCCCCCTCCCAGCCGCCGGTGACGTTCAAGGCAGACCCGGACGCGATCGAGCTGACCAGCCCCGTCTTCGGCCACCAGGAGGTCGGCGCCCTCGACGCCGACCTGACCAGGCAGCACGACGGCGAGCCGATCGGCGAGCGCATCATCGTGACCGGCCGCGTCCTCGACACGGACGGGCGTCCCGTACGCGACAGCCTGATCGAACTGTGGCAGGCCAACTCCGCCGGCCGGTACGCCCACCTCGGCGACCAGCATCCGGCCCCGCTCGACCCCAACTTCACCGGCGGCGGCCGCTGCCTCACCGACGCGGACGGCCGCTACCGCTTCGTCACCATCAAGCCCGGCGCCTACCCGTGGCGCAACCACCCCAACGCCTGGCGCCCGGCCCACCTGCACTTCTCGGTCTTCGGCCAGGCGTTCACGCAGCGGCTCATCACCCAGATGTACTTCCCCGGCGACCCGCTGATGGCCCTCGACCCGATCTACCAGTCGATCCCCGACGACGCCGCCAGGCAACGGCTCATCTCCTCCTACGCCCACGACGTCACCGAGCCCGAGTGGGCGCTCGGCTACACCTTCGACATCGTGCTCGGCCGGACCCCGGTGGAGCCCTCATGACGACCCTTCCCCTGACCCCCTCGCAGACGATCGGCCCGTTCTACTCCCACGCGCTGCCCTACCCGCACGACTGGGAGCTCGTCCCCGGCACCCACCCCGAGGCGATCACGCTGTCGGGCACCGTCCGGGACGGCGCGGGCGAGCCCGTCCCCGACGCCCTCCTGGAGATCTGGCTCGGCGACACCGGCGACCGGGGCGCCCTGCTCCGCGGCGACGGCCAGGTGTCCGGCTTCGGCCGCTGCGCCACCCAGCCCGACGGCACCTACCGCTTCCGGCTGGCCCGCCCGGCCCGGCCGTACCTGTCGATGCAGATCTTCGCCCGCGGCCTGCTGCGGTCGGTGCTCACCCGCGTGTACCTGGCGGACCAGCCGGACCCCTTCCTGGACACCCTCGACCCGGCCCGCCGCGCCACCCTCGTCGCGACCGGTTCGGATGGTTCGTACCGGTTCGACGTACGGCTCCAGGGTGAGGGGGAGACGGTCTTCCTTGACTTCTGACCCGACCCCGCCGCCCGGCCCGCCGTCCCCTCCGACGGCGGGTACGGCGGGCTCTGGCGGCGGCGGTGCGGCGGCGGGCACCGGCGGCGGTCCGGGTGCGACGGTGGGCTCGAACCGCGCCTCGGGTGCGGGAGGTCGCTCTCGCGTGGAGGCACAGGAGACAGAGGAGGTGGACGTGGACGGCGGGTTGCTGGCGCCGGTGCGGGCCGGCACCCGCGTGGAGGCGCTCACGTCGGATCGGGCGTGGGTGCGGGCCATGCTGGACGCCGAGGCGGCGCTCGCCCGTGCCCAGGCCCGCGCCGGCCTGATCTCCGGCGAGGCCGCGGCCCTGATCGACCGAACGGCGGCGGCGCTCACGGTGGACCCCGCCGACCTCGCCCGCCGCTCCCGCCAGTCGGCGGGCCCCGTCGCCCCCCTGGTCTCCGACCTCCGCCAGTCCGTGTCCCAGGCTGGGCCCCAGGCCGTGTTCCAGCCCGTGTCTCAGCCCGTGTCCCAGGGCGGGGGCGGCGAGGACGTGGCTCGCCTGGTTCATCTGGGAGCCACCACCCAGGACATCCTGGACACGGCGGCCATGCTGGTCGCCACCCGGGCGGTCGCCGTCATCACCGCCGACCTGGACTCCCTCCTGGCTCTCCTGGCCGACCTGGCCCAGCGCCACCGCACCACCGTGATGGCCGCCCGAACCCTCGGCCAGCACGCGGTGCCGACGACCTTCGGCCTCAAGGCGGCCGGCTGGCTGACCGGCCTCCTGCGCACCCGCGACCGTCTGCGCGCCATCCCTCTCCCCGCCCAGCTCGGCGGTGCCGCAGGCACCCTCGCCGCCCTCGTCGAAGCCACCCGCGAGCCCACCCCCGCAGGCCCCGCCCACGAGGAGGCCCGCGGGGGTACCGCGGGTGGGGAGGCCGTGCGTGGGGAGGCCGTGCGTGGCGAGGCCGGGCGTGAGAATGTCGATCGTCCAGCGGGCGATCGTGAGGTGGCCGCCGCTGGCTCCCCGCAGCGGGCGATCACGCTCGTCGCCGTCTACGCCGAGGAGCTGGGGCTGGCGGTGCCGCTGGCGCCGTGGCACGCGGAGCGGTCGGTGGTCGGCGAGCTCGGGGCCGCGCTGGCGGGGACGGCGAGGGCCCTCGGCAAGCTGGCGACCGACGTGATCCTCATGGCCCAGACCGAGGTGGGCGAGGCCGCCGAGTCCTCGCAGGGCGGCTCCTCAGCCATGCCGCACAAACGCAACCCCGCCCTGTCGGTGCTCATCCGCTCGGCCTCGCTGCAGGTGCCCGCGTACGCGCAGGCGCTGGCCCAGGCGGGGGAGCACGAGCGGGCGGCCGGAGCCTGGCAGGCGGAGTGGGCGCCGTTGCGCGAATGTCTCAGGCTGACCGGGGGCGCGGCGGAGACGGCCGTGGAGCTGGTCGGCGGGCTGCGAGTCTTTCCCGACAGGATGCGCGCCAACGTGGACCTCACCGGCGGTCGCATAGTCTCCGAACGGCTCGCCGCCCACCTCGACAAGAACGACCTGCGCACGCTCCTGGACCAGGACGCCCCCCTCGACATCCCACGGGACGCGCTGGACCCTGACGCCCCGCAGGACGTGCTGGACCCGGCCGGATACCTGGGCGCCGCCCCGGAGCTGGTCGACCGCATTCTCGCCGCGTACCGGGAGCGACCGTGAACGTCAGTATCGGAGTGAGCACGTGAAGCTGCATCACCGCCTCGACGGACCCGCTGACGGACCGCTGCTGGTCCTCGGCCCGTCACTGGGCACCACCCTGGACGTCTGGCAGCCCCAGCTGCCGGAGCTGACCGCCGGCTGGCGGGTGCTCAGGTACGACCTTCCCGGGCATGGTGACTCACCGCCGGCCGAGGGGTTCACCATCGACGACCTGGCGCGGGCCGTACTGGATCTGGTGGATGAGCCGTACTTCGCGATGGGCGGGATCTCGGTCGGCGGCGCGATCGCCGCCACCGCGGCGATCAAGGCGCCGGAGCGGGTACGCAGCCTCGTCCTGTGCTGTTCGTCGGCCCGCTTCGGCGAGCCGGGGCCGTGGCTGGGACGGGCGGCGCTGGTGCGTGGCAAGGGCGTGACCTCGCTCGCGCCCGCCCTGGCGACGCGCTGGTTCTCCGAGGGATACGACGGCGGCTGGGTGCTGGACATGCTGGGGGAGGTCGACTCCTCGTCGTACGCCGCCTGCTGTGAGGCGCTGGCCGCCTTCGACCTGAGGTCGCGCCTGCCCGAGATCGCGGCTCCCACCCTGGTCGTGGCCGGAGCCGACGATCCCGCCACTCCGATCGAGCACGCGCTGACCCTCGCCACCGGCATCCCGGGCGCGCTCCTGTCGGCGGTGCCGGGAGCGGCCCACCTGGCGAGCGTCGAGCGCGCCGACGCGGTGACGCCCGCCATCGTGCGGCACCTGTCCTCTGCGCCGTCGCGCGCGGTGAGTGCTGCTGCGGCGGGCGGCGCCGGCGCGGCGGCCGGGATGCGGACCAGGCGGGAGGTGCTCGGTGACGCGCACGTCGACCGCGCCATCGCCGCCACGACCGACTTCACCAGGGACTTCCAGAGTTTCATCACCCGCTACGCCTGGGACGAGATCTGGAACCGCCCCGGTCTGGACCGGCGGACGCGTAGTTGCGTCACGCTCACCGCCCTGGTCGCGCACGGCCACCTCAGCGAGCTCGCGATGCACGTACGCGCGGCCTTACGCAACGGGCTCACCCGGGAGGAAATCGGTGAGGTGCTGCTGCAGAGCGCCGTGTACTGCGGGGTTCCGGCGGCGAACGCCGCCTTCGGCGTGGCACAGCGCACGCTCGCGGAACTCGACGCCGAAGGGTAAAGGGGTTTTGTCATAGTTTATGGTTTAAAGGGTGAATCTCCAGGACGGCTGGGCCGCCTCACCGCTGCGATCGGTGATGGACATGCTCGGCCAAGCGCAGCTCGACCGGATGACCACCGACCCGGGCCTGGTGGCCGCGGTGGATCAGCACGCCGCGGTGTTGCGGGACGCGATCCCGCTGGACCGCGAGACCTTGGGCGACTACGTCCTGGGTTTCCTGGACGAGTTGCGCGACCGTGACTGGATGTTCTACGGCGACCTCGACGCACCCACGCTGCGGCTGACGGCGGCCTGCTGGCTCGCCAGGGAGTCGGGCTTCCTCGAAGACGGGGCCCCGGCCTGACGGACCGGCCGGCCATGACGCGAGCCGGCCGGTCCGCGGGCTCAGGGCTGCTCGTAACCCGACCGGGTGGCGCCGCCGGGCCCGGTTCCGGTGGGGCGGGTCGTCGGCTGCTCGGTCATCGAGGCGGCGTCGCCACGACCTCGCTGGTACGCCTCGGCCTGTGCCCTGGCCTGTGGCGCCTCGGCCTCGACGCGGCCTATCCACCGCTCCCACCGCTGCTGCATCGGCCGGACGAGGCCGCCCCCGATCCCGATGGCCGCGATCGCGCCGATGGTGGCGAGCACGGTGATCAGCACCGGTGTGGTGACCGCCGTGGCCACCCCGATCTGGTTCAGCGCGGCGATGATGCCGAGCGCCCAGATGAACACCTGGGCGGCGACAGCCAGCACGCGGCCGTACGAGAGCCCGCCCAGCGCGCCTCTGATGATGTCGCCGACGGCCTTGGCTATCGCCCCGGCCACGACGATGATCACGATGGCGACGATGGCGCTGGGCAGCCAGGCCACCACGCCGGTGAGCAGCGCGGAGATCGGGTTCGGCCCGAAGACGCTGAAGGCGATCTGCAGGGTGATCAGGATGATCGCGTAGTAGACGATCTTCCCGACCAGGCTGCTGGCGTCGTAGTCGCTGCGGGCCAGCCAGGTGTGCACGCCGCTGCGCTGTACCAGCCGGTCGAAGCCGACCCGCTCAAGGAGCTTGTCGACGACCTTCATCAGCACCTTCGCGATGATCCACCCGATGACGAGTATGACCAGGAACGCGAAGAACTTCGGTACGAACGTCGCAATCTGTCGCCAGGCATCCGATATGCCTTGGCCTATGTTGATGTCCACGGTTTCCTCCTCCGAGGAGCCAATGCCAACGCGCTACCCGGTCAGAAGGCCGATCACGCACAGAGCGTAATCAATGGGATGTATTTTGCATTTTCTGGACGATCGTCGTCCTAGGTGAGGACTCCGGCCCGGCGGAGGACCAGGGCGGTGTCCACTGTCCGAACGCCGGCCAGGCGCCGATCCGCCGTCGGCGAACCCGAACCCGGAAAGGGCCGCTGGTATGGCAGGGTCCTCATGAGCCTGCTGGAGGGCGCGCTCAAGGACTGAGCACAGGCGCCGATCAGCCAGAGCGCGAAAAAAGCTCGACCGGGCATCCGGTCGAGCTTCTCGCCATGCTTCGCACAGCCAGTCATTGATCACTATGGCGTGACGGCCTCTGGAATGCGCCGTGTGGTGGACGATACTGGGATTGAACCAGTGACCTCTTCCGTGTCAGGGAAGCGCTCTCCCGCTGAGCTAATCGTCCGTATTGAGTTGTGCACTCAGAGCGGAAGACGGGATTCGAACCCGCGACCCTCACCTTGGCAAGGTGATGCTCTACCACTGAGCCACTTCCGCATGGCGTCGCACTTTACTTTAGCGGATCCCGGAGGCTCCGCTGACCTTCGCCGAGGTGGAGACGGGATTTGAACCCGTGTAGACGGCTTTGCAGGCCGCTGCCTCGCCTCTCGGCCACTCCACCAGGAGATTGAACTCCGAGCGGAAGACGGGATTCGAACCCGCGACCCTCACCTTGGCAAGGTGATGCTCTACCACTGAGCCACTTCCGCGTGCTTCCGGCACTGGCCGGTCACGGGAAAACCATATCGCCTTCGCGGAGTGCCCGTGTGCACTGAGAGGTCGGTGAAGCCAAAATCAACGGATGATGCGTACGTCTTCCGCCCGGACGAACATGACCCGGTGGCCGAGCTGGATCTGGTGGTAACGCAGGTCGCCCTTGACCATGACGTGCTTGGCCGGCTTGAACGATGTCGCCGACTGGTAGGTGCCGGTCAGGGTGTGGCCGACGGTGTAGGACTGGCCCTGGCGGATGGTGTAGGGAAGCGGGACATGGCGCTGGAAAGCGACCCCCGTGCCTCGGTAGGCGGATTTTTCGGGGTACGCCCGGCCGTACACCTTGACTGTGGGTTTGATCGGGGTGACGAGCGGGCCTCGGGCCGGGACGGCGGTCGGCCGTGACCGCGGGTTGTGGAACCAGGCCTTCTGGCCGAGATACCAGATGGCCGTCCAGTCACCGCGCCGCTCGGCGACCGCGTACCGCTGGCCGGTCGAGGCGCGGGCGCTGTGGTCGTAGACGCTGTACGTGCTGGGCTTGCCCACGAGCTTGCCGATGTCGTCGATCAGCGTGGCCTTGTGCCGCGGCTCGGTGTGCAGCCACACCACCGAAGCGCCGTGCGGGGGGCACGCCTTGGCGGGCTTGGCGGACGTACAGCCGGTGAAGCGAGGCCGGTGGTCGTCGTAGGACGGCCGGATGAGCACCGACCCGCCGCCCCCGAGCTGCGCGTCCTCCCTGGACCACTGGTACGGCGCGTCCCGATCGGGCCTGGCGAACTCCTCCTCCCTCCGCGGCGTGGCCTCGCTGGACGGCGGCTCGTGCCAGGCGGGCCCGAACGAAATCTTGAACGGCGCGTCCCACAGGGTCTCCCCGATGGGAGTGCTCCACCAGGTGTGCTCGAACGACGGGTCCTGGTCGTGCGAGGGGCCGTTCGAGGGGTCGTGCGAGGGGTCGTTCGGCAGTGCGGCCTTGTCGTACGACGTGTCCCGGCCGGCGCTCCCGAGCGGCTCGCCCAGCAGGTCGAAGTAGTGGGCCCAGTCCCAGTAGGGGCCCGGGTCGTCGTGCATGTCGGGCAGGGTGTCGGGGGTGGTGCCGGGAACGTTGTCGTGGCCGAGGATGTGGGCTCGGTCGAGGGGGATGTCGTGCTTGTTCGCCAGATGGCGGACGAGCTTGGCCGAGGCCCGGTACATCGCCTCGGTGTACCAGGTGCCGCCCTTGGCCAGGTAGCCCTCGTGTTCGATGCCGATCGAGCGGCTGTTGACATCCCAGTTGCCCGCATGCCAGGCGATGTCCTTGGTCAGCACATGCTGGGCGACATGTCCGTCGTTGGAGCGGATCGTGTAGTGCCAGCTCACGTACTTCGGGTTCTTCACCAGCGCCGAGATGCCCCGGTAGGTCCCTTCTGTGTCGTGGACGATGATGTAGTCGACCTGCCGTGAATGATCAAGACGGTCGTGGTTGCCGTAGTCCTTCTTGCCGGTCCGCTTGTACGCCGCGGGCATCCACTCACAGGTCAGCGCGGGCGGACACTCGGCCGGGCTCGCCGCCCGGCGCAGCGGAGCCGGTGACCGCAGGCCGGGCTCGGCCGTCAGCCGCACCACGGAGCCGTCGTCCGTACGGCGTGATGCTCCGGCGCGGATCACCGAGAGCACCTCGTCGGCGAAGCTCCGTGACCCCGCGTACCGGATGATCGCGCCGTACCACTGGGCCGGGTCGGAGCTGGGCCGCTCCTGGAAGGAGGCGAGCAGCGCGGCGCCGCCCCTGATGTTCGCGGCCGGATCACTGCGCAACCGCGCCGAGCTCAGCCCCGTCAACCGCCCGGCCTCCTTCAACAACGCCCCACCGGAGACGGAAGGACTCCCCGCCAGGGGACTCCCCGCCCCAGGAAGTCCCGCAGTCTCCCGCTGCGAGTCGCCGGTATGGGGAGGGGAAGACGGCTGAGAGGAGTCCGAGGGGGAGTGGCGCACCGGACGGGCGCTGTCGCCGCGTGCGTCCCCGTGGGCGTGATCGCCTCCCGGCTCGCGCTCCTGGCCGGGGAGTGCGGTGAGGTCCACGAGGTGCATCGGCCCGTAGCCGCCCGCCGTGCTCGGCTCGCCGGCGTGCGCGTCCCAGCGTGACTGCAGGTAGGAGACGCCGAGCAGAACGCTCTGCGGCACCCCGTACTCCCTGGCCGCCTCGGCGAAGTCGCCCTGCCGCCCCGCGGCCTGGCCCGGCACGGCCAGGGCGCCGGCGGTGGCGGTGAGCGCGACCCAGAGCAGCATGACAACCCCCATGTAAATGTCACGAGATGAACACTCCCCGTAACCATTCCCAGAAAGGGGTGTGTCAGACGGGACGGATGTTACGCAGGAGACCAGTTGAGTTCACGGCAAACTCCTCACCCTCTCGTGGGGCTTCACCCAGGTTCGAGTGGGTAAGCGGCCGAACCTCCATGGGAGAAGTCAGAAGTGCCTTAGAGCTAAATCCTGCCCGATTTCGGGCAGGATCTTGGCATGTCCCGATCGATCTGCGTAATGTCCTCCTCTGTGTCCACGGCACGGCATCCCTACGAAGACCTCATCGCCCACCTGACCAAGACCAGCCCCCTGGGGCCTGGTGAGGCGGCACGCGTGGTGGCCGACGTGCTGTCGTACTTCTCCGAGTCGACCGAGGAGTTCGTACGGCGGCGCCACGGCGAGCTGCAGGCTCGCGGCCTCACCAACGACGAGATCTTCCCCAGGGTCGCCGCGGAGCTACGGGGCCGCCGGGTGGCGGCCCCCGAGCTTTCCCTGCGGCAGCTACGCCGGATCATCTACGGATAGGAGACCTCGGATGTGCGGAATCGTGGCGTATATCGGGCCGAAGGACGCGGCCCCCATCCTGCTCGAAGGGCTGCAGCGGCTGGAATACCGCGGTTACGACTCCGCCGGGGTCGTGGTCTCCAACAAGGGCCTCAAGCTGCGCAAGGTCAAGGGCAGGGTCGCCGACCTGGCCAAGGTGGTGCCGGCCCGGTTCAAGGGGACGCTCGGCATCGGCCACACCCGCTGGGCCACGCACGGCGTGCCGAGTGACGTGAACGCGCACCCGCACCTGTCGGCCGACGAGCGCATCGCTGTCGTGCACAACGGCATCATCGAGAACGCCGACGAGTTGCGCGCCAAGCTGAGCGCCGACGGCGTGGAGTTCGTGTCCGAGACCGACACCGAGGTGCTCGCCCACCTGGTCGCCCGGGCCGTCGACGAGAACGACTCGCTGGAGGAGGCCGTCCGCAAGTCCCTCAAGAGCGTGGTGGGGACGTACGGCATCGCGGTGATCGACGCCGAGCGGCCGGGTGAGGTCGTCGTGGCGCGCAACGGCAGCCCGATCGTGATCGGCATCGGCGAGAAGGAGATGTTCGCCGCCTCGGACGTGGCCGCGCTGGTCCGCTACACCCGCCAGGTGGTGCACCTGGAGGACGGCGAGCTGGCCGTGCTGCGCGCCGACGGCTTCCACACCTTCGCCAGCGACGCCCGCGAGACCGCCAAGGAGCCGCTGACCGTCGACTGGGACGCCGGCCACTACGACACCGGCGGCTACGAGCACTACCTGCTCAAGGAGATCTCCGAGCAGCCCGACACGGTCACCCGCACCCTGAGCGGCCGGCTCGACGAGCGTTTCAACATCGCCCACCTGGGCGGGCTGAACATGGACGCGCGCGAGACCCGCTCCTTCCGCCGGGTGAAGGTCATCGGCTGCGGCTCGGCCTACTACGCCGGCCAGATCGGCGCGCAGCTCATCGAGGAGCTGGCCCGCATCCCGGCCGACGCCGAGCCGGCCAGCGAGTTCCGCTACCGCAACCCCGTCGTCGACCAGGACACCCTCTACGTGGCGATCAGCCAGTCCGGCGAGACCTACGACACCCTGGCCGCCGTGCAGGAGCTCAAGCGCAAGGGCGGCCGGGTCATCGGCATCGTCAACGCCGTCGGCAGCGCCATCGCCCGCGAGGTCGACGGCGGCGTCTACCTGCACGCGGGGCCGGAGGTGTCGGTGGCCTCCACCAAGGCGTTCACCTCGACCGCGGTGGCGTTCGCGCTGCTGGCGCTGCACCTGGGCCGGGTGCGCGACCTGTCGCCCGCCGACGGCCGGCGCATCTGCGAGGGCCTGCGCAGGCTGCCCGACCAGATCGGGGAGATCCTCACGCAGAGCGACAAGATCGCCCAGCTGGCGCAGAAGTACGCCGGCCATGCCAGCATGATGTTCGTGGGCCGGGTGCGCGGCTATCCGGTGGCCCGCGAGGGCGCGCAGAAGCTCAAGGAGATCTCCTACGTGCACGCCGAGGCCTACCCGGCCAGCGAGCTCAAGCACGGCCCGCTCGCGCTCATCGGCCCCGAGATCCCGACGGTGGCGATCGTCCCCGACGACGAGCTGCTCGACAAGAACCTCACCACGCTCGGCGAGATCCGCGCCCGGGGCGGCAACGTCCTGATGATCGGCCACCGTGAGCCCGACGCCAAGCTGGCCGACGACGCCATCGTGGTGCCGAAGAACGAGATCGAGCTGGACCCGATCCTGCTGACCATCCCGCTTCAGCTGCTGGCCTACCACGCCGCCGTCGCGCTCGGCCGTGACGTGGACAAGCCGCGCAACCTGGCCAAGAGCGTGACCGTCGAATAGGCGGTAAGACAAGGCTTACCGTTCGGATGGGTCATAGTCGGATTCGCCCCTGTGTCCCCCTTGACACTGAGCCCATAGTGTCAGAAAGGTGTCCCAGTCCGACCCCCACACCCCCAATGTCGCCCGGATGTACGACTACCTCCTCGGCGGCAAGGACAACTACGCGGTCGATCGTGAGGCCATTGACAGGCTGACGGATCTGATCCCGGAGGCGCTGCCGCTGGCCCGCGCCAGCCGCGGCTTCCTCCAGCGGGCGGTCCGTTACGTCGCGCAGGAAGGCGTGGAGCAGTTCCTCGACCTCGGCAGCGGCCTGCCCACGCAGGGCAACGTGCACGAGGTGGCACCGCACGCCGTGGTCGTCTACGTCGACCAGGACCCGATCGTGGCGGCGCACGCGCGTGCGCTGCTGCGGGGGGAGGACAGGGCGGTCTTCGTGGAGGCCGACCTGCTCGACCTCGACCGGATTCTGGCGGGAGCCAGCGGCCTTCTCGACCTGAACGAGCCGGTCGCGGTCCTGATGGTGTCGATGCTGCACTCCTTCCCAGCGGGCCGCGATCCCGATGGCCTGGTGGCCCGCCTGCGCGAGGCGGTGGCGCCGGGCAGCTATCTGGCGCTCACGCACGCCACCTCCAGCAGCCGGCAGGAGGGCGAGGCGTCCACCGACCGCAGCCCGGAGGAGATCCGTGCCTTCTTCGGCGACTTCGAGCTGGTGCCTCCGGGTCTGGTGCAGGCGGCCGACTGGCGTCCTGACCGGCCCCGGCTGGTGGGCGGCCCGCTGCTGCCCTCGTACGTGCTGGCGGGTCTGGCCCGGAAACCGCAGGACCCCGATGTGTAACTCTGCGTTATGTGACAATAACGTGAAGTAGGGGACTCGGGGGGTGCGTCATGCGGCGAAGACGGTTTCTCGCAGGCGGACTGGGGGCGGCCGCCTGCCTGGCCGGCTGCGGCACCCAGCGCCACGTCCCGGGAGCGAACGGCGGGCGGCCGTACACGATCGTCGCGGGGGGAGCGCGGTGGCGGCCGGTGACGCGGGCGTTCGTCGCGGCGGTGCGCGAGGCCGGGTTCCCGGTGGCCGGGCCGGGACAGGCCGTCCGGCTCACCGTCACCGGGCTGCCGGCGCTCGCCGCGGCCGAGCTCAACGACGGGCTGACGCTGGCCGAGACCGCGACGCCGCTGGCCCGGCTGGCGGGCGAGGTCGAGGTCGTGCTCGTGCCCGCCGACTCCCGCTTCAGGACCTTCGCCGACTTCGGCGCGCACCTGCTCGCCCACACCGGCCGGACGCCCCTGGCCGGCGGCCCCCTGGGGGAGCCCGACCACCTGCTGTTCGGGCTGATCGCCAAGGGGGTCGGCGCCGACATCCGGCAGGTCGACTACACCGGCTACCAGAGCAGCGCGGAGGCCGCCACCGCGCTGTTCGCGGGCCGGGCCGAGGCGGTCGTCGGCACGCTCGCCGACTGGCGCCCCCACATCGATCAGGAGCGGGTACGAGTGCTCGCCGTGTCGTGCGCCAAGCGCTTCCCCGGGCTGGACGCGCCGAGCCTGCTGGAGAGCGGCGTGCGCGTCGACTTCGCCAACTGGTGCGCCGTCGTCGGGCCGGCCGCCATGCAGGACGAGGCCCGCGCCTCGGCCGTCGGCATGTGCGAGGAGGTGACGGGGTCCGCGGCCTGGCGGCGGGCCTGCCGTACCGGAGGATGGGCGCCGATCCCGCTGGCGGGCGAGGAGTTCGTGCAGTGGCTGGCCTCGGAGGTGCGGCGGACCAAGGCAGTGATGCGCGACCTCGGGCTCTTGGGAGCGCGCTGAGGCACAAGATGCTGGGGCAGTTGCGGAAACTGCCACTAGATGTAGGATCCTGCTCGTCGCTGGTTCGCCTCCTGGAGGCGGAGCAAAAGGGAACCCGGTGCGATTCCGGGGCTGCCCCGCAGCGGTGAGCGGGAACGACCGCCGTCACGTGCACTGGAGAGATCTGGGAAGCGACGGCCAGTAGGAGGATGACAGGCGCCCGCAAGCCCGAAGACCTGCCGGTGATGTGAATGTCCAGGGCCTCGAGGGAGGGTCCGGGGGCGTCCGCGGCCGGCGTTCGAGGCGAGCCGCAGTGCTCTCGCGTGCCCTCATCGAGGATGAGCTCGCGAGGAGAGAGCACGTGACACAGATCGTTGAGGCCGATCGGCGGCTGGCCATCGAGGAAGCCGCCGCCCGGGTGATCACCGACCCGGCCAACTCCCGGGTGGCCGCCCGGCTGCTCGCCGAGGAGATCGCCGACGAGGCCGCCCGGCACGGGGTGCGCTCGTTCTCCGAATCCGTGGCCGCCACCCACGCCGCCGGGCTGGTCCAGGACGCGCTCGCGGCGTTCGTCGCGGCCAACGCCGCCGAGCTGGACGCGCTGATCCGCGAGGAAGCCGACGAGCGCTTCGAGTACTTCGGGCTCCGCACGGTCTACGACCGCTACCTGCTGCGCCACCCGGACACGCGGGCGGTGCTGGAGCGGCCGCAGCACTTCTTCCTGCGGGTGGCGTGCGGGCTCTCCACGACGGTCGCCGAGGCCGCCGAGCTCTACGCCCTGATGTCCACCCTGTCCTACCTGCCGAGCTCGCCGACGCTGTTCAACTCCGGCTCACGGCGGCCCCAGCTCTCCTCCTGCTTCCTGCTCGACTCACCCCGCGACGAGCTGGAGGCGATCTATGACCGGTACGGTCAGGTGGCCCGACTGTCGAAGTACGCCGGCGGCATCGGCATCTCCTGGACCCGGGTCCGCTCGCGCGGCTCGCTGATCAAGGGCACCAACGGGCACTCCAACGGCATCGTGCCCTGGCTGCGCACCCTGGACTCCTCGGTGGCCGCGGTCAACCAGGGCGGCCGCCGCAAGGGCGCGGCCTGCGTCTACCTGGAGACCTGGCACGCCGACATCGAGGAGTTCCTGGAGCTGCGGGACAACACCGGCGAGGACGCCCGCCGCACCCACAACCTCAACCTGGCCAACTGGGTGCCGGACGAGTTCATGCGCCGGGTGGAGGCGGACGAGCCCTGGTCGCTGTTCGACCCGAAGCAGGTGCCCGACCTCACCGACCTGTACGGCGAGGCGTTCACCCGCGCCTACCGGGCCTACGAGGCCGACGGGCGATTCGTTCGTCAGATCCCCGCCCGGACCCTCTACGGCCGCATGATGCGCACGCTGGCGCAGACCGGCAACGGCTGGATGACGTTCAAGGACGCGGCCAACCGCACCTCCAACCAGACGGCCCGTCCCGAGAACGTCATCCACCTGTCGAACCTGTGCACCGAGATCCTGGAGGTCACCAGCGACGCCGAGACCGCGGTGTGCAACCTCGGCTCCATCAACCTCGCCGCCCACCTGCGCGAGGGGGACGGGATCGACTGGGACAGGCTGCGCTCGACCGTACGCACCGCCGTGCGCTTCCTCGACGCCACCATCGACCTCGGGTTCTACCCGACGCCCGAGGCCGAAGCGGCCAACCGGCGGTGGCGGCCGATCGGGCTGGGCGTGATGGGCCTGGCGGATGTGTTCTTCACGCTGCGGCTGCCGTTCGACTCGCCCGAGGCGCTCGCGCTGTCGACCCGCATCGCCGAGGAGATCGCGCTGGCCGCCTACGACACCTCCGCCGACCTGGCCGCCGAGCGCGGCAGGCACCCGTCCTACGACGACACCCGGGCCGCCGGGGGAGTGCTGCACCCCGACCACTACGACGCCGCCACCTCGCCGCGCTGGGACGCGGTGCGCGCCAAGATCGCCGCCTCCGGCCTGCGCAACTCCCTCATGCTCGCCATCGCGCCGACGGCCACGATCGCCTCCATCGCCGGCTGCTACGAGTGCATCGAGCCGCAGGTGTCCAACGTCTTCAAGCGCGAGACGCTTTCCGGCGAGTTCCTCCAGGTCAACCGCTATCTGGTGGCCGACCTCCAGGCACGCGGGCAGTGGACCCAGCAGGTGCGCGACGACCTCAAGCGGGCCGACGGCTCGGTCCAGAACGTGCCCGGCGTCCCCGACGATCTCAAAACGCTCTACCGCACGGCCTGGGAGCTGCCGCAGAAGGCCCTGATCGACCTGGCGGCGGCACGGCAGCCGTACATCGACCAGTCGCAGTCGCTCAACCTCTTCATGGCCGAACCGACCATCGGCAAGCTGTCGTCGATGTACGCCTACGCGTGGAAGAGCGGCCTGAAGACCACCTACTACCTGCGCTCCCGCCCGGCCACCCGGATCGCGCAGACCACCATTCAGCGGGCCGCCCCGGACGTCTGCTCCCTGGAGAACCCGGAAACCTGCGAAGCCTGCCAGTAGATCCCTTGTCTGTACGGAGAACTCCCCATGCTGCTTGACCCCGGAATGGACCTCACCCTGCGCCCGATGCGCTACCCGGACTTCTACGAGCGCTACCGGGCCGCGATCCGCAACACCTGGACGGTCGAGGAGGTCGACCTGCACACCGACCTCGCCGACCTGGCCAGGATGACGCCCCAGGAACGCCACCTGATCAACCGGCTCGTCGCCTTCTTCGCCACCGGCGACTCCATCGTGGCCAACAACCTCGTGCTCAACCTCTACCAGCACGTCAACGCCCCCGAGGCGCGCCTGTACCTGAGCAGGCAACTGTACGAGGAGGCCGTCCACGTGCAGTTCTACCTCACACTGCTGGACACCTACCTGCCCGATCCGGACGAGCGGGTCAAGGCGTTCGCCGCCATCGAGCACATCCCGTCCATCCGCGACAAGGCCGAGTTCTGCTTCAGGTGGATCGACTCCATCAACGGGATCCAGCGCCTGGAGACCCCTGGCGAGCGCAAGCAGTTCCTGCTCAACGTCATCTGCTTCGCCGCCTGCATCGAGGGCCTGTTCTTCTACGGCGCGTTCGCCTACGTCTACTGGTTCCGCTCCCGGGGGCTGCTCAGCGGGCTCGCCACCGGGACGAACTGGGTGTTCCGCGACGAGTCCATGCACATGGAGTTCGCCTTCAGCGTCGTGGACACCGTACGGGCCGAGGAGCCCGAGCTGTTCGACGACGAGCTGAGCGAGCAGGTGACCCGGATGATCGAGGAGGCCGTCGAGGCGGAGCTGGCCTTCGCCGGCGACCTGTGCGGCGACGGTATGCCGGGGATGAGCGTCGGGCAGATGCGTGCCTACCTGGAGTACGTCGCCGACCAGCGCCTGGCCAGGCTCGGCCTGCCCGCCAGATACGGTACCGCCAACCCGTTCGCGTTCATGGAGCTGCAGGACGTTCAGGAACTGGCCAACTTCTTCGAACGGCGTGTTTCCGCTTACCAGGTGGCTGTTGAGGGCAATGTGAGCTTTGATGAGACGTTCTAGATAATTTGGTGGGATATTTCGGGAGGTTGTGAAGGTGACGTCGACGGCTCACTGGCTGATCCTGGCCGTGTCCGTGGCTGGAGCGATCCTGCTGGTGGAACTGGCCAGACGGGCGCTGACCAGAGCCGGGCGCAAGTGGGACCTGGCCCGCCACCTGGTGGAGCGCTGCGCCTGGCCGGCCTTCGCGGTGGCCGCGACGCTGTCGTTCAACCTGGTGTTCGAGCCGTCGATGATCGGCGTGTCGCGGGAAGACCTGGCCGTCGGCGCCGTGATCGAGCGCGTGGTCGGACTCGTCTCGATCGTGGGGCTCACCTGGCTGATCATCCAGGCCAGCTACGCTCTCACGGACCTCGTCATGGACCGCCTGGTCCAGGTCGAGGGGGAGCGCAACCGGCGGGCCCGGCGGATCATGACGCAGATCGGGCTGGTCCGACGGGTCGCCACCGCGGTCGTCATCGTGGTGGCCTTCGGCGTCATGCTGTTCTCCTTCCCCCAGGTACAGGCGCTGGGAGCCGGGCTGCTCGCCTCCGCCGGCATCGCGGGCGCCATCATCGGCATCGCCGCGCAGCCGACACTCGGCAACATGGTCGCCGGCCTGCAACTCGCCTTCAGCGACGCGCTCCGGCTGGACGACGTGGTCGTGGTGGAGGAGGAATGGGGCAGGATCGAGGAGCTCACGCTCACCTACGTGGTGCTGCGACTGTGGGACGAGCGTCGGCTGGTCCTGCCCGTCTCCTACTTCACCCAGAACCCGTTCGAGAACTGGACCAGGCACGGCAGCCGGGTGATCGCGGCGGTCTACCTGAGAGTCGACTGGGCGGTGCCGGTCGACAAGCTCCGCGAGGAGCTCTACCGCTTCATCCAGGGCAACCCGCTCTGGGACCAGAAGGACTGGACGCTCCAGGTCACCGACGTGCTGCCGAACGGCCTGGTGGAGCTGCGCGGCCTGATGAGCGCCGCGGACTCGGCGTCCGCCTGGGACCTCAAGTGCGACGTACGCGAGCACCTCGTCACCTACATCAGGGAGAACTACCCCGACGCGCTGCCCCGCTTCCGCATCGAGACGCCCGAGACCCGCGCCGGGGCGTCGTGGCGCAGCGGCGCACGCGAGTGAGTTTTATTCGGTGGCACCCGGGGCGATCA
The DNA here is from genome assembly GCF_044465295.1 of Nonomuraea sp. NPDC049714. Taxonomy (NCBI): domain Bacteria; kingdom Bacillati; phylum Actinomycetota; class Actinomycetes; order Streptosporangiales; family Streptosporangiaceae; genus Nonomuraea; species Nonomuraea sp. NPDC049714. The sequence goes on along the minus strand of NZ_JBITLM010000002.1, from coordinate 225,141 downwards.
CCGGGCTACCGTGGACATCGTCCAGCAAGAACAGCGTCCAGCAAGAACAGCGAAGGAAGGAGGGCGACGGTGCGCGAGCTGAAGGCACTTCGACCGTCCCCTCTGGGGGCGGGACCGGCCTCCTGGTGATCTGAGACGGACACCAGGACGGCCGCCCGGGGCGATCCCCGAGGCGGCTTTTTCATGCCTTCATGTACGACCGAGTGTGGGGCAGCTTGGTAGCCCGCCTGCCTTGGGAGCAGGAGCACCGCAGGTTCGAATCCTGCCACTCGGACGACGGCCCTGAAAGAAGAGGGCCGCGGGTTCGGCCTGGCCGGTGGGAATGGCGCCCCCCGGCCGGACACGAGCCCTCGCCCCGGGCGCGGCCCACGCCAGCCCGGCCCGGGGCCCAAGCCGCTCTGGCCCAACTGGCGCGCCGCCCTCAGGAGGCGGAGGTTCGGGTTCGACTCCCCGGGGCGGCATCCGGATGATCAGGTGTCGTCGCGCCCAGCGTGGCGTGCGGGGCGCGCTCGAAGGCCCTCCGTATAGTGATGGACCGATGACACTTCGTGATCACGGGGGGAATATCATGAGAGGTACCCTTATCGCTGCGGGCGGGGCTGCGTTCGCCGCTGCCGCGCTGGTCGGTGGCCTGGCGGGCCCGGCCACCGCGGACATCGAAGACCGCCACAGGAGCCACGGCTGCGACATGCAGACGAAGGAGGTCAAGACCTGGATGCACATCCACGGTCACAAGATCTCGCTCGGGACGCGTGACGCCAGCGCCTGCAAGGGCGACGGCCGCCCGCACGGCCACGACTACGGCAGCTGGGCACTCAACTACGCGCTCGACGGCGAGAGCTGGCGCCTCGACGACTGAGCATCGGGCCGTTCGGCCTGGCCGGTCCCGGGAGCTCGCGACGAGCCCCGGGGCCGGCCTTTCGCGCGCTCATTGGCCGGCCGCCCAGACGGCCTGGAACGCCGCCTCGCTGATCTCCGTCAGGTCCCAGATCTCCAGCGCCTGGTCGGTGAGGAAGCCGTGTTCGTCCTGCAGGTGCCGCCACCAGTAGAGATGAACACCCCGCTCGGCGTCGATCTCGATCTGCCGGATCGCCCAGTGCTCGCCGTCGCCCTCGACGGTCTCGAACAGCCACACCCCGCCGTCGCCGTCATCCCCGCGCCAGTGGCGGCGGGGCAGCTCCGACTCGCTGAGCTCACGGATCCGGGGTTGGCGAAGATCTGGCAGCACGGCACCACTCTAGGCCCGTCCGGCAGCGGTCTCGGCGGTCCCGGCGGCCTCAGCGGTCCACGATCTCGTTCTTGCCGATGACGACCACGCCGCCGCGGGTCAGCGCGAAGCGGGTGCGGTCGTACTCCAGGTCGAAGCCGATGCGCGCGCCGTCCGGGATGACCACGTTCTTGTCGATGATGGCCTTGCGGACGATCGCGCCCCTGCCCACCTTGACGTTGTCCATCAGGACGGAGTCCTCCACCTGCGAGTGGGAGTGCAGCACGACCATCGGCGACAGGATGGACCGCAGGGCCAGGCCGCCGGAGATGATCACCCCGGGGGAGACCAGCGAGTCGATCGCCCGGCCCACCCGGTCGCCGTCGTTGTGCACGAACTTGGCCGGCGGCAGCGGGTCGTGGCCGGTGTGGATGGGCCACTTGTCGTTGTAGAGGTTGAAGATCGGGTGGGCGGAGATGAGGTCCATGTGGGCCTCGTAGTAGGCGTCGAGCGTGCCCACGTCGCGCCAGTAGCCGCGGTCGCGCTCGCTGGAGCCGGGCACCATGTTGTGCGCGAAGTCGTAGACGTCGGCCCCGCCCGACTTGACCAGCATCGGGATGATGTTGCCGCCCAGGTCGTGCTTGCTGGTCGGGTCGAGCGCGTCCTCCCGCAGCGCGTCGATCATCGCCTGGGTCTTGAACACGTAGTTGCCCATCGAGGCGAACACCTCGTCGGGCGAGTCGGCCAGGCCCACCGCGTCCTTGGGCTTCTCCCGGAACGCGACGATCCTGCGGCCCTGCGGATCGGTCTCGATCACGCCGAACTGGTCGGCCAGCGACAGCGGCTGCCGGATGGCCGCCACCGTCACGTCCGCGCCGGACTCCTCGTGCTGATCCACCATCTGCCGCGGATCCATCCGGTAGATGTGGTCCGCGCCGAACACGATCACGTGCTCGGGCATCTCGTCGTAGATCAGATTCAGGTTCTGGAAGAGCGCGTCGGCCGAGCCGGAGAACCAGCGTGGGCCCAGCCGCTGCTGCGCGGGGACCGGCGTCACGTAGTTGCCGAGCATCGACGACAGCCGCCAGGTGCGCGAGACGTGGCGGTCGAGGCTGTGATTCTTGTACTGGGTCAGTACGACGATCTTCAGATAGTTGCCGTTGGCCAGGTTGGACAGCACGAAGTCGATGAGCCGATACATCCCGCCGAACGGCACCGCCGGTTTCGCCCGGTCCGCCGTGAGAGGCATGAGCCTCTTTCCCTCTCCACCTGCCAGCACGACCGCAAGCACCCTCCGGGACCTCATGCCCAGGACGCTACCCTCAATTGGCCCATCTATCGAAGAAACCTCGTCCGGCTCCCTCCCGTCGTGTCCCATTCTCCTTAGATATGTACGTCCATTGCCTCACGTTCGATCCCGGTGTCGGGCTGTCGATGTGCCCTGGAGGGGCGGCTTGCTCGTAAGGTCGAGTCATGCGTGTTGATCTGCTCAGCAGGGAGTATCCACCGGAGGTCTACGGCGGAGCCGGCGTGCACCTGGAGTACCTGGCCAGGGAGTTGCGGGAGCTGGCCGACGTGCGAGTCCGGTGTTTCGGGGCCGAACGGGACGAACCCGGCGTGTCGGCCTATCGGGTGCCGGGCGGGCTGGAGTCGGCGAACGCCGCCTTGCAGGTGCTCGGCGTGGACCTGGAAATGGCCGCCGCGTGCGAGGGTGCGGACGTCGTTCACTCGCATACCTGGTACGCCAACTTTGCCGGGCATGTCGCGAAGATGCTCCACGGCATCCCGCACGTGATCACCACGCACAGCCTGGAGCCGCTGCGCCCGTGGAAGGCCGAGCAGCTCGGCGGGGGCTACACGATCTCGTCGTGGGCCGAGCGCACCGCCCTCGCCGCCGCCGACGCGGTGATCGCCGTGTCGGAGGGGATGCGCCGCGACGTGCTGGCCGCCTATCCGGGGATCGACCCGGCCAAGGTGAGCGTCATCCACAACGGCATCGACACCACCGAGTACGCGCCGGACAACGGCCACGAGATCCTGAAAAAGCATGGCATCGACCCCGCCAGGCCGTACGTCATCTTCGTCGGGCGGATCACCCGGCAGAAGGGGCTGGTCCACCTCCTGCACGCGGCGCGGTCCTTCGCCCCCGACGCGCAGCTCGTGCTCTGCGCGGGCGCGCCGGACACCCCCGAGATCGAGGCCGAGGTGACCGGCCTGGTGCGCGGCCTGGACCGGGAGGGCGTGGTCTGGATCTCCGAGATGCTGCCCAAGCCCCAGGTCATCCAGTTGCTCACGCACGCGGCCGTGTTCGTGTGCCCGTCGGTGTACGAGCCGATGGGCATCGTGAACCTGGAGGCGATGGCGTGCGAGACCGCCGTCGTCGCCACCGCCACCGGCGGCATCCCCGAAGTGGTCGCCGACGGTGAAACCGGCCTGCTCGTGCCCATCGACCAGGCCGCCGACGGCACCCCGCACGACCCAGACCGGTTCGTCGCGGACCTGGCCGAGCGGGTCAACGCCCTGCTGGCAGACCCGGCGCGGGCGGCGGCCATGGGGCGGGCGGGGCGGGCGCGAGCCGTCGAGCACTTCTCCTGGGAACGCGTCGCGCGCCGCACCGCAGACCTTTACGCGTCGCTGCGCAAAACAGGCTAATTGGGCCTTGTTACGGCCCTGTATCGGGCTCACGCTGAGCGGCAGGAGGCAGAGCCATGTCGCAACCGCTCGGAGTCAGCCGCCCGGACCTCGACGTCACCGACCTGCCCACGCCCGAGGAGGTCTTCAAGGTCTCCCGGATCGGGCCCGCGCAACTGTTCAAGTACGCCGTGGGGCCGAGCCTGATCGCTCTCGGCATCTCCATCGGCAGCGGCGAGTGGCTGCTCGGGCCGCTCAACGTGGGGCAGTACGGCTTCGTCGGCGTCGGCTGGGTCATCCTGGTCTCGGCGATCCTGCAGACGTTCTACAACGTCGAGTGCGCCCGCTACGTCGTGGCGACGGGAGAGACACCGGTGGTCGGCTGGGGCCGGGTGCCGCCGGGCTGGCGGCTGTGGATCCCGCTGTCGGTCCTGATCGTCATCTTCGCCTTCATCGCCGGGGGCTGGGCCGCCTCGGCCGGGCAGGGCGTGTACGCGCTCGTGCACGGCGCGATCCCGCCCGCCGACGCCGAGGAGCCTCGCCTGTGGGCCATCGCCCTGCTGGTCCTGGTCTTCGCGATCACCGCGCTGGCCCGCCGTATCAGCCGTGCGCTGGAGCTGGCGAACTGGCTCCTGGTGAGCACCATCCTCGTCGCCCTGCTCGCCATCGACCTGCTCGTGGTGCCGTGGGAGCTGTGGTGGGAGGGCATCCGCGGCTTCTTCACCCCCGCCGCCCCGCCCGCCGGGATCACCGCCACCCAGCTGGGCGCGCTGGCCGGCTTCACCGCCCTGGCCTCCGGCCTCAACTGGTACGTCATGGGCCACTACCGCGACAAGGGCTACGGCATGGGCTACCGCGCCGGGTACATCTCCGGGCTGCGCGGCAAGCGGAGCGAGATCCTGGCCAGTGGCGTGACCTTCCCGGACAACGAGCTCAACCGGGGGCTGTGGCGCAGGTGGTACCGCCTGCTGATGGTGGACATGTGGGGGGTGTTCTTCGTCGGCGCCATCCTCGGCATGCTGCTGCCCACGATCCTCATGGCGCAGGCGGTCGCACTCTCGGGCGAGACCCCCACCCGGGCCAACGTCCCCACCTTCGTCGCCGCCGCGCTGGGCGACGAGTACGGGCAGGCGGTCTTCTACGTGGGGCTGGTGCTGGGGGTGCTGATCCTGTTCTCCACCCAGCTGGGCATCTTCGAGGCGATGGTGCGGGTGACGACCGACGCCGCGCACGCCACCAGCCCGCGCCTGCGCCGCCTGGTCGAGGGGGATCCGCGCCGGTTCTACTACCCGTTCATGATCACGCTCTTGGTGATCATCTCCATCGTCATCCACCTCAGCCTGCCCGTGGCGCTGGTGGAATGGTCGGCCAACATGTCGAACCTGGGCGCGCTGATCTACCCGTTCTTCCTCATCTACCTGAACAGCAAGCTGCCCCGGCCGGCCCGGCCACGGCCCTGGCACTACGTCATCCTGGTGCTGAACTTCCTGTTCTTCGGGTTCTTCTTCGTCAACTTCATCGCCGACTTCGTCGGCGAGCCGCTGATCACCTTCTGACCCGCCCCGCCGCGCCCGGGCGCGGCGGGGACACCGTCAACGGATCGGTTCGAGGACGACGACCGGAATCTCCCGATCGGTCTTCTTGGTGTACTCGTCGTAGTCGGGCCAGGTCGCGGTCATCAGCCGCCAGAGCTCCCGCCGTTCCTCGCCGGTGGCGGTACGGGTGCCGGCCCGGAACTTGTCACCCTTGACCTGCACCTCCACTTCGGGATTGGACTGCAGGTTCTTGTACCAGTCAGGGTGATCCGGGTCGCCGCCCTTCGACGCGACGATGACATAGGCGTCGCCGTGGGGCCGGTAGATCAGCGGCGTCGTGTATGGCTCGCCTGACCTGCGGCCTTTGGTGGTCAGGAGAAGGACCGTGGTGTTGTTCCAGTCGTGTCCTTCGGCGCCGTCGGTCTCCTGATAGCGCCGGACGTGTTCCTTGCCGTAGAGCATGTGGGGTCGCCTACCCCCGCAGAGCGTGACCTCACCGTCACGCTCCGGGACTGTACGAAGAGTTGACGGCTCCCGTCCCCGGACGTGCGCGACCCGGTCCTGTACGACGGGGGCGGGCTGGTGAGAGCCTTGCCCCATGAACGATCCGGCCGGACCTCTCGCTGCCCGTATCGAGGAGTTCGAACGGACCGCCGACCCCCGATCCGTGCTGGCGGGGCCGGCGCTGGCCGAGGCCGAGCAGGCGATGCGGGCCTGCACCGGCGAGGCGGCCGACGCCGAGATCTGGCGTCTGATCGGGAAGCTCCACCTGGCCCGCTACCGGCTGGACGGACACGGCGGCGAGGCGGCCGTGGCGGGCGTGTTCTTCGCCGCCGCCGCCGTGGTCGATCCCGGCGGGATGCCGGGGACGACGAACGTCCCGTCGGCCGACGAGCCGCAGACGTGGGCGGAGCTGGTCGACGAGGTCCTGCGCCATGTGGACCCGGACACCGCCCCGCATGTCGGGCTGCTCCTGCACGCCCTGATCCGCCGCGCGATCAGCACGCCTTCGGCGGAGGTGTGCGACCTGCTGGCGGAGTCGCTGCTGCGGGAGACGATGGAGGACCCCCCTCCCGTCTGGGCGGCGGAGGCGCTGGCGATCCTGGGCGGCGGGCTGCTCCGGCTGTTCGCGGCCACGGGGGAGCCGGAGGCGCTCGACGACGCGGTCCACGTACACCTGAGGGCGGCGCTCGGCGCGCCCGGCGACAGCGGCCACCTGCGCGAGCTGGCCGCGGTGCTCGGCCTGGCCGTCCCCGGCGACGACGAGCTGATCAGGGCCCACCTCGCGGCCGCCCAGCTCCCACCGGGCGGCCAGGAGCGGTCCCAGGCGCTGCTCACCCTGTTCGACCTGGCCCAGGCCAGGGCCACCGCGTCGGCCGCCGACGCCGACCTCCTGGCCTTCATCCGGGTCGGGCAGGCCACGCTGGACTTCTGGCACGACGAGCACGCCCACCCGCGCGTGCTCGCGGGCTACGCCGCGGGACTGGTCGAGTGGTACGTGGTCACCGGCGACATACGGTCGCTGGAGGCGGGCCGGGAGATGCTGGAGGTGCTCGGCACACCCGGCCGGGAGATCCCCGAGCGGCTCGGACGCGACCAGCTGACCCGCCTCGACCTGCTCGCGGACCGGCGCCGGCGGCGCTGGCGGGCGGGCGGCGACCCGGCCGACCTGGAGGTCGCGATCCAGACCCTGCGGCAGGCCGTCGCGCGCACCTACGCCGGCCATCCGGACCGCCCGAGGCTGCTCGCCGACCTGGCCGACGCGCTGGTCCAGCGCGCCGATCTGGGAGACCATCCGGGTGAGGCGACCGCTGCCGCGCGCTCGGCCGTCGCGGCCTGCGGCGAGGACGACCCGCTGCGCCCCAGAGCCCTGCTGCTGCTCGGCCAGGCCCTGCGCCTGGACCTGAGCACGAGCGCCGCCGACGAGGGCATCGCCGCGCTGCGCGAAGCGCTCGCCGCCGGACAGGAGCCGTCGTTCCTGGCGGAGGCGTACGATCCGCTCTCCGAGCTGCTGCGGCGCCGGGCGATGGACGGCGGCGAGGGACGCAAGGCCGACCTCGACGAGGCCGTGACCACCGGCCGCCTGGCCGCCGAGGCGCAGGACCGGCCCGCCGCCGTCGGCACGCTCGCCAAGGCGCTGATCCAGCGGTTCAGGGCGGATGGCGACCCCGCGGACCTCGCCGAGGCGCTGACGCTGGCCAGCAGCGTCCCACGCGGCGACCGCGAGCTGCGCTCCCAGCTCCGCCTCGCGATCGAGGACGCCGACCTGCTGCCCGGCATCCCCGGCGAGGACCTGGCGCTGGCGGCGACGCGGCTCGCGCTGGTGTACGACGAGGAGGAGACGGCCCGCGTCCTGCTCCGGATCGGTGAGCGCCACGCCCGCGTGGCGGGCGAGGCCGGCCCTTTCCTGGCGGCCACCGCCGTCCAGCTCGCCGAGAGCGAGCGGCTCCCGCTCGCGATCGAGCTGCTCGAACGGGCCGGTCCGGCGTTCGCCACGGCGGACGAGCCGGCCGAGGCGGCGGACGCGCTCTCCACGATGGGCGGCCTCCACCAGCGGATCGGCGAGTGGGAGGCGGCGCTGCACGCCTTCCGACGCGCCGCGACGGCCTACCGTGAGCTGGGCGCGAGCCCGGAGGAGGCGGCGCAGGTGGGCCACATGGGCGCCGTGGCGGCCCAGGCGGGCGACCCTCGCCGGGCCGTCGAGCTCCACCTGCGGGCCGCCGCCCTGTGCGCGGACGCCGGACTCGCCGGCGAGGAGGCGTCCCACCGGAGTGACGCGGCCGACGCCTACCTCGCCGCGGGCGACCCCGCCGCGGCACGGGAGTGCGCAGGCCGGGCCCGTGAGCTGCACCAGGCACTCGGCCAGGCCGAACGGGCGGCGGCGGTCCTGATCGGCAGCGCCAGAGCCTGCGCGGAGCTGGGCCGCCCGGCCGTCGCCGTCGAGCTGATCACCACCTGCGCCGCCGAGCTCGAAGCCCTCGGCGCCTGGGACGACGCCTGTCAGGCGCTGGACTCCCACGCGCGGCTGCTCCACACGCTCGGACAGGCCGAACACGCGGCCGCCTGCGAGACGAGCATCGTCGACATCGTGCGCCGGCACGGGCAGCGGCGCGACCCCGCCGACGAATGGCTGCACATCGCCCACCGCCGCCACGCCCGAGGCGACCTGCCGGCCGCCAGACGCGCGTTCGAGCTGGCCGAACGCGCCTACAACACCATCGGCGACGTCGACGGCCTCGCCACCGTCCGCTACGACCTCGGCGTGCTCGGCTACGGCGACCACGACATGGAGCAGGCGGCCCAGGACTTCGCGACGGCCGCCGAGGCGTACGCCCGGCTGGGGGCGGGGGGCAAGGAGTCCGCCGCCCGCACCATGCGCGGCGCCTGCCTGATGGAGCTGGACCGCTTCGACGCGGCGGCGGCCGAGCTCGCAAGGGCGTTGGAGCTCGCGGCCTTGGACAGGGACCTGACGGCGCTGTTCTCCGTCACGCTCGCCCAGGCCGAGCTGGCGGCGGCCACCGGGCGGCTGCCCGAGGCGGAGGCCCGCCTGCTCGCCGCCCACGGCCTGGCCGCCGCCGACCCGGTGCGCTCGGCGGTCGTCAGGGAACGGATGGAGGGGCCGGGCACGCACGCCGGCGACCCGGAGACCCTGCGCCTCGCCGGTGCGACCTACCGCGACCACGGCCGGCCGCACCTCGCCGCCCTCGCCTGCCTCCGGCTCGGCTTCGCCTTCGAAGGCCATGGCGAACTGGTGCGTGCCAGGGCCGCGCTGGAGGAAGGGCTCGCCGCCCTCGCCGCAGCGAAGGTGACGCCTCTCGCCGACGCGCCGTACGAGGTGATGGCGGGCCGCACGGACGAACTGGTCCCCCTGGCCCTGGATCGCCTGCAGGCGATCCAACACGCCCTCACCACCCCCACCGACCGCCACCACCTCGCCACACCCGCATCCGACCGTCACCACCTCGCCACCCCCCTTTCATGGGCCGGCGACGTCGATCTCGTGCTAGCGGATGAGTCCGGCGGGCGGTCGCGTGGCGAAGGGGCCGGGAGTGGGGCGGGCGAGCCACAGGAGGACGGTAGGCCGGGCTGACCGTGATGGGCCTTGGAGCGGAACCGGCTGTCCGACGCCGACGCGGCCGGCTTCCGCTCCCAGGGTGGAGGAATCGGGCGCTGAAGGTCAGAGGTAGGGGCGGGCCACGGTGACCAGGTCGGGGGCGGCGTGGCGGGTGTCGACGTGGATGGCGGTGCCGGGGGTGCGCTCGCGGACGTCGCGGTCGCGGATGGCGAAGACCGCGGGGGCGACCCCCACGTCGCCGTAGCGGACGGTCACGGCCGCGCCGACGGCCCGCCGCATGTCGGCGAGCACGCCCCGGGCAGTGTGCCCGGCCCCGGAGGCCGCGAGGTGGCCGAGCATCGCGGCGAAGCGGGACTCGGCCTCCGCCTGGGGCCGCTGCTCGGGCAGCACCGGACGGTCGAGCCAGAACACCTTGCCCGCCAGGAAGGCGTCGTAGCTCACGCCCTCGTGGCTGAGCGTGCGCGCCGTGCCGGCGAGCAGCTCGCCGAACTCCGCCAGCTCGGCCCGCGGCGGCAGGTCGGCGGTGACGAACAGGGGCACGATCAGCGAGTCCAGCATGGGCGGCCTTCCCTCCTTGAGGAGGCTCATCGTAGAGCGCGCCACCGACAATCTCCGTGCCCGCCGTCCCGGCGCGTCCTCACTCGTCCTCACCCGTCCCGCCGCGAGCCGCGAGCCGCGTCGGCGAGGCGATCGGACAGCACCTGAAGATGGGCCGTCAGCTCGGGCGGCTCGTGCACCTCGAAGGGGACGCCCAGGGACGCGAGCCAGAGCGCCAGCTCGTCCAGCGAGTTGGAGCCGCCGATCAGCAGGCAGGTGGCGGCGTCGACGGGCACGACGGTCGCCGCGGCGGGGGTGACCCGCTCGGCGACGGCCTCTGCGGGCGCGTGCACGGTGACCCGGCCCTGGTAGCGGTAGGGGGCGTTGGAGATCATCCGCGAGGCGTACCCGGCGAGGTCGGGGTCGGGGGGTTCGCGCGGGGTGAACCGCGGGCCGCCCGGGGTGCGCAGCCGCAGCCGGTCCACCCGGAAGACGCGCCAGTCGTCGCGCCCGGTGTCGTAGGCGACGAGATACCAGCGGCGGCCGGTGGCCACGAGCCGGTACGGCTCGACCGTGCGGGTGCCGGCGGTGCCGTCCGGCTTGCTGTAGTCGAAGCGCAGGCTCTCGTGGTCGCGGCAGGCGGCCGCGATGGCGGACAGGGTGTCCGCGCCGACGGTGGCGGGCCCGGTCAGCGGTACGGTCATCGACTGCAGGGCGTTGACCCGGTGACGCAGCCGGGCGGGCAGCACCCGTTCGAGCTTGGCCAGCGCGCGCAGGGAGGTCTCCTCGATGCCGGTCACGCTGCCCTGCGCGGCGGTGCGCAGCCCGACGGCGACGGCGACCGCCTCCTCGTCGTCGAGCAGCAGCGGGGGCAGGTCGTGTCCGGCGCCGAGCCGGTATCCGGACAGCCCGGCGGTGGCGTGCACGGGGTAGCCGAGCTCGCGCAGCCGGTCCACGTCGCGCCGGACGGTGCGGCCGGTCACGCCGAGCCGGGCCGCGAGCTCGGAGCCGGACCAGTCGCGATGGGTCTGCAAGAGGGACAGCAGCTTGAGCAGCCGGGCGGAGGTTTCCCACATGTCCGCCAGTATCGCGCCCACCTAGGACCGTAGTTGTCCTAACCGGCGCCTAGCGTGATCCGTATGAGCAACGACATTCACCCCTTCCGCATCGATGTCCCGCAGGCCGACCTGGACGACCTGCGGGAGCGCCTGGCCAGGACCCGCTGGCCGGACGAGCTCGACGGGGCCGGCTGGCCGTACGGTGTGCCCGTCCCGTACGCCCGGCGGCTGGCCGCCTACTGGCGCGACGGCTACGACTGGCGCGCGCACGAGGCGGCGCTGAACGCCTTCCCGCAGTTCACCACGGAGATCGACGGCCAGAACGTGCATTTCCTGCACGTACGCTCGCCGGAGCCGGACGCGCTGCCGCTGCTCCTCACGCACGGCTGGCCGGGTTCCGTGGTCGAGTTCATGAACGTCATCGGCCCGCTCACCGACCCCCGCGCGCACGGCGGCGACCCCGCCGACGCCTTCCACGTCGTGGCCCCCTCCATCCCGGGCTTCGGCTTCTCCGGCCCCACCCGGGAGCGAGGCTGGGACCTGAACAGGGTCGCGCGGGCCTGGAAGGAGCTGATGCGCCGCCTCGGCTACGACCGCTACGGCGCTCAGGGCGGCGACTCCGGGGCGACGATCTCGCCCCAGGTGGGCAGGATCGACCCCGAGCGGGTGGTGGGCGTGCACGTCAACGGCGCGCTCGGCTTCCCCTCCGGCGACCCCGCCGAGTTCGATGGGCTGTCGGAGGCCGAGCAGGCGCGGCTGCGCGGCTACGGCGACCAGGACGGCGTCGGCTACGCGATCCTCCAGTCCACCCGGCCGCACACCCTCGCCTACGGCCTGCACGACTCACCGGCGGGGCAGCTCGCGTGGATCGCCGAGAAGTTCAAGGAGTGGACCGACCCGGCCCACGACCTGCCTGAGGAGGCGGTGGACCGCGACCAGCTGCTGACCAACATCAGCCTCTACTGGCTGACCGGCACCGCGGGTTCCTCGGCCCGCCTGTACAAGGAGAGCGCGGCGTCCTGGGGGCGGCCGGTCGAGCCGTCCACGGTCCCGCACGGCGTGGCGGTCTTCCCCGGCGATCTCGGCGTCCGCCGCTTCGCCGAGCGCGAGCACAAGGTGGTCCACTGGTCGGAGTTCGACAGGGGCGGCCACTTCGCCGCCATGGAGGCCCCGGACCTGCTCGTCGGCGACGTCCGCGCCTTCTTCCGGCTCGTGCGCTGACCGCTCAGCGCTCGGTCCACTCCTCTTCCAGCGCGGCGTGGACGACGGAGTCGCGCCAGCCGGCCGGCGTGGACTCGTGGTGGCGCAGGCGGCCCTCCTCCACCATGCCCGCGGTGAGCATGGCGAGCTGTGCGGGCAGGTTGGCGGGGGAGCGGGCGCCCCAGACGCGGTGCAGACCGAGCCGCTTGAAGCCGAACGCCAGCAGCAGCCGGACCAGGTCCGTGCCCATGCCGCGTCCCCACCGGTCCGGGCGCAGGCCCAGGCCGATCTCGGCGCTGTGCGGGCGGTCGGCGTCGATGTGCAGCCGGGCCACGCCGATCACTTCCTGGCTGTCGACGTCGAGCACCGCCAGCACGTACAGCATGCGCGGCTCGGCCGCCGCGGACCGCACGCCCTCGTCGACGAGCTCGGCGACCTGCTGGAGGGTACGGGGCCCGAACGGCATGTGCTGGGTCGCCTCGGGATCGCCGTAGACGGCGTGCAGCGCCGCGACGTCCGCCTCGGTGACCTCGCGAAGCCACAGACGCGCACCTTTGCACACAACTGGCCGCATGCGCAGAAGGTAACGCGAGATCACCGATCTTTACAAGTCTTGTCAAGTAGCGAGTTGACTCCCGTAAGCTCGCGCGACAAGTTCGGCGATGGCGCTGTGCGCGCCGAGCGGCTCGGCGTGCCCGGCGCCGGACTGGGTGGCGGCCTTCTCCACGACATCGGCAGGCGCCTCGTGGCCGATCAGGCAGGGCGCGATGGCCAGTCGCTCGGCGCCCGCCGCGCGCAGGCGCTGGGCCGCCAGGGGGACGCCGGGCTCGCTGTCGAGCGAGGCGGCGACCACGGGCAGGGTGAGCCGGGAGGCCAGCAGCACCGCGGTGGGCTGGACGGCGTGCACGGCCCGCTCACCGCCGACCGTGCCGAGGATGACGCCGTCGACGGGGCTGGAGACGTTCAGCAGGCGGACGCGGTCTGCCCTGGCCAGGCCGCGCTCGGCGAGCCTGATGTGCAGCGCCTCGGCCAGCAGCGGGTGCGGGCCGAGGGCCTCGGTCACCGTCGCACCGGATCCGCTCGCGGCGACGGCCTTGTTGATCTCCGCCAGGACCACCGGGTCGTCCCAGGTGACCAGGGGCACCACGACGGCCTGACGGTCGGCCGGCAGTGATTCGGCCAGCGAGTCGACGACGACGAGTCGTACCTCGATCTGGGGGTTGTCCGTGCGCACGACGGCGGCGATCTCGGCGGCCACGCCCGACGCGCTGCCAGGCGCCGCTAGCACGAGAACGGGCGCGTCCGGTGGCAGGGACGTGGGGACGGGACGGCGGTGGCGGCCGCCCCCCGGCCGGGGGGAACGTTCGCGTACAGGGAGGCTCACAGGCGCGCAGTTTATGCGCAAAGGGGGTGCGACGTTCCAGAAATCGGCCGCGATTCCGTTACAACGGGCGGCAAATGTGACTGAGATCACGTCGCAACGCCCAGAAACGTTGACGCATCGGGATAAAACGGCAGGCTCAGCGGTACTCAGAGGCGCGTTCTAGAGCGACAGCCCACTCCGTCACCCGGAGGGGGAATGAAGCCGTTCTAGGTCCGCGAGCTCAGCGTCAACCTGAGGGGACGAGCCCGCCGTCCGGCCAGGCCCCGGCCGGACGGCGGGCGCCCCCGCCACGGAAGGTCAGCGAGTGGGTACGACCACCGACTGCGGATTGCCGGGGGCGTAGACGGTGATCCCCTGCGGTAGCGCCTTGAGCTTGTCGATCTCCGCGCAGGCCGGGCACTTGTCGTAACCGTCCTGCCTGGCCTGGTTCGCGTCCGCCTCCGCCCTGGCCTGCGCCACCCTGGCCTGGGACTCCGAGACGGCGGCGTTGGCGGCCAGCGAGCGGTCGACCGCCTTCTGCACGTCCCCGGGCAGCGTGACCTTGACCAGGGTGAACCGCAGACCGGTCAGGAAGTCGCCGCCCAGCGTCTGCGGCAGGTCGCGGGCGAGCGAGGCGTTGACGGCGTTCTGCACCGTGGAGATGTTGGTGTTGCTGTCCTGAGGCTTGAGCGAGGAGCTCTCCAGCAGCGCGCACGACGGGACGAGCTCGGCGCAGCGCATGGCGCCGATCTGGGCGCGCAGCGCGTTGTCGATCACGGGCCGGACCGCCTGGCCGAAGAACGCGGACCAGCCCTCGTCGCCGTCCCACGCGTACAGGGACCGGTCGTCCTGGCTGCGGAAGGTACGGGTGCCGTACTTGTCGTCGAACGTCTTCAGCGTCTCGTGGTCCAGGTTCAGGGTGAAGTAGAGGGTGCCTTCGATGCCCAGGTTCACGCCGTCGCTGCTGGGCACCGTCACCACGTCCACGCCGAGTGTGGTGGCGCGCTTGGCGTCGGCGGTGATCGTGTAGAACCGCTGCTGCGCCGGGTAGGTGTGGCTGGACGACCACAGGCCGGCCCAGGTCAGGCCGGAGCCCGGGTCGATCACCTGGCGGATCTGGTTGTCGTCGAGCGGGCCGCCGTCGCGGACGACGGTGACGACGCCGGCGTCGGTGCTCTCCAGGCCGCCGATGCCCCCGACGAGGAAGGGGAGCGCGATGATGGCGGCGATGATGGCCAGGGCTGTTCTCAACGTCGTCCTCCCACGCGGGCGGCGGTGGCAGCCGCCGCCCGCGGCTTTCGCGGCGAACTATCGGCAGGGACGACCTCAGGCGCGCTGCGGCACACCGGCGAGGTCGACGTCACGGGTCTCCGGCGCGATGGCCAGGCCCACGGCGGTGATGGCCAGCGCGGCCACCACGTAGACGGACACCGCGATGGTGGTGCCGAAGGAGTCGAACAGTTTGATCGCGATGATCGGCGCGAGCCCGCCGCCCACGATCCCGGCCACCTGGTAGCCCATCGAGGCCCCGCTGTAGCGCAGCCTGGTGCTGAACAGCTCGGCGATGAAGGCCGCCTGCGGGCCGTACATCGCGGCGTGGCAGAGCAGCGCCACGGCGGTCGCGAGCACGATCAGCGGGAAGGATCTGGTCTCCAGCAGCGGGAAGAACGCGAACACCCAGACCGCGGCCCCGATGGCGCCCGCCAGGTAGACCCGCCGCCGGCCGAAGCGGTCGGACAGCGAGCCGAACAGCGGGATCAGCGCCAGCTGCAGCGCCGAGGCGATCAGCACCGCGTTCAGGCCGAGGTCGCGATCGAGGCCCAGCGGACCGGTCAGGTAGACCAGGATGTAGGCGGTGAAGGTGTAGAAGGCCACGTCCACGCCGATGCGCGCGGTGAACGCCGACAACAGCGCCCGCGGGTGCGTGCGCAGCACCTCGACCAGCGGCATCCTGGCCTTGGCGCCCTTCTGCTCGACCTGCGCGAACAGCGGCGACTCGGTGATCCGCAGCCGCACCCAGAGACCGACGAAGACGAGCACGCCGGACAGCAGGAACGGCACCCGCCAGCCCCACGACAGGAAAGCCGCGTCGGACAGCGTGGCCGACAGGATCGTGAGCAGCGCGGTCGCCAGCACGTAACCGGCGGGCACGCCCACCTGCGGCCAGCTCGCGTTGAAGCCGCGGCGGCGCGGGTCGCCGTGCTCCAGCGACATGATGACCGCTCCGCCCCATTCGCCGCCGAGGCCGAGGCCCTGCGCGAACCGGAGGACGGCCAGCATGATCGGCGCGAGCACGCCCACGCTGTCGTAGCCGGGCAGCACCCCGATGAGGAAGGTCGAGACGCCCATCAGCAGCAAGGTCACGACGAGCACGGTCTTACGGCCGTTACGGTCGCCGAAGTGGCCGAAGATGATGCCGCCGAGCGGCCGGGCCACGAACGCCACCGCGTTGGTCGTCAGCGCCAGCAGGGTCGCGTTGAGCGGGTCGAAGGTGGGGAAGAACAACTTGCCGAAGACCAGCGTCGCCGCCGTGGTGTAGAGGAAGAAGTCATACCACTCGAGCGACGTGCCGATCAGACTCGCGAGGATCACCCGCCGGGTCTGTGAGGTGGAGCTTGCCATCCCTCGCTCCTTCCGTGGGGGGATTGGTTACACCATAAAAATCGTTGAACAATTCGACAAGGGGTTTGTTCAATGATTTCCTGATCCTGTGAAGAACGCCGCCGCCGACCTCGCGCAGGACCGCTCACGTCTCGGACGTAGCAGCACGGCCGAGCGCGTGGCGGACATCCTGCGTGACCGCATCATCGAAGGCCTGTTCAAGCCCGGCCAGCGCCTGTCGGAGGAGTCGATCTGCGAGGCGCTCGGCGTCTCGCGCAACACGCTGCGCGAGGCCTTCCGGCTCCTCAGTCACGAGCGGCTGCTCGACCACCGGCTCAACAGGGGCGTGTTCGTGCGGGTCCTGTCCGCCGAGGACGTCGCCGACCTCTATCAGGTGCGCCGGGTGATCGAGGGCATGGCCGTGCGCCGCAAGCCGACCGAGCAGGTGCTGCAGGTGATCAGAGAGGCGGTCGCCGACGCCGAGGGGGCCGCCCGGGATGACGACTGGCAGGCCGTCGGCACCGCCAACATCCGCTTTCACCAGGCCCTGGTGACGCTCAACGACAGCCCGCGGCTCAACGAGGCGATGCGGCAGCTCCTGGCCGAGCTCCGGCTCGTCTTCCACGTCATGGAGGATCCGCGCGCCTTCCACGAGCCGTTCGTGGCGCTCAACCGCGAGCTGCTGGGGCTGATCGAGGCCGGCGAGCCCGGCCGGGCCGTCGCCGCCCTGGACGCCTATCTCGACCACGCCGAGCAGCTTCTCCTCCACGCCTACGAGCCGAACCGCTAACGTTCCCGGGATGGACAGGCTCTTCACCCTCGACGAGGCCCGCGCACTGATGCCGTCGATCATCGAGGAGGCCCGCGAGCTCATCGCCGCGCGCGCCGACCTCGCCGAGATCGCCTTCGACCGTGACACCCCCGGCGGCTCCCGGCTGGGCGGGCTGCCCGAGCTCAAGGCCGCCGAAGCCCGCATCCAGGAGATCGTGAGCGGCTGGAGCGAGCAGGGCGTGGAGGTCAAGGGCGTCGCGCCCTTGCTGCTGGACTTCCCCTCGATGCTCGACGGTGTGTCCGTACGCCTGTGCTGGATCGAGCCGGAGCCGGAGCTCGGCTGGTATCACCGCAGCGAGCTGGGCTTTCCCGGCCGCCGCCCACTGCCGTCCTGACCTCGCCCAAGTGTGGCCGACCTGTGACCAACCGGCCTGTGAGACGGCGACTCTAACCGGGTGAGCGAAAGGATCACCCATGAGGCTCACCCCTGCGACCGCCGCCCTCCTGGCGTCCGCGGTCCTCGGCGGGGTGGCGGCCACGCCACCCTCCGCACACGCCCAGACCGGTCCGTCCGTCGCACGCGCGGCCTGGATCAAGTCCTGCTCCAGCGGCGTCGACTCCGGCCCGTGCGGTCACTGGCGGCTCATCCTGCGCAACGGCCGGACGATCACCGTCCCCGACGCCGCCGCGACCAAGGTGGACGCCCGGGGCAGGCGCACCACCGACGCCGGCGTCTTCGCCGTCAGCGGCGACGGCCGGACGATGCTCTACGAGCGGGCATCGGATCACCGCCTGATCGTCCGCCGGGTCGCCGGCGGCTCCGCCACCGAGCTGCCCCGCTCGCTCGCGCCCAAGGGCACCGGGTCGATCACCGCGCAGCTGTCGCCCGCCGGGGACCGGGTGCTGGTCGACCACGGGGACGAGAGCGGGCGGGTGCCGACCAGGGTCTTCACGGTCGCGACCGGCAGGACCACCGAACTCCCCGGCCTCGACCTGCCACTCGGCTTCAGCGCCGACGGCGACGAGGTGCTGGCCCAGCGCACCGCCGGCGACAACACCACCGCCCTGCTCGCGCACCGGCTCGACGGCACCTCGACCAGACGCACACCGCCTCAGGTCGTGGCCGGCGCCGCCACCACGACGCTGGCCGCCGACGGCAGGACGGTCGCGGCGTTCATCTGGGGGGACGCCGAGAAGAAGAAGCGGCCCCGGTTGCGCCTCTACGACCTGCAGACGGGGGAGCTCTCCAAGGGCGTGGACCTGGCGCTGGACCCGGCCAGTACGCCGTACTCCGCCCACTGGACGGCGGACGGCAAGCTGACCGCGCTGGTGACGACGGACGACGAAGGTTCCGCAGCGGTGGTACGGGTGCTCACCGCTGATCCCGGGACGGGCTCGCTCAAGCAGCGGGACACGTACACGATCGGCAAGTCCAGGCACGCCTTCTACGCGGCGGGAGAGACGGCATGAGAATCAGGATCGCCCTGCTGGCCGCCGCGCTGCTCGCGGCGCCGACGACCGCGCCGGCCACCGCATCCGCCACCGCATCCGCCACTGCATCCGCCACCGCGCCGGCCAGCGCGCCGGCCACTGGGATGGCCGCCGCCTGGGCGGCGCCGCACCACGAGAGCATCCGGTACGCCTCCGTCAAGGGCTGCAAGCTCAAGGGGGGCGGCGAGGTCCCCTGCGGTCGTTGGCGCCTGGTCCTGCACAGCGGCGAGCAGCGCGTCCTGCGTGACGCCCAGGTCGTGGCCCGGCGCGCGAACGGCAAGTCCGCCGTCTACCCCGCCGCCCCGATCTCGGTCAGCGGCGACGGCCAGAAGGTCGCCTACATCACCCGCGCCGGACGACTCGCCGTACGCACCCTGGACGGCGGCGTCACACTGCTGCCCGCCGGCGCGCTGCCGCGCAGGGACCAGGAGGTGATCAGGCTGCAGCTGTCCGGAGACGGGGCCAGGCTCGCCGTCAGTATCGGCGATGACCCCTACGGCACCCGCGTCTACGACACCGGCAGCGGCGCCCGGCTGGGCGGCGTCGCGGGGCCGCACCATCTGGCCGGGTTCAGCGGCGACGGCGGGGAGCTGCTCACGGTCCTGAACGGCGAGGAGGGCGTCACCGACCTGGCCGTCAACGCCGACACCGGCGAGCGGCTCAACCGCGTCACGCCGCCACAGGTCATCGCCGTCAACGCGCCGCCGGCCCTGTCCGGCGACGGCCGCACCATCGCCGTCTGGGTCGCCGGCAAGTCCCGGCTCGCGCTGTACGACGCGCAGACGGACCAGCTGCTCAAGCGGCAGCGGGTCAAGCTGCCGGCCGGCCAGGTCCACATGATCGACTGGACCGGCGACCGGCAGGTGACCGTGCACCTGGAACGACCGGTGGGCAAGGAGATCAGGATGACGATCGCGCAGATGGACACGGAGACCGGCGCGGTCACCATCAGGGACCGCTACACGCTTCTGAAGGACACCTTCGTCTTCGCCTCCTGCGGCGGCTGAGCCCCCCGTCCAGAGGCGGCCGGGGGCGTGTGGTGGACGTTTCCGCGTTGACCTGCGGCAAGAGGCCGGCGACCCACGATGACGAGCGCGCTCAGGCGCGGGTCACGAGGATGCCGTCGACCACCAGGACGCGGCCGTCGCCGGGCTCGCGCAGGACGGACCTGAGGAGGGCGTTGTCCTCGTGGCAGCGGACGGTGACGATCGTGCCGGCGAAGGCGCGGTGGCCACCGTACTGGCGCAGTTGCAGGTCGCAGGAGTCGAGTCGGTCGCCGTGCTCGTCGTACAGGTCCGCGGTGGCGATGGTCATGGTGGGGAACCTTTCCAGGGGTCGACGGGAAGCCGGCGGGCGGCCAGGGCGGCCCAGCCGAGGCTGAGCGCGGTGATGAACAGGACGCCGCCGGCGCCGAGCCCGGCGGCGGCGAGCCCGCCGCGCCGGGGATGAGCAACTGGCCGGTGCGGTTGCCGGCCAGGCGCAGCGACATGGCCCGGCCGCGCATGCCTGGCGGTGCGGACTCGGCCAGCCAGGACATGGTCAGCGGCTGCCCCACGCCGAGCCCGAGGCCGATGATCACGAGCAGGGCGGACAGCAGCCACAGCGACATGGGCAGCGGGGTGAGCAGCATGGCGACGGCCGCGGCGACGGTGCTGCCGACCAGCAGTCTGCGCCCGCGTTCTCGAGCCGTCTCGCCGAGTCGGCCGCCGCCGAGTTCAGTGAGCCGAGCACCAGCACCCTGCCGGGGCGGTGCCGGGCGACGTGGGCGAACATCGCCTCGTCCGAGCCGGTGACCGGCACGTCGTGGAGCCGTCGGGCCAACTCGGCGGCCGGGCCGTACATCAATCCTCCCGCTGCAGTTCCTGCCCGGCCAAGGCGCCGACGAGCTGGGCCTGACCGGCCGTGAGCAGATCACGATCACCGGCCTCGAACCGCTCAACGAGAGCCGCCGGCCGCGGACGCTGACCGTCACCGCCGGCGACATCACCTTCCGGGCCGGCCTCCGGCCCGACACCGACCGCGAAGCGGACTACTACCGGCACGGCGGCATCATGCCCTACATCCTGCGGAGTCTCCTGGTGTGAAGCCTCGCGCGCTCAGCGGGCCCGGCGATCGGGGAGCATGTCGTCGTAGGGGATGGCCTCCGCCCGGCTCCGCTGCGCCGGCTGCGCGTCCGCCCAGCGTCGCAGGGTTTCCGTCGCCGCCGCCCGGTCGGCCTCCGACAGCCGGGAGATGTTGGCGCCGTGGTTGGCGCCCGGTGCGACATACAGGTAGGAGTCATGCCTGCTCGGCGTGAAACGCTCGGCGCTCCACGGATCGTTCTCGCCGTAGACGAACAGGATCCGCTCCGACCGGGCGCGCACCCAGTGGTCCACGTCCAGCATCGGCCGCGGATCGTGCCGGGAGCGCAGCTCGGCGGGGATCACCGAGTTGGGCTGGTAGAGGCCGCGGTGGCGCACCAGCCCGCGCAGGTGCCGGAACTCCAGATCGGGCCAGCCGAGCTGGGTGGCAGCCTGGTAGTAGTACGGCGTGTAGTAGTCCAAGCCCTGGTCGGTGTAGAAGCCGAAGAAGGCGACACCGTCGATCCAGGAGTAGAGCTCCTCGTCCGTGGCGGTCACGGGCGGCACGGCCGCGCAGTCCGCCTCGGCGGCGTACTGCCAGAACGCCCACGCGGTGTCGAGGATCGTCATCTCGAACGACCGGTCCACGCTGCCGAGTGTCCTGGTGAAGGTGTAGCCGTTGCGCGCGGCGTCCGCCTCCAGCAGCGCCACCGTCCGGTCCCGCCGCTTGAGCGCCTCCCGCTGCACGCCGGCCAGCGCGGCCCGGCAGGACTCGGAGCCGACCTGGGCGAAGAACCTGTCGTAGGTGTGATCCAGGCGATTCAGCCGGTCGTTCGGCGCGACATAGGCGACCACGCCGTCCACGTCGTCGGGGTAGAAGCGCCGGTGGTAGATGGACGTCATGCCGCCCTTGCTCGCGCCCGTCTGCAGCCATCTGCCCGAATAGACGGTCTTGAGCGCTTGAACGATCCGGTGCTCGTCCGTCGCCTCCTGCCAGATGGTCAGGTCGTCCCAGTCGGCCGGCGCCGGGCGCGAGGAGCGGAAGAAGCGGTGCTCGACGGAGACCTGGTTGCCGTCCAGCAACTGGGTCGGTTCCGTACGCGAGGCCGTGGGGTTGACGGGCAGGCCGTAGCCGCCGGTGTAGAGGACGACAGGGGCGTCGGCCGACCGGTGCAGCAAGGTGAGCCGCTGCTCGAACGTCGCCCCGCGCGGACGCCGGTGATCGACCGGCTGGGTGAAGGTCAGGACGAAGAACCGGTGACCCGCCGGCTGCGACTCCGACACCACCGTGAGCCCCGGGATGGCGGTGAGCCTGTCGAGCAGGTCGTCCTGCGCCGCCACGGACGCTGGGCCGACCGACGTGGCGAGGGCTGCGGCGGTGGCCGGCGGAGCGTGCGGACTGAGGGCCGTCACGACCGCCATCGATGCCGCCAGCACGGCCAGGCGCGGGGATCGCACGATCGCGTCTCCTTCGGGGGGACCTGTATCGCATGACGGTATACCGATCAAGGGCCGCCGAACAGTGCCCCGTCCTCCGCGCCGGGACGCTGTCAGCCCGCGCTGGTGATGACCGCGAAGCGGGCGCCGTGCGGGTCGGTGAGGAAGGCCATCCGGCCCACGTCCTCGACGTCCATCGCCGGTGCCCGCACCGAGCCGCCGAGCTCCTGGCACCTGGACACCGTGGCGTCGCAGTCGGGCACCTCGAAGTAGATCAGCCAGTGAGGGGAGTCGCCGGGCTGCACCTCGGCCAGGCCCGCCATCGAGGTCTCCTCCTGGTCGCCTTCGGCCGGTGACACCACGGGATAAGTGAAATCACCCATGGACAGCTCCGCGATCCGCCAGCCGAAGACCGACCGGTAGAAGCCCTGGACGGCGGCGGGGTCGGGGACGTAGAGCTCGGCCCAGGCCAGCGAGCCGGGATCGTTGACCAGGTCGAGGCCACGATTGGCGCCCGACTGCCAGATGGCGAACTGGGCGCCCGCCGGGTCGGTGAACTGGGCCAGGTGGCCCTGCCCCTCGATCTCCATCGGGCGGACGCGCACGGCGCCGCCCGCGCGCTCGACGGCCTCGGTGGTGGCCGCGCAGTCGGGCGAGAAGAAGTAGAGCATCCACGCCGGGGTGGCGCCCTCCTCGGTGATCGTGCCGATCGCGGCGACCGTCCTGCCGTCGACCTTGCACAGGCCGTAGTCGCCGCCGAAGGAGTCGAACCGCCAGCCGAACAGGCCGGTGTAGAACCTCGCCGAAGCCTCCAGATCGGGGCTGCCGAGATCGATCCAGCACGGGGTGCCGGGCTGATACTGCGTGGTGAGCACGGGACGCTCCTTCGTCATGAACCACTGCGGACCCATTGACTCCGAGCCTCGCACGTCCCGCTGACAGAATCGGCGCGACACGCTCAGTCGAATGTATGTTTGAACGATCACGTACACTCGAAGCCATGAGAGCTGTATTCCAAGCGTCTCTGCTGGGCGTGGACGAGGAGCTCGGCTTCGGGGAGCTCGGTTCGGCGGTCCGCAGGACGTCGCTGGAGCGGGGCGCGTGGCTGGATGTCCGCCCCGGCTGGGTCTCCGGGGCCGACACGCTGTTCGAGCGGCTGGCCGAGACGGTGCCCTGGCGGGCGGAGCGGCGCAAGATGTACGACAAGGTCGTGGACGTGCCGAGGCTGCTGAAGTTCTACGACGAGGACGAGCCCCTGCCCGATCCGATGCTGGACGACGCCCTGCGCGCGCTCAACGACCACTACGCCGCCGAGCTCGGCGAGCCGTTCCGCACCGCGGGCCTGTGCTTCTACCGCGACGGCCGCGACAGCGTGGCCTGGCACGGCGACACCATCGGGCGGGGCGGCAGCGAGGACACCATGGTGGCGATCGTCTCGGTCGGCAGCCCACGCCCGCTGCTGCTACGGCCACGAGGCGGCGGCCCGTCGATCCGCCACGACCTGGGCCACGGCGATCTGATCGTGATGGGGGGCAGCTGCCAGCGCACCTGGGAGCACGCGATCCCCAAGACGGCCCGCCCGACCGGCCCGCGCATCAGCGTCCAGTTCCGCCCCCGGGGCGTGCGCTAGCCGGCCTGCGCTAGCCCCCGCGCGGCGTGCGCTAGGCCGTTCTCCGCACCGGCCGCCCTGGCCGATCCAGCACCCGCCGCGAGCGGCGCGGCTCGGGGCCGGTGACGTGCGGCGAACGGGGCTGGGCGCTCAGCGGTGGTCGAAGGTGAGGCGGGCCAC
The DNA here is from genome assembly GCF_044465295.1 of Nonomuraea sp. NPDC049714. Lineage (NCBI taxonomy): Bacteria > Bacillati > Actinomycetota > Actinomycetes > Streptosporangiales > Streptosporangiaceae > Nonomuraea > Nonomuraea sp. NPDC049714. Next base: position 201,386 of record NZ_JBITLM010000002.1, on the reverse strand, counting down.
CCGCCCCTGCTCGCCGGAGGCCCAGCACGACAGGTCCCGCGTGCACGACACCGTGTCGAACGAGCCGGTGTCGAAGGTTCGCCACGTCCGCCCGCCCGTGTGCGTGACGTCGCTGCCCGCCGGCCCCACGGCGATGGCCGCGAACGGCGCGTAGGGCAGCCAGGTCACCCCGGACCTGTAGGCCGGAGGCGGCGTGGCCGAGGTCCTCCAGGTGGCGCCGCCGTCCCCGGACAGGGCCGCCGCGCTGGGCGATGCCTGGTCGGGCCGGTAGTCGCCGCCCACCGCGACACCGTGCCGCGCGTCCCGGAAGGCCACCGCGAAGACCCCGCGCGCCGGGTCGCCGGCCGGGATCGGCGTGTCCGCCACCGTCCAGGTGCGTCCCCGGTCACCCGAGTGGAACACCCGTGAGCGCCCGGCCCCGCCACTGGCCAGCCAGACGTCCCGCCCGCCGGAGGTGACCAGGCACTGCCCGCTCGCCGCGAACCCGGCCTCTCCGGGCAACGCCTCGGGCATGCCGTCGGCGGGCAGCACCCGCCAGCTCCGCCCGCCGTCCTCGGTGGCGAGAATCCTGAACCTGCCGTCCACCGGGTCGCTCATCGCCAGCCCGTGCCGCCGGTCGAAGAACGCCATGCAGTCGTAGAAGGCCCTCGGCTCGTCGTTGGTGAAGGTCTCGTTCCAGGTACGGCCGCCGTCCTCGGTCCGGTAGACACGCGAGTCGGCGCCCTCGCCGATGGACAGCACCACGGCCCGGCGCGAGTCGAACGCCTCCACGTCACGGAACTGCAGGGCGGCGGCACCAGGCGGGGACACGTCGCGCCAGGTCCGGCCGCCGTCCACGGTACGCAGCACGGTGCCCTCCGACCCCGAGGCCCACACCACGTCACGACTGACCGGCGACAGCCCACGCAGCCGCGCGGTCACCCCGGTCTCCGTCAGCTCCCACCCCAGAGCCGGCGTGGTGACGGCCTGAGCTGTCAACGGGGTGGCGGCCACCAGACAGGCCACTGACAGCACGCTCAACGCGAACCGAAGTCTCATGTCAGGCAAACTAACCCAAAGGATCACCACCGTCCACGCCTTGGATCTTGCGCTGGTGATCCTGTGGCGGGATCCGGGTCCAGGCCGGTAGTGGTTCGCAGGCTTCGAGCCAGGCGGTGGGAGGGGTGAGCCGGGCGCCGAGGATGCCGCAGACGATCGCGCAGGTGGTGTCCACGTCGCCTCCGGCGCAGGCCGTGGCCCAGAAGGCCCGCTCGAAGTCGTCCAGGTGGCGGGCGGCGGCCCACAGGGCGAACGGAACGGTGTCGTGCGCGGTGACGTTGCGGCCGTTGCCCAGCATGCGGGCGGCCGGCAGTGGATCGCTGATCGTCAGGAGCCGGCGAGCCTCGGCGATCCCGTCGCGGACGAGGCCCGGGGGAGTGAGGTCCATGACCGCGTCCAGGAAGCCGCCGCGCGAAAGGGCGGCCTCCGAGGCGGCCAGGGAGGCGGCGACGGCCACGGCGACCGCTCCGGCGACCGCCTCCGGGTGGGTGTGGGTGACCAGCGCGGACCGCTCCGCCTGCCGTACGGTCTCCGCCAGGTCCCCGGCGAACCAGGCGCCGAGCGGCGCGACCCGCATGGCGGCACCGTTGCCCCAGGAGCCCTTGCCGTCGAAGACCTCGGCCGCGAGTGCGCGCCAGTCGCCGCCCTCCCGCACCAGTCGCAGCATCCGGCCGGTGGAGGGCCCGTAGCCGCGGTCGAAGTCATGGTGCCCGGCGAAGGCGGCGGCGAGACGGTCCTGGTCGATCGTGCCGTGGTCGGCCAGGACGCGGTAGACGGAGCAGGCCATCTCGGTGTCGTCGGTCCACTGCCAGGGCGCGGGCGGCAGGGTGCGGGCGTCGAGATGCGGGCGGTTGGCCGGGACGAAGAACTGGGAGCCGAGAGCGTCACCGACGGCCAGGCCGTACAGCGAGCGTACTGCGGGATCGGAAGGCATCGGCGCCCATTATGCACCTCGATGATCTCTTGGTGCTCGCCCTCGCTACCGCCGCCCGCCGAACGCCCAGTCGTGGACCTCGATGCCGGCGTACCGGTCCGGGGTCAGGACGGCGCGTGCCGCATCAGGGTCCGGCGCTCGGACCAGCAGCGCCGTACCGAGCCAGGTGGTGCCGTCGTCGGACAGCAGCGGCCCGTACGCGATCAGTTCGTTCTGGCCGGGCGGCGGGACAAGGTCGGCGGGCTGCCCGGAGCCGAGGCCAGCACCAGATAGCGGTTGCCGTCCTCCCGGCCGCCGGGGAAGTCCCACATGGTGCGCCCCAGCACGTTGCGCCATCGGCGCAGCATCACGTCCCGGTACACGCCGGCCTGATAGGTGGGCTCGTCAAAGGCGAACGCGCGCGCGGCGGCGGGTCGCGCAGCGCCATGGAATCAGGACGATCGCGGTGGTAACAGAAAAACTCCATGCTGACGACTTCTACCATGGAGCGCGGCGACTGATCTTCGAGTCGCCTACGAAGCTCTTCGATCTGGTGGACGATACTGGGATTGAACCAGTGACCTCTTCCGTGTCAGGGAAGCGCTCTCCCGCTGAGCTAATCGTCCTTGGAGGTGGAGACGGGATTTGAACCCGTGTGGACGGCTTTGCAGGCCGCTGCCTCGCCTCTCGGCCACTCCACCAAGTGACTTACTTAGAGCGGAAGACGGGATTCGAACCCGCGACCCTCACCTTGGCAAGGTGATGCTCTACCACTGAGCCACTTCCGCGTTGCCCACTAACTCTAGCGGGTTTTGCGACCGGATGCTCACTTGAGGCGGCGGGCGACGCTTCGCTCGGTGGCGGGCAGGCTGAGGAAGATCTCCAGGATGCGGGTGAGCCGGTGCACCTCGATGCGGTGGAAGGCGGGACCTTCGGTGCGGGCCAGCAGGAGGGTGAGGGCGAGCGGCGGCAGCGGGGCGTGGATGACGTGCAGGCCGCCTTCGAGCGTGCGGGCCGTCGGCCGGGGCGGGACCGGCTCCGGCAGCGCCACCTGCTCCGGGGCCCGCCAGCTCGCGTAGACGACGCCGCGCTCGGCCGCCGTGGCCGCCCAGTCGGCGCTGAACAGCACCGGCAGCGAGTCGACGAGCGTGTTCAGCGCCCGGTCGCCCGCGGTGGTGATGTATTTGAGTATCTCCAGCTCGGGGTAGGTGCCGGGGGCCTCGCGGGTGCTCCAGACGCCTTCGACCGTTACCTCGGGCACGCTCTCCAGGCCGTCGCGCAGCGCCTGCTTGGAGACCTCGTCAGGGCAGTGGACCGTCAGGTCGTCCATCGCCCGGCCGGCGCCTCGTTCGAGGACCGTGACCTGGGTGATGTCGGTGCCCGCGGCGCCCAGAACCCTGGTGACCTGGGCGAGAGAGCCGGGTTTGTCGGGCAGCGTGATGCGCACGCGAAGAAGCATCCATCCCTCCCCGAGCGAGATGCCGGTTCACACACTATCCGGCGAATACCGCTCGCGGCTCGACCTGCGCTACAACTGACGGGGTGAAGATTGGGCCGATCGAGGTGTGGCCGCCCGTGGTGCTGGCGCCCATGGCGGGCATCACGAACGCGCCGTTCAGGGCGCTCTGCCGGGAGCAGGGCGCGGGGCTGTTCGTGTGCGAGATGATCACGACGCGGGCGCTGGTGGAGCGTAATCCGAGGACGCTGCGGATGGTCAGGTTCGCGGAGTCGGAGTCGCCCAGGAGCATTCAGCTGTACGGAGTGGATCCGGACACGGTGGGACTGGCGGTCAAGATGATCGTCGAGGAGGACCTGGCCGACCACATCGACCTCAACTTCGGCTGCCCGGTCCCCAAGGTGACCAAGCGGGGCGGCGGCTCGGCGTTGCCGTACAAGCGCAATCTGCTGCGGCGGATCCTGCGCGCGGCCGTCGCGAACGCGGGACCCCTGCCCGTGACGATGAAGATGCGCAAGGGCATCGACGAGGACCACCTCACCTACCTCGACGCGGGCCGCATCGCGGTCGAGGAGGGGATCGCGGCGATCGCCCTGCACGCCCGTACGGCGCGGCAGCACTACGGCGGGGTGGCCGACTGGGACGCGATCGCGCGGCTCAAGGAGGCGGTGCGGGACATCCCGGTGCTGGGCAACGGCGACATCTGGAGCGCCGACGACGCCCTGCGCATGGTGGCCGCCACGGGCTGCGACGGCGTCGTGGTGGGCCGGGGCTGCCTGGGCCGGCCGTGGCTGTTCAAGGACCTGGCCAACGCGTTCGACGGCAGCCCCGAGCGTGCCCGGCCGACGCTCGGCGAGGTGGCCGCGATGATGGCCAGGCACGCCGAAGGGCTCACCGACTGCTTCGACCTCGAGCGCTACGCGGTGACGGACTTCCGCAAGCACGTCGGGTGGTATCTCAAGGGGTTCACGGTCGGCTCCGAGCTGCGCCGCGCGCTGGGCACCGCCGACTCGCTCGACGGGCTGCGGGAGAGCCTGGCCCGGCTGGAGCACGACCAGCCGTGGCCGCCCCACACCGACACCCCGCGCGGCAAGTCCGGCGAGCGTGACAAGGTGCACCTGCCGGACGGCTGGCTGGACGACCAGTGGGACTGCGACGTCCCGCAGGACGCCGAGTCGGACCTCTCCGGCGGCTAGTGCGGGCCGGTGGCCTCCACGCCGCAGGGGCCGCCTCCGGTGGCGACCTCCAGGCGGACCGGGTCGCCGGACATGGTGAGCGTGCGGTAGTAGTCGGAGATGCGTTCGGCCGAGCGGCCGACGTAGTGGCAGATGAAGCTGCGCCGGAAGCGGTCGGCCGTGGTGTTCGGCTCCGAGCCGTGGACCAGGCTGCCGTTGAAGAAGAGCACGTCGCCCGGCTCCATGTCGACCGGCACCCGCTCCAGGCCGGGCGGAGGCGGGACGAAGTCCCTGGTGAAGGAGACGCCCGGATCAGCTTCCTCCGGGCAGAACAGGTCCATCCGGTGCGTGCCGGGCACCACCTCCAGGCCGCCGTTCGCCCGGTCCACCCGGTCCAGCGCCACCCACGCCGCCACACAGGTGCCCGGCTCGACCCGCAGGTAGAAGTTGTCCTGGTGCAGCGCCTGCCCCCTGGCTCCCGGCGGCTTGAAGTAGAACATGCTCTGGGCTGCTAGCGGCTCCTCGCCGAGCAGCTCTTCGAGCACCGCGCAGAAGCGGGCGTCGAGCAGGTAGCGCAGGGCGAGATCGTTCACCTGGTGCGGGTGCATGATGCGCGGGTAGTCGCGCAGGATGTCGTACGGCATGCCGGGCTCTTGCGGCTTGGGGGCGAAATGGCCGGGGATCGGGCCGCCGGCGTGCAGCGCCATGAACTCCTCGCGCAGCCCGGCCACCTCGTCGGGGGACAGCATCCGGGGGACGAGCACGTAACCCTGGTCCTGGAAGTCGTTGAGTCTCATGGCGTTCACGCTAGGCGGCGGGCGCGTGCGAGGGTATGACGGTGACCGCTGAGGACATGTCCGTTCCTGCTGCCGAGCTGACCATCGTGGGCCACTACGACCAGCCTGCCGGCTACGCCACCCGCCGTGCGTCGGGGGCGCCGAGCTGGCTGCTCATGTGGACGCAGGCGGGGGGCGGGCACGTCGAGCAGTCGGGTGTGTCGTTCCTGGCGGGGGCCGGTGATCTCGTGGTGCTGGGGCCGGGGGCGGCGCACCACTACCGGGTCGCGCCGGGGGCCGGGCGGTGGCGGTTCTGGTGGGTGCACTTCCAGCCGCGCCCGTCGTGGCCGGGGTGGCTCGCTCCGCATGCCGCCGCTCCCGGCTGTCACCTGGTGGCGGGCGTCGCGCCGGCCCTGCACGACCGCATCGACCACGCCTTCGGACGGGCACTCCGCGACGCCCGCTGGCTGCCGCCCCCCGCCCTGGAGAACGGCCGGTCCGGGGCACTGGAGAGCGGCCCGGCCACAGTGCCGGGCGACGTGCTGGAAGACCTGCCGGGCGAGCCGCCGGTCACCGCCATCGCCGGGTCGGCGGCGGCGCGGGAGCTCGTGCTCGGGGCGGTGGAGGAGGTGCTGGTGCTGGCCACCGCGTCGGCCCGCCGCGGTGGGGAGGGCGGGGACGCCCGGATCCGCCGCGCGCTCGCCCTCATCGCCGCCGAGCCGGGCGCGCCGCACTCGGTCGACTCCCTGTCACGGACGGTGGCGCTGTCGCCGTCGCGCTTCGCGCACCTGTTCACCGCCGAGACCGGCCGCACCCCGATGCGCGCCGTGCGCGAGGCCCGGATGCGGTACGCGGCCACCCTCCTGGAGGCGACCGACCTCGACATCGGCCAGGTCGCCGCCGCGTCCGGCTTCGTCAGCCCGTTCCACTTCAGCCGCGCGTTCCGTCAGGAGTACGGTCTGCCGCCCCGCGACTACCGAGCCCGCCACGCCATCGGCTGACGTCATCCCGCCACGATTCATGTCATTCTCAACCATGGTCACGACTCTGCTGTTATCCGCTGCTCTCGCCGCCTCGGCCACCGTCGGTATCCCCAACGGGTTCATGCTGTACGAGAAGGCGGCGGCCAAGAAGGACGACAACCCGGAGCACAGCTGGCGGGTGAGCGCCAAGAAGAGCGCCAAGCTCGTCCTCAACCCCTGCGACAGCGCCAAGCTCGGCCAGTCCGGGCGCACGGCGGCCAAGACCCTCGTCTACACGGCCGTGCCCGACTATTCCAAGTCCGAGCAGGTCATCCTCTACGCCTCCCGCTCGGCGGCCAAGAAGGCGCTGACGGACCTGCACAGGGCCGCGCGGGCGTGCGGCACCTCCGGCTACCGCTACTCCGGCGGCGCCGTACGGCTCGGCGACGGGGCGCTGGCCGTCACCGGCCAGGCATACCAGGGCAAGAAGGTCGCCATCGGCGGTGAGCGCGGCCTCGTCACCCGCCGTGGCAACGCGCTGCTGATCTACACCGTGGGCGGCGAATGGAGCAAGCCGGCCAAGGCCGACTTCGCGCAGCAGACCAAGGACACCAGGCGGATGCTGGCGAAGATCTGCCGCATCGCCTCCTGCTGACCAGGCCCGTACGGCAAATGTCTCGATCTTGGGACACTGTCATGACGCTACGCCGAACTTTCCGGCGCGACACTTGAGGAACAAGCGTGTGCCGGGGCGCCCTTGCCAGTCCGTTCCGGCACACGCTGATCTTTTTCTCAGAGCCTGTTGAGCCCGACCACATGGACGACCGCTCGGCCCTCCTCGTCGGAGGCGGCCAGGTCGATCTGCGCGTCGATGCCCCAGTCGCCGTCGCCCGCCGGGTCCTTGACCGTCTGGCGGACCTTCCACAGGCCGCTCTCCTCCTCGATGCTCAACAGCGCGGGCCCCCGCGCGTCGGCGTCGGTGAGGATCTCCTCGTGCTCGTCGTAGTAGGCGTCCAGCGCCGCGCCCCAGTCGACGTCCGGCGCCAGCTCGGCCAGCTCCGCCTCCTTCTCCAGCGAGCAGAGCTCCACCAGCCGGAACATCGCGTTGCGCACCAGCACCCGGAACGCCCGCGCGTTGCCGGTGACCGGGCGGACCTTCGTCTCCAGCGCCTGGCGCTGCTCCAGCGCCTCGTCCGGGTTGGCCAGCTTCTCCCACTCGTCGATCAGGCTGGAGTCGACCTGGCGGACCAGCTCGCCGAGCCACTCGATCAGGTCGACCAGGTCCTCGGTCTTGAGATGCTCGGGAATGGTGCGCGACAGCGTGCGGTAGGCGTCGGCCAGGTAGCGCAGCACCGTGCCCTCGGACCTGGACAGCTCGTAGAACTGGATGTACTCCCCGAACGTCATCGCCCGCTCGTACATGTCGCGCACCACCGACTTGGGGCTGACCGTGTAGTCGCCCACCCACGGATGACCCTGCCGGTAGGTCTCGTACGCGCCGAGCAGCAGGCTCTCCAGCGGCATCGGGTACATGATCTCGGCGAGCGCCTCCATGCGCTCTTCGTACTCGATCCCGTCGGCCTTCATCTCCGCGACGGCCTCGCCCTTGGCCTTCTTGAGCTGCGCCGACAGGATCTGGCGCGGGTCGTCCAGGATGGATTCCACGATCGAGACCAGGTCCAGGGCGTAGCCGGGGGCGTCACGGTCGAGCAGGTCGAAGGCGGCCAGCGCGAACGTGGACAGCGCCTGGTTGAGCGCGAAGTCGTCCTGGAGGTCGATCGTCAGCCTGGCCCGCCGGCCCTGGTCGTCGGGCTCGGCGAGCTGCTCGACCACGCCGCCCGCCAGCAGCGACCGGTAGATGGCGATGGCCTGGCTGATGTGCCGCCGCTGCCACTTGCGGTCCTCGTGGTTGTCGGTCAGCAGGTGCTTCATCGCCTGGAAGCAGTCGCCCGGCCGGTTGATCACCGCCAGCAGCATGGCGTTGCTCACCTTGAACCGCGAGTTGAGCGGCTCGGGCTCGGCGCTCTGCAGCTTCTCGAAGGTCTCCTCGCTCCAGCCGACGAACCCCTCCGGCGGCTTCTTGCGGGCGTAGCCGCGCCGCCGCTTCGGGTCGTCGCCGATCTTGGCCAGGGCCTTGGCGTTCTCGACGTCGTGCTCGGGCGCCTGGCAGGCGACGTAACCGATGGTGTCGAACCCGGCGCGCCCGGCGCGGCCGGCGATCTGGTGGAACTCGCGGGCGCGCAGCCGCCGCACCTTGTTGCCGTCGTACTTCGACAGCGCCGTGAACAGCACGGTCCTGATCGGCACGTTGACGCCCACCCCGAGGGTGTCGGTGCCGCAGATGACCTTCAGCAGCCCGGCCTGCGCCAGCCGCTCCACCAGCCGCCGGTATTTGGGCAGCATCCCGGCGTGGTGCACGCCGATGCCGTGGCGCACCAGCCGCGACAGCGCCCGGCCGAAGCCGGTGGTGAACCGGAAATGGCCGATCATCGCGGAGATCGCCGCCTTCTCCGCCTTCGTCGCCATGTTGAGGCTCATCAGCGACTGCGCCCGCTCCATCGCCGCCGCCTGGGTGAAGTGCACCACGTAGACGGGGCCCTGGCCGGTGCTGAGCATCTCCTCCAGCGTCTCGTGCAGCGGGGTCATCCGGTAGGAGTAGACCAGCGGCACCGGACGCTCGGCGTGCTTGACCACCGCGGTCGGCCGCCCGGTGCGCCTGGTCAGGTCGCGCTCGAACATCGACACTTCGCCGAGCGTCGCCGACATCAGGATGAACTGCACATGGGGCAGCTCCAGCAGCGGCACCTGCCACGCCCAGCCGCGATCCGGCTCGGCGTAGAAGTGGAACTCGTCCATCACCACCTGGCCGATGTCGGCCGCCGCGCCGTCGCGCAGGGCCACGTTGGCGAGGATCTCCGCCGTGCAGCAGATGATCGGCGCGCCCGGGTTGACGCTGGCGTCGCCGGTCATCATGCCGACGTTCGCGGTGCCGAAGACCGCGCACAGGTCGAAGAACTTCTCCGACACCAGCGCCTTGATCGGAGCGCTGTAGAAGGTGCGGATGTCCCTGGTCAGCGCGGCGAAGTGGGCGCCCTGGGCGACGAGGCTCTTGCCCGAGCCGGTGGGCGTGGCCAGGATCAGGTTGCTGCCGGACACCACCTCGATCAGCGCCTCCTCCTGCGCTGGATAGAGGGTGAGCCCCCGTTCGGAGTTCCAGGACACGAACGCGTCGAAGATGGCGTCGGGATCGGCATCGATGTCTTCGGGCAGGCGGTCAATGAGAAGGCTCACACACCTATCCTGCCGAAGTTCACAGCATGGTCGGACCGGTCTTACCGTCCGGAGTCGAGTTGGAGCGGAACGGTGTCCAGCCACGCGCCGCTCACAGCTGGGCGCGCGGGCCCGTCACCAGCAGCCCGCCGAGGATCGCCAGGATCGCCACGACCGGCGTGAGCCCCGGCGCGAACCCGGCCACCGTCAGCGCCAGCAGGCCGCCCCCGACGAGCGCGGTCGCGGCCAGCGCGCTCGTCCAGGTGGCCTTCCCGTACGGCAACGTGGGCGGCTCCTCGAACCGGGCGAAGCCCTTCAGCAGCGGCCACATCGTCAGGCCGAGCAACGTCAGCCAGATCGGCCATCCGGCGAGCCAGAAGGCGCCGCCGGGTGCGGGCGTGTCCAGGCGCATCCCTACCACGACCACCCCGGTCACCACGAACAGGGCCGGCATGTGCCACAGGTACGCCGTCATCATCCGCGGCCCCGCCCAGGCCAGCGGGCGGCTGATGGGCAGGCGCAGGATCCACGGCCGCAGCAGCGCCGCCAGCCCGATCTGCCCGACGGAGACGGCCAGCATCGCCAGCGTGGGCGGCGCCATGTTGGACATCTCGGCCCCCGGCAGGCCGATCATGCTGTCCGGGTAGGGGCCGTACCCCACCAGCAGCGCGGCCGCCCCGAAACCGCCGGCCGCCATCAGCCACCGGGCGGGGGTACCCCGGTCGAGCCGCCCGTCGGCGTACAGGAAACCGAGCTGGTGGACCGCCAGCCAGACGAACACGATGTTCAGGTACCCGAGCGCGTCGAACCCGGTCGAGAAGCGCACCACGTCCGTCAGCGCCGCGCCGGCCGCCAGCGCGGCCGGCACCCTGAGCCCGTGCCTGGCGTGCAGACGCATCATGTACGGCGTGGCCGTGACGGCGATCAGATAGACGGCCAGGAACCACAGGAGCTGGCCGGTGAGCTTGGCGCCCACCTCCAGCGGCTGTGCCGGCACGCCGAACATGAGCAGCAGGTGCGGGAGCGGGATCCACACCGCCGCCAGCGGCAGCAGCGGCCACGCCAGCCGCCGCAGCCGGACGACGAGCCACTGCGGCCCGCCCTGCGTGGCGCGGCCGAAGCTGATCGCGTTGGCCGCGCCGCCCGCGAAGAACACCAGCGGCATCACCTGACTGAGCCAGGTGACCACCCACACGCCGGGAGTCGACAGCGCGTTCCCCGTGGTCAACCGGTCGCCGTCGAAGGAGAGCACCGGGATCGTCCAGTGCTGGAACACCACCGCCGCCATGCCGAGCACCCGCAGGACGTCGATGAAGGGATCCCGGACCCGAGCCGGCGCCGCGGTGCGCGGTGCTGCGGGTCGCTCCAGCAGGACGGCCATGGGGGCCTCGATTCGGTGGGGGAGTGGTGCACTCAAGGCTCCCGCCGGGACCGTCTCCGCACATTGACGAGAACCGCCGTCTTGCGGTCGCCTTCCCACCACCGGACCCGGTAGGGCTGTCCTTACCCCCGGAGGCGGGCGCACCGGGTCGAAAAGGGCCGCAGGGGGATTTAGCGTGTGTGGCATGCGCTCCCTGATGAGGCGTGTCCTGCTGGACACCCGCTACACGCTGGTGGGGTTCCCCACGACCGTGATCACCTTCGCGCTCATGCTCGTCGGCCTGGCCGCCGGGGTGGGCACCGCGGTCGTGTGGATCGGCGTGCCCGTGCTCGCCGGCACCCTCATGGTCGCGCGCGGATTCGCGGACGCGGAGCGTGGATGGCTGTCGGACGTGCTCAAACGCCCTCCGGTACGGCCCCGCTACAAGCCGGCCCCGGTGGGCGCGGGACGCTTCCGCAAGCTGATCAACCCGCTCACCAGCGGGCAGTCGTGGCTCGACCTGCTGCACGGCATCGTGAACTTCCCGATCGCGCTCGTCGCGTTCGTGCTCACCGTGGTCTCGTGGGCGATCCCCTTCGCCGGGCTGACCTATCCGATCTACGGCGTCATCACCTCCCGCATCCCCGGCAACGTGGAGTTGCCCGAGCTGCTGGGCATGGGCACCGGCTACCTGATCAACCTGATCTTCTACGTCAGCCTGGGGCTGTTCTTCCTGTTCCTCATGCCGTTCACGGTGCGCGGCGCCGCGCTGCTGCGGGCCGGGCTCGGCAGGGTGCTGCTGACCGGCGTCGCCGAGCTGCACACCCGCATCGACGACCTGGCCGAAGGGCGGGCCGCCGCCGTGTCGGCCGAGGCCAACGCGCTGCGCAAGCTGGAGCGCGACATCCACGACGGCCCCCAGCAGCGCCTGGTCTCGCTCGCCATGGAGCTGTCCAGGGCCCAGCGCCAGCTGAACAAGGACCCTGAGGCGGCGCAGGCCACCATCAGCTCCGCGATCACCGCCACCCGCGAGACGCTCGACGAGCTGCGCGCCCTGTCCCGCGGCATCGCCCCGCCCATCCTGTCCGACCGCGGCCTGGCCCCCGCGCTCGCCGCGCTCGCCGGGCGCTGCACGGTCCCGGTCGACCTGGAGGTGCAGACCAGCGAACGGTACGAGGCCGCGATCGAGAACGCCATCTACTTCGTCGTCGCCGAGACCCTGACGAACGTCGCCAAGCACAGTAAAGCCACGGTCTGCACCATCCAGCTCATCAGCACCGGTACCGCCCTCATGCTCACCATCGGGGATGATGGGGTCGGCGGCGCACACGTCGCCAAGGGACACGGTCTCGCCGGGCTGGCCGACCGGCTCCGCGCGGTCGACGGGGAGCTCATGGTGCGGTCGCCCGAAGGCGGGCCGACAGTGATCTTTGCGGAGGTTCCGTGCGTGTAGTCGTGGCCGATGACGCGGTGCTGATCAGGGAGGGCCTGGTCAGGCTGCTCGAAGAGTTCGGCTGCGAGGTGGTCGCGACCGTCGGGGACGGCGACGGCCTCGTCGAGGCGGTCGCCGAGCACCGGCCCGACGTGTCGGTGGTGGACGTGCGGATGCCGCCGTCCTTCACCGACGAGGGGCTGCGGGCCGCCGTCGAGGCGCGGCGCAGGGTCGCCGGCGCGCCCGTGCTGATCCTGTCGCAGTACGTCGAGGTGTCCTATGCCGACGACCTGCTCGCCGACGCCAGAGGCGCGGTGGGCTACCTGCTCAAGGACCGCGTCGTCGACGTGGACGAGTTCATGGAGGGGCTGAGACGGGTCGCCTCCGGTGGGACCGTGTTCGATCCACAGGTGGTGTCACAGCTGATGGTGCGCAGACGCAGGGACGATCCTCTCGCCCAGCTGACGCCTCGCGAGCGCGAGGTGCTCGGCCTGATGGCGGAGGGCAAGTCCAATCCCGCCATCGGCAGGCAGCTCGTGATCAGCGACGGAGCCGTCGAGAAACACATCAGGAGCATCTTCAGCAAGCTCGGCCTCTACGCCGACGACAGTGACCAGCATCGCCGGGTGCTCGCCGTACTCGCCTATCTGCGCTCGTAACGGCCCTGACCTTCCGGGTGGGCCGGGCTCGCGGATCCGTGCCGGCGACCGCCGGCCTACCCCGGTATACCGGAGTAGCTGGCGCGCCCGCGGTCGTACGGCCGGAGCCTGGTCCGCTCACAGGCGCAGGGTCCGCCTGTCAGCCCCTCCTCGGCCCGTTGTCCGGCCTGAAATCCCGGATGGGTCAACGGCCGGTCCGCGCGGCGCTGCGCTGCGCGCGGACCTGGCCGCCCGGCATCAACCGAGCGCTTCGACCAGCTTCTTGCGCTGCTGGGCGCCCAGGCCGCCGAGGCGGCGCTTCTCGTCGACGCCCGCCTCCTCCATCAGCGCGGTGGCCTTGGCCGGGCCGACGCCCTTGACGGCGCGCAGCGCCTGGGAGACCTTGATCTTCTTGGCGATGTCGTCATCGCGCTCCAGCAGCTGGGAGAAGCTCAGCTCGCCGGCCTTGACCTTGCCCAGCAGAGCCGTGCGGGCGGCGCGGGCCTCCGCGGCCTTCTCCAGCGCTGCCTTGCGCTGCTCTGGGGTGAGAGTGGGAAGTGCCATGTTCTGTCTCTCCTCGGGGAGTTAACGATCGGGGATTTCTGTTACCCGTAGTGCAGTGGCTAATCATGGCGGATACCAGCGGTTCTTGTTGCGGAAAGCGCCGCTCAACGTGTCCGCCAGACCGATGAGGCCGCTTCGGCGCACGCCACGTCCTGCTCCGCGGTGCCGCCGCTGACCCCCACGCCTCCGGCCACGCGCTCGGTCTCGCCGTAGTCCGCCCAGAGCGGGATCCCGCCGCCGACACAGACGAAACGGTCATGCCAGGACAGGTCTCCGCCCGGTCCCTGGCCGGCCGCCGGCGCGAGTTCGGCCGTGGGCCTGCGGTGGGCCGCCGCGGCGCAGGCCTTGCCCGGCGCCAGGGACGCTCCCGCGAAGCCCGCACCCTCCATACGCAGGAAAGACACCAGATGACCGCCCGAGTCGACCACGGCCACGGAGATCACCGCGCCCTCCCGGGCGGCCTGCCTCAGCGCCGCCTCGCACATGCGTAACGCGAGTTCGAGATCCACGCACGTCCCCCTGGCCTTCGGTGTTCCTCCGCTGCCCGACGCCTCATGCGTACAGCGCGTGCGTCACCTGCGCAAGATCGCCCCTGGGCCTGGGATCGGACCGCCGTGGGACGCGTACGGGATGGGGCCTTTCGGCCCTTGCGCGTGGTATCAATCACACTGTGCGCTCGGGCGTGTCGTGCCTAGGATTGTGCCGAGAGCCAGGTGGAGAGGCCCTCGGGGGTCAGGAAGGCGTCGAACACCGACTCCATGGCGCCCAGCAGAGAGCCGCGCCACGGCATGGCCGACGGGGCGATCAAGGGCGGGCGGTCGCGGCGGATGGTCATCAGGCCGTCCTCCACGGCCCGCATGAGCACCGGCGCCACCCGGTCGTGCAGGTCCGCGGCCAGCCCGGACAGGACGACCACCTCCGGGTCGTGCGCGTTCACCAGCGCGGCGATCCCCCTCCCGAGCGCCCGCGCATTGGCCACGACCGCCTCTACGGCCGCTGCCTCGGCGAGGAGGCGGGCGGCCTGGGCGCGGCCTCTGCCGCCGCCGTAGGCGAGGCCCATGTGGCGGAGCAGGGCGTTCGCACCCACCTCCATGCCCCAGCAGCCGCTCGCCCCGCACATGCACGGCGCGTCGCCGCCGGTGAGGGGCATGTGGCCGAACTCGGCGCCCATCCCACTCGCCCCGCCCAGCGGCTTACCGTCGACGACCAGGACACCGCCGAGGTCGAAGTCCACGTGGAGGTGCAGCCCCACCTCGACGCCGCGCAACAGCCCCCGGCGGGCCTCCGCGAGCGCGGCCAGCGCCGTGTCGTTGCCCACCCGGACGAATTCCGGCGATTCGCCCCCCACCCGGACGATTCCCACCCGGACGGTTCCCGGGCGTTCGGTTTCCGGGCGTTCCGTTCCTGGACGTCCCGGGCGTTCTGGAGGTTCGGTTCCCGGGCGTTCGACGGCGAGCAGGGCGGGGACGTCCACCGAGCGCCAGCGCAGGTGGGCGATGTCCACCAGGCCGCCCTCGCGAACCGGCCCGGCCACCGCCAGGCCGACGCCGACCACGCGGCTGCCGTAGCGTGCCAGGTGGTCGCGGATCGCCTCGCCCAGTGGCAGGAACACGCCCTCCGGCGTGCCGTCGTGCTCCTGGACGGAGAGCACGGTGATCCGCCCGCCCAGCTCGCAGGCCGCCAGTTCCCAGGCGTCCTCGCGTACGTCGGCGGCCAGCACGATCGGGCCGCGCGGATGCGGCCCCGGCACCAGCGTGGGCCGGCCCCGTACGTGCTCGGGCGCCGGGACCTCGTGCAGGAGCTCGTCCTCCACCAGGCCGCCGACCAGCACCGACGCGGTCCCTCTGGCGAGCTCCAGCTCGCGGGTGAGGCGTGACCTGGTCCAGGTCGCGCCGCAGTCGTGGACGGCGCGCAGCACCCGCACCCGGTTGTGCGCGCGCAGCTCGCCGCTGGTCCTTGCCCCGTTCGCAATCATGATATTTCTCATTATGCTCTAGCCGTGAGCAAAAAATGGGGCGATGCCCAACGTGCCCGACTTGGCGTGTTCATCTTCTTCTTCCTGTGCGGGTTGGTCATGGGCCTGTGGGCGGCCGGGCTGCCCTCGCTGAACGACCGGCTGGAGCTCGGCCCGGCCAGACTGGGCACCGTCCTGCTTCTCATCTCCGGCGGCGCGCTGGTGTCCATGCTGGCGGCCGGGCCGCTGGTGGACAGGTGGTCCAGCCGGGCCGTCTGCTGGTTCGCCGGGCCGTTCTCGGCGGTGGTCCTGCTCGGTCCCGCGCTCGCGCCGAACTATCCCGTGCTGACCGTGCTGGCCGTCGTCTTCGGGCTCGGGCTGGGCGTGACCGAGGTCGCCATGAACGCCCACTCCGTCGAGGTCGAACGCCGCTACGCCCGGCCGATCATCTCGGCCTTCCACGGCACGTGGAGCCTCGGCGGCGCGGCCGGCGGCGCGGTGACCGCGCTCGTCCTGCAGGCCGGGCTGGACGCCCAGACGCTGCTGGTGGTGGCGGCCGTGGTGGTGCCGTTCCTGTACCTGCCGGCGGCCCGGCTGCTGCTGCCGGACCCGCCCGAGCACGCCTCGGCGGACTCGCCCGCCGGTCAGGGCCGATCCGCGACCTCCCTCAGGTGGGGGCTGATCGCGTTGCTCGGCGGGGCCGCGTTCGCCGGTCACCTGGCCGAGGGCGCCGCCATCGACTGGGCCGCGCTGCACGCCCGCTGGGTGCTCGACACCGACCCGGCGCTCGCGCCGCTGGCCTACACGGTGTTCGCGGTCGCCATGACCACCATCCGGCTGCTCGGCGACCCCATCCGGGCCCGGCTCGGCTCGGTGCGCACGATCCAGTTGGCGGGGCTGCTGGCGACCTGCGGGTACGTTCTCGTCCTGGCCGCGCCGGCGACGGACTCCCTGGCCGTGGTGTGCGCCTGGACCGGCTGGGCGCTGGCGGGGATCGGCCTCGCCACCGTGGTGCCGGTCATCTTCAGCGCCGTCGGCGCCGCGGGCGGCCGGGTCGGGCGCGCGCTGGCGCTGGTGACCGCGTTCGGCTACAGCGGCCTGCTGGTCGGGCCCGCCGTGCTGGGGTACGTCGCGGAGGCGTCGTCGCTGCCCATCGCCCTGATCGTGCCCGCCGTGCTGGCCGCGGTCGTGGCCCTCACCGGCGCTCCCGCCATCCGCGCCCTGGCCCGCGTCGCCACCCCGCTGGAACCCGCGACGGCAGCGGCCCGCGACTGAAGCGCGGGCGCGGGGCCGGATCCCGACCAGGAGTGACCCGCGGGCGCGGGCCGGATCCCGGCGGAGTCACCCGCGGGCGCGGGGGCCGGATCCTGGCCCGAATTCCGGGTCGGGATCTCCCTGCGGCCCCGTTGACCTGGTGTTATGTGATCGTGACTTGACCCTGGCGTGGTGCTCAATGTTTCATGTCCCAAAACACCGTAAACGTTTACAGAGTCTGCTCTGAAATCGTTTACGTTCCTGGAAGGACTGCCTTGGCCGACGGACCCACGATCACCACGATCGCCGAGCGCGCCGGCGTCTCCATCGCCTCGGTCTCCCGGGTGCTGAACGGCCTGCCCACCAGGCAGGAGACCGTGCGCAAGGTGATGGCCGCCGCCGAGGAGCTCGGATATGTGCGCAATGCCGTCGCCCGCTCCCTCAAGTCGCGGCGCACCCACCAGGTCGCCTTCGCCATGGCCGACGTCGGAAACCCGGCCTACCTGGCCATGTTGCGCCAGATCCAGCCCGTGCTCAAGGCCGCCGGCTACAGAATCGTGCTGCACTCCACCGACGCCGTCGTCGCCGACGAGATCGACGTGCTGCACAGCCTCGGCGAGCGCTACGTGGACGGGCTGATCATGAGCCCGCTGCGGGTCACCGGCCAGCACCTGCAGATGCTGGCCACCGCCAGAGCGCCTGTGGTGATCATCGGTTCGGTGCCCGAGGGGACGCGCGTCGACAACGTGCGCGCCGACTCCCGTACCGGCGTCAAGCTCGCGATCGACCACCTGCACGCCCTCGGCCGCCGCAGGATCGGGATGGTCAACGGCCCGCCCGACACCGTCCCCGGCGCCGCGCGCGGAGCCGCCTACATCGAGGCGCTCGAAGCCTGCGGGCTGCCCTACGACGAGAACCTCGTCCAGATCGGCGACTTCTACCGCGCCGAAGGCGGCCGGGCCGTGGCCGCGCTGCTCGACCGGGTGCCCGACCTCGACGCCCTGATGTGCGCCAACGACCTGATCGCGCTCGGTGCCCTGGACGTGCTGCGCGCGGTGGGCAGGCGGGTGCCGCAGGACGTGGCCGTGGTCGGCATGGACGACACCGACCTGGCGGCGGCCTCCTGGCCGTCGCTCACCAGCGTCTCGCTGGGCTCCGCCGAGCGCGGCAAGGCCGCCGCCGAGCTGCTCCTCGACCGCCTGCAGAACGGCGAGCGCGAGCCCCGCCTGGTGACCGTGCCGCCGCGCCTCGTGGTGCGCGCCTCCACGACCGGCGAGGAGGGCGGGACGTGACGGCCACGGCGACCAAGCCGGCGCCGCCCACGCCGCCCGCTCGACGCGCGCGCGGCGCGGGCGGCGCCGGGCGCAACCGCGAGATGTGGGTGCTCATGCTGCCCGCGCTCGTGCCCGTGCTGCTGTTCAGCGTGGGCCCGCTGCTGTACGGGATCGGGCTGGCGTTCACCGACGCCGAGTCCGGCAAGAACCACGTCACCAGCTTCGTCGGCCTGGAGAACTTCGGCGACCTGCTCGCCGACGACACCTTCTGGGCGTCCATGCGGGTCGGCCTGATCTGGGCCGTGACGGTGACCGTGCTGCAGTTCCTCGCCTCGCTCGGGCTGGCGCTGCTGCTGAACCAGAAGCTCTGGCTCAGGGGGGTCGCCCGGGTGCTGACCGTGGTGCCGTGGGCGATGCCGCCCGTGGTCATCGGCCTGATGTGGCGGCTGGTCTACCACCCGGACGCCGGCATCGTGAACAGCACCCTCGGCACCGACATCAACTGGCTCGCCGACTTCACCTGGGCGCTGCCCGCCGTCATCGTCATGGGCGTGTGGAGCGGCATGCCGCAGACCACGATCGTGCTGCTGGCCGGCCTGCAGACCATCCCCAAGGAGCTGTACGAGGCCGGCGAGATGGACGGGGCGGGCACCTGGCGCCGGTTCTGGAGCATCACACTGCCGCAGCTGCGCCCCATCATCGTCACCATCACCTCGCTCGACTTCGTCTGGAACGTCAACCAGTTCAGCCTGGTCTACGTGCTCACGCAGGGCGGTCCCGGCGGCCAGACGAGGCTGCCGATGCTGTTCGCCTACGAGGAGGCGTTCCGGTACGGCTTCTTCGGCTACGCCGCCGCCCTCGGCGTCAGCATCGTGATCGTCGTGCTCGCCCTGCTCGGCGTCTATCTGTGGCGGCAACTGAGGGAGGCGTCATGAGAAAGATCCCCCAGTACGTCGCGCTGCTGGCGTACATGGTGTTCCTGGCCTTCCCGCTGGTGTGGCTGCTGTCCACGTCGCTGAAGACGCCGCAGGAGATGGCGAGTCTCGATCCGGCCTGGATCCCGGCCGAGCCCACGCTGACCAACTTCGCGGACGCGTTCGGCGAGCAGGACCTGGTCGGCGCGGGTGCGCGGAGCCTGGTGGTGGCGCTGGCGAGCGCGCTGCTGACGGTCACCGTGGCGCTGCCGGCCTCCTACGCCCTGGCCCGCTACCGGGGCGCGCTCAAGCAGGTCGCGCTCGGCTGGGTGCTGGTCAGCCAGGTGTTCCCGTTCATTCTGATCATCATCCCGCTCTTCATGGTGCTGCGGCAGCTCGACCTGACCAACACGCTGGTCGGCCTCGTGGTCGTGCATGTGACGTTCACGCTGCCGTTCGCGTTGTGGATGCTCCAGGGGTACGTGCGGTCGGTGCCGCGCGAGCTGGAGGAGGCTGCGGCGGTGGACGGCGCCGGCCGTCTCCGAGCGGTCATCAGCGTGGTGGCGCCGCTGCTCGCGCCCGGCGTGGTGGCGACGCTGCTGTTCTCGTTCATCTCGTCCTGGAACGAGTTCCTGTTCGCACTGGTGGTCCTCAAGGATCCCGACGTGATGACGCTCCCGCTGACGCTGGTGAGGTTCACCGGCCCCGAGGGGGTGTCCAGGCTCGGCCCGCTGGCCGCGGCGTCGCTGATGGCGACGATCCCGAGCCTGATCTTTTTCGCAATCATCCAGCGACGGCTGAGGTCTGGCCTGATGGCCGGCGCTGTGAAGGGCTAGGAGGCTCTCATGCGTATCACATCCGCGTTGGCGGCGGCGGTCGCCGTCGCCCTGGCCGCCGGTTGCGGCGGCGGCGGGGACGGCGGGTCCTCCTCCGCCCCTGACCAGCCCGTCAAGCTCGACTTCCTCAGCCTCGCCTGGCAGAAGGAGTCGGTCGCGGCCAACAAGCAGCTCGTCGACGAGTGGAACAAGGCCAACCCGAACATCCAGGTCACCTACGTCCAGGGCAGCTGGGACAACGTCAACGACCAGCTCGTCACCTCCTTCGAGGGCGGCGACGCGCCCGACGTCATCCACGACGACTCCCCGGCGTTGTCCGGCTTCGCCTCCAAGGGCTACCTGCTGGAGCTGAACGACAAGCTGCCGGCCGAGCTCAAGAGCGACATCCCGCAGAGCTCCTGGGACACCGTCACCTTCGACGACGGCAAGGGGAACCAGGGCGTGTACGGCGTGCCGTTCCTGCAGGAGTCGCAGGTCATCATCGCCAACAAGAAGCTGCTGGACGCCGCCAAGGTGCGCATGCCCACCCCGGCGGAGCCGTGGACGTGGGACGAGTTCGCCACGATCAGCAAGAAGCTCACCAAGGGCGACACCTACGGCGTGGCCTGGCCGATGAAGTCGCCGGTCAACAAGACGCTGAACCTGGCGCTGAACTTCGGCGGCACCTTCTTCCAGACCGGCGCCGACGGCAAGACCACGGTCAAGGTCGGCCCCGAGGAGAAGGAGGTCCTGCAGCGCATCCACGACCAGCTCTACAAGGACAAGTCCGCCGACACCGCGGCGCTCGGCATGGGCACCGCGGACCCGCTGCCCGGCTTCTTCGCCGACAAGTACGCGATGCTGCCCGTCGGCGTCTACCTGCGCCAGCAGGTGGCCGAGCAGGCCCCCGACGACTTCGCGTGGGTGACGCTGCCGCCGCTCAAGGGCACCACCTCCGAGCAGGGCGCCGTCTCCCAGACGCTGTCGGTCGCCGCTGACAGCGAGCACCCGGACGAGGCGCTGAAGTTCATCTCCTTCTTCCTGAACGGCCCGAACCAGGCCAAGCTCGCCAAGGGTGACTGGCTGCTGCCGACCTCGCAGCAGGCCGCCGCCGACCCGGCGATCACCACCGAGGAGGACGGCTGGGACGTGGCCACCGCCTCCGCCAAGAACCTCGTCGTCGCGCCGTTCCTCAAGGTGAACGGGTTCGACGAGTGGAAGTCCAAGGTGGCGACGCCCGCGCTGCAGGAGTACTTCGCCAACAAGATCAGCATCGACGAGGTGGCCAAGAAGCTCGTCGAGGACGGCAACGAGGTGCTGGAGCGGTACCAGCGGTGACGTATACCGACAATGCTCATCAGGACAGGGCACGGGGGTGTCTGCTCGGCCTCGCGGCCGGCGACGCCCTCGGGGCGCCCGCCGAGAACCTCTCGCCGGAGCAGATCCGCAGCAGGTGGGGGCGGCTCACCGAGATCGAGGGCGGCGGCACGGACGACACCGAGTACGCCATCTTCGCCGCCTCCCTGCTGGTGGCGCACGGACACGGACTGACCTCGGAACTGGTGGCCGCCGCCTACCGGGAGCGGATCATCCCGTCGGTGAACGGGCCGATGCGCGGCGCCGGTTTCTCCGAACTTGGCACGATCCAGGCGCTGCGGCGGGGGCTGGAGCCGCCGCTGACCGGCCTGGTGCACCAGCACGGCTGGTCCGACGGGCTGGCGATGCGGGCCGCGCCGTACGGCATCTTCTGTCCCGGCGATCCCGGCGAGGCGGCCCGGCTGGTGGAGGAGGACGGCCGGGTCAGCCAGTCAGGGGAGGGCATACTCGGCGGCCGCGCCATCGCGGGGGCCGTGGCCGCCGCCATGGCGGGCGCGCCACCGCCGGACGTGGTCGAGGCCGCGCTGGCGGTGGTGCCCGCCGACTCCTGGACTGCCCGAAATATCGTACGAATCCGCGACGTGATCGGCGATGCCATCGGCGGCGGGGCTGGCGGCGGGGCCGTGGCTTCGGGGCTCGTCGAGGCGCTGCACGAGGCCGTCGTCGTCAGGCACTACCCCTGGACGGACCTGGCCCCCGAGGCCGTGGCGCTGGCGCTGGCCGCCTACCTGGCCGGTGGGGGCGAGGTGGAGGCGTCGGTGACGTTCGGGGTGAGCCTGGGCAGGGACGCCGACACCATCGGCGCCATCGCCGGCGCGGTCGCCGGAGCCGGGCAGGGCGAGCGAGGCGTGCCCGAGCGGTGGGCGGCGCGCATCGGGCCGGTGACCGGCAAGTGCCTGCCCGCCGTCGCGGGACGGCATGTGCTCGACGTCGCCGACGAGCTGGCGGCGACCCTGGACGGCGCCCGCCGATGACGGACCGGACAGTGGCGGGTCGATGATGAGACCGGATCGCGCCGGCGAACCGGCGGAAGGACTGTAGACATCATGTCGGGGGACAGGATCACGGGAGCCTTCGTCGGGCTCGCCGTGGGTGACGCCGCGGGCTGGCCCGCGAGCAGGCACCGAGCGGCGCTGCACGCGCCATGGAGCAGGCGGCTGCACCGCGAGCTGGACGGGTTCGCCGAGGAGCATCGGGTGACCACGCTGCCGGTGCCGTTCGCGCTCAACCAGCCGGTCGCGCCGCTGGCAGTCGGCCCGTCCGACGACGCCGAATGGCTGGCCTGGACGGTGCTCGGCATCGACCGCCCGAGGGCCGAGGCGTTCAGGAGCCTGGCGGGGCGGACGGACATCAGGGCGCGCGTCTCCGTGGCGACCGCCCTGGACAACCTGGCCGGCGGCCTCGAACCGCCCGCCAGCGGGCACGACAACCCGCACCACTTCGACGACGCCGCCGCCATCAGGGCCGTCGCCTTCGGCGCGCTCGGCAGGGATCCGCGAGAGGACGCCGAGGTGACCAACTCCGGCGACGGCGTGCTCGGCGCGCTGGCCGTCGCGGCGGCCGTGGCCGAGGTCGTGGCGACGGGCTCACCGGCCCGGATGGTCGGCGCGGCGCTGGCGGTACTGCCCGAAGACACCGCCATCGGGCACAACGCGCGGCTGGCGCTGAAGGTCGCCCGCGAGGCGGGCGACCCGTTCGGCGCGGTGCCCGCGCTCGACGCGGCCCTGCTCGACCACGTCTACAGCTACGGGGTGGGCGCCGCGCAGACGGTGCCCGTGGCGCTGGCGCTGGCCGAGGTGGCGCAGGGGTCGCTCACCCGGGCCGTACCCGCCGCCGCCTGCCTGGCCGCGCTGGCCGACTCCGCGCCCGCGCTCACCGGCGCGCTCACCGGCGCGTGCGGCGGGTACGGTGCCATCCCGGAGGGGTGGCGAACGGCGGCGGGCACACTCGCCGGCTGCTGTCTGCCCGAACTGGCAGGCTTGGATCTCATGGACCTGACGGAGGGACTTTCATGACGCCGCTTGAGGACAGGGCGATCGGCTGCGTGGCGGGGGCGGCGGTCGGTGACGCGCTGGGCGGCGCCACCGAGGGCTGGACCCCCGAACAGATCGTCGAACGCTACGGCGGGCAGGTGGAGGGCATCGTCCCGCCGTTCAACGAGGACTGGCGCAACGCCCGCCCCATCGCGCCGTACCACAAGGGCGACGGCCACATCACCGACGACACGTTGATGACGCACGCGCTGATCCGCGTCTACGAGAAGGCGGGCGGCCACCTCGACGCCTACTCCGTGGCCGAGCACCTGGTGCCCGAGCTGATGGGCAAGCGGCAGTGGATCCCGGAGCTGGAGGCCGAGGCGCTGCCGCTGCAGCGGATCTTCCTGGCGGAGAAGTGGATCGTCGCCCGCCTGCACTACGGGCACGTCGACCCCCGCGAGGCGGGTGTCGGCAACATCGTCAACTGCGGCGCGGCCATGTACGTCGCCCCGGTCGGCATCGTCAACGCCGCCGACCCCGACGCCGCCTACGCCGAGGCCATCGACCTGACCGGCGCCCACCAGTCCAGCTACGGCCGGGAGGCGGCGGGCGTGATGGCGGCGGCCGTGGCCGAGGCCATGCGGCCGGGCGCCACCGCCGACTCCGTGGTGGCGGCCTGCCTCCGGCTCGCCAGGGACGGCACCAGGGCGGCCATCGAGTCCGTCTGCGAGGCGGCCCGCGACCTGGGCCACTGGGACGGCTCGTTCGCCGCGCTGCGCGCCGCCGTGCGGCCCTACGACACGGTCGCCGACACCTACCGCGACCAGGGGCTCGGCGCCCGCCGCCCGAGCCGTACGCACAGCATCGAGGAGCTGCCGCTGGCGCTGGCCTTCCTGGTGATCGCCAAGGGGGACTTCCGTGACACCGTGCTGGGCGGCGTCAACTACGGCCGGGACGCCGATTCGATAGCCTCGATGGGTGGCGCCATCGCCGGCGCGCTCGGCGGCCTCGCCGCGGTGCCGGGGGAGTGGGTCGAGCAGGTGGGCACGGCCAGCCGCACCGACCTGCTCACGCCGGGCCGGACGATCGCCGCGGTGGCGCGCCGGGTGCACGCCGGCGACGTGGCCCGCCGCCGGGCGCACGAAGCCGCGTTCACCGACCTTCTGGAGACCTGAAGATGATCCGGCTCACCTGGGTGCAGCCTGAGGACCTGGTGGGGCACGAGCTCCGCCAGGCCGCCGAGGACGGCAGAGACGCCGGCCAGATCGCCGAGCGGTGGCACGCCGAGGGCGGCCACGACGCCCCGCCCCGCGCCGGCGCCTCCGAGCCCGGCGCGCAGAAGCTCCGGCCGCTGGCCGAGCGGCTCCTGGACGAGCTGGACGCGATCGACTCGCCGCTGGACGAGCCGACGGACCTGATCGCCATCATCGCCGCCTGCCCTGGCTGGCCGCAGCCACGGCCCGGCCACGTCGCCTCCCGTGACCGCGTGCTGGGCGGCTGGCTCGGCCGCTCGGCCGGCTGCGTGCTGGGCAAGCCCGTCGAGAAGCTGCCGCGAGAAGGCATCAGGGAGCTCGCCGAGGCCACCGGCAACTGGCCGATCCGCGGCTGGTTCACCGCCGAAGGGCTGCCGGACGAGGTCGCCGAGCGCTGGCCGTGGAACCGCCGCAGCGCCGTCAACTCGCTGGCCGAGAACATCGACGGCATCCCCGAGGACGACGACCTCAACTACGCGCTGCTCGCCCTGTCCGTGCTGGAGCGGCACGGCCGCGGCTTCACCACCGACGACGTGGCGAAGCTCTGGCTGGACGAACTGCCCGCCGGGCGCACGTTCACCGCCGAGCGGGTCGCCTACCGCAACCTGCTGGCCGGCGTCGAGCCGCCGGAGACGGCCACCTACCGCAACCCGTTCAGGGAGTGGATCGGCGCGCTGATCAGGGCGGACGTGTACGGATGGATCAACCCTGGCGATCCGGGCACCGCCGCCGAGTACGCCTGGCGTGACGCCCGGCTCACCCACACCGCCAACGGCGTCTACGGGGCGATGTTCGTCGCCGCCATGTGCGCCACCGCGCTGGTCGCCACCTCCGTGGAGGAGGTGGTGGCGGCCGGACTGTCGGTGGTGCCGCCGCGCTCCCGCCTGCATGCGGCCGTACGGCAGGCGGCCGAGGACGCGGCCCGCGAGCCGGACTTCGAACGGGTCCTCGACCTGCTGCACGAACGCCATGGCGGCCTGCACTGGGTGCACACGATCAACAACGCGGCCCTGATCGCCGCCGCGCTGATCCACGGCCGCGGCGACTTCACCGCCTCCATCGCCGGCGCGGTCGCCGCCGGCTGGGACACCGACTCGGCCGGCGCGACGGTCGGCTCCGTCGTCGGGGCGCTGAACGGCGGCGTCCCCGGGCAGTGGACCATGCGTGACAGCCTCGCCAGCAGCCTGACCGGCTTCGACGGCATCGGGCTGGAGGAGCTGGCACGCCGAACCCAGGAGATGATGCATCCGTGATCACGGTCTTCGGCAGCGCGAACATGGACCTGGTGGCCTACGTCGCCAAGGCGCCTCAGCGGGGTGAGACGGTCACCGGGCGCGAGTTCCGTACGATTCCCGGCGGAAAGGGCGCCAACCAGGCCATCGCCGCCGCCAGAGCCGGCGCCGCGGTGGCGTTCATCGGCGCGGTGGGCGAAGACGCCTTCGGCGCCGAACTGCGCGACACCCTCGCCGCCGCCGGCGTGAACATCAGCCTGCTGCGGCGGGTGCCGGGTGTGAGCGGCATCGCGCACATCGTGGTGGACGACTCGGGCGCCAACTCGATCATCGTGGTCCCCGGCGCGAACGGCACGGTCAGCGGTCCCACGGGCAACGATCGCGCCCTCATCGCCGCGTCGCAGGCGCTGCTGCTGCAGCTCGAACTGCCGATGGACGCGGTCATCGCCGCTGCCAGGGCGGCGCGGGAGGCGGGGGTGCCCGTCATCCTCACCCCCGCGCCCGCGCAGCCGCTACCGAACGGCCTGCTGGACGCGGTCACGCTGCTGATCCCCAACGAGCACGAGGCCACCGGTATCACCGGCACGGCCACCCCCGAGGCGGCCATGGACGCGCTGCTGCGGCGGGTCGACGAGGCCGTCATCACCCTCGGGTCGGAGGGGGCGTTGTACGGGTCGAGCTCGGGGGAGCGGATCCGGGTGCCTGCGGTGAAGGTCCAGGCGGTCGACACCACGGCCGCCGGCGACACCTTCGCCGGGGCGTTCGCGGTCGCGCAATCCGAGGGCCGCGACGCCGAGGAGGCGCTCCGGTTCGCGTCCGCGGCGGCGGCGCTGTCGGTGCAGCGCGCGGGAGCCAGCACGTCGATGCCCACCCGTGTGGAGATCGAGGCGTCCCTCACCTGAGGCACGAGCCGGTAGAGCGCAGCCGGCTCGACGGCCTTCGGCCCGGTCGTGGTCCCGGGTGACGGCACGGACTCATGCCCGGCGCACTCGGGTCGATGTCGGCTTCCAGCGGTTCGGTCGCGGCATCGAACCTGAATCACCCCGGCGCCGTGTCGGCGGGCGATCGGGCCTGGACGACCTGTTGTGGGGGCGGTGCGGCCGCCTCGAAGCTCGCGGGAAGACGATTCCGGCTTGCGGCGAAGGATGAGTGACCGTCCACCACACATAAGGCAGGCCGATGACGGAGAAAAGAATTTGATCGCCGAAGCGGACGGAAAGGCGACCGACGCCGAACTCGTCGTCCAGTACCAGCGGGACCCCGACCTGTTCACCGTCGTGCACGACCGCTACTTCCGCGACATCTACCTGTACGTGGCCGGCCGCCTGGACACACAGATCGCCGAGGACATCACGGCCGAGACGTTCCTGCTGGCCTTCGACCAGCGCGATCGGTTCGACCCGGAGCGCGGGGGACTGCGGCCCTGGCTGTTCGGCTTCGCCACCAATCTGATCGCCAGGCACCGGCGCAAGGAGACCCGCCACTACAGGGCGCTGTCCCGGCTCGGCCCGGAACCCGTCGTAGAAGGCCACGAGAACCGGGTCGTCGCCTCCGTCGCCGCGGAGCGCATGCAGCCCCACCTGGCCAAGGCGCTCGCCGCGTTGTCCGGCGGCGAGCGCGATGTCCTGCTGCTCGTGGCCCTGGGTCAGCTCAGCTACGACGAAGTGGCCGAGGCGCTCGGCATCGCCGTCGGCACGGTGGGCTCCAGGCTCAGCCGAGCGCGCGCGAAAATCCACGCTCTCATCGACCAGGAGACCACCCATGGATGACTTGAAGGCACTCGCCATTCTGCTGACCAAGCCCGAGCCGCCCGCTGAGGCGGTCACGCGCAGCAGAGGCCGGCTCCAGGACAGGATGCGAGGCCGCGCGCGGCGGCGGATCGGGTGGCGGCTGCCCGCGCTCACCCTGGCCACCGCCGCCGCGGCGGTCGTCGCCGTGCTCGTCTCGGGCGTGATCACCTCCGCCGGCGCACCCACCTCAGGCAGGGAGGTCCTGCTCATGGCCGCTGTCAGCGCGGAACGCACGCCCCAAGGCTCCGGGACCTATTGGCACGTCACACGTGAGATGCGGGACGTGGACATGCCGCGTGAGGAGAGCTGGACCGCGCGCGACGGCCGGCGCTGGTCCAAGGGCGAGGCGGGCGACCCTCCCGGCGTCGTCGTACCAGACCCGGACCGGCTCATGCTCAAAGGTGCCGAGGTGAGTATCGAGGACCTGGAAAGGCTGCCGGCAGATCCCGGGGCGTTGAAAGCGCGGCTCACCGCGCTTCAGGGGCGTGACAGCGCCATGACCGCATCTGAGCGGCGAGGCGACCCTCTCTTCTCCCTCATCACGCTGATCTCGGAGCTGCCGACGCCGCCGGAGGTTCGTTCCGCAGCCTTCCGGGCACTCGCCACGACACCGGGAGTCGAGAGCACGGGCGCCGTCGAAGGCGGGCAGGAACTGCGGTTCCCCTACCCTGACACCGGGTGGGAGATCAAGCTGGTCGTCGATCCCGAGACCGCTCGAGTGACGAGCACCAACTATCTCTCCGGAAACGACGGAAGCGTGTCGTTGAGCACGAGATTCATCAAGGTGACCACCGGCTGGACGAACCAGCCTCCCCGATAGGGACTTCCAGGCAAGCGCTCGTCAGCCGCCACCCCCGGGTCCTTCCACGGAACAGCGACGGACCCGGTGGTAGCGAGCGACGGCCTCCGCACCGCTGGATGAATGCTCACGAAGGACGGGGCTTCAGCCGGGGCCGAGTGGGCAGAGGCCGGGTATGAGTGACAAACCGGAGGCGACCCAAGGCCTGGGCGGGGAGAGCGACGTGGTGGCTGAGCGGTCCGGCGCCACTACGGAGAAGGGCCGCCGTCCCATCCCCGCCGACCCGCCGGAGGCCGCGGACGAGGCCGACGCCGAGAGGGATGAGGAGAACGAAGAGGACGAGGTGACCCGCCCCGACGCCGGCCCGACGGCCTAGCCGTCATGATCGTCGTCCGGAGTTCTTCCGCCGGCTCAGGCCTTTGCCGCTGGCCCCGCCGAAGCGAAGCCGCAGGAACGCAGGGTTTCATCCAGATGGCGTACGTATGTGGTGGTCGCCCAGGGCTGCAGCCGGGTTCGGGCCTGGTTGATCTCATTGGCCAGGCGAGCTGAGCTGTGCTGGCTGGTGATGTCGGCGTCTCGGCCGGCCAGTCCGACATGAGCGAGTCCTCCTACGCCTGGGTGCCCGAGCTGTCCGCCGTCATCGTCGGCGACATCGCCTACAACGACGTGCACGCCGCCCTGATGGAGAGCACCCCCGAGACCCGCAAGGGCTGGATCGCCACCCTGGAGGAGGTCCAGAGCCGCAACCCTCAGGTCGTCGTCGCGTCTCACCGCAAGGCCGACGCCGTCAACGACGCCAGTTCGCTGGCCAAGACCATCGAGTACGTCGAGCTCGGCGACAAGCTGCTGAGCGCCGACCCACGCCCGAGCCTGGCCGAGTTCGTCGCCCAGATGGTGGGGGGCAACCCGACCCGCGCCAATGTCTCGACGCCGATCTACGGCGGCGTCATCCAGGGCCTTCAGTGACACCACGACCGGGTCGCGTCTATCCAGGGCGGAGAGCTCGATACACCGAGCCGCGTGATCGGCTGAGTTGGGTGAGATCGGGCTGGTCCATGTAATTTCACGATGAGAGATGGTGGACGCATTCGTCCCGGTAGCGTTCCGTTCGCATGCGCAGCTTGGCCGGGTCCTCAAGGACAGCGCGGGACACCGACGGCACGACCGCATGGCGTACGGACGCGAACAGGCGGCCGACGTCGGCGGGGGAGGCGCCCTGGGCGCCCAGCCCCGGCGCCAGCACCGGGCCGTTGAGGTGGTCGAGCGGGTAGCCAGGGTCGCGTACGGTCGCGCCGACCACGACGCCGATCGAGCCCAGCGGTGAGGCGCCCTCGTTGGCCGCCCGCACGCCCTCGTAGACCTCGCCCACCACCGCGCTCTGCAGGGCGGTGGCCTCGGGGTTGGAGGTGCGGGCGAGCACGAAGACGCCCGCGTCGCTGGCGAGGGCCGAGGTGATGGCGCCCCGCAGGCTGCCGAAGCCCAGGTAGGGGCTGAGCGTCACCGCGTCGGCGGCCAGCGGGCTGCCCCGGTCGAGGTAGGCCTCGGCGTAGGCGGTCATGGTGCTGCCGATGTCGCCGCGTTTGACGTCCAGCAGGACGAGCGTGCCCGCGTCCCGCAGGTCGGCGATCGTCTGCTCCAGCACGGCGATGCCCCGGCTGCCCCAGCGCTCGTAGAAGGCCGACTGCGGTTTCACGACTCCCACCAGGTCGCTCACCGCGTCGACCACCGTCCGGCTGAACCGGTCGAGGCCGGCGGGGGAGTCGTCGAGTCCCCACGCGTGCAGCAGCTCCGGGCTCGGGTCGATCCCGACGCAGAGCGGTCCGTGCTTGTCGAGCCTCGCCCGCAACCGTGTCCCGAATGATTCGTTCACCTTGGGCCCCCTCACGACCTAGGCAGACTAGTGCGTAGAAGCCACATGTATGGGGTTTGGCGGCTGATATATGGGGCTCCCACCTCACCAAGGATCCGGCATCTCGGGCATATCAGCCAGAGTTCATAAGAGTGTGGTCTTTCGGGTAGGCAGCAGGCATGTACGAGATCGCGCGGCGGACGCTCACGTTGTGCACCGACCCGGCGGGGGAGGTGGTCGTCACGATCGGGCTGCCGTACGAGGAGCCGTCGGGCGAGTGGTCGTGCCCGTATCGGATCGACGGGCTCGCCGGCTGGGAGCACGAGCGGAAGGTGACCGGGGTCGACTCTCTGCAGGCGGTGGAGCTCGCGCTGGCGACCATGCGCGCCGCGCTCACCGGCTCGCACGAGGCCAAGGAGGGCCTGCTGAACTGGGACGAGGAGCCGATGGGCAGCCGCCCGCAGATCGTGTACGTGAACTGGGACAAGGGTCAGGACATCGCCTATATCGCGATGAAGCATGAAATCGTGCCAGGTGATGCGGTGCGCCAGGTGGTGGCCGACCAGGTCGTGCTCGACTACGCGGATTCCGGCGAACTGCTCGGCATGGAGCTGACCACCGCCCACACCCTGCTGCCGTCGGAGATGCGCATCTGACGGACTCGCGTCCCATCCTGACGGCGGCGGGAGGCGGGCGAGCCGTGGGCCCGATAATCGGGGGCGTGACTTCTCCTCGTATCGTGGCCACGGACCTGGACGGCACCCTTCTGCGCTCCGACGGGTCGGTCTCCGAGCGGACCCGTCGGGCGTTGCGCCTGGCGCGCCGGGCCGGGGCCGAGATCGTGTTCGTCACCGCCCGCCCGCCCCGCAGCCTCCAACCGATCGCCCGGCAGACGGGTGAGCTGGGCAAGGCGGTCTGCAGCAACGGCGCGATCGTGTACGACGTCACCGCCGACGAGATCGTCACCATGTCCCCGATCGCCCCGGCGGCGGCCGTGACGATCATCGCCACCCTCACCGAGGCGCTGCCGGGGGTGAGTTTCGCGGCGGAGACGGGCCGGGGCGTGCTGTTCCAGCCGGGGTACGGCAGGCACATCCACACCGATCTGGCCTACTGGCGCCCGGTGCCGGACGTGTGCGCGGAAGGGGAGCCCATCGTCAAGCTGCTCGTCTGGTCGGACACCCATCCGCTGGACGACATGTTCACCGCCGCGGTGGCCGCCATCGACGGGCAGGCCGAGGTGACGCACTCGGGCGTGCGGGGACTGCTGGAGGTCAGCGCCTCGCAGGTGACCAAGGCGGGCACGCTGGCGGGCCTGTGCGAGGGGATGGGCGTGCCGCCGGAGCGGGTGGTGGCGTTCGGGGACATGCCCAACGACCTGGCGATGCTCGCCTTCGCGGGCGCGGGCTACGCCATGGCCAACGCGCACCCGCTCGTGCTGGCGGCGGTGGAGCGCCGGACCCTCTCCAACGACGAGGACGGCGTGGCCGCGGCGCTGGAGCACATCTTCGCCTGACCGCTGGTGACGTTACGTGTCCGTGACCAGAGTCATGATTTTTCCGTACTAATACGGATTATCACCGCTATTAGCCCTTGACCGTCCCGTCGAGGTGGTCGCAGAATGTCGGGCTAATGCGCATTACCACCTAGACGGGATGATACGGACTGTGACTGTTTCAGGTCGGCGCCTCACGCAGCAGGACATCGCGCGGATGGCCGGAGTGAGCCAGACGACGGTGTCGCTGGTGCTCAACGGCCGGGCCGACGGCGAGGTCAGGATCTCCCAGGAGACCCGTGACCGCGTGCTGCAGGTGATCAGGGAGACCGGCTACGTCGCCGACCCGGTCGCCAGGCGGCTGGCCGACCGGCGCAACCGCATCCTCGGCGTCTTCACTTACGAGGCGGTCTTCCCCGCCGAGAGCGCCGACTTCTACCACCCCTTCCTCGTCGGCATCGAGGAGTGCGCCGAGGAGGCGGGCTGCGACCTGCTGCTGTTCACCAGCGCCAAGGTCGTGGAGGGGGAGCAGCGGCGGATATTCAGCGCGGAGAGCCGGATCCGGCTGGCCGACGGCTGCGTGCTGCTCGGCCGTGCCGTCGACCGGGACGACCTGGCCAGGCTGCTGACCGAGCGGATCCCGTTCGTGTCCGTGGGCCGTCGCGACGACGCCGGCGGGCCGGTGCCCTACGTCGGCGCCGACTACCCGCCGGCGGTCCGCGCGCTCGTCGAGCGGGCGGCGGCGCTCGGCCACCGGCGCCTGGCCTACGTGGGCGTGGGCACCGGCGCGGAGTCCTTCACCGACCGGTTCGACGGCTTCACCGAGGCCGTGGCGGCGGTCGGGGCCGAGGGCCTGCATCTGACCTCGGCCGACGGGCTCTTCGACGCCGGCGCGACCGCCGTACTCGTCGAAGAGCTCGCCGACGCGGTCGCGATCGTGCGGGCGGCCCGCGAGCGCGGGCTGGACGTGCCGCGCGACCTGTCGATCCTGGTGCTCGGCGCGCACTCCACGCCGGTGCACACCGACATCGACTTCACCGGCTTCCGCATCCCCCGGCGCGAGATGGGACGCAGAGCCGTCGAGCTGCTGACCCAGGTGCTGGAGAGCGGCGGAGCCCCCCAGGAAATGCTGCCGTGCGAGCTGGTCGAAGGCTCGACCCTGGCACCCGTGCAGAACGCCCCCGTACAGAACTGAGAGAGGTAACCCCCACGTGGTTGAGATATCGGCAGACGCGGTCGTCGTCGGCGGCGGGCTGGGCGGCGTCGCCGCCGCGCTGGCCCTGCTGCGGGCCGGCCGCTCGGTGATCCTCACCGAGGAGTACGACTGGCTGGGCGGCCAGCTCACCAGCCAGGCCGTGCCGCCGGACGAGCACACCTGGGTGGAGCGGTTCGGCGTGACCGCGAGCTACCGGGCGCTGCGGGAGGGCATCCGCCGTTACTACCGCGACCACTACCCGCTCACCGAGCGGGCCCGCGCCTGGCAGGAGCTGAACCCCGGCGCCGGCCACGTCAGCCGGCTCTGCCACGAGCCCAGGGTCGCCGTCTCGGTCATCGAGGCGATGCTCGCGCCGTACCGGGGCTCCGGCCGGCTGCGCGTGCTGCAGCCGTACCGGCCGGTCGAGGCGCAGGTGGACGGCGACCGGGTGACCGCGGTGCGGCTCGCGCACCGCGACGGCGGCGAGGACGTCACGGCGCTGGGCGCGTACGTGCTGGACGCCACCGAGACCGGCGAGCTGCTGCCGCTGACCGGGACCGAGTACGTGACCGGGTTCGAGTCGCAGGCCGAGACGAATGAGCCGAGTGCGCCCGCCGAGGCGCAGCCGCTTAACATGCAGGCCGTCTCGGTGTGCTTCGCGCTCGACCACGTCGACGGCGACCACACCATCGACAAGCCGGACTCCTACGACTTCTGGCGCGCCTACCAGCCGCCGTTCTGGGGCGACAAGCTGCTGTCGTGGCGCTGCCCGAGCCCGCGGACGCTGGAGATCGTGGAGCGTTCCTTCACCCCCAATCCCGGCGACGACCCCCGCCTGGTGGAGGCCGACCAGCGGGTCAACCCGGGCGACGCCAACCTGTGGACCTTCCGCCGGATCGCCGCCCGCGACAACTTCGTGCCCGGGGCCTACGACAGCGACATCACGCTGGTCAACTGGCCGATGATCGACTATCTGGAGGGGCCCGTCATCGACGTGCCCGACGCCGGCCGGCACCTGGCGGCGGCCCGGGAGCTGTCGATGTCGGTGCTCTACTGGCTGCAGACCGAGGCCCCGCGCACCGACGGCGGCACCGGCCACCCCGGCCTGCGGCTGCGCGGCGACGTCACCGGCAGCGCCGACGGCCTCGCCCAGGCGCCCTACATCCGGGAGTCCCGCCGCATCCGCGCCCTGACGACCGTCACCGAGCAGGACGTGTCCGTGGCGGTGCGCGGTGACAAGGGCGCCGTCTCCTACGCCGACTCGGTCGGCATCGGCATGTACCGCATCGATTTGCACCCGTCCACCGGCGGCGACAACTACATCGACGTGGCCAGCTCGCCGTTCGAGATCCCGCTCGGCGCGCTGATCCCGCGGCGGATGGCCAACCTGCTGCCCGCCTCCAAGAACATCGGCACCACCCACATCACCAACGGCGCCTACCGCCTGCACCCGGTGGAGTGGAACGTCGGCGAGGCCGCGGGCGCGCTGGCCGCGTTCTGCCTCGACCACGCCACGACTCCGCACGCCGTACGCGAGAGCGAGCGGCTCCTGGCCGACTACCAGCACCGGCTCACCCGTGACGGCGTCGAACTGCGCTGGCCCGACGTCACCGGTTACTGAAGGAGAACTCATCATGAACGCAATCGGGAAGCTGGCGGCCGTCTCGCTGACCGCGCTGCTCGCGGTCACCGCGTGCGGCGGCGGCGAGACCCCTGTGGCGCAGGGGCCGCAGCCGCTCCGCATGACGATCTGGACCTCCAACGAGGCCCACCTGAAGCTGTTCAACGAGATCGCCGACGAGTATCGCAAGGCTCACCCCAACGTCGGCGCGATCACCTTCGACACGATCCCGTTCGAGAACTACACCACCACGATCACCACCCAGATCGCCGGCGGCAAGGCCCCCGACCTGGCCTGGATCCTGGAGAGCTCCGCCCCCGACTTCGTCGGCTCCGGCGCGCTCGCCCCCCTGAACAGCAAGATCGAGAACGCCGCGGAGCTCGTCCCCTCGGCCACCAAGCTGTGGCAGCAGGACGGTGAGCTGTACGCCTACCCGTTCTCCACCTCGCCGTTCGGCGTGTTCGTCAACACCGACCTGGTCAAGGCCGCCAAGCAGAAGTCCCCCCAGGAGCTCATCAAGGCCGGCCAGTGGGACTGGGAGCACGTCAACGACGTCAACGCCGCCGTCGCCAAGGACGGCAAGCAGGGCCTGACCATCCTCGACTTCGACTACAAGGGCTGGGACAACCTGGCCACCATCTGGGGCGGCTGGGGCGCCAAGGCCTACAGCGACGACGGCAAGAGCTGCCGGTTCAACAGCCCCGAGATGGTCGAGGCGATGACCTTCCTGCACACGTCGATCTTCAAGGACAAGGCCATGCCGGGCCCCGGCACCGTCGCCGACTTCTTCGCGGGCGACTCCGCCATGGTGATCGCGCAGATCTCCAGGGCCGCCATGCTCAAGGAGGGCACCTTCGAGTGGGACCTCGTGCCGCTGCCCGCCGGGCCCAAGGGTGAGTACGCGGTGATCGGGCAGGCCGGGATCGGCGTGCTGAAGAAGTCGCCCAACGCCGAACTGGCCACCGACTTCCTCGCCTTCTTCACCAACCCCGCCAACTCCGCCAAACTCGCCGCCTACTTCCCGCCGGCGCGCAGCTCCCAGCTCACCGCCGACACCATGGCCAAGACGAACCCGCTGCTCAAGCCCGACCAGCTGCAGAAGGTCGTGATCGACGGCATCGAGAACGGCGTCGTCAAGCCCAGCCACACCGGACAGGCCGAGCTGGCGCAGACCATCAGGGCCTCGCTCGACCCGCTGTGGACGGCGGACGCCGACGTCAAGACGGTGCTGGACGGCGTGTGCGCGAAGATCCAGCCCATGCTCGGTGCGTGACGTGGCGGCAACGGAGATCCGCGACCGGGTGGCGGACCGTACGGCCACCCGGCGCGCCCCCTTCTGGACCATCCCGCGCCGTGACGCTCTGGTCGGATACCTGCTCATCTCTCCGCAGCTGGCCGGCAGCGTGCTGTTCGTGCTGCTGCCGCTGGCCCTCGTCGGCTGGTACAGCCTTCAGGAGTGGAACGTCCTGGCCGGGACGTTCGACTTCGTCGGCGGCGAGAACTACGCCAAACTGCTCGCCGACCCGAACATGGGCGAGGTGCTGACCAGCACCACCCTGTTCTCCATCGGCCTGGTCGTGCTCAACCTGGCGCTGGCCCTGCTCCTGGCGATCCTGCTCAACCAGAAACTGGCCGGCACCACCTTCTTCCGCACCCTGTTCTTCTCCCCGGTGCTGGTGTCGCTGGTCGCCTGGACCATCGTCTGGCAGTTCCTGCTGCAGGGCGACGGCGGCATCAACGGCCTGCTCGGCGCGGTCGGCGTCGACGGCCCCAACTGGCTGCGCGGCGACGCCACCGCCCTGCTCTCGGTCGTCGTGGTCCAGGTGATCAAGAACGTCGGCCTCAACATGGTGCTGTTCCTGGCCGCGCTGCAGGGCGTGCCCCGCCAGCTCTACGAGGCCGCCGAGCTCGACGGCGCGAACGCCTGGGTGCGCTTCCTGCGCATCACCATGCCGCTGATCAGCCCCACCGTCCTGCTCACCTCGATCATCACCGTGGTCGGCTCGCTGCAGGTGTTCGCCCAGATCGCGGTCCTCACCCAGGGCGGCCCCGGGATGTCCACCACGGTCCTCGTCTACTACCTCTACCAGCAGGCCTTCCAGTTCAGGCACTTCGGCTACGGCGCCACGCTGTCGGTCCTGCTGTTCCTGATCGTCGCGGCGCTCACGCTCGTGCAGTGGCGGATGCGCCGGAAGTGGGTCTTCCATGAGTCGTAGGGTCAAACTCTCGCTGTACGGCCTGCTGTGCGTCCTGTGTGTGCCGTTCGTCTTCCCGACCTGGTGGATGGTCACCTCGTCGGTCAAGCCGATCAACGAAATCTTCGCCTTCCCGCCCTCGCTGGTGCCCGACCGGTGGGACCTGACGTCCTACAGCCGGGTCTTCGAGCTGCAGCCGTTCGCCCAGCAGTACTGGAACAGCCTCTACATCGCGGCCGTGGTCACCGTGGGCACCATGGCGGTGGCCGCGATGGCCGGGTATGCCTTCGCCCGCATCCGCTTCCCCGGGCAGAACGTGCTGTTCGTGGTCGTGCTCGTCGGCCTGCTGATCCCCAGCGAGGTCACGATCGTCCCGCTGTTCCAGATGTTCCACGACTTCGGGATGAGCGACACCCACTGGCCGCTCATCCTGGTGCCGATCTTCGGCGCGCCCAGCGTGCTGGCCACCTTCATCATGCGGCAGTTCTTCATCACCCTGCCCGGCGAGCTGGAGGAGGCCGCCCGCGTCGACGGGCTCGGCAGGTTCGGCACCTTCTACCGGGTCGCGCTGCCGCTGGCCCGTCCCGCGCTCGGCGCGGTCGCCATCTTCACCTTCCTGCACTCCTGGAACCTCTACCTCGAACCCATCGTCTACCTGTCCACCCCTGCCAACTTCACCCTCCCGCAGGCGCTCACCCAGTTCGTCGACGCCTATGGCGGACCCATGTGGAACGTGCAGCTCGCGGCCGCCACGATGACGGCACTGCCCATCCTGGTGGTGTTCGTGCTGGCCCAGCGGCAGTTCATCGAGGGTCTCGCGCACACCGGTCTGAAAGGCTGACCATGCTCACTCGCCGCACCCTCCTCGGCGCCGCCGTCCTGTCGGCGGCCCTGCCCGGCACCGCCTGGGCCTCCTCCGTGCCCGACCTCGCCCCCTTACCTGCGGGAGCGCCCGACCGCCGCCTGTTCACGCCCGCCGAGCAGCGCTTCGCGCCCTACCTGGCGACCCTCGCGCCCATGGTCAATGACATGGACGACAGCGGCTTCTTCGCCGGCGGCTGGTGGCGCAACCCCGCAGCGCCGTACAACGCCCGCGTGCAGGAGCACGTCTTCACGCTGGCCTGGTTCCACGCCAACGCCCGCCCCTGGAACCCGTACGCGGGCGACCCCGCGCTGCTCGCCGCCCTCGACGCCGGGCTCGGGCACTACCTGTCGCTGCAGCACGCCGATGGATCGTTCCCGGAGTACCACCGGCAGGAGCACCACCTGGCCGCCACCGGCTTCGGCCTCGGCTACCTCAGCAAGACCCTCCAGCTGCTGCGCCAGTCGGGTGCGCTGCCCGAGCGACGGGCCCAGCTGACCACGGCCCTGCGCACCGCCATGACCTGGTTCCTCGACGCGGACAACCCGACCGTCTGGCAGCCGCGGCTGGGGTACGCCAACCAGACGGCCTCCGGGCTGGCCGGCGCCGCGCTCGCGCTCAACCTCGACCGCGACCCCGCGGCGCGCACCAGACTGACCGAGGCCTTCGCCCGGATCGCCGCCACCGGCCAGAGCCCCGCCGGGTTCTTCTACGAGCAGCGCGGCGCCGACCTGAACTACAACTTCGAGGTCATGCTCCCCGAGCTGGCCGACGCCTACCACCAGACCCGCGACCCGGTCCTGGTCGACATGGCCGCCAAGTACACCGACTGGCTCGGCTACAACCTGCTGCGCGAGCCCGACGGCTCCGGCTACATGACCAACGTCGCCACCTCCACGCGCACCAGCTCCCGCTTCTACGCCGAGGTCCGGCCCGACCCGGACCGGACGGCGCTCAACTGGGTCTTCACCGGCCACGTGCCGCAGCTCGCCGCGTTCATGACCGCCCGGGAGGACCTCGCCGACGCCCGCGCCGCCTGGGCCGCCTCCGCCGAGCCGGTGGGGCCGCTCGCCAAGCAGGACACCTCCCCGCGCATCCTCTCCCACGGCCTGTACGGCGAGGGGTTCCCCACCCGCCGCCAGCGCGCCGCCGCCATCGCCCAGCTGCCCTACCTGCGCGACCACGACTTCGTCGAGCTGCGCCAGGACGACGGCCAGGACTTCCTGTTCGTCCGCAAGCCCGGCCTGTACCTGGGCGGCTACTTCGGCGCCCGCGCCGACTCCCAGACCCGCACCGGCCTGACCTTCCTCTGGCACCCCGAGGCGGGCACCATCATCCAGGCGCTCAACGACAACAACCACGCCTGCTGGTCCACGGTCTTCCCCGGCCAGCGGCCCGACTCCAACGGCCACCTTCCCGCCACCTACTTCCACGGCGCGCCCGGCGGCCAGGAGTGGACCGGCGGCCAGAGCCGCGGCGCCTTCGGCATCCGCTACGGCAACGACTCCGTCACCACCGACGTGCACGTCACCCGGCAGACGCTGCGCCGCACCGTCCGGGCGAACGCGCCGGCGTTCGAGCAGATCCCGCTCATCCTGCTCCCGACGGACGAGCTCATCTTCACCGACGGCACCCGCGCCCAGCACGGCGGCTCCGTCACCGCCACGGCCGACGGCCTCGACCTGCGGCGCGGCCGGACGACGATCCGCTTCCGCTGGGGCACCGCCACCCCCGCCACGGTCGCCGCCGGCTCGGTCCGCTACCTGGGCGAACGCCGCTTCCACGCCCTCCGCGTCCCCCACCAGGGCACCTTCGACCTGACGATCTCCCTGTGACCCGGTCCTCGGTAGGACGCGCGTCGCGTCCTACCGAGGCCACGTCCGCTGTCGCCCGAACAGGCAACCGGCGTGGAGATCAGCTGAGGCGTGCCGCCCAGACGGTGCGTTCGGTGCGTACGGAGAGGTCGTCGCGGCGCAGGATGCTGTGGGGACTGTCCGTGTCGAGCAGCCGGTCGAGCGCGGCGAGGTCCGCGGCGGCAAGGGCGTGCGCGGCGGCACCGCGGATGCGTTGCAGGCCGCTGAGCGCGTAGCGGCCGATGGCCTCGTTGCGGGCACCTTGGACGTTCACGGCGATGGTGCGCTTGCCTTCGAGGGCGAACCCGGCGGCGATCAGCATCGGGCCCCAGTCGGCGCCACGGTGGGGCATGTGCTCGGCGTGGAGATGCGCGGTCGCGGCGTGGCAGCGGTCTTCCAGGCCGGGCCGGTCCTCCGGGGCGTTCTCGGGCAGGAAGCGGGGGAAGTCGGCCAGCTCGACGACGGCCAACAGGCCGCCGGGCGCGAGCATGTCATGGATGGCGCGCAGCGCGCGGTCGGGGTCGGCCAGGTGATGCATCGAGGCCGAGGCCCAGACCAGGTCCGGCATGCCGAGGTCGGGCCAGTCGGCGGCGTCGAGGTCGGCCTGCACGGTGCGCACGCGGTCATCCGCATCCTGGGCGCACGCCTTCTTCCGCAGCCGCTGCAGGTGTCCGGGCGAGGCGTCGACGGCCGTGACGTGCGCCTCGGGGAAGCGGTCGAGGAGGGCGAAGGTGCCCGCTCCGGTCCCGGAGCCCAGGTCCACGATGTGGCGTGGGCTGGTTTTCAGGGGCAGCCATGCGGTGATGGACGCGATGTGCTCGCCGAGGACCTCCGCGTCCAGGTCGAGGATCTCCGCCTGGCCCGCGTCGTCCTGCTGGTGGTGGTCATGCTGGTGGTCGTGCTGGTGGTGGTCGTGCTGCGCGCCATGGTGATGGGTGTGCGGGTGTGCGTTCGTCATGCCGTCACCGTAAGGCCGGTTTGCTCATCAGGCACGATGGCTCCCGGAATGCGCAAGATGCCGGCGTGTGGCACTGCCCGACGCGCAAGACGCACCCGCGTCGCCGTCATTCGCGGTTGGCCGGGCTGTCAGAGTCGCCGTCGTCGCGCTGGTGTCCGCGGCGGGCATCGCGGTCGAAGATGCCCAGAATTTCGCACGGTCCGCCTTCGGCGCCGATGTCGTGGGGCATCATGGTGGGGAACTCGGCGGCCTGGTTGGTCTCGAGCCGGAAGCGCCGGTGGCCCAGCATGAGAATCGCGGTGCCGGAGAGCACGACCAGCCATTCCCGGCCGGCGTGGGCACGCATGCGGGCGGGGTTGTCGGGCGGCGGCTGGGTCATGCGCTGGCGCACGACGATCATGCCGGGATGGCCCTTGACGGGCCAGCGCATCGAGCCGTGGGCGCCGTCGATCGTCGGGCTGGTGACGACGTCGTCGGTGGCGGTCTCGACGAGCTGGTCGAGGGTGGTGTCCAGGGCGCGGGCGAGGATGACGAGCTGATCCAGGGCGAGGCGGCGCTGGCCGTTCTCGATGCGGCTCAGCGAGGACTGGCTGAGGTTGGCGCGGGCGGCCAGTTCTTCCAGGGACCAGCCCTGTGCGACCCGCAGGGCACGGATGCGTTTGCGTACGAGGCTGTCCACGTCTCCAATTTCTTGCGTCATAGGCAACATCATATGCTCTTCATGCAAGGCGAGTTTAACGTCGTGCGTAGAAGGGCCCGAAAGGTCGGGCCACGCACGACGAAAGGGCGCGACATGTCTGTGCGGACTTCCGTGTACGAGAGCGACACACTGCCCGGTGAGACCGTGGACGTCGTGGTGATCGGCGGCGGCGCCGCGGGTTTGAACGGTGCCTTGATGCTGGCGCGCTCCCGCCGTTCGGTCATCGTGATCGACAGCGGGTCGCCCCGCAACGCGCCTGCCGACGCCATGCACGGCTTCATCATGCTGGACGGTACGCCGCCCACCGAGCTGCTGGAGCGGGGCCGGGAGCAGGTGCGCCAGTACGGCGGCCGGGTCGTCCTCGGAGAGGTGACCTCTGCCGAGCCGGCCGCTCCGGCCCCCGACGGTGACCTGCGGTTCACGGTCACTCTGGCCGACGGCGGCACGGTGACGGCGCGCCGCGTGCTGGTGGCCACCGGCCTGCGGGACGTGCTGCCGGACGTGCCGGGCCTCGCCTCGCACTGGGGGCACGGCGTGGTGCACTGCCCGTACTGCCACGGCTGGGAGGTACGCGACGAACCGATCGGCGTCCTCGCCACCGGCTCCACCTCGATCCACCACGCGCTGCTGTTCCGCCAGCTGACCGACGATCTCGTCTACTTC
The DNA here is from genome assembly GCF_044465295.1 of Nonomuraea sp. NPDC049714. Classification (NCBI taxonomy): domain Bacteria; kingdom Bacillati; phylum Actinomycetota; class Actinomycetes; order Streptosporangiales; family Streptosporangiaceae; genus Nonomuraea; species Nonomuraea sp. NPDC049714. The sequence goes on along the minus strand of NZ_JBITLM010000002.1, from coordinate 159,773 downwards.
ACCCACGGCACCGAACTCGACGACGACACCCGAGCACGCTTCGCCGCCCGCGACATCCCCATCGTCGACACCCCGGTGCGGGAGGTCATGACGAACGAGGACGGCGGCATCGCGGGCGTGCGCCTGACCGATGGCACGGTCGTGGCCCGCCGCGTCCTCGCGGTCGCCACGCGGATGCGGGCCCGCACCGAGGGCCTGCACGGCCTGAAGCTGCCGATGGAGGACCTGCCCGGCGACATGGGCCGCCGCTTCGCCTCCGGCATGGCCGGCACCACCGAAGTGCCGGGCGTGTGGGTCGCCGGCAACGCCACCGACCTGACCGCCCAGGTGGGCGCCTCCGCCGCGGCGGGCGCTCTGGCCGGCTCCCACATCAACGCCATCCTGGCCACCGCCGACACCGACGCGGCCCTCACCACCGCCCAAATCGGCGTCGAGAACGCCGCCCAAACCGGCCCCAAGAACGCCGCCCGGACTGGCTCCAAGAACGCCGCCTAGACCGGCGTCGAGAACGCCGCCCGGTGGCGGACGACAGGGTGGCCGTCGAGTTCGGATGCGGGGGCTGTCCTTCCTGGCGGGTGGCCCCCGGCCTTCGCTTCGACAAGCCCCCGACAGCGGCCTCATGGGCCTTCATCCTTCGCGGCCTCCGGGCGTCGTGGCCCGGCTACCGGTCCTGGGCGGTCAGGACCTCGTCGGCGTGGTCGAAGGCCCACTCGCCCAGGGCCCCGATCGGGCCCAGCAGCGTCCGGCCCAGGTCCGTCAGTTCGTACTCCACACGTGGCGGCGCCTCCGCGTACGCCTGCCGCGCCACCAGCCCGTTGGACTCCAGGCGGCGCAGGGTCTCCGTCAGGACCTTGGGGCTGATGCCGCCGATCTGCGCGCGCAGGTCGCCGGGGCGCCGGGGGCCGTGGCGCAGCGACCAGATGACGACCGCGTTCCAGGTGTGGGAGATCAGGTCGAAGGCGAGCCTGGCCTGACAGTCGGCGAGAAACACGGGTCCTCCGTTAGGCACCGGATGGTGCGTGACGACATTCCTACAGTCTTCGTACGAGTACTAACACGTGGAGGACGAACATGCGGATCGGCATTCTGGGCGCGGGCACCATGGCCGACGCCCTCGGCACCCAGTGGCTCAGGGCGGGCCACGACATCATGGTCAGCGGCAGGAACCCGGTGGCGAGCGCCGCCCTGGCGGAGAAGATGACGACTGCCGCCCACCGGCCTGGCACCACCGCGCCTGGCGTCGCGCGTGCGGGAACGTGGGCGGAGGCCGCCGAGTACGGCGAGGTGGTGATGGTGGCCGTCCTGGAAGCCGGCCTGCACGACGTGCTACGGGCGGCGGGCCCGGCGATGCGCGGCAAGCCGGTGATCGATGTGACCAACGCGGTCGGGCCTGGCGCCTATGACGTGACGCGCTCACTAGCCGAGCTGATCGCCGACTCCACGGGCGGACGGGTGGTGAAAGCCTTCAACCTGTGCCACGTCGACGTGTGGCGGATGACACCGCCGGTCTTCGACGGCCGCCCGCTGGCCGTACCTCTGTGCGGGGATGACGAGCGCGCGCTCGCGACGGCCCGCACACTGGTCACCGACCTGGGCTGCACACCGGTCCACGGCGGTGGCCTCGACAGGGCGAAACTCCTGGAGGCGACGGCGGCGTTCATGATCGGCCTCTGGATCACCGGAGCCGACGCCCAGGCGGTCCTGCCGCCCCTCGCAGGCTCCGGCACCCACCCCGCAAACTGAACATCCGGCACCTGGCGCACCGGCGTAAGCGGACGTCGACCCTGCTACGGCTTGAGCTCACCTTCAGCAACGCTGTCCAGGACCCTCGGCGTAGATGAGAACACGTGCCGGGCCGCCAGGGTCCTGCTGTCGCGGGCCCTACGGCTGCATCAGTGAGGTAGCTGTGCGCCCAACGGCCGGTAAGGTCATCGCATTCTCACCCAAGCCTGGTCAGCAGTCCGCCGATGCCGCTCCGGCCCCGCGGTGGTCGTGGTCGTGCTGCTGGCCGGGCTGCTCGGCGGCGAGGAGGGCCCGCGCCTTCCTTACCGGGCGTGACCGTCAAGGCCTTCGACAAGGCTCCTCCGCTGCGACTCAAGGGCTGGCAGGAGGTGGCCGAATGCTCCCCGCCGAGCGGCACCTCATCCTCGTCTATCCCGGGCGGTCCTCGAAGGAGGTCGTCCATCGGTCTCGTGACTGAATCCACGACGGGCCGCACGCGGCACGACGGCACGGACGGCAGGGTCAAGCGCCGGTTTCCGCCGGGCGTACGACCTGAGGTGTAGTGCGGAGGACGACCAGCGGCGGATGCCGGCCGGCCGGTGGCACAAGATCCTGGAGCTCACCGATCGAAGGAGAGTCCAGTGGTCACCCAGGTTGCCAGGGCAAGCGGATACCTGACCGCGTTCAAGGCGGTCGCACTGCTCTACATGGTGGCGGTGCTCGTGCAGGCGGTGACGGCCGGGCAGTTGTTGAGCGGCGCGACGGGCGGCCTGCATGGGGTGGGCGCGGGGGCCGTCCTCCTGCTTGGGCTGGCGCAGCTCGTGGTGGCCGTGCTGCTGTGGCGGCCGGGGCGGGGCGCGGGCTGGCCCGCGCTGGTCAGCTTGGCGGTGCTGCTGCTCGGGCTGGTGCAGTCGATGCTGGGCGGGTCCGGCGCGGTGGCGGCGCACGTGCCGCTCGGCATGGCGCTGTTCGGGCTGAGCGTCTGGCTGGTGGTCTGGTCCTGGCGCCGCTGATCAGCACGTCCACGAAAGGACGCGGCGCGCTCGGCCGCCGTACCGTGACCAGGGGCGAGTCGCGAAAAGCGCGGCTCGCCCCCCGGAACGTCAGGCACCCGCGTAGATGCGGTGCACGAACTCGGCGAGCTTGCTGTCGGGCAGTTCCTTGGCCAGGTCGGCCTCGGTGATCATGCCGACGATCCGGTGGTTCTGGATCACGGGCAGCCGCTTGATCTGGTGCTGCTCCATCTTCTCCAGCGCCTCTTCGACGCTGTGGTCCGCCTCGACCCACACCAGCCCGCGGGCCAGCTCGCTCGCCGTGGTGCTGTCGAGGTCCTTGCCTTCGGCGCAGCACTTGATCACGATGTCGCGGTCGGTGATGATGCCCTTCAGCCGGTCGTCGTCACCGCAGATCGGCAGCGCGCCGACCGACAGATCGCGCATCATCTGCGATGCGGTGCGCAGGCTGTCGTGCTCGCCGATGCACTCCGCGCCTTGGTGCATCACATCCTGAACCTTCTTTCCGGCCCCTGCTGTGCTCATCTCCGCCTCCCCCAGAAAAGGACTGCTGGACATGTCCGGGGTCCTCTACCCAGCCGATGGCCGTTATGCGACGTACGCCTCGCGGGGTCGTCAAGCTACCCGTCGGCGGCGAGGCGGTCGAGCCATTCGCTGAGCAGGTGCCGCTCGCCACTGGTCAGCGCGGTCTGCTCGGGCAGGGTGGCGAGCAGGGCGCGGGCCGCGCCGGCGGGGCCCGCGTCGCGCACGGCGGGCTTGTCGTTGGTGACGGCGGTGACCATCGACTCCCGCATGGCGGTCAGCAGGGCCGGGTCGCGCTGGTCCTCGGGCAGCGACAGCCAGGTGAGCACCGCGCCGCGCGCCGTCGCGTGGATCAGGGCCGCCGCGAGGCGTTCGTCGACGCGGAGCCAGCCGCCGGCGGCGAGGCGGTGGATGCGTCCCACCAGGATCCGCATGCCGGCCTGGAACGCGGCCGACGTGGTGCCGCGCCTGGGCTCGCCGTACATCAGCGCGTACAGCGCGGGGTTGGACAGTCCGAACTCGACGGCCAGGTCCCAGCCGGCGCGCAGGTCCTCGATCGGGTCGTCGGCTTCGGGCGCGAGGTGTTTGGCCGCGAGGAAGGTGGTGTAGCCGTGCTCGGCCACCGCTTCGAGCAGCCCGTCCATGTCGGCGAAGTGCCGATAGATGGCCGGAGGCTGTACTCCGGCCGCCGCCGCGACCGCGCGGGTGGTGACCGCGTCGCGGCCCTCCCGCGCGAGCAGGTCCGCGGCGGCCTCGATCACGCGCCGGCGGATGAGCTCACGCCCGCCGGTCGCGGCCTCTGACGTTACGTCGTCCTCTGTTCCCCGGGCCATGAATCAATGATACGACAAAAAGTGGACCATTGATAGTATCGATGATAACGTCACCGCGTTGTCAGTGGAAATCGGTGAAGAAGGAGCACGAGATGTCAGAGAGAATGCGCATCGTCGGTCTTGAGGAACACGTGGTGCTGCCCGTGCTCCTTGATGCCTGGGCACGGGCGGGAGTGCGGCAGGTCCCGCAGCTCGGTTTCGGTGACGAGCCGTTCGCGCGGCGGCTGCGCGACGTCGGTGAGCAGCGCCTGGCCGACATGGACGATCAGGGCCTGGACGTCGCGGTGCTGTCTCTGGCCTCACCGGGCGTGCAGAACCTCCCGGCGGCCGTCGCCGTGAGCGTCGCCCGCGAGGCCAACGACGCGCTCGCCGAGGTGGTCGCCGCTCACCCGGACCGGTTCCAGGCGCTGGCGGCCATCCCGACTCCGGAGCCCGAAGCCGCCGTGGCGGAGCTGGAGCGCGCGGTGACGCGGCTCGGCTTCCGTGGCGCGATGCTGTACGGCCGCACAGGCGACAAACTGGCCGACGCGCCGGAGTTCGACGACCTGTACGCGGCCGCCGCGCGACTCCGGGTGCCGCTGCACTTCCACCCGCAGACCCCCGTGCAGCCGGTCCTGGACGCGTACTACTCAGGGTTGGGCGGCGTCGGCATGGGGCTGGCCACCGCGGGGCTGGGCTGGTATTACGACCTGGGCATCCAGTATCTGCGGATGATCTTCTCCGGCGTGTTCGACCGCCATCCCGAGCTGCAGGTGATCGCCGGGCACTGGGGCGAGGTCGTCCTCTTCTATCTCGACCACACGGGGATCATGGCGCACAACGCCAAGCTGGACCGGCCCCTCGCCGACTACTTCCGGCAGAACTTCTGGGTGGCGGGCAGCGGCACGGTGAGCGAGCGCTACCTGCGGTGGACGGCGGAGGTCGTCGGGACCGAACGCATGCTGTATTCGACCGACTACCCGTACACCTTCGGGACCCGGCCAGGCGGCTTCCCGTTCCTCGACACGAGCGGCGGGGTCGCGCGGTCGTTCCTGGAGCGAGCGCCGTTCACCGAGGAGGAGAAGGCCGCCATCGGGTCCGGCAACTGGGAGCGGCTGACCGGGCACGTCGCGGCGGGTCGCGACCCTCGGCGGTGAGGAAGCCGCCGGCCCCCGGAAGGGCCGGCGGCGATCGTCATCGGGAGATCTCGTACGGAATGATCTCGGCCAGGGCGGAGGCCCCGCCCATGCCGTAGTCGACCCGTAGCCTGAGGTATCTGGCCGAGACGCCCCGCAGGTCGACGTCGTTCGGCGCCGTCATCCTCGGCCACTCGACCCGCTCGACGTCCCTGAACGCCGTGCCGTCGTCGCTGGCCTGCACCACGCCCTCGAGGATGGTGCCGTTCATGTCGTAGCGCAGCTTGGGCTGGAAGCGCACCGCGGACAGCTCCCTGACCCGCCCGAGGTCGACCGTGATGAAGTGCGGCTGCGCCGGGACCTCGGGGTAGTTGGAGTGGAAGTCGGTCGTGAGGTCGCCGTCGACCGCGCGGCCCGGGTCACCCGCGCCGGGCTTGTAGGTGCTCGCCGTCGCGCTGAGCTCGGCCGGGGGCACCGGGGTGCCGGCCGGGGTCGCGGGCCACACCCCGGGGGCGTGCTCGGGCTCGTCGGCGACGATCGGCCGGTCAGGGCCGGTGCCCTTGCCGCGGATCACCACGTCGGTGATGACCGAGCCGTGGTCGGAGTAGAACGGGTAGGGCCGGTCGAGCCAGCTGTCGCGGTGGCGGGGGAGACGGCGGTCGTCGGTGCGGGAGCCGAGCACACGGACCTCCTCGCCGCGCGCGAAGACGTAGTCGATGCGGGCGGGCGCCGAGCGGAAGCCGCTGAGCGTGCTCCAGGTGCGGCCGGGGTAGCGCCCGGCGTTGGGGTTGGCGTGGCGGAAGGTGTCGGTGAAGCCCGCGTCGGTGTACATCTTGGTGAGCGGCCACGGCAGCACCATGCCCGCGTGCCCGCGCGCGTTCGCGAACTGCTCGGTCCAGTCCAGATGGGACCAGGCGTTCAGGTCCCCGCCCATGAGCACGGGGGCGTCGTCATCGCCGATGAAGGACGGCAGCGCCTTGTCCAGGATGGCCTTGCCCATGGCGACGCGACGGTAGTGGTCGTCCTCGAGGAGCTGCTGGTCGGTCTTCGTCCGGGGCATGCCGTAGAGGTTCTGCACGGCCGCCTCGTGGCCGTCCCAGTTGGCGGACAGGTCGTGCCAGGTCCACATGCTGAACGCGTGGACGTGCTCGCCGTTCGGCAGGCCCAGCCGGGCGCCGCCGAGGTTGAACGAGGAGATGTCCGCGTCGGCGTATCGCGGGTAGACCTTCTCGACCTTGAGCTTCGTGTACAGCCAGAGGTTGTCGCCGTTGACGCTGTAGTCCTCCGGCGTGGTGAGCCGCACGCCGGAGAACCGCTTGTTCGCCGGCCGCCCGGCGTTCAGCCCGTCAAGGATCTTCGTGCCGGATCCGTACCCCTCTATCACGAACAGGACGTCCGGATCGACCTCGTTGAGGTACTCGATCATCTGCTGGAGGTTCTCGCCGGTCTTCTCCTGGCCGTTGATCGTGCCGCCGACGTAGAGGTTCCACGTCATCAGCCGCAGCGGTGTGCCCACGTGGTCCTTCGGCAGGGACTTGACGGTGGCGTCGACCGTCACCTGCTGCTCGGGCAGCACGAAGGGACGGGTTCGGGCGCTCCCCGTACTGCTGTAGAGGGTCTCCCTCGCCCACACCTGGTCACCGCTCCTGACGGTGGCGGTGAACTCCTCCACCCGGTTCGGTCTCGGCCGTCCGGTCCACACCACCGTGCAGGTGCGACCGCCCTGGTCCGAGTCGCATTCCATCCGGTGCTGGGGCGACTGGGCCAGGTGTTCGGCCGCGGCCGGGGGCGCCGGAGCCAGCAGCCCGGCTAAGGCCAGGGCGACGGCCAAGGGGGGAATCAATCTGCGCATGAGCTGTCCTTTCATGGATTCTCGGAGAACTGCGGTCAGCCCTTGGAGCCGGTGAAGGCGATGCCGGCGATGAGCTGCCGTTGCATGAACGCGAAAAGCACGATCACGGGCAGCGTGGCGACGACCGTCCCGGCGAACAGGATCGGGAAGTCGGTCTGGAACTGCCCGCGGAGCGAGGCGAGCCCGGCGGAGAGGGTCATCATCTCCGGATCGGTGTTGACCACCAGCGGCCAGAGCAGGCTGCTCCACGACCACATGACGGTCAGCAGCCCCAGCGCCAGCAACCCCGGCCTGACCAGCGGCAGCATGATGTGCCAGTAGATCTGCAGCGGGTTGGCCCCGTCGAGGCGCGCGGCCTCGTCCAGTTCCTTGGGCAGGGTGAGGAAGAACTGCCTGAGCAGGAACGTGCCGAAGGCCCCGAAGACGCCCGGCGCGATCAGCGCCTGCAGCGTGTTGAGCCAGCCGAGCCCCTGCATGATCTCGTAGCGCGGGATGAGGAACAGCTCGCCGGGGACCATGAGCATGGCCAGGAAGACCATGAAGATGGCGCCCCGGCCGGGAAAACGCAGGCGGGCGAAGGCGAAGGCGGCCAGCGAGCACAGCAGCAGCTGCCCGGCGGTGACGCCCACGGTGACCACGACCGTGTTGAGGAACTGCCTGGCCAGCGGCACCGAGCGGAAGACGTCGGCGAAGTTCGACCACTGCCACGAGGGCGTGAACTTCGGCGGCACCCGCAGCGAGTCCGGCAGCGTCTGCAGCGAGACCACGATCTGCCAGGCGAAGGGGGCGAGCATCACCAGCGCGCCCCCGGCCAGCACCACGTGGGCCGGCCAGGTCCTGCGCCTACTCATTGGGCCTACTCATAGTGCACCCACTTCTTCTGCAACCTGAACTGGATCGCGGTCAGCACGAGGATCAGCCCGAGCAACAGCACGGCGATCGCCGCGGCGAGCCCCCGCTGGTTCTGCACGAAGCCCTTCTCGAAGAAGAGGTAGACGATCGTGCGGCTGCCGGCGAGCGCCGGGCTCTTCAGGTCGATCATGAGATAGACCAGGTCGAAGACCTGCAAGGCGTTGATCATGGTGATCACGACGACGAAGAACGTGGTCGGCGTGAGCAGCGGGAGCGTGATGCTGAAGAACTGCCGCAGCCGGCCCGCGCCGTCCATCGAGGCGGCCTCGTAGTAGTGGCGCGGGATGCCCTGGAGCCCGGCCAGGAGCAGTACGGCGTTGTAGCCGATCGAGCTCCAGATCCCGACGATCGCGATCGCGTAAAGGGCGAAATCCGGATCTCCCACCCAGTACGGCCCGTCGATCCCCAGCGTGCCGAGGAAGTAGTTGATCGCGCCGAAGTCGCCGTTGAACAGGTAGCGCCAGGTCAGGCCCACGGCGGCGGGCATGGTGACGACCGGGAGGAAGTACAGCGTCCGGTAGACGCTCAGGCCGCGCAGCCCCGGCACGTTCAGCAGCGCCGCCACGACGATGGCCAGTGGCACGCCCGCCAGCACCAGCACCGCGTAGAGCAAGGTGTTGCCGAGCGCGCCGAGCATCTCCTCGTCGCCGAGCAGGTCGGTGAAGTTGGCCGTCCCCACCCAGGTGTGGCCGCCGAAGACGCCCGACTCGGTGAAGCTGAGGTACAGCGTCTGAGCGATGGGCCACAGGTAGAAGACGGCCAGGCCCAGCGCCATCGGGGCGATGAGGAGGTATCCCCACGCCCACTCGCGCTTGGAGAGCATTCGTTACTCCTTGGCCAGGATCTCGTTCATCTGCGCCGCGATCTCCTTGGCGACGTCGGCCACGGGGCGCTCGCCCGACCAGGCCTCGGCGAGCAGCTTGTTCTGCACGTCCTGCCACTGCGCGGTGTTCAGCGTCGCCGGGTACGGCACGCCGTGCGGCATCGAGGCGTCGTACGTCTCCTTCAGGTGGAAGGAGGGGAAGGCCTTGAACCAGCCGTCCTGCGTGCCCGGACGCAGCGAGAGGGCGCCGCCGCCGCTGTCGCTGAGGATCTTCTGGGCCGGCTCGGAGGCGACGAACTCGGCGAACGCCGCCGACTCCGCCGGATGCTCGCTCTTGGCCGAGACGGCGTTGGCCAGGCCGAGCAGGATGACGGCTTCCTTCGCCGGTCCCCCGGGCAGCGGGGCCACGTCGATCCGCTCGCGGATCTCGGGGTTGGCCCAGAAGGTGGAGGCGAACCAGACGCCGCCGTAGTACATGCCGTACTTGCCGGACTGGAAGAGCTGGATGGGGTCGGTGTCGGTGTAGACCTCGGCGACGGGCGCGACCTTGTCCTTGAGCATGCCGGTCCAGAACTCCAGGCCCTGGATGGAGGCGGGGTCGTCGAAGCCGCTCTTCTTGCCGTCGGGCGAGAGCACGTGGCCGCCGGCCTGGATCATCGTGGGGTAGAAGCCGCCCTGGTCCCACATCGGGGCCATGATGCCGAACTGCTTCTTGGCCGGGTCGGTCAGCTTCTTGGCCGCGGCCTTGACGTCGTCCCAGGTCCAGTCGGCCGTCGGGTAGTCCAGCCCGGCCGCGTCGAAGATCTTCTTGTCGTACCAGAGCGCCGGGATGCTCACGTTGTGCGGCAGCGCGTACAGCTTGCCGTCGTGGCGGTAGCCGTCGACCACCGCGTCCGGCAGGCCCTCGGCCTTGGACGCGTCGACCGGGGCGATGACGCCGCCCTTGGCGTACATGCGGACGTTGAGGCTGTTCATCCAGAAGACGTCCGGAGCCGCGCCGCCGGACGCGGCCGTCTGGAGCTTGGTCCAGTACTGGTCCCACGGGGTGATCTCCAGCTTGACCGTGACCTTCGGGTTGGCCTGCTGGAAAGCGGCGATGATCTTCTCGGCGCTGGCCTGGTCGTTCTTATCCCAGATGGCGTAGCTGATGGTGACATTGCCGGACTCGGCGGACTGGCCGGATTCGCCGGACGTGCCGCAGCCCGCGGCGAGGACGGCGAGGCCGAGCAGCCCGGCCAGGGGAAGGCGAAAACGCATGGGTCTCTCCAGGTGGGGGGTCTCAGAACCGCAGGTTCGCGGTCCAGGTGGCGAGCTTGTCGTCGATCTCGGCCCTGGTCCGTGGGTGGCCGGGGGCGTCGGGACGTCGCTGCCAGGGGTGCGGGCCGGCGGCCGGGCGATACTCCACGCCCAGGGCGTCGAGCCGCTTCTCGTGTACGGCGAGCCGGGTGAGGAAGTCCTCGAAGTCGCGCTCGCCGCTCCATACCGCCTCGGCGAACGCGGCCAGGCGGGGGAAGGCCATGTAGTCGAGCAGCCGGGGCGAGTCGATGTGCTCGGTCCACAGCGCCGCCTGGGCGCCGAGGATCCTGCCCCGCTCGTCCTCGGTGAGGCCGCCGGGGATGGGGTCGAAGGCGTGCACCGCGCTCAGGGAGGTCACGCTGCCGATCGGCACCGGCTCCTGATCGCCCTCGGCCTGGCGGAAGTCCAGGTAGGTCTCGGCGAAGGGGGACACCACCACGTCGTGGCCGGTCCGCGCGGCCAGCGCCGCGCACTTGCCGCCCCGCCAGGCGGCGACGGTGACTCCCGCCGGCAGGCCGCCCTCCATGAGCTCGTCCCAGCCGAGTGGCTTGCGCCCGCGGGCCAGCAGGTAGTCGGCGAAGTGCCGCATCAGCCAGCTCTGCAGCTCGTCGGCGTCGCGCAGGCCGAGTTCGAGGATGCGCTCCTTGGCGGGGACGCTCTCGTTCCACTGGGTCTTGGGGACCTCGTCGCCGCCGACACAGATGTACTCGCCGGGGAAGAGCTCCAGGACCTCGTCGAGGACGTCGGTGAAGAAGGCGATCGTCTCGTCGGAGACGTTGAGCACGTTCTCGCTGACGCCCCATTCCGTGGCCACGTCCAGCGGGGCGTCGAGGTTGCCGAGCTCCGGGTAGGCGGCGATGGCGGCCTGGGTGTGGCCGGGCAGGTCGACCTCCGGGACGACGGTGACGAATCTGTCGGCCGCGTAGGCGACGATCTCCCTGATGTCCTCCTGGCTGTAGAAGCCGCCGTGCGGTCGCCCGTCGCGCAGCCGATGCCGCCTGGCGCCCAGCGGCGACTCGCGCCGCCAGGCGCCGACCTCGGTCAGCTTCGGATATTTCCTGATCTCCAGCCGCCAGCCCTGGTCGTCGGTCAGGTGCAGGTGCAGCACGTTGAGCTTGTGCGTGGCCAGCAGGTCGATGTACCGCAGCAGGTCGTGCTTGGGCAGGAAGTGGCGGGCCACGTCGATCAGGCAGCCGCGCCAGCCGTACCGGGGCGCGTCGGCGATGCCGACGGCGGGAACGCTCCACGTCCTGTCCCCGGTACGGCCGGCCCGGAACGCCGCCGGGTCGAGGAGCTGGCGCAGCGTCTGGGCCCCGTAGAAGGCGCCGGCCGGGGCGGCGGCCTCGATCAGCACCGACTCCGCCGTGCTGGTGAGCCGGTACTCCTCGGGCCCGAGCTCGCCGGCGAGGCGGATCTCGACCCCGCCGGGGCCCTCCGGCAGCGGCAGGCCGGTGGCGGGGGTGAGGGTCTCGCGGAGCCAGGCCGCGGCCCTGACCAGCGGCGGGTCGGCGACCAGCGGGGTGGCGGCGGTGAAGGTGAACCGCCCTTCGGCTGACGTCAGGCGGGAGGGTGCCGGGATCGTCGTCACAGCGCCTGCACGGTACGGGTCTCGCGGGCTCGCTCGGCGGCCCACACGACGAGGTGCCCGGCCAGGACGTCGGCCGCGCCGGCTCCGAGCGGCGCCTGATCGCCGGCCACCACGGCGTCGATGAAGGCCTTGGTGAGGCCCGTGTCACCGCCGCCGTGGCCGTCGGCCAGCGACGCGCCCGTGCTCGTCCCGGTGTCGATCGTCTCCTCGGCGCCGGTGACGAAGTCGACGAGCCTGATCCGCCGGCCGTCGCCCTCGGCGAAGCCGCGCGTACCGAAGATCCTGGTCTTGCGGTGCTCCAGCGGGGTGAAGGCGGTCATCGTGAACGACGCGGTCGCGCCCCGCGCGAACTCCAGCATCACGACCTGCTGGTCCACCACGTCGTTGTCGCAGTCGTAGACGCAGCGGCCGTACGGGCCGGTCTCCAGCGCGTGCGTGACACCGGCCGTGGTGGCGTCGGCGGTGACCGCGCCGAGCGGCCAGAACTCCCGGGCCGGGTCGCCGAGGCAGCCCAGGTAGAAGCGTTCGGCGGAGTAGGGGCAGGTGGGCTCGACCGCGCAGCTCACGCAGCGTTCGCCCGCGCCCTCCGGCCGGTTCTCCGGCCGGAAGTGGGTGAGCGAGCCGAAGGACGCCACGCCGACCGGCTCGTCCTCGATGAGGTGGAGCAGCCAGTCGATGTCGTGGCAGGACTTGGTCAGCAGCATCGGCCCCGACTCGGCGGTGTCACGCCAGGCGCCCCGCACGTAGGAGTGGGCCATGTGCCACCAGCCCACCGGTTCCAGATGCTGGACGCTGGAGATCGTGCCCAACCGGCCGCCGTCCACGAGCTCCTTGAGCACCTTGGTGTAGGCGGTGTAGCGGAGCACGTGGCCCACGGCGAAGACGACGCCGTTGCGCTCGACGGCCTCGACGATCCTGCGCGCCTCCGGCTCGCTGGGAGCCATCGGCTTCTCCAGCAGGATGGCGTAGCCCAGCTCGGCGAAGGCCACGGCGGGGTCGGCGTGCAACCGGTCCTGGGTGGCGATGACCACGGCGTCGGCCAGCTTCGGCACGGCGGCCAGCTCGGCCCATCCGGGGTAGCAGGCCTGTTCGGGCAGGTCGTGCTCGGCCGCCAGCCTGGCCCGCCTGGCCGGGTCCGGGTCCGCGACGGCCACGACGCGCGCCCGGCCGTCAGCCGCGGCGGCCCTGGCGTAGATCAGGCCGCGGGCTCCCGCGCCGACGATGGCTATGGTCGCTGTCATTGCCAAACTCCTCGACTTATTCTGGAGTCCTTAGATAGTCATAGATCCGACCGTGCAGTCAAGCCCCATCCCCTTGGACGATCCAGCTGGCGGAGATCGTCCCGAGCGCACATAATGAGGAGTCCATCAATAGTGAGAGGTGATCCCGTGCAGGTCAGTGGTGGGGACCTTCAGCGGCTGCGCCAGCTGAACTCGCTCAGCAGCATCAGCGCCCTGCGCGCGGCGATCGGCCCACTGACGCTCACCGAGCTGGCCGCGGCGACCGGGCTGTCGCGGGGTTCCATGGTGGACGTCGTCACCGACCTGCACGAACGCGGCTGGATCGCCGAGGTCGAGCCCACCCCCGGCGGCATGGGCCGGCCCGCCAAGCGCTACCGCTTCCGTGCCGACGCCGGGCACGTGCTCGGCATCGACATAGGGATCCACAAGGTCCTCGCCATGGTCACCGACCTCGCCGGCCGGACCGTCGCCAGCGGCCGGGTCGCCGTGAACCGGCACACCACCCGGGACGAGCGGCTGGACGCCGTGCACAGAGCCATCGACGCCGCGCTCGTCGCCTCCGGTCTGACCCCGCCCGACCTGTGGGGCGTCGCCGCCGGAAGCACCGGCGTCGTCAACCGCGAAGGCCTGGTCACCTGGGTCGACGAACTCCCCGACTGGGCCGGCGTCGACCTCGTCGGCCGGCTCGGGCAGTCGCTGTCCTGCCCGATCGCCATCGAGAACGACAGCAAGCTCGCCGCCCTGGCCGAACAGCGGCTGGGCGTCGCGGCAGGCGTCCGCGACCTGGTCTACCTGCACATCGGCCGCCGGCCCGGCGCCGCGCTCATCCTCAACGGCCATCTCCACCACGGCTTCAGCGGCGCCACGGGGGAGGTCGGCCACATGGGCATCACCGGCTGGCGCACCATGGCGAGCGAGCTGGAGAACTGTCCCGCGGCAGAAGGCGCCCCGCCGGAGGACGCCGCCGGGCTCGTCTTCGGAGCCGCCCGCGCCGGCGACCCCGGCGCGCTGGCCGCCGTCGACGGCTACGCCCACCAGCTCGCGCTCGGCACCGCCGCCATGGTCCTGACCCTGGACCCCGAGCTGGTCGTCCTGGGCGGCGGCTTCTCCCGCTCGGCCGACGTCCTGCTGCCGGCCCTCCGCCGCGCCCTCGAACCCCACTGCCTGCGCGTCCCCGAGATCCGGCCCTCGAAGCTCGGCGAGGAATGCGTCGCGCTGGGCGCCGCCTGCCTGGCGCTGAACCACGTGGACGAGCAGTTCTTCTCACCGGAAGGCTCGATCTCCCGCCCGACCGCCCCCCAGCGCCTCGCCTGACCAGGCCGGCTCGGCCCACGGCAAAAAAGCGCCTCTCCCGATCCGGATCGGGAGAGGCGCCGTCGGAGACGTCCGGCTAGTTCGCGTTCACGTCCACCCCGTCCACGGATGGCCCGGTCGGCGGCATCTGGTAGCCGTGCGCCGTCATCCTCGTCTCGGGCCGCAGCTCGCACGGGACGCAGTCGGGCCAGTAGCGCTCGGGTGTGCGCCCGCTGACCGGGTTGCGGTAGTGGAACCACATGGGCAGGATGCCGGGCCAGGTGATCGTGGTGCCGGTGCCGCCCCGGAACCCTTCCTCACGTTCGCCCAGCTCGGTGAGCTTGATGTCCGGTGGATACCTGGTCAGCAGCGGACTGTCCGGCGGCTTCGGCGCATCGGGCGGCGGGTCTTCCGCCGATGCCCAGCCCCCCGCCCAGGTGGGCGAGGTGTAGTAGTGCTCGTCGATGGTCACGGTCCACAACCGCCAGATGCCGTTCTCCAGCACCGCCTGGTTGTGGTACATGCCGCCGTGCAGGCCGGAGAAGCCCGGCGCCCCGTCCTTCGACGTGCGGGGCTGGAACAGGCGCGTGCGGAGGGTCGCCGACCGGCCGTCCTGCGACACCATGATCACGGGTTGGGTGAGCCAGTGGAAGGAGATCCGGGCGCGCAGCGCGTCCGGTGGCAGGGGGCCTCCCCAGGATGCGTTGACCGCGCCCAGGATGCGGTCGCGGCCGAAGTAGTAGCCGGCGAACGGTGACTGCTTGTTGCCGTTGACCGCGAAGATCCCCGCCATCCACGGCCACTGGAAGTCGTCGATGGTGAAGCCGTAGGCCGAGGAGACGTTCTCGGCCCCGTCATAGGCGTGC
This sequence comes from Nonomuraea sp. NPDC049714, assembly GCF_044465295.1. NCBI lineage: Bacteria > Bacillati > Actinomycetota > Actinomycetes > Streptosporangiales > Streptosporangiaceae > Nonomuraea > Nonomuraea sp. NPDC049714. The sequence continues at coordinate 144,697 of NZ_JBITLM010000002.1, read as the reverse complement.
GAGCGGTCGAGCCGGCGCTTGAGGTCGGTCAGGTTCTGGCTCGGCGCGTCGTGCGTCCGCGCCGCCGTCGTCACCGCCTGCCGCGCCGGCGTCTTGAGGAACTCGGGTACGGCGCGGTCCGCTCGTGAAGTGGTGCCGCCGTTGCCCCATCCCTCGGCGTAGTCGGCGCTGATCAGCGGCTGGACGTGCACCTCCGTCAGTTTCCACAGCTCGCCCTGCTTGACGAAGCGGTTGCGGAACGTGGCGAACTCCCAGGCTCCCTTCTTGGTGTCGGCATCGCCCAGCATGCCGATCTGGATGCCGCGGGTGATCGCTTCCCGTCCGCCGGGCCGTACGTCGACGATCAGGTCGAAGATCGGATGGTCGTTGAGCTGGCCGTGGGTGAGGCCTTCCGGCCCCATGCGCTCCATCGCCCGGCGCACCCCATCGCGGCCCCGGTACACGCCCACGCCGTCGATCCGGAACCTGGCGTCGGCGGAGAACAGATCGACCACGTCGGTCCACATCTTGCGATCGACGTAGTAGCCGTAGGCGTTCTGGAGGTTGCGGACGGTGTCCTCGTCGTTCAGCCGGCCGATCCTGTCCGCCAGCTCCCGCGCGCTCGCCCTGGTGCGCGGGGCGGGACCGGACGGCTCCGGGTTGGGCACCCCGGTCTCGTCGAGGGTGAAATGCGGCGGCACGATGGGCAGGTCCGCGCCGCCGACGTTGGTCCAGCCGGTGGCGTAGTCGCCTTCGTACTGGGGGTGGTAGCGGAGGGTCGCGATCTGCCAGTGCCTGTCCTTGAGGACGTACTCGTTCTCGTAGATCCCGCCTTCGATCCGGGCCCGCCCCTTGCCGTCGCCCAGGAAGCGCATGCCGTCCCAGCGGACCTTGGCGGTCCGGCCGTCGACGGAGAGGTTCACGAGCGGCTGGTCGATGATCTCGGTGTGGAGTGAGCCCGGCCTGGTGCCGTCCATCGCGCCGGCGTCGTTCTTGAGCCAGGCCTTGATCGCCTTGCGGCCGGTCGCGGTCTCGTCGCCCCACCGCAACGTGCCGTCGTCGGCGAACAGTGCCGCCATCGCGTTCCACTGCCCGAACTGGCTCAGGTGGGTATAGGTGCGCTGTAAGTCCTTGACCTCGCGCACTGACTCGACCCGTTCGAGGTCGCGGGCCAGTGTGTCGATCGCCCGCGACGCCGGCGTGGACGCCGCCGTCACCGTCGTCGGCGGCGTCTGCGGGCTGACGCCCACACCGGCTGCGAGGAGCAGCGCCGTCGCCATTCCCATCGCAAGTTTCACACTCTCATCTCCTGTCCGTGGCCATCGTTCAGCGGAATTCGAGACGTGGGATGTCGGTTCAGCAAAGCACCCGTATGTTCGCCATGCAACCCATCACTTCGCATAGTGGTCGGTGAGTGCAAAAGGTCGGATCCCTGCGTAGACATGAGTGGATGCCCTACGTATCATGAACATTCCGTTCAGAATCCGGACTATACGGAGGCTCATACATGCTGTCAGCCGAGGATGCCCGGCCCGTCTCGCCGGCCGTCCTGAAGGTCCTGACCGGTGCCGTGGACCTGCACTGCCACTCGGGACCGAGTCCGTTTCCGCGACGGTTGAACCACGTCGAGGCGTCCTACGACGCGGCGCGTATCGGCATGCGCGCGATCCTCGTCAAGTCGCATCACCACAACACCGTGATGGACCTGCTCGCCATGAGCACCTGGCTCGCGGACGCCCCCACGCCGGTCTACGGCGGGGTCGCGCTCAACACCGAGGTCGGCGGCATGAACCCGTCGGCCGTGGCGATGAGCCTGCGGATGGGCGGACGCTGCGTATGGGCGCCCACCGTGTCCGCCCGGCCGCACATCGACCACCACAGCCACGGCGGAGACTTTCCCAGCGCCGCGATCGACCTGCTCGAGAAGGAAGAGTCGATCTTCGACGAGTCCGGGGAGGTCTCGGCGGACACGGCCGCGGTCGTCGACATCGTCGCCGAGACAGGCGCGCTGCTCACCGGCGGCCACCTGGACCCGGAGTCGATGAAGGCACTGTTCTCGGTCGCCGAGAGCAAGGGCGTGCGGCGCCTGCTCGTCCAGCATCCCGACTTCATCGTCGGCGCGTCCGATGCCGACATCGAGGAGCTGCTGCGCTTCGGCGCCTACATCGAGCACGAGATCGCCATGTACCACCCAGAGGTGACCGCCATCGGGTGGCCCATCCAGCAGCTGCTGGACTGGATCGACCGCGTCGGCCCCGAGCGGACCGTCATCTCGTCGGACCTCGGCCAGAAGGGCAACCCGCTGCCCGTCGACGGCTACATCTACCTCATCGGGGCGCTTCTCGACCACGGCGTGGCCGAGAAGGACATCCGCAAGATGATCGCCGCCAATCCCGCGTTCCTGCTGGGCCTGGAGGACAAGCCGTCGTGATCGCCGCCGACCGCGTGATCATCAGTGCCGCGGTGACGGGCTCGGTCCACGTGCCGTCGCAGAGCGATCATCTCCCGGTCACGCCAGAGGAGATCGTCGCGGAGTCCCTCGCCGCGGCCGAGGCGGGGGCGGCCGTCATCCACCTGCACGCCAGGCACGGCGAGGACGGCCGACCGGCGTTCGAACCGGCGGTGTTCGAGGAGATCATCCCGCCGATCGCCGCCCGGTGCGACGCGGTCATCAACATCACGACCGGCGGGGCGTCGTCGATGACGATCGAGGAACGGCTCGCCGCCGCGACCCGGTTCAGCCCCGAACTCGCCTCGCTCAACATGGGGTCGATGAACTTCGTCTACTCCGGCATCGCCGACCGGGTGACCCACTGGAAACACCCGTGGGAGAAGCCCTACGTCGAGAACACCTACCGCCACCCGTTCGTCAACTCCTTCGAGCAGATCGAGTACGCGCTCCGGGAACTGGGCGACAAGGGCGGCACCCGGTTCGAGTACGAGTGCTACGACATCGGGCACCTGTACACCCTCGCCCACTTCGCCGACCGGGGGCTCGCCAAGCCGCCCTTCCTCATCCAGGGCGTCTTCGGGATCCTCGGCGGCATCGGGGCCGATCACGCCAACCTCACCCACATGGTCGCCATCGCCGACAAGCTCTTCGGCCACGACTACCACTTCTCCGCCTTCGCGGCGGGCCGCCACCAGATGCGGTTCTGCACCCACAGCGCATGGCTGGGCGGCCACGTACGCGTCGGGCTGGAGGACAACCTCTACATCGGCAAGGGCGAGCAGGCGACCGGCAACGCACAACAGGTGCGCAAGGTCCGGGAGACCCTCGCCGACCTCGGCAAGGAGATCGCGACTCCCGCCGACGTCCGGCGAATGCTGGCCCTCAAGGGCGCGCGCAACATCACCCTGTAACGGCTACGAGAGGAACCGACATGACGATGTACGCCAAGGACGACCTCCGGTCCCAACTGGCGAGCGTTCCGGCCGCGAAGGCGGCGGTCGATCCGTCCACCCCCATCGCACAGGCGCAGTACCTGGAGTTCCCCGAGCTCCCGCCCACCGTGGTCAGCCCGGCCGGCAGCCGCACCTGGGTCGCGCGGGGCCAGAACGCCGTGCTCGTGTGGACCGATGCCGTCGCCGGCGATCGCTTCGCGCGCGACGGCCAGCCCGACGAGTACGCCGTCCTGCTCTACTCCGGCAGCGCCTCGATCCGGGTCACCGCCGGTGAGGAGGAGCAGGAGGTGAACGAGGAGGCGTTCGTCGTGGTGCCGCCGGGCGACAGCGTCGTCGAGGCGCTGACCGACGGGCCCGTCATCCGGGTGTTCTCCTGCGTCGCCGACGACCTGCGCGACGCCGCGCTCAACGCCGAGGCGTACGCCGAACCCGACCCCCGCTGCGCCCCGCTCGTGCCGTGGCCGGACCCGGTGGACGGCTTCCGGCTGCGCGTCTACCGGCTCGCCGAGACACCGATCACCGAGGGGCGGTTCGGCCGGATCTTCCGCACCACGAACCTCATGGTGAACTTCCTCGCCGAGGAGCCCGACCCCCGTGACCCGCTCAAGCTCTCCCCGCACTTCCACGACGACTTCGAACAGCTCTCCCTGGGGATCAAGGGGGAGTTCGTCCATCACATCCAGTACCCCTGGGGCCCGGACTCGACGCAGTGGCGGCCCGAGGACCACGGCCGGGTCGGGACACCGTCGATCACCGTCATCCCCCCGCCGACCGTCCACACGACCCAGGGCGTGGGCCCGCACCAGCAACTGATCGACATCTTCTCGCCGCCGCGCCAGGACTTCTCCGCCCGTCCCGGCTGGGTCCTCAACGCGGCCGACTATCCGGCCCGATGAGCACGCCGCGCACCAGCCGGTTCCGGGCCGCGCTGGCCCGGCCCGGCGGACCCGCTCTCGGCACCTGGGTGAAGCTGCCGGTGATGGAGAGCGTCGAGTTGCTGGCGCTGGCCGGTTTCGACTTCGTGGTCATCGACCTCGAACACTCCGCGATGAACCTCGAAACCACGTACCGGCTGATCGGCACCGCGAACCACCTGGGGATGGCCCCGATCGTGCGGATCCCCGCGCTGGACGGCGGCATCGCCCCGCGCGTCCTGGACGCCGGCGCGGAAGGGATCATGCTGCCGCACGTCGACACGGTCGGCCAGGCGGAAGCGGCCGTGCGGGCGGTCCGCTTCCCGCCGCGGGGCGGCAGGGGAGTGGGCGCGACGAGCCGGGCCGGCGCGTGGGGCGCGCTGGACCGTGCCGAGTACCTGCGCTTCGGCCAGGAGGAGGTGGTGCTGATCGCGCAGATCGAGAGCGCTCAGGCCGCCAGGTCGGCGGGCGCGATCGCCGCGGTGGCTGGTGTGGACGCGCTGCTCGTCGGCGCCGCCGACCTGTCCACCTCCGAGGCCGCCGCGGAGGACGACCCACGGGTGGTCGAGCTGATCACCACCGCGATCAAGGCCTGCACCGCCGCCGGCAAGCCGATCGGCAACGCGGGGGCGGCCACGAGGAGGTCGGCGCAGGCCGCCGTCGAGGCGGGGTACGCCTTCACGATGCTCGGCAACGACGCCGGCCTGCTCGGGTCGGCCGCCGCGGCCGCCGTGCGGGAGGGACGGGCGGCAGGCGGTGACCGATGAGTCCCGCGCGCCTGTCACAGTGCCGTACGTATCACCCCGCACAACCAGAACTGAGAGGGAGACATCTTGTCTGACAACGCACGGGCGCACACGGCGCCCGGAACCGGGCTGCTCGCCGGGAAGGTCGTTCTCGTGGTCGGCGGGAGCACCGGCATCGGGGCCGACTCCGTCCGGGTCTTCGCCGAGGAAGGCGCCTCCGTCATGGTCGCCGCGCGGTCGCGGGACACCCTCGCCGCGCTCACCGAGGAGCTCACCGCGGCGGGTCACGACGTCGCCTACACCGCCGGGGACGTCAGCGTCGGAGCCGACGTGGCGCGGTTCGTCGACGACACGCTGGCCCGGTTCGGCCGGCTCGACGGCGCGTTCAACAACGCCGGCATCAACCAGTACGGCCCGCTCGACGAGGTGTCGGAGGAGGACTTCGACCGGATCATGGCGGTGAACGTCAAGGGCACGTGGCTGTGCCTGCGCGAGGAGATCCGCGCGATGCGTGAGACGGGCGGGTCGATCGTCAACACGAGCAGCGTGGGCGGATTCCGCGGCAACACGGGGCTCGGCGCGTACCAGGCGACGAAGCACGCGGTCATCGGCTTCACCCGCACGGCGGCCCACGACAACGGGCCGCTCGGCATCCGGGTCAACGTCGTCGCCCCCGGCCCTACCGAGACCCCGATGTTCGTCAAGTGGCGGCACGACGATCCGGCGGCCGTGGAGCGCCGGATCGCCTCGGTCCCGTTGCGGAAGGCCGGCACGACGACCGAGGTGGCCAACGCCGCGGCATGGCTGTTGAGCGATCGCGCGAGCCAGGTCAACGGGGTCGTCCTGCCGGTCGACGGCGGGTACAGCGCCTAATTGTTCACGATACGGACACGGTAATTGAGATATGAACAATGGCTTGCTTTACTGACCGCCTGAGCCGTACAAGCTGGAAGGGGACGAGAGTGTCCTCGAACAAGATCAGCTGGTCGAGTTGGCCCTTACTGGCACCCGCGCTGGCCCTGCTGGCCGGGATTCTCCTGGTGCCCCTGGCCGACACCCTGATCCGCAGCGTCTCGACCCCCGGCTGGACGCTGGAGAACTACGGCGCCCTCTTCACCGACGGCGTCACCCTGACGGTGCTCGGGCGGACGGCGATGACCGCCGCGACGGTGACGGCCGCCGCCCTGCTCATCGGCTATCCGTACGCGTACCTGATGACCCGGGTGAGCCCACGGGCGCGCGGCATCCTCCTGGTCATCGTGCTGATCCCCTTCTGGACCTCCGTGATGGCGCGCAACTTCGCGTGGATCATCATCCTTCAGGACGGCGGGCCGGTGCAGAGCGTGTTCGCCTTCTTCGGGGCCGACGACGTCGTCCTCTACGGCAGCACCGCCGGCGTGACGATCGCGATGACCCAGGTGATGCTCCCGTTCATGGTGCTGCCGCTGTTCAGCACCCTCGGCTCCATCGACCGGCGGCTGCTGCTCGCCGCGCGAGGGCTCGGCTCGTCCCCGACCGCGGCGTTCTGGAAGGTCTTCTGGCCGCTGTCGCGCGGCGGGGTGATGGCCGGCGTGATCCTGGTGTTCACCCTCAGCCTCGGGTTCTACGTGACCCCGGCGCTGCTCGGATCGCCGCAGGAGTCGCTCGTCGCCCAGTTGCTCGCGCAGCGGACCACCCTCCTGCTCGACTTCGCCGCCGCGGGAGCGCTCGGCATGCTCGTGCTGGTCGTCACGCTCGTGCTCGTCGCGTGGGCGAACCGGATGGGTGGCACCGTGTCCGCGATCGGTGTGGTCGCGACCGCCCGACCGAAGGACCGCTGATGACCGGCCCCGCGACCACCCGCCGGCGGTACACGAAGGTCGACCCGATCCCGTGGTGGCTCAAGGCGTTCGGCGGGCTCGTCGTCGTCTTCTTCATCCTGCCGACGCTGTTCGTCATCCCGATGAGCTTCAGCGACGCGACGACGTTCCAGTTCCCTCCGCAGGGCTTCACCTGGCGCCTGTACGAGAACTTCTTCACCAACCCGGTCTGGCTGGACTCCCTGGGCAACTCGTTCCTGGTCGCCACGCTCACGGCGTTGCTGGCCACGACGGTGGGGACCGCGGCCGCAGTGGCGCTGTCCCGGCTGGAGGGCAAATTCGCCCAGCTCGTCCGTACGTTGCTGATGGTGCCGATCGTCGCCCCGGCGATCGTCGTCGCGGTCGCGGTGTACATCACCTTCCTCGGCTGGCAGCTCACCGGGACGGTGCCCGGGTACGTGCTCGCGCACACCGCGATCGCCGTGCCGTACGTGCTCGTCTCCGTCACCGGCGCGCTCGGCGGCTTCGACCCGCGACTGCTGAGGGCCGCCGCGTCGCTCGGCTCCTCACCGGCGCGCGCGTTCGTCCGGGTGACGATGCCGCTGATCAGCCGCGGCATCCTGACGGGCGCGATCTTCGCGTTCATCGTCTCGTTCGACGAGGTCGTCCTCGCGCTGTTCCTGCGATCCCCGCTGTTCCAGACCATGCCCGTGCAGATGTACAACAGCGTCACCGTCGAGATCGACCCGACGATCTCGGCGGCGTCGAGCCTGATGGTCGTGGCCGTGACCATCATCTTCCTCCTGCCCCAGCTGCTTCGCGGCAGGGGCGGCCGCCGATAGGAGAGCCATGACGATGACAGGTGAGACCACGGTGGAGCCGGAGACCAGGCGCGGCACCGAGATCCGGCTGGAGCGCGTCACCAAGGACTACGGGCTCGCGGCTCCCGCGGTCGACGACATCTCGCTGACGATCGAGCCCGGTGAGTTCATGACGCTCCTCGGGCCGAGCGGCTCGGGCAAGACGACCACTTTGAACCTCATCGCCGGTTTCGAGACGCTTACCGCCGGCACGATCGCGCTCAACGGGACCGACGTGAGCGACGTGCCGCCGCACCGGCGCAACCTCGGCATGTTGTTCCAGAACTACGCGCTGTTCCCGCACCTGACCGTCGCGCAGAACGTCGCCTATCCGCTACGTGAGCGCAGGGTCGGGAAGCGGGAGATCGCCCGGAAGGTCGCGGAGGTGCTCGAGCTCGTGCAGCTCACCGGGCGCGACGACGACCATCCCGCGCAGCTCTCCGGAGGGCAGCAGCAACGGGTCGCGCTGGCCCGCGCGATCGTCTTCGAGCCGGAGGCGCTCCTCCTGGACGAACCGCTCGGCGCGCTCGACCGCAACCTGCGGTCGGCCCTGCAGACGGAGATCCGGCGGATCCATCGCGAGGTCGGGTCCACGTTCGTCTTCGTGACGCACGACCAGGAGGAGGCCATGAACCTCTCCGATCGCATCGCGCTGTTCAACAACGGGCGCATTGAGCAGATCGGCACGCCGCAGCAGCTGTACGCCGAGCCCGAGACCCTGTTCACGGCGCGGTTCCTCGGCGATTCCAACGTGTTCGAGCTCGGGCGGGCCGCCCTCGATGAGAACGTCGCGTGGGACGGTGAGAGCTGGGTCGTCGACCCCGGTACCGTCGCCGCCCACCCCGGCGTGCGCGCGAGCAGCGCGGTCGTGGTGCGGCCCGAGGACGTCGAGGTCGCCGGCGGCCGCGACGACGTGCCCTCCGGCGCCAACGCCGTACGGGCGACCGTGCGCGACGTCGAGTACATGGGCTCGTACCGCACGCTGCTGCTCGCCATGGGCGAACGCGGGCTGCCCGGCCGTACTCGCGTCAGCCCGCTGCGGGGGGACTACGCCATCGGCGACGACATCGTGGCGTGGTGGCGGCCGCAGGCGCAGCGGATCGTCGCTGCCTGACCGAGGCCCCTCCCACACCCCACTGTCAGTTCGGATCGCGAACCCCGTACCACGTTATCCACACACATGAGGGCTATAAGTCCTATACCTATCCATTTGCGTCCGGTAATGTTCACATATCGGGGATACATAGTCGTATGGCGAACGGCAGGGCTGGCCGACTCGGCAGCTCCCCATGAGAGGTAAGACAGATGGCTCGATCAAGAACAGCCCTCGCGAGCGCCGGCCTCACCGCGGCGGCGTTGCTGCTCGCCGCCTGCGGAGCCGGTGGCGACGCGGGCTCGGACGGGGCCGGCGGGGCGGAGCGGCTCACCTACGTCTCCTACGGCGGCTCCGGCCAGGACGCGCAGATCAAGGCGTTCCAGGAGCCCTACACCGCCGCGCACCCCGACGTGACCTTCGTCAACTCGTCGCCGGCCGACGTGGCCCAGGTGAAGGCGCAGGTGACGTCCGGCGTCGTCCAGTGGGACATCGTCTCGGTGGCGCCCGCCGCGGCGAAGCAGCACTGCGGAACCCTGTTCGAGAAGCTGAGCCTGCCCGGCCTGAACGCCGCGGACTTCGTCTCCAAGGCGATCGGCGAGTGCTACGTCGGCAACTTCGCGAACGCGAGTCCTTTCGCCTACAACGCCGACAAGTTCCCTGACCCGGCGAAGGCGCCACGGACGATCAAGGACTTCTTCGACACGGCGAAGTTCCCGGGCAAGCGGGGCGTCATCACCAACCTGCAGAACGGCATCCTGGAGTACCCGCTCCTCGCCGAGGGCGTCGCGCCCGACAAGCTCTACCCGCTCGACGTCGACCGCGCCCTGAACAAGTGGGCCACCATCCGCCAGGACACCATCTTCGCGCCGAACGTGGGCGCGCTGCAGCAGGCGGCCAGCTCCGGCCAGGTCGACATGTTCCTCCTGTCCGACTCGCGCCTGATCGCGCTGCTGGAGGAGAAGAAGAACATCAAGATCGTCTGGGACACGACCGTGGTGTCGGTCAACGCGCTCGCCGTGCCGCTCGGCACGAAGCACAAGGCGACCGCGCAGGACTTCCTGCAGTCGCTGGTGCAGCCCGGGCCGGTCGCGAAGATCTCCGAGATGCTCGGGACCGTGCCGGTCAACCTCACGGCCAAGCCGAAGCTGACCCCCAACGGCAAGCTCGTGGAGGTGTACGGGCCGGTGAACACCGGAAAGACCGTGGTCCAGGACATCGACTGGTACGCCCAGCACTGGGACGACGTCACGACCAAGCTCACCAACTGGCTGGTGGGCTGAGAGTTGACTCACAGGCTCGCGTCCCGATTCAGTTCTCCATGTGAACTAGAATTCAGTCATGGCGAACATTGACGTGACCGGCGAGGGTTCCGGCTCCGACATCCAGGCGGTTCAGCGGGTCGGTCAGATCTGCGCGCTCTTCGGTCCGCGTACGACCGAACTCACGGCCGCCGACGTGGCGGAGCGACTGGGACTGAACCGGACGACGGCGTACCGGTACTGCGCCTCGCTGGTCACGGCCGGCATACTCGAGCGCGGGCAGCGCCGCGGCACGTTCGTCCTGGGCGGCCTGATGGTGCAGCTCGGGATACACGCCCTGGCCCGGCGGCGCGTCGTCGAGATCGCGCCGCCGTACCTGGCGGAGCTCAGCGCCGCCGTCCGCATGACGACCGTGCTCGGCGTCTGGGGCGCACGCGGACCCGTCGTGGCCATCGTCAACGAGGACCTCAGCCGCACTCTCGTCGTGACGGTCCACGCCGGCACCCAACTCGACCTCAACTCGTCGCAGTTGCGGGTCTTCCTGGCCTGCAAGGACGAGCAGGCGTTCGAACAGATCACGGAGGGCGTCTCGGACGCCCGGCGGGCGGAGCTGGAGGCGGGGGTCTTCATGGCCCGGCGCAACGGCTACAGCATCACCAGCCACCCCGACGGCCTCTTCGCGGCGGCGGCGCCCGTGTACGACGAGTACGGCATCTGCGCCACCGTCGCGGTGCTCGGCGCCGACCAGATGGCCGACCTCTCACCCGGGTCACCGGCCCTCACCAAGCTCCTTAGCATCGCCGCCACGCTCAGCGACGAACTGGGCGGCGGCCAAGAGAGGAAACGTATTGCCGAGCTATGACGAGATCGCCGGTTCGAGCTGGGACGTCTTCGGACCCGGCGATCAGCTGGGCACCGTCAACCTCCTGACCCCCGAGCGCGTGGCGGCGGCGGCCCGCCTGATCCGCACCGGCCGCCGGATCAACCTCGACTACCCGATCAACGCCTTCGAGCCCTACCCGACCGGCACCAGGCATCGGACCGAGCACCACGTCTTCGCCAACAACGAGTTCCACCGCGACGACTGGCTCGACTCGTTCTACCTGCAGTCCACCTCCCAACTCGACGCGCTGCGCCACATCGGGCATCCGCAGCGCGGCTTCTACGGCGGGCTCCCGGCGGCCGACAACAACGAGGGCTCGACGGCGCTCGGCATCCACAACTGGGCGGAGTCGGGGATCGCCGGCCGCGGCGTCCTGCTCGACGTCCCCCGCTTCTTCGCGCTGGAGGGCCGGCCGTACGACTGCGAGCAGACGATCGCGCTCGACGACGTGACGCTCGACGCCATCGCGCGCTCGCAGGGCGTCACCTGGCAGGGCGGCGACATGCTGCTGCTGCGCACCGGCTGGGCCGAGAACTACGTCGCGAAGTCGGTCGAGGAACGCGTCGAGTTCAACAAGCGCAACAAGTCCCCGGGGCTGGCCCAGCGGGAGTCGGTCCTGCGCTGGCTCTGGGACCACGAGATCGCGCTCGTCGCGGGCGACAACCCGGCGGTCGAGGCCGACCCCGTGATCGAGTCCGATTTCCGCACCGACGGCGACCGGCCCCCGGAGCGGGGCGTGGATCACAGCGGGATGCTGCACCGGCCCCTCATCGCCCTGCTCGGCATGGCGATGGGCGAGCTCTGGAAGCTCGACGACCTCGCCGCCGACTGCGCCGCCGACGGGGTCTACGAGTTCTTCCTGACGTGCAAGCCACTGAACCTCGTCGGCGGTGTCGGTTCGCCACCGAACGCCCTCGCCCTCAAGTAGCGGTCATCGCACCGGCAGGAGAACCATGAACTACGTCACGGCCGGGACACTCCGGCTGCCGCCCCGCGTCCACTTCGGCTACGGATCACGCGCGCAACTGAGCGAGGTGCTGCGCCTCCATGGCCGCTGGGTGCTCGCGATCGTCGATCCGTTCCTCATCGAGACCCCGATCTTCAGGGAGACGATCACCAGGCTCGAGGCCGACGGCTTCCACGTCGCCGTACACAGTGACATCAGCCCGGAACTCCCCACCGCGTCGCTGGACGCCGCGGCGGCGTTCGCGCGGGAGCACGCGCCCGACGTCATCCTCGCCATCGGCGGCGGCAGCGCGCTGGACGCCGCGAAGCTGGTCGGCCTGCTCGTCACCCACGGCGGGCCGCTGAGCCGGTACTACGGGGAGAACCTGGTCCCGGGGCCTTCGCTGCCCCTCGTCGCCGTCCCCACCACCGCCGGAACCGGGTCGGAGGTGACCCCGGTCGCCGTGGTGTCCGATCCGGAGCACGAGATGAAGGTGGGGATCTCCAGCCCGTACCTGATTCCCACGGCCGCGATCGTCGATCCGGAGTTCACCCTCGGCGCTCCCCGGAGCGTGACCGCGTTCGCGGGCATCGACGCCCTCGTGCACGCGGTCGAGTCGTACACCGCGGCCCGGCTCGAACCGTCCTGGGACACCACCCTGCCCGTCTTCACCGGCCGGAACGCGTTCACCGAGAGCGTGGCGCTGCGCGCGGCGGAGCATCTCGGCTCCTCGCTGGCGGCGGCGGTCGGCGACCCCGGGAACCGCGGGGCCCGGGAGGAGGTCGCCTTCGGCAGCCTGCTCGCCGGCGTCGCGTTCGGCGCCACCGGCACACACCTCTCGCACGCCCTCCAGTACCCGATCGGCGCGGCCACCAAGACGCCCCACGGGCTCGGCACCGGCCTGCTGCTTCCGTACGTCCTGCGAGCCTGCCTCACCGACGCCGATGCCGACGGCGAGGTCGCCGAACGGATCGCCGCGATCGGCGGCGCTCTCGGATCCACGGCGGCCACCACGGAGGCCAGGGCCCGCGACGCCATCTCCTCCATCGTGGCGCTCAACCGCACGATCGGCGTGCCGGCCTCCCTCCAGGAGATCGGGATCACCCGGCCGCAGCTCCCGCGCCTCGCCGAACTGGCGTCGCGCTCCGCGCGGCTGATCGCGATCGCGCCGATCCCGGCGCCACCCGCCCTCCTGCTCGACATCCTCGAACACGCCTACACCGGACGGAGCGACTCATGACCTACCTCGCGGACCTCTTCATCGACGGCGAGTGGCGTCCGGGCGGCGGTGAGCGCTTCGACGTGATCGACCCCGCCGACCAGACCGTCATCGCCCGGTTCGCCGCCGCCACCGAGGACGACTGCATGGCCGCCGTCGACGCGGCCGCGAACGCGCAGACCCGCTGGGCTGCCACCGCGCCCAGGGAGCGGAGCGAGCTGCTCCGATCCGCGTACGAGGTGCTCACCGAGGAGGTCGAGCAGTTCGCGGAGATCATCGTGCGGGAGAACGGGAAATCCTGGTCCGACGCGGTCGGGGAGGCGAACTACGCCAAGGAGTTCTTCCGCTGGTTCGCCGAGGAGGCCGTCCGGATCCCCGGCGACTACCGTCTCTCGCCGGCCGGGGACAAGCGCATCGTCGTCGACCGGCAGCCGATCGGCGTCTCCCTGCTGATCACCCCGTGGAACTTCCCCGCCGCCATGGCCACCCGGAAGCTCGCTCCCGCGCTGGCCGCCGGCTGCACGACCATCCTCAAACCGGCCAGGGAGACCCCGCTGACGGCCGCGTACATCGTCGAGGTGCTGCGGCGCGTCGGCGTCCCCAGCGGCGTGGTGAACCTGGTGACACCGGTGCCGACAGGCCCCCTCGTGGCCAAGATGATCAACAGGCCGGAGGTGCGGAAGCTCTCCTTCACCGGCTCCACCGAGGTCGGCCGCGACCTGCTGCACGCCTGCGCCGACAGCGTCGTGAGCGCCTCGATGGAGCTCGGCGGGAACGCGCCGCTCATCGTGCTCCCCGGCGCCGACATGGACGTCACCATCGAGGGGGCGATGCTGGCCAAGATGCGCAACGGCGGCGCGGCCTGCACCGCCGCCAACCGCGTGTACGTGCACAGCTCGCGGCACGACGAGTTCGTCGAGCGGATGACCGCGGAGCTGGCCGCCCTGTCCGTCGGCCCCGGCCTCGACCGCTCCCGGCAGGTCGGCGCGCTCGTCTCGATCGCCGAACGCGACAAGGTCGCCGAACTCGTGGACACCGCCGTCTCGGAGGGCGCGACCCTCGTCCACGGTGGCACGTCCTCCGAGAAGGGCGCCTTCTATGACGCCACCCTGCTGACAGGCGTACGGCACGGGTCGCGCATCACCTCGACCGAGATCTTCGGCCCCGTCGTGACCGTCGTGGCCTACGACGACGTCGACGAGGCGGTACGGATGGCGAACGACACCATCTACGGGCTGATGGCGTACGTGTTCGGGGAGGAACGCGAGGCCGTGGCCGTCGCCCGGCGGCTGGAGGCGGGGATGGTCGCGGTCAACCGGGGTGTCGTCAGCGATCCGGCGGCGCCGTTCGGCGGGGTCAAGCAGAGCGGGCTCGGACGGGAGGGCGGCTCGGAGGGCATCCTGGAGTTCCTCGAGGAGAAGTACATCGCCCTGACCGCCCACCCATAGGGCCTGCAAGCCCTCTCCGCTTGCCGGAAACCACGGCGGTTCCCGTTAACTGTCGCGTCGGGCAAGGGCGAGCCCGTGCGCGGCGGTGAGCAGAAGCGCCCAGATCGTGAGGACCGCGGCAGCGAACCCCGGCGGGAGCTCAGTAACGGAATATCCGGGAGTGCCGAGCAGGCTGAGGCTCAGCTGGTCGGGGAGCAAACGGATCACTTCCGGCAACTGGAACACGCCGGTCGCGATGAGGACCGGGATGAGGACCAGGATCGCCAGCGGTGCGATCGTGCTGCGCAAGAGCCCCGCGAGCCCGTACGCGACAAGCGCCATCAGCGTGTACGCGGCGGCCCAGCGGCCCAGATCGAGGAGGATGCCCCCGGCGTCTGTCTTGTCGGCGATGGTGATGGTGAGGCGTTCGGGGACGAGCACGAGGAGCGCGGCGGGAACTGTGACTGCGAGAAGTGCGGAGAGCTTGGCGAGGGCGAGGGTGACCCGGTTGGGAGTGGCGGCGAGGGTGACCCGAATCTGCCCGGACTGATACTCACTCCCGGCCGCGTAGACCGGGAGGACGAGGAATACGTACACAGGCGCGAACATCAAGGTGCCGAGTTCCGACAGCGGCACCAGGCGGCCGCCGACGCCGAGACGTACCAGGTCAGTGGCGTGTATGACGCCCAGAGTCGTGTTCAGCAGCAGCGTGATCACGATCGCGATCGGTGTGGCTGGGTGAGTGAGGATCTTCGTGACTTCTGCGGTCACGAGGTCGCGGCGCCGGATGACGGGTGGGATGGGGCGAACGGTGTGGTTCATGGTCTGGTGGCTCATCGGGCGTCTCGGCGGCGTACGACCACCCCGGCCACGGCCACGCTGATGCTTGCCCAGGCGATCAGTACGATCGTCGCGTGCAGGGGGTCGGCGGTGAGCGGCGGGGTGGCGCCCTCACGAAGCAGCAGGTTCCGCGCCGCGCTGTAGGGCAAGAACGCGTCCATGACGGGTGAGACGAGCGCGACGAGTTGGGTCATCGTCAGTCCGAGGAGCACGGCTATCGCGATGATCCCGACCAGAGTACGGCGAGCGATGAGCGTGATCCCGAGCGCGACGAGAGTGATCGTGACCGTGAGCAGCAGAATTCGGCTCTGACCGAGAATCGCTTCCTGACTCCACAGGATCGATGGGTTCCAGTCCTTCACGACCAGGTACATGAACGCGGTTGCGATCGCAGCGAATACCAAGCCCACCACCAGCGCGTAGAGGGCGGTCGCGATCGCCTTCCCGAGGATCAGGCGAGCACGAGAGGGCACGGCCAGGACACTCACTCCGAGCTGTCCGGCACGGATCTCCGACCCCGCGATCACCGCGCCCAGCACCCACACGAACAGGCAGATCTGGAGCGAGCCCGCTACCAGCAGTTCGATCAGCGCGGGTTCGGCGGGTTCGGTCCTGCCGACGAATATCTGGATCATCCCGTCCGGGGTGATCGACGACATCGCTCTCCTGAACAGCCCCGCACCCTGATATTGCACAAGAACGTGTAAGGCCACGAGGATGCCGGTGACGAGCCACACGGTGGGCTGAGTGACGATCTTGGTCAACTCAGAGCGAACGACAGCGATCATCCGGATCACCAGCTTTCGCCGGGGGTGCTGCCGGTGAGGGCGAAGAACGCCTCCTCAAGCGAGGCATGCCCGGTGGTGACCTCGTCCAATGTGCCATGGGTCACGATCCGACCCCGGTTGATGATCACCACGTCGTCCACAGTGTCGGCGGTCTCGCCCATCAGATGACTGGACAGCAGCACCGTGCGCCCCTGCTCGGCGTAGCGGCGCAAGAAGGTGCGCACGGTCCGAATTCCCTCCGGGTCCAGTCCGTTGACCGGCTCGTCCAGCACCAGGATGTCCGGTTCGCCGAGCAGCGTCGCCGCAAGTCCAAGGCGCTGTTTCATGCCGAGGGAGTATTTCCGCACCCGCGTCCTGCCGGCGTCCGCCAACCCGACCTGTTCCAGTACCTCGCCCACCCGTCGTGCGGGGATGCGATTGGACTGGGCGATCCAACGCAGGTGATCGATGCCGCGACGTTCTGGGAGCGGCGCGGCACCGTCGAGCATCGCCCCCACTGTTCGCAGCGGTTGGGCAAGCCTCTGGTAAGGCTTTCCGTTGATATGGGTGAATCCGGCGGTGGCGCGGTCAAGACCCAAGAGGATGCGGAGAGTGCTGGACTTCCCGGCCCCGTTCGGGCCGAGGAATCCCGTCACCCGGCCAGGCTTCGCTGTGAACGTCACGTCTTCGACGGCGGTTTTCGCTCCGTAGCGTTTGGTCAACCCGGTGATCTCGATCATGCGTGACGAAGCTCCTCGCCGTGAAAAATAGGTAGCGGTCCTGACCATTCGTGCGTGTTCACCAGCGGCTGTGGCGACCCCTCAAGTATGGATACTTCACGTATGACCCGCGTGAATTCCTTGGATTCATCTGCCAAGGGTCACTCGGAGTGCACCGTAATCCGGGAAGTCATCTCAACCGGCGGTGGCCGCGCCATGCGTGACGAACTGACGCTCGGCGAGCTCGCGATAGAGGTCAGATCGTGTGAGGAGCTCGGCGTGCGGCCCTTGCGCGACCACTCTGCCCTCGTCGAGCACGATGACCGTGTCGGCGGCCATCACCGTTGAGAAGCGATGCGCAATGACCAGGACGGTGCGGGCAACGTCCGCGGACAGCAACACGTTCTGAACGAGAGCCTCGTTCCGGCTGTCCAGATTTGAAGTGATCTCGTCGAGCAGCAGGATCGGGCTTCTCGCGAGCACAGCCCTGGCAATCGCCAAACGCTGCCGCTCCCCGCCACTCAGGCGCGAGCCCAGCTCGCCGACCTCCTGATCAAGATAGCGGCTGGCCGAAAAGCGGTCGGCAACCAGACCGACCTGGACCAGTGCCTCCGCACACTGCTCATCGCCGGCCGCAGGCGCGGCGAGGAGAAGATTCTCTCGCACCGAACCGGAGAGTACGACCGCTTCCTGGTCGACGTACGCGACTTGCGCGCGCAGTTCGTCTCTGGAAAGTCCTTGCACATCCCGCCCGCGGAACAGGATGCGTCCGCTTGATGGCTCATAGAAGCGTTCGAGAAGCGCGAACAACGTGGACTTTCCGGCTCCGGACGGGCCGACGATCGCGGTCGACTTGCCCTCCTCGATCGCGATCGATACGTGGTGAAGGGCGGCACGGTCGGGCTCATCCGCTGATGGCTGAGGGTAACGAAAGGACACATCCTCAAGCCGGAAGATCGCCTTGTCCACGACTTCGCTCTGCGCGCCGAGCTCCGGCCTCAGGACGTCACGCTCGATCGGCATTGATTCGACGTCAAGGATGCGAGACAGAGCCCCGAACGCTTCGCCCAGCATCGAGATGATGCTGCCGAACATCATCATCGGCGCCGCCATCAACATCAGGTACATGATGAAGGCGCTCAGCTCGCCGGTCGACAGCGCTCCCGACGCGACCCGTAGCGCGCCTGCGCCGACGACTGCGATGAGAAGGATCTGTACGGAGATCCCGGTAAAAGTCTGGATCACGGCCTTGAGCCCGGCCGCGGAGAGACCCGCGTCCAGGGCCTTCGCAGCGTGCGCCACCGACGCATCCGCCTCGCGATCGACCGAACGCGCGGCTCGAATCGTCTTCATCGACCCCAGGACACGGGATACCGAGCTGGCGAGGTCGCCTACGGCGCCCTGCAGACGAAGCCCAGCAGGACGAGTGCGTCGCCCGATCAGGGAAATCGAGACGAGGACGGCGGCGACCGCGACGACGGCCAGACCCAGCAGTACCGGATCGATGAGCGCCATCATCACCACCGAGACCAGCACCGTGATGCCGCTACCTACCAGTTCCACCAGGCCTGAGGTGAGGATCGTCCGCGTCTGCGACACATCCGTCGTCACGCGTGACACCAGGTCCGCCCGATCCCGGCTCTCGAGCATGTCCAGGGGCACCCCATAGATGTGCCGAACCAACCGCTCGCGGGTATCAAAGGCGAACCGCTCGCCCGCCCGCTGCATGATCACCTGACGGCCGCCGGTGGCAGCGGCGCTCAACAGGAGCAACGCGCACATGGCCAGTGCGAGGCCGACGGGGACGGTCCCGTTGAACGCGTCGACGATGGCGGAGACCACGACGGGCTGCGCCGCAGCGGCTCCGGTGGCGATGAGACCGATGAAGAACGCCCCGATCAATTGCGCGCGATAAGGGCGCAGCAGTGGGACTGTTTCGCGAAAGCCGACGATCCGGGGCGGCGGACTGAGGACGGGGTCGATGGCTGGGTCCACGGCACGGTCGAGGATGTCGCTGGTCATTCGACGCTCCCTTCGCGGACGGGTGCATCTCCTGGGCCGAGCGTCAGCGAGTACTTCGGGACGACCGTGAGCATCTTCTGAAAGCTGACGATGTCGTCGGGCTCGCCGACTGCCCGCCCGTCGACCTCCACCCACGCATGGGCCGCGAACGGCGCGTCCCTGATCCCGGTGCACCACGACAAGCCGTACCCGTAAGATCGAGACAGAAGGACGGTGGCGACCGATCGTGGCAGGCATCCTTCTCCGGCGCACACGCTGCTCACCGATACGACGGCCTCGCGATAGCGGACGATATCGGAGAGCTCGGGACGGCGCCCATTGCGGGTGACGCGTTCGAGCAGCCGGCGTAGCGCCTCGGGTGACACGCGGCAGGCTAAGAACGCCAATCCCACTGCTGCGCGTGCACGAACAGTCATCGACCGCCCCGGGGGTGCGCCTGATGGTTCGGGGAGAATCGGGGAAGTCATGATGTCTTCTCGATGAGTCGGGCTCTGCCCAGCTCCTTCAGCAGGGCCATACAGTCGGCCCGGACAATGTCGGGGTCCACGGAGAATTCGGCGGCGACCTCCCCGACGACATCCTCCACGGAACGCCCTTCGGAGAGCGCGGATATCAGCCGCATCCCGGACGGGTTCAGGTGCCAGTAGACCCCCTTCCTGGTGTCGAGCAGAAACGCCCCGCTCGTCTCGTCCACAAGTTTCACCCCTGGCTTCAGTTTCATCGCGCTGCTTTCTGTTGCGCGGTCCCATGGAGCCGGTCGTCCCGAACCGATCTCAGCCAACGCTCCGCGAACCCGAGATAGGCGATGTCCGCGTACGCGAGCCCGTCGACTGAGTAGGCGTCAAGGGAGCGGACGACAACGTCAGCGGAGACGATCCCCATCTGTTCCAGTACCGATCCCTCCCGGAACAGCCTCCGTAGCCGGTCGAGATGCCGGCGATGTTGGTCGAAGGTCTCTGCCGAATATTCACCCTTGTCACGGCGCAGGAAGTAGTCGATGGACATCGGACCGGGCCGGGCCGCAGCGAGCAAGGGCTTGACGGGATACTGATATGTCCGCTCAGAAATGTTCAGCGAAAGCGCGGGTTCGACGATCCGCCGATCCAGGTAGGGGCTGTCGAAGTAGAGATCGCTGGTCGTGTCCACGGTGTGGTTCATGCGTCGCACAGCCGCGCCATGGACTGCGAGATACTGAACGATCTGGTGCACCGTTCGGTCGGACGCGAACTCTCCGGCCCCGCCCTCAAGCTCCCGCCGAGCCAGGTCCGCGATCTGTGCCCGGGCGTCGGGACGCACCGCGGGATGGACGCGCGGCGTCGCGATCCAGCGCGAATATTCCTCGGCGTCATGTTTCGGACGTGCGAGGTTTCCCTGTGCCAAGCGTTCGAGGTCCTGCCGATAGGACCGTTGATGCCCGAGCATCCGGATCATCGCACCGAGCGGGATGCGGTTGAGGGTACGGTGCCGCCATGCTCGCCTGAAGCGCTGGGGAGCTGATGAATGCACAAGCGACCACAGCATTGTCGAGACCGGGCCGAACAGGGCGTCGCCGGCATGCCCGTTGAGATGAATGGTGCTGCCGGTGCTTGCTATGGCATCCGCGATGGACGGCGTGGCGGCGGACGCCGTGGCTGACAAGCTCGGTCCCTCGGGGAGCCGGCTGAAGGTGACGGCATCATCGTCATCCAGGCTCGAAAGCACGGACTGGTACGGCACGGTGATGTGAGGGGAGCCGATCTCTCGGGCGGCACGCTCTGCCCACTGCCAGTCGGTGTTGGCTGTGTTCTGTGAACGCATGAAGAAGGTGTGGTGTTTCAGTCCGGTCTCCGAGACGTGGAAGCTGAGGGTCGTAGAGTCCAGGCCACCCGACAGATCGGTACTTACTGTCGTCCTCTGCCGTGTACGCGCGGCGATCGCTGCCTGAATCCCTGCCGTGAGCTCGGGGGCCAACTCGGCAAGACGGCGCGTCGGCGTGGGTGGTGTCCACCACGTCCGACGGCGTGGCGCGGAAATTCCGCTCACGTCGAGATACTCGCCGGGTCTGAGGCCCTGTACGCCGCGCCAGATCGAGTGGACCGAGAAAGGGTAGGAGAGTTCGGCGTTGGTCAGTCGGGAGACGAGGACGGCCTCGTCGAATTCGAGGCCGTTGAGCCTCGCGAGCGGTAATTGCTCGTCGCTGATCGCGCTCGATCCGTCAAACTCGGTCCAGAACAGTGATCGTGCGAGAAACGCGGGAGCCTGTGCTCGTAGGCGACCATGCTCTCGCGCCAGAAGGATGGCATCGAATTCGACGATGTCCGCGGCCAGCGTGTCGAGATCAGTGACAGAGCCGATGTTCTTGATCGCGCCGCCCAGCTCCTTGTCGCTGGGCACGCATCGGCCGACGACCGCGACGTCGATCGCCCTGTTCCGCGCGACCACGAACGTGCGGTTGCCCGAATCACCGAGAATCCACGGCGCGCCGGAGGGGTGTCGGTGAAGCACCGGTCCGACGACCTCGTGGAGGTGGGCGAGCGCCGCATCCCGGTGGGGTACATCGGGAAGGATGATGAGGGCCACGCGCTCTCCTCTTTGTTCTCGGAGGCTGGTCAGTAAGCTACTCGGACGGTGGGTACGGAGCAGTTTCGGTCTGTTCCGTACCCACCCATGACGCGCCCTGGCTTACGGCCAGATGACGAACAGCGCCGGGTACCCGAAGATGTCGTTGTACGGCGAACCGCCCAGGCTCTTCGTCAGCGCCCGGAACCCGCCGACTCGCGTCAGCGACGGTGTGGTGTAGGTAGCCATTTCTCCTCACCTCCCCTCATGGTCTGTAAGTGGGCTCGACTTCGACAGCGGCCAACTCCACGACCGAGGATTCCAGGCGAATCAGAGCTGGGATCAGACTTCTCATGGAGTCACGCAGTGAACGTCGGCCATCACCATGAGCAACTCGACCGGCGAGACATTATCCAAGATCGCTGCGTGGATCCTTCCCAGTCGCGGCGACGGGTCAAGGCCGGCGGTGTCGCGAAGATGAACGCGAAAGCGCGCGAACGCCTCGGTCGCCTCGGCGGACATTCCCGCCGCTGCATGCGCCGTCATCGACAGAGCCCAAACGCCCTCCCGCGTGGGGTGGCGCACCTGTAACGCTGCGAGCAGGGCGAGAGCATCATGAGTGCGTCCCGCCCGCAGATAGCAGTCCGCCCGTAGTTCCTCCGCCCAGGCGCGCTCGGTCTCCAACGCCACCGCGGCCTCCTGAAGCCACAGCACCTCTCGCACATCCGCGAATGCCTCATCACCTCGCCACAGACCGATGGCTTCTTCGAGGACGGAAGCCGAAAGGTGGAATTCACCTCGTGCGTAATGGAACCGTCCCGTGGAGACCAGGTCGCGAAAGTTGACGGCGTCGATGGAACATCTCGCCGGATCCAGCCAGTACCCAGCGCTGCGCGCGCTCTTCAGCACCGCATCCGCTCCGGGGCCCAGCATGCCGCGGAGCTTTCGTATGTGCTTATAGACCACGTCATTCGCTGACGAGGGCGCCTTCTCTCCCCAGATCAGTTCGGCGATCCGGGAGACGGTCAGCCGATTTCCCCGGGCGTTGACCAGCAGGCCGAGCACGGCGCGGGTCTGCCTCTGCATCTGATCACACCAGGAAATCCCGGTGAGCAGATCGACGTGGCCGAGCACCTGGCACACAACATGCGCTTCGCTGTTGCTCCCCGTCACAGAATCGCTCTCCTTTTTCTCTCTCGGTCAGAGCGACCAGCCCGACGACATGGCACTGGTCGACGAAAAGCAGGAACAATTCAAGATCACTAATGCAGTAACGTTGACATGTCAAGTCTTGATCGCATCAGAGGACGTTGGGCACGGTGTGGCGGTCGCGTTTTCACATTCGTTCTCATCGCGGCGGCTGTGCACCTGATCGAGCCGTGCTGTAGCTTAGGCATTACCCCGGGCTCGCGGCCCTGTCGCGTAAACAGGCTCGTCGCGATCGGACGGGCATCGCGATCGAACGGCTACTGGTGGTGTCCATGTGGCGGTGACGGTGTGTGACCGTCAGTCCTCGATGTCGCGAGATCGCGAGCCGGCCGCATTCGGGGCAACGCGCCCGCACGTCGAAGTCCGAGGATCCACGAACCATCGGCTTCCCACATCCTTGTCCAACCGAACACCCGGCTGTCCAACCGAACCCGGCTGTCCAACCGGACACTCAAGAACCTCGCCAGCACCATGATCGGTTGCACACGAGCCCGCCTGCCTGGTGATCATTTGTCTTGGTCGACAAAGATCATCCCAGATGGCGGGCGCGTTTTCGTTCCCTTCGGCCGTGCTCGCCGGTAGCAGAGGGTAATCATCGGACGCTGCCGAGCGTCCTCGACTGAACACAGAATCTGTCGCAGTGTGAAGAGTCACATAGCCGCATCATGCCCGTTCTTCCGCGAGTTCGCTGGGATTTCACCCGGACAGAGATATCCGTGAGCGCATCCAGGGCGGACATTCTCCAGCAGGAGATCCCGAAATTCGGGAGCATCGATGTGATCGTAAATCAGCATGTCCCGGGGCGCTGTCCGGCGCAAGCGGCGGAGTATGGAGCCGGCCGTGCTGTCTACAAGACTTCTACACGTTTTCTAAGTACTCTCTGAATGCCTTCTACGTACTTCTAGACGCAGGTGAACCCTCTTTATCGGGACATGGCCACCACGCCACTTTCCAGGCGTCTCGACCGCGGTGTCTCCGAATTCGGCGAACTGCTCCGGATGTCGAGGGCTCCGACATCGACGCCCCCGGGCAAGGGCGAGTGCAAGGACCCCGCTGGTCCAGGAAGCGGTTGATCCAGCTCATCTTCCAAGCAGGATGCGAACCCCGCGGTAGGAGCGCGGTGCCGGTCAGGTGCCGTGGCGGGCGAGGTGGTCGGCGGCGCGGATGGGGTCCGGGAGGCGGAAGCGGGGAGCCAGGCGGAGGACCTGGTTCGTGGCCGCGTCGAGGGTGATGCGGTGGCCTTGGGAGACGTACACCGGCTTGATGGCTCGTTGGGTGCGCAGGGCGCGGCCGACTGTGGTGTCGTCGAGCACGATGGGGGTCCATGAACCGCGTTCACGGTCCGGGGTGGTGTGGGTGCCGACGAAGGGGGTCTTGGCGACGCCGAGCGATGGCAGGCCGGTCAGCACGCCCAGGTGGCAGGCCAGGCCGAACCTGCGGGGGTGCGCGAGGCCGTAGCCGTCGCAGACCAGCAGATCGGGGGCGACGGTGAGGCGTTCGAGCGCCTCCACCAGGGCGGGCAGCTCGCGAAAGGCGAACAGGCCCGGTCGGTACGGGAACGCCGCCTTGCCGTGCACCACCACCTGCTCCACCACGGCCAGGGTGCCGGCGTCGAGCACGACCACGGCGGCGGACAGCGCGTCGACGCCGTGGTAGTGCACGTCCAGGCCCGCCACGGTGGTGAAGTCGGTAGGGCCGGTCAGCTCGACGTGAAGGCGGAGTCGCTCCTGGATGGCCTCTGCCTCGGGGACACTGGTCGGCCAGGGGTGAAGCTGGTTCACATGCACTGACCAAAGCTAATGGACCAACGGTCAACGCGGGTCGATCGGGGTCAGCGACCGGCTCCGGTCCTCGATCGCCTCGGCGGCGTCCAGGCACAGGTCCTCCCGGAAGCGCGGGCCGATGATCTGCACGCCCTGAGGCAGGCCGGCCGCCTCACCGGTCGGTACGGCCACGGCGGGGAGGCCGAGCAGGTTGACGGCCACGGCCATGCGCAGGGCCGCCGGCCACCCGGCGAGCCATGCGGCGTCGGAGTCGGCGCCGACTGTGAACGCCGGGCCGGTGCTGATCGGTGCGAGCACGAGCGGGGTCTCCAGCATCCACGCGTGCCAGGCCCGTGCGATCTGGGCGCGTTCCAGCAGGGGGTCGAAAGCCGGCTCGCCCCCGGCGCGGGCCCAGTGCGGCTGGAAATCGGCCCAGAAGCGTACGAATCCACTAGAGGCCAGGGACTCGACCGGAGGCTGCTTCTCGTGCGCCCGGCCGTAGGCGGACATGATCTGCGTGTAGATCTCTCCGGCCCTGGTCAGCGCCGGAGGCGAGCCCTCCTCGACGACGTAGCCGGACACGGTGAGCAGCTCCGCCGCTCGGCGCAGGGCGGCCGCGACTCCGGGATCCAGGTCTGGCCCGTCCGGGTCGGTGGCGAGACGTACCCGGATGGGAGGTTCGACCGGAGGGCCGTCGAGCGGCACCGGCGCGTACCAGGGATCACCGCCGGAGCGTCCGCACATGTGCGCGAAGGCCAGCCGCAGATCGCTCACCCGGCGCGCGATAGGACCGTGCACGCCCAGGAGTTGGAACGCGAACGGCGTCGGCTGAGCCCCGCCGCCCTGGGACACCCGGCCCAGCGACGGCTTCAACGCGGTGACCCCGCAGCACTGGGCCGGCCAGCGCAGCGAGCCCGCCCCGTCGTTGCCCAGGCCCAGCGGCGCCATGCCGGTGGCCACGGCCACGGCGTCGCCCCCGCTGGAGCCGCCGGGCGTGTGACCGGCCGACCACGGGTTGCGGGTGGGACCGCGCAGGTCGTTGTCGGTGTGCCAGCGCATGCCGAACTCCGGCATGTTCGTCCGCCCGATCGGGATGGCGCCCGCCGCCCGCAACCCGGCGACATGCGGTGCGTCCGTGGCGGCGATCGCGTCGCGCAGTGCGACGATCCCCAGCGTCGTCGCCGAGCCCGCGACGTCGATGTTCTCCTTGACCGTCACGGGAACGCCGGTGAGCGGACCGGCTGTCGCGCCCGACCGTACGGCTTCGTCGACCGCGTCCGCCGCCTGGAGCGCCGTCTCCTCCAGGACGACCGTGATCGCGTTCACCTCGGGGTTGACCTGGGCGATCCGCCGGAGATGCGCCTCGACCACCTCGCGGCTCGACACCTCACGCTCCCGGATCAGCCTGGCCATGTCCGAGGCGGACAACTCCCAGATTTCCGACATGCTTTCTCCCCTGGTGGTGGTGTGCCGAGGAATCTAGGGCCCGCTGGCGGAAGATTGCAGTCTTGTCTTTCCCGCGTGCGTCAGCCGCCCGGCTTCGGGCCCTCGCGGGTTGGCGCGTCCGCGGTGATCTGGGCCTTCGAGCGATACTTCCTTTCACTGGGAGTCGCGTGGTCGTCCTATTACAAGGGCCATAAGGGGAAATGCTGGGTAGTGTCAGGACCCATGAGCGATGTCCTGGTGCTGGTCGGCCCTGGGCTGGCCGCAGACGAGGCACTTCTCGGCGAGATCGCCGAGCGCGAGTTCGCCGCACTGGGTGTGCGTGGCGTGATCACACACGTACGGGACGCAGCGGAGGTCCGAGCCCGTACGCGCCCGCGACAGGGCACGAGTCCTGCGCCGATCCCGGCGACAACGCCCGCCGGAGTGCCGGGCAGGGAGAACGGATCAGGACACGTTCGCACGCCGGCAGGGGGTGACGGCGGGCTGGCGCGGCGGCGCGGTGCTCGGGTCCAGGCCACCGTGATCATCCCGGGGCCTGAGGAGGACATTCGGCGGCTGATGGGGGAGTCGCTCGGCTTGGTCGTCTGGCTGGACATCTGGAGGGCCGACGGCATCGTGGTGGGGGAGGGTGCCGCCCACATCCACGGTCGTGGGCTCGGCGGTCTGGCCTGGGCGATCCGGCATGCGGTACACCGCCTGCGCCACCCGTACCACCGCATTTCATACGGCCCGCACCACGAGCAGTGGGCGGACCTGTACCTCCCAGCGGAAGCCCGGACGGGGGCGTCCCAGGAGGAGATGTCCCGGGGGAAGGCGTCCCGCGAGAGGGCGGTTCCTGTCGAAGGGACGGCTCCGGAGGAGCTGGTTCACGAGGGGGAGATTCCCTCCATGAGGGCGGTTTCCCCCGAGGGGGTGCAAGAGAGGGTCGGCTCTTCTGAAGGGGCGGGCCGCGAGGTAGTGGGGGCGCTTCTGGAGGGCGGCGAGGTAGCGGTGCCGGCTTCGGAAGAAGGGGCGTTGGCGCCGTTGCCGGTGGGGGCGGTACGGGTGCCGGTCGTGGTGTTGGTGCACGGTGGATACTGGCGATCCGTATGGGCGGCCGATCTGATGGACGCCCTCGGCGCCGATCTCGTCGAACGTGGCTTCGCCGTATGGAACCTCGAGTATCGCCGGCCCGACCTGCACGGCTGGGAGGTGGCCACGGCTGATGTGGCCGCCGGCCTGGACGCGTTGGCTTCGGCGGGAGCGCCGCTGGATCTGGGCAGGGTCGCGGTGGTGGGGCACTCGGCGGGGGGACAGCTCGCGTTGCGGGCGGCGGCGGACGGGGCCCGGGTCTCGCTGGCCGTGTCGCTGGCGGGGGTGCTGGACCTGGTCGAGGGCGACCGGCGGTGGCTCAGCTCGGGCGCGGTGGCCGCCGCACTCGGTACGGTCGCGTCCCACATGCCGCACATCGCAGGTGGCGTACCCGGGAAGGCGACCAGCCGTGAGCGGTCGGTGGCGGACGGGCATGAGATGGCCAGGAGTGTGTACGCTGCGGCCAGCCCGATGCTGCGGTTGCCGTTGGGGGTGCGCCAGCTGATCGTGCAGGGGTCGGGGGACGATCTGGACCTGCTTGACTTCGGGCGGAGATATGCGAAGGCAGCCCACGACGCCGGCGATGATGTGAAATATCTGGAAATGGTGGGAGACCATTTCGCTGTCATCACCCCCGACACGCCCATCTGGCGCGCCACCGCCCTGAGCATCACCGACGCTCTGCGGTAAGCCGCCGGCTCTGCCACAGCCGAGGGGCAACGGCCGGGTTCAGGGACACGGCACGTGCCCCCTGGACACAAACCTCGCCGCCCCGTACCAAGGAGTGATGGAGGTCACGATCGTGGGCGCCGGCCTGCTCGCCCGCCGCCACCAGGCCACCCCTGTCCGAGCGCGTGCGGCCAGGCGCCGCTACCGCACGCCGAGGTGGAGCGCGCGGTGACCCGCCGGCGCCGGAGGGCCGGCAGCGGCGATCGAGGCGGCGGGCCTGGCGCGCGTGGCGTGCCGGGGATGACGGATCGAAAGAGATGGTGAGCATGCTCTCGTACGCCAGCGCCACCGCGCGAACCCCGCTCCTGGGCGAGACCATCGGCTCGAACTTCGAGCGGACCGTGTCGCGCTTCCCCGACCGCGAGGCCCTGGTGGACGTGCCCACCGGACGCAGGTGGACCTATGCCGAGCTCGACGCCGAGGTGGACCGGCTGGCGCTGTCGCTGCTGGCCCGCGGCGTCGCCAAGGCGGACAGGGTCGGCATCTGGGCACCCAACTGCGCCGAGTGGGTGATCGTGCAGTACGCCACGGCCAAGATCGGCGCGATCCTGGTCAACGTCAACCCGGCCTACCGGGCGCACGAGCTCGCGTACGTGGTCGAGCAGTCGGGCATGCGGCTGCTGATCAGCGCCCTGTCGCACAAGGGCAGCGACTACCGTGCCATGGTCAAGGAGATCGGCTTCGCGGACGCCGTCTATCTCGGCGACCCGAGCTGGGAGCGGCTGCTGGCCAGGTCGGCGGAGCCGGGCGCGCTGCGACGGCGGATGGCCGAGCTCGCCTTCGACGATCCGATCAACATCCAGTACACCTCCGGGACCACCGGCTTCCCCAAGGGCGCGACGCTCTCGCACCACAACATCCTGAACAACGGCTTCTTCGTGGGAGAGCTCCTGCACTACACCGAGGCCGACCGGGTGTGCCTGCCGGTGCCGTTCTACCACTGCTTCGGCATGGTGATGGGGAATCTGGGCGCGACCTCGCACGGCTCCTGCGTGGTGATCCCGTCACCGGGGTTCGACCCGGAGGCGACGCTGCGCGCCGTACAGCAGGAGAGGTGCACCTCGCTGTACGGGGTGCCGACGATGTTCATCGCCGAGCTGGGCGTGCTGCGCGGGTTCGACCTGTCCACGCTGCGGACGGGCATCATGGCCGGGTCGCCGTGCCCGGTGGAGGTGATGAAGCGCGTGGTCAGCGAGATGAACATGCGCGAGGTCGCGATCTGCTACGGCATGACCGAGACCTCCCCGGTGTCCACGATGACCAGACCGGACGACGATCTGGCGCGCAGGACCGAGACGGTCGGCCGGGTGATGCCGCATGTCGAGGTGAAGATCGTGCACCCGGAGACGCGGCTGACGGTGCCGCGCGGCGAGCCGGGGGAGCTGTGCACGCGCGGTTACTCGGTGATGCTCGGCTACTGGGAGCAGCCGGACCGGACCGCCGAGGCCATCGACGAGGCCCGCTGGATGCATACCGGCGACTTGGCCACGATGGACGACGACGGCTACCTGAACGTGGTCGGCCGGATCAAGGACATGATCATCAGGGGCGGCGAGAACGTCTACCCGCGCGAGGTCGAGGAGTTCCTCTACCGCCACCCCGACATCAGCGACGTGCAGGTGATCGGCGTCCCGGACGAGAAGTACGGCGAGGAGCTGATGGCCTGGATCATCATGCGCCCGGGCGCCGCCCCGCTGACGGCGCGGGCGGTCAGGGAGTTCTGCGCGGGCCGGCTGGCCCACTACAAGATCCCCCGGTACGTCCACGTGGTGGACTCGTTCCCGATCACGGTGACCGGCAAGATCCGCAAGGTGGAGATGCGGGCGCAGGCGCTCGACCTGCTCGGGCTGCGCGCGGCTGCCGAACTCCGGAACGCCTGAGACACCCGGGTCAGCTAGACAAAACGGACAACCCCTAGCATGTCTCCGTGATCGTTGGTGAGGTGTTCGGCCTGCTCGGCGTCGGATTGGCCGCCGGGGTGGTCAGCACCGTGGTGAGCCTCGCCTCCATCGTGTCCTACCCGGCGTTGCTGGCCTTCGGGCTGCCACCGCTCACCGCGAACGTCACCAACACCGTCGCACTGCTCTTCACCGGGATCGGCGCCGCCTTCGGTTCCCGGCCGGAGCTCACGGGGCAGGCGCCGCGCGTGTTCCGGCTGGGCTGGCTGACCGCCCTGGGCGGCGCGACGGGCGCCGGTCTGCTCCTGATGACGCCGTCGGAGACGTTCGAGCAGATCGCCCCCTGGCTGATCGGCGGGGCCTCGCTGCTGCTGGTACGCCCCCCGAAGGGTGAGCCGCACGGCGACCGCGGGCTGCTGATGCGGTTCGCGCTGTTCGCGGTGGCCATCTACGTCGGCTACTTCGGGGCGGCGGGCGGCATCCTGATGCTGGCCGTGCTCTCCTCCATGCTGGGCGGTGGCCCCGCCAAGATCAACGCGCTGAAGAACGTGCTGTCCGGGCTGGCCAACGCGGTGGCGGCACTGGGGTTCGCGGTGTTCGGCCCGGTCGACTGGGCGGCCGCCGCCCCTCTGGCCGTCGGCTTCCTGCTGGGCGGCTGGCTCGGGCCGAAGATCGCGCGGCGCCTGCCCGGCCAGAGCCTGCGCTACCTCGCCGCGGCCTGCGGGCTGGCGGTCGCGATCAAGCTGGGGTACGACGCGTACACGACCTGAAAGCCGGCCGTTTTCTCAGGGTTCTAGATGCGGATATCGATCGCGCCACAACGTCGCCGACTGTGTCTTCGACCTGCTCCAGGACAAGCCCGACACTGTCGCCCTTCAGGTTGTGCCCGCTGACCCAGAGGATGCCACCGCCCTGGCCACCGTCGCGGCGGCGCGCAGCGCGCGCGTCCATGCGGGACCGGCCTTCGCTGCAGCGTGCACGGTAGACGCACCGGTTGGGGTTGCCACCGGCCCGTTTCTCCCTGCCGGTCGCCGAACCCGACGCGACCGTCCGCTCACCCTCCAGCACCATGCGAACGGCTTCTTCCTTGAACTCCGGCGAGGACTGCCTACGACGCCTCGTCACGTACGTACCTCTTCCAGACTTCTGTCAGCGTATGTAGCCGACTATCCGGAATCTGCTAGGCACCTCAGCTTCAGCCGCCCTGCTGCGACAGGACAGCGGTGGTGGTCTTTCACCTCCACTCGAACAGCGAGCGCCTCACGGCGCACACTCCGGTAAACACAGACGCCACGGCGTGAACGTCCAGATCCTCGCCGACCCCGCCGGCCGGCTCGTGTGGGCCTCACCCGCCCTGCCCGGCGCCACTGACCGCAGCCCGAACAGTCGGTCTGATCGACGCGCTGACCAACGCCGGAGTGACGACCTTCGCCGATAAGGGCTAGCAGGGCGCGGGCGGCACAATCCGCACCCCGTTCAAGCGCCATCGCCACCGTCCCTGGCTGTCACGCGAGCAGAAGGACGTCAATCGCTCCCACGCCCGCATCCGCGCCCTCGGCGAGCGAGCCGTCGCAGCCTTGAAGACCTGGAAAGTCCTGACCAAGCTCCGCTGCTGCCCACGACGCACCACCGCGATCGTGCAGGCCATCCTCGTCCTTCAACTCATCGACGAGGATCGCTATTCAGGATGAAAGGGCTCCATAGACGCCGCCGACGACCATGATCCGGCTATCGTAGGTCACGAAGCAGTAAATGACAACGGAAAGTGACGAGCAATGACTGATGACGTAAACCCACTGGGGCGTTTCGCACTGGCCGGTACGGCGCAGAGCCGTGTGGAGGAGTGGGCGGCCGGAGCGCAGGCTCTGGCCCTGCTGACCCTGGTGCACGAACAGGGATGGACGGCCTTCCTCGCGGAGCCGCGCGACTTAGGCCAACTCGCCACTTTTTCACACCTCCCGATCGACACAATTGCGAACATTGTCGCAGTCCTGGAGGCTCACGGGTTCGCTGAGCGACGCGACGGACAGGTCCGGCTGAGTCCGGCCTATGCGGCCCTGTCAGCCGACGATGCCATGGTCGACCTCGGCAACCTGCTCGACCGTGCGGAGCTGATGACCCGGCTGGTTCGCGAGGCGGCTCAGGGTACGGGTGACCTGTCGCTCGGCGGCGACGACGCGCTTGTCATCGCCAAGGCGGCCGGCGGGCGTACCACGCCGGTGACCCAAGCGGTATATGGGCGGTTGCTCGAAACATTACCGGAGTTCGCTGAGGCGATTCGGGACGGACGGCTGCTCGACGTCGGTTGCGGTGTGGCTGGTTTCGGGCTGACCGCGATCACAATGTTTCCGAACATGCGGTCGGTGGGAATCGAGCTCGTGCCCACCGTGGCGGCCGAGGCGGAAAGCCGGGCCAAGACGCTCGGGGTGGCGGACCGGGTCGATGTGCGATGCCTGGACGCGCAGGACTTCGACGAGCGGGACGCCTTCGACGCCTGCTTCTGGGCTCAGCCCTTCTTCCCGGAGCATTCCCGAGCCGGGACGCTGCGCATGATCCGGCGAGCTCTGAAGCCGGGAGCGCTGCTGGTGATGCAAGAAATGGAACGTGAGCCACAGGACGAAGCCCAGCGCCTGGCTTTCGTTCTTCGCCGCTTGGTCTACGAGGGCCTGGGGGTGCCGTTCGCCCAGAGCGCCGAACGCCTGATCGTCGAGGGGGAAGCCGCCGGACTGGCTCAGCCTCGCATGGTCGCCACCGATTTCGGACGAATCGTGCTCATGCGCCGACCGGAGGAGGGCTGATCCTTCCCCGCCGCTTCGGCCGGCACTGCGCAGCGCGGGGGTCAGGCGGCGTCGACGGTCGCGGCGAAGCCGCGGATGGCCTTGGCCGATTCTTCGGGGGCCTCCGCCCTGGTTCATGCGCAGACTCCCTCGCACACCACGCCACAGCTGTTCCCGCGCCACCGCCTCACAGAACCGCTCGCACCACACCTGTTGCGCTTAATTGGATCACGCTTACAGCCCTTGAGCTGAGGCGATGTGAGGACTCCGTTCCCGCAACACGTGGAGAATCCTCACACGGCCTGAAGGCGGCCGCGCGGCCAGAACGGTGGGTGGCGCGGGCGGAGGCCTGGGGAGGGGTGGTGCTCAGACGAGCTTGGCGAAGCGCAAGGCCACCTCGCGCCAGATCGGCGTCGAGACCGGCTCGTCGGCGACCGCCCTCGCGTACACCTCGTCGGGGTCGAACCCGTCCGCCCGCCACTCACGGATCCGCTCCGGCACCACCTCGGGGTGGAACTGCACCCCCCACGCCTGCTCACCCACCCGGAACGCCTGGTACGGGCAGCGCTCGGTCTCGGCCAGCCAGACGGCTCCAGGCGGCAGCGCGGTGATGGCGTCGACGTGGTGCTCGATGGCGGGCACCACCTCGGGCAGCTCGCGGAACAGCAGGTCGGAGGCGGCCTCCGGCCTGATCGTGACCGGGAGGCTGCCGTTCTCCGGCGCGCCGGCGTCTCCGGTCACCTCACCACCGGCCACCTCCGCGATCATCTGCCCGCCCAGGCAGATCCCGAACAGCGGCCGCCCGTCGTCCAGCGCCTGCCCCACCAGCTTCCTGGTGGGCGCCAGCCACGGAGCCCGGTCGTCCTGGCTGGGCAGGTAGCCACCGCCCAGCATGATCATGGCGTCGTGCTCCAGCCGGTCGGGTACCGGCGCGCCGTCATAGGCGTGCACCACCTCCAGCCGCAGCCCGGCCTCCTCCAGCCAGCCGCCGAACCGGCCGGGGCCGCCGCTCCGGCTGTTCTGCACGATCAGGACGTCACGCATCGCAGGTCTCCGTCAGGAAGTCGTCAGGTCAGGGCGGGTCATGGTGAGGGCGGGTCAAGGTCGTGGTGGGTCGAGGTCCGAGCGGGCCGAGGTCAGGGGAGGTTCGCGGCCCTGGCGGTGTGGCGCAGCAGCAGGGCGGTGGTCACCGGCCCGACGCCGCCGGGCACCGGGGTGAGCGCCCCCGCCACGCCCGCGACCGCGTCGAAGTCCACGTCACCGGCCAGGCCGCCGTCACCCGTCGGGTTCGTGCCGACGTCGATGACGACCGCGCCGGGCGCCACATGGCCGGCGCCGATCAGTCCGGCCCGGCCGGCGGCCACCACCAGCACTTCGGCGGCCGAGGTGACGGCGGCCAGGTCGCGGGTGCGCGAGTGGCTGACGGTGACCGTGGCGTGCCGGTCGAGCAGCAGGTGGGCCAGCGGCTTGCCGACCACCGTCGAGCGGCCCACCACCACGGCCCGCCTGCCTGCCAGTTCCACGCCGTAGTGGTCGAGCAGGGCCATCACCGCCGCCGCCGTGGCGGGCACGAACGCGGGCAGGCCCGCCGCGAGCCGGCCCAGTGAGAGCGGGTTGGCGCCGTCGACGTCCTTGCGCGGGTCGATGGCGGCGGCCAGCTTCTGCGCCGAGAGCCCGGCGGGCAGCGGGGTCTGCAGCATCACGCCGTGCACGCCGGTGTCGGAGCTGAGCCGGGCCAGTGTCTCCCGGACCTGCTCGGCCCGCGCGCCGGGCCCCAGATCGACCAGGTCGGCGGCGATGCCGACGCCGGCCGCCGCCTTGGCGATGGACCGGACGTACCACAGGCTCGCCTCGTCGTCGGTGGCCACCACGACGGCGAGCCGGGGCTGCGGCCCGGCGTCCACCTCCGCGGTGGTCTGCGTCTTGATGGCCGCGGCCAGCTCCCTGCCCGTCAGCTTCCTCACACGCCCGTCCTCTCACCCACGCCGCCGGTCACGCCTCATGCTCCCAGGTCCGCCTATGGTCGCGTCCTATGCTGTCAGGCCCTCGCGCACCCGGGCGGTCACCCGCTCGGCGCGGGCCATGGTGTCGTCGGCGTCCGCGAGCCGGGCGCGCAGGCCGTCGCGGGTCCGGTCGTCACGGATGCCGCCCAGGTTCACCTCGACGTTGACCCGGGCCGTGGCGATGGCGGCGCGGGCGGCCTCGGCGGCGGCCGCGACGTCGGTGAGGAGGTTGGGGTTGCCGATCGGCAGCAGGGTCTCGCAGAGGCCGACCAGGCGCGAGGCCAGCTCCGCCACCTCGGCGGGCGGCTCGGCCGCGTCCACCAGAGCCGCCGCGATGGCCAGCGTGCGCTCCTCGCCCTTGGGCAGCCGGTAGGCGTCGGTGACCGCGGTGAACGCCGCCGTGTCGTGCTCCGCCAGCTCCAGCGCCCGTGTCCGGGCCTCGTCGGTCTCGATGATCACGCGGGTGACGGTCTCGGCGTGCTCGGCGTACTTCTCGCCGGTGGTGTAACGAGCCACCATGCCGAGCAGCGCGGCGGCCTGCGCCGCGTGCAACGCGGCGGTGGCGCCGCCGCCCGGCGCGGGCACCCGGTCGGCCAGCGTGGACAGGAAGTCGACGATCGTTGTGTCGCGCATGGCGGCATTCTGCCAGCCCGCGCACCGCTCACTCGCGGTGCATCGGCCGCGTGGTGTCCTGCTGCGGGACATCTGGGGAGTACGGGTTCCGCGCGTACGGGTCCGGGCCGCCAGGGCGATCCGGTGACCCGGAAGCGTGGGAGGGGCCGTGCGGGTGGGGAGCGTACGAGGGCGCGTGCTGAGCGGGAGGGTAGGCGGGACCGTAGGGGCCGGTGGATGCGTCGAAGGCGGGCCGCACCCCGCGCCAGCGGGACGGGAACGCCGACACCACCAGCAGCAGGACGCCGATGACCAGCAGGATCCCCTGGTAGGACAGGTTGCGGTAGCCGTTGTCGAGCATGGCAGGCAGGAACCCCCGGGGCAGGATCCGCGTCCGGCCCATCAGCTCCAGCAGCGGCAGGCTGCCTACCGCGACGAACGTCAGCCCGCCGAGCAGCGACGCCACCGGCGACAGCCGGGAGCCGGCCAGGAAGGCCAGCGCGATCCCGGAGAGCACGAGCAGGCCGAGCCCGAGCCAGGAGAAGGCGAGCATGCGCTGCATGGTGAGGGTGAGCTCGGACACGCCGTACAACAGCCCGGCGGCGATCAGCGGCGGCAGGAGCAGTCCGGCGACGATTCCCAGAAGATGGCGCACACCGTTTGTCATGATCCACCCCGTTTATCCGGTAGTGCCCCAAGCTACCGCGTGGACTCGCGCACCACGAGATCCGGCTGGAACATGATCTGCTGGTGCGCGTGCGTGTCCGGGTTGTCGCACTCGTCGAGCAGCAGCTCGGTGGCCACCCGCCCCAGCTGGTAGGTCGGCTGCCTGATCGAGCTCAGCGACACGGTCGTGGCCGAGGCGAAGTCGATGTCGTCGTAGCCGATCAGCGAGACGTCCTCGGGCACCCGCACGCCGCCCTGCAGCAGGCCGCGCAGCATGCCCACGGCGAGCAGGTCGTTGGCGCAGAACAACGCGTCCGGCAGGCGGTCCTGGGCGAGCAGCTTCTCGGCGGCCTGCTGGCCGGCCGCCGCGGTCATCGCCGGCATGGACACCTCCCGCAGCTCCTGCGGGTCGCGCCCGGCGGCGGCCAGTGCCCGCTCGGCGCCCCGCCGCCGGTCCTGGCACTGCCTGAGCGAGGCGGGCCCGGTGATGTAGGCGATGTTGTCGAACCCGCCCGCCAGCAGGTGCTCGACGGCCATCGCGCCACCGGTCACGTCGTTGACCGCCACCGCGCACTGGTCGGGCCGATCGGCCGGATGGTCGACCAGCACCACCGCGATGCCCCGCCGGCGCAGCATGTCGAGCCGGGCATGGTCCTCGTCGGACGGCGTGATCAGCACCCCGCGCACCCGCTGCTCGGCGAAGACCAGGAGGTTGCGTTCCTCCTTGACGCGGCTGCCCGAGGAGTTGCCCAGGATGACCGCGTAGCCGCGCTCGCTGGCCAGGTCCTCGACCCCGGCGGCGACGTCGGTGAAGAACGGGTTGCCGATGTCCATCACCGACAGGCCGACCGTGCGGCTGTGCCCGGCGCGCAGCGTGGAGGCCGAGCCGTGCCTGACGAAGCCGAGCTCCCTGATGGCCGTCTCCACCCGGTCACGGGTGCTGCCCGCGACCTTCTCGGGCCGGTTGAGCACGTTGGACACCGTGCCGGGCGAGACACCGGCCCTGGCCGCGACGTCCTTGATGCTCACCGTGCTCGTGCTCATCGGTGCCCCCGAGGCTCGTAGGTGCGCACGCCCGCGCTGCGCCGTACCAGATCCCGCATCTCGGCCAGGTCGCCCACCAGGCCCCGC
Source organism: Nonomuraea sp. NPDC049714 (assembly GCF_044465295.1). Lineage (NCBI taxonomy): Bacteria > Bacillati > Actinomycetota > Actinomycetes > Streptosporangiales > Streptosporangiaceae > Nonomuraea > Nonomuraea sp. NPDC049714. The sequence goes on along the minus strand of NZ_JBITLM010000002.1, from coordinate 107,973 downwards.
GCCCTGGCCTGGACCAGCGCGTTGCCCAGCGCGGCCGCCTCGACGGGACCGGCGACCACCGGCAGTCCGGTGGCGTCGGCCGTGAGCCGGCACAGCAGCGTGTTGAGTGAGCCGCCGCCCACCAGGTGCACGACCTCGACCGGGCGGCCACTGAGCCGCACGGCGTCGGCGACGGCCCGTTGGTAGGCGAGGGCGAGGCTCTGCAGGATGCATCGTACGACCTGCGCGCGGCCCTGCGGAGCGCGCTGCCCGGTGCGGGCGCAGTAGGCGGCGATGCGGGCGGGCATGTCGCCGGGCGGCAGGAAGGACGGGTCGTCGGGGTCGATGACCGTGTCGGTCCCGGTGGCCCCGGCCTCCGCCAGCAGCGGCTCCAGATCCGGCTCGCCCCAGGTGCGCAGGCACTCCTGCAGGATCCACAGGCCCATGACGTTGCGCAGGTAGCGGGTGGTGCCGTCGATGCCGGCCTCGTTGGTGAAGTTGGCCAGGCGGCTCTCCTCGGTGAGCACCGGGGCGGGCAGCTCGACGCCCACCAGCGACCAGGTGCCGCAGGAGATGTAGGCGAAGCGGCCGGTCTCGGCGGGCACCGCGACCACGGCGGAGGCGGTGTCGTGAGAGGCGATCTTGGTGACGACCGTGGTGTAGCCGACCTCCTCCGCCACGTCCGCCCGTAGTGGGGTGCTTTCTTCCGAAATTTCGGGGAAAATCCGGCGAGGGAGGCCGAGCTTGTCGATGAGCTCCCAGGCCCACTCCCGCCGCGTCACGTCGTACAGACCCGTGGTCGAGGCGTTCGTCCGCTCGGCCCCGATCGCGCCCGTCAGCCAGTGGCCGAGCAGGTCCGGGATCAGCAGCATCGTCTCGGCCTCGTCCAGCCGCTCGGTGAGGAGCTGGTTGACGGTGTTGAACTGCAGGAACTGCAGCCCGGTCACCTCGTAGGGGTCCACCCGCGCGGTGAAGCGGTTGGTCCGCCCGTCGCGGTAGTGCACCGGGTTGCCGATCAGCCGGCCCCCGGCGTCCAGCAGCCCGTAGTCGACCGCCCAGGAGTCGATGCCCACGGACTCCGCCGGCCCCGCCTCGCGCAGCCCGTCCAGCACGCCTCGGTACAGCGCGAGGATGTCCCAGTGCAGCGTCCCGGACACCTGCACCGGCCGGTTGGGGAAGCGGTGCACCTCGGTGAGGTCGATCCGGCCGCCCGACACGGCGGCGCTCATCACCCGCCCGCTGGAGGCGCCTAGATCAACAGCTGTGAATCGCACGCAACTGATTAAAACGTAACAATCACAGATGCGCCAGGGAGTCTGTGCAGGCATTGACGACCGAGGGCGGAACACCTAGATTCCGGGAAACATCCCGTTAAAACGTTTGTTGCCCGGAGGACGTATGAGTGGTCCGCCCACCCTCGCGCTCGCGAACGTCAGCAAGTCGTTCGGAGCCGTGAGGGCGCTGCGCGACGTATCGCTCGAGTTGTTCCCCGGCGAGGCGCACGCACTCGCGGGGGAGAACGGCGCCGGCAAGTCCACGCTCGTCAAGACCCTCGCCGGCGTGCACCGCCCGGACAGCGGCCAGGTGCTGCTGGGCGGCGAGCCCGTCACGTTCGCCGGCCCGGCCGACGCCCAGCAGGCCGGCGTGGCGGTCATCTACCAGGAACCCACCCTCTTCCCCGACCTGTCCGTCGCCGAGAACATCTTCATGGGCCGCCAGCCGCGCATCAGCCTGGGCCGCATCGACCGCAAGGCGCTGCGGGCACAGGCCGGGCAGCTGTTCGACCGGCTCGGCGTGACGCTCGACCCCGAGCAGCCCGCGCGCGGCCTGTCCATCGCCGACCAGCAGCTCGTCGAGATCGCCAAGGCCATCTCCCGGGACGCCCGCGTCCTGGTCATGGACGAGCCCACGGCCGCGCTGTCCGGCAACGAGGTCGCCCGGCTGTTCTCGGTCGTGGAGGCGCTGCGCGAGCAGGGCTGCGCGATCCTGTTCATCTCGCACCGGCTGGACGAGATCTTCTCGCTGTGCCAGCGGGTGACGACGCTGCGCGACGGCGCCTGGATCGCCAGCGAGCCCGTCGAGGGCCTCACCCACGACGATCTGATCCGCCGCATGGTGGGCCGCGACCTCGACGCCCTCTACCCCAAGCAGGACACCACCGCCGGTGAGGTCGCGCTCCAGGTGGAGCGGCTGACCAGGGAGGGCTACTTCACCGACGTCTCCTTCCAGGTGCGGCGGGGCGAGATCGTCGCCCTGGCCGGCCTGGTCGGAGCCGGGCGGAGCGAGGTGGCCAGGGCCGTCTTCGGCATCGACCGGTGGGACGCCGGCTCGGTCACCGTGGACGGCCGGCCGCTGCCCGCCGGCAGCCCCACCGCCGCCATGAGCGCAGGGCTGGCCCTGGTGCCCGAGGACCGGCGGCAGCAGGGGCTGGTCATGGAGCTGTCGATCGAGCGCAACATCGGCCTGACCGGGCTGCGCTCGCTGCGCCGGGGCGTCACCATCTCCCGGGCCGCCGAACGCGACCGGGCCAGGGACTGGGCGCTGCGGCTGCAGCTCAAGTTCGCCCGGCTCAGCGACGGCGTCGGCGTGCTGTCGGGCGGCAACCAGCAGAAGGTCGTGCTGGCCAAGTGGCTGGCGACCGAGCCGTCCGTGCTCATCGTGGACGAGCCCACCCGCGGCATCGACGTCGGCACCAAGGCCGAGGTGCACCGCCTGCTGTCGGAGCTGGCCGGTCAGGGCATCGCGGTGCTCATGATCTCCTCCGACCTGCCGGAGGTGCTCGGCATGGCCGACCGGGTGCTGGTCATGCACGAGGGGCGGCTGACCGCCGAGATCTCGCGCGCCGAAGCGACCGAGGAGAGCGTCATGTCCGCCGCGACCGGGAGGGCCGCATGACGACCGCGACCGCCCCGCCCGAGCCCGCCGAGCCCGCCGTGCGCACCCGCAGCGCCCGCGGCCTCGTCGACCTGGTGTTCCGGGCGAGAGAGCTGAGCCTGGTCATCGCCCTGGTCGCGCTCGTCGCCATCACGGCCGGGGTCAACGGCAACTTCCTGTCCGGGCAGGGCATCGAGGACATCCTGCTCAACACGGCCATCCTGGCGCTGCTGGCCGTCGGCCAGTCGCTGGTGGTCGTCACCCGCAACCTGGACCTGTCGGTCGGCTCGGTGGTGGGGCTGGTCGCGTTCGTCACCGGCGACATGCTGGCGAGCGGCTGGGGGATCGTGCCCGGCGTGGTGCTGGGCATCGCCATCGGCGCCGTCTGCGGCCTGCTGAACGGGCTCCTGGTGAGCTTCTGCCGGGTGCCCGCGCTGGTCGTGACGCTCGGCACGCTCTACGTGATCCAGGGCATCGGCCACTACATCGCCCACGGCCGCCAGATCAACGCGGTGGACCTGCCGCCGGGGCTGCTCTCGCTGGGCAACGGCAGCGTGCTGGGCATCCCGTACCTGCCGCTCATCACGCTCGTCGTCATGCTGGCGATCGGCTACTACCTGCGCTCCTACCCGAGCGGCAGGGAGTTCTACGCGATCGGCTCCAGCCCGGAGGCGGCCGGCCTGGCGGGCGTGCCCGTCCGGCGCCGCATCCTGGTCGCCTACCTGGTCAGCGGCTGCCTGGCCGGGCTGGCCGGCGTGCTCTGGCTGGCCAGGTTCGGCACCGTCATCGCCGACTCCGCCAACGGCTGGGAGCTGCTGGTGATCAGCGCCGTGGTGGTCGGCGGCGTGGCGATCACCGGCGGCGTCGGCAGCGTGTACGGGGCCGCGCTCGGCGCGCTCCTGCTCACCACCATCGGCAGCGCGCTGGTCGTGCTCCGGGTCAACCCGTTCTGGCAGCAGGCCATCACCGGGGCGCTGCTCCTGCTCGCGATCAGCGTCGACCGGGTGCTCGCGCTGCGGGTCGCCCGGCTGCTCAGAAGGAGAAGCCGCCATGGCTAAAGTGCTGCGCTGGGACGTCATGGTCGGCGTGCTGCTGGTCGCGGTGTTCGCCGGCGGCTCGCTCACCTCGCCGGGCTTCGCCACCGTCGGGAACCTGTCGTTCGCCCTCGGCGACCTGGGCGAGATCGCGCTCATCGCGCTGACCATGACCATGCTGGTGGTGGCCGCCGAGGTGGACCTGTCGGTCGCCTCCGTGCTCGGCCTGTCCAGCGCCCTGGTCGGCGCCCTGTGGGACGGCGGCATGGCCATCGAGACCATCATCCCGCTGGTCGTGCTCGTCGGCGCCCTGTGCGGGCTGGTCAACGGCCTGCTCGTGACCAAGCTCGGGCTGCCCTCGCTGGCCGTCACGATCGGCACCCTCGCCCTCTACCGGGGGCTGGCGTACGTGGTGCTGGGGGACAAGGCCGTCGCCCAGTTCCCGCGCGAGTTCACCGCGCTGGCCGTGGACGACGTGCCGGGGACGTTCATCCCGTATCCGGTCGCGCTGTTCGTCATGCTCGCGGTGGTGGTCGCGATCGTGCTGCACGCCACCGGGTTCGGCCGCTCGCTGTTCGCGATCGGCGCGCAGGAGCAGGCCGCGTTCTTCGCCGGGATCCGGGTCAAGCGGATCAAGCTGCTGCTGTTCGTGCTGTCCGGCACGGTCGCCGCCTTCGCCGGCGTCGTCTTCACCCTCAGGTACGGCTCCGCCCGCGCCGACAACGGCCTGGGCATCGAGCTCGCGGTCATCGCCGCCGTGCTGCTCGGCGGGGTCGACTTCGACGGCGGCAAGGGCACCCTCGGCGGTGTCATCGCCGGTGTGCTGCTCATCGGCCTGCTGCGCAACCTGCTCATGCTCAACGACGTCTCGACCGAGATCCAGTCGATCGTCACCGGTCTCCTGCTCATCATCTCGGTGCTCACCCCCCGCCTCATCGCCTCGGTGAGACCGGCGCTCCTGAAAGGATCCACATGAGATCGATCCGTATGGTCACCCTGACAGCGGTGCTCGCCCTGGGCGTGGCCGCCTGCGGCGGTGGCACCACCAAGGACACGGTCAGCTCGGCGTCCCCGGCGGCCCCCGCCTCCAGCGCCGCCGCCAAGGCCGATCCCAACGCGCCCATCAAAGAGGGCCTGAAGCTGGCGTTCCTGCCCAAGCAGATCAACAACCCGTACGAGACCATCGTCGACAAGGCCGGCATCGAGGCGGCGGCGGAGTTCAAGGGCGAGGCCAAGGAGGTCGGCCCGTCCGACGCGTCGGCCTCCTCGCAGATCTCCTACATCAACACCCTCACCCAGCAGGGCCACGACGCGATCCTGATCGCGGCCAACGACGCCAACGCCGTCTGCGGCCCGCTCCAGGAGGCCCGCGCCAAAGGCATCAAGATCGTCTCGTACGACTCCGACGCCGCTCCCGAGTGCCGGGACATCTTCATCAACCAGGCCAGCTCGGAAGAGGTCGGCCGCAGCCAGGTCAAGCTGCTCGCCGACATGATCGACAGCAAGGGCGAGATCGCCATCCTGTCGGCCACGGCCAACGCCACGAACCAGAACACCTGGATCGAGTTCATGAAGGACGAGCTCGCCAAGCCTGAGTACAAGGACATGAAGCTGGTCAAGGTCGCCTACGGTGACGACGACGACCAGAAGTCCTTCACCGAGACGCAGGGCCTGCTGCAGGCCTACCCGGACCTCAAGGGCATCATCTCGCCCACCACGGTCGGCGTCTCGGCCGCGGCCCGCTACATCTCGGGCTCGAAGTACAAGGGCAAGGTCGTGCTGACCGGCCTCGGCACGCCGAACCAGATGCGCCAGTTCGTCAAGGACGGCACCGTCGAGAAGTTCGCCCTGTGGAACCCGAAGGACCTCGGCTACCTGGCCTCCTACGCCGCCGCCGCGCTGGCCTCCGGCCAGATCACCGGGGCCGAGGGCGAGACCCTCAAGGCCGGCAAGCTCGGTGAGCGCACCATCGGCGCCAAGGGTGAGATCATCCTCGGCCCGCCGTTCACCTTCGACGCCTCGAACATCGACGAGTTCGACTTCTGATCACGTAGCGACAGTCCGCACGCGCGCTTCCCGCCGGGGGGCGCGCGTGCGCAGGAAGGAGACCGTGTGGAGCGGGTGTGCTTTCAGCTGAGAGTCCGGCCCGAGCGGATCGACGAGTACCGGGAACGCCACCGGAACGTGTGGCCCGACATGCGCGAGGCGCTGCGGGCGGCAGGATGGCGCAACTACTCGCTCTTCCTGCGTGACGACGGGCTGCTCATCGGCTATCTGGAGGCCGACGACTTCGAGGCGGCGCAGCGGGCGATGGCCGACACCGAGGTCAACACCCGCTGGCAGCGCGAGATGGCGCCGTTCTTCGAGGTGGGCCGGCCCGACGAGGGCCTGCTCAGGTTGGCCGAAGTTTTCCATCTGGATTGATACGGGGACAATCATGATCAAGGACATGCTGCGTAAGCAGCGCATCGAGACGCCTTCGTGGGCGTACGGCAACTCCGGGACCCGCTTCAAGGTCTTCGCCCAGCAGGGCGTGCCGCGGGACCCGTACGAGAAGCTGGCGGACGCGGCGCAGGTGCAGTTGCACACCGGGGTGGCGCCGACCGTGGCGCTGCACATCCCGTGGGACAAGGTCGACGACTACGGCGACCTGGCCCGGCACGCCGCCGAGCTGGGGGTGGGCATCGGGGCGATCAACTCCAACGTCTTCCAGGACAACGACTACATGCTGGGCAGCGTCACCCATCCCGACCCCCGGGTGCGGGCCAAGGCGCTGGCCCACCTGCTCGAGTGCGTGGACATCATGGACCAGACCGGGTCCGACACCCTCAAGCTGTGGTTCTCCGATGGAACGAACTATCCGGGGCAGGATGACATCCGGGCCCGGCAGGACCGGCTCGCGGAGGCGCTGTCGGCGGTGTACGAGCGGCTGGGGGAGGGGCAGCGGTTCCTGCTGGAGTACAAGCTGTTCGAGCCCGCTTTCTACACCACCGACGTGCCCGACTGGGGCACCGCGTACGCGCACTGCGTGAAGCTCGGGCCCAAGGCGCAGGTCGTGGTCGACACCGGGCATCACGCGCCCGGCACCAACATCGAGTTCATCGTGGCGTTCCTGCTGCGTGAGGGGAAGCTGGGCGGTTTCGACTTCAACTCCCGCTTCTACGCCGACGACGACCTCATGGTGGGCGCGGCCGACCCGTTCCAGCTCTTCCGGATCATGTTCGAGGTGATCGGCGGCGGCGGGTACACCGAGGAGATCGCCTTCATGCTCGACCAGTGCCACAACATCGAGCCGAAGATCCCCGGCCAGATCCGCTCGGTGATGAACGTGCAGGAGGCCACCGCCAAGGCACTGCTCGTCGACCGGGCCGCCTTGGCCGAGGCGCAGCGGGCAGGGGATGTGCTGGGCGCGAACGCCGTGCTGATGGACGCGTACAACACCGACGTGCGCCCGCTGCTGGCCGAGCTCCGCGAGGAGATGGGGCTGGCGCCAGACCCGATGGCCGCCTACGCCAAGTCAGGATATTTCGAGAAAATCGCCGCCGAGCGGGTGGGCGGCGCGCAGGCAGGATGGGGAGCCTGATGAACGCCGTCGAAGAACTGCTCGCCAGGGCGCACGCCCTCGGCTCGGATCCGCGCAACACCAACTTCGCCGGCGGCAACGCCTCCGCGAAGGCCGCCGCGAACGACCCGGTGACCGGCCACGACGTCGAGCTGATGTGGGTGAAGGGGTCCGGGGGCGACCTCGGCACCCTCACCGCGGCGGGACTGGCCGTGCTGCGCCTGGACCGCGTCCGGGCGCTGATCGACGTCTACCCGGGCGTGGACCGCGAGGACGAGATGGTGACCGCGTTCGACTACTGCCTGCACGGCAAGGGCGGTGCGGCCCCGTCGATCGACACCGCCATGCACGCCCTGGTCGACGCGCCACACGTGGACCACCTGCACCCCGACTCCGGCATCGCCATCGCCACCGCCGCCGACGGCCCCGCGCTGACCGAGCGGATCTTCGGCGAGCGGGTCGTCTGGGTGCCGTGGCGACGGCCCGGCTTCCAGCTCGGCCTGGACATCGCCGAGATCAAGTCCGCCCACCCGGCCGCCATCGGCTGCGTGCTCGGCGGCCACGGCATCACCGCCTGGGGCGACACCAGTCAGGAGTGCGAGCGCAACTCGCTCGACATCATCCGCACCGCCGAGCGCTACATCGCCGAGCACGGCCGTCCCGACCCGTTCGGCCCGGTGCTGCACGAGCCGCTGGCCGAGGAGGCCAGGCGCCGCAGGGCCGCCGAGCTCTTCCCGGCGGTGCGCGGCCTGGCGAGCACCGACGCCCGCCAGGTCGGCCACTACACCGACACCCCCGAGGTGCTCGACTTCCTCTCCCGCGCCGAACACCCCCGGCTCGCCGCGCTCGGCACGTCCTGCCCGGACCACTTCCTGCGCACCAAGGTCGCCCCGCTGGTGCTCGACCTGCCGCCGGACGCGCCGCTCGACGACGCGCTGGCCCGGCTGCGCGAGCTGCACGCCCGGTACCGCGAGGACTACGCCGCCTACTACCAGCGGCACGCCACGCCGGACTCGCCGCCGATGCGCGGCGCGGACCCGGCCATCGTGCTGGTGCCGGGCGTCGGCATGTTCAGCTTCGGCAAGGACAAGCAGACCGCCAGGGTCGCCGGCGAGTTCTACGTGAACGCGATCAACGTGATGCGCGGCGCCGAGGCGCTGTCCACCTACCGGCCCATCGCCGAGTCGGAGAAGTTCCGCATCGAGTACTGGGAGCTGGAGGAGGCCAAGCTGCGCCGCCTGCCCAAGCCCAAGCCGCTGGCCGGGCGGGTCGCCCTGGTCACCGGCGGCGGCTCCGGCATCGGTGCCGCCACCTGCCGCCGGCTGGCCGCCGAGGGCGCCTGCGTGGTGGTCGCCGACCGCGACCTCGCCGCCGCCGAGAAGGTCGCCGCCGAGCTCGGCGCCGCCGCCTACCGGCCGCAGGACGTCGCCATCGCCGCCGGCGTGGACGTCACCTCGGAAGAGCAGGTCCAGCAGGCGGTACGGCAGGCGGTGCTCGCCTTCGGCGGCGTCGACCTGGTCGTGAACAACGCCGGCCTGTCCCTGTCGCGCTCGCTGCTGGAGACCACGCTCGACGACTGGGACCTGCAGCACGACGTGATGGCGCGAGGCTCCTTCCTGGTCTCCCGCGAGACCGCCCGGGTCCTGATCGACCAGGGCATCGGCGGCGACATCGTCTACATCTCCTCCAAGAACGCGGTCTTCGCCGGGCCCAACAACGTCGCCTACGGTGCGGCCAAGGCCGACCAGGCGCACCAGGTCCGGCTGCTGGCCGCCGAGCTCGGCGGCCACGGCATCCGGGTGAACGGCATCAACCCGGACGGCGTGGTCCGCGGCTCCGGCATCTTCGCCGCAGGCTGGGGCGCCAACCGGGCGGCCGTGTACGGGGTCGAGGAGGAGAAACTGGGCGAGTTCTACGCCCAGCGCACGCTGCTCAAGCAGGAGGTGCTGCCGGAGCACGTGGCCGCCGCCGTGTTCGCGCTCACGGCGGGCGACCTGCGGGTCACCACCGGGCTGCACATCCCCGTCGACGCCGGGGTGGCCGCCGCCTTCCTGCGCTGACCGGCCGCGCGCCCCCACCCAGCAAGACCGCCCGCTCGGGCCGTACAAAGTCGTACCCAGTAAGACGCCCGCTCGGGCCGTACAGAGTCGCACACAGCAAGACGCCCGCTCGGGCGTACAGAAGGGAGAGCGTCTTGACGCTCGAACGGATCGCCACCAACCGCACCAAGGTCGGGCTCGTCGCGGGCGGGCTCGGCGCGTACTGGCCGCAGTTCCCCGACCTGCTGCCGCAGCTGCAGCGCTCCTCCGCCCGCGTGTCGGAGCGGATGCGGGCGCTGGGCTGCGAGGTGGTGGACGCCGGGTTCGTCTCCGACGCGCAGGAGGGCGCCGCCGCGGCGGAGAAGCTGCGCGCGGCCGGATGCGACCTGATCGTCGGATTCCTCACCACCTACATGACCGCCACCATGCTGCTCCCGGTCGCCCAGCGCACCGGCGCGCCGGTGCTGCTGATCAACCTGCAGCCGACCGAGTCGATGGACCACGACAGCTTCGACACCGGTCAGTGGCTGGCCTACTGCGGCGCCTGCCCACTGCCGGAGATGGCCAACACCTTCACCAGGGCCGGGATCCCGTTCAGGTCGGTGTCCGGCTACCTGGAGGACGAGCGGGCCTGGGCCCGGATCGGCCGCTGGGTGCGGGCCGCCGGCGTGCGCGCGTCGCTGCGGCGCGGCCGGCACGGGCTGATGGGCCACCTTTACCCGGGCATGCTGGACGTGTCGACCGACCTGACGCTGGTGCCGGTGAACCTCGGCGGGCACGTCGAGGTGCTGGAGTTCGACGACCTGCGGGTGCGCGTCGAGCAGGTCACCGACGCCGAGGTCAAGGACCGGATGGAGCTGGCCCGCGAGGTGTTCGAGCTGGACGGGACGGTCGTCGCCGAGGACTTCGCGTGGGCGGCGCGGGTCTCGGCCGGGCTCGACCGGCTGGTGGCCGACTTCGAGCTCGACAGCCTCGCCTACTACCACCGCGGGCTCAACGGGGAGATCCACGAACGGCTCGGCGCCGGCATGATCCTCGGCGCGTCGCTGCTCACCGCCCGCGGCGTGCCCACCGCCGGAGAGTACGAGCTGCGTACGTCCCTCGCGATGCTGGTCATGGACCGGCTGGGCGCGGGCGGCTCCTTCACCGAGCTGCAGGCGCTGGACTTCCTGCGCGGGCACGTCGAGATGGGCCACGACGGCCCGGCGCACCTGGAGATCAGCTCCGGCAAGCCGCTCCTGCGCGGCCTCGGCGTCTTCCACGGCAAGCGCGGCTGGGGCGTGTCGGTCGAGTTCGACGTGGCGCACGGGCCGGTGACGGCGTTCGGGCTGCTGCAGAAGCGCGACGGCGCGTTCGGCTTCGTCGTGTCGGAGGGCGAGACCGTGGACGGCCCGCACCTCAAGATCGGCAACACCACCTCCCGGGTCGACTTCGGCCGCGACCCGGGGGAGTGGACCGACGCGTGGAGCGCCACCGGCATCTCCCACCACTGGGCGCTCGGCACCGGTCACCGGGCGGAGGAGCTGTCCGCGCTGGCGGACCTGATGGAGGTGGAGGTCGTGCGCGTCTGACGTCCTGGACGGAGCCCGAGGGGAGGGTCCCCTCGGGCAATCCGACCTCAGTTCCGCTGCCCGGGTTCGCCGTCCGATGCTCGGATCTTCGCGCGCCCGCGGCGTGCCGCGACGCCTGGGCTGAGCAAGCTGCCGGCGTCCCAACGTCGGCACGTACGAGGCCGCTTGGTGGCGGGACGTGGTCGGCCGCGCCATCGCACGTGATAAACCCGGTGACGTCGACGATCACCCCCGGGATACTGGTCGCCCATGGATGAGGTCGAAGTGGTCGTCGCCCATTCCGAGCGCGCGACCCTGCGCGTCGGCGAGGTGTTCCTGAAGGTGGACGCCGATCGGGCGCGCCTCGAGGTCGAGGTCGAGGCGATGGCCCTGGCACCGGTCCCGACCCCGAAGGTCCTGTGGCACAAGCCGCCCGTGCTCGCGATCGCCGCGGTCCCGGGGACGGCGCTCGGCCGCCTCGGCGAGCCGTCGACCGCGTCCCCGGCGGCGTGGGCCGCGGCGGGCGCCGCCATCCGGAGGTTGCACGACGCGCCGTTGCCGCCCAGGCCGGGCCGGGCCGGCCTGGGCATCGACGCGTGGGCGGCGGAGCTCGATGGCGAGTGCGAGCGGCTCGTGGCGGACGGCGTCCTGCCCGCCGACCTGGTCAGCCGCAACCGCCAGGTGGCCGAGGCCGCGCTCCGGCCGTGGGCTCCGGTGTTCACGCACGGAGACCTGCAGATCACTCACGTGTTCGTCGACGGTGAGGAGATCACGGGCATCATCGACTGGTCCGAGGCGGGCCAGGGTGATGCCCTGTTCGACCTCGCCATCTTGACGCTCGGACACGAGGAGCACCTCGGTGACGTCGTCGCCGGCTATGGCACCGACGTCGACCTCGATGTGATCCGCGCGTGGTGGTCGTTGCGGAGCCTGCTGGCGGTTCGCTGGCTGGCCGAGCACGGCTTCGACCCGTTCGCGCCGGGCTGTGAGGTCGACGTGCTGAGGTCCCGGCTGTGAGGCTGCGCGGGTTTGACCGCTATGGGAAGGTCCTGTCGGACAGGATGCCCGGGAGGACCTTCCCACTCAGAATCCGGCGTGTGGTGCCGCCGGGCAGTGCTGAGGAACGTCAGGGAGCTTCTCCAGCGCGACGTAGTGGTTCCTCACCGTGGAAGACCTTCCCCGGCTCGGCCATCGCGCGGTAGAGCTGGTCCGCGTCCCACGCGGGCTCTCGCAGATCGAGCCGGGTCGACGCCCGGAACCCGTCCAACGCCAGGTAAACGTGCCGCCGCCACATTGAGGGGGCAACGTGCCGCGTGGCCTCGGCGACCCTGCTGCTCGCCCACAACAACAGAAAGAGGTCGGCGCCGGTGACGTCCGGACGCACGACGCCGGCCGCCTGAGCCCGCCCCAGCACCCGTTGTGCGAGCGCGCAGATCTCGCTGTGCACGGCATCGGTGCGGTCGTCACCGGGAAACCGCCGCGCCAAGAAGTCGCCGAACGCCCGATCCCCGGCCTGGGCCGTACACAGGACTTCGAGCAGGCCGCGAAACGCCTCCCAGGGATCCTCCAGGCCGAGCGCGGCCTCCACCTCATTGACCACGTGGCTCAGCTTCGGTTCGAGTACGGCGTACAGGAGGTCCAGACGCGTCGGGAAGTGCCGGTAGAGGGTGCCGACCACCAAGCCCGCCTCCCGTGCGATGCCGTCGAGGGCGGCCTGCGCGCCCTGGTCGGCGAACGCGCGCCGAGCGCACTCGAGAAGCCGCTCGCGGTTGCGGCGGGCATCCCGGCGAGCAGGCGGCGGGTTGTCCCTGGAAGGCATGGGGTCATCGTAGCAAGGTGAGACATATATCAACTTTGAGAGTGCTCTCATCTTCGCTACAGTAAGCGGAATCAAAGATGAGAGCATCATCATTTTCTGACTAAGGGAGTGACATGGCGAAGCTCGGTGGGAAGGTCGCGGTGATCACCGGCGCGACCTCTGGGCTGGCACTGGCGACGGCGAAGTTGTTCGTCGAGGAGGGTGCGCACGTGGTCATCACCGGCCGGCGCCAGGATCGGCTGGACGCGGCGGTGGCCGCCATCGGCCACGGCGTGACCGGTGTGCTCGGCGACGTCGGTCAGATCTCCGACGTGGTCCGCCTGGCCGAGGTCGTGGCGGCCGAAGTGGGCCGGGTGGACGTGCTCATCGCCAGCGCCGGCGCCTGGACGTGGAACGAGCACATCGGCGACGTGACCGAGGAGTCGTTCGACGCCGTGTTCGGCGTGAACGTGCGCGGGACGTTCTTCACCGTGCAGAAACTGCTGCCGTTGCTGTCCGACGGCGCCTCGATCGTGCTCATCGGATCGGGCGCCGCGGACAAGGGCGATCCGGGAACGACGGTCTACGCCGCGAGCAAGGCGGCACTGCGGTCGTTCGCCCGGACCTGGACCACCGACTTGAAGCAGCGCCGAATCCGGGTCAATGTCCTCAGTCCCGCCGCGATCGAGACCCCCGCGTTCGCGGACCTCCCGCCGGGGTTCAAGGAGCAGATCGCCTCGCGAGTGCCCGTCGGCCGCCTCGGTGACGAGGACGAGATCGCCACCGCGGCGCTCTTCCTCGCCTCCGCGGACTCGAGCTTCGTCACCGGGATCGACCTCCCCGTCGACGGCGGGATCGGCCAGGTCTGACCGGAGGGCTCTGGGGCGTCGGGCGGAAGCGACGAAGATCGGCAGGGCCAGGACATGCGGCACGGTTCGGCCTGGCCACGCACGTCCTGCGGCAATGGGAGGCGATGGGCCTGCTCGCGCCGGCCCGTATCGGCGGAGACCACCGCCGATACGGCGCCGACGACTTCTGTCGCGTGGCGGCGATCCTGCGCCATCCTCGCGCGTCAGCGGGACCGCACCTGGCGATCGTCGTCCGGTCAGGCGTCTCTCAGGTCGGCGGGGGCCGTCGCCCTGGCGTAGAAGATCACCACCGTCAGCAGCAGGAGCAGGCCGGCGAAGGTGGTGACCTTGCCCACGGCGTCGGCGATCCAGCCGATCAGCACCGGGCCGAACAGCAGCCCCGAGTAGGTCAGGGTGGTGAACCTGGACAACGCCATCGCCGCGCCGTCCGAGCTGCCGTGCCCGACCGCGCTGAAGATGAGGGGCAGCAGGACGGACAGGCCCACGCCGACCACGCCGAAGCCGACGATGGTGACTGCGGCGTTGGGCCCCACCACGACCAGCAGCAGACCGGCGAGCGCGACCGCGCCGCTCACCCGGACCAGGGGCGGCGCGCCGTACTTCTCGTGCAGGCGGTCGCCGACGAGGCGGCCGCCGACCTGGCAGATGTTGAACAGGATGTAGCCCAGGGAGGCGACGGCCAGGGTCGCGCCACGGTCGTCGATGAGCAGGACGCCGCTCCAGCTGCCGACCGCCCCCTCCAGGATGAGCACGCTCGCCCCCATCGCGCCGAGCAGCAGCACCCGGGGCGTCCAGCCGGCCCGCCAGCGCATCCTGATCTTCTTGTCCGGCTCCGGCTCCTGGTCGGCGCCGGCGGGCAGCATCCAGAAGCCGGTGACCAGCGCGAGCGCGGCCACGCCCACGCCCACCCAGGCGAAGTGCGCCATCAGGGAGATCTCGACCTGCAGGGTCAGGCCGCCCAGCAGGGCAGCGCCCAGCGCGCCGATGCTCCAGGCGGCGTGGCAGCGGTTCATCACGGCCCGCTTGAGCGTGCGCTCCACGGCGATCGCGTGCGAGTTCATCGACACGTCGAGCAGCCCGTCGATCAGGCCGAAGGCCACCAGCGCGACGGCGAGCTGCATCGGGTCGGCGGCCAGCGCGATGCCGATCAGTGACAGCGGCAGCGCCACGCCGGTGATCCTGGCGATCGGCGCGCTGCCGAACCGGGCCACCAGAGCACCGGTGACCTGCATGGAGATCAGCGCGCAGACCGACGGGACCACCAGCAGCAGGCCGAGCTGCCCGTCCGACAGGCCGTGCTCGAGCTTCAGCGTCGGCACCCGGATCAGGAAGGTGGCGTAGGCGAGACCCACGATCAGGAACGCGGACATCGCCGCCAGCCTGGTCAGGCCCGCCGTGCGTGGCTCGGGGTCGAGTTCGGGTGTGCTGGTGTCCTCAGGCGCCGTCATCGCCGGCCCACTCCTTCATCCATCGGCTGTCCGCCTTCTCGCCCCGGAGGATGAACCGCAGGTCCACGGAGACGCGCATGGCATCGGTCACAGTATCGAGCGAGGCGTGCACCAGGTGCGGACTGTGCACGGTGAGGTCGCCCGCCTCATAGTCATGCCACAGCCACCGGCGGCCCACGGCCCGCGCCGTGGCCTGGAGGTCGTGGCTGATCGGCCGAGGGTCGCCCGCGCGGTCGCTGACGAGCCGCGCCCGCTCGAACCGCTCGGCCGCCTCCCGGTGCGAGCCTTCGAGGTAGACCAGGCCGCCGGTCTCCATCGGGCAGTCGCCGGCCGGGATCCACATGGTGAGCACCCGCTCGCTGCCCTGGGTCATGTAGGCGTGGTCGGTGTGCGCGCGTGAGGCCATCTGGGTGCCCGCGTGGAAGTGGCGCAGGATGCCGCGCCGCAGCCGCTCGACCGGGCCGCCGAGCAGCGCCTCCGCCAGGCCCCGCAGCGACGGCTGATCGGCGAACGACGCGAAGTGCCGCTCGCGGACGAAGGTGTGCGCCGGATGGCCCCGCACCCCGTGCGCGGGCAGCCCGTCGGGCGCCCGCCCGGAGAAGATCCCCTCCTCGGGCGTGGAACCGGCGGCGAGCAGCCCGTCCGGGAACATCGACAGGTACGCCGCGCGCAGGTCCAGCACCTGCCGACGGTCGAGGAAGCCGCGCAGCAGCACCACCCCGTCGTCGTGGAAGCGCCGGCGCAGGGCGGGGAGGTCACCGGCCAGCGGCGTGCTGTCGGTCAGCGGCGCGAACAGCTCGGGGGTGAACGGGACGGGCACCCCGTTGGACGTCACGGCCTGCCGGGACATCAGTAGACCCCCTCGATGACCCGTGGCGCGTCCTCCGACTCGTACGCGCCCACCTGCGACACTCCCGGCCACGGGAACCACGGATGCGCGGGGGCGGAGACCGCCGTGTCCCGCTCCAGCAGGTTGGGCAGGAAGAGATCCTCCAGCAGGGTCACCACCCGGATCCGCCCCCGCTCGCCGACCGCGACCTCCTGCCACACGTCGTCGGGCCGCACCACGTGCATGACCGCCAGCGGCGGCGGCAGGTGGTGGCTGTGCGGCGCGCCGGGCTCCAGGGCGTCTGCCTGCAGCGCGTGCCCGGACAGGGTGTTGCCGTAGGTGTCGATCCACTGCACGTCCTGGAGATACTCCTCGCGCAGGTAACGGGCCTCCTCGGGCGAGCAGGAGGTGCCGCCGGTGCACACCGCCCGCACGCCGTACGCGCTGAGGGGCTTGCGGAGCGCGGGCGCGAGCGACATGAGCAGCCGGGAGGTCGTGAAGAGCAGCGCGGGTCGTTCGTCCTCAAGGATGTCCGCGGTCTGCGCGACCAGATGGGCGACGTAGGCGTCGGCCTCGCCCGAGGCGCGGACCAGGTGCTTGACCCAGCGCGGGTCGAAGTCGACGGAGAAGACGGCCGCGCCCCAGCTGTCGCCGAGCAGCTTGACGAAGTGGCCGTAGGCGTGCGGGCCGCTGGGCGTCATGGCCAGGATGTCGCCGCCGAGCAGGCCGCGCGCCTCCAGCATGACGCGGTACATCCCCACGTCGTGGACGGCGCGGGTGACGTCGACGACGCGGTACGGCCTCCCGGACGAGCCGCCGGTCTCCACGACCCGGAACGGGCGCCCCGCGAAGCCACGCGGCACCAGGTCACGCGCCCGCACCCCGCGCAGGTCCGTCTTGTCGAACAGACCGAACAGGCGCAGCGAGGCGTAGTCGGTGACGTCACGGATCGGGTCGAAAGGCAGGCCGCCCTTGCGCGCCAGCCAGAACGCCGACCCGGTCCGGTCGCTGAAGTGCCAGCTCATCATGCGGGCCGTCCACTCGTCGAGCGATTCGCGCAGTGGGGGGACGTGCTCTCGCATGGCCTCAAGCAGGGAGCCGCCCGGCTCTGGGGGGTGGTTCGTGTTCAGGACGACACTCCTTCCGGGGAGATCGCGTAGTGGGCCGGGTGGACGAAACGGGATCTTGCGGCGAGGCCGCGCGCGCCGGCCCGGTCCGTGGCGACGATCACGGCGAAGGGGAAGGGCAGCTCGACGCCGACCAGCGGGTGGCCGGGGTCGTCGACCTCGACGAGGGCAGGCGCGAGGAAGCCGTCCGACAGCAGTGGCCGCCGGGTGAGCAGCCGCCCGCCGGGGGCGAGCCGGTCCATCACGAACGCGGCCGTCCGCGCGGCGTCGGCCTCGGGCCAGGCCGCCTGCGGCCGGCGCGGGTCCGGCGGGTCGAGCGAGATGCCGTCGAGCACCTCGGCGACCCGCCGGCCGAGCGGCTCGGTCCCGCGCAGGCAGGCCACCACGCAGGTGCTGGTGCAGAACCGGCCCGCGTCCTGCGCGATCCGCTCGGCGAGCCACTCGGGGTCCGGCGGCTCGTCCACGATCACGCAGGCGCGCCCCGGACCCCGGAACTCCAGCGACGGCGGCCCCGCCGCCCTCCCGGCGAGCTCCGCCGCCAGATCGTCCCCTCCATACACGATCTGGTGGTCGGAGCTCTGGATGAGGGCGTGCAGGGTGCGGGGCGCGGTCGGGTAGTAGCCGAGCGTCTCGGCCGGCCAGCCCACGCTCAGCAGGGCCCCGATCAGGCGGGCCGACGACAGCGGCTCACGCCTGCTCGGCCGGACCCAGACGGCCGCGCCGGACAGCGCGGCCTCCAGTACGGCCTTCAGGCAGGTGAAGGTGTTGGCGGGCAGCGAGACCAGGGTGAGGCCGTCGCGCTCCTCCGGCGCGAGCTCTGCCGGGCGGCAGTCGTGTTCGTCCGGCGCGAGCACTACCGGGCGGTTGTCGCGCTTCTCCGGCGCGAGCTCTGCCAGTGGGTCGCCGCGTTCGTCCGCCGGCTCCGCCCATCGGGCGCCGAGCAGGTCCGACCAGCGCCGTACCAGAGCGGGCGGGAGCCCGGCCACCGCGCCCATCGACGCGGCGAAGTCGCCGGGGTCCTGAACACCGAGCCCTTCGATCGGCACCCGGCCGAACCTGAACAGGTCTACGGCCTCGCGGAGCAGGTCCAGCCGCCTGTCCCGGTCCGGAACACCGGGCCCGGCCAGGCCGGCGCGCAGCCGGGCGGCGTCGTCGCGGACGATGATCTCCGGGGCCAGGCAGAGCGACCCGGCGCCGGAGACGGGCACGGTGTCCATCGACCGGTACCACCGGCCCCCGCGCAGCAGCGGGAGGACTGCCTGGGCGGTCACGAGAGGGAGTCCCGCAGCGCCTGGACGACCCGATCCTGCTGGGCGGTGGTCATGCCGGGGAAGATCGGCAGGCAGACGTGGCGGGCGGTGAACGCCTCCGCGCGTGGGTAGGAGCGGTCGCCGAAGCGCGCGGCGAAGTAGGGCTGGCGATGCAGCGGGACGTCGTACACCTCACCCGCCAGGCGCACCCCGTCGGCGCGCAGCCGCGCCTTGAGCGCCGCCCGGTCCACGCCGTCCGGCAACAGCGCCAGGTACTTGTAATGATTTGTCGCGCAATTAGGTGATATTTCGGGACGGGTGAGGGCGGGCACGCGGGGCAGGTTCTCGTCGTACCAGGCGGCCAGTCTCCGCCGCTCGGCCAGCACCTCCGCCAGCCGGGCCAGGTGGGTGAGCCCCACGGCGGCGTGCAGCTCGCTCATCCGCCAGTTGCTGCCGAGGTCGTCGTGCAGGTTCTCCTCGAAGGAGCGCTTGCCGTGGTCCCGCAGACGCCGCACCCGCTCCAGGTCGCCAGGGTCGGCGGCGGTCAGCAGGCCGCCCTCGCCGCTGGTGATGACCTTCGTGGGGTAGAGCGAGAAGGCGGCCAGCCGGCCGAACGTGCCCGCCTGCCGCCCGCCCAGCGACGAGCCGAGCGCGTGCGCGGCGTCCTCGACCACGGCTACGCCCCGCTCGGCGCAGACGGCCAGCACCTCCGGCAGGGAGTCCGGCAGGGCGCCCGCGATGTGCACGGGCACCACCGCGGCCACGTCGTCATGAGCGGAGAGCGCCGCCCGCAGGCCATCGGGGTCCAGGCCGAGACCGTCGGGCTCCATGTCGACGAAGTCGACCCTCGCCCCGGCGCGGACGGCGCTCGCCGCGGTCGCGAAGAAGGTGTTGGCCGGGACCAGCACGGTACGCCCCGCGACTCCGACGATCCGCAGCGCGATCTCCAGGGCGGACGAGCCGGAGCTGACGGCCGCGGCGCCCCGGCCGATCTCCCGGCCGGCCAGCTCCTCCAGCCGGCCACCGGCTGGGCCGAGCGTCAGCGACCCGGACGCCAGCGCGTCGTCCACCAGGTCCAGGACGTCCAGGCGGGCCCGTACGCCGAAGGACACCCGGGCGGCGGGCACGAACGGCTCGTCGGCGGCGGGCTTGGCCAGGGTGCGGGCGAAGAAGTCGGCCGCCTCGGCCAGGCCGGTGCTGTGACCCATGGGCAGGGCGAGCACCTCGGCCCGTCCCGGCTCGTAGGAGCGGATGATCCGCTCTCCGGCCCGCGCCGCGTCGTCGTGGTCGAGCCGCACGTCGGCCCTGCCGTACTGGACCTGGAGAGGGGCGGGGGTCAGGGCCGCGTACAGCTCGGGGAGGTCGGCGTGGCGCAGGATGGACGGCAGGGCGGTGTACTGGTTCCAGGCCAGCAGCTTGCCGATCATCGTCTGGTAGGTGCCCAGGTGGCTGGCCGCGCACAGCGGGACCGGCTCGTCCGCCAGGAGGGCGGCGTGCAGGGCCACGGCCGCGCCCATGCTGTGGCCGAACAGGCCGGCGCCGGCCACGTCCGGCTGCGCGCGCAGCCAGCCGAGCGCCGCCAAGGCGTCCTCGGCCAGCGCGCCGAGCAGGCTGCCCCCGTACAGCCGCAACGTGCCGTCCAGCACGTCGCCGCTGTCGCGCCCGCCCAGCGCGGCGGCGTCCGCCCACCGGTCGAGGCCGCTGTCGAGGCCGTGGTCGAGGGTGAGGGTGCGGAATCCGGCCCTGGTCAGATGGGCGGCCACGTCGCGGCCCGGATGGTCGGGCGGGACGAGGCCGGTCACCCGCTCCAGCGTCGCGTTACGCCCCGGGCACACCAGCACGGCCGGCCACGGCGGCGGGCCCGCCGGGGTCAGCATGACGGCGCGCAGTTCCTCGCGGCCGTCATGCTCGAAGACGTAATGGTCCACGCGGTGGTCCTCGCGTTCCGCGCCGTGCGTGGACCGGATCCGGAGGGTCCGCTCCTGGACGGCGGCCAGCCGGGCGACCGCCCGGCGCACCTGCGCGTTGCGGGCGGCCTGGTCCGGAGCGCGCACGGGGGAACGGCCGAGATGGGTGAAGCGTTCGATCGGCGTCAACGGTGTTCTCGGATCTCAGACGAAGTCGGTGTGAAGGGCCTGAGGCACTTCGACGCGGTAGTTGTTCAGGGCGTCGTCGATCTTGATCTGACCCCTGCGCAGCCATTCGAGCAGCTCGTTCTGCGGCCGGTAGAAGCAGGACTTGCACAGGTCCGTCCGGCGCGGGTTGCTGGCCTCCCACTCGGCTCTGGGGCCGCCTTCGAGCACGGGGAGATAGCCGTCCTCCAGCACGTTGCCGATGAGGTAACGGCTGTTCAGGTGCACCTGCGGGCAGGGGTAAAGGTTGCCGTCCGCGCCGACGGCCGTGACGAAGCGGCTGTAGTGGCAGTGCTCGAAGTCGCCCTCGACCTCCTCCACCTGGTCCATCGGCCCCCGGTCCAGCTTGGGCACGGAGATCTCGAACTCCTCCGACGACAGCGCCGCGACCTCGGTCAGCGAGGCGGAGACCTCGGCCATGACCTCTTCGATGGTCTCGTGGCCCATGGAGCTGTAGAACTCCGGCTCGAACCGGACATAGTGCGCCCCAGAGTCGCGCACGGCGTGGGCGGCCTGGACGATCTCCTTGTAGTTCTGCCGGGTGATCACGAAGTTGAACCCGATCCGGAACTCCGGATCGACGGCCTGCTCGCGCAGGCGGCTCACCGCCTTGAGGAAGGTGGTGAAGGTCCGCTCCCGGTCCCGGGTGATCTCGTTGAACGTCGCCTCGGTGCCGGCGTTGAGCCCGATCCGCACCCAGGTGTGGGTGTTGATCACGCAGTCGGCGATCTCCTGCCGGTGCAGGCGCGATCCGTTGGTGATCAGTCCGATGCGCAGGCCCGCCTCGTTCCCGGCCGCGCAGATCTCCGTATAGCCGCGGTGAATGGTGCATTCGCCACTGCCGCAGAACGTCACGGCCCGGCCGCCGGACTCGGCGAATTCCCGCATGAGCTTGACGCTCTTATCTGTGGGAATGGCGTCCTTGAAGGAGAACAGGTCGTAGAAGTTCTCCTCGTTCGGCGAATGGAAGTTGCAGAAATTGCAACGCATGTTGCAGGCGCCCATGATGCCGATGCGCATATGGATGGGCCGGAACGTCTCGCCGTTGACGAATTTCCTCAGCAGGTCCTCGTGGGCCAGCACCTTGTCGGGCGCGTGGGCCTGGTCAAGAGAGACCTCCGCCAGACCGTCGCTGTTTCGGGGGCGCGCGGATCGGTAACTTTCGTCGGACATCTCGTCTCCACCCTCGGCCGCGCAAGTCTCCATGACGGCCGGTAAGTCGCGAGTCATCTGCGGGCGCTTCGCCAGCATTCTACGCCGACCCGAGAAGGCCGCCATTCCTGCTTGGGAGCCACTTTTGGGAGCGCTCCCAGGTGACGCTAGGCGATATCCCAAAATTGGTCAAGCCCTCTTGTGAGGTATTTTTCTGCACGGTAACCTTTGGCGCGCTCCGTGTTATTGCAGGTGAGAGGAATCGGCGTGGCAGAATTCCCGATAGCGTCGTCCGGAATGTCCGGAACGGAGGTCGGAGCACTCGGCCGGAGGCTGGCCGCCTATGTCTTTCTCGCTCACGATCCATCGGTCCCCGCCGTGGCGGCCGACTGGTGGGAGATCAGCGGCCCCCACTACCAGGATGTGGCCGGCGCCGTGGCCGAGGTCGTGGCGGACGGTCCCGCCGCGGCGTGTCTGTCCGCCTTCGCCGCCGCGCCCGACGACCGGCGGCTGGAGTCGGCGCTCGCCCAGTCGCTCACCGAGCTGCTGCGGGAGTTCCCCGCCGAGCGAGCCCGGCTGGAGAAGATGGTCGCCGCGGCCGACGAGCAGGTGCTGGTGGACTACCACCACGGCAACCAAGCCGACCGGTCGGCCGCCGGGGTGAGCCTCGATGACGTCGCCGTGTGGGCCCGGCCGCGGCTGCCCGTCACGATCGTGATCCCCTTCCGCGACCGGGTGGGCGGCGCCCGCGCCCGTAACCTGCTGGCCTGCCTGGCCGCCCTGCGCGACCAGCACCATCACGGCGCCCAGGTGCGCGTCACCGTGGTCGAGTCCGACTCCGAGCCGCGCTGGCGCGACACCGTCGAGCCGCTGACCGACCACTACCTGTTCGCCCGGCACGACGGTCATTTCAACAAGTCGTGGGCGGTCAACGCCGGGGTGCGCAACACTCCGGGCCGGCCCGAGCTGATCTGCGTGCTGGACACCGACATCCTGGCCGACCGCCGCTTCCTGGCGCGCAACGTGGACAGGATGGCCGCCGACCCCTCACTGTCCGCCTTCCTGCCCTACCGCCGCATGTACTGCCTCGACGCCGAGTCCTCCGCCGCCGCCATCCGCCGCCGGATCGAGCAGGGCGAGGGCGACGTGCCGCTCGACGAGATCCGCTCACTGGTGCTGCGCGAGCCGCCCGGCGCCTGCCTGTGGGTCAGGGCCGCGCTCTTCCACGAGATCGGCGGGTTCGACGAGCGCTACCAGGGCTGGGGCGGCGAGGACGACGACGTCGTGGCCAGGCTGGCCCGCGCCGGGCGGCTGACCAGGTTCGACGACCCGCTGCTGCACCTGGCCCATCCGCGCCCGCAGATGACACAGGACGGCGCCCCGTTCAACGCCCACATCGAGCCGCTGAGCTGGACCGCCGACGCCGGCTACGGCGACCTGCGAGGACCCCGGGGATGAGGGCGTACGCGAGCAGCACCTCGGTGCCGCAGGGCGGCCGGCTGCGCTTCCACCTGACCGGCGCCGCGGACCACCGCACGATCCGCGACGCGGTGACCGGCGAGATCAGGGCGGAGTCCGGCCGCACGGAGCCGGGGTGGACACTGGACGTCCCGCCGGACTGGCCCAGCTCCCTGTACGCCGCGTCGTTCGGTTCCGCCGATCCCGACGACGACGTCTACTTCGTCGTCCGGCCCGGCGGCCCGCCCCGCGACGCGATCCTGGTGTCCGTCCCCTTCCTCACCTGGCAGGCCTACAACCAGGCGGGCGTGCCGGGGGAGGGGCTCTACCCGACCGAAGGCGCGGGCCGCGCCGGGCGGGTCACCTTCGACCGGCCAGGCGGCGGTCCGGCCGGCCACTGGGAGGACCGCTTCTACCACTGGCTGAGCCGTACCGGCATCCCCGCCGACTACTGCTCCAACCTGGACCTGCACGAGGACCCCGGCGCGCTGCTGCGCGGCCGGCGGCTGCTGGTGATAGCGGGCCACGACGAGTACTGGACCAGGCAGATGCGGGACGCGGCCGAGTCGTTCGTGGCGGCCGGCGGCAACATCGCCTTCTTCGGCGGCAACACCTGCTGGTGGCAGACCCGCCTGGAAGATGGCGGCCGGACGATGGTGTGCCATCGTGACGCGCTGCTCGACCCCATGTCCGCCGTCGATCCGAGCCTGGCCACCGTCGAGTGGACCAGCGCGCCGGTGTCCCGCCCGGAGAACAGCCTGACCGGCGTGAGCTTCCGGCGCGGCGCGGGATGCTGGGAGGACATGAACGCGGTGAAGTCCGAGGCGTACACCGTGCGGTTCGCCGGGCACTGGGTGTTCGAGGGCACCGGGCTGCGCGACGGCGACACCTTCGGCAGAGGCGCCATCGGCTACGAGACCGACGCCGCCGAGTACACCGAGGTCGACGGGGTGCCGCTGGCGACCGGCGCCGACGGGACACCCGCCGAGTTCGCCATCCTGGCCACCGCCGACCTGCGTCACTGGCGGAGCCTGGGCCAGGGCGGGCACGCCACGATGGGCATCATGCGGCGCGGGGCGGGCACCGTCTTCAACGCGGCCACGATCGGCTGGGGCGACGCCATCGAGGACCCGGTCATCGACCGCGTCACCCGCAACGTGCTGAGCCGGCTCGGCGGCCCGGCCGGCTGGTGGGAGCCGATGGGCGGCGGGACCGGCGTGACCGGGCTGGCGGCCTCCGCGCACGTGCTCTTCGGCGTGCTGGCCGACGGCGGGCTCTACGTACGGCGCGGCCGTACCCAGAACCTGCCGTGGCGGTGGATCGAACCCGCGCCCGGCCTGGTGGCACTGGCCGCCCCGCGCGAGGCGACGCCCGGCTCACCCGTCTTCCTGTACGGGCTGGACGCAGTCGGCCGGGTGCTCGCTCGTGACCCGGTGCCCGAGGCGGCGGCCTGGACCGAGATCTACCGGGCGCCGCCCGGCGCGATCGGGATCGCACCCGTCGACCGGACCATGTACGCGCTCTGCCCCGGCGGCGAGCTGTGGAGCCGCCCGCTCGCCGCCGGGCTCCCCGGCCCGTGGGCACGTCTGGACGGCGGCCCGCCGCTCGTCGCGCTCGCGCACGTGGGAGGCCGGCTGATGGGCCTGGACGGCGACGGCGAGCTGTACGGCAGAGCGCCGGACACCGGCGCGTGGACCCGATCGGGCCCCACCCCCGGCCTGACCACCCTGACCGGCACGGCCGGCAGGCTCATCGGCGCCACCCCGGCAGGCGATCTCCACTGGCGGGAACCGTTCCTGGACATCGACCCCTGAGGGAGAGCGCGTGCGCCACATCTCGCTCGCCGGCCGCCGCCGTATCCGGCTGGACCACGACGCGCCCGTGCCCGAGATCGGGCCGGGCGACGTGCTGGTGCGGGTGGCCGCCT
Organism: Nonomuraea sp. NPDC049714; assembly: GCF_044465295.1. Taxonomy (NCBI): domain Bacteria; kingdom Bacillati; phylum Actinomycetota; class Actinomycetes; order Streptosporangiales; family Streptosporangiaceae; genus Nonomuraea; species Nonomuraea sp. NPDC049714. The sequence continues at coordinate 82,945 of NZ_JBITLM010000002.1, read as the reverse complement.
GCACCGTCTGCAACCGCAGCGACCTGGCCTACTACCACTACTACGGCCTGCGCGACCACTGCGCCACCGGCTGCTTCGGCCACGAGATCGCCGGCACCGTGGAAGCCGTCGGCGAGCGGGTGACCAGCGTCGCGCCGGGCCGGCGGGTGTTCGTCCGGACCCCGCTCACCTCGGGGTTCGCCGAGTTCGCGGCCGCCAGGGAGGTCAGCGTGGGCGCGCTGCCCGACGACGTCCCCTTCGAGCGCGGCGCGATCCTGCAGCTGCTGCCACTGGCCGTGCACGCCACCCGGGGCGTACGGCTCGGCGACCGGGTCGCCATCGTGGGCCAGGGCCCGGTCGGCCTGATGGCGCTGCAGGTCGCGCGGCTGCGCGGGGCGGCGGAGATCACGGTCGCGGACCTGGACCCGTGGCGGCTGGAACAGTCGGCGCTGCTGGGCGCCGACCGGACGGTCCTGGTGGAGTCCCCGCACGCGGTGCCCGACCGGCTCGACGGGGACTTCGACGCGGACTTCGACGTGGCCATCGAGGCGGTGGGCACCCCGCACACCGCCCGCGCCTGCGTCGACCTGGTCCGCCAGAACGGTCTCGTCGTCTTCCTCGGCACCCACCACGTCGACACCCACGTCACCTTCGACATGGTCACGTGGGAGAAGAAGGGGCTGCGCGTGCACAGCTCCGCCGAGCCGACCGACGCGGCCAGGGCCGAGGCCATGGCGATCGCCGTACGGCTGGCGTTCGCCGGGCGGGTGCGCCTCGATACGATCCTGACCGCGACCTACCCGCTGGAGAACCTCCAGGAAGCCCTCGACCGCCTCTCCCAGAGCCCCACCCTCCACCCCGCCGGGCACGACACACCCCACCGCACTCCGCCGGAGAAGACACTGAAGATCGCGATATGCCCCTGAGATGGGGGGTCGCCGGCTACGGCGACATCGTCCGCAAGCGGGCCCTGCCCGCGCTGCTCTCCCTCGGCGAGACGGTCACCTGCGTGTGGGGCCGGGACGCCGCCCGCGCGCAGCGGACCTGCGACGAGTTCGGCGCCGGCTTCGGCACCGCCGACTACGGCAAGCTGCTCGGCGCGGTCGACGTCGTCTACGTCGCCACGCCGGTCGCCACCCATCTGCCCCTCGCGATGGCGGCGGCGCGCGCCGGCCTGCCCGTGCTCGCGGAGAAGCCGCTCGGCGTCCTGCCCGCGCCGGCGGAGCGGCCGGCTGCCGACGAGCTGGACGACGCCCACGTGGGCGTCGCCTACTACCGCAGGCTCGCCCCCGCCGTCCGCCGCGCGCTCGACCTGCTGAGCGGCCGCGCGATCCACGAGGTGGTGGTGGACTACCGAGGACCCTTCGACCCCGGTCCCGACGACCCGAAGCTGTGGCGTACGGACCCGGCGCTGTCCGGCGGCGGCGTGCTCGCCGACGTCGGCAGCCACCGCCTCGACCTGCTCTGCCTGCTGCTGGGAGAGCCGGTCGTGACCGGCGCACGCACCGGCCGGCGCTTCCCCCTCGGCGCCGAGCGGGAAGTACGGGCACGGCTGGCCTGGCCGTCAGGGGCCACCGGCGAGGTGGACACGGTGTGGGGCCCCGAGCCGCGCCGGGACCACCTGCGCCTCACCTTCGACGGCGGGCGCCTGGAGCTCGATCCGCTGGACTCGGGCCACCTGCGTGGAACCGTCGACGGGGTGCCCGTCGAGGAGTTCCTGCCGCCACCGGCGAACCTGCACATCCCGCTCATGGCCGACTTCGCGCGCAGCGTCCGCGACGGGACCGCCCCGATCTGTCCCGTCCGCGACGCCGCCGCCGTCGACCGACTCATCTCGGCCGTGTACGCGGCCGCCACCCCTCTGGAGGAAGAAACATGACGGCCGTATCCTTGCCCGCGTTCCCCGCACCGCTGCACTGGCTGAACGAGCCCGAGCAGTGGAGCGTCGACGGTGACGACGCGCTCGTCATCACCGCCGCCGCGGGCACCGACCTCTTCTCCGATCCGGGCGAGCCGAACCGCTACGCCAATGCCCCCGCCCTGGTGGGACGCCTGGACGGCGACTTCACCCTGAGCGCCCGGGTCAGGCTCGACCTGATGTCCACCTTCGACGCGGCCGTCCTGCTGCTGCACGCCGACGGCGACCGGTGGGCCAAGTTCTGCCTCGAACTCTCCCCCCAGGGCACGCCCACCGTCGTCTCCGTGGTCACCCGCGGCGTGTCCGACGACTGCAACTCCATGCCGATGTACGGCGACGACATCCGGCTCCGCGTCTCCCGTGTCGGCCCGGCCTTCGCCTTCCACATCGCCGAAGGGGACGGCGCCTGGGGCCTCATCAGATACTTCGCGCTCGACGGAGACCCGGAGGTCGGCTTCCTCGCCCAGAGCCCGACCGGCGCCGGCGCCACCGTCCGCTTCGAGGACATCCAGTACACCCCCAAACGGCTGTCCGACCTGCGCAACGGCGAGTAGCGGCGGCGCCCCGAGCCTGTCCGGCCGGCCCCGCGAGCCGGTGCCCGAGGCGATCCTGCGAAGTCCCTGTGAGCCGATTCCTGGGTCTTTCCCGACGCTCCCCGGGCAGGGATCCTGGGCCGCATGAGATCAGCGATCCTCAAGACCGCGCTCTGCGCCGCGCTCGCGGGCGTGCTGCTGGCACCGCCCGCCCAGGCGGTCACACAGGCGACTGACACTTTCCCGCTGCCCAACGGCTTCCAGCCGGAGGGCATCGAGATCGGGCCAGGCCCCTTCGCCTACTTCGGCTCCCGCGCGACCGGCTCCATCTACCGGGCCGACCTGCGCACCGGAAAAGGCAAGATCATCAGCGATGGGCCGGGCACCCCGTCGCTCGGCCTCAAGAGCGACGACCGGGGCAGGCTCTTCGTGGCGGGCGGCAACGCGGGCAACGCCCGCGTGATCGACCTGCGCACCGGGGCGGTGCTCAAGTCCTACACGCTGGCCACCGGCGCCTCGTTCGTCAACGACGTCGTGCTCACCCGCGACGCCGCCTGGATCACCGACTCCACCAACCCCGTCCTGTACAAGCTGCCGCTCCGCCGCCACGGCGGGCTGCCCGGTGAGGCCGTCACGCTCCCGCTCACCGGCGCCGTCCAGTACGCCGACGGCATCAACGTCAACGGCATCGCCGCCACGCCGGACCGCAAGGGGTTGCTCCTCGTGCAGTCCAACACCGGCAAACTGTTCAGGGCCGACCCCCGTACCGGCGTCACCACCGAGGTGGACCTCGGCGGCGAGCTCCTCACCAACGGCGACGGCCTGCTCCTGCACGGCCGCACTCTGTACGTGGTGCAGAACCGGCTCAACACGGTCGCCGTGCTCCGCCTGAGCCACGACGGCACCTCCGGCCGCGTCCCCGACCGGCTCACCGACGAGCGCTTCGACATCCCGACCACGGTGGCGGCGTTCGGCAAGCGCCTCTACCTGCCCAACGCCCGCTTCAGCACCCCGCCCACCCCCGACACGCCGTACGACGTCGTCTCCATCAAGCGCTGACCCTTACGCGCCGAGCGCCCGGCCCGCACGAGCGAGGGCCGGGCGGTCGGCGAGATGGGGTCGTGCTCGATGGCTACGACGTCCCGATCTCGGCGAACGGTGATCAGGGGCGCAGGGAGGCGAGGTAGTCCGCGAAGGGGACGACGTCCTCGGGCAGCGTGCCGCCGGGCCGCCCGCCATTCTCGCCACTTGGCCCGCTCTGTCCGTTCTCCTTGGTCCCGCCGTCGTCGTGCGCGAGCTTCGCCGGGGCGTCGTCCTGGGGGACGGCGTGCGGGGCTCGGAGGCGCATGAGGTCGGCGAGTTCGGACGCCGCGCGGGTGATGCGGTCCGGCAGGCCGTCGGCGAAGGCGTCGCCGCTCCCGCCCCAGTCCTCGGAGGCCGCGTACACCGCCGTCGGCACGACCACCGCGCGCAGGTAGGCGAAGAGCGGGCGCAGCGCGTGCTCCAGCACCAGTGAGTGGCGCGGCGTGCCGCCGGTGGCGGCGATCAGCACCGGCTTGCCGGTCAGCGCGGCGTTGTCCACGACGTCGAAGAAGGACTTGAACAGCCCGCTGTAGGAGGCGGTGAACACCGGCGTGACGGCGATGAGCCCGTCGGCCTCCGTCACGGCCGCGAGGGCGGCGCGCAGCCGGGCGTTGGCGAAGCCGGTGACGAAGTTGTTCGCGATGTCCACCGCGAGCTCGCGCAGCTCGATCACGGTCGTGTCGGCGGCGCCCTGGAGCCGCTGTCCCGTCGCCTCGGTGAGGCGGTCGGCGAGCAGGCGAGTGGAGGACGGCTGGGTGAGCCCCGCCGTGACGACGACGAGCTTCATGGGTTGATCTCCTTGTTCGGACCTGACGGCTGGTCAGGCGCCGGCGGGGGCTGTCGTGCGGGCGGCCAGGAGGGAGGCGTGGGTCGGGGTTTCCGGCACACCGGCGGGGCGGTTCTTGGCGAACTCCTCGCGCAGCACCGGCACGACCTCCTCGCCGAGGATGTCGAGCTGCTCCAGGACGGTCTTCAGCGGCAGCCCGGCGTGGTCCACGAGGAACAGCTGGCGCTGGTAGTCGCCGAAGTACTCGCGGAAGCGCAGGGTCTTGTCGATGATCTGCTGCGGGCTGCCGACGGACAACGGCGTCTCGGCCATGAAGTCCTCCAGCGACGGCCCGTGCCCGTACACGGGCGCGTTGTCGAAGTACGGGCGGAACTCGCGGATGGCGTCCTGGGAGTTCTTCCGCATGAACACCTGCCCGCCGAGCCCGACGATGGCCTGCTCGGCGGTGCCGTGCCCGTAGTGTGCGTAACGCTGCCGGTAGAGGTCGATCAGCCGGACGAAGTGCTCCTTCGGCCAGAAGATGTTGTTGGCGAAGAACCCGTCACCGTAGTAGGCGGCCTGCTCGGCGATCTCGGGGCTGCGGATGGAGCCGTGCCACACGAACGGCGGCACGCCGTCGAGCGGGCGGGGCGTGGAGGTGAAGCCCTGCAGCGGAGTGCGGAAGCGGCCCTCCCAGTCCACCACGTCCTCGCGCCACAGCTTGTGCAGCAGCGCGTAGTTCTCCACGGCGAGCGGGATGCCCTGGCGGATGTCCTGCCCGAACCACGGGTAGACCGGGCCGGTGTTGCCACGGCCCAGCATCAGGTCCACCCGGCCGTCCGCCAGGTGCTGCAGCATGGCGAAGTCCTCGGCGATCTTGACCGGGTCGTTGGTCGTGATCAACGTGGTGGCCGTGGACAACTGGAGCCGCTCGGTCCTGGCCGCGATGTAACCGAGCATGGTCGTCGGCGAGGACGGCACGAACGGCGGGTTGTGGTGCTCGCCGGTGGCGAAGACGTCGAGCCCGACCTCCTCGGCCTTGAGCGCGATGGCCACCATGGCCTTGATCCGCTCAGCCTCGGCCGGGGTCGTGCCCGTGGTCGGATCCGGCGTCACATCCCCGACGCTGAAGATGCCGAACTGCATTGTAGTCACCATCCAGTACTATTGAACTTTCAACAGCGCTATCAGCGCCAGGGCCCGCGTGTATATTCCGGATCACAGAGCGTTGATGTCCACTGCGCCGAGGACGCGTTTCGGCGCCCCATGGTCGGCGATCGCGATCATAGCCCGCCCGATCTGTTCGGTCGTGGTCACCGCCGACGGCATCAGCCGCCGCAGCACAGGGTAGAACGGCCGCGCCACCACGTACGCCAGCCGGTAGAACGGAGTGTGTGACGGCCGGGGCTGGATGAAACCGGGCCGCAGGACGTACGCCTGGAAAGGCAGGGCGAGCAGCGCGTTCTCGGTCATCCCCCGCACCCTGGCCCACATCTGGCGGCCCTGCGCGTCGGCGCCGGCGGCGGACACGTACACGAACGTCGAGCCGGGGTCGAGCCTGGCCAGCGTGGTTCCGGCCGACAGGGCGACGTCGTAGGTGAGCCGCCGGTACTCCCGCTCGTCCAGGCCCGCCGAGGAGACGCCCAGGCAGAAGAAGCACGCGTCGAACCCCACCAAATAGCTCTCGATGGCCGCCAGGTCGAGCAGGTCACCGTGCACGATCTCACGCAGCTTCCCGTGCGCTCGCCCGCTGGGGGACCGGTCCACCGCAAGCACGGCCTCCACCCGGCTGTCCACCAGGCACTCGCGCAGAACCCCCTGCCCGACCATGCCGGTGGCGCCGAATACGATCACCTTCATCGGCTCTCCCTACTCGCCTGCGCCATGAAATGGCCGGTACCCAGGCCGCAGTACGACAACCGCGTGACGTTTCTCGACGAAACGAAGACCTGATCCATCCCGCACCCGCCGGGGCGTCACGAACATTTCGCCCGACGTTAATCGCCGAAAACTCATGAAGATCTATCATCAGTTAAATATCAGTCGCTGAGGGAGGCATGCAGTGAAGAAGTGGCCCCAGCCGGCAAGGATGATGGCTGTCGCTCTGGCACTGGGTCTGGTTTCGGTTCTTGCTACGCCACCGATCCCCGCGTACGCGCTCAACCGCGTTGCCTGCAACGAGAGCGGTTACCTGCGCATTTGGTACTGGTCGTGGACCTCCGACGGTTACGAATACCTCGACAGCTATTGCTGGGCCAACGCGGGCGAGGATGATCAGATTTATCTCCGGCGCGCCGCGCGCCTGCATTCTGGCAACAACGCCGGCTACATCATCATCGACAACAGCACCAAGGTATCCTTCGGGAAATGGTGGGAGGGCGACATTCCTGAGGGCGCCCTGACCTTCATTCACATCAACTGACGCCAGTGCCTTATCGCCGGATACCGGGCGGCCGCACGCGTCGGGCGGCCGGGTTCCTCGCCGCTCATCTCCCCAGCATCTGGCTTCCGGTTTGCTGGGCGCATCGTTGCGGTAAGTAGTCGCTGACCACAGAGTGTGGTCGGGGGATTTCCCCTCGCTCTGACAGGAGATCTCGTTGCGCGTCACCGCAGCAATCACCGCCGGCCTCCTGGCCGCGACAGCCGCCCTCGTCCTCGTCGCCCCCGCCGCGTCGGCGGCGACCTCGGCCGCCCCGGCGGTCTCCTCCCAGGATTGCCGGAACGGGGGTGGCATACCTCGTCTCTGGGGCTGGACCCTCAAGTGCACCGGCGGCATCCACCACGGACGGCCGATCGACTGACGGCGGCGGCTCAGCGGGCGGCGAGGAACCGCTGATCACCCCGGAGGGCCCCCTTCGCGGGGCTCTCCACCCAGCCCAGAAAGCCCCAGTGCTTTCGGCATGTGCCGTGCACCGGGGCTCTGGTCTGCTCATGGGACGTGGTGGACGATACTGGGATTGAACCAGTGACCTCTTCCGTGTCAGGGAAGCGCTCTCCCGCTGAGCTAATCGTCCGTGTCGAGCCGAAGCTCCGAGCGGAAGACGGGATTCGAACCCGCGACCCTCACCTTGGCAAGGTGATGCTCTACCACTGAGCCACTTCCGCGTCCGTCCCGGTTGAACACCGGGCGACGAAGAGCACTCTAGCGAATTACCGCCGAGTCCCCAAACCGAATTCCCCCGCCCACCTTGGCGTACCAGGTGATCCCGCCCCCTCGGGCGGAAGTCACGTGTGCCCGCCGTTGACGGTGATGTGCTGGCCGGTGACGAAGGCGGCCTGGTCGGAGGCGAGGTAGGACACCATGCCCGCCACGTCCTCGGGCGTCCCCATGCGGCGCAGCGGCACCTGGGCCAGGTAGTCGGCGACCTCCAGCTCGGCGTGCCGTTCGACCGGGATCCAGCCGGGGGCGACGAGGTTGACGGTGACGCCGTGCGGGCCGAGCTCACGGGCCCACAGGCGGGTGAGGGCCTGCTGCGCGCCCTTCGCGGCGGTGTACGCCGACGTCAGGGGCAGGGCGCGGTCGACGATGTCGGAGCCGATCTGGATCACCCGGCCGCCCCCTCGGGCCTTCCAGGACGGCAGGCAGGCCTGCACCAGCAGCGTGGGGCTCTTGACGAAGAACGTGAGCTGGTCGAGGTAGGCCTGCCAGGTCACCTCCTCCACCGGCGCCTCGGGCTGCGGGCCGGTCGCGTTGAGCACCAGCGCGTCGATCGGGCCGAGCCGCCCGGCTGCCTGGGCGGCCAGCTCGGCGACGCCGGCCTCGTCGGTGACGTCGGCGGCGAACGACTCGGCGCGCCCGCCCGCCGCGCGGATGTCCTCGACCACCTGGGCGGCCCCGCCCGAGTCGGAGCGGTAGTTGACCGCGACGGCCCAGCCGTCGGCGCCCAGCCGCCGCGCGACGGCGGCGCCGAGCCCCCGGGACGCGCCGGTCACCAACGCCGCCTTCACCACTCACCCCTTGAAACACGCATGGGCGTCAGCCTAGTGAGCATGCGTAACCCAGGGCGGGGTGGCGGGCGGCGGATGCGTGCTGGACCAGCGAGCATGCGGTGACCGGCTCGGGGTAGCGGGGCAACGTCAGATCCGGCTCTACGGGGGAGAGGGTCGTATGGTCACCCCGAAGTCACACACCCGGTCACCCCTCCAGCTCGCCTCGCTGGTCGTGGGCTTGGTGTTCCTGCTGGTCGGCGTGCTCGGGTTCATCCCCGGCATCACCACCGGCTACGAGAACATGCGGTTCGCCGGCCACCACTCCGAGGCGTACCTGCTGGGCGTTTTCCAGGTGTCCGTTCTGCATAACATCGTGCACCTGTTGTTCGGGCTCGCGGGCGTGCTCATGTCCCGGGCCGTCACCACGGCGCGGACGTTCCTGGTCGGCGGCGGGATCATCTATCTGGTCCTGTGGCTCTACGGGCTGTTCATCGGCAAGGAGAGCGCCGCCAACTTCGTGCCGCTCAACACCGCCGACGACTGGCTGCACTTCCTGCTGGGCGTCGGCATGATCGCGCTCGGCCTGCTGCTGGGCCGCCGCCGCACGGGGCAGCACCGGTGACGCTTCGACGCGGAGTTGAACGTGCGTGAGTTAACGTCACGGCATGGCTGTTGACCACGCGGCACGCGATGCCGACATCGCCCCGGTGGCGGCGCTCATCGCCGACCCGACCAGGGCCGCCATCCTGACGGCCCTGCTCGGGGGACGCGCGCTGGCAGCGGGGGAGCTGGCCCGGCTGGCCGGGGTGAGCGCCGCGACGGCGAGCGCGCATCTGGCCAGGCTGCTCGACGGCGGCCTCGTGACCGTGCTGCGGCAGGGCCGCCACCGCTACTACCGCCTGTCCGGGCACGAGGTGGCCGAGGTGCTGGAGGTGCTGGCCAGGGTCAGCGCCCGCCCGCCGGTGCGGTCCCTGCGCCAGTCGCGGCAGGCCAGGCTGCTGGAGGAGGCCCGCACCTGCTACGACCACCTGGCGGGGCGGGCCGGGGTGGCACTGCTGGACGACCTGCGCGCGAGCGGCTGCCTGGACGGCGAGCGGGTGACCGCCGAGGGTGAGCGGCTGCTGGCGGGCCTGGGCGTCGACGTGGCGGGCGCGCGGGCGGCCAGGCGCCGGTTCGCGCCCGAATGCCTGGACTGGACCGAGCGCCGCGCCCACCTCGGCGGCGCGCTGGGCGCGGCCATCACCGAGGTGCTCCTCGAACGAGGGTGGTACCGGCCGGGCACGACGCCCCGCGCGGTGACGCTCACCGACGAGGGCAGGCAGGGGCTGGCGAAGATGTTCTCCGGTAAGGAGCTAACATCACATACGCCAGTTACCTATGCGGGAGAGTAATCATGCGCGACAACGGAGTCGTGAACGTCGGTCCCGAGCCCCTCACCTTCGACGATGTCATCAGCGTGGCGCGCCACGGCGCCCCCGTGCGGCTCACGGACGACGCGATGGCCGCCGTCGCGGCGGCGCGGCAGCGCGTGGACGAACTGGCCGAGAGCCCGGTCCCCGTGTACGGCATCTCCACCGGCTTCGGCGCGCTGGCCACCCGCCATATCGACCCGGAGCTGCGCGCGCAGTTGCAGCGCTCGCTGGTGCGCTCCCACGCGGCGGGCAACGGGCCCGAGGTGGAGACGGAGGTGGTGCGCGCGCTCATGCTGCTGCGCCTGCACACCCTCGCCACCGGCCACACCGGCATCCGGCCGACCACCGCCAAGACCCTCGCCGCGATCGTCAGCGCGGGCATCACGCCGATCGTGCACGAGTACGGCAGCCTGGGCTGCTCGGGCGACCTGGCGCCGCTGGCGCACGTCGCCCTCACGCTCATGGGCGAGGGCGTCGTACGGGATAAGTCCGGAAACATTACGGAAGCCGCAGAGGCGCTGAAGCAGGCCGGGATCGACCCCGTCGAGCTGGCCGCCAAGGAGGGCCTGGCGCTCATCAACGGCACCGACGGCATGCTCGGCATGCTCATCCTGGCCATCGACGACCTGACCCGGCTCGCCAGGACCGCCGACGTCAGCGCCGCGATGAGCGTGGAGGCGCTGCTCGGCACCGACCGCGTCTTCGCCCCCGAGCTCCAGGCGCTGCGCCCGCACCCCGGCCAGGCCGCCGCGGCCGCCAACATGACGGCGATCCTCGCCGGCTCCGGCATCATGGCCAGCCACCGCGACCCGGAGAGCTGCACCCGCGTTCAGGACGCCTACTCGCTGCGCTGCGCCCCCCAGGTCGCCGGAGCGGCCCGCGACACCATCGCGCACGCCGCGACGGTCGCCACCTGGGAGCTCGCCAGCGCCGTCGACAACCCGGCCGTGCTCGCCGACGGCCGGGTGGAGTCCAACGGCAACTTCCACGGCGCCCCCGTGGCCTACGTGCTGGACTTTCTGGCCATCGTCGCCGCCGACCTGGCCTCCATGTCCGAGCGCCGCACCGACCGCTTCCTCGACGTGGCCCGCAACCACGGCCTGCCCGCATTCCTGGCCGACGATCCCGGCGTCGACTCCGGCCACATGATCGCCCAGTACACCCAGGCGGCCATCGTGTCGGAGCTCAAGCGGCTGGCCGTGCCCGCCAGCGTCGACTCCATCCCGAGCTCGGCCATGCAGGAGGACCACGTCTCGATGGGCTGGTCGGCGGCCCGCAAGCTGCGCCGGTCGATCGACGGGCTCACCCGGGTGCTGGCCATCGAGGTGCTCACCGCCGCCCGCGCCCTCGACCTGCGGCACCCGCTGACGCCGGCCCCCGCGACGGCCGCCGTGGTGCGGACGCTGCGCGAGACCGTCCCCGGGCCGGGGCCGGACCGCTTCCTCGCGCCGGAGATCGAGTCCGCCGTCCGGCTGGTGACCGACGGCGCGGTCCTGGACGCGGTCGAGTCGGTGACCGGCCCGCTCGCCTAGCCGCTAACGCGTGCCCGGCAGAGCGACGACGGCGTCGACCTCCAGGAGCGCGCCCGGCATGAACAGCCGCGACACCTCCACCGTCGTGCTCGCCGGCGGCGTGCCGGTGATGTACTTCTTGCGCACCTGTCCGTACTCCATGCGCAGGTCCATGTCGGTGAGGTACGTCCTGAGGAAGGCCAGGTCGCCGAACGTGGCGCCCTGGTCGGCGAGGATGCGGGACAGGCACCCGAAGACGTGCTCGGCCTGGGCCGTCATGGACCCCTCGCCGACCAGCTCCCCCCGCTCGTCGAAGGCCGCCTGCCCGGAGACGTAGAGCATGTCCCCGACCCGCACCGCGTGCGAGTAGAACCCGTTGGTGGCGGGAACCGTCGCCGGGTTGACCGGCCTCGCCCGGCTCCGCGGTGGCGTGGCGCGTACATGGTGGGCGATGGCCGTGATGTCGCGGTCGGTCAGGCCGGCGGCCTCGGCCTCCCGCAGGCGGGTGTGGGCGGCGTTCGCCAGGGAAGCGCCCGGCCAGGCCGCCAGGCCGAGGTCCTTGGCGGCGAGCCCGAGCGCGTAGCGGGTGTCCTGGGCGGGGGCGTGCAGCCGACCGGCCAGGATGCCGAGCGGGGTGCCCGACAGCACGCCGGCCAGCGCGTCACGATCGATCCCGTGCGCGTCGGCGTACGCGAAGGTCTCCGCGAGCAGCACCTGGGCGGGCACGAGAGCGCTCATGACGGCGAGTTTCATCGCCGCCCCCGCGCCCAGCGGGCCGAGCTCGCGCACCGTGCCGAAGACGCCGAGCACCTCGCGGCAGCCCGACAGGTCTCCGCCCGCGAGCACCGTCAGCGTGCCGTCCGCGGCCGGGCCGACGCTGCCCAGCACCGGCGCGTCCACCAGGCTCACCGCCGAGGGCAGCGCCGCGCGAAGCTCGCGCACCGCCTCGGGCCCGATCGTGGACATCTCCACCACCGTCGCGCCGGGCCGCAGCCCCGGTGCCGCCGCCGTCAGCACCTCGCGCACCGCGTCCGGGTCCCGCAGCATCGTGATGACCAGGTCCGCCCTGTCCACCGCCGCCGCCGCGGTGACACCGCTCCCGCGCCGCCACGTTGTCACTTCGTGCCCGGCCTCGCTGAGCCGCCGGGCCATGGGGACGCCCATGCGTCCTTGTCCGAGAAATGCGATCACATCCCTCAGTGAAACGGAACGCCCGGTATTCCACCAGCGACTAGATTGCATACCAGCCATGCCTGACGTGAATGCCTTCGACCTCACCGCCCTGCGCCTGCTCGACGAGGTCGCGAGGAGCGGGTCCTTCACCGCTGCCGCCGAGCTGCTCGGCTACACGCAGTCGGCGGTCTCCCGCCGCGTCGCCGCCCTCGAACGCGCCGCCGGCGGGCCGCTCTTCGAGCGTTTGCCGAGAGGTGTACGCCTCACGCCCGCCGGAGTCGCGCTGCACCGGCACGCCGTCGAGGTGCTCGACCGGCTCGGCCGGGCGGGTGAGGAGCTGGCCGCGATCCACGCAGGCAGCGGCGGGACGCTGCGCGTCGGCGCGTTCGCCACCGCCAACGTGGACCTGCTGCCCACGACGCTGAAACGGTTCGCCGACCGGCATCCGGGGGTCGAGCTGCGGCTCGTCGAAGGACTCAGCCCGCGCCTGACCGACCGGCTGGCCGCCGGCGCGCTGGACCTCGCGGTGATCAGCGACTACCCGGCAGGGCTCCCCGCCGTCGCGGGCGAGTTGGTGCCCCTGTACGAGGACCGGCTGCTGGTCGCCCTGCCCCGCGACCATCCCGTGGCCCGGAGCGGAGCCACTGGCCCGCATGGGAGGGGTGGACGGGGGCGTCGTCAGGACGGGCCTGTGGCCGGTTCGCACGAGGACGGTGTGGAGCTGCGGGAGCTGGCGGGGGAGCGGTGGATCGAGGCGGCGCCGCGTGGGCAGCCGACGCTGCTGGTGACCGCCTGCGCCGCCGCAGGGTTCACGCCTCGCGGCGGGCTGCGGGTGGCCGAGTGGTCGGGCAAGTTCGGCTTCGTGGCCGCCGGGCTCGGTGTCACGCTCGTCCCCGAACTGGCGGCACGCGCCGTGCCGGACGACCTGGTGCTGATGCCGCTGCGCGGGCAGATGCCCGTGCGGACGGTGTACGCCGCCCTGCCGGACCGGCCGCTGCCCGCCGCGCGGGAGCTCGCCGAGCTGCTCGGGGAGTGGCGGCGCCACCTCTGATCGAGCGAGGCGCTGACGGGCCGGCGGGCCGCGATTCGGACAGGGCGCCGCCCGCCGCGCGGGAGCTCGCTGGAATGCTGGGAGAATGGGATGTGTGGACGACGCTTTCGCGTATGTGGGCCACCGGCTGGCCACGGGGTTGCGCGATGTGACGACGGACCTCGCCGCGCTGGACGGCGAGGGCTGGTGGGCTGTCGTGGCCGACTACGAGGGCAAGGTGACGTGCGCCCGGTTCGACCAGGTTCGTCCCGCTGCGCTGCCCCGGCCGCGCGGCGCCTGGCACGGCCCGCGTCTCGACGAGTGGCGTAGCTCGCTCGACCAGGCCGCCTACGAGCGCGGCGTCGAGGCCATCCGCGACGAGATCGAGCGCGGCGAGGTCTACCAGGCCAACCTGTGCCGGGTGCTGACCGCGCCCGTCGGCCCCGACGCCGACCCGCTGGCGCTGGCCGCCCGGCTCGCGGCCGGCAACCCGGCGCCCTACTCCGGGATCATCCAGGTGCCGGGCCTCGCCGTCGTGTCCGCCTCGCCCGAGCTCTACCTGTCGCGGGCCGGCGACGTCGTCGAGTCCAGGCCCATCAAGGGCACCGGCGTCACGGCCGACGACATGCTGGCGAAGGACTACGCCGAGAACGTCATGATCGTCGACCTGGTCCGCAACGACCTCGGCAGGGTCGCGGCCGTCGGATCGGTCGAGGTCCCGGAGCTCTGCGCCGTCGAGGAGCATCCCGGCCTGGCCCACCTCGTCTCCACCGTGCGGGCCCGGCTCGCGCCGGGCATGGGGTGGCCGGAGCTGTTCGCCGCCACGTTCCCGCCCGGCTCGGTGACCGGCGCGCCGAAATCGTCCGCGTTGCGCATCATCAATGAGCTCGAACCGGAGCCGCGCGGGCCCTACTGTGGGGCGGTGGGCTGGGTCGACGCCGATCGAGGCACAGCGGCGCTGGCCGTGAGCATCCGGACATTCTGGATCACCGGCGGCGAGATCCGCTTCGGCACCGGAGCGGGCATCACCTGGGGCAGCGATCCCAGGCGAGAGTGGGTCGAAACCGAGCTCAAAGCGTCCAGGCTCATAGCCCTGGCATCCTCAGGAGGCAATTGATGAACATCCCTGTCTGGGTCAACGGGGAGCTTCTCGACCCCGCGCAGGCCGGCGTCTCGGTGTTCGACCACGGGCTGATGGTCGGCGACGGCGTCTTCGAGACCGTGAAGATCGTGCACGGCCGGGCGTTCGCCCTCACCCGGCACCTCGACCGGCTCAAGCTCTCCGCCGCGCGCATGGACCTGCCCGAGCCCGACGTCGAGGCGATCGCCGACGGCATCGACCAGTGCCTGGCCGCCGCCCCCGCCTGGTCGCTCGGCCGCATCCGGATCACCTATACCAGCGGCCCCGGCCCGCTCGGCTCCGACCGCGGCGACCAGGGCGGCACCTCGGTCGTGATCGTCGACGAGCAGAAGCCGTTCCCCGCCGCCGCGAAGGTCACCGTCGTCCCGTGGCCGCGTAACGAGCGCGGCGCGCTGTCCGGCGTCAAGAGCACCTCCTACGGCGACAACGCCAAGGCCCTGGCCTACGCCAAGGCGCGCGGCGGCGGCGAGGCCATCTTCGGCAACCTCGCCGGCGACCTGTGCGAGGGCACCGGGTCCAACATCTTCATCGTGCGCGACGGTCACCTGCTCACCCCGACCCTCGCCTCCGGCTGCCTGGCGGGCGTCACCCGCGCCCTGGTCGTGGAGTGGTTCGGCGCCGAGGAGGTGGACGTACCACTGCAGGCGCTCTACGGCGCGGAGGAGGCGTTCCTCACCTCCACCACCCGCGACGTCCAGCCGATCTCGCTGGTCGACGAGACCGAGCTGCCGGTCGCGCCGGGCCCGATCACCGCCAAGGCGATGCGCGTCTTCGCCGAGCGCTCCGCCGCCGACCTCAATCCCTGATCGCGTTGGCCGTGGGCAAGCCGCGCCCGGGAGATCCCGAGCGGCTCGGTGACCACCGCGTCGTGGGCAGGCTCGGCCAGGGCGGCCAGGGCGTCGTCTACCTGGGCGAGGCCGACGACGGGGAGCGCGTGGCGATCAAAGTGCTCACGGGCGGCCTCGACCGGTCGTTCAAGCGCGAGCTCGCCGCGGCCCGCCAGGTCGCCGAGTTCTGCACGGCCCGGGTCATCGCCGCCGATCTCGATCACGATCCGCCCTACGTGGTCAGCGAGTTCATCGACGGCCCGACCCTGGAGCAGGTCACCCCCGTGCGCGGGGCGGCGCTGACGCGGGTGGCCATCGCCACGGCGACCGCGCTGACCGCCATCCACCGGGCCGGGGTGGTGCATCGCGACTTCAAGCCCGCGAACGTGCTGATGGCCGCCGACGGCCCGCGCGTGATCGACTTCGGCATCGCCAGGCTGGCCGACGCCACCACCGTGGGCAGCGGGCTCGTCGGCACGCCGCGCTACATGGCGCCCGAGCAGTTCGGTGACGGCCCGGTCGGCTCCGCCGCAGACGTGTTCGCCTGGGGCTGCACGATGGCGTACGCGGCGACGGGCCGCACGCCGTTCGGCGGCGACACGATCCCGGCCGCCATCCACCGGATCTTATCGGGGCAGCCCGAGCTGACCGGCCTGCCCGAGCCGCTGCGCTCCATCGTCGAGCGCTGCCTGGACAAGGATCCGGCCCGCCGGCCCGAGGCCAGGCAGGTGCTCTTCGACCTGCTCGGCGAGACCCGCCCCGCCGGGGAGGCGGAGGCGTTGCGGCAGGGCGCCCTCGCCGCCGCACCCACCCCCGTCTCGCGGCGCGGGCTGCTGCTCGGGGCGGGAGCGCTGACCGCGGCGCTGACCGCCGCGGCCGTCGTCGTGTGGCAGACCAGATCCGGCCCCCCGCCAGAGGTCGAGTTCGCGTCCGGGCCCACGTCGCTGCGCACGGCCGTGGCGGCGCCGCCCAACGAGCCGCAACCGCTGGCCGCCGCGCTGCAGGCCGCCCTCGCCGTCACACCCATGGCCGACTTCACCCACACAGGCGGGCTGTCACAGAGCAGCTTCTCCGCCACGGCCAAGGGCAGCCTCGTCTACGACCCGCTCGCCATGGACGGCTCCGGCAGCGTGGACTTCACCATGAACCTGAGCACCCCAGAGAGGAACGCCGACAAGGTCGTGGTCATCGGCGCCGGCGAGCGCGAGGGCGTCTACCTCGACGGGCGCGAGGCCAAGGGGAAGGACGAGACCGGAGTCGTGCTGTACACCCGCCTCATCGCGCTCGTGGCCTCCGTCGGGATCATCACCGAGCTCGTCGCGCTCACCCCCAGGATGAGCGTGTCGGGCCGCACGTACGTGGGCTCGCTCGTCACCACCACGGCGCCGCACACCGTACAGGACATCCTCGCCGAGATCGCCGGCGGCTGGAGCAGGCAGGACCTGGAGAAGAGCACCCTCAACTGGGAGCTCACACTGGACGAGCAGAACTGCCCGCGCGCCTTCGAGCTCGTCTGGCGCGCCCCGATCCAGGAGGCCGTGCTCGCGTCCTCCTGGACCACCGGCTACAGCGGCTGGCGCATCGGCACGATCAGCGCGCCTCAGTAGCTCTTCTGGGTCTGGACGTTGAAGTCGTCCATCTTGACCTGCTTGGCCGGATCGGTCAGCGGGTCGGTGATCTCCAGGACGTCCAGGCCCAGCTGGATGTCGGAGGAGTAGACGTACCCGTTGTAGTAGTAGGCCGACCAGGAGCCGGCGATGCCGCCATCACCCTCGAACGGGCCGCGCTCGAAGTAGCCGATCTCCTTCGGGTTGTCGGAGTCGGTGAAGTCCACGAACGACACGCCGCCCTGGTACCACGCCTGGACCATGATGTCCTTGCCCGGCACCGGCAGCAGGGAGCCGTTGTGGGCGACGCAGTTCTCCTCCTCCTGCTGCTCGCGCGGGATCTTGAAGTAGCCGCGCTTCTGCAACTGGCCGTCGACGAGGTCGTAGACGGCGTCCGCGCCCTTGGTGGCCGGGGTGTTGCTGTCGCACGTCGGCGCGGAACCGCCGCCCAGCTCGTCGGTGAACAGGACCTTGGTCGCGTCGTTGTTGAACGTCGCGGAGTGCCAGATCTGGAAGTTCTCCCGGTCGCTGATCTGCTGCAGCAGCTTGGGCTGCTCCGGGTCGGCGATGTCCAGCAGCACGCCGTCACCGAAGCAGGCGCCCGCGGCGAGGTTCTTCTCCGGGAAGGCGGTGATGTCGTGGCAGCCGGCGGCGCCCGGCTGGGCACCCTGGATCGGGATGTCGGGGCTGGCGATGACCCGCGCGGACTTCGGGTCGCTCACCGGGACCTCCACGATCTGCAGCAGCTTGTGCGGCGCAGGGCAGGTCTTGGAGTCCGGCTCGGGGCCGGGGGAGGAGACGTACACGTACAGCTTGTCGTCCTTGGGCACCATCGTGTGGGTGTGCGAGCCGCAGTCGGTGGCGACGGAGGAGACGTACTTGGGGCTCTTCTTGTCGCTGATGTCGAAGATGCGCAGGCCCTCCCAGGCGCGCTCCTGATCGGTGGAGTCACAGCCCTCGCCGCTGCGAGGCTCGTCCACGGACAGGATCAGCAGGTCGCCGTGGACCGAGACGTCGTTCTGCTGCGCCGGGCAGGCCACCTGGCTCACCGTCTTGGGGGCGGTCGGGTCGCTGATGTCGTAGATCGAGAACCCGCCGAAGTTGCCCACGAACGCGTAGTCACCCTGGAAGGCCAGGTCGGTGTTCCAGTCGTCCAGGCCGTTGAGCGGGGCCGACCGGGGCACGTTGGCGACCAGTTTGACGTTGTCACTGGTCATGACCTGGCCCGGCGGAAGGCTGCTCGACCGCGTTTCGGACGCTTGCGTCGGCGGCGCGGCCGCCGGCTGCTCCGGGCTCGCCGCACACGCGGATACCAGCAGTACGGCCGCGCACAGCGCAGCCCCCCGCACCTTGGCGAAGATCACGCCTGTCCCCCTCGTCACATAGCTCAGTATGGAAGCTATGCCAGAGAAGTCCCGAGTGTGCGCACTATTCGTCACAGTTCTGCTGATATCTGTGTCGGTGGGCTGCGGCCAGGAGCCGGAACGACCGGCGCCCGTGGGCACGGACGCTCCGGTGATCGTCCCCCAGGAGCCAGGCGGAACGGCCCGGACGGCGACCCCCGGCGAGCGCGTGGGGCGCGCGCCCGCACCCCCGACGGCCGCGGACGTACGCTTCGCCGAAGGCATGATCCCCCACCACCGGCAGGCCCTGGAGATGACCGCCCTGGTGCCGAACCGCAGCACCAGCCCCGCCATCCGCGCCATCGCCGACCAGATCGCGCTCACCCAGCAGCCCGAGATCACGATCATGTCGAACTGGCTGACCGCCCTCGGCCGCCCTGTCCCCGGCGGGCACACGCACGGCGGCGACCGGGACGGCGGCGACGGCTACGGCATGGCCACGGAGGCGCAGTTGCGGGCGCTGCGCGCGGCCAGGGGCGCGGCCTTCGACCGGATGTTCCTGGAGCTGATGATCAGGCACCACGAGGGCGCGGTGCGCATGGCGGGGGAGCAGCTCGCGGGCGGCCGCGATCAGCGGATGCGGCTGATGGCCAGGGATGTGTACGCGGGCCAGAGCATCGAGATCACCAGGATGCGCAAGACCGTGGACACGCTGCCCGGATGAGGCTCAGGAGGGCCAGAGCATGTTGGTCAGCTCCGCGTCGAGGTCCATGTAGTCGGCCTCGCGGCCGGCGGGCACCTTCTCGTACGTCCGGTGCAGGAACTCCGTCAGCGGGGCCAGCGGCACCTCGAACAGCGCCTGCCCGAAGGGGGAGGTCAAACTGATGTGCAGCGTGCGCTCGCCGTCGGCGCGGGCCGGCCACACCTGCACGTCGCCGTCGCCGACACGTCTCACGATGCCGACGGTCAGCAACTCGCGTGCGAAGATCCACTCGACCGGCTCGTCGTTCCCTACGTGGAAGGCCATGCGGATGGCGTACGGGTCGTCGGCTGTGTAGCTCAGTCCGGCGAGCAGGGGGACGGTTGTACGGTCGGGGACCACAAGCCGAAGGCCAAGCTCGGCGGAGACGGTGGTGCTGTTCATCGTCAGCCAAACCTTTTCGTCGTAGGTCCCCTCTGCGGGGCTTTCACTGCTCTTGCGGACTTCGTCCTAGAGCTATGACGCGGAACGAAGAAACCTGTAGGAAAGATTCCGCTCCAAGGCCCTTCTGTAACGCAACTCACAGCTGGACATTTAGCCATCTACCTGGCTAAACGGCATCTATCGGGTCGTATTTGCAAGGGTTTTGCGTGGGGTGAAGCCTGGTCCCGAGCGGCTCCAAGAACGTTTACGGCGTGGATCACGATCGGCGTCTACCCGGGACAGGACGATGGTATGCCACCCGGCCGCCACACCGATGGGCAACCGCCGCCTTTCACCCGAATCATCCACCTGCCGCGGCCTCCTCGCCCTCCCGCTCGCCGTTTCGCCAGCGGGCCCCGGGATGCGGTATGGTTTTCCCCGTCGGCACCGAGAGGCGTCGGCGAGGAGGGCGATTAGCTCAGGGGGAGAGCGCTTCGTTCACACCGAAGAGGTCACTGGTTCGATCCCAGTATCGCCCACCAGCTCAAGAGCCGCCTCCCGAATCCGGGAGGCGGCTCTTGATCTTCCGAGTGACTTGCAGGGCCCTCGGCGACATGGCCCGGATCAGGGAAGATCCGATCCATGATCACAGCCCACTCCTGCATCGCCGGGCGGATCTGCTGGCGATAGACCTTCTCCGTCACCGCCGACCCTCCCGCATGACCGATCAGGCGAGCGATGTGCTCGATGGGCACGCCGTCAGCGGAGAGCAGAGAGACGAAGCTGTGCCGTAGTTCGCGCGGGGACCGCTCCTGGGCGACCAGGCCCGCTCTCTCGATAACTCGCCGGACGTCGGTGGCGCTGAGTTCGGTTCCTGTCCGGGCGGCGAACACGAGATCGTTGTCGTGCCACCGGTCGCCGTCCTTCTGGCGAACACGGCTTCGGTGGTCCCAGAGAGCCCGTAACGCGGTGACGCAACGCTGCGGCAGCTTCAAGGTCCGGGTGACCGTGCGGTCTTGGTGTCACCGCTGATCCGAACGGATCTCCACACATGGACTCCGAACTGGTCATGGTCCCATCCGGCATCAGCCTCCACCAACTCCGCCGATCACACTCCGCAACCCCTGATCACCGACAAAGGCTCACTGGCCTTTTTCATCCTCAGGCGGCCTGAGCAATGCGGTGGTTCTGAAGGATGGCGATGGCCCTGCACAGGTGGTCGGCCTCGGAAGGCGCTCAGGTCGTGGGCTTTGCCGGGCAGTGCTCCGGAGGTCCACGGGATGGTCCCGTCGGGTGAGGCGATGACCTGGACGTTCATCCCGTGCACGCGGTGCTCGCCGGAGAAGTACGGCCGGTCGTCCTTGACTCGGTCGGTATGGATCAGCGTGCCGTCCAGGATCAAGTAGTGCTGCCTGCCCCGCTTCGCCTTGCGCAACGCCGCCGTGAGCTTGGGCGAGCGGGTCGACAGCAACGCGATCGACCGCCAAGCGGTCGGCGTCGACACTCCGAAACCGGCTTCGAGCTCGGTGAACGTCTCGCCCTTGCGCAGGTAGACCAGCACGAGCAACGCCTGCTGCCCCGGATCGAGCAGCCGCCAGGCCGACCCGATCTCCCCTGGTTGTGGTGATCAAGCCATCTACCAGGGGTTTCTTACGTCGTAGGCGAACACCGGATTCGCGATCATGCTGTGACCAGCAGCCCACCGCCAGAAAGCTTCACTGATCACTGGCTGGGGCCCGCTGCGGCGTGACTTGCGGAGCCGGATATCTTCCGGCCAGCCGGAATTGTCGCGGACCGCCGCCACCGGTGCGGACGGCTCAGCGCAGGGAGCGGAAGAACGCGCGCACGTCGGCGACGAACGGGGTGGGTTGTTCCAGGGCCAGGAAGTGTCCGCCGCGCTCGAATTCGGTCCAGTGCACGATGTTGTGATCGCGTTCGGCGAAGCGACGGATGGCGACGTCCTGGGTGAGGGAGACTGCCACGCCGGTGGGCACGGTGCCGGGATCGCGCGGTGCCCAGGCCGATGGGTCGTGGTGGGACTCGTAGTAGTTGTGGGCCGAGGAGGCGCCGGTCTGCGTGAACCAGTAGATGCTGACGTCGGTGAGGATGGCGTCGCGGTCGACGGCGTCTTCGGGCAGGTCGGCGGCGCTGTCGGTCCATTCCTTGAACTTCTCGACGATCCAGGCGAGCTGGCCGGCAGGGGAGTCGTTCAGGCCGTGTCCCAGGGTCTGCGGGCGGGTGCCTTGGAGCTTGTCGTAGCCGCTCTGTTCCTGCTGCCAGTGCTCCAGGCGCGCCAATCGCTCCAGTTCGGACTCGGTCAGGCCGTCCATCTCACCCTCGGCCCCGATCGGGAAGGTGACCAGGGCATTGACGTGCACGCCGAACACGTGCTCGGCATCCTGGCGGGCCATGGCCGGGGCCACGAAGGCGCCGACGTCGCCGCCCTGCACGCCGTAGCGGGAGTAGCCGAGCCGGTGCATCAGCTCGGCGAAAGCGTCGGCGATGCGGCCCTGCGTCCAACCCGTATCGCGCAGGGGAGCGGAGAAGCCGAACCCGGGCAGAGAGGGGATCACCAGGTGGAAGGCGTCGGCAGGGTTGCCGCCGTAGGAGCGCGGGTCGGTCAGTGGGCCGATGACGTCCAGGAACTCGGCGAACGAGCCGGGCCAGCCGTGGATGAGCATCAGCGGAGTCGCCTCGGCCTCAGGTGAGCGAATGTGTGCGAAGTGGATGCTCTGCCCGTCGATGTCGGTGGTGAACTGGGGCAGCTCGTTCAGCCTGGCCTCGTGCTTGCGCCAGTCGTAGCCGTCGGCCCAGTAGGCGGCGAGCTGGCGCAGGTAGCCGGTCGGGACGCCGCGACTCCATCCTGGACCGCCGATCTCGCCGCTCCAGCGGGTACGGGAGAGCCGCTCGCGCAGGTCATCCAGCTCGTCCTGCGGAATTTCTATGTGGAACGGGTTGATCATCGGGCTATCCCTTCCAGAAACGGAATGCTTGTGCGATGAAGATGGCGGTCCGTTTGTTTGTGGTTCACCGCCCGCCCCAGAGGGCGGACTGACCTTCTGGGCTGCGAGGCGTCGGTCGTTCCGCGCAGGTGGACGCCGAAAACCCAAGCCGAGCTAGGGCCGACAGCCCGGTGCCCCCGTCCTGGTCGCGGCGTGAGCCACTGCGATGTGCTTCTGTGCTTAACCATGATCGACAGGCTCAGAGCGCCCGAGAAGAAAAAGGATCGACGTACGGTTCACGTAGGCAGAAATTTCGATCGCCGGCCTGGCGATAAGGTCGGTGAGAATGCAACGCATGCCGTCCTGCCGCGCGCACTTCCACGATGAGTCTCATCGCAGACCCCTTCCCATGCGGGCGACCCCTGATGACCCGGAAGCGAAGAGCGGCTGAGTCTTTGGAAGCCGGGAGCATTCGGAGATGTTTGCCTGTTTATGCTGAGAATGGAGATTATGAGGATTCCACGACGTGGGCTATCCATATAGCGCAGCACGAAGTGCGCTCTCGGGATGGCGTGCCAACGGAGGTCTCACCCCTCTGCGCCCAGCTCAAGTGAGACACATAGGACTGAAGTTCCTTAACTGACATGAGTAGGGCGACAACCTCACTTCCCCGGCCGATTCGGCTCGATCGAGATCCGATGGGACCAGGCAGAATCCCGCTCGCCGGGACCGGGCGCGCGACCGTGGACGGACGCGAGGTGACGTCGTCGGACAACATCGTCGGACCGGTTCCGCGCATCCAGATGGACTAGAGCGTCGGCCATTACGTCCTGATCGTCCAGGTCCTCCGGGACGCCGTCGAGCGGGCGCACGAGGACCTGCTGGATCTGGCCGCCTCGGGTCATCCCGGCACCGTCATCGACGTCGCGCTGCGCTGGGGTTCACGCACATGAGCCGGTACTCGAACCTGTACCGCGCGGCGTACGGCCGGTCTCCCCGGCCACGCTCAAGGGCGCACGTGACCCAGGCAGGGATATCCGATTTGCGTGGCAGGCTCCGCACTTTACGGATAGATCTCGAATGATGATCGGGTCAGACTTCCAATGATTCGTGCATCACCTGCGTGGAGGTCGCGTGACAAGGGTCCAGCCGCTTGCCCTGGAGGACGATCTTCCCCTGGACCTGGCCATCCGGTGGGATGACCCGCCTGCCATGCTCGGCGCTGTCGCCGCGCTGCGCGACGCGTTCGACACGGGCCGCGTGCTGAACTGGCGCGCCGAGGCGATGCCGCGGACCGTCGTCCCGCTCCTGTGGCACCTCCCGCCTCCCGAGAACGCGGCACCGGACTTCGCGGAATGGCGCTCGGTCTTCCGGCCGGGGCTGTGCTACTACCGGCGCGGGCCCGGGTTCATCCAGGTCAAGGACGTGCGGGACCCGGAGGAGGCGGGGAGGTTCACCATCGACGAGCCGCACGTTCTGAGGGCGTTCCTCCGGTGCCTCCGGCCGACCGCGCTCACCGACCTGGACGCCCTCGAACGCGACGCGGCTGAGGCGTTGCTCGACGAACGGCTCCTGCTGCGCGCCGCCGACCAGGTGGTCGTCCTCCCCTACCGCATGCGGCGCTGGCCGGTGCCCGCGATGGGGCTGTGAGGGGCGAGCGGATGAGCACCAACGACGAGACCCAGAACGCGGCCGAGGCGCGAGCCCGGGCCGAGCTACTCAAGATGATCTTCGGGTTCCGCTTCTCCCAAGTGGTCCACACCGCGGTCCGGCTCAGGATCGCCGACCACCTCGCGGATGGCGAGAAGACGGTCGCGCGGCTCGCCCAGGCGACCGGGACGCATCCGCCGACCCTGCACCGGCTGCTGCGCGCACTCGCGGCCTTGGACGTCGTCATCGAGACGGCTGCCGGTTCGTACCGGCTCGGCGCGCTCGGACGGCCCCTGCGCTTCGAGGCGGAGAACTCGGTGACGGCCCTGACGCTGATGGCCGGGGACGACATGGCGTGGCGAGCCTGGGGGGAGCTCACGCACAGCGTCCGTACAGGTGAGCCCGCTTTCGACCACCTCGCCGGAATGAACAACTTCGCGTACATGGCCGGCCGTCCGGAGCTGGCGGTGGCCTATTACGAGGCCGTGCGGCGGGACACCGCCGGCCTCGCTCCGGCGCTGGCCGCCCACGTGGACTTCTCGCGGTTCAAGAAGGTCGTGGACGTGGGCGGCGGTGCGGGCGCGCTGCTCGCCGAGATCCTGCGCCGCGAGACCGGCGTGCGCGGCGTGCTGTTCGACACCCCCGCCGGTCTCGCGTCCGCGCCGCGCGTCCTGGCCGAGGCGGGCGTCGCGGAGCGATGCGAGATCGTCGCGGGAGACTTCATGGCGGAAGTCCCCGAGGGCGGCGACGCCTACGTGCTCAAGTATGTCCTGCTCGACTGGGACGACGACAGTGCCCGGACGATCCTCGCCAACTGCCGCCGCGCCATGCCCGAGCACGCGGTCCTCATCGTCGTCGAGCTCATGCTGCCCGATCGCCCGGACTCCTGGACGGCCGTGGGAGACCTCGATCTGCTGGTGACCACGGGTGGCAGGGAGCGCACCGAAGCGGAGTTCGAGGCGCTCCTGCGGTCGGCGGGCCTCGAACCCGCCTCGGTGCGGGCGCTGCCGGCCGAGGCTCATTTCAAGGTGATCGAGGCTGAGGAGGTGAGAACATGATTGCCACCACTCTGAAGAAGACCCGCATCCGGTCGTCCAAATATTGCCGTTCTGTGCGGATCACCATGGGTCAGCCCCGGAAGGACTCGGCCCTCGCGGGCGAGTCCGTCCCCGAACGGCGGGTGCGCGGTACCGACTGAACGACGAGGTGACGGCGAGAAGGCCGCCGAGGCACGGACAGGCCTTCTCGCCCCCTCGTCCGGCCTCCCCGGCTGACCGGCTGACCGGCGCCCGACGCCCGACGCTTGGCGCCCGACGCCCGGCGCGCCACCGGACCACCTTCGCATCGAACGGAGCGGACGCATGATGCGGCTGACACTCGCAGCGATGCCCTGGCAGGCGATCAACCGGCCCTCGCTGCCCCTCGGGCTGCTCCACGGCCTGGTCGCGCGGGACTGCCCGGACGTCGAGGTCACCGAATACCACGGTGGCGTGCACTGGGCGGAGCACCTGTTCGCGGCCGACGCGACGCCGCCGTCGGACTACACCGAGATCGCCGACACCGGGGTCTTCCACGGACTGGGAGACCTGATCTTCGCCGGATGCCTGTACGACGACCTGGGCCGGGGCGCGGACGCGCTGGAGCGCGTTTCCGCGACATACGGCTTCGACGCCGCGGGCATCCGGCGGATGCGCGAGCTCTCCGCCGGATTCGTCGACAAGGCGGCGGCCGAGATCCTGGCGTCCCGCCCTGACGTGGTCGGGTTTTCCACTACCTTCATGCAGAACGCGGCCAGCCTCGCGCTCGCCCGCCGGATCAAGGTTCTGCGGCCCGAGGTGACCGTCGTGTTCGGAGGCGCCAACTGCGAGGGGCCGATGGGCGCCGCCCTGCACCGCAACCACCGGTTCGTCGACCTGGTCGTCCGCGGTGAGGCGGAACAGGTGTTCCCGGCGCTGCTCACCCGGCTGAGCGAGGACGCCCTGCGCGGAGACTTCGCCGACATCCCCGGCGTCTGCTGGTGGGAGGGCGACCGCTCCGTGGCCAACGACCAGCCGGCACACAGCGTGCCTCCCGGCCTGATCCCCATCCCGGACTACACCGCCTGGCAGGACGCGTTCGAACGCTCGCCGCTGCGCGAGTACCTCACGCCGGAACTGGTCGTCGAAAGCTCGCGCGGCTGCTGGTGGGGCGAGAAGCACCACTGCACGTTCTGCGGCCTCAACGGATCGCTCATGCGGTTCCGCAGCAAGTCCGCCGACCAGTTCTGGACGGAGCTGAGCACCCTGGTGGAACGCCACCAGATCCTCGATGTGATCACCGTCGACAACATCCTGGACATGGGCTACCTGAAGACCCTGCTCCCCCGCATGGCCGAGGCCGACTGGGACCTGCGAGTCTTCTACGAGATCAAGTCCAACCTGCGCGGCGACCAGATCGCGGCGCTCGCCGACGCGGGGATCGTCCTGCTCCAGCCCGGGATCGAGAGCCTGAGCGGCAGGGTGCTCGGCCTCATGGACAAGGGGGTGGACGGCGTGACCAACGTCCGGCTCCTCCGCGACTGCGAGGACAACCACGTCACCTGTGAGTGGAACTACCTGTATGGCTTCCCCGGGGAGCGGCCCGAGGACTACCTCGACGTGATCCACCAGATCCCGGCACTGGTCCACCTGCAGCCGCCCTCGTACTCCCAGCGCATCATCCTCGAACGCTACAGCCCCTACTTCGAACGTCCCGAGCTGGGCTTCGCCCGCCGGGAGCCCACCGCCTTCTACCGCGACATCTACGACCTCCCCGAGAGCGAACTCGCCGACCTCGTCTACTTCTTCGACTGCGACAACGCCGGAATCGGCGAGGACGTCGTGGCGGACCTCAAGGCCGCGTTACTCCGGTGGCGGCGCGACTACCCGCACTCCTCGCTGGTCGCCGAGGACGACGGCACCGATATCTTGATCACCGACCGCCGCGCGGGATGGCCGAGGGTCCGGCACCGGTTGACCGGCTGGCGGGCCGACGCCTACCGGGGGCTGCGCCGACGCCGCACGGTCAACGGGCTGTGCTCCCACCTGGGGGAGCTGGGCCGTGACGTCGGCGCCGCCGCCGTCGAGGCGTGGCTGCGCGACGCCCTCCGGGACGGCCTCGTGTTCGTCGACGACACCGCCTGGGTCGCGCTCGCGACAGCCCAGGTCCCGCAAAAGGTGATCACGGACGAGGCCGCCGCGGCCCGCTAGTACTCCGGTGACACTTTGCGATCTTCAGGCGTAGCGGTCACATGGCGACGGCCACCGCATGATCATTCGGAGGTTGTGAAGACAGGTTTCCGGGGTCGACGTCTTCGGCCTGGGTCGTGCAGCCGGTCGATGCCTTGCTCGCGCAGCGCCCTGACGGACCCGTTGGATCGGGCGTGCGGCCCTGGCCGGGATGAGGGCCGGAGGCGGGGGAGCCGTAGGCGTCGGCCGCCGTTCACCGATGCGTACAGAGAGCGAGGGGATCGTCCGCGCGCGCCTAGCACTTCCTCTGTCAGGTGACGATGCCTGCATGGAATCAAGGGCCGAACGGCTGATGAATTCTTCGGCGACGCGCATCCGGCTCGGCCGGCCGGCCGGTGGGGGTTGATCTCGGCGGGAGGCGCGCCTAGCCTTCGGCCGTGGAAGCCCCGACGCTGTTCGCGATCAGTGACCTGCACGTCGCCTACAAGGAGAACCGTGAGATCGTCGAGAGGATCAAGCCCGCGCACGACGGCGACTGGCTGATCGTCGCCGGTGACGTCGGGGAGCTCTTCGCTGACGTGGAATGGGCGCTGGGCCTGCTCGCCGACCGGTTCGCCAAGGTGATCTGGGCACCGGGCAACCACGAGCTGTGGACCCCCCGGGAGGACCCGGTCCAGCTGCGCGGCGAGGCCCGCTACCGCCGCCTGGTGGAGGTCTGCCGGGAGCTCGGCGTCGTCACCCCGGAGGACACGTATCCGGTGTGGGACGGACCGGGCGGCCCGGTCGCGGTCGTGCCGCTGTTCCTGCTGTACGACTACTCCTTCCGGATGCCGGGCCTGACCAGCAAGGAGGCGTCGCTGGCGTACGCCTACGAGACGGGCGTCGTGTGCACCGACGAGATCCTGCTCCATCCCGACCCGTACCCCAGCCGGGAGGCCTGGTGCTGGGCCCGCCTGGCGGAGACCGAGCAGCGGCTGGCCGGCATCGACGACAGCCTGAGGACCGTGCTGGTCAATCACTATCCCTTGGTACGCGAGCCCACCCGGATCCTGCGCTACCCGGAGTTCGCCCAGTGGTGCGGCACCGACCGGACCGCCGACTGGCACCTGCGTTACCGGGCCGAGGTCGCCGTCTACGGGCACCTGCACATACCCAGGACCACCTGGCACGACGGCGTCCGTTTCGAGGAGGTGTCGGTCGGCTATCCGCGCGAGTGGCGCCGGCGGAGCACGCCACCGGGCGTACTCCGCCGGGTGTTCGACTGATTCCGCACTCTTGTCTCCGCAGCCGTGCATTTGCATTGACGGCGGGCTGTGGGACAAACTCGTGAATGAGGCGACCGCAAGCCCGCGTTTCCGTACTCATTGATATTCAGGTCGAAGAGCCGCCGTGGTGAGGCGCGCCGACCTCCAAGATCGCCGGCGCGGCCCAACGCCGTGCCTGTTCTGTATCTGACCTGGTCTTTCCCGCATGCTCCCGTCCATGGACGACGCGGCACCGCCACCGCCGGCGCCCTCGCCGAGCGGTGTTCAACTGCTTAGACCCCACAGTTGAACGCAATCTTCCGCATGCCTGTTTAACTGAGCGTTTCTGCAGTTGAACAAGGTGGCAGGGTCGGGTTGCGTGCCTTCTGCCCGCCCAGTTAGCATCCTGCCGAACGTAATTCGCGGATTTCTTCTCGGAAAGCTTTTTCGATATCTGTTCAATGGCGTCGAGCCACGCCGACCGCTCCCGCGGGGTCATGGGAAAGCTCATGTCGAGCGATCAGGGAATGGCGACTGAATGTCTAACGAGGAAAAACTCCGCGATTATCTGAAGCTGGTGACCGCCAATCTCCAGCAGACGCGCCGCCGCCTGCGCGAGGTAGAGGAGCAGGGTCAGGAACCGATCGCGATCATCGGCATGGGCTGCCGGTTCCCCGGCGGCGTACAGGACCCGGAAGACCTGTGGGAGTTGCTGACGGCCGGCACGGACGCCGTCTCCGGGCTGCCGAGCACACGCGGCTGGGACCTGGACGCCCTGTACGACCCGGACCCGGCCCATCCCGGGACGTCGAACGTGCGCTCGGGCGGATTCGTTCACGACGCGGGGGAGTTCGATCCCGGGTTCTTCGGGATCAGCCCGCGCGAGGCGCTGGCCATGGACCCGCAGCAGCGACTCCTGCTGGAGACCTCCTGGGAGGCTCTGGAGCGGGCCGGCATCGACCCTGGATCGCTGCGGGGCTCGTCGACCGGTGTGTTCGCCGGCGCCAGTTTCTCCGGTTACGGCAGTGCGCTCCAGGACGGCGACGGCAGCCTGGAGAGCCACCTCCTCACCGGCACCGCCAACAGCGTCATCTCCGGCCGGGTGGCCTTCAGCTTCGGTCTTGAGGGCCCGGCCGTCTCGGTGGACACGGCCTGCTCGTCCTCGCTCGTCGCCCTGCACCTCGCGGTCAAGGCCCTGCGCTCCGGCGAATGCGGCCTGGCGCTGGCCGGGGCCGTGACCGTGTTGGCCAGTCCCACCTGGTTCGTCTGGGGCAGCCGGCAGCTGGGGCTCGCCCCCGACGGGCGGTGCAAGCCGTTCTCGGCCACCGCCGACGGCATGGGGCTGGCCGAGGGCGCCGGCATGCTGGTACTCGAACGGCTCTCGGACGCCCGCCGGCACGGGCACGAGGTTCTCGCCGTGATCCGGGGCAGCGCGGTGAATCAGGACGGCGCCTCCAACGGACTGACGGCCCCCAACGGGCCCTCCCAGCAGCGGGTGATCCAGGCGGCGCTGGCCGGCGCCGGGCTGTCCCCGGACGACATCGACGCGGTCGAGGCACACGGCACCGGCACGGAGCTGGGCGACCCGATCGAGGCGCAGGCGCTGCTGGCCGCGTACGGGCAGAACCGGGACCCCGAGCGGCCGCTGTGGACGGGATCGGTGAAGTCCAACATCGGCCACACCCAGGCCGCGGCCGGGGTGGCCGGACTGATCAAGTTGGTGCTGGCCCTGCGGCACGGTGTCCTGCCGCGCACCCTGCACGTCGATGAACCGACCCCGCACGTGGACTGGTCCGGCGGGGTACGGCTGCTGACCGAGGCGGTCGACTGGCCTGCCGGTGACCGGCCGCGCCGGGCCGGGGTGTCGTCGTTCGGGATGAGCGGCACCAACGCGCACGTCATCCTGGAGGAGGACCCGGCCGGGCTCGGCTGGACGGCTGAGGAGGCGAACCGGGCGGAGGACGCCGGCGGGTCGGCCGTGGTGATCGAGAAGGGCGTCGGCGGGCCGGCTGCGGTGGCCGAGGAGGATGCCGGCGGGTCGGCTGGGGTGGCCGAGGAGGATGCCGGCGGGTCGGCTGGGGTGGCCGAGGATGTCCCGGCCGTGGCCGTGCGGGTGCTGACGGGGGCTCCGTCCGCCTGGCTGGTGTCGAGTCGGTCCGCCGCCGGGCTGCCGGTGCAGGCCGGAAGGCTGGCCGCGTTCCTCGCGAGCCGACCGGGCTCCGACCCGGCTGACGACGCTGACGACGCTGACCTCGCCGATGCCCGCAGGATCACTGACATCGGCTGGTCGCTGGCGACGACCCGGTCGACGTTCGAGCACCGCGCCGTGATTCTCGGTGCGGACCTCGGCGAACTGACGTCCGGGCTGTCGGCGGTGGCCGCAGGGGACTCGGCTCCGGGGGTGCTGTCGGGGGTGGTTCCGCCCGGTGGCAGCAGCCGGGTGGGTTTCCTGTTCGCCGGGCAGGGGGCGCAACGGGCCGGGATGGGCCGGGAGCTGTACGCCGCGTCCCCGGCCTTCGCCTCGGTGTTCGACCAGGCGTGCGCCCTGCTGGAGGCCGAGCTCGGCCTGCCGATCCGGGACGTCGTACTCGGCCGGGACCGTCATGACGGCGACACCGGCCC
This sequence comes from Nonomuraea sp. NPDC049714, assembly GCF_044465295.1. Lineage (NCBI taxonomy): Bacteria > Bacillati > Actinomycetota > Actinomycetes > Streptosporangiales > Streptosporangiaceae > Nonomuraea > Nonomuraea sp. NPDC049714. The sequence goes on along the minus strand of NZ_JBITLM010000002.1, from coordinate 51,905 downwards.
CACCCCCGAGGACGATCCGCGCGCGGATCAGACCGTCTTCGCCCAGGCCGGGCTGTTCGCGGTGGAGGCCGGGCTGGTGGCCATGCTGGCGGCGGCCGGGATCGTCCCGGACGCGGTGGCCGGTCATTCGGTGGGTGAGATCGCGGCGGCTCATGCCGCAGGGGTGCTGAGCCTGCCCGACGCCTGCCGGCTGGTGGCGGCGCGGGGCCGGCTGATGCAGGCGCTGCCCGAGGGCGGGGCGATGGCCGCCATCGTGGCGACCGAGGCCGAGCTGGTCGCGGCCATGGACGGCGTCGACGGCATCGACGGCGTCGAGTTGGCCGCCGTGAACGGTCGCTCGTCGGTGGTCGTCTCCGGTGCCGCCGAGGCGGTCGACGAGCTGATCGAGGTCTGGCGGGCACGGGGCCGGCGGGTGCGCCGGTTGCGGGTCAGCCACGCGTTCCACTCGGCCCGGATGGACCCGGTGCTGCCCGAGCTGGCCGCGGTGGCCGGCGGGCTGGAGCACCACGCCCCGATGGTGACGTGGGCGGGCGCCCTGACCGGTGAGCCGATCACCGCCGCGGATCCGGGCTACTGGACGGAGCAGGCCCGCCGGCCCGTACGGTTCTCCGACGCCGTCACCACCCTGGCCGACCAGGGCGTCTCGGTGTTCATCGAGATCGGCCCGGACACGACTCTGTCCGCGCTCGGCCTGGCGGCGCTGGCGGGCTTCACCGCCGACGGCGCGGAATCGCCGCCCGGAGCCGTCCTCATCCCGCTGCTGCGGCCCAAGACGCCCGTCCCCGAATCTGTTCTGACCGCGTTCGCGCGTGCGCACGTCCGTGGTGTCGCGGTGGACTGGGCCGCCGTGCTCCCCGCCGGACGACGGGTGGCGTTGCCGACGTACGCCTTCGCGCACCAGCAGTTCTGGGCCCGGTCCGGGCCGTCCGGCGGCGTGACCGGTGACGGCGCGACCACGGAGGCGGAGCGACGCTTCTGGGCGGCGGTCGAGGCGGGCGACCTGGCCACGCTGGTCGGCACGCTCGCGGTGGACGGGAGCCGTCCGTTCGGCGAGGTGCTGCCCGCGCTGTGGTCCTGGCGGCAGCGCGAGCGTCATGAGGCGCTGACCGCGAACTGGCGGTACCGGGTCTCCTGGGAGCCGGTCACCGACCCGGGGCCGGCCCGTCTGTCCGGAACCTGGCTCGTGGTGGGCGACGCGGCGGACGGCGGCCTGAGCGCCGACTACCTGTCGATCCTGCGCGACCGGGGCGCCGAGCCCATTCTCGTCGGGATCGCCCCCGACCAGATCGACCGGGAGGCCCTGGCCGACCGGCTGGCCGACTCGCTCACCGAGCGCCGGGCCGCCGGGGCCGCGCCGGTGGCCGGGGTGCTGTCGCTGCTCGCGTTGGACGAGACGCCACGGCCGGAGTTCCCGGTGGTTCCCGCCGGGCTGGCCGGGACACTGGGGCTGGTCCAGGCGCTGGGCGACGTCGGCATCCAGGCTCCGCTCTGGGTCCTCACCCGCGAGGCGATGACCACCCGCCCCGACGAGGTACCGGCCGGACCGGTGCAGGCGCACGTCTGGGGACTGGGCCGGGTCGTCGCCCTTGAGCACCCCGACCGCTGGGGCGGCCTGATCGACCTGCCGGCCGTCCTGGACGAGCCGGCCGCCGCTCGGCTGTCCGCCGTGCTGGCCGGCTGCGGCGAGGACCAGGTCGCGATCCGCGGCGCCGGCATCCTCGGCCGCCGCCTGATCCGGGCCGCGCCCGCCCACCACGACGGTGAACGCTGGACGAATCGGGCCGCGTCCGCCCACCACGACGGTGAACCCTGGACGAATCGGGCCGCGTCCGCCCATGACGGCGTCGGACGTTGGACGACCCGCGGCACGACGCTGATCACCGGTGACGCCGGCACGATCGGCGATACGACGGGCCGCTGGCTGGCGGAGCGCGGCTCGCGGAGCCTGGTCCTGGCCGGCCGGTCCGGTCCGGCCGCGCCGGGCGCGGCGAGCCTGGCGGCGGTGTTGGCCGAGGCCGGCGCCACGGTCAGCGTTCTCGTCGCCGACGTCGCCCGGCGGGATGAGACGGCCGGGCTGCTCGACCGGATCGGCCGGAGCGGGACGCCGCTGACCGCGGTGTTCCACACCACTGGCGTGGAACAGGCCACCGCCGTGGCCGACACGACCATCGCCGACCTGGCCGACGTCCTCGGCGAGAAGGCCGCCGGCGCGAGGTGGCTGGACGAGCTCACCCGGCCCCTGAACCTGGACGCGTTCGTCCTGTTCTCCTCGATCTCCGCCACCTGGGGCAGCGGCCGGCAGCCGGGCTCCGCGGCGGCGAACGCCTTCCTGGACGCGCTCGCGGAAGGCCGGCGCGGTCAGGGTCTGGCGGCGACGTCGGTCGCCTGGGGCCCGTGGGCGGGCCAGGGCCTGGCGAACGGTGACGACGGCGAGCAGATGCGTCGACGTGGGCTGAGGCTGGTGGACCCGGCCCAGGGCATCCGCGCGCTGGGGCAGGCCCTCGACCACACGGACACGTCGGTGACGGTCGCCGACGTGGACTGGGCCCGCTTCGCGGCGACCTTCACGCTGCGGCGGCCCAGCCCGTTGATCGCTAGCCTGCCCGAGGTCTCGCGCTCGGCGGCCGACGCCGACCCCGGTTCCGCCGCCCCGAACTCCGGGACGGCGCTGGGCCGGCAACTGACCGGCCTGCCCCAGGACGAGCAGACCCGCATCCTGCTCGACCTGATCCGGGCCCGGATCGCCACCGTCCTCGGCCATGCGTCGATCGAGAACGTCCAGGCGGACTGGGCCTTCAGCGACCTCGGCTTCGACTCCCTGACCGCCGTCGAACTCCGTGACCGGCTCAACACCGCGACCGGCCTGCGACTGCCCGCCACTCTGGTGTTCGACCACCCCACCCCGGTGGCTGCCGCGGAGTTTCTCCGTTCCCAGCTGACCGGGGACGCGGAGAACGTCGGCCGCGCCGCCGCCGGCTTCCTCCGGTCGGCGGCCCCCGACGAGCCGATCGCCATCGTCGGCATCGGCTGCCGCTTCCCCGGCGGCGTCGACACCCCCGAAGGGCTCTGGGAGCTGCTGGCCGCCGGCGCGGACGTGATCGGCGACTTCCCGCGCGACCGCGGCTGGAACACCGAGGACCTGTTCGATGCCGACCCGGACCGGGAGGGCACCACCCACATCCAGTCCGGCGGATTCCTGCACGCGGCCGGTGACTTCGACCCCGGCTTCTTCGGGATCAGCCCCCGCGAGGCGCTGACCATGGACCCCCAGCAGAGACTGCTGCTGGAGACCTCGTGGGAGGCGCTGGAGCGAGCCTCCATCGATCCCATCTCGCTGCGCGGCAGCCGCACCGGGGTGTTCGCCGGCGGCACCTTCTCCCGCTACGGCGCCGACCAGCCCGAAGGCGCGCTGGACGGCGGCCTGGTGACGGGCACCGCGACCAGCGTGCTGTCCGGCCGCGTGTCCTACACCCTCGGCCTGGAGGGGCCTGCCCTCACGGTCGACACGGCCTGCTCCTCCGGCCTGGTCGCGCTGCACCTGGCCGCTCAGGCGCTGCGCTCCGGCGAATGCACGCTGGCCTTGGCCGGAGCCGCGTTCGTGACGGCCAGCCCGGTCATGTTCACCGACTTCAGCAGGCAGCTGGGACTGGCTCCGGACGGCCGGTGCAAGGCGTTCGCCGCCGATGCCGACGGCATGGGCGTCGCCGAGGGCGCGGGCATGCTCGTCATGGAACGCCTGTCCGACGCCCGCCGGAACGGGCACCGGGTGCTCGCGCTGGTGACCGGCAGCGCGGTGAACCAGGACGGCGCCTCGAACGGCCTGACCGCGCCGAACGGCCCCTCCCAGCAGCGGGTGATCCGGGACGCCCTGGCAAGCGCCGGACTGAGCGCCGCCGACGTCGACGCGGTCGAGGCGCACGGGACCGGAACGCCGCTGGGCGACCCGATCGAGGCGCAGGCGCTGCTGGCGACGTACGGACAGGACCGGCCGGAAGGACGGCCGTTGTGGCTGGGGTCGGTGAAGTCGAACATCGGGCACGCCCAGCAGGCGGCCGGCGCGGCCGGACTGATCAAGATGGTGCTGGCCCTGCGGCACGGGCTGCTGCCGCGCACGCTGCACGCGCAGGAACGGTCCCCGCACGTGGACTGGTCCGCGGGCGAGGTAAAGCTGCTGACCGAGGCGCGCCCGTGGTCGCCGGGCGAGCGGCCGCGCCGGGCCGGCGTCTCCGCGTTCGGGATCAGCGGTACGAACGCGCACGTCATCCTCCAGGAGGCCCCGGCCGAGGCCCCGGCAGGTGAGCCCGGCGCCAACGACCCCGAACCGGCCGACGAACCCGGCACCAGCGCCGGTCCGGTCGGCGAACCTGGCATAGGCCTCGGGCCGGTCGGCGGATCCGGGGTCGGCGGGGGCGAGCCGGTGCCGCCCGTGCTGTCGGCCGCGCCACCGGTCTGGTTGCTGTCGGCCCGATCGGAAGCCGGGCTGGTCGCCCAGGCGCAGCGGCTGGCGTCGTTCGTGACGGCGGATCCAGAGGTGGATCCGGCCGATGTTGGGTGGTCCCTGGCAGTGTCGCGTTCGATGCTCGAACATCGGGCCGCCGTGGTGGGAGCGGACCGGGACGAGCTCATGGCGGGGCTGTCGGCCCTGGCCGGCGAAGGCGGAGGCGCCGGACTGTCCGCCGGGCTCGGGGCCGCTGGGCTCGGTGCCGTCGGGCTCGGTGCCGTCGGGCTCGCGTCCACCGGTGGCGCGGGGAAGATCGCTTTTGTTTTCCCTGGTCAGGGTGCGCAGTGGGTGGGGATGGGCCGGGAGATGCTGGTGGCGTCTCCGGTGTTCGCGGCTCGGTTGGCGGAGTGTGGGCGGGCGCTTGATCCGTATGTGGATTGGGTGTTGGAGGACGTTCTGGTCGGGCGTGGGGGTGCGCCGGGGTTGGAGCGGGCTGATGTGGTGCAGCCGGTGTTGTGGGCGGTGATGGTGTCGCTGGCGGCTGTGTGGGAGGCGGCGGGGGTTCGTCCGGATGCTGTGGTCGGTCACAGTCAGGGGGAGATCGCGGCGGCGTGTGTGGCGGGGATTTTGTCGCTGGAGGATGCGGCGAAGGTGGTCGCCGTGCGCAGCCGGGCCTTGTCCGGGTTGGCCGTGTCGGCGGGGATGCTGTCCGTGGTGATGCCGGTCGCTTCGGTCGAGGAGTTGCTGGCGTCGGGGGAGGGGTGGGCTGGTCGGCTGTCGGTGGCCGCGGTGAACGGTCCTGCGACCACGGTGGTGTCTGGGGATCTGGAGGCGTTGGAGGAGTTCGAGCGTGTTCTGTCGGCTCGGCGGGTGCTGCGCTGGCGGATTCCGCAGACCGATTTCGTGGCGCATTCGGCGCGGGTGGAGGAGTTGCGGGAGGGGCTGGTCCGGGATCTGGTTTCGATCGCGCCGCGGGCCGGTCGTGTCCCGTTGTTCTCGACGGTCACCGGTCAGCGCCAGGACGGCACGGAGCTGGACGCCGGCTACTGGTACGCCAACGTACGCGAGCGGGTGCGTTTTCAGGATGCGACCGAGGCGCTGGCCGAGGCGGGATACCGGACGTTCGTCGAGGTGTCCCCGCACCCGGTGCTGACCACCGCGATCGCCGAGACCTTCGAGGGGGTCTCCGGCGTTCCGCTCATCACGGGGACGGTGGAGCGCGAAGACGGCGGGGCTGCCCGATTCCTGGCGTCGCTGGGCCGGGTGCACGTACGCGGGGTGAAGGTCGACTGGCCCCGCGTGCTGCCGGCCGGACGGGTGGTGGAGCTGCCCACCTACGCCTTCCAGCGTCAGCATTACTGGCTCCACCAGGCCGGCCCGGGCAGGACCCCGGCCCGGCGGCGCGACACCTCGGACGCCTGGCGCTACCGGGTCTCCTGGGCGCCGATCGCCGAGCCGGCACCGGCCCGGCTCGCCGGAACCTGGCTGCTCGTCGCCGGGCAGGACGACGCGCCTCGGGCCGAGGCGGTCACCCGGGCCCTGAGCGGACACGGAGCCCGCGTCGTCGCGATCGATCTCGCCGCCGACGCCTACGAGCGGGAGGCGCTGGCCGGACGGATCGGTTCGATCACCGGCGACGGGCCGGTGGCGGGTGTGCTGTCCCTGCTGGCGCTGGACGAAACGCCCCTGAACGGGTGGCCTTCCGTGCCCGCCGGCCTGGCGGGGACGCTGACCTTGGTGCAGGCGCTGGGCGACGCCGGGATCGTCGCGCCGCTGTGGGTGGCGACGTCCGGCGCGGTCGCGACCGTTCCGGAAGAGGCTCTGACCAGCCCGCTGCAGGCGCAGACCTGGGGCCTGAGCCGGGTCGCGGCGCTCGAACACCCCGACCGCTGGGGCGGGCTCGTCGATCTCCCCGCCGACCTGGACGAACCGGCCGCCGGCCGGCTCGCCGCCGTCCTGGCCGGCTGCGACGAGGACCAGGTCGCGATCCGGGCCGACGGGATCCTGGGCAGGCGGCTGGTCCGAGCCCCACGGCCGAACCGGGACGGTGAACCGTGGGCACCGAGCGGCAGCGTTCTGATCACCGGTGGCACCGGCGCGATCGGCCGGCATGTGGCTCGCTGGCTGGCCGGGCGCGGGGCTCCTCGGGTGGTTCTGGTCAGCCGGTCGGGCCCGGCCGCGGCCGGGAGCGCCGCGCTGGCGGCCGACCTCGCGAGCCGCGGCACCGCCGTCGAGATCCTGGCCGGCGACTCCGCGGACCGGTCCCAGCTGACCGGGCTGCTGGACTGGATCGCCGGGACCGGCCCGGCGCTGACCGGGGTGATGCACACCGCCGGCGTCGTCGACAACGGTGTGGTCGATCGGCTCGACCCCGCCAGGCTGGCCTCGGTGCTGGCCGCGAAGGCCACCGCGGCCACGCTGCTGGACGAGCTGACGGCGGGCCTCGACCTGGACGCGTTCGTGCTCTTCTCCTCGGCCGCCGCGACCTTCGGAGCCGGCGGCCAGGGCAACTACGCCGCCGCCAACGCCTTCCTCGACGCCCTGGCGCAGAACCGGCAGGCCCGTGGACTGCCGGCGCTGTCGGTCGCCTGGGGTCCGTGGGCCGGCGGCGGTGTCGCCCAGGCCAGCGAGGCGACCCGGCAGCGGCTGAGCCGCAACCGCTGGGAGGTCCTGATGGACCCGCGGCTCGCCGTACAAGCCCTCGCCGACGCCCTCGGCGGTCCCGACAGCGTGCTGACGATCATGGACATCGACTGGACCTTGATCGAGTCCGCCGGTGGCGAGCACGAGATGCAGCGGGCGCCGTTCCTGCGGGACCTGCCCGAGGTCCAGCGGATGGCGGACGTGTCCGGGGCCGGCGCGCACGACGGCGCGCGGGTCACCAGGGACGCGCTGATCGGGGAGCTCGTCGCCCTGCCCCCGGCCGGGCAGGGACAGAAGCTGATCGCCTTGGTCCAAGCCCTGGTCGCCGACGTCCTGGCCTACCCCTCGCCCGAGGCGGTCCAGGCCGGGCGCGCCTTCAGCGACCTGGGGTTCGACTCGCTGACGGCGGTCGAGCTGCGTAACCGGCTCAACGCGGCCGTCGGTCTGCGGCTGCCGGCGAGCCTCCTGTTCGACTACCCGACCTCGACGGCGCTGGCGGAGCACCTCAGGGCCGAACTTCTGGGCGACGGGCCCGCGACGCCCGCACTGGTGACGATGGCGGTGGCCGAGGACGAGCCGATCGCGATCGTGGGCATGGGTTGCAGGTTCCCGGGCGGCGTCCGGACCCCGGACCAGCTGTGGGAGCTGCTGATCTCCGGCACGGACGCGATCTCCGGGTTCCCGGCCGACCGCGGCTGGGACCTGGACCGCCTCTACCACGCCGATCCCGGCCACAGCGGGACGACGTACGTACGGGCAGGCGGCTTCGTGCACGAGGCCGGGCAGTTCGACCCCGGGTTCTTCGGGATCAGCCCGCGCGAGGCCCTGGCGATGGACCCACAGCAGCGGCTCCTGCTGGAGACCTCGTGGGAGGCCCTCGAACGCGCGGGCATCGAGCCGGCCTCCCTGCGCGGGTCCCGGACCGGGGTGTACGTCGGCGGTTACAGCTCCGGCTACGCCGCGGTCGGGCAGCAGACCGGGGCGGACGGCGCCGCCGGGATGGAAGGCCACCTGATGGCCGGCAACGCGACCAGCGTGATCTCCGGCCGGGTGGCCTACACCCTCGGGCTGGAAGGCCCCGCCGTCACGATGGACACCGCCTGCTCGTCGTCCCTGGTCGCCCTGCACCTGGCCGGCCAGGCCCTGCGCTCGGGCGAATGCACGCTGGCGCTGGCCGGCGGCGTCACCATCATGGCCACGCCCTGGGATCTCGTCGTGTTCTCCCGGCAGCGGGGGCTGGCCCCGGACGGGCGGTCCAAGGCGTTCAGCGCGGACGCGGACGGGATGGGGATGGCCGAGGGCGTGGGCATGCTCGTCCTCGAACGGCTCTCCGATGCGCGCCGCCACGGCCACGACGTCCTGGCCGTGATCCGGGGCAGCGCGACCAACCAGGACGGCGCCTCCAACGGACTGACCGCCCCCAACGGACCCTCGCAGCAACGGGTGATCCGGGCCGCGCTCGCCAACGCCCGGCTGTCCCCGGCCGAGGTGGACGTCGTCGAGGCGCACGGCACCGGCACTCCCCTAGGCGACCCGATCGAGGCCCAGGCCCTGCTGGCCACGTACGGGCAGGACCGCCCGGACGGGCGGCCGCTCTGGCTCGGCTCGGTCAAGTCGAACATCGGGCACACCCAGGCGGCGGCGGGGGTGGCCGGGGTGATGAAGATGGTGCTGGCCCTGCGGCACCGGAAACTGCCGCGCAGCCTGCACGCGGAGTCGCCGTCGCCGCACGTGGACTGGTCGGCGGGAGAGGTACGGCTGCTGAGCGAGACGGTCGACTGGCCGGTGAACGGGCGGCCGCGCCGGGCAGGCGTCTCGGCGTTCGGCATCAGCGGCACCAACGCGCACGCCATCATCGAGGAAGCGCCGCCCCTTCCGGTCGAGCCGATCGAGCCGACCGCATTGGTCGAGCAGGCCGAGCAGGTCGAGCCGGCTCGGCTCGCGGTGCTATCCGGTGGGGCTCGGGCTTGGCTGGTGTCGGGGCGTACGGCGGATGGGCTGGTGGCTCAGGCGGCGCGGTTGGCCGAGTTCGTCTCCCGAACCAGTGGGGAGCCGGCCGACGTCACTGACGTCGGCTGGTCGCTGGCGACGTCCCGGTCGTCGTTTGAGTATCGGGCCGTGGTTCTGGGGGCGGATCGTGAGGCGCTGACGTCGGGTCTGGCCGTGCTCGCGGGCGGTGGGTCGGCGTCTTCGGTGGTGCGGGGTGGGGTTCCTGCGGGTCGGCCTAAGGTGGGTTTCCTGTTCGCGGGGCAGGGGGCGCAGCGGGCTGGGATGGGCGGGGAGTTGTATGCGGCGTCTCCGGTGTTCGCGGCGGCTTTCGACGCGGCCTGCGCGTTGTTGGAGGCCGAGCTGGGGCTGCCGATCCGGGAGGTCGTCCTCGGTGATGCCGAATGGGCGGGTCAGGACGACGTACGGGCTGATCAGACGATCTACGCGCAGACGGGGTTGTTCGCGGTCGAGGTGGGTTTGGTCGCTCTGCTGGCGGCGGCCGGGATTGTGCCGGACGGTGTGGCCGGTCATTCGGTGGGGGAGGTCGCGGCTGCCCATGCGGCGGGTGTGCTGACCCTGGCGGATGCGTGCCGGCTGGTCGCGGCTCGTGCTCGGTTGATGCAGGGCCTGCCTACGGGTGGTGCGATGGCCGCCGTGGAGGCGAGTGAGGCCGAGGTGGCCGAGACTCTGGACGGTGTCGCAGGGGTTGGGACGGCGGCGGTGAACGGGCCTTCGGCGGTGGTGATCTCGGGTGATGCCGGGGCCGTGGACCAGGTGTTGGAGACGTGGCGGCAGCGGGGGCGGCGGGTGCGCCGGTTGCGGGTCAGCCACGCGTTCCATTCCGCCCGGGTGGATCCGGTCCTGGACGAACTCCACCAGGTGGCAGCGGGTCTGGAGCACCGGACACCGACGGTGACCTGGGCCGGAGCCTGTGACGGCACCATTTTGACCGACCCCGGGCCGGGTTACTGGCCGGCCCAGGCCCGCCAGGCGGTCCGGTTCGCCGACGCCGTGAACACGCTCGCCGGTCAGGGCGTGTCCGTCTTCATCGAGATCGGCCCGGACGGAACACTCTCCGCGATGGGCCCGGCCACCCTCCCCGGACCCACCACGACCCACACCGGTCCTGCCGGCATCGGTCCCGGTGTCACGGGCCCCAGCGTCGCCACCGGGGCCGGTGGGAGTGACCCTGCTGGTGGCATCGAGCCGGTGTTCATCCCGCTGTTGCGGGCCCGGGTCGAGGCCGCCGATGCCGTGCTGACCGCGCTCGCGCGCGCCCACGTCCGGGGGATCGGCGTCAACTGGGCCGAGGTTCTGCCCGCCGGAAAGCGGGTGGACCTGCCCACGTACGCCTTCGGACGGCAACGATTCTGGCCGCTGGGCCCGTACAAGCTCCGGCTCGGCGCGGTCACCGGCTCCGGCGACGAGCACGCGGACGGCGCGGCGGAGGCCCGGTTCTGGGCGGCTGTCGAGGCCGGCGACCGGCCGGCCCTGTCCGAGACGCTCGCGGTCGACGACGAGCGGCTCGGCGACCTGCTCTCGGTGCTCGCCGCCTGGCGCCGGCGCGAACGGGACCGGTCGGCCACCGACGCCTGGCGATACCGGGTCTCCTGGGCGCCGGTTTCCGACCCCGGCCCGGTCGCGCTGTCCGGAACCTGGCTGGTGGTCGCCGGTCCGGCCGGTGACGAGTCGGCCGGCCGCTGCGCTCAGGCGCTGACCGGCCACGGCGCCGACGTCACCCGGATCACCGTGGGCGCGGTGACCAGGGAGGCGCTCGCCGCCGAGCTCGCCGGCGAGTTCGACCGCGCCGGCGCGTCGCGGGTGAGCGGCGTGGTCTCGCTGCTGGCTCTCGACGAGGCGCCGCTGCCGGACCGGCCGATGGTGACCGCAGGACTGGCCGCGACCCTGAGCCTGGTCCAGGCCTTGGGGGACGTACAGGCCCAGGCGCCGCTGTGGGTGCTCACCTCCGGAGCGGTGGCCGCCGACCCGGGCGAACCGCTGGCCCGGCCGCTGCAGGCCCAGGCCTGGGGGCTGGGCCGGGTCGTGGGCCTGGAACATCCCGAACGGTGGGGCGGCCTGATCGACCTGCCGGCCGTCCTGGACGAGCGGGCCGCCGCCCGGCTCTGCGCGGTGCTGGCCGGCTGTGGCGAGGACCAGGTGGCGTTGCGCGACGCGGGGATCCGCGGCCGGCGGCTCGTCCAGGCCCCGCGCCCCCGGCGGGAGGAGACCTGGAGACCGCGCGGAACGGTGCTCATCACCGGGGGAACCGGGTCGATCGGCGGGCACACGGCCCGCTGGCTGGCGGGTCGCGGCGCCCCACGGGTGATCCTGTCCAGCCGGTCGGGCGTGGCCGCGCCCGGCGCCGTCGGGCTCGCCGCCGAGCTGGCCGCCGCCGGAACCACCGTCAGCATCGTGGCCGCCGACATCGCCCGCCGCGCCGACGTCGCCGGCCTGCTCGGCCGGATCGCCGCCGGCGGCCCGCCGCTGAGCGCGGTCATGCACGCGGCCGGAGCCGGACAGGCCACCGCCCTGCGGGACACCACCCTGACCGAGCTGGCCGAGATGGCGGCGGTCAAGACCGCCGGGACGACACACCTCGACGAGCTCACCCAGGACCTCGACCTCGAGGCGTTCGTGCTCTTCTCCTCGATCTCCGCGACCTGGGGCAGCGGCCTGCAACCGGGCTACGCCGCGGTCAACGCCTTCCTCGACGCCCTGGCCGAGAACCGCCGTTCGCGCGGGCTGGCCGCGACTTCCGTCGCCTGGGGCCCGTGGGACGGCGGCGGCATGAGCGACCGGGAGGGCAAGGCTCAGATGGTCCGGCGTGGACTGCGGCTGCTGGACCCCGAGCTCGGGATCCGGGCGTTGAGCCAGGCCCTCGACGGCGGGGAGGCCCTGCTCACGGTCGCCGACGTCGACTGGGCCGCGTTCGCCCCGACCTTCACCCTGCGCCGGCCCAGCCCGCTGATCGAGAGCCTGCCCGAGGTCGCGCGGGCGCTCACCGGCGGTGGGAACGAGGCGGACGACCCGGCCGGAAGCACCGGAAACGCCCTGACCGAGCGGTTGCGGGCCCTGCCCCGGGCCGAGCAGGAGCAGCTGCTGGTGGAGCTGGTCCGGACCGAGGCGGCCGGGGTGCTGGGCTATCCCTCGGTCGACGACATCCCGCCCGACCGGGTTTTCAGCGACCTGGGCGCGGACTCGCTGACCGCCGTCGAACTGCGCGACCGGCTCGGCGCCGCCACCGGGCTGCGGCTGTCGGCCACCCTGCTGTTCGACTACACCACGCCCACCGCGGTGGCCGGTCACCTGCGGACGACCCTCGTCCCGGAAGAGGTGTCGCCGTCCCGGCCCGTCCTCGCCGAACTCGACAAGCTCGACAGCATGCTCGCCGGCCTCGCCGGTGAGGACGACGACGCGGCCCGGATCACGGCTCGACTGGAGGCCGTCGTCGCCCGCTGGAAAGAGACCGCCGCCGGTCGCCGCGCGGCGACGGTCGCCGAGGATCTCGAAACTTCCTCCGATGAAGAGGTCTTCGACTTCATCGGAAAAGAGCTTGGAATTCACTGACATGGCTGAAAAGGATGAGGTTCCGCAGGTGAGTGATGACGACAAGCTCCGCTATTTCCTCCGGCGGGTAACGGCCAACCTTCACGAGACCCGTCAGCGGCTCAGCGAGATCGAGGCGGCCGCCGACGAGCCGATCGCGATCGTCGGCATGGGCTGCCGCTTCCCCGGCGGCGTCCGGAGCCCGCAGGACCTGTGGGAGTTGCTGGCCGGCGGCGTCGACGCGATCTCCGGTTTCCCCCAGGACCGTGGCTGGGACCTGGAAGAACTGCTCGGAACCGGGCCCGGCTCGGAAGGCGCCTCGCACGTACGGGCGGGCGGGTTCATCGAGGGCGCCGGTGAGTTCGACGCGGGCTTCTTCGGGATCAGCCCGCGCGAGGCGGTGGCGATGGACCCGCAGCAGCGGATGCTGCTGGAGGTCGCGTGGGAGGCGCTGGAGCGGGCCGGGATCGATCCGCTGTCGCTGCGCGGCTCGTCGACCGGCGTCTTCGCGGGGGCGTCGTCGACGGGATACGGCTGGGGGCTGGGCTCGCAGACCGAGCTGGAGGGCCACCTGGTCACCGGGACCGCGAGCAGTGTGCTGTCCGGCCGGATCGCCTACACCCTCGGGCTGGAAGGACCGGCGGTCACGGTCGACACGGCCTGCTCGTCGGCGCTGGTGTCCCTGCACCTGGCCGCCAGGGCGCTGCGGGCACAGGAGTGCTCGCTGGCCCTCGTGGGTGGCGTCTTCGTGGCGTCGACGCCGGTGATGTTCACCGACTTCAGCACCCAGCTGGGCCTGGCCCCGGACGGCCGGTGCAAGGCGTTCGGCGACGGCGCGGACGGCATGGGCGTGGCCGAGGGCTCCGGGGTCATCGTGGTGGAACGCCTGTCCGACGCTCAGCGGAACGGGCACCAGGTGCTGGCGGTCGTGCGCGGCAGCGCGATGAACCAGGACGGCGCCTCCAACGGCTTGACGGCTCCGAACGGACCCTCGCAGCAGCGGGTGATCCGGGCCGCGCTCGCCAACGCCCGGCTGTCCCCGGCCGACATCGACGCCGTCGAGGCCCACGGCACCGGCACTCCCCTCGGCGACCCGATCGAGGCCCAGGCCCTGCTGGCCACGTACGGGCAGGAGCGGCCCGAGGAGCGGCCGCTGCTGCTGGGCTCGATCAAGGCCAACATCGGTCACCCCCAGCAGGCCGCCGGGATCGCTGGGGTGATCAAGATGGTGCTGGCGCTGCGGCATGGGCTGCTGCCGCGCACCCTGCACGCCGATCGGCCCTCGCCGCACATCGACTGGTCCTCCGGCCAGGTACGGCTGCTGACCGAGGCGACGCCCTGGCAGCCGGGCGAGCGGCCGCGCCGGGCCGGAGTGTCCGGGTTCGGGATGAGCGGCACCAACGTGCACGTCATCCTCTCCGAAGCTCCGGCCGCCGAGCCTCCCGCCGACGCCCCCGCCCCGGACGAGAACGCCGAGCCCGCCGATCCACCGGCGCCGGTGCTGTCGGGCGGACCGCCGGTGTGGCTGGTGTCGAGCCGCTCGGAAGCCGGGCTGTCCGCTCAGGCACGGCGACTGGCCGCCTTCACCGGGGATCATCCGGGCCAGGATCCGGCGGCTGTCGCCTGGTCCCTGGCCACGACCCGGTCCGCGTTCGAATACCGGGCCGCGGTGCTGGGAGCGGACCACGGCGAGCTGGCCGCCGGTCTGAACGCTCTCACCATCGGCCGGCGGAATCCGGGCGTGGTCTCCGGCGTGGCCTCCAGGACGGGGAAGATCGCTTTCGTTTTCCCTGGTCAGGGTGCGCAGTGGGTGGGGATGGGGCGGGAGATGCTGGTGGCGTCTCCGGTGTTCGCGGCTCGGTTGGCGGAGTGTGGGCGGGCGCTTGATCCGTATGTGGATTGGGTGTTGGAGGACGTTCTGGCCGGGCGTGAGGGTGCGCCGGGGTTGGAGCGGGCTGATGTGGTGCAGCCGGTGTTGTGGGCGGTGATGGTGTCGCTGGCGGCTGTGTGGGAGGCGGCGGGGGTTCGTCCGGACGCTGTCGTCGGTCACAGTCAGGGTGAGATCGCGGCGGCGTGTGTGGCGGGGATGTTGTCGCTGGAGGATGCCGCCCGGGTGGTGGCGGTCCGCAGCCGGGAGCTCTCACGCCTGGCGGCGTCGGCCGGGATGTTGTCGGTGGTGATGCCGGTGGCTTCGGTCGAGGAGTTGCTGGCGTCTAACGAGGACTGGGCGGAACGGCTGTCGGTGGCCGCCGTGAACGGTCCTGCCACCACGGTGGTTTCCGGGGATCTGGACGCGCTGGACGATTTCGAGCGTGTTCTGTCGGCCCGGCGGGTGCTGCGCTGGCGGATTCCGCAGACCGACTTCGTCGCGCATTCGGCGCGGGTGGAGGAGCTGCGGGAGGGGCTGGTCCGGGATCTGGCGTCGATCGCGCCGCTGCCCGGCCGTGTCCCGCTGTTCTCGACGGTCACCGGTCAGCGCCGGGACGGCACGGAGCTGGACGCCGGCTACTGGTACGCGAACGTACGGGAACGAGTCCGTTTCCAGGACGCAGTGCAGGCCCTCGCCCGGGACGGGTACCGCACGTTCCTTGAGGTGTCCCCGCACGCGGTGCTGACCGCCGCGATCGACGAGACCCTCGACGAGGCCGGTGCCTCGGACGCTTCGCTGATCACCGGGACGCTGGATCGGGAGGACGCCGGCGCGCGCCGGTTCCTGACCGCGCTGGCCCGGGTGCACGTACGCGGGGTGAAGGTCGACTGGACGGCGGTGCTCCCGGCCGCGCCCGTCGTCGAGCTGCCCACCTACGCCTTCGCCCGTCAGCGGTACTGGCTGTCCCCGGCCGCCGCCGAGCTCGCCCCGGTGCCGGGTGAGACGCGCAGTGAGACCGAGGCCCGGTTCTGGGCCGCGATCGAGAACTCCGATCTGCGGGAGCTCGCCGGTCTCCTGGCCGTCGAACCGCACCCCCTGGACGAGGTCCTCCCCGCGCTGACCTCGTGGCGGAAACGCGAGCGGGAACGGTTCGCCACCGAATCCTGGCGTTACCGGGTCTCCTGGACGTCGATCGCCGACCCGGATCCGGGTCGGCTGTCCGGCACCTGGCTCCTTGTCACCGGCCCCGGCCAGGACCTCACCGAGCGGCTCCGGCAGATCCTCTCCGATCATGGAGCGCACGTCGTCCCGATCACCGTCGGCGAGACCGACCGGGACACCGTCGCCGCGGCCCTGCCGGGCACGCCCGTCGCCGGCGTGGTCTCGCTGCTGGCCCTGGACGAGACCCCGCACGACCGGTTCCCCGACGTCGCCGTCGGCGTCGCCGGCACGCTGGCGCTCGTCCAGGCGCTGGGCGACGCCGGGATCGGCGCCCCGCTCTGGGTGCTGAGCCGGGGCGCCGTCGTGGCGGCCCCCGCCGATGTCCTGACCGCGCCCGTACAGGCGCAGATCTGGGCCCTGGGCCGGGTCGCGAGCCTTGAGCACCGGGACCGGTGGGGCGGCCTCGTCGACCTGCCCGATCTGCTCGACGAACGGGCGGCGGACCGGCTCTGCGCCGTCCTGACCGGGAACCTGGGCGAAGACCAGACCGCCGTGCGGCCCGGCGGGATTCTCGGGCGCCGGCTCGTACCGGCCCCGCTGCCCCGGGACGGCGGCAAGCGCTGGCGTCCCGGCGGCACCGTGCTGATCACCGGGGGCACCGGCGCGATCGGCGGTCACGTGGCCCGCTGGCTCGCCGGCCGGGGCGCCGACCGGGTCGTGCTCGCCGGCCGCTCCGGCGTCGGCGCGGCCGGAGCGGCCGCGCTGGCCGCCGAGGTGGCCACGGCCGGCACGACCGTGAACGTGGTGGCATGCGACGCCGGCCGCCGCGACGACGTCACCGGACTGCTGCACCGGATCACGGCCACCGGCTCGCCGCTGTCGAGCGTGATGCACACCGCCGGGGTCGTCGACAACGGCGTCCTGGACCGGCTGGACCCGGCCCGGCTGGCCGCCGTCCTGGCCGCGAAGGCCACCTCCGCCGCCCTGCTGGACGAGCTGACGGCGGACCTGGACCTGGACGCGTTCGTGCTGTTCTCCTCGGCCGCCGCGACCTTCGGCGGCGGCGGCCAGGGCAACTACGCCGCCGCCAACGCCTTTCTCGACGCGCTGGCCCAGAACCGGCGCGGTCGCGGCCGGACGGCGCTGTCGGTGGCGTGGGGTCCGTGGGCCGGCGGCGGCGTCGCCCAGGCCGGCGAGGCCACCGTCGCGCGGCTGAGCCGGAACCGGTGGGAGGTCCTGATGGACCCCGCCCTGGCCGTCCAGGCCCTGGCCGAGGCCATCGACGGCGACGACACCGCCCTGACCGTCATGGACGTGGACTGGTCGGAGATGGCCGGCGCCCCCGGCATGGCCGACCTGCACACCGTCCCGTTCGTCCGCGACCTGCCCCAGATCGGCAGGCTGCCCCGGCCGCAGGGGAGCGACACCGGGCCCGACGGCCTTTTGGCCGGTAGCGAGCTCGCGCGGCGACTGTCGAGCCTGCCCCGGGCCGAGCAGGACCGGCTCCTGATCGACCTGATCCGGGCCGAGGCCGCCGCCGTACTCAACTACGCCTCCTTGGAGGCGGTCGACGCCGCCCGAGCCTTCAGCGACCTGGGGTTCGACTCGCTCACCGCCGTGGAGCTGCGCAACCAGCTCAGCGCGGCCACCGGGATGAGACTCTCGGCCACCTTGCTGTTCGATCACCCGACTCCCCTCGTGCTGGCCGCTCACCTGCGTACCGAACTGCTGGGAGACCTGCCGGCGATCCCGGCCGCCGTGACCACGGCGCCGGTGAACGACGAGCCGATCGCCATCGTCGGCATGGCCGGACGGTACCCGGGCGGCGTCACCGGTCCCGAGAGCCTGTGGGAGATGCTGGTGTCCGGCGGCGACGGGATCACCGGAATCCCGCTCAACCGCGGCTGGGACATCGACCACCTGTTCGACCCGGACCCCGACCATCCCGGTACGGCCTACGTACAGGCCGGTGGTTTCCTGCACGAGGCGGGACAGTTCGATCCCGGCTTCTTCGGGATCAGCCCGCGTGAGGCGCTGGCCATGGACCCGCAGCAGCGGCTGCTCCTGGAGACCTCCTGGGAGGCCCTGGAACGGGCCGGGATCGACCCGAGGTCGTTGCGCGGCTCCGCCACCGGCGTCTTCGCCGGCGGTTACGGATCCGGGTACGCGACCGGGCTGCAACTGGCCCCGGAAGGCTCGGCCGGGCTGGAGGGTCACATGGTGACCGGGAACGCCGGCAGCGTCATCTCCGGCCGGATCTCCTACACCCTCGGACTCGAAGGGCCGTCACTGACCGTGGACACGGCCTGCTCGTCGTCCCTGGTCGCCGTCCATTTGGCCGGTCAGGCGCTGCGCTCGGGAGAGTGCCGGCTGGCGCTCGCGGGCGGGGTGACGATCATGGCGACCCCGGCCGAGCTCGTCGGCTTCTCCAAGCAGCGCGGCCTGGCCGCGAACGGGCGCTGCAAGTCGTTCTCGGCCGACGCCGACGGTATGGGCATGGCCGAGGGCGCGGGCATGATCGTGCTCGAACGGCTCTCCGACGCGCGGGCGAACGGTCACCCCGTCCTGGCCGTGATCCGGGGCACCGCGGTGAACCAGGACGGCGCCTCCAACGGGTTGACCGCCCCCAACGGGCCCTCGCAGCAGCGGGTGATCCGGGCCGCGCTGGCGAACGCCGGACTGCGGCCGGCCGACGTGGACGCGGTGGAGGCGCACGGGACCGGCACGGTGCTGGGCGACCCGATCGAGGCCCAGGCCCTCGCCGCCACCTACGGGCAGGACCGGGACGCCGGACGGCCGCTCTGGCTGGGCTCGGTGAAGTCCAACATCGGCCACGCCCAGGCCGCCGCCGGGGTGGCCGGGGTGATGAAGATGGTGCTGGCCCTGCGGCATCAGCAACTGCCCAGGACCCTGCACTCGCTGGAGCCCTCCCCGCACGTGGACTGGTCCGGCTCCGGGCTGCGGCTGCTGACCGAGCCCGTGCCCTGGCCGGTGAACGGGCGACCGCGCCGGGCCGGGATCTCGTCGTTCGGGATCAGCGGCACCAACGCCCACGTCATCGTCGAGGAAGCACCACCTGAGGCGCAGACCGGGGCCGCCGGCGAGGAGCCGGTCGGGGACGAGACCGGGCTCGCCGCGCTGGCGGCGGCGCCGGCGTGGCTGGTGTCCGCCCGGACCGCCGGCGCGCTGGCCGCTCAGGCGGATCGGCTGGCCGCCTTCGTGCGCGCCCGCCCGGCTCTGGACCCGGCCGATGTGGGCTGGTCGCTGGCGACCGCCCGGTCGGTGTTCGAGCACCGGGCCGTGATCGTCGGCGCGGACCGGGACGAACTGCTGTCGGGGCTGACGGCGGTGGCGGCCGGTGAGCCGGCGAGCACTGTGATCAGCGGGGTGGCCCCCGCCGGGTCGCCGCGGATCGGGTTCGTCTTCGCCGGTCAGGGCGCTCAGCGGGCCGGGATGGGGCGTGAGCTGTACGCCGCCTCCGAGGTGTTCGCGGCGGCCTTCGACGAGGTGTGCGAGCTGCTGGAGCCGGAGGTCGGGCTGCCGATCCGGGAGGTGGTCCTGGGCGCGGACGGTGACGCTCGCGCGGATCGGACCGGGTACGCGCAGGCCGGGTTGTTCGCGGTGGAAGTGGCGCTGGTCGCGGTGCTGGCGGCGGCCGGCGTGGTCCCGGAGGCGGTCGCCGGTCATTCGGTAGGGGAGATCGCGGCGGCGTACGCGGCCGGCGTCCTCACCCTTGAGGACGCCTGCCGGCTGGTCGGCACGCGGGCCCGGCTGATGCAGGCGCTGCCCGAGGGTGGCGCGATGGCGGCGGTGGCGGTGACCGAGGCCGAGATGCTCGCGGTGCTGGAGGACCGGCCCGGGGTGTCGGTGGCGGCGGTGAACGGCCCGTCCTCGGTGGTGATCTCGGGTGATGCCGAAGCCGTGGACCAGGTGCTGGAGATGTGGCGGGAGCGGGGCCGGCGGGTGCGGCGGCTGAGGGTGAGCCACGCGTTCCATTCGGCCTGGATGGATCCGGTCCTGGACGAACTCGGCCGGGTGGCGGCCGGGCTGGAGCACATGGCGCCCACCCTGACCTGGGCGGGGGCGCTGACCGGTGACGTCATCGCGGTCCCGGAGGCGGCCTACTGGGCCCGGCAGGCTCGGCAGCCGGTCCGGTTCGCCGACGCCGTCACCACCCTGGCCGGGCAGGGCATCACGGTGTTCATCGAGATCGGCCCGGACGCGACGCTGTCGGCCATGGGGCCCGCCATCCTCGCCGACCGGGCCGGTGACGGGTTCATCCCGCTGCTGCGGGGGCGGGCGCCGGCGCCGGAGTCGCTGCTGAGCGCGCTGGCGCGGGCGCATGTGCAGGGGGTCCGCGTCGACTGGGCCGCCGTGCTGCCGGCCGGGCGGGTGGTGGAGCTGCCGACGTACGCCTTCCAGCATCAGTATTTCTGGCCTGGCGGCCCCCAGTTGATGCGGCCTGGCGCGGTCGGCGGCGTCGTCGGTGTTGGCGGTGTTGGCGGTGTTGGCGGCTCGGCGGCCGAGGCCCGGTTCTGGGCCGCGGTCGAGGGCGGCGACGTCCGGGCCTTGGCAGAGACGCTGGCCGTGGACGACGTGGAGCGGCTTGGCGCTGTGCTGCCTGGTTTGAGGTCGTGGCGGCGGCGGGAGCGGGATGAGTCGGCGACCGCCCACTGGCGGTACCGGACGTCGTGGGCGCCGGTGAACGACCCGTTCCCGGCCCGGCTGCCGGGAACCTGGCTGGTGATCAGCGGTCCGGCCGATGATGAGCCGGCCCAGGAGTGTGTGCGGGCGCTGACGGCTCGGGGGGCGCGGGCGGTGCTCGTCGAGCTCGGACTCGATGATCTGGGCCGGGCGGCGATCGCCGCCCGGATCGGCGAGGCCCTGACCACGGCCGGATCCGGGTCTGAGTCCTCCACCCCCGCGCTGGCGGGAGTCCCCTCGACCGCGCGTGACCTCGGTGGGGTCCTGTCGCTGCTGGCTCTGGCCGAGGAGGCGCTGCCCGGGCACGATGCGGTGTCTGCCGGGGTGGCGGGCACGCTGGGGTTGGTTCAGGCACTGGGGGATGCCGGGGTGACGGCGCCGCTGTGGGTGCTGACCCGTGGTGCGGTGGCCGCTGCCCCGGCCGATGTGCTGACGGCTCCGGTCCAGGCCCAGGTGTGGGGGCTGGGGCAGGTGGCCGCTCTGGAGCATCCGGACCGGTGGGGCGGACTGATCGACCTGCCGCCGGTCTGGGACGAGCGGGCCGAGGGCCGCCTGGCGGCGGTGCTGGCCGGCTGCGGCGAGAATCAGGTGGCCATCCGCGACACCGGAGTGCTGGGCCGCCGACTGACCCGACCCACCCCCGCTCCCGCCCCTGCTCTCGCTTCCGGTCCCGCTTCTGGTCCCTCTTCATCCTCCCCTGCTCCTGCCGGTGGGTGGGCGTGGGTGGCGCGGGGGACGGCGTTGGTGACGGGTGGTACTGGTGCGATCGGTGTGCGGGTGGTGCGTTGGCTGGCGGAGCGGGGGGCTGAGCGGGTTGTTGTGACCAGTCGTTCGGGCGCTGCCGCGCCTGAGGTGGCGGGGTTGGCGGCGGAGTTGGCCGAGGGTGGGACGGCGGTGGTGGTGCTGGCGGCTGATGTCGCTGAGCGGGGTGATGTCGCTGGGCTGTTGGCTGTGATCGGGGCTGGTGGTCCGCCGTTGCGTTCGGTGGTGCATACCGCTGGGGTGGTGGATGACGGGGTCTTGGACCGGTTGGACGCGTCGCGGCTGGCCACGGTGCTGGCGGCGAAGGCGGGTGGTGCTGCCCTGCTGGACGAGCTGACGGCGGATCTGGATCTGGATGCGTTCGTGTTGTTCTCGTCTTCGGCCGGCACGTTCGGTGGTGGCGGGCAGGGCAATTACGCGGCGGCGAACGCGTTCTTGGATGCGTTGGCGCAGAATCGGCGCGGCCGGAGGCTGGCGGGTGTTTCGCTGGCGTGGGGTCCGTGGGCCGGTGGTGGGATGGCGCAGGCGGGTGAGGCGGCACGGCAGCGGCTCGATCGGGGTCTGTTGCGGGCGATGCAGCCTGCTTCGGCGCTGCGGGTGCTGGGTCAGGCGCTGGAGGAGTCCGGCTCGAACGGTGTGCTGACCGTCATGGATGTGGACTGGGTGCAGGCGGCGTCCCGGATGGGTGACCTGCGCCAGGTGCCCTTCGTGCGCGACCTGCCCGAGGTACGCGCCCTTGTGGCTGCTGAGGCATCCAGTGAGGGCGGTTCGGATCTGGCCCGGGAGTTGGCCGGTCTGAGCCGGGTGGCGCAGGAGCAGAAGCTCGCTGATCTGGTCCGCGCCGAGGCCGCGACCGTGCTCGGTCACACGTCCGCCACGGCGGTCGACGCCGACCGGGCGTTCAGCGACGTCGGGTTCGACTCGCTGACCGCCGTCGAGCTGCGGAACCGGCTGACCGCCCGCAGCGGCCTGGGCCTGCCGGCGACGCTGGTGTTCGACTACCCGACACCGCGTGCCCTGGCCCAGCACCTGCGGGGCGAATTGCTCGGTGACGCCGACGACCTGGACCGGGTGCGCGGTCCGGTGGCGGTGGACGGTGACCCGATCGCGATCGTCTCCATGGCCTGCCGCTTCCCCGGCGGCGTGCGCGACCCCGAGCAGTTCTGGGAGCTGCTGGCCACGAGCACGGACGCGATCTCTGCCTTCCCGGTGGATCGCGCCTGGGATCTTGACAATCTGTTCGACCCGGATCCGGAGCGGGCCGGTACCTCGCACACACGCGCGGGCGGATTCATCCACGACGCGGGCGAGTTCGATCCCGGGTTCTTCGGCATCAACCCGCGCGAGGCGCTGGCCATGGACCCCCAGCAGCGCATCCTGCTCGAAACCTCCTGGGAGGCGCTGGAGCGGGCGGGCATCGAACCGCGCTCGCTGCGCGGCAGCGACACCGGGGTGTTCGCCGGAGCGGGATTCTCCGGCTACGGCGTCGGCGCCGCCGACAGCGGGCTGGAGGGCTACCAGCTGACCGGGATGGCGGCCAGCGTCATCTCCGGGCGGGTCTCGTACACGCTGGGGCTTGAAGGGCCGGCGGTGACGGTGGACACGGCTTGTTCGTCGTCGCTGGTGGCGCTGCACATGGCCGCTCAGGCGCTGCGGGCGGGGGAGTGCTCGCTGGCCTTGGCGGGTGGGGTGACCGTGATGGCGGTGCCGACCGGGTTCTCCGAGTTCTCCCGGCAGCAGGGGCTGGCCTCGGACGGCAGGTGCAAGGCGTTCGGAGCGGGCGCGGACGGGACCGGCTGGGCCGAGGGGGCCGGGATACTCCTCCTGGAAAGGCTCTCCGACGCCCAGCGCAACGGGCACCGGGTGCTGGCCGTGATGCGCGGGAGCGCTGTGAACCAGGACGGGGCCTCGAACGGCCTGACCGCGCCGAATGGTCCTTCGCAGCAGCGGGTGATCCGTTCGGCGCTGGCGAGTGCTCGGTTGTCGGCGGCGGATGTCGATGTGGTGGAGGCGCATGGCACCGGGACGGTTCTCGGTGATCCGATCGAGGCCCAGGCCCTGCTGGCGACGTACGGTCAGGATCGGCCGGAGGACCGGCCGTTGTGGCTGGGGTCGGTGAAGTCGAACATCGGTCACACCCAGTCGGCGGCCGGCGTGGCCGGAGTCATGAAGATGGTGCTGGCGCTCCAGAACGGCTTGCTGCCGCCCACGTTGCATGCGGCTGAGCCGTCTGCGCACATCGATTGGTCGTCCGGTCAGGTCCGGTTGCTGAGCGAGGCGGTGCCGTGGCCGGTCGCTGACCGGCCCCGGCGGGCTGGCGTGTCGTCGTTCGGGATGAGCGGCACCAACGCCCACGTGATCCTCGAAGAGGCTCCCGCCACCGAGCCGGACACTCTGGACGAGGAGCACCGGGCCCCGGGACCTGCCCGGCCGGTGCTGGCCGAGGCTCCGGCGTGGCTGGTGTCGGGGCGGAGCCGGGAGGCGTTGCGGGGGCAGGCGGTTCGGTTGGCCGCGCGTCTGGATGCCGGTACGGACCTCCGTCCGCTGGATGTGGGGTGGGCTTTGGCGACCTCCCGGTCGACCTTCGAGCATCGGGCGGTGGTGCTGGGCGGGGATCGGGATGAGTTGGTGGCGGGGTTGTCGGCGTTGGCGGCGGGGGAGTCGTCGGCCGGTGTGGTGAGTGCGGTGGCCGGGGCGGTGAGCCCGGTGGTGTTCGTGTTCCCCGGTCAGGGGTCGCAGTGGGTCGGTATGGGGCGGGAGCTGGCTGAGGCCAGCCCGGTGTTCGCGGCTCGGCTGGCCGAGTGTGGTCGGGCTCTGGCTCCTTACGTGGACTGGTCTCTGGATGACGTCCTGGCTGGTCGGGAGGGTGCGCCTGGGCTTGACCGGGTGGATGTGGTGCAGCCGGTGCTGTGGGCGGTGATGGTGTCACTGGCTGCGGTGTGGCAGGCGGCTGGGGTGGAGCCGGCTGCGGTGGTCGGTCACAGTCAGGGCGAGATCGCGGCTGCGGTGGTGGCGGGGATTCTGTCGCTGGAGGACGGCGCGAAGGTGGTGGCGTTGCGCAGCCGGTCGTTGACCGCGTTGTCGGGCCGGGGCGGGATGCTTTCGATCGGCGAGCCGGTCCACGTCATCACCGAGCGCATCGGGGCCTGGGACGGCCGGGTGTCGGTCGCGGCGATCAACGGGCCCGAGGCCACCGTCGTTTCCGGGGACGTCGCAGCTCTGAACGAGATCGCC
Organism: Nonomuraea sp. NPDC049714; assembly: GCF_044465295.1. Lineage (NCBI taxonomy): Bacteria > Bacillati > Actinomycetota > Actinomycetes > Streptosporangiales > Streptosporangiaceae > Nonomuraea > Nonomuraea sp. NPDC049714. Next base: position 27,555 of record NZ_JBITLM010000002.1, on the reverse strand, counting down.
GCCGAATGCGAACGCGCGGGGGTGCGAACCCGCCTGCTGCCGGTCGACTACGCCTCCCACGGGCCGCAGGTGGAGGGGCTGCGGGAAGAGATCCTGGCGGCTCTGGCGGGGATCAGTCCGCAGCCGGGGTCGGTTCCGCTGGTGTCGGCTCTGACGGGTGAGGTGTTGGCCGGTGCGGATGCTGGGCCGGAGTACTGGTACGCGAGTTTGCGTGGGTCGGTGTGGTTCTCGCGGGCGGTGGAGGCGCTGTACGGCGGCGGGCACAGGGTGTTCGTTGAGGTGTCTCCGCATCCGGTTTTGACTGCGGCGATCAGTGCCACGCTCGACCAGCCGTCGCAGGAGATCGAGGACCCGCCGGTGGTGGTGGGGACGTTGCGGCGTGAGGATGGCGGGGCGCAGCGCGTTCTGCGGTCCTTGGCCGAGGTGCATGTTCGGGGTGTGCCGGTTGATTGGCGGGCGGTGTTGACGCCTGGACGGCCGGTGGATCTGCCGACGTACGCGTTCGTGCGGGAGCGGTTCTGGGTGGAGGGAATGCTCGCGGCGCCCTCCGGGGGCCGGGTGAGTGATCCGGTGGAGGAGCGGTTCTGGGCGGCTGTCGATGACGGTGACGTGGCCGGTCTGGCGGAGACTCTGGCGTTGGAGGGGCGGCGGCTGGAGGAGGTGCTGCCTGCACTGGCGTCGTGGCGGCGCCGGGAGCGGGATCAGTCGCGGACGGCGGATTGGCGGTATCGGATCACGTGGGTGCCGGTGGCCGACCGTCGGCCGGTGGGCGACCGTCGCCCGGCTGCCCTGAGCGGAACTTGGTTGGTGGTCACCGGATCGGCGGGCGCCGGGTCGGCCTCCGCATGCGTCCGGGCCCTGACCGGCCACGGAGCGGACGTCGTTCTCGCCGAGATCGCGCCGATGGACCGGGAGGCTCTCGCGGCCCGGCTTCGGGATGCCGTCGGAGAGCGGTCCTTGTCCGGGGTGGTGTCGCTGTTGGCGATGGAGGAGATGCCGTTGGCGGGCAGCCCGGTGGTGTCGACCGGGTTGGCCGCCACGGTCGGGTTGATCCAGGCTCTCGGGGATCTCGAGCTCGCCGCGCCGCTGTGGGTGCTGACGTCGGGAGCGGCCGGACCCGAGCAGGCGCCGGCCGGCCTGGCGCAGGCTCAAGTCTGGGGGCTGGGCCGGGTCGCGGGTCTGGAGCATCCGGACAGGTGGGGTGGCCTGATCGACGTGCCCGAGGTGCTGGACGGCCCGGCGGCGGACCGGTTGTGCGCCGTGCTGGCCATGGGCGGCGAGGACCAGGTGGCGATCCGGGGCACAGAGGTGTTCGCCCGACGTCTGGTACGGGCTCCGCAGCCGCGGGCTGTGCAGCCGGAAGCTCTGGAGATACACACGTCACGGTCGTGGCCACGGAGCGCCTGGGCTCCGGGTGGGAGCGTGCTGGTGACCGGGGGAACCGGGGCGATCGGTGGCCGGCTGGCCCGTTGGGCGGCGGGCCGGGGTGCGAGCCGGGTGGTGTTGTCCGGTCGCTCGGGTCCGGCTGCCAACGGTGTCGGGGCGCTGGCGGCGGAGTTGGCGTCGGCGGGTACGTCGGTGGCGGTGTTGGCCGGCGATGTCGGTGTCCGGGCCGAGGTGGCGGCCCTGGTCGAGTGGATCGGCGCGACCGGGCCCCGGGTGAGCTCGGTGTTCCACGCGGCCGGTGTGGGTGGCGGGGATCCACTGACCCAGCTGAGCGTGGCCGGCCTGACCGTGTCGATGGCGGCCAAGGCCGGCGGCGCTGCGCATCTGGACGAGCTGACCGTGGATCTGGACGCCTTCGTCACGTTCTCTTCTGGGGCGGCGACGTGGGGCAGCTCGCACCTTGGCGGGTACGCGGCCGCCAACGCCTTCTTGGACGCCCTGGTCGAGGATCGGCGCGGGCGTGGGCTGGCCGGAACGTCGGTGGCGTGGGGGCTCTGGGGCGGCGGTGGGATGGCCGAGGGGCGGTCCGGGGAGTTGCTGCAGCGGATGGGGCTGCGGGAGATGGATCCGGATCTGGCGATCGGCGCGCTGGCCCAGGCTTTGGATCATGGTGAGGGGCCGGTCACGGTCGCCGACATCGATTGGGCCCGGTTCGCGCCGGTGCTGACGGTGCACCGGCCCAGTCCGCTGATCGGTGATCTGCCCGAAGCCCGGCGAGCCCTGAGCGACCCGACCCCCACCAGCACCGAAGAGCACCGGACGACCGCCAGTACAGAGCTGACGGCCCGGCTGACCGGCCTGATTCGGGCCGACCAGATCCGGACGCTCACAGATCTGGTACGGACCGAGGCCGCCGTCGTCCTGGGCCACGCCTCCCCGGAGGCGCTGGCGGCCGGGCGGGCGTTCAAGGACCTCGGCTTCGACTCGCTGACCGCGGTGGACCTGCGTAACCGGTTGAACGCCGCCACCGGGATGACGTTGCCGGCCACGCTGGTCTTCGACTACCCGACCTCGGCGGCGCTGGCCGGCTTCCTGCGCTCGCGGCTGCTGGGCGATCGGGATGCTGCCGTGGTCGTCACCGCGACTGCTTCGGACGAGCCGATCGCGATCGTCGGTATCGGCTGCCGTTTCCCCGGTGGGGTCCGCGGTCCAGAAGAGTTCTGGCGGCTGCTCGCAGCCGGGGCGGACGTCGTCTCGGACCTGCCGGCCGACCGGGGCTGGGACCTGGCGGCCATTCACGATTCAGCCTCGGCCGAGCCGGGTCAGGCCCCTCGTGGCGGGTTCCTCTACGATGCCGGCGAATTCGATCCCGCGTTCTTCGGGATCAGCCCGCGTGAGGCGCTCAGCATGGACCCGCAGCAGCGGCTTCTGCTGGAGACCTCGTGGGAGGCGCTGGAGCGGGCCGGCATCGATCCGGAACTGCTGCGCGGGTCGGCGACCGGGGTGTTCGTCGGGGCCTCCTGGTCCGGGTACGGCCTCGACCGGCAGCAGGAAGCGGGCGGCGACAAGGGGCACCTGCTGACCGGAACGTCGAGCAGTGTGTTGTCCGGGCGGATGTCGTACGTGCTGGGTCTGGAAGGCCCGGCGGTGTCGGTGGACACCGCCTGCTCGTCGTCCCTCGTCGCGCTGCACCTGGCAGGGCAGGCGCTGCGGTCGGGGGAGTGCACGCTGGCGCTGGCCGGTGGCGCGTTCGTCGCCGCCACCCCCGTGATGTTCACCGGCTTCAACACCCAGCTCGGGCTGGCGCATGACGGTCGCTGCAAGGCCTTCGGGGCGGAAGCCGACGGCATGGGGATGGCCGAGGGCGCGGGCGTGCTGGTGGTGGAGCGGCTGTCGGACGCTCGCCGTAACGGGCATCCGGTCCTGGCCGTGATCCGGGGCAGCGCCATGAATCAGGACGGCGCGTCGAACGGCTTGACGGCCCCGAACGGTCCTTCGCAGCAGCGGGTGATCCGTTCGGCGCTGGCGAGTGCTCGGTTGTCGGCGGCGGATGTCGATGTGGTGGAGGCGCATGGCACCGGGACGGTTCTCGGTGATCCGATCGAGGCCCAGGCCCTGCTGGCGACGTACGGTCAGGATCGGCCGGAGGACCGGCCGTTGTGGCTGGGGTCGGTGAAGTCGAACATCGGGCACACGCAGGCGGCGGCTGGGATGGCCGCTGTCATCAAGATGGTGCTGGCTCTGCGGCATCAGGAGTTGCCGCGAACCCTGCACGTGGACGAGCCCTCGCCGCACATCGACTGGTCGTCGGGTCAGGTACGGCTGCTGAACGAGCCCGTCGCCTGGCCGGTGAGCGACCGCCCTCGCCGGGCCGGTGTGTCGGCGTTCGGGATGAGCGGCACCAACGTCCACACCATTCTGGAGGAAGCCCCCGATCCTGACACGGACGCCGAGGACGTCGCTCCGTCTCCGGAACCGGCGGTGCTGGCCGATCCTCAGCCGCTCTGGCTGCTGTCCGGGCGTACGTCCACCGGTCTGGCCGCGCAGGCGCGGCGGCTGAGCACGTACCTGAGCACGCGTACGGACCTGGATCCGGTCGATGTGGGCTGGTCACTGGCGACGACCCGGTCGGTGTTCGAGCACCGTGCCGTGGTCAGCGGGGACGAACTGCTGCCCGGCCTGGCGGCCGTGGCCGCCGGCGAGTCGGCGGCCGGTGTGGTCAGCGGCGTCGTACTGGGCGGCCGGCCGCGGGTGGGATTCCTGTTCGCCGGTCAGGGGGCGCAACGGGCCGGGATGGGCCGTGAGCTGTATGCGGCGTCGCCGGTGTTCGCGGCCGTGTTCGACGAGGCGTGCGAGCTGCTGGAGGCGGAGCTGGGTCTGCCGATCAGGGACGTCGTTCTCAGCAGTGACGAAGGCGACGCGCGGGCCGATCAGACGGTGTTCGCGCAGGCGGGGTTGTTCGCGGTCGAGGTGGGGTTGGTCGCTCTGCTGGCGGCGGCCGGGATCGTCCCGGAGGCGGTCGCGGGTCATTCGGTCGGGGAGGTTGCGGCGGCGTACGTGGCGGGTGTCCTCAGTCTTGAGGACGCGTGCCGGTTGGTGGGTACGCGGGCCCGGTTGATGCAGGCGCTGCCCGAGGGCGGTGCGATGGCGGCGATCGAAGCCGGCGAGGCGGAGATCCTGGCGATGTTGGACGAGTCGTCCGGGGTGTCGGTGGCGGCGGTGAACGGCCCGTCGTCGGTGGTGATCTCGGGCGACGAAGCCGCCGTTGACGCGGTGGTGGAGATGTGGCGGGAGCGGGGCCGGCGGGTGCGGCGGCTGCGGGTGAGCCACGCGTTCCATTCGGCCCGGATGGATCCGATGCTCGAGGAGCTCGGCGCGGTGGCGGCCGGGCTGACGCATGCGGCACCGGCCGTGACCTGGGTGGGCGCTCTCACCGGTGAAGTGATCATGGATCCGGACGCGGGCTACTGGGGTCGGCAGGCACGCCAGGCCGTCCGGTTTGCCGACGCCGTCACCACGCTGGCAGGTCAGGACATTTCGGTGTTCATCGAGATCGGTCCCGACGGGACGCTGTCGGCGATGGGCCCGGCCGCTCTCGACGAGCTCGACGGCGGCACCGAGCCGGTGTTCATCCCGCTCCAGCGCCCGGACACGCCCGCGCGGAGTTCCGTACTTGCTGCCCTGAGCCGCGCTCACGTCCACGGCGTGGACGTCGACTGGGCCGCAGTCCTGCCGACCGGGCGGCGGATTGACCTGCCGACCTACGCATTCGCCCACGAAAGGTTCTGGCTGCGCGGAGAGCAGCCGACCGGCCAGGCGGAGAGCATCGAGCGCGGCTCGGCGGCGGAGGCGCGGTTCTGGGCGGCTGTCGAGGGCGGTGACGTCCGGGCTTTGGCGGAGACGTTGGTTGTGGAGGATGTGGAGCGGCTTGGCGCGGTGTTGCCGGATTTGCGGTCGTGGCGGCAGCGGGAGCGGGATGAGTCGGCGACTGCTCTGTGGCGTTATCGGACGTCGTGGGCGCCGGTGAGTGATCCGTCCGCGGCGCGGTTGGCGGGGACGTGGCTGGTGATCTGTGGTCCGGCTGATGACGGGTCGGCGCAGGAGTGTGTGCGGGTGCTGGCGGCTCGGGGGGCGCGGGCGGTGCTCGTGGAGTTGGGCCTTGGTGACCTGGGTCGGGCGGAGATCGCTGCCCGGATCGATGAGGCTCTGGGGTCGGTCGCTGGCGTCGCTGGAGGCGTGTCCTACTCCGGCTCGGGTGCGCCTTCTTCCATAGGCGTGTCCCACTCCGGCGCGGAAGCGCCCTCCCCAAGCGAGTGGGGTCTTGAGGGGGTGGTGTCGCTGCTGGGTCTGGCTGAGGAGGCGCTGCCGGGGCTTGAAGTGGTGTCGGCTGGGGTGGCGGGGACGTTGGGGTTGGTTCAGGCGTTGGGGGATGCCGGGGTGGCGGCGCCGTTGTGGGTGCTGACGCGTGGTGCGGTGGCGGCTGGGCCGGCCGATGTGCTGGCGGCTCCGGTCCAGGCTCAGGTGTGGGGGCTGGGGCAGGTGGCCGCTCTGGAGCATCCGGACCGGTGGGGCGGGTTGATCGACCTGCCGCCGGTCTGGGACGAGTGGGTCGATGTCCGGTTGGCGGGGGTGCTGGCGGGCTGCGGTGAGGACCAGGTAGCGATCCGGGGTGCCGGAGTGCTGGGCCGCCGCTTGGTCCGGGCCGTTCCTGATCTCGCTCCTGCCGGTGGGTGGGGGTGGGTGGCGCGGGGGACGGCGTTGGTGACGGGTGGTACAGGTGCGATCGGTGCGCGGGTGGTGCGTTGGCTGGCGGAGCGGGGGGTTGAGCGGGTTGTTGTGACGAGTCGTTCGGGTGCTGGCGCGCCGGGTGTGGCGGGGTTGGCGGCGGGGTTGGCTGAGGGTGGGACGGCGGTGGTGGTGCTGGCGGCTGATGTGGCCGTGCGGGGTGATGTCGCCGGGTTGCTGGGTGTGGTGGGGGCTGGTGGTCCGCCGTTGCGTTCGGTGGTGCATACGGCTGGGGTGGTGGATGACGGGGTTTTGGATCGGTTGGATGCGTCGCGGTTGGCTACGGTGCTGGCGGCGAAGGCGGGTGGTGCTGCGCTGCTGGATGAGCTGACGGCGGGTCTGGATTTGGATGCGTTCGTGTTGTTCTCGTCTTCGGCCGGCACGTTCGGTGGTGGCGGGCAGGGCAATTACGCGGCGGCGAACGCGTTCTTGGATGCGTTGGCGCAGAATCGGCGCGGCCGGAGGCTGGCGGGTGTTTCGCTGGCGTGGGGTCCGTGGGCCGGTGGTGGGATGGCGCAGGCGGGTGAGGCGGTTCGGCAGCGGCTCGATCGGGGTTTGTTGCGGGCGATGGAGCCGGCTTCGGCGTTGCGGGTGCTGGGTCAGGCGTTGGAGTCCGGTTCGGACGGTGTGCTGACGGTCATGGATGTGGACTGGGCGCAGGCGGTGTCCCGGATGGGTGACCTGCGTCAGGTGCCGTTCGTGCGTGATCTGCCTGAGGTACGCGCCCTTGTGGCTGCTGAGGCATCCAGTGAGGGCGGTTCGGATCTGGCTCGGGAGTTGGCCGGTCTGAGCCGGGTGGCGCAGGAGCAGAAGCTCGCTGATCTGGTTCGCGCCGAGGCCGCGACCGTACTCGGTCACACCTCCGCCGCAGCGGTGGACGCCGGGCGGGCGTTCAAGGAGCTCGGGTTCGACTCGCTGACCGCCGTCGAGCTGCGAAACCGGTTGAACGCGGCCACCGGTCAGCGACTCCCCGCCACCGTCATCTTCGACTACCCCACGTCCGCAGTTCTGGCGGCTCATCTTCGGGCCGCGATCTACCAGGACGAGGACCCAACGCCACCGGTGTTCACCGAACTCGACGCACTGGAAGACACCCTTTCGGCCATACCAGCGGGCAGTGATATTCGAGCTGATATCACAGCCCGTTTGCAGACCCTCCTTTCGAAGTGGATCGGCGCTGACGACATTCCGAAGGAGAACGAGGCTGTCGGCAAACTCGAGGCCGCAACCGCCGACGAGGTTCTCGATTTCATCGACAAAGAACTCGGAATGTCGTAGATCCGATGCTCATCGAACCGTTCACCACTGGATTTGAGGGAGAACTCTGATGGTAGAGAATGAAAAACTTCTGGCCTACCTGAAGAGAGTGTCGGCCGAGCTGTACGAAACTCGTGAACGTCTGCGCAAATTCGAGATGGGTGAGCTGGAGCCCGTCGCGATCGTCGGGATGAGCTGCCGGCTCCCCGGAGGCGTCGACAGCCCGGAGACCCTGTGGGAGCTGCTGGCCGAAGGCACGGACGCGATTGCCGGGCTGCCGGCGGGCCGTGGCTGGGAAACCGACATCGAACTCGACCCGGACTCGACCATGTGCCGGGGCGGGTTCGTCTACGACGCGGCCGAGTTCGATGCCGGGTTCTTCGGGATCAGCCCGCGTGAGGCGCTGGCGATGGACCCGCAGCAGCGGCTGCTGCTGGAGATCTCGTGGGAAGCGCTGGAGCGGGCCGGGATCGACCCGAAATCACTGCGAGGATCGCCCACAGGGGTGTTCGCCGGAGGCACCAGTTCCGGTTATCCGGCGAGTGCGGCTGCGGGATCCGGTATGTACCAGATGACCGGGACGGCGCCCAGTGTCATTTCCGGGCGGGTCTCGTACACGCTGGGTCTTGAGGGTCCGGCGGTGACGGTGGACACGGCTTGTTCGTCGTCGTTGGTGGCGCTGCATCTGGCCGCTCAGGCGCTCCGCGCGGGAGAGTGTTCGCTGGCGCTGGCCGGCGGGGTGACGGTCATGGCCGTCCCCGCGGCGTTCTCGGAGACCTCCCGTCAGGAAGGGCTGGCCGAGGACGGCCGGTGCAAGGCGTTCTCGGCGGACGCGGACGGGACCGGCTGGGCCGAGGGCGCCGGAATCCTGGTCCTGGAGCGGCTGTCGGACGCGCGCCGGCATGGGCATCGGGTGCTGGCGGTCGTCCGTGGCAGTGCGGTGAATCAGGACGGTGCGTCGAACGGGTTGACCGCTCCGAATGGTCCTTCGCAGCAGCGGGTGATTCGTGCGGCGTTGGCGAGTGCTCGGTTGTCGGTGGCGGATGTGGATGTGGTGGAGGCGCATGGCACCGGGACGGTGCTGGGGGATCCGATCGAGGCGCAGGCGCTGTTGGCGACGTATGGCCAGGATCGGCCGGAGGATCGGCCGCTGTGGCTGGGGTCGGTGAAGTCGAACATCGGTCATGCCCAGGCCGCCGCGGGTGTCGCCGGGATCATGAAGATGGTGCTGGCGCTGCAGAACGGGCTGCTGCCGCCCACGTTGCATGCTGCTGAGCCGTCTGCGCATGTTGATTGGTCGTCCGGTCAGGTCCGGTTGCTGACGGAGGCGGTGCCGTGGCCGGTCGACGGCCGTACCCGGCGGGCCGGGGTGTCGTCGTTCGGGATCAGCGGTACGAACGCGCACGTCATCCTTGAAGAGGCACCGGTGAGCGAGCCGGACTCTGCGCACGACGAGGCTCCCGCCGAGCCGGACACTCTGGAGGAGGAGCGCCGGGACAGCAGCCCGAAAGCTGCCGGGCCGGTGCTGACCGGGGCTCCGGTGTGGTTGGTGTCGGGGCGGAGTCGGGAGGCGTTGCGGGGGCAGGCGGTTCGGTTGGCCGCGCGTCTGGATGCCGGTACGGATCTCCATCCGCTGGATGTGGGGTGGGCTTTGGCGACTTCCCGGTCGACGTTCGAGCATCGGGCGGTGGTGCTGGGCGGGGATCGGGATGAGTTGGTGGCGGGGTTGTCGGCGTTGGCGGCGGGGGAGTCGTCGGCCGGTGTGGTGAGTGCGGAGGCCGGGGCGGTGAGCCCGGTGGTGTTCGTGTTCCCCGGTCAGGGGTCGCAATGGGTCGGTATGGGTCGGGAGCTGGCTGAGACCAGTCCGGTGTTCGCGGCTCGGCTGGCCGAGTGTGGTCGGGCTCTGGCTCCTTACGTGGACTGGTCCCTGGACGAGGTCCTGGCTGGAGCTTCGGGGTTTGACCGGGTGGATGTGGTTCAGCCGGTGTTGTGGGCGGTGATGGTGTCGCTGGCTGCGGTGTGGCAGGCGGCCGGCGTGGAGCCGGGTGCGGTGGTCGGTCACAGTCAGGGGGAGATCGCGGCTGCGGTTGTCGCCGGGATCCTGTCGCTGGAGGACGCCGCCAAGATCGTGGCGCTGCGGAGTCGGGCTCTGACTGCCCTGTCGGGTCGGGGCGGGATGCTCTCGATCGCCGAGTCCGCCGACGAGGTTGAGACCCGGGTGGCCGCCTGGGGCGGCCAGGTGGCGATCGCGGCCGTGAACGGCCCCGGCGCCACAGTGGTTTCGGGGGAGCCCGCCGTACTGAACGAGATCGCCGCCGAGTGCGAACGCGCGGGGGTGCGAACCCGCCTGCTGCCGGTCGACTACGCCTCTCACGGGCCGCAGGTGGAGGGGCTGCGGGAGGAGATCCTGGGGCTGCTGGATGGGGTTACCCCGCAGCCGGGCCGGATCCCGCTGGTATCGGCGATGACGGGTGAGTCTCTCGAAGGCTCGGAGATGAACGCCGACTACTGGTACGCGAGTTTGCGTGGGTCGGTGTGGTTCTCGCGGGCGGTGGAGGCGCTGTATGACGGTGGGCATCGGGTGTTCGTTGAGGTGTCTCCGCATCCGGTTTTGACCGGGGCGATCGGTGCCACGCTCGATCTGCGGTCGCAGGTGGAGGTTGAGGACCCGCCGGTGGTGGTGGGGACGTTGCGTCGTGACGATGGCGGGGCGCTGCGTGTGCTGCGGTCTTTGGCCGAGGTGCATGTCCGGGGTGTGCCGGTTGATTGGCGGGCGGTGTTGACGCCTGGCCGGCGGGTGGATCTGCCGACGTATGCGTTCGTGCGGGAACGGTTCTGGGCGGAGGGGGCATCGGCGGTCCCGTCCGGTGGCCGGGCGGAGGAGCGGTTCTGGGCTGCTGTCGATGACGGTGACGTGGCCGGTCTGGCGGAGACTTTGGCGTTGGAGGGGCGGCGGCTGGAGGGGGTGCTGCCCGCGTTGGCGTCGTGGCGGCGTCGGGAGCGGGATCAGTCGCGGACGGCGGATTGGCGGTACCGGATCTCGTGGGTGCCGATCAATGACCGTCTGTCGGTGGGTGACCGTCGCGCGGCTGTCTTGACCGGGACGTGGCTGGTGGTGACGGGGTCGGCGGGTGCCGGGTCGGCTGCCGTGCGCGTTGAGGCGCTGGCCGGTCATGGAGCGGATGTTGTTTTTGCTGAGGTTGCGTCGGTGGATCGGGGGGTTTTGGCGGCTCGGCTTCGGGAGGTCGTCGGAGGGCGGTCGTTGTCCGGGGTGGTGTCGCTGTTGGCGATGGAGGAGATGTCGCTGGCGGGCAGCCCGGTGGTGTCGACGGGGTTGGTTGCCACGGTGGGGCTGATCCAGGCTCTTGGGGATCTTGAGCTTGCTGCGCCGTTGTGGGTGCTGACGTCGGGTGCGGTCGGACCCGAGCAGGTGCCGGCCGCCTTGGCGCAGGCTCAAGTTTGGGGTTTGGGCCGAGTTGCCGCTCTGGAGCATCCGGACCGGTGGGGCGGTCTGATCGACGTGCCCGAGGTGTTGGACGGCCCGGCGGCGGACCGGCTGTGTGTGGTGCTGGCGGCGGGCGGCGAGGACCAGGTGGCGATCCGGGGCACGGGTGTGCTGGCCCGGCGTCTGGTACGGGCTTCACGGTCGCCGTCTGAGCAGCTGCGGGTTCGGAACGCTTGGGCTCCGGGTGGGAGCGTGTTGGTGACCGGGGGAACCGGGGCGATCGGTGGCCGGCTGGCCCGCTGGGTGGCAGGCCGGGGTGCGAGCCGGGTGGTGTTGTCCGGTCGCTCCGGTCCGGCTGCCAACGGTGTTGGGGCGCTGGCGGCGGAGTTGGCGTTGGCGGGTACGTCGGTGGCGGTGTTGGCCGGCGATGTCGGTGTCCGGGCCGAGGTGGCGGCTCTGGTGGAGTGGATCGGTGCGACCGGGCCTCGGGTGAGTTCGGTGTTCCACGCGGCTGGTGTGGGGGGCGGGGATCCGCTGACCCAGCTGGATGCGGCCGGTCTGACGGCGTCGATGGCGGCCAAGGTCGGTGGCGCTGCGCATCTGGACGGGCTGACGGTGGATCTGGACGCTTTTGTCACGTTCTCTTCTGGGGCGGCGACGTGGGGGAGTTCGCATCTGGGCGGGTACGCGGCCGCCAACGCCTTCTTGGATGCCCTGGTGGAGGATCGGCGTGGGCGTGGGCTGGCCGGCACGTCGGTGGCGTGGGGGCTCTGGGGCGGCGGTGGGATGGCCGAGGGGCGGTCCGGGGAGTTGCTGCAGCGGATGGGGCTGCGGGAGATGGACCCGGAGTTGGCGATCGGTGTGCTGGCGCAGGCTTTGGATCATGGTGAGGGGCCGGTCACGGTCGCCGACATCGACTGGGCCCGGTTCGCGCCGGTGCTGACGGTGCAGCGGCCCAGTCCGCTGATCGGTGATCTGCCCGAAGCCCGGCGAGCCCTGAGCGACCCGACCCCCACCAGCACCGAAGAGCACGAGATCACCGCCGGCACAGAGCTGACGGCTCGGCTGGCCGGCCTGAATCGGGCGGATCAGATCCGGCTGCTCACGGATCTGGTCCGGACCGAGGCGGCCGTCGTCCTGGGCCACTCCTCTCCGGAGGCGCTGGCGGTCGGGCGGGCGTTCAAGGACCTCGGCTTCGACTCGCTGACCGCCGTGGATCTGCGCAACCGGCTGAACGCCGCCACCGGGATGACGTTGCCGGCCACGCTGGTCTTCGACTACCCGACCTCGGCGGCGCTGGCCGGCTTCCTGCGCTCGCGGCTGCTCGGTGACCGTGATGATGCCGTGATCGTCACGGCGACTGCTTCGGACGAGCCGATCGCGATCGTGGGCATCGGCTGTCGTTTCCCCGGTGGGGTGCGTGGTCCGGAGGAGTTCTGGCGGCTGCTCGCAGCCGGGGCGGACGTCGTCTCGGACCTGCCGGCCGACCGGGGCTGGGACATGACAGCCATCCAGGACCCAGCCTCGGCCGAGCCGGGTCAGGCTCCTCGTGGTGGGTTCTTGTATGACGCGGGTGAGTTCGATCCTGGGTTCTTCGGGATCTCGCCGCGTGAGGCGCTCAGCATGGACCCGCAGCAGCGGCTGCTGCTGGAGACGTCGTGGGAGGCGCTGGAGCGGGCGGGCATCGACCCTGGGCTGTTGCGCGGGTCGGCGACCGGGGTGTTCGTCGGGGCTTCCTGGTCCGGGTACGGCCTCGACCGGCAGCAGGAGGTGGGCGGCGACAAGGCACACCTGTTCACTGGCATGTCGAGCAGTGTGTTGTCGGGGCGGATGTCGTACGTGCTGGGTCTGGAAGGCCCGGCGGTGTCGGTGGACACGGCCTGCTCGTCGTCACTGGTGGCGCTGCACCTGGCCGGGCAGGCACTGCGGTCGGGAGAGTGCACCCTGGCCCTGGCCGGCGGCGCGTTCGTCGCCGCCACCCCCGTGATGTTCACCGATTTCAATTCACAGCTCGGGCTGGCGCGCGACGGTCGCTGCAAGGCCTTCGGAGCGGGAGCCGACGGCATGGGGATCGCCGAGGGTACGGGCGTCCTCGTACTAGAACGGCTTTCCGACGCTCGCCGCAACGGGCATCCGGTTCTCGCGGTCGTCCGTGGCAGTGCGGTGAACCAGGACGGCGCGTCGAACGGGCTGATGGCGCCGAACGGTCCGTCGCAGCAGCGGGTGATCCGCTCCGCGCTGGCGAGTGCTCGGTTGTCGGCGGCGGATGTCGATGTGGTGGAGGCGCACGGCACTGGGACGGTGCTGGGCGACCCGATCGAGGCGCAGGCGTTGCTGGCGACGTATGGGCAGGATCGGCCTGAGGGTCGGCCGTTGTGGCTGGGGTCGGTGAAGTCGAACATCGGGCACACGCAGGCGGCGGCTGGGATGGCCGCTGTCATCAAGATGGTGCTGGCTCTGCGGCATCAGGAGTTGCCGCGAACCCTGCACGTGGACGAGCCCTCGCCGCACATCGACTGGTCCTCGGGTCAGGTACGGCTGCTGAACGAGCCCGTCGCCTGGCCGGTGAGCGACCGCCCCCGCCGGGCCGGCGTGTCGGCCTTCGGGGGCAGCGGCACCAACGTCCACACCATCCTCGAAGAAGCCCCCGACCCGGACACCAGCGACACGACCGGCACGGCCGCCCCGGACGACACCGCCGCGAGGGTGTTGACCGGTGGCACCACGGCCTGGCTGCTCTCGGCCCGCAGCGCCGCCGGCCTGGCCGCCCAGGCCCAGCGGCTGGGTGACTTCACCTCAGCCGATGAGTCTCCGGACCCGAGGGACGTGGGCTGGTCCCTGGCCACCACCCGATCGGCGTTCGAGTATCGCGCGGTCCTGCTCGGCCAGGATCGGAACGAGCTGACCGCGAGACTGGCCGCGATCGCCGCCGGCGAACCGGCCGACGGCGTGATCAGCGGCATGGTTCCGGCCGACGGGGACGCCGGCCGGGTGGTGTTCGTGTTCCCGGGTCAGGGGTCGCAGTGGGTCGGGATGGGTCGGGAGCTGGCTGAGAGCAGCCCGGTGTTCGCGGCTCGGCTGGCTGAGTGTGGTCGGGCGTTGGCTCCTTATGTGGACTGGTCGTTGGACGATGTCCTGGCTGGTGCTTCGGGGCTTGACCGGGTGGATGTGGTTCAGCCGGTGTTGTGGGCGGTGATGGTGTCGCTGGCTGCGGTGTGGCAGGCGGCTGGGGTGGAGCCGGATGCGGTGGTGGGGCATTCGCAGGGGGAGATCGCCGCTGCGGTGGTCGCCGGGATCCTGTCGTTGGAGGACGCCGCGAAGATCGTGGCGCTGCGTAGTCGGGCGTTGACCGCTCTGTCTGGCCGGGGCGGGATGCTGTCGATCGCGGAGTCGGCGGATGCGGTCGAGGTCCGGGTGGCTCCTTGGGTTGATCGGGTGTCGGTCGCGGCGGTGAACGGTCCTGGCGCGACGGTGGTGTCGGGTGAGGTCGATGCGCTGGCGGAGGTGCTGGCCGGGTGTGAGCGCGATGGTGTCCGGGCGCGGATGTTGCCGGTGGATTATGCCTCGCATGGCCCGCAGGTGGACTCGTTGCGGGAGGAGATCTTGAGGCTGCTGGACGGGGTCGCTCCGCAGGCGGGCCGGATTCCGATGGTGTCGGCGATGACCGGTGAGTTCCTCGAAGGTCCCGAGTTGGACGCCGGCTACTGGTACGCGAGCCTGCGGGCGACCGTCCAGTTCTCCCGGGCGGTGGAAGCGCTGGGCGAGTACGGGGTGTTCATCGAGACCTCCGCACACCCGGTACTGACAGCGGCGATCACCGACGCGCATGATGCGTCCCCGGTGGTGTCGGGGACGTTGCGGCGGGACGACGGAGGCCCCGCGCGGTTGCTGGCTTCCCTGGCCGAGGTGCATGTGCACGGCGTTCCGGTGGACTGGGCGGCAGTGCTGCCGATGGGCGAACAGGTCGAGTTGCCGACCTACGCCTTCCAGCGGCAACGGTACTGGCCCGAGGCCGCGGCCGGCGCCGCCGACGTCGCCTCCGCCGGTCTGGGATCGGTCGGGCATCCGCTGCTCGGCGCCGTGGTCGAGCTGGCTGACGGTGACGCCCTCGTGTTCACCGGGCGGCTGTCGCTGACGACCCAGCCCTGGCTCGCCGATCACGAGATGGACGGGACGGTCTTCTTCCCCGGAAGCGGGTTCGCCGAGCTCGCCATGGTGGCCGGATCACGGCTGGGATGCACCCGGATCGACGAGCTGACCATGGCCGCGCCCCTGGTGCTGCCCGCTACCGATGCCGTCCAGGTCCAGGTCACCGTGGGTGCCCCGGACGATGACGGCCTGCGGGAGATCGAGATCTTCGCCCGTCCGGTGGACGCCGGTGTCCCGTGGATCCGGCACGCCACCGGGCGGGTCGCTCCGGCCCGGCCGCCCGCCGGTTTCGCCGAGAGTGAGTTCACCGTCTGGCCCCCGGCCGGCGCCGTGGTCGTGCCGGTGGACGGCGTACACCAGGAGCTGGCGGCGGCCGCTGGGGTCGGGCCCGCGTTCCAAGGTTTACGGGCGGCCTGGCGGCGCGCCGGCGAGGTCTTCGCCGAGGTCGTTCTGCCGGAGGGCATCGCCGGCAACGCCGGTGATTTCGGCCTTCACCCGGCCCTGCTGGACGCCACTCTGCACGCCGTCTGGCTGGCCGAGCCGGCCGCCGACGCGGGTGGCGCGCGGATGCCGTTCGCCTGGTCCGGGGTGTCGTTGTACGCGGTCGGCGCGTCGGTGCTGAGGGCCCGGGTGCGGCAGTCGGCGACCGGCGCGTTGTCGCTGGTCGCGGCCGACCCGACGGGGAATCCGGTCGTTTCGGTCGAATCGCTGGTGCTACGACCCGTGGCGGCCCCGGCGGCTGGAGGCGCGCTGAGGGAGGCCCTGTTCAGCATCGAATGGATTCCCGTTCCGGTGCGGGAGTCCGCCCCGAGCGGTCACTGGGCGGTCATCGGGCCCGACGGGCTGAGACTGACCGAGCGTCTGGGAGTAACCGGCGTCGCGGTGAGCGCCTACACCGATCTGGCCGCGCTGTCGGCGGAGATCGAGGCGGGTGGCACGGTGCCGGAGGTGGTGCTGGCCGGTGTCGGCACGGCGGCTCACGGCCAGGTGGTGCGGGCCGGTGCCGGTGCGGCGGCTCACGGCAGGGAAGACGTGGATGAGGGTGTGGCCGCCCGGCGAGTGACCGGTGAGGCGCTGGGGCTGGCGCAGCGATGGCTGGCGCTGGAGCTGCCGGCGCGCCTGGTCGTCGTCACCCAGGGGGCGGTCGCGACCGTACCCGGCGAGACTGTGGCCGATCTGGGCGCCGCGGCGGCCTGGGGGCTGCTCCGCTCAGCGCAGTCGGAGAACCCCGGCCGGCTGGTCCTGGCAGACCTGCCCGCTCAGGACGACATCGGTGCGGCCCCGGATGCGGTCGGGGTGCTGGTCGCCGCGCTGGACGCCGCGGAGCCGGAGCTCGCCGTTCGCGGCGGCAGCGGCTACGGCCGGCGGCTGGCCCGCCCGTCCGTCGCCGCCACACCGGCCGGCACCATGAACGATGATCAGGCGCCGTCCCCCCGCGTTCCCGGCGCGGTCCTGGTCACCGGTGGCACCGGGAAGCTGGCCGGTCTCACCGCCAGGCACCTGGCCGCCGGCGGCCGGGCCGGTCAGCTGATCCTGGTCAGCCGCTCCGGGCCGGCCGCCGCTGGAGTCGGGGCCCTGGCCGCCGGCATCGCGGCCGCCGGGGCCGGCGTGCTGGTCGCCGCGTGCGACGTCGGGGACCGGGCCGCCGTGACCGGGCTGCTGGCCGGTCTTCCGGCCGGAACCACTCTGTCCGGCGTCGTCCACACCGCCGGAGTCGTCGACGACGGCATCATCGGCTCACTCACTCCCGACCGGGTCGACGCCGTGATGCGGCCCAAGACCGACGCGGCGTGGACCCTCCACGAGCTGACCCTGGGTCTCGATCTGGACCTGTTCGTCCTGTTCTCCTCGGCCGCGGCCACGTTCGGCGGGCCAGGCCAGGGCAACTACGCGGCGGGCAACGCCTTCCTCGACGCGCTGGCCGCCCGCCGCCGCGCCGCCGGCCTGCCCGCCGTCTCCCTGGCCTGGGGAGCTTGGATGGCCAGCGAGGGAATCGGCCGGAACCTGAGCAAGGGCCTGCTCGACCGGATCACCGGCAGCGGCGCCGCCGAATTGTCCGCCGACGAGGGCCTCACCCTGCTCGATCTTGCCCTCGCCCGGGACGAGGCCGTGCTGCTGCCGGTCCGGTTCGACGTCGCCGGGATGCGCGCCCAGGCCGCCCGTGGCGCCGAGATCCCCGCCCTTCTGAGAGGGCTGGCCGGGCCGGCTCGACTGACCACGGCCTCAGCCGCGAACCAGGGAGCGCTGGCGGACACCCTACGCCGGAGACTGGCCGGCGTGTCTGCGGCCGAACGCGATCGGGTGCTGACGGATCTGGTGCGTACGCACGTCGCCGCCGTCCTGGGGCATACGTCGTCCGGCGCGGTCGAGCTGAGCCGGGCCTTCACCGACCTCGGGTTCGACTCGCTGACCGCCGTGGACCTGCGTAACCGGCTGAGCGCCGCGACCGGGTTGCGGCTGCCGGCCACGCTGGTGTTCGACTATCCGACCGCCACGGTCCTGGCCGGTCACCTCGCCTCGGAGCTGCTCGGCGTCCTGAGCCCGGACGGGCCGGCGCCCATCACCGCCCCGATCGAGCCCGGTGAACCCATCGCGATCGTGAGCATGAGCTGCCGGTTCCCCGGCGACGTCCGTGACCCGGAATCGTTGTGGGACCTGCTGGCCGCCGGCGGCGACGCGGTGACGGAGCTGCCCCTGGACCGGGGCTGGGACATAGACGGCCTGTACGACCCGAACCCCGACAAGGCCGGCACCTTCTACGCCAGGTCCGGCGGATTCGTACACGACGCGGCCGAGTTCGACCCGGGGTTCTTCGGGATCAGTCCGCGTGAGGCGCTCAGCATGGACCCGCAGCAGCGGCTGCTGCTGGAGATCTCGTGGGAAGCGCTGGAACGGGCCGGGATCGACCCGATGAGCCTGCGGGGATCGCAGACCGGGGTCTTCGCCGGTGGGGCGGCCTTGGGGTACGGACTCTTCGCCTCGACGGGCTCCGAAGGCCACCTGCTGACCGGGGGCTCGACCAGCGTCCTGTCCGGACGCGTCTCCTACACGCTGGGCCTGGAGGGACCGGCGGTCACCGTCGATACGGCTTGCTCGTCGGCGTTGGTGGCCATGCATCTGGCCGCGTCCGCGTTGCGGGCGGGGGAGTGTTCGCTGGCGCTGGCCGGTGGTGTCACGATCATGGCGACGCCGGGGGCGTTGGTCGGGTTCTCCCGGCAGCGTGGCCTGGCCCAGGACGGCCGCTGCAAGGCGTTCTCGGCCTCGGCCGACGGTATCGGCATGGCCGAGGGCGCCGGGATGATCCTGCTGGAGCGGCTGTCGGACGCCCGCCGCAACGGGCACCCGGTGCTGGCCGTGATGCGGGGCAGTGCGGTGAACCAGGACGGCGCCTCGAACGGGCTGACCGCGCCGAACGGTCCGTCGCAGCAGCGGGTGATCCGGGCGGCGCTGGCCAACGCGCGGTTGTCGGCCGTGGATGTCGACGTGGTGGAGGCGCACGGCACCGGTACGACGCTGGGCGACCCGATCGAGGCGCAGGCGTTGCTGGCGACGTACGGGCAGGACCGTCCTGAAGGTCGGCCGCTGTGGCTCGGGTCGGTGAAGTCCAACCTCGGCCACACCCAGAGCGCAGCCGGCGCCGCCGGCGTGATGAAGATGGTGCTGGCCCTGCAGCATCAGGAACTCCCCCGCAGCCTGTACGCCGAGGAGCCGGCGGAGAACATCGACTGGGCGGCCGGAGACATCGAGCTCCTGGCCGAGCCGAAGCCGTGGCCGGTCGACGGCCGTCCCCGGCGGGCCGGGGTGTCGTCGTTCGGGATCAGCGGCACCAACGCCCACGTCATCATCGAAGAAGCCCCCGCAGCCGTCGAACCTCCCGCCATCGAGAGTCCGCGTCTGCCGGTGTTGTCGGGGTCGGTGGTGGCGTGGTTGGTGTCGGCGCGGTCGGGTGCTGGGTTGGGGGCGCAGGCTGGTCGGTTGGGTGAGTTCGTGGGGGCTCGTCCGGGGTTGGGTGTTGGGGATGTGGCGTGGTCGCTGATCAGGAGTCGGTCGGTGTTCGAGCATCGGGCGGTGGTGGTCGGTGGGGATCGGCGGGGGTTGCTGTCGGGGTTGTCGGCGGTGGCGGTTGGTCGGCCGGTGGCTGGTGTGGTGTCGGGGGTGGTTCCGGCTGGTGGTGGCGGTGGCCGGGTGGTGTTCGTGTTCCCGGGTCAGGGGTCGCAGTGGGTCGGGATGGGGCGTGAACTCGCTTCTTCCTCGCCGGTGTTCGCGGCTCGGCTGGTGGAGTGCGGGCAGGCTCTGGCTCCTTATGTGGACTGGTCGTTGGACGATGTCCTGGCTGGTGCTTCGGGGCTTGACCGGGTGGATGTCGTGCAGCCGGTGTTGTGGGCGGTGATGGTGTCGCTGGCTGCGGTGTGGCAGGCGGCTGGGGTGGAGCCGGATGCGGTGGTGGGGCATTCGCAGGGGGAGATTGCCGCTGCGGTGGTCGCCGGGATCTTGTCGCTGGAGGACGCCGCGAAGATCGTGGCGCTGCGCAGCCAGGCGTTGATCGCCCTGTCGGGCCGGGGCGGGATGTTGTCGATCGCGGAGTCGGCGGATGCTGTCGAGGCTCGGGTGGCGTCGTTGGACGGGCGTGCCTCGGTGGCTGCGGTCAATGGGCCGGATGCCACGGTCGTTTCCGGTGATCCGGAGGCGTTGGCGGAGGTGCTGGCCGGGTGTGAGCGCGATGGTGTCCGGGCGCGGATGTTGCCGGTGGATTACGCCTCGCATGGCCCGCAGGTGGATGCGTTGCGTGAGGAGATCCTCAGTCTGTTGGACGGGGTCACTCCGCAGGCCGGCCGGATTCCGATGGTGTCGGCGATGACCGGTGAGTTCCTCGAAGGTCCCGAGTTGGACGCCGGCTATTGGTACGCCAGCCTGCGAGCGACCGTCCAGTTCTCCCGGGCGGTGGAAGCGCTGGGCGACTACGAGGTGTTCATCGAGACCTCCGCCCACCCGGTGCTCGTCACCGCCATCGGCGCCACCCTCGAGAACACCCGAACCGATGACTCCACGGAACCCGGCACCGAACGGGCCCGAGCTCTGCGCCGGCCCCCGGTACTGACCGGAACCCTGCGTCGCGACGACGGCGGTGCGGACCGGCTGCTGGCCTCGCTGGCCGAGGTGCACGTCCACGGCGTCCCGGTCGACTGGGCCGCCGTCCTGCCCACCGGCGCGCGGGTCGATCTCCCCACGTACGTCTTCCAGCGCCAGAGACTGTGGCTCGCGGCGGCGAAGGCGCCCCAGGCTGGCAGCCTCGCCGAGGCCCGGTTCTGGGCCGCCGTCGAGGACGGCGATCTGGCCGGGCTCACCGGCACGCTCGCCGTCGGCGCGGACAAGCCGTTCCGCGAGGTCCTGCCCGCGCTGGCGTCCTGGCGGCAGCGCGAACGCGGCGAAACGGTCACCGCCGGTTGGCGGTACCGGGCCTCCTGGCCGGCCCTGCCCGACCCGCAGTCGACGCCCCTGACCGGGACCTGGCTGTTCGTCGCCACCCCAGCCCAGCGGGATCTGGCCGACAGGTGCGTACGGGCCCTCGACACGGCCGGCGCCGAGGTCGTACGCATCGAGATCGCACCCGGCGAGACAGGCAGGCAGGCGCTGGCGGACCGGCTGGATCCGGACCCGGCGGCGGAGCGGCTGGATGCCGACCTGATGGCGGCGGGGCGGCTCGAGCCGGATTCGGCGGTGGCGGGTGTGGTCTCGCTCCTCGCGCTGGACGAGACGCCGCTGCCCGACGCGCCGGGGGTCACGGCCGGTCTGGCCGGGACGCTCGCACTGCTTCAGGCCCTCGGCGACCGCGAGATCGAGGCGCCGCTGTGGGTCCTGACCCAGGGCGCCGTCGCCGCCGAACCGGGCGAGCCGCTCACCGCGCCCGGACAGTCGCCTGTGTGGGGCCTCGGCCGGGTCGCGGCCCTGGAACATTCCGGCCGCTGGGGTGGGCTGATCGATCTGCCTCCGGAGCCGGCCGAGCAGGCCATGGACCGGCTGGTCCGGCTCCTGGCCGACGGCGGCGGTGAGGATCAGGTCGCGATCCGCGGTGGCGGGATCCGGGGCCGGCGCCTGGTCCGGGCGCCCCGGCCCAGCGCGGCCGAACGCTGGACGCCGCCGGGAACGGTTCTGGTGACCGGCGGGACCGGAGCCATCGGCGGACGGGTCGGCGGCTGGCTGGCCGAGCGTGGCGCACCCCGGATCGTCCTGTCCAGCCGCTCCGGGCCGGCCGCCACCGGTACCGCCACGCTCGCCGCCCGGCTGGCCGAAGCCGGGAGCGCCGTCCAGGTGGTCGCCTGCGACACCGCCCGGCGGGGACCGGCCGCCGGGCTGCTCGACACGATCGATCGGTCCGGGCCGGCGCTGACCGCCGTCTTCCACGCCGCCGGGACCGGCCAGGTCACCCCGCTGGACGACCTCACCGTCGCCGGCCTCGCCGAGGTCGCCGAGGCCAAGGTCGCCGGGGCGGTGAACCTGGACGAGCTCACGGCCGGCCGGGAGCTGACCGCCTTCGTGACGTTCTCGTCCGGCGCCGCCGTCTGGGGCAGCGGCATGCAGGCCGGGTACGCCGCGGCCAACGCGTTCCTGGACGGCCTGGCCGAGCACCGCCGAGGCCGGGGACTGGCGGCGACGTCGGTCTCCTGGGGGCTGTGGGGCGGCGGCGGCATGGGCCAGGGTGAGGGCGGTGACCGGCTGCAGCGGCTGGGCCTGCGGGAGATGGACCCGGACCTGGCGATCGAGACGCTGGCCGGAATCCTCGACGGCCCGGCCGGCGAGACGGGAACGGTGACGGTCGCGGACCTGGACTGGGCCCGGTTCGCGCCGGTGTTCACCCTGCACCGCCCGAGCGCGCTGATCGGCGACCTGCCCGAGGTCCGGCAGGCTCTGTCGCCGGGCGCGTCCGGCCCCGGCGGCGAGGACGACGGACCCGGCGAAGGCGCACTTGGTCAGCAGTTGCACGGCTTGTCCCGGGTCGAGCAGGAGCGAATACTGACAGACCTGGTCCGGGCCGAGGCCGCCGCCGTCCTCGGGCACCCCTCGGTGAACGAGGTGGAGGCCGACCGGGCCTTCAAGGACCTCGGTTTCGACTCACTCACCGCCGTGGAGCTGCGTAACAGGCTGAACAGAGCCACCGGGATGAGATTCCCGGCCACCCTGGTCTTCGACTACCCGACGCCGGAGGTTCTGGCCGGTCACGTACGGACCGCGATGAACCTGGGCGGGGAGACCGACTCGCCGTCGATCATCACCGAGATCGAGCGGCTGCAGTCGGCTCTCTCCGGCGTCACCGCCGACTTCGACAAGCGCGACGACGTCACCAAGCTTCTGCGCGGAATGCTGTCGAACTGGATCGACACACACAGCGCGGAAAAGCCCGCGAGCACCGACATCGAATTCCGATCAGCCACGCCCGACGAGGTATTCAGCTTCCTGGATCAGGAACTCGGGCTACCCGCGATCGACGCCGCAGACTAATCGACCCGCTCATTCTGGGAGTCCGTCATGGATAGCCAAGAAAAACTCTTTGAGTACCTCAAAAAGGCGTCGGCCGAACTTCAGGAAACCCGTAAGCGGCTGCACCGGATGGAGGCGGCCGAGCAGGAACCGATCGCCATCGTGAGCCTGGGCTGCCGATACCCTGGCGGCGTCCGTGACCCGGAGAGTTTCTGGGACCTGGTGGTGTCCGGTACGGATGCCATCGCCGGATTCCCGACCGACCGAGGCTGGGAAGCACTCCGGCGCGGCAACGCGGACAGCGCGAGCGCCTTCGCGCACCAGGGCGGGTTCGTCTATGACGCCGCGGACTTCGACGCCGGGTTCTTCGGGATCAGCCCGCGCGAGGCGCTGGCGATGGACCCCCAGCAGCGGCTGCTGCTGGAAGTGGCGTGGGAGTCACTGGAGCGGGCCCGGATCGAGCCGCGGTCGCTGCGAGGCTCCTCGACCGGTGTGTTCGTCGGCGCCGGATTCGCCGGGTACGGCGAGGGCCTGGTCGAAGCCGACGCCGGCTCGGAGGGATACCTGCTGACCGGGAGCCAGACCGCGATGATCTCCGGTCGGGTGGCGTACACCCTGGGTCTGGAGGGTCCGGCGCTCACCGTGGACACGGCCTGCTCGTCGTCGCTGGTCGCCCTGCACCTGGCCGCTCAGGCGCTGCGCTCGGGAGACTGCTCCCTGGCGCTGGCCGGCGGCGTCGTCGTGATGATCACGCCGGGGGCGTTCGCGGAGTTCTCCCGGCAGCAGGGGATGGCCGCGGACGGGCGCAGCAAGGCCTTCGCCGGCGCGGCGGACGGCATGGGCTGGGGCGAGGGCGCCGGACTGCTCGTCCTGGAACGGCTTTCGGACGCTCGCCGTAACGGCCATCCCGTGCTGGCACTGATCGCCGGCACGGCCGCGAACCAGGACGGCGCCAGCAACGGGCTGACTGCGCCGAACGGGCCTTCGCAGCAGCGCGTCATCCGCGAGGCCCTGACCAACGCCCGGGTCCGGGCCGACCAGGTGGACGTGGTGGAGGGGCACGGCACCGGCACGGTCCTGGGCGACCCGATCGAGGCGCAGGCGATCCTGGCCACCTACGGTCAGAACCGGCCGGAGGGTCGTCCGCTGTGGCTGGGATCGGTGAAGTCGAACATCGGGCACACCCAGGCGGCGGGCGGGGTGGCCGGGATCATCAAGATGGTGCTGGCGCTCCAGCACGACCTGATGCCGCCCACCCTGCACGTCGACGTGCCTTCGCCGCAGGTCGACTGGTCGGTGGGCGACGTCCGGCTGCTGACGGAGGCGGTGCCGTGGCCCGCCGACGGGCAGCCCCGCCGGGCCGGCGTCTCGGCGTTCGGAGCCAGCGGCACCAACGTGCACGTCATCGTTCAGGAAGCTCCTGCGGCGGGTGACACCGACGGCGACCCCGCCGACACCCCTCAGTCCGCGCCTGCCGTGACCCCGGCGGTGCTGTCCGAGGGGACGGCCTGGCTGGTGTCGGCGCGAACCGCGGACGGGCTGCGGGCCCAGGCCGAACGGCTGGCCGATTTCGCCCGGAACCGGGTGAATCTGGATCTGACCGACATCGGGTGGTCGCTGGCGACGACCCGATCGGTGTTCGAGCACCGGGCCGTGGTCCGGGGCGAGAACCGGGACGAGCTGCTGTCGGGACTGGCCGCGCTGGCCACCGACCTGCCCGCCGCCGGCGTTGTGAGCGGCGTGGTTCCTCCCGGTCGCGGGCGGGACCGGGTCGTCTTCGTCTTCCCTGGTCAGGGGTCGCAGTGGGTGGGGATGGGTCGGGAGTTGGCCGAGGTCAGTCCGGTTTTCGCGGCTCGGTTGGCTGAGTGTGGGCAAGCTTTGGCTCCTTATGTGGACTGGTCGTTGGATGACGCCCTGGCCGGGGCTCTTGGGTTTGACCGGGTGGATGTGGTTCAGCCGGTGTTGTGGGCGGTGATGGTGTCGCTGGCTGCGGTGTGGCAGGCGGCCGGTGTGGAGCCGGATGCGGTGGTCGGTCACAGCCAGGGGGAGATCGCGGCTGCGGTGGTGGCGGGGATCTTGTCGTTGGAGGATGCCGCGAAGGTGGTGGCGCTGCGCAGTCAGGCGTTGACCGCTCTGTCGGGCCGGGGCGGGATGCTGTCGATCGCCGAGTCTGCGGATGCGGTCGAGGTCCGGGTGGCGCCTTGGGCTGATCGGGTGTCGGTCGCGGCGGTGAACGGTCCTGGCGCGACGGTGGTCTCGGGTGACCTGGAGGCGCTGGCGGAGGTGCTGGCCGGGTGTGAGCGGGATGGTGTCCGGGCGCGGATGCTGCCGGTGGATTACGCCTCGCATGGTCCGCAGGTGGATGCGTTGCGTGAAGAGATCCTGAGTCTGCTGGCCGGGGTCACTCCGCAGGCGGGCCGGATTCCGATGGTGTCGGCGATGACCGGCGAGACGCTGGCCGGTCCGGAGCTCGGGGCAGAGTACTGGTACGCGAGCCTGCGGGCGACCGTCCAGTTCGCCCGGGCGATCGAAGCGCTGAGCGAGTACCGGGTGTTCATCGAGACCTCCGCGCATCCGGTGCTGACCACGTCGATCACCGCCACCCTGGAGAGCCTCGCCGGACGCGAGGACACCGACGGCCTGTCCGGCCCGGCGCCGGTGGTCACCGGGACACTACGCCGGGACGACGGCGGTCCGGCCCGGATCCTGACCTCGCTGGCCGAGGCGCACGTCCACGGCGTCGGTGTCGACTGGTCGGCGGTGCTGCCCGCCGGGCAGCGGGTCGAGCTGCCGACGTACGCGTTCCAGCGTCAGCACTTCTGGCCGAGCCCGGTCCCGGCCACGCGCGACACGCCGGGCGAGAACGACTCGGCGGCGCAGGTCCGGTTCTGGGCCGCCGTCGAGAACGGCGACGTGGACGTCCTGGCCGACACCCTCGCGGTGGACGAACAGCGCCTCAACGACGTCGTCCCGGCCCTGGCGTCCTGGCGGCGCCGGGAGCGCGACGACTCGGCGACGGCCGGCTGGCGCTACCAGGTCTCCTGGGTGCCGGTGCCCGAAGAGGCGTCGGCCGCCCTCCATGGGGCCTGGCTCGTCGTCGTCCCGGCCGGCGGAACCGAGCGAGAGCCGCACGCCACCTGCGTGCGGGCCCTCACCGCTCGCGGCGCGGACGTCGTACTCGCCGAGGTGCGTTCGAGTGAGTACGACCAGGCGTCGCTGGCCACTCTGATCATGGACGCCCTCGGCCGGGCGGACGGCACGAGCGAGACGTCCGTGGCGGGGGTCGTGTCGCTGCTGGCACTGGACGAGACACCGCTGCCCGGCCGGCCTTCGGTGGCCGCCGGCGTGGCCGGCACGCTGGGCGTGGTCCAGGCGCTCGGCCAGGCCGCGATCACCGCGCCGCTGTGGGTACTGACGTCCGGGGCGGTGGCCACCGCTCCCGGCGAGCCGCTGACCAGCCCGACCCAGGCGCAGGTCTGGGGCCTGGGCCGGGTCGCGGGCCTGGAGCACCCGGATCGCTGGGGCGGCCTGATCGACCTGCCGCCCACGCCCGACGCGCGGGCCGCCAAGCGCCTCGGCGCCGTGCTGGCCGGATGCGGTGAGGACCAGGTGGCCATCCGCCCGGCCGGAGTCGTGGGCCGCCGGCTGGTCAGGAGCGGGCCGTCCCGCAGCACCGGCCTGTGGAAACCGCGCGGCACCGTACTCGTGACCGGGGCGAGCGGCGAGATCGGCCCCGAGCTGGCCCGCTGGCTCGCCGACGCGGGCGCCCCGCACCTGACGCTGGTCAGCCGGAGCGGGCCGATGGTCCCCGGGGCGGCCGCCGTGGCCGCGGCCCTGGCCACCGCCGGAACCGCCATCAGCCTGGCGACCTGCGACGTCACCGACCGCGATGCCGTCGCCGGCCTGCTGACCTGGATCGACCGCATCGGACCGGCGCTGTCGACGGTGATCCACGGGGCCATGGCGGTGGAGCTCCTGACCCTGTCCGACACCGGCGTGGACCAGCTGGCACTGACCCTGGGCGCGAAGGTCACCGGAGCCACGCACCTGGACGAGCTGACCGCTGATCTGGACCTGGACGCCTTCGTGCTGTTCTCGTCGATCGCGGCCATCTGGGGCGTCAGCGAGCACGGCGCGTACGCGGCGGCGAACGCCCACCTGGACGCGCTGGCGGAGAACCGCCGCGCCCGGGGTCTGCCGGCGACATCGGTGGCCTGGGGAGTCTGGGACACCGGGCAGGATTCCGACCCGGCCGACCGCGCGCTGAGCGTGATCCCGGAACGGCTGCGGCGTCAGGGCCTGCGGCTGCTGGACCCGGGCCGGGCACTGTCGGCCCTGGGCCAGGTGCTCGCCGACGACGAGACCGTGCTGTCGGTGGCGGATGTGGACTGGCCACGGTTCTCGGCCGTGTTCAACGCCATGCGGGCCTGGCCGCTGCTGGACGAGATCCCCGAAGCGCGGCAGGCCGAGGCCGGCCCGGCCGGCGCCGCGGTGGTGACCTCGGGCGAGGCCGCGGAGCTACTGGGCCGCCTGGTGGGCGCTACGCCCGGGCGGCGGGAACGCATCGTGACGGAACTGGTCCGCGCGCACGCGGCGGCCGTGCTCGGACACGCCTCCCCCGACGCGGTCGAGTCAGGCCGGGCGTTCCGGGAGATGGGGTTCGACTCGCTGACCGCGGTGGAACTGCGCAGCCGGCTGAACCAGGCCACCGGGCTGCACCTGCCCTCGACAGTGGTGTTCGACCACCCGTCCCCGCTGGTGCTGGGGCGGCAGATTCTCACCCAGCTGCTGGGCGACCAGCAGCTGAGCCCTGCTCAGCGGATGCTCGGCGTGGCCGGGCGGGCGCCGGTCACGGGGGATCCGGTGGTGATCGTCGGGATGGGCTGCCGGTTCCCCGGTGGGGTGGACAGCCCGGAAGCGCTGTGGGAGTTGCTGGCGAGCGGTGGGGACGCCATTGGTGGGTTCCCTGCTGATCGGGGTTGGGATCTCGCTGGTCTTGTGGATGCGGTGCCGGGTTCGCTGCTGACTTCGGTTACCCGTGAGGGTGGGTTTGTGGC